>JBNLFG010000013.1:0-158082 GCA_050305405.1 Anaerolineales bacterium | reverse complement strand
CGCCGCGCCTGGGGCCATCGAGCACGTGCGGGTGGAGGGCGATCGGGTTGATATCCAAACTATCGCCAACGAGCCTGCGGTCGGCATCTGCGGATCGGGGTTGTTGGATGTCGTCGCCCAATTACGTCTGAATGAGATTGTGGATCGGAGCGGGAAGATGCTCGCGCATCCGATGGTGCAGAAAGCCGATGGAAAAACGGAGTTTCTTTTGGCGGAGCGTGAAGGATTGGGCCCTGTGACGCTCTCACAAAAAGATGTACGTGAGCTGCAATTGGCGAAAGCCGCCATTCGGCTGGGCATTCAATCGCTGGTCGAAGCTGAAGGTTTGGAAGAGAATGATATTGACAAGGTCTTGATCGCCGGGGCCTTCGGTACTTTTATCGAGGTGGAGTCTGCCATCATTATTGGGATGCTGCCCGATTTGCCGCTGGAGCGTTTTGAACAGGTCGGTAACGCCGCCGGGACGGGGGCACGTTTGGCGCTCATCTCGAAGACCGAGCGGGCAAAGGCAACCGAGATTGCGCAGCGGGACGGCTATATTGAGCTGGCGAAGATGCCTGGTTTCAATCGAAAATTTGCCAAGGCGACTTATTTGTAGGATGCAGGTGGTTTTGCGAGGATGATGCTTGTTCCGACGAAGCAATCTTATGTGATGTGAGACCGCTTCGTCGCAAGAGTGTGCTCCTCGCGGAGTCATAAATGGAAGTGATTTATAGGAGCAGTTATGTTTCTTGAACGAGTCTACGATGTTGCGTATATTGCGCTGAAACCCTTCAAAGGGGTTTTGAAACCTGACTCTTGGGCAGAAAAAGCGATGATCGTGCTGGAAAAATACGGCAAAGGCGCTGCCTTCAATTGCCAGATGTGCGGACAGTGCATTTTGCACAGCACCGGCATGGTTTGCTCGATGAATTGCCCGAAGAATTTGCGTAACGGCCCTTGCGGTGGTGTGCGTACGAACGGACATTGCGAAGTCAAGCCTGAAATGAAATGCGTTTGGGTGCGTATTTACGAAGGTTCTCAGAAATCCGAAAAATACGGCAGCGAGATCATGTGGTTGCAGCCGCCAGTCAATCGTTCTTTACAGGATTCTTCTTCGTGGGTCAATATGCTACATGGGATTGACACAAAAATGAAGACCGACTGGGTCGAGCCTGAAAAACAGGAAGCACTGATGTCCGTTTGGGGGCAAAAATGAACAACGAAATGACTTCCGGCAGCACGCTCGAAAAAGTTTTGCGTTCTGGTCGCTTTGCGATTACGTCCGAGCTAAATCCGCCTGACAGCGCCGACCCCGAAGAGGTTTATCGTGCGGCATTGGTTTTAGCGGGTTTTTGTGATGCGATCAACGTAGTTGATGCGTCTGGCGCGAACTGTCACATGTCGAGTGTTTCGATCTCGGCGTTGCTGACCAAAGTCGGTTACGAGCCCGTTTACCAGATTTCGGGGCGGGATCGGAATCGGATTGCCATTCAGGGTGATCTGCTCGGGGCAGTGGCGCTCGGCGTGCGGAACCTGTTGTGCATTACCGGGGATGATGTCAGTGCGGGGGATCAGCCCGATGCCAAGCCCGTCTTCGATCTGGATTCTATCCAACTACTGCGCACCGCCCGCATGATGCGTGACGAGCGCGTTTTTCTAAGTGGACGCAAGATCACGTCTGCGCTTCCGCTTTTTCTGGGTGCCGCTTCGAATCCTTTTGTGCCACCCTATGATTGGCGTCCGCAACGCCTGGCGAAAAAGATCGCGGCAGGAGCACAGTTCATCCAAACGCAATACTGTTTTGATGTGAAGCGTTTCAAAGAGTATATGCAGCAAGTCCGCAATTTAGGACTACATGAACAGGTTTATATTCTGGTTGGTGTGGGACCGCTGCGCTCCTATAGAGCGGCGGAATTTATGCGCACGCGTGTTCCTGGCGTGGTCATCCCGGATGAAATTGTCGATCGTTTGAAAAAGACCCCGAAAGAACGCCAGCAGGACGAGGGCAAGGAAATCTGCAAAGAGATCATCGCAGAAGTGCGTGATATTGAAGGCGTATCGGGTGTGCACATCATGGCATATCGGCAGGAAGAACTGGTCGCCGAGATTGTTAGGGAAACGGGGTTGTTGCGTCGTAAGCCGCATGTGCTTGAGTAGCATTCTTTTTCACAGCACATACGGATAGGGCATGATTTACGGGGATAATCCTTGCTTATATTGACGTAATATATTTAATCCATTTGGTCAAACAATCTGGTTTAGTGCCCCCTTTATGGTAAACTACTCGGTGGTTATTTTAAAGCTATTTTCTTAATTTATAAGGAGTAAAACATGAAGAAATGGGTATATTTATTTGACGAAGTTGCTGAAGCAGAGAAGTATGCTGGCAGCTGGGAAGCGGTACGCGCTTTACTTGGCGGAAAAGGTGCCAACCTTGCGGAAATGACCCGCATTGGTGTTCCTGTCCCGCCTGGATTCACGGCTACAACCGAAGCCTGTCTGGCTTATCTCGAAGCTGGCAACCAGTTTCCTGAAGGTTTGTGGGAACAAGAACTCGAAGCCATGAAGGCGACCGAAGCTGCTACTGGTAAGAAATTTGGTGATCCCAGCAATCCGCTTTTGGTTTCTTGCCGCTCTGGCGCGAAGTTCTCCATGCCGGGCATGATGGACACTGTCCTCAATATCGGTTTGAATGATAAGACCGCTGAGAGCATGGTCGAATTAACCGGTGACGCACGTTTTGTTTACGATGCTTACCGCCGTCTCGTCCAGATGTTCGGTTCGGTTGTTCTGGGCATTAACGACGAATACTTTGAACATGCTCTTGATGCCTATAAAGCAGAAAAGGGTTACAAAAGCGACACCGAACTAACCGCTGATGACTGGAAAGTGATGACCGAGAAATTCAAAGTCGTCACGACCGAAGCTGGTTTTGAGTTCCCGCAGGATGCTTACGAACAACTGAAAAAGGCGACCGAAGCGGTCTTTAGTTCCTGGAACGGCAAACGTGCTATTGATTATCGTAATGCTGCCAATATCTCGCATGATCTTGGTACCGCTGTCAACATCGTAACGATGGTCTTCGGGAACATGGAAAACTCCGGTACCGGCGTTGCTTTCACCCGTAACCCTTCCACAGGCGAAAAGAAGGTCTGGGGCGAGTATCTGATGAACGCCCAAGGCGAAGACGTCGTTGCTGGTATCCGTAATGCTGCCGATGTTGCTCAAATGGTCAACGAGCTTCCTCAAGCCTACGCAGACTTTATGGATGTTTGCGCCAAACTGGAAAAACACTATAGCGAAATGCAGGATGTCGAGTTCACGATTGAAAACGGCAAATTGTGGATGCTCCAAACCCGTGATGGCAAACGTACCGCTAAAGCCGCCGTTACGATTGCAGTCGATATGGCCAATGAAGGCATTATCTCTAAAGAGAAGGCAGTCTCACGTGTCCAACCGGAACAGGTTGATACGCTCCTGCATCCCCAATTTTCGGTAGAAGAAAAAACGGCTGCGGCTGCTGAAGGCAAGATGTTCGCTACTGGCGTAAATGCATCCCCGGGTGCATCCGTTGGGCGTGTTTATTTCGATGCCGACACTGCTGAAGCCAAAGCCAAAGAAGAAGGCCAAGATGTCATTATGGTGCGTCCGTTCACCAAACCCGATGATGTTCACGGTATGCTCGCTGCCAAAGGTATTCTGACCAGCGAAGGTGGAGCGACCTCCCACGCTGCTGTTGTGGCGCGTCAGTTTGGTATCCCCTGTGTAGTTGGTGCATCCTCTGTTCGTATCGATATGGAAGCACGCACCTTTACTGCTGGCGACGTGAAAGTTAGTGAAGGCGACTGGATTTCTGTTGACGGCACGACCGGTGAAGTCTTCCTTGGGCAGATCCCCGCAGTTGCGCCTTCCCTTGAAGAACAAACTGATCTCCTGACCCTGCTCACCTGGGCAGATGAAATCTCTGCCACCGAAGGCATCCGTGACGTACCCGAAGGTTGGCCTTCCCGTGGTTTGCAAGTTTGGGCAAATGCTGATTATCCCGAAGATGCCCGCCGTGCCCGCTCTTATGGCGCACAAGGTATCGGCCTCTGCCGCACCGAGCACATGTTCTTTGAGCCGGAACGTCTCCCGATTGTTCAGCAGATGATCCTCGCTGGCCCCGACGTGGAAACCCGTCAGGCTGCTCTCGATAAATTGCTCCCCTACCAGCGCGCCGACTTTGACGGTCTCTTCGAAGCAATGACCGGCTTGCCAGTTATTATTCGCTTGCTTGACCCGCCTTTGCATGAATTCATGCCCGACGAACGCGAATTGCTCGAAAACGTGATCGAAGCGCGTGTCAAAGGCGAAGATGCCTCTGAAGATGAAGCTCTCTTGGCTGATATCGAATCCCTCCACGAATCAAACCCGATGATGGGCTTGCGTGGCGTTCGCCTGAGTGTGATGCTCCCCGAAGTTGTCTCGATGCAAGTCCGCGCCATCTTCGAAGCGGCTGCTGACGTCAAATTGCGTGGTTTTGACCCGCATCCTGAAGTCATGATCCCGCTGACTGGTCACGTCAACGAATTACACTTCATCCAGCCCAAACTCGAAAAGATCGCTGCTGAAGTCATGGAAGAAAAAGGTGTTACCTTCTCCTACAAATTCGGCACCATGATCGAGATCCCGCGTGCCGGTCTGACCGCTGACCAGATCGCTGGCACCGCCGAGTTCTTCTCCTTCGGCACCAACGACCTGACCCAGTTCACCTTTGGCTACAGCCGTGATGATGCAGAACGAAACTTCCTCGTCAAATACGTCGAAGATGGCATCCTGCCCCTGAACCCCTTCCAGACCATCGACCGTGATGGCGTCGGGCAACTCATGGACATCACCGTCAAAAAAGGCCGTGCTACCCGTGTCGAACTCGAATGTGGTATCTGTGGCGAACACGGTGGCGATCCAAACTCCATCGACTGGTGTCACCAAATTGGCTTGAACTACGTTTCTTGCTCACCCTTCCGCGTGCCGATTGCCCGCTTGGCAGCCGCACACGCTGCGCTTGAGCACCGCGCCTAAATCCAAGTATGAACGGAAAATCCCAGCCACTCCGGCTGGGATTTTTTTATCCTATCTGCTACAATCTGCGTATGACAGAGACAACCTTTACGACCGAAATATATGTCCAGGCGCCTCCTGAGCGCGTTCTTGAATTTCTTGCCGATCTAACCGATCGCAATGAACTTCATCCCCTGATCGTTTCCGTTGAAGAATTGGATGTCCCCGGCGAGAAATTTCGCCGCTATCGCATTACTGACCGTGTGCCGATGGGGCCTTTCAAGATCAAAGCCGTCTACGAAGCCGATATGTGGCGCGAGGAAGATGGAAGTCTCTGCTCAATTGCACGTCAATCCCCCGGGATCGTCTTGCACAATACAACGACTGCCACCCTGGACGGAAGCGGGACGCTCTTGCGTGAAGTTGTTTCCGTTAAAGCACCATCTCTTTTGAGAGAGTTTACCGTCCGCCAAGCGCGCGAATCACATCAGGAGATGTTTGAGCGCGCCAAAGCGCTTTTGGAAGCAGAATAACAAAAAAGTCGCCCGATGGCGACTTTTTTGTTATTCTTATGGAGCTGGTGCAGCCGGCCAATTCAAGGGCTTAGGTTCACTATAACCATGCTTCTCAACGGTGTAGATAAAGCCACCTGAAGGTGCCGGGCAGCCGTATTCGTCTTTAATCTCATAGCTGGTTGTGTACTGATCGGGGAAAGAGATTGGCCACCAGAGCAGATACCCATCCTGACAGACAAACATATCGATAAAATAGCCACGATCTTTGTCTTTCGTCATCTTCTTTTGGTTCCAGGTAATGAGCACTTCTCCGCCAACGCGTGTGACGACCACGTTGTCCGGCGGCCCGTACTGGTTTGAGCCGATACTTGTTAAATCTAACTCGGTCAACTTGACGACGGTCTCTATGTCGCCTTCCACATTCAGGACTGAAGGTGCTACCCAGCAGAAATAATCCAGTTTATCGAATTTGACGTAGAGCCATTTGCTCAGATACCAACGACTGCGGACTGTGCCGGTATCGCCTTCAAAAAGATCAGCAGCATGGAGATAGGCCACATTTGGGCCATAACGACAGTGCGCATTTGCCACATTCACGGTAACGCTCGGGAAGGCAAAGGTTGGAGTGGCGGTGACCGTTGGCGTGAAGGTTATCGTCGGGGTGTAGGTCAGCGTGGGCGTCAGAGATGGTGTTAGCGTAAAGGTCGCTGTGCTGGTAGGGGTAAGCGTTGATGTGGATGTAGATGTCCAGGCAGCGGCGGTCATTGTGGCTTGTTCTTCAGGCGAAGGCCCGCACGCGGTGAGCAGTAAAACTAAGCTAATCAGGATGAGCATTTTTTTCATGATATTCCTTTAGTCTTTTATGGCTTCGAGCAATTTCGTCATTGCCACCGTCGCTTTGTCTTGTAAAAAAACATCTGTGATTTCAGACGTATAGGCAGACCGAGCAATGTTGATCTCGATGATCTGTGCGCCATTCCGTTTGGCGATGCGTGGTAGTTGGGCGGCGGGCATGATCTCACCGGTCGTGCCAACGATCAGGAATGCATCGGCTTGTTCGGCCTCCTTGAATGATGATAACATCGCGAGTTCAGGGATCGCTTCGCCGAAGAAGATGAAGTCCGGTTTAAGTACTTCGCTGCACACACTGCACAAAGGCGGTAGCAAGTTCAAGTCCAGGTTTGACGCGGGCGTCTTCCATCCGCATGAAGTGCAGACCAAATCTCGGGAGTTTCCGTGATATTCGTAGACTTCTACACTCCCTGCATCCTGATGTAAGTTGTCGATGTTTTGTGTAATCGTCGCTTTTACGTAGCCATCTTTTTCGAGCTGGGCGATACCGTAATGAGCGGCATTTGGTTCAGCTTGCCCGAAGAAGTCGTAGAAGACCTCTTTAATTTGCCGCCATGATTCACGCGGTTTGGCCTGAAAATAACGAATGTCGATAAAAATAGGATCAACCTTGTTCCACAGCCCATTCTCACCGCGAAAGGGTGGGATATTGCTCTCGACCGAAATACCTGCACCTGTGAAGGCGGTCACGTGGTGCGCGTTTTTGATGATTTGGGCGGCTTGCTGATAATTATTCATTATCTCTCTCGTATAAAACTGTATGGTTTTCGTCGCTGACTAGAATATATTGCACGGTTTTTACCGTGCCGTCTTCGGTTAGTAGCATTACATCCACGGTGTGTGGAATATATTCTGGCTCGTTGGCTATTGGGAAAATGACCCTGCCCGTTGTTTGCCCGGCCATCTCAAAAACCAGACGGCTCTCGGGACTAGCATCGTAGCCGGGCTTGTCGGTGAGCGGGATGCCCTCGTTGGCTGGAAAATAGCGCGGGTAAAGCGCTCGGCCTTCGATCAGAATTAAGTTTTTATCAACGCTGGCAGATGTTTTGGTGCTGAAATCTGCCCACATTTGACTTTGTGTTTTGTCGGGGTATTGGTCTGGAATAAGGATCTCGCTGAGCGGCAAGCTCAGGCCAGCTGTACAGGCTAAGATTATCGCCGTGATGTAAACCCAACGCTGCGAAAGTTGTGTTATAGGCGCTGGTGCTGCTTTGATTTTCTTTTTGATATTCCCTAGACTTTGGAAGATAAACCTTGTGGTGGTGATTAACCCCAGCATTTGGTAGAGATAATAAACCCAATCTACGGGGAAGGAGAATCGGATACCGCTGGCAAAAAAAAGTGCTGTCCACAGATTATAAAAAAGATTCGTGCCGAGCGGGAGTAAACCAAGCCAACGTTCTTTTTGCCACGCTGTTACAAGGCCAATGCTGAAAAGTAGCATATATACAAATAGAATGGGCTTTTTCTCGTTGGTGACGAGCCAGTTTTCCCAAAAGTTGCTGGTCGGAATAAAGACGCTTTGCAGGTCTGCCAGTTTGCTGCGTATGGGGAAGACCAAAAAACCGCTAAAGAAACTTTGTGAAAAATGACTGCCGATATTATTTGCGATCCACTGCGGATTTTCACGTAGACTTTCAAGTGCAACTTTGAGCATGCGATTAGAGTATTCGCTATCGTTTTCTTCCGGCATTTGCGGAATTGTCATCTCGGGATGATTGGAATAACGTACAGCGAGCACATTCATTTGAGAAAGTGGGTTGTCTAGCACGATGCCGCCCGTGCGTTGCCAATTTCGGTAGAGCCAGGGCGAGATCACAAGTGCGATCCCGAAAATAACGAGGATGCCTTGCATCAACAACCACTTGATTTTCCATTTCTGATGAAAAGCTATTAGCAAAAAAGTCGGTGCTAGCGCAACAACGCTTTGGGTTCTGAAATAGATCGCGATTCCCAAAACACAGCCGGAGAGTATCGGAAGCAGGTTGTCTTCAGTATATTTCTTGCCCCACTTATATGCGAGTAATAAAAATAGCGCCAAAAGTAACGCAACCGGCAGTTCTGAGAGCAACACTTTTGAGTAGGTCACGCTAACGGTGAAATGCGCGATCTCATTACTAAATAAGTCACGAAAAAGTGCTAAGGCAGCCACGGAAACCCCGAGTGGGCGCCCTGAAATCTCCTTACCTAAAAGATATAAAATTGCTGGAAATGTTGCCAAAAACACTGACTGAAACGCGATCACGGCATTAAAATCTTGCCCAACCAGTATATGCATGATCGCCAAAAAAACAACATAGATGGGACGCGCAGGGAACTCTTCGTTTGCCATTCCTTTACCAATGATAATCGACTGGGAATTTTGATCGTAAAGTTGGGCGTCCGAAAAAGGATAAATTTCATAGTTCGGCGCGATCGGTGCCTGGGTGCCGTACCCCGGGTTGATAGGTTGGCTGAGCCATAGCGTCAGTGTTACCGCCCAGACGATAACGGCAATCCATTTGTCTGAAAGGGTTAGTTTCTTTCCGTACAAGATGAAAATGGATGCAAGTGCCCACGCGATGAATATCTGCCATTCAAGTAAGGGGAAGTGTGGACCATCGAGCCCCCAATTGTAGCCGGGATCGAAATTGCGTTGAATTTGGTCGGCGAAAAAGAGCAGGATGCCTAGCAAGAACCAGGTCACAATAACGGCCTTCGCACCTCTACGTTCTTTTTGGGATAATGATGTGAGATTTTCTCGGTTGCAGTAGATTGCCCAGATGAATATCCCGACGCCCAGCAAGGAAAAATATCCACTGAATATTTTTATGTATGGAAGATAGCCTGAAAAATATTCAAAGCCCTTGTTTTCTGCTAGCAATGCAATTGCGCTTTGGCTTGCGCTGCTCAGTAAGACCAGAAAAAGTCCGCCAAAGGTAAGAATTCCCTTCCAGATTCTATGTGTGGCGAGCGTGGCGATTTTGCTGTTTGGTTTACGTGCGTTCAACCAAAGACTTAGGCTAAGACCAAGCAGCAGCACTGCAAAAACAATGACAGCGAATCTTGATGCGGAGTAGAGCCAGATGGTTCTGCTTTGTAGCTCAGATGGGCTGAATGCAAAATATAGAAAGACTATTGTGTTGGTAATTACCCAAACTAGCGTCAGGATAGAAGTGGCTTTTTTGTTCGTTATCATGTGTGTCAACTTGTTAGCAATGGGCTTCGAAGCATTTGACCCCCTGCCCGCCGACCGCCGCACTGTGGACGGTATTGGCTGGCAGTTCGAGCCGATCTCCTGTGTGCAGGGTGAGGGTCTGATTGAGGATAAAGGAGATTGATCCGCGTACGACGTAGATGATCTTGCCGTAGGTGTGCAGATGTGGCGCGTAAAGGTCATGTGGGGCGTTCGACCACGGATAATAGCTCAAGCCCTCGTTATGCAGGATTTGGGCGAGTTCATTTTCGTTGGGAGTTGCGCTCTCCCAGCGGATGACTTTGGGTTCGGTAAATGCTGTCATGCTTGTTTTGTTTGCGGATCAAGCCGTGCCAATGGGAGCAGAAGCAGTGCAGCACCAATTGTGGCGATAATGCCCCAGCCGATGATCCAGCCGAGGACAAAGCCGAAAGCGGAGCCAATTGGTTCGACGAGTAGTGGCAAAAGGATGGCTGCCACGCCCCAGGCAAGAGCGTTCCCACCGATGAAGCAGGCGATCAGCCACTGCACCCAGGGCAGGCTTCTATCACTACTGCCTGTGGGCGTGAAGGTTTTACCGATGTCCCCAAGCGCTTTAGGGACGATGTAGGCGACGACTGCGCTGGCGATCATTTTGGTCAGTTCGTCCATCTTTTACTCCTTTTACTCTTTGCTTAGAAACTCTCCGATTTCTACTTCACCGATCACCTTTTGGAAATCCTTTGTTTGCATGATGATCGCGGTATTGCGTTTGCCTGAACCGAAGGAAATTTCATCATGGGCGAAGACGTTCTTGTCTGCCAATAAGCGGATCGGCTGCGGCAAACCGATAGGCGCCACCGTGCCGATGGGGTAGCCTGTCACGTTTAGGACTTCATCTTTGGTTGCCATTGTCATGCGTGATTGTCCTAAATGAGCGCGCAGTGCGGGCCACGAAAGTTGACCGGGACCAGCGACCATGACCATCATAAACTCATCTTTGCCAACACGGAAGAGAATACTGCGCACAAGTTGTGTCACGTCCTGTGCACGTTCGGCGGCGGCCTGCTCTATGCTTTTGATTGGATTTGTGTGCTCAAAAACATGGTGCGGGGCGTTTAATTTTTGCAATGTAAGGGATACAGGGGCTGTCTTTGTCATGCCTTTTATTATACATCCAAGCGTTTTTTGAGATGGCATTGACATGGGCATTGCTTCCTTTTATAGTTACAGATGGAATGACATTCCTGTCATAATTTAATTCAATCCCCCTGGAGGATATATGTACGCACTGAATCTCTTATCTGAAGGCACACACGAAACCAATCTTACTTGGTTACTGTGGCTTGTGCTGGTTGTTTTTGTTATTATCATTATCGTTGGGTGGATGACCAGCAAGAAAGATGCTGACGCTGCACCTGCTGAAACCCATGCCCCCGTGCATGTAGAGGCTGCACACGAGGAAGCTGCTCCTGACGATCTAACCAGGCTCGAAGGGGTTGGCCCCAAAGTCTCTGGCGTACTCGCTGGCGCTGGGTATACGACCTTTGCCCAACTCGCTGCTGCTGATGCGGATGCCGTCCGCGAAGTTTTGAAAGAAGCCGGCTTGCAGATGATGGAGCCGGCCGGTTGGATTGAGCAAGCAGATTTGGCTGCCAAAGGAGATACCGAAGCTCTTGCTAAATTACAGGATGAACTCAAAGGTGGACGCCGCGCCTAGCGCTCCTGGATTTGAACTTGCTCCCGATAAACAAGCGTTTGTCGGGAGTTTTTTTGTATGTGCTAAAATAGGGGATAGATAGACTCTAATCCGTTTAACGGATTCCGAAAGCTCCCGCGTTTTTTGAGAAAGAACCTTGTAGATCAGAAACTCACCTTTCGTAGTGTTTTCTGTATCTCTTTCTGCGTGTTTTTTCATCGGGGAGTTTGGGCTCAATGCTGCATAACCCAAATTTAATATTCTTCAATTACAGCGAAAAAGCTGTCAATACGATCCAAACCGTCTTAAAGTGAGGAGCAGCATCTTTGCTTTAAGGTGGTTCAATTCCCCATATTCAAAGGAGACCCATTTTATGTTTTCAAATGAATTCCAAAAATTCAAACCCATTACTCCAAAGAATTTTCGAAATGATCCTAAAATCACAGCACATCTTAGTGATGATGAACAGTTCGCGATCGATGTGGTAAGTCATGTGCTCCCGTTTCGCACGAATAATTACGTGGTAGATCAATTGATTGAGTGGGAGAACTATGAGCGAGATCCGCTTTTTGCGCTGACTTTCCCGAATGTGGCGATGCTGCTCCCGAAAGATTTTGAAGAGATGGCGGATGCTGTGCTCAGTGAAGATGAAAAACGAATAGCGCGAACTGCAAATAATATTCGTTTACGGCTAAATCCGCACCCCGCCGGGCAGATGACCCATAACGTCCCGTTTTTCAACGGAGAATATCTTCAGGGCTTGCAGCATAAATATCGCGAGACCGTTCTCTTTTTCCCGAGTCAGGGACAAACCTGTCATGCCTACTGTACTTATTGTTTCCGCTGGGCGCAGTTTATTGGTAATAAGCAATTGAAATTTGCCTCGCGTGAAGAAGATACACTTGCGCAATATATCCGTTCGCAACCACAGATTACAGATGTTCTCTTTACGGGCGGAGATCCGCTCATCATGCGCACGAGTAATATAGCTCAATATGTCAATGCGATCTTGGATATCCCGCATCTGCGCAGTATTCGTTTTGGCACTAAATCCCTTTCTTATTGGCCCTATCGCTTCCTGACGGATCCCGATGCTTCAGATCTGATGGAATTGCTCAGAAAAGTTATAAAAGCAGGGAAACATGTCTCCATTATGGCGCACTTCACTCACCCCCAAGAGTTGGGTACCCAAGCTGTGAAAGATGCTGTCCATTTGCTGCGTGATATTGGAGCGACCGTACGTACTCAATCACCTGTGATGGCGCATATCAATGATGATGCCAATGCTTGGGCACGTATGTGGCGCGAACAAGTTCGCATGGGGATGGTGCCTTATTACATGTTCATCGCGCGTGATACAGGCGCACAGCATTTCTTTGGCGTCCCACTGGTGAAGGCTGTTAAAATCTTCCGTACGGCCTATAGGCAGGTCAGTGGACTTGCGCGCACCGTGCGCGGCCCGAGCATGTCTTGCATGTTGGGTAAGGTGCGTGTAAGTGGAATTAGCCGTATTGGCACCGAAAAGGCGATCTCGCTGGAAGTCTTGCAAGGGCGTAACCCCGATTGGGTCGGGCGTTCCTTCTATGCCAAATATGATGAAAAGGCGACCTGGATAAACGACCTGACGCCTGCTTTTGGCGAAGATAAGTTTTTCTACGAAAATGAACTTGCAGTGATGACTGAGGCTGATCTTGCTCGGAATGCAGAGTATTTGCAACTTCAGCAAATAGAAGATGGGCTGCAAATAGCGGTTTAGGTTAAAATTCAACTCCGCTTCTGTATCCCTGCGGAGATTTCACTTCGCAGGGATTATTTTTTGGCGAGGAATTTTTTCAGGAGAACGTGATGAGTGTGCCAAAAACGATTGGTTTTCCCAGCATGTCCGCGGAAGATGGCGAAAAACGTGTTTTTTTACCGAAGTTTGTTCGGTGGCTGGCCACTAATGGTGTGGGCGTGGTTTTGGAAAAAGAATATGGGAGCCATTTGGGACTGTCATTTGCAGATTATCAGGCAGAAGGATTAGATATTCATGAGGGAAGTCGTGCTGAAGCCTTTCTGCAGGATGTCGTCATGATTTTGCGTGCGCCGCAGTTGAAAGAATTCGAACTCTTGCAGCGTGGCGCGATCTTGATCTCCATGTTGCATTATCATACTCGCCCGCAGCGGGTGGCGCGTTTGCAGGCGTTGGGCATTAAAGCGGTTTCGCTCGATAGCATCGTGAACGGAAGCGGTATTCGCTTGGTGGAGAATATGAATGCAGTTGCGTGGAATGGCCTTGAAACGGCTTTTGATGTGCTTGAAGAGCGTTTTGCGGGGTTGCGCAAAGATAACGGTGAACCTTTTCGAGTGCTGGTGCTCGGAACAGGTATGGTCGGGAAACATGCTTTGGACGCAGCGACCAAGTTTGGGTCCCGCGCGCGAAACGAGTCCCATATTGCAACAAGTGGGATGGGTGTCTTGGCTACCGGCGTGGGACGTAATATCACAAATGATCCGATTCAGATGGAGAAATTGCTGCGGGATACGGATGTGCTGGTGGATACGACCTTGCGACGGGATCCGTCTAAGCCGATCGTACCGAACGCCTGGTTGGCTTGGTTGCCCGCCCATGCTGTGGTCGTGGATTTGGCAGTTGACCCCTACCTGTTGGACGTGACTCCACACGTGGTACGTGGAATCGAGGGCATCCCGCAGGGAAATCTTGATCAATATATTTTTCATCCTGATGACCCCCATTGGACGGCAAAAATCCCCGCTGAAATTCCCAGCGACGTACGCCGAACAAGCGTTTCTTGCTACTCATGGCCCGGTATTCACCCCGAAGAATGCATGAAGCATTATGAGCTGCAACTCAAGCCGCTGATGCAGGAGTTGTTGAAGGTGGGATATGATGCATTGGCGAACTCTCGTTACCATTTCGGGCGCGCGCTTTATCGAGGCAGCCTGGATTATTTTTTGCGTGAAGGGGATAAAAAACCGGCATTAGCCCTTAAGGAACAAGTTTGAGCTGAGCCAAGGGCCAATATACGAGCCAGACGCGCCCGGCGACCATCTCTAACGGCACAGGCCCGATTTCTCTGGAATCCAAGGAGTTTTGGCGATTATCGCCTACGACGAATATGAACCCATCCGGTATTTTTGCTGGCCCATAATCGGGCCCGCCAAAATAAAGAACCCAGGGTTCATCGACACCCTGTCCATTAATTCTGACATGTCCATCCTGAACTTCAACCATTTCTCCCGGCAATCCCATCACGCGCTTGACCAAAGAAACTTCTTCTCCAAAGCGATCTACGACAACGACATCGCCGCGCTGTGGTAGATGGAATCGATAGCTTACTTTCTCTATCATTAATCGGTAGCCCTGATACATATTCGGTTGCATACTGGGCCCCGCCTCTATTTCTACCGCTTTTGCTACATGAACATTGATAAAGAGTGCCATTAGCAAAGCAGGTACGAGCGTTGTGATTGTTTCCCATACAATTTTTTGTAGATGTTGGATCGTTTTGAAAACATTCCCGTGGTTAGATTCGTTCAAAAAAAACTTCATTGATTTCCTCCATTAAATACAAACGCTCTGACTTTATCCCGCCTGAATCGCTGCAATCGCCTGCCGTGCCAGCTTCGAGACTTCGCGATCGTCGCGTTGGACGGCGATTTCGTTTAGAGCGTGCAGCGCGCGGCGATCTTTAAGCGTCCCGAGCGCTATGACTGTTGCCGCGCGGATTTGCGGATTTGCATCCACAAGCAGCGGAAGCAGCGTCTCGAGCGCATCTTGTCCGCCGATCTGGGCGATACTCTCGATGGCCTTCTCGCGGATCCACTGATTAGGGCTGTTCAATGCCTCGGCGAAGATTGGCATTGCTGCTTGTCCATATTCTGCCAGTGCTACTGCCGCCATCCCTGCTACGTCATAATTCGGGTCATAGAAGGCCATCTGGAGCGGCTCCAGTGCGCGCGGGTCTTTCAATGGGGCCAGCAGGCTAATCGCAAAGCGACGTGTGGTTGGCTCTTTTGCGCTCATGGCCTCGGCGAGCGGCTCGTATGCTTGCGCACCAAATTTTCGGATCGCCTCCAGCAGCGTCTTGATGGCGCTCTCGCGCCCATACCACCAGAACGAATCATAAAGTGCGTCTACCAGATAAGGGATCACACTTGCATCGTCGGTATCTGCCAGCGTCTGCGCAGCCGCTTCGCGTACGTTGATCTCGGGGTCGTCGAGCAGATCAGCGATGTTTAGGTAGGTGGCAGGCTCTTTGAACTGCCCGATCGCCTGTGCTACAGCAATGCGCACATCCGGGTCCGCGTCGCTGAGTGTGTTCAGCAGTTGCGGCAGCCCGCGTTTGTCGCCGATTTTTCCCAGTGCCAGTGCCGCCGCAACCTGCACCTTGTAATGTTCACTCGGCAGGATTTGCAGCAAGATGGGTAGGGCCACCGCATCTCCAATTTCTCCGAGAATATCGGCTGCCAGGATTTGGCCGGCTGCATCGCCTGTTTGGATCGCTTTGGTTAGCACGGGGATTGCATCTGCTCCGATGCGGACGAGAATCTGCGGAACGAACTTGTGAAGGGCTGGGTCTTTGCTCTGGAGCGCGGCGACCAAACCCGGGGCGGCGTTCGCTCCGATGGCGATTAATTGGCGTGCAGCGTTATTTCGTTTGCTCGCGTCGCTCTCGCGCAGCATCCCGATTAATCGCTTTACATCCAACTCTTGTTTTTTATCTGCAAACCAAGCCATAACAGTCTCCAAACCCATTCACCGAAAGATTACTTTGTCGGGCTGACGCCCTGCTCATAAATTGTTGAATTGAATACCTTATTTTACAATGTTTTTCGTTCCCATGTTATCATCAAACCATGCGCATTCACTTTCTCAATACCTTCACTTGCAATGCTCGCTATCCGCGTCACTGGCAAACCGGGCTTCTCTCACTTTTGGTCGAAACCGAGCAGGGGCTGGTGCTGATTGACACTGGGTTGGGGACGCATGAATATGCCGCGCCCACGCCTTTTACGCGTTTTTTTCAAGTGATCACGAAAATGCAGATGGATGCGCGCGAAGCGGCGCTCAATCAGGTTGTGGCGTTGGGATACCAGCCCGAAGATGTGCGCCATATTGTGCTGACGCATATGCACTTTGATCATATCAGCGGCTTGGCGGATTTCCCGCAGGCGCAAGTGCATCTTGCGCGCCGCGAATACGATGCTTTTATGGGTGGTCGCAAAAGTTTTTATGACCTTGCCTACGATCACAGTTATATTGCCCATGCCCCTGATTTTCAACTTTATGATCAGCGCGGCGAAAAATGGTTCGATTTTGATGCCATCCGTTTGCCCTTCTCGCCGGAGATGTGGTTGATTCCGTTGTCGGGACACACGCGTGGGCATTGCGGTGTGGCGATCCAAACCGAACAAGGTTGGCGTCTGCATTGTGGAGATGCTGCTGGAGATTTCCGCAAAAATCTCCCTGCTTGGGCAATCCGTTTGGTGTTGGGGCCGCATGAGCCGCGCTTGCGCGCCTTTGGCGAAGCGCATTCTGATGTAACTCTGACTGCCTCGCATATGTTCCTTGATTTCTTCGAAAATGCCAACTAGCCACGCTCTTTACTTCCACATCCCCTTTTGCGTACATCGCTGCGCCTACTGTGATTTCAACACCTACGCGGGGCAGGATTCTCTTATCCCTGCCTATGTGGATGCGCTCGTGCGCGAGATCGAACTTGTTGGGCAGGGAGCGCCGGAAAAAGTTTGTGCTAGTACGATTTTCTTTGGTGGTGGCACGCCCTCGCTTCTGAGCGCTCCGCAGTTTGCGGTTGTTTTTGATGCCATCCGCCAAAATTTCGATTTATCCCCCGATGCTGAAATCTCGCTCGAAGCCAATCCTGGCACGCTTACACAGGAGTATGTGCAGGGGTTGCATGATGTCGGCTTCAATCGGATTAGTCTGGGCGTACAGTCGACGCACCCTGACGAATTGAAACTGCTCGAACGCATTCATTCTTATGGGGATGTTGTTGCCGCGGCGCTTTCTGCACGCAAAGCCGGATTCGACAACCTGAGTTTTGACCTGATCTTCGGCTTGCCGGAACAAACGCTTGACCGGTGGCAGGCTACCCTTAAATTGATTGTAGGCCTGCGCCCCGAACATCTCTCGTTATATGCTCTCACGCTCGAACATGGCACCCCTTTTGGACGCTGGGCTGCGCAGGGTTTACTCCCGCTGCCTGACCCCGACCTGGCTGCCGATATGTACGAATGGGCGAGCGGCTTTCTCGAAAGCGAAGGTTTTGTGCAATACGAAATCTCCAATTGGGCAAAAGAAGCACCTCGTAGTAAGGGTTTGAGCTCTTATGAATGTCAGCACAACCTGCAATATTGGCGCAACCTGCCTTATCTCGGTTTTGGCGCGGGCGCTCATGGTTACGCCGACGGGACGCGCTACTCGAATGTGCTACGCATCCAAACCTATATCGACCGCTTGAGAAAAGCGGATGTCTCGGCAAATTTCCCGCTTTCGCCTGCAACCGTGAGTAAACATCCCGTTCCTGCCGAAGAAGCGATGCAGGAGCATATGATGATGGGCTTGCGTCTCACGCATGAGGGGGTGGATGGGCAGATTTTCTATAAGCGTTTTGGGGTTGAATTGAATGACGTTTTTAAGAAAGAAATTGATGAATTGATGCAATATGATCTGTTGGAATGGGAAGAAATAAAAACTTCCGAAGGGTTGAAAACTTCGGAAGCCTTAAGGTTAACAAATAAAGCGCGTCTTTTGGGGAATCAGGTTTTTTCGCGTTTTGTAGATTAGATTAGGGGGGAGAGCAATATCCGATTATGTACCCTGTCGTTTGAGATAAGGTCTCATGCCATACACAGGCTGCTGCCTCGCAGGAAGCTTGATCTTCATGCGTTAGTGGGCTGGAGCAATAAAGATCGCTGCGATCTGGATTTCCGGGCACGGCGGTTGGCTCGATTTCACGGGGGCAGAGTCGGGGTTCGTAGCCCGTAGCTTCAAAGCCGAAGGCTTCACGGCAAGTATTATCAACCAGATAGAGTTCCCCAAGTGGGTAATATTGATTGTTTTTAACGGGGGAGCCAGCGTCTTTTTCGAGGAAACGGTCGATATAGTCGAGCTTTTTTACATCTTGCAGGCCAGCGTCAGCGATAACACCGAGCATGAAGCTTTCATCGGTTAGGCTGCGTTTGAAGGCAAACTGGAGGGTTGCTTCCATCGAAAAAGTGGTACGCACCCAGGCAAGGTCGGGGTCGGTGACAAGCCCACCAGACAGATCGAATATTGGAGTTTCGTATCCATCCGTTTCCAGGGGCGCATCGGAAAGAACTGCTGAGAGGCCGGCAGTGTTGTGGTTATTATCCCGAAAGACTTGTACGTTTTCATTCGTCCAATCCTGTATGTATGGCGGGCCAGCCCAGATAATCACATCGCCAAAGCCGTCGGCATCGTTGTCGATCTCAACGCCATAGTGAATGCCCATCTCGTTGTTGGGATTCTTGCCAACTAACTCAATTGAGACGTAATACCACTCGCTATCACTGCTGACGTTGAATGTGATAATGTCCAGATCTGAAACATAGGTCATGTTTTGCTGGAAGGGGCGCTCAAGCAGGTTGATTTTGTATGAATCTCCATAGGGCGCGCGTTTTTCTGGCGCGGTATCTACGGAGGTGACATCGTAAACGCGCTTACTGGATGGCGCTGACGCAGCCGGATAAAGGGCGTGGACAATTTCGGGCGTGACAGTTTCGATAGCGGTTGCAGGCTCAGTGACCATTATCGGTGTGGTCGGTGTGGCTGGAATCGTTGTCGTTGGCAGCGTTGTTGGCGATGTTTGCGGCGCTGGTGTGGGTAGATTGCAGGCCAGAATGAGCAGGCTGATAGCGATGAGCACAATTGCGATTTTCTTCTTCATTGAATTCTCCTTTAAATATCCTTTTTATTCTATTTGTTGGCAAAGATGTGGCAATGATGCATAAGGGCTATTTAATGATGAAAGTCTGGTATCACGTCTTTGGTTTTTGTATAATTTTTATAGCCTTGCGATTCTGTAAGGTGTGTATAAAAGGAGAATAGATGATGAAAAGGATACTTCTTTGTGTCCATGTGGGGGTGATTTGTGTTTTATTCATCACAGCCTGCAATCTTCCAATAAGCGATTCAACACAAGTTAATGTTCCTGTAGAGGATACTGAGCCACTCATCCCTGCGACCGAATCTCTCTCTGAAGGGGAAACCGCGGTGCCTGAGTCCGTGATGCCCCAGGTTCAAGTGGCGGGGCCAGCTCTGGGGACAGAAATGCTTTGGTATGATGGCAGCTTGCTGGTCTATGTACCGGGCGGCGATTTTGTGATGGGGCAAAACGTGGCAGTCGCGCCACAAGACCATCCTGAACATCCCGAGCATGTGGTAACCCAAAGTGGATTTTGGATTTATCGCAGCGAAGTAACGAACGGCATGTATGCCAACTGCGTGGCAGATGGTGGGTGCACGTCTCCCGCAACTGATATTACAAGCGATTATTTGAATCCTTTGCATAGTAACCATCCGGTTGTAGGTGTGGATTGGTATCAGGCGCAGGCTTATTGTTCATGGGTGGATGGGCATTTGCCGACAGAATCACAGTGGGAGAAAACTGCCCGCGGCCCTGATGGGAATGTGTTCCCGTGGGGTGAGGATAGGCCGAAATGCGATTTTTTGAACTACAACAATTGTGTGGGTGAACTGCTGTCAAGTGGCACCTATATAAGCATGACTAGCCCGGCCCTTAAATACTTTGAAGGCGCATCCTATTATGATGCCTATGACTTGGCGGGAAATGTCTTCGAGTGGGTGCAGGACTGGTGGCAGTTTGACTATTATTTTGAATCCCCTCGGGTTGATCCGCCCGGGCCTGCCGATGGGACAACGCGTGTTGTGCGGGGGAGTGCCTTCCGCAGTCAGGCGAGTCTTGTTCCGTCAGTGCTTCGAGACTCTTTCCCGCCGGATGAATACCGTGACGATCTGGGCTTTCGCTGTGTATTGGAAAAGCCGGCATATTATGCGCCTGCGTGCACATATACTCCGCCGCAGGAAAGTTGTCCGTCTCCAACGTTAGATATCACCGATACTTATTGTCAACGCCGGACAGGTTTTGTTGAGTTTTCAGTCAGTGAGGGAGCCATTGTCAATTCAGCGGCTTGCGCTGAAACAACCCCTGATCATTATATTTGTTCCGGAGCATCTGGCGGCTACGTGAATGTGGAAGTCTGTGATAATTGCGGCCCTGAAGAAGGCGATTCTTGTGAGCCACGGCAGTGTGCAGAGGGCTACTTTCAAAATATGGAAAGCTGCGAATGCGTGCGCCAGCCTCAAGAAACCGAAATTGACGAGGGCGGTGTCATATTGTACTCACTGGCGCAAATGGCATTGGACCCTTGTCCCCCCGGACGTTATTGGGATGAACTGGCGCAAATGTGTGTCCCTGCGGATAATCCCAATGACTGCTTTGCACCAACGCTAATGGCCGTTATCCCCGCCGAATGCGAAGAATGTCCTCCCGGCTCTGTTTTCAACGAAGAAAGCGGTTGTTGCGAGCCGGACGGGACGCTGGATACAGGTCTGTCTGCGACCACGGTTTGTGATGGCTACACTTTGCAGCTTGGCACCTGTAATAGTCCTCCGCCGCAGACCGGATGTACAAATCCAAGTCAGTATAGTGATGGTGCAAGCTGTCAGGCGGCAGGATGTTTATGGACGCGTAATCCGAATGTTGTTACGGCAGTTGTTTACTACTGCACGAATCCGTGAAGTTTGATTGAAAAATGACAAGCGCCCGTCTGCCAAAGGCGGGCGCTTGTGTTTAAATCAAAACTGCACATTCATACGCATACCCGGCTTGCAGCACCTTCTTCTCCTGCCACGCCGCGCCGACGATCTGTAAGCCGATTGGCAAATTCCGGCTGTCTGTGCCGCAGGGTAGCGAGAGGGCAGGTAGCCCCGTCAAGTTGAAGGGTGCGGTAAAACGCGTCAGCAGTTTGGCTTGTTCGACAGCATCCGGCCCTTCAATGGGCGGCGCTGTCACGGCTGTGCTGGGCAAAATCAGCAGATCGTAGTTCTTGAAGAATTGCGTCATGCGGCGTTTGCTTTCCGTCTGTGTGCGGCGCGCCAGCGCATATTCCGTGCTGGTGTAAGTCGCGCCAATCCGCAGGCGGCGCAATACATCTTCGCCATAAACACCGGGCGTGGCGTTCATCCGCTCGTGGTGATAAGCGGCCCCGTCGGCGGGCGTCATCAATCCGTTTGCGCGTGCGGCTTCGGTCAGCCAGCTAAAGTTGACGCTCTCAACGATTGCGCCCAAAGATTGAAATACGGATGCCGCTTTGCGCACAGCCGCTGCGACTTCTGGATTCGCAAAATCCATGTAGCCTTCTTCAGCAAGCGCGATACGCACGCCTTTTAGGCTGGTTTCCGTTATCTCGGCGTAATTTTGCAGAGGCGCATTTACCGTTGTTGGGTCTTCCGCATCATAGCCAGCCATGACATTGAGCATCATCCCTGCATCCAGCACGGAGCGCGTCATCGGTCCGGCGTGGTCGAGATTCCATGAGAGCGGCATCACACCGCGTAAGCTGACGCGTCCGTAGGTCGGTTTCAATCCGACCACACCGCACAACGCTGCCGGGATGCGGATCGAGCCGCCGGTGTCCGTACCGAGCGCAGCGGGGCACATCATTGCAGCCAACGCCGCCGCCGATCCGCCCGATGAGCCGCCCGCAATACGCGAATGGTCATGTGGGTTGTGCGTCGCCCCGTAGTGTGGATTGACGGTCGTCACACCGAGCGCAATCTCGTGGGTATTCGTCTTGCCGAGCAGGATCATGCCTGCATTTTTCAAGCGTGTAACCACTTCGGCGTCTGTATCGGGAATATCATCTGCACGGTAAGACGTTCCGCCCGTGGTGCGGATGCCTGCCGTATCGTAGAGGTCTTTCGCGGCAAAAGGGATGCCTAAAAGTGGCGGCATCTCGTCAGTGGAGAGTTTTATTTGCAAGGATTCTGCTGTTTTGGCTTGGGCGTGGGCTTTTTCTGCGGTGACGGTGATAAAAGCGTTGATCCTCGCCTCCGCACTGTCAATTTGACGGAGACAAGCTTCCACAAGTTCGACCGGGGAAATTTTCTTTTGGCGGATCAATGCTTGGGCTTCGTGAATGTTCAGGGTGTGGAGTTCAGTCATCGGGCGTCCTATTCTAATAAAACCATGTAGTAAGGGCTTTAGCCCTTATGCATCTGATGAGCCTTGCTGCCAGCCTGTCTGCTTTGCCCATTCTTCTGCAGGGAAGTAGATCAGATCAACGGCCGGGTCTTTGACTTCTGGGTACATGGTAAAGTCGGCGAGATGTGTGGCAAGGCGGCGTTTGAGTTCGGCATAGGAACTAGCCATAGCGGGATGCGCGCGCAGGTAATCGCGGAAGAGCAGTGGGTAGCGCTGGTTCAGGCGACCGGGCAGTCGTACGTGAATATGTACCCTGCGTGCACCATCTGCTTCGCGGAAATACCATTTGCGCCACTCGTTTTTATCCGGGTTGGCGGTGGCGGGACAATGGTCTCCCGTAATGCGGGGACGATGAACATAGCCCAGTGAAGTGATGGCTTGCCTGATTTCGTCACGTAATTCAGGCACGGTGATCTGAATGTCGATGATGTCCTTCGCAGCTAAGCCGGGTACGGAAGTTGAGCCAATGTGATCGATGCGCAGGGCGAGGTCGCCGAGTGCTTGGCGCAGCCCTCTGGCAATGGCTTGGAACTCTGTCCCCCAGCGTTCCTGGTAAGGGATGATAGTAACCATGTTGTTCTGTTTTTCCTCTTCTAATTGTTTTCGGAATTTTTTGCCTGCGTTCCCCCTGTAGGGGAACAGGCTTGGCACACAGGCTTTATATTGTAGATATCTTTCTCCAAAGGTTTCGAGCAAACCTCGTTCTTCTATTTTGACCATGTTTTTGGCGAATAAAATAATCAGCATCCACGGCAGGATGAATAAAATATCTTCGTTCCACAGGATTGCGATGGGGGGTAAGGATAGGGTTAGTATGCTATATAGAGGGTGCCTGACGTAGTTATAGGGCCCATGCGTGACCAGTTTGTTTTCACCCCCAGCGAAATGAACGTTGATGAGGCGTAACGTTTTGTTAAACCAGATGATGCCTGAAAGTGCGCATAGCATGCAAAGGATAGTCAGTGCGATTTTCCATCTTTGCGGTACTGTGATCGGAAAGCTGAGATAGGGCTGGATGGAGAAGGTCAGTGCTTCAAACAAGGCGCTAATGATGACTAGATATACACCGACACCAAACACTTTTTTTAATCTGCCTAAAAAGACAGTGAATTTCTTGGGCTTTTCCATCTGAATATTATTTTCCTTATTCTTCAGTGAACTGTATGGTGATTTTGCATTAGCAAGTGCGTTGGCTGTCAAAATTGTAGCACGGACTTAAATCAAAAAAGGTTGGAAAGTTCTCCAAAGAACTTTCCAACCTTTAGACTGAGCTTGTCGAAGCCTTCAGCCGTGCTAGTTTTCTAACCTAGAAAAGACCAATAACCTTGCCAGTTTCCAAGTCCACGTCCACGTCATAGTAGGCAGGGCGGGTCGGTAGACCAGGCATGGTGCTCATTTGTCCAACGAGCGGGTAGATGAAGCCCGCGCCAACGGATGCACGCAACTCACGGATCGGCACAATGAAACCAGTCGGGCGACCTTTTAGGTTACCATCGTGGCTCAGGCTCAGGTGAGTTTTTGCCATGCACATGGGCAATTCATCAAAACCAAACTTGGTGTAACGTTCGATCTGCTCTTCGGCTTCGGCAGAGTATTCCACGCCGGCTGCGCCATAGATCTTTGTGCAGATGGTTTCGATCTTCTCTTTGATGGTCGTTCCCTTGAGTGGATACAGGAATTTAAAGTCGCTGGGTTTTTCGCAAGCGCGGACAACGGCCTCACCGAGGGCAACTGCCCCCGCGCCACCTTCCATCCAGTGACGGGAGACAACTGCATCTTCTGCCCCGGCAGCAATGGCAGCCTGGCGAACGAGTTCAACTTCGGCTTCGGTGTCATCTTTGAAACTGTTGACTGCAACGACGACGGGGATACCGAAGCGTTTGGCGTTTTCGATATGTGCTTCAAGGTTGGGCATACCAGCGGCGAGCAGTTCGAGATTTTCTTCCACGTATTCAGGTGCCAATGGCGCGCCAGCCTTGACTGCCGGGCCGCCGCCGTGCATCTTGAGTGCGCGGACGGTTGCAACGAGCACAACAGCGTCCGGGATCAAGCCAGAGTAGCGGCATTTGATGTCGAAGAATTTCTCCATGCCGATATCGGCGCCAAATCCAGATTCCGTCAAGACGTAGTCAGCCAATTTCAGGGCGATGCGGTCAGCGATGATCGAACTGTTGCCGTGTGCGATATTCGCAAAAGGTCCGGCGTGGACGAAAGCGGGCGTGCCTTCAACGGTCTGCATCAGGGTCGGCATGATGGCGTCTTTCATCAAGACGGTCATTGCACCAGCGATGCCGATGTCCTCACAGGTGACGGGTTCGCCTGCGCGGCTGGTCGCCAAAACGATGCGGCCGAAACGTTCGCGCATGTCAGCGAGATCGGTCGTCAGGGCCAGAATTGCCATAATTTCGCTGGCAACGGTGATGTCATAGCCTGTCTTGCGGGTGTGGCCTTTTTCTTTCGGTCCCTGACCAATTGTGATCTCACGCAGGTGGCGGTCATTGATATCGACAACACGACGCCAGGTAACGGTATCAGGATCGATGTCCAGACGAACGAAGCGGCTGATCTCTTCTTCGGTCAGGTCGTTGGGGTCGGTTTTGTTGATGCCTAATTTTTCGAGGCGTTTCAGCATCGGTTTGGCAAATGTGCGGCTGCCATCTTTGGCGGGTGGGCACAAGCGACGGAAAAGGGCCTCATCGCTCTGGCGGGTTTCGTGGAACATGCGGGTTTCAAGTGCTGCCGCAACGAGATTGTTCGCAGCCGTGATGGCGTGAATATCGCCAGTCAGATGCAGGTTGAAATCTTCCATCGGGATGATCTGGCTGTAGCCGCCACCAGCAGCACCACCCTTGATGCCGAAGGTCGGGCCTTGCGAAGGCTGGCGGATGGCGGTGAAAACCTTTTTGCCGAGGTGTGCGCCCAGCGCCTGTGAAAGACCAACTGTAGTCGTGGTTTTGCCTTCGCCGAGGGGGGTCGGGGTGATGGCGGTCACGTCGATATATTTGCCGTTCGGGCGATCTTTCAGGCGTTCCAAAATGTCCAGTGAAACTTTTGCTTTATAGGGTCCGTAAAGGATCAATTCTTCATCTTCAATGCCGACTTCTTCGGCAATCAGCGAGATGGGTTTGAGTGTCGCTTCCTGCGCAATCTCGATGTCCGAGGGGACGGGGGTGCGCAAGTTGAGCGGGGTTGGGGTAAATTCTTTGGTCATTCACAAACTCCTTTTGGGTTGTAAAGTAATGGAAAAAATAGCCTATTTATTGTCCTACGTTTTAAGTTGTCTGACAAGTGACATTCTTCTATTTCGACGTGATGAGCGTTCCTGTCTTTTCTCCTTCTAATGCCTTTTCAGTTGCGCCTATGATCTCGCCCGAAAAAAGCTGCACAGATAAACCTTCAATTTCTTCAACAAGCGCCAACATCTGACGCACTTTGGAATCCATGCCGCCAGTTACATCTGTCCCTGCGGATGCACCGATGCTCTGCTCGATTTCTTTGTAGGATGCCAGCGTAACGCGCTCAACCTTGTGCTTGCGTGCCGGAAAATCAGCATAGATCCCATCTTCGAGACCTGCCAATAAAATCCGTTGTGGACGCAATTCTCTGGCGAGGTGCATGAACAAACCCTCGGTCGAGAGAATGGTGCCGCCATGCACCTCGTCGAAGATCACATCGCCAAATACGACAGGCAGGATACCGTTTGAGAGCGCCCGCCGCATCGGATTCACGTTCCATGTGGCAACTTTCCCATCTTTAGCAATTACGCTAGCCGATGCGGGTAACGCCATCGAGGGAACGCCCGCCTTGCGCAGCGCATCCATAACGTGGATATTCAACGCCCTTGCTTCATGCCAAACTTCGCTGAAGCCGAACCAATATTTTTCTGTATCGGATGTTGGGGATAGCCCGTCGCGTGTCTTAAATTCTTTGGCTGCGACATGCCCAAAAGACCCCGATCCATGCCCGAGCAGCAGAAGCAACTTCGGGTCACGTTCGCGCGCGGAGGCGATCTCTTTGCAGAGCCGTTTCAATACATCTGGTCGCATCGTGCGTGGACGTGTTTTGTCCGTAATCAGCGAGCCGCCAAGTTTGAGAAAGATCAGGTTTTCAGTCATTGTTTATTCACAGCCATTTGCGATATGTTCTTCGAAGGTTTCCGCGAAGGAATGCAGACCGCTGCCATCGCAGCGCGCGCGGAAGTAGTAGTAGGGTGTCTGTGCAGGAAAGGCGACCGCTTCGAGTGACCCTAACGATGGGTTGCAGATCGGCGTAGGGGGCAAACCCTCGTAGATGTAGGTGTTGAAGGGCGAGTTGATTTCCAGATCGGCGTACGAGAGCGGGCTTTTCCACCAGTTTTGGGATGCGGCGTCATAACCAAGTGCATATTGGACGGTTGGGTCGGCTTCGAGTTTTTGCCCGATAGCGATGCGATTGAGATAAACCGAGGCGATGGTCGCGCGCTCGTCAGGGACGATGGCTTCGCGCTCGACGATGGAGGCGATGATGATGCCTTCGTAGAGACTCAATCCCTGTGCGGCGAAGCCCGCTTGAATGTCGGGCGTTAGCTTGGATGCGAAATTCTCCGTTAGTAGAGCGACGAGTTCATCTGCGCTGAGATGGCGTGAAATGGAGTAGGTGTCGGGCAGCAAAAAACCTTCGTGCGAGGGAGCTTCAGGTGCGAGAGTGGTGGGGGGATTCTGCGCGGCTTTGAGAAAATCTTCGGGGGTGATGTCCAAGCCCGAGGTCGGGAGCGACTCGACGATCTCTTCCATCCGCCAACCGGGTATGATGGCAAAGTCGATTTGGGATGCGCGTGTATCCTGAAGCAGTCCGGCGATGCTGGGAATAGTGAGAGCGGGGCTGATGCGGTAGTCTCCGGGGAGCAGTTGTGCATCTGTGCCGGTGTAGACGATGAAGGTGATGAAGGCGTCGGCATCACGGATGAGCCCCTGTGCCTCGAGGCGCGCGGCGATCTCGTAGGGGGATTCGCCGTTTTCAAGAGTGAAGCTTTGCTCTGCGCCGAAGGGATCGGCTGGTAACTGAATGACGTTGTCATACCAGAGAATTTTGGCGGCGTATTGATAGCTTTGTGATGCACTCAGGCGCGGATTTGGCTCGCCGTAGTGATGCACGGCGAGAGCAGGGACGAGCAGCGCTGGGGCGATGATGAGCAACAGCAGTGTGAGTATGGCGAGGAGGGTGAGAGTTTTTTTCATGGGATTCAGTCTCTGAGCGGCATGTCGAGCGAATGCGTGGTGCGTAGTCGAAGAGCGGGATTGTAGCAATTGTCCTTCGCCTGTGGTGGAGATTGCTTCATCGCTTCGCTCCTCGCAATGACGCTAACGGTGTGCATCCAGATACGATTGCAAAATAACCGTCGCAGCGATGCTGTCGAGATGCCCGCGTCGTTTTTTGCGCGAGACGCCCATCTGAATGGCGGCTTGGCGAGCGATCTGCGTGCTGTGAGATTCATCCCAGAGTTCGACGGGCAGGTCGGTTTGTTCGCGCAGGGCTTTGGCGAAACGCGCCGAGCGGCGTCCCTCGAAGTTGGGTTTGCCGTCGATGTCAAAGGATTGCCCGATGACGATTAGCTTGGCGTTGTTTTCGGCGGCTATGGCGGCTACTTGTGCTGCATCGATCGCGCGCTGGACGTGCTGAATGACGGTTAGCGGATTGGCGATGGTAGCGGTCTCGTCGCTGAGGGCGATGCCGATATTTTTTTGTCCGGGGTCTACAGATAGAATTCTCATAATTAAGGGGAGGCAAGGTTAGAAAAGTTTTACCACGAAGAACATGAACTGAAAAAGCTTTTCTTTGTGTCTCTTGTGGCGAATTTATTCTACAATCACCTCGCTGCGGAAGGGCGCGATCGGCAGCCACATCCACCACGAGGGCGTGATCTCGATTGTAGGCGTGCTCTGCAAGGCGAGTTGTGTTTTGAGCGTTTGTGCAGCAGTTTCGGGACTCTGTCCCTGCACCCAGCCTGCGACTTGCAATGCCGAGATGGAGGGGACTAACTCCTGTTCGACATGCATTTGCCATGTCGTCACGCCGAGGTTGTCCGTTTCGAAATTGCCGAGCAGGGTGTAGGTTAGTGTGTCGGGTTCGGGGGTGTATCCCTGCGACATGGAGACCGAGAGTGCGGCCTGTGCCAGCGTTTCCAGGTCGGCAGTGGCGGCGTATTGGGCTTCGACGGTGATACGCGTGGTCAGTGTCAGGCGGTCGGCTGGGTCGCCTTCAGGCGGGGCGTAGCTCTCTTCGAGAATTTCGATCTCCGTCAGCGTGTCAGGGAAGAGCAGGGTGTTTTCATCCATTTCCTGGGCCACGCGCTTCTCCATCTCTGCATATAATGAGACCAGCATTTGTTCACGCAGTTCTTCGCGGTCACGCTGGGTGGGCACGCGGACGTAACTGTTGCCGCCGCCTGCCGTCGGGGCGGGGTTGGTGGCAGCCAGCGAAAAGCGCAGATCGCCTTCAATGGCCTGGAGCAAGTCCACATCCAGGTTGCCGCTTTCGCCAAAGTCGAGCGCGCTCACCGGCACTTCGATGTCCTCATCCACACCTGCGTTGACCAGCGCTTCAAATTCCGTCTCAAAGCGGATGGAGGCATCGTTGACACTGCGGATGATCGTTCCTTTGGGGATGCGGATGGGTTGGTCGGTCAGATTACGAAAGATGACCGATCCGCGCGCGCCCTGGCTGGGCACCGCTATCTGACCGCTTGCCGGCAGTGAGCGTTCTTTCGTCAACGTGACCTGGACAGTGTATGCCGGAACACTGCCTGCGATGAAGACATCCTGCACATCGCTGCTTGCCCGCACGGGGATGGTGATGCTCTGCGTCCGCCGTTCGGGGTGTAGCGTGATGCGCGCGGAGGGGATAAAAGCGACCAGCAGGCTCAACAGCGCCAGGCCGACCAGCAAAAGCGACATGATCCGCACAGAGACGTGATTGCGCCAGTTTGCTTCCTGTGGGTGGATACTGGTGCGCGCCTCGCGTAGATCGGGGCGTGGGCGGCGACGTTTGGTTTTTCCTCGGCGCTGCGTGCCTAGCGGTGTCCATGTGCCGCGCTGGGCGGCGAGATTATCGGCAAAGGAGGGGATGCCCAGCTCTTTGGCTGCGCGGATGACTGCAAGCGACTTGGTGACCAAACCCAACTCCGCGCCCAAACTATGCGCGTGGCGTTGGAGTAGTTTCAGGTCGAGGGTGTCGAGGTCGAAGCGCCGACGGCGCGGGAAAACCAGCAGGATACGCGGTGTTTTGCTCCAATTCATCTTGTCGCGAATGGAGATGTGATCGTCGTGCGGTTCAAGCTGGATGATCTGTGTTTTCATGCAGGGGGATTATAGCAGGCTTGGGTATAAAATTAGAGAGGATGAATATTGGCGTTTTAGTCCTCGCGAGCCACGATAAAAAAATCCCCTCGTACGAGGGGATTTTTTTTGTTTATGTGGATTTCTTCTAGCGTTTGAGTGCGCCCCAACCAGCATAGGTTGCGCTGTCGCCGAGTTCGGCTTCGATGCGCAGGAGCTGGTTGTACTTCGCCACGCGGTCGGAACGGGCGGGTGCGCCGGTCTTGATCTGGCCTGTGTTGAGGGCAACGGCCAGGTCGGCGATGGTGGCGTCTTCGGTTTCACCGGAGCGGTGAGAGGCAACTGCTGTCCAGCCAGCACGTTGGCACATCTGAACAGCTTCGATGGTTTCGGTCAGGGAGCCGATCTGGTTGACTTTGACGAGCAGTGAGTTGGCAGCTTTTTCTTTGATGCCGCGTGCAACACGAGCGGGGTTGGTGACGAGCAGATCATCACCAACGATCTGGAGTTTGTCGCCGAGTTGGGCAACCATCATCTTGAAGCCGTCCCAGTCATCTTCGGCAAGACCGTCTTCGATGGAAACAATGGGGTATTGTTCGACCCAATTTTTCCAAAAGGCAACCATTTCTTCGCTGTTCAGTTTCTTGCCTTCGGTGCGAAGGTTGTAAAGACCATCTTCGTAGAATTCGGAGGCCGCCGGATCGAGCGCGATACCGATTTCTTCGCCGGGTTTGTAGCCGGCTTTGGTGATGGCTTCGAGAATAACTTCAACGGCTTCGGCGTTGGCTTTCAACGCGGGGGCGTAACCGCCTTCATCACCGACGAGGGTGGCATAGCCTTTGGCTTTGAGCACCGATTTGAGCGCGTGGTAAATTTCAGCACCCCAGCGCAGCCCTTCTGCGAAAGTCGGGGCACCCAGCGGCATGACCATGAACTCCTGTGCGTCGGTTGATTGCCAACCAGTGTGTGCGCCGCCGTTGAGAATGTTCATCATCGGGGTGGGCAGCACATGAGCGTGTACCCCACCGAGATAGCGGTAGAGGGGCAGACCAAGTGAGTTTGCGGCAGCTTTTGCCACGGCGAGACTCACGCCAAGGATCGCGTTCGCGCCGAGCCGAGATTTATTCTCGGTGCCATCCAGTTCGATCAGGGCGGCGTCGATTTCGCGCTGTTCGGTCGCATCCCAGCCAAAGAAGGCGTCGGCGATCTCTTCGTTCACATTCGCAACGGCATTCGCAACGCCTTTGCCGAGATAGCGCTCTTTGTCGCCATCGCGCATTTCGAGCGCTTCGTGCACACCGGTCGATGCGCCAGAAGGCACGCCAGCGCGCCCCCAGGCACCGTCGGCGAGCACAACTTCCACTTCTACCGTGGGGTTGCCGCGTGAGTCGAGAATTTCTAATGCGTTAATATCTACAATTGTGGTATCCATTTTTACTCCATATATTTATATGTTTTTTTGTTGTCATAGGCGCAACGCGCCGTATAATAGCCGCACCAAGTATACACCTTTTGGTGTGATTTTTTGAACAACTAGAGATTATTTTGCAAGGAGTTTTGCTTGTCTTTTTCAGAAAAGAACTTAATTGACCCGCGCGAAAAAGAAAATTATGCGCTCTCAGCTACTCCTTTTCGGATTGGGCTTGTGGCTACATTAACCTGGGTATTCAAGCTTTTTATGGATTTGACTGTTGAGGGTTTGGCGTATTTCCCGGCGGAAGGGGCGGTAATCATTGCCGCAAATCATGTTACTAATTTTGATGTTTTTCCGATGCAGATCTCGTTGCCGCGTCCGATTTTTTATATGGCAAAGGATTCGCTTTTCAAGAATTCGATTGTCGCAATGGCATTGCGCAGCGTGGGCGCTTTTCCTGTGGATCGAAAGTTGGGAAGCAAAGATGATTGGGCTATGAACCACGCCCGAAAAGTGCTCGATCACGCTCTTACTCTCGGCATGTTTCCGGAGGGGACGCGTTCGCGCGGCAAGGGGCTTGGTCTCGCCAAAACCGGAGCTGCGCGTTTTGCCATCGAAAAGCAGGTTCCTGTCATCCCGATGGCGATCATCGGCAGCGATAAATTCTTTCGTGAATTCCCAAAACGTAATTCCGTCAAAGTGATTTTGTGCCCACCCCTCTTGCCCGATCCCGGCGAAACTTCTCTTGCCTTTACCGACCGAATTATGTTCTCTTTGGCAGCGAATCTCCCTGAAGAGATGCGCGGCGTTTATGCGGATGTGCCAAGAGGATTTGAGTAAAGTCTGGTGACGGCAGATTTTTGTCTCCGTTTACGAAGGCATCATAATATGCGCTGAGCGGAAGAGCAATTTCTGTTGTATGCTTTGGTGGCGATAAGTTTGCTCTGATCTTTCGCTGTATCGAGTGAACAGAAACGCTAATCCAGATTGCGCAGAAGGTCATTGCCTCCCGTCAACTGGTTGTTTCAACGAGAGTCGGTATCGTTGTCTATCCCAATGCTGGAGTGGATCAAACACTCTCCGTAAAAATGCCGATATCGTCATGTCTCAAGTCAAGCTGGCGGGGGCGGACGACATCAGTTCTCTAAAAAGGCATGGAAACGATGAAGGATGGCTATGAGTAAAATGGGAGATCAAAGAATGAATAACCAGAAAAGAAGTTTCCTGCTAATTCTAATTATGACCCTGGTGGCGCTGGTGGTGGGTGGTATCTCGATTGCAATGTTATATCGGGCCGCCTTTGCAGAAGAAAAGGCACGTCTTACCGAAACGGCCCAAAGCCAGGCTCGTTTGATTGAAGCATAGCCCGCTTTGAGGCTGCCCATGAAAACCAGTTGAATAATAGTGTCGACGCTTCAGTAGGGCGTGTCCTCGAGCAAATCCGTGATGCGCATCAAAACTACGTTGGCTTTGGCAAAACGGGTGAATTTACCCTGGCTCAACTGGAAGGCAATACGATGGTTTTTCTCCTCAATCACCGCCACGCTGAGCAAGGGTTGCCTCAACCCATCGGCTTTAACTCAACCTTGGCAGAACCTATGCGGCGTTCGCTATCAGGCCAATCGGGAACCGTTATCGGTTTAGACTACCGGGGCGAAACCGTGCTGGCTGCCTATGAGCCGGTATCGGAATTGAATTGGGGAATCGTGGCCAAGATTGACCTGGTCGAGGTTCAAGCCCCATTTATTAGAGCGGGAATTATGGCCGGATTATCGGCCATTGTGATAATTATTCTTGGAGCTCTACTCTTTTTGCAGATAACCACCCCCTTATTCAAGCAGTTAGAAGAAAACGAACAACGGTTTCGGGGCACTTTTGAGCAAGCTGCGGTTGGTATGGCGCATGCCACCCCGGATGGACACCTGACGATGCTCAACCAACGCTTATGCGATATTCTTGGCTACGCCCAAAACGAGTTGTTGGGCTGTACATTTCAAGAGATTACGCATCCCGATGATTTGACCCAAAGCTTGGAGTACAAAGAACAATTAGTGACTGGAGAAATTCAAAGTTTTGTCCTGGAAAAACGCTATCTGCGTAAAGATGGTTCACCGGTTTGGGTGGAGTCGACCGTGTCTCTGGTACGTGAGCCTTCTGGAAAACCAAAATATTTACTCAGGGTTGTTGAAGATGTTACCGCGCGCAAGGAGCTGGAAGAAAAAATCCAACATATGGCTTATCATGATTCCTTGACTGGTCTCCCTAATCGGATGCTCTTCTCCGATCGTTTAGACATTGCCCTTGCCCAAGCCAAAAGAAATACCCAAAAAGTAGGTGTTGTAATGCTTGATCTGGATAATTTCAAACACGTGAATGACACACTTGGTCATGATGTGGGGGATAGCCTTCTCAAGGCGGCAGCCAAGCGGCTAAGTGAAATATTGCGGGAGAGCGATACCGTTGCGCGCTTCGGTGGCGATGAGTTTGTGCTGATTTTTTCCGGCGCCGAGCAAATAGAAGTGTTAACTCAGGTTGGACAGAAGGTCATTGAGAGTTTTCATAAGCCCTTCTTTATCAACACCCATCGACTCGTTGTAAGAACAAGTGTCGGCGTCGCTGTCTATCCCAATGATGGGGAGGATGAATTCACTCTCCTTAAAAATGCCGACATTGCCATGTATCAAGCCAAGTACGCTGGGGGAGGGCGGTACCAGTTCTATAAAAAGGCATCGAATATCTAGAAAATAAAATCAATAAGGTAGAAAAACGCCCTTGCAAAAGCAAGGGCGTTTTTTGAGAGCGTAACTTCCAGTTCAACATGAATTGGACGATGTGTGTTTTTCGCTTGAAGCTATTGTTGTTTTTTGTTTCGCTCTTTTGCCGCCTTTAAAAATCCTACAAATAGCGGATGCGGGCGCATTGGGCGCGAGAGAAATTCGGGGTGAAATTGGCTTGCAACCATAAAGGGATGGTCTTTGAGCTCAGAAATTTCAACTAGCATATTGTCGGGGGATACGCCGGAAAAGACCATGCCATTTTCTTCAAATGCTTTGCGATATTTATTGTTGAACTCAAAACGATGGCGATGGCGTTCCTGCACTTTGTCCGTGTTGTAGGATTTCGCGGCAAGGGTGCCTTTTTGCAGATCGCAGGGGTACAAGCCCAGTCGCATCGTGCCGCCCATATCGGTGATGCCGCGTTGTTCCAGCATCAGGTCGATGACAGGATATTCGGTGTTTTGATCAAACTCGGTCGAGTTAGCTTCTTCGTAGCCGAGCACGTTACGGGCAAATTCGACGCACATTAACTGCATCCCAAGACATAGTCCAAGATAGGGGACGTTATTCTCTCGGGCGTGTTGCGCTGCCAAAATTTTGCCTTCAATACCACGCTCGCCAAATCCGCCTGGTACGAGTATCGCATCAGCATTTTTGACTTCATCCCAGCGGCGGCCTTTTTCGAGTTCAGCAGAGTGCACCCATGCGATATCCAGTTCTACACCGATGTTCAAAGCGGCGTGGCGCAGGGCTTCACGAACGGACATATAAGCGTCCTGCAATTCGATATATTTCCCAACCAACGCGACTTTGATGGTAGGTTTCTCGCTTTTTTCTTTGGCGACCAGTTTTTTCCAGGCGCTCAGGTCGGGCTTTTGTTTGGCTTCCAATCCAAGCCGCTCAATGACAAAATCGGCTACGCCTAATTCTTCGAGCAGGAGTGGGATTTCGTAAAGGGTCTCGGCAGTTGTCATCGGGACGACGGCGCGCTTTTCCACGTCGCAGAAGAGAGCGATTTTGTCGACCAATTCGTCTTCAACCGTGTGGTCTGAACGGGCAATGATCATTTTCGGCGTGATACCTATGCTGCGGAGTTCGGAGACCGAGTGCTGGGTGGGTTTCGTTTTTAGCTCACCTGTCGCGCCGATATACGGGAGCCATGTAACGTGCGTGAAGAAGAGATGCTCACGCCCGATCTCGTTTTTGAGCTGACGCAGGGCTTCCATAAAAGGTTGCGATTCGATGTCGCCGACCGTGCCACCGATCTCAATCAGCATGATCTCGGCTTGTGTAGTGCGTGCCGCGAGCGCGATGCGACGTTTGATCTCGTTGGTGATATGTGGGATGACCTGAATGGTACCGCCCAGATAATCGCCGCGGCGTTCTTTGGAGATCACTTCGGCGTAAACCTGCCCGGATGTGAAGTTGCTGACTTGCGTTAGGGGGTTGTCGATGAATCTCTCGTAGTGACCCAGATCGAGGTCTGTTTCGGCACCGTCGTCGAGGACGAAAACCTCACCGTGTTGATAGGGCGACATTGTGCCCGGATCAACATTGATGTAAGGGTCCAGTTTCTGAACAGAGACTCTGAATCCACGCTCTTTGAGTAGCAAACCCAGGGCGGCGGCCGTGACGCCTTTTCCTACTGAGCTAACGACGCCGCCTGTAAAGAAAATATATTTTGTTGTCATAATTTAACCTCGCAAATTTTCAAAAAAGAAGCGGGGAGGGCGCCGTTCTTTGGGCATCCTCCCCGCATGGGGTTCTTTTCTAGTGATTAGTGGGTGGCTTTTTCATCCGACCAGCTTGATGAGTTCTTCGGCTGCGCGCCGCATCTCCAAAAAGATCAAACCGAGCTTGGCTTTTTGGCGGGCGAGTGCAGTTAGTACGGCTTCGTCTCCAACTGCCGTGAGCACGATAAAGCCGGTATCGCCTTTGATGTAGACTTGATCCAGGCCGCCTCGACCTAATTCTCCGGCGATTCGTTCGCCCAGGCTGAGCATGGCTGCCGACATAGCCGAAACACGATCTTCCTCAACTTCAACCGGAAGAGCTGACGCCATGATTAAGCCGTCTACTGAAACGACCGCCGATGCTTCAATATCAGGGGCGGCGGTCTGCATTGCGCGTAGACTATCAACCATTTGTTCGCTTCGAGATTTACTCATCCGAGGGGACCTCCGTTGCTTTTGTGTAGTTTAATGACTACGAGTTTACCATAAAATTAGAGGGCTGGGCATGACCGTTTTACCTGTTTTGGCCTCGTTATAGCATTGTCAAGGAATTGTAAGTTTTCATCGTTTCCTTTGAAAAGGGGCTTTGCTTTGTGTTAAACTTAACAGTTGCAAAAGGATAAATCGTTATGAGTGAAACTTTCTTGATCGTCGGCTTGGGAAACCCGGGTCGTGAATACCGCGAAAACCGTCACAACATCGGGTTTATGTTGATTGACCGTCTTTCTGTGCGTCTGGATGCGCGTATGCGCCGGATGCAGTCGAAAGCGTTGCTTGGCTCCGTGACCTATCAGGGCGTGAAAGTGATCCTTGCCAAGCCGCAAACCTTCATGAATCTCTCCGGTCAGGCCGTGCAGGGGTTGGTGCGTTTTTATAAAGTTCCGCTCGAAAATCTCATTGTTGCCCACGATGATCTTGATTTGCCTTTTGGCACGCTGCGTATTCGCCCCGGTGGGGGAGCGGGCGGGCAAAAAGGTATTAAGTCGACCATTCAGCATCTTGGCACGCAGGACTTTCCGCGTCTGCGTTTGGGCATTGGGCGTCCGCCCGGACGCATGGACGCTGCTGCCTACGTTTTACAGGATTTTGCCAAGGGCGACCAACAAATTTTATCTGAGACGCTTGATCGGGCTACTGACGCTGTAGAAACCTTTATCAGTGCCGGCTTGGATAAAGCAATGAATCAATTCAATGGCTAGCGGGCAGCGGATGACATCGCCCCTTTTTGATCCTATTCGAGAGTTGCCTTTGTATGCAGATGTCTTGGATGTGGCTCGCTCGGCGAAAGCATATCCGGGATTGGGATTGCCACGTGCCGCACGCCTCCCCGTGCTTGCTTCCCTTAGTGAAGATTTGGGCATCCCGATCCTTTTCCTCACCGACCGCGCCGACCGAGCCCTGGAGTTCGCCGATGAGCTTTCTTTTTGGCTGTCGAAGTCGCCGCGTTATCTCTTCCCTGAACCCAATCCGCTTTTTTACGAAGAGGCTGCCTGGGGTGCCACCAGTCGACGTGAGCGTATTCAAACGCTGACAGCGCTTGCCGCCTATCATCTTCCCTTTGCAAAGAAACCCGAAACCCCGCCTGTGATCGTCGCCTCGGCACGTGCCTTGATGACGCGTACCCTCCCGCGCCGTGATTTCCTAAAAGCCGCCAAACGCCTGAAAATTGGCGATCAGTTACTCATCACACAACTGCTTGAAACCTGGGTGCGGATTGGCTACGAGCCGGTCAACACCGTCCTTGAGCCCGGACAATTTTCGCATCGTGGAGGCTTGCTCGATATTTGGGCGCCAGCTGAAAACTTCCCTGTTCGTTTGGATTTCTTCGGCGATGAACTTGATACCATCAAGAGTTTTGATCCTACATCCCAGCGCACGCTTCAGACGCTAAAAGAGATACTTATTACGCCTGCGCGCGAGTTCATTCTTCCTGACGCTGATTACCAACTCCCAAATTCCAATGCTCAGCCCTCTGAATTTCATATCCCGCTGATTCACGAATTTCCTGCCAGTCTGCTCGATTATCTCCCTTCGCGTACGCTTGTGCTGATCGATGATCTTGGCATCACGGAATCTACCGTCGATGAAATCGAAGAGCAAGCGGTCGTTCTTCGTCGTGAAAGCATTCAGGAGGAAACCCTTGCTGAAGATTTCCCGATTCCCTATCTGACATGGTCGGAACTCGAAGACAGCCTGCATGGACGCCCGACTCTTGAACTCGGCTACTCGACCGCTCTCCCCGAAACGACCTCGGATTTTGGCGTGCTGCCGCGCTTTAGCGGACGCCTGAAACCCTTTATGGATTTCGTCGCCGAGCAGATCGCGCTTGATAAGGTTGTTGTCATTGCCTCGCGCCAATGCGAGCGTCTTGAAGAACTGTGGCGTGAGCATCATCCTTTTGAAGATGCTGAGTACCGCTCGCCGGAGTTTCTTTGCGATTCGCTTTCGGGCGGCTGGTCTTTAGGCAACGTTTCTCTCGTCACCGACGCCGAGATATTCGGCTGGGAGCGCCCCCGCCCACGCCGCAGACAACGTAAAGCTGCGGATGCACCCGAAGCCGCCTACGCGGATTTGAGTCCCGGTGATTGGGTGGTGCATATCGATCACGGTATCGGTAAATACACGGGGCTTGTTCAGCGCACGCTTGAGGGTAACGAGCGTGAGTTTTTGCGCATCGAATACAAGGATGCGGACAGACTCTTCGTGCCCGTGCACCAAGCTGACAGGTTGACCCGCTATATTGGGCCAGATGGGGGCACACCCAGCATCAGCCGCCTCGGTGGTGAAGCGTGGAAGCAAGCCAAAGGTCGCGTGCGCGAGGCGGTACAGGAAGTCGCCGAAGATCTGCTCGATCTGTACGCACGTCGCAAAACGGCACAAGGATTTGCTTTCGCTCCCGATACGCCCTGGCAGCGCGAGCTCGAGGGCAGTTTCCCTTATGTCGAAACCGACGACCAATTGCGCGTTATCGAGGAAGTCAAACGTGATATGGAGAAGTCACGTCCGATGGACAGGCTGCTGTGCGGCGACGTGGGCTACGGCAAGACTGAGATTGCGTTGCGTGCGGCATTCAAGGCCGTCATGGAAGGGCGCCAGGTGGCGATCTTGGTGCCGACCACGGTTTTGGCGCAACAACATTTTGAGACTTTTCACCAGCGTCTGGCAGCCTTCCCGGTCAAGGTGGAAATGCTTTCGCGTTTCCGCACGCCGCGCCAGCAGGCAAAAATCTTGCTTGATCTTTCAAAGGGCGCTGTGGATATTGTGATCGGTACGCATCGCTTGATCTCTGGCGATGTTCTTTTCAAGGATTTAGGGCTGGTCATTATCGACGAAGAGCAGCGTTTTGGCGTGGCACACAAGGAGCATCTCAAAAAGATGCGCACTGAAGTGGACGTGCTCACGATGACAGCCACGCCTATCCCGAGAACGCTTTACATGGCGCTAACTGGTGTGCGCGACATCTCGAATTTAAACACGCCGCCCGAAGAACGTTTGCCGATTGTGACGCATGTCGGGCCTTACTCACAAAAGCTCGTTCGTCAGGCGATCCTGCGTGAGATGGATCGTGGCGGGCAGGTTTTCTTCGTCCACAATCGCGTCCAGACCATCGGCGCTATGAAGGCGCATTTGCAAAAACTCGTCCCTGAAGCGCGCATCGCCATTGGGCACGGGCAAATGGCTGAAGGTGAGCTTTCAAAAGTCATGGCAGATTTTGTGCTTGGTAAATACGATGTCTTGCTGGCGACGACCATCATTGAATCCGGTCTGGATATCCCAAATGCGAACACGCTGATTGTCGACCGCGGTGATACTTTCGGCTTGGCGCAGCTCTATCAATTGCGCGGGCGTGTTGGTCGTGGGGCGGTGCGCGCATACGCCTACTTCTTCCGTCATCGCAAGAAGATGCCGACCGAAGAAGGACAAGCGCGTCTGGAAGTCATCGCCGAGAATACCCAGCTTGGCGCAGGCTATTCCATCGCCATGCGTGATCTCGAAATTCGTGGCGCGGGGGATCTTTTGGGGATGCGCCAGCACGGACACATGGCGTCGGTTGGGTTCCATCTTTATACGCGTCTTTTGTCGGAGGCAGTGGCACGCTCGCGCTTTGAAGTTGATTCTGATCTTCAGCAATTTTCGCCAGAGAACTTCAAACCGGTCAATATGCAACCCGTCAATGTGGAATTACCGCTCCCGATCGGCATCCCCGCAACCTATATCCCCGACCAGAATTTACGCCTACGTCTTTATCGTCGCCTGGCCAACATCGTCGACGAAGGCGAGTTGGATGCCACCCGCATCGAGTTTGCGGATCGCTTTGGCGACCTGCCTGAGATGGTTGAAAATCTCTTTTACCAGATCGCGGTAAAGATCCTTGCCGAGCGTGTTGGACTGGAATCGATCGTAATGAGCGGCGCGCAGATCGTGTTCCGCTATGGCGGACAACAACGCCGCACGCTAACTGATCTCGGTGTAAATACGCGTAAGGGCAAGAATGCATATTGGCTCACCTTTGGGGGCGAAACCGATTGGAAAAAGCGTTTATTGAATATTTTGGAAAAGTTATAAAAAACGACTTTTCACTTCATCGCTGGGAAGCATGCAAACATCACGTTTTCCGAACCAGCGATAACGATTGCGCGCGACCCACCTGTAGAGCTTGTCACGTGCAGGCTCGGGGATCAAGCGAAAGATCAATAATGCCTTCCAAGCACCATCAAGTGCTGCTGCGATTTCCAGCGCAGCAGCACTTTCTTTTAACGCTCGATTATTTTGGATTAAAAATACGCTTTCTGGGTTTTCGATGGCAAGTTTGTGTCTGTGTAGAAGTTCTTGTCCCTGCTCTGATTGCGCAGACGTAAACTTGAAGTTACCTTGCGAATCGTGTCTGATGATGAAGCATACGGCCCAGTTGCAGAGATTGCAAACCCCATCGAAGATGATGATCCTGTCAGACATTGCCAAGCAGCTTATTGAGTATGGTTTCCAGATCGGGAGTCTCGCCAAGAGCTTTGAACTCAGCCATGCGACGATAAATCTCTCCAGCCGCATCGTGAAAACCGCTGGGCAGGCCTGCATCTGCAAAGGTTTTGGCGATTTCATCCATTTCGCCTGCGAAGCGCCATGCTTTGGCGGTAACGCGTTGTGTGCGTTTATGAACTTGCTCGACAAAAGCGGAATCGTCTTTTGCCCATTCTGCTTCGAGACTTTCGCGAACATCAAAGTTTTCCGCGAGAGCCAGAATGGCGGCCAATAGCGCGGTTGTGCCTTTGGAGTAAGCCGCGTATGCCATCTTGAGTGCTGATGCTTTGCCAATCTCTTCTCCAAGGATATTTGTTTCTAAGGGGCCAGCTTCGGATAGCGCTGCAATTTCCTGCGCATATCCACCAGATAGATGCAGCCAAGTCTTTCCTTTTTCCCAAGCTGGCCCACCGATCACACTCCCGTCGACATAGCGTGCGCCTGCGCGCTCTACGATCTCTTGAATGCGGAGGCTTGTTTGGGGTGCAATGGCATTTGCATCGAGGTAGAGACCTTGAAAAGATAAGGCTGCTACGCTTTGGGCTACATCCACAGATGCGTGGGGCGGGCAGATGCTGACAACCACCTCGCAAATTTGGGTCAGGTGCGTCAGCGTCCCTGCATCAATCAGGCCGTGCTCCCCGGCGCGTTTGTGTGTTGCTGCGCTGCGTCCATCTGAAATCCAATAGGCTTCATGCCCGCTGTTTTGCGCGGATGCCGCGAGCGAGATTCCCATCGCCCCTGGGTGTAAAAATCCAATTTTTGTTTTGCGCATAATCAATATGGTAAGTTATAAATTGAAATAGGATGGGGGATTAGACCCACCCAAATAAGCGCGCAATACTCGCTGTCAGGAACGTCACCACGATGCCAATGCCCAGTGGCAACAGCGCGCCAACGGTTGCCCATTTGCGGCTGTTGGTCTCTTTGTAGATCGTCATGATCGCCGTTGCGCAGGGGTTATGCAGCAGCGCAAAAAGCATCAAGTTTACCGCCGTCAGCATCGTCCAGCCGTTTTGATCGACCAGTAGTGTGCGCAGGGCGCTCATCGAGTCGAGTTCGATCATCATACCCGTGCCCATATAAATCATTAGCATGGTTGGTACAACGATCTCGTTCGCGGGAATAGCAATGATATAAGCAAGCAAAATCACGCCATCCAGCCCGAGCAGCAGCCCGGCGGGATTGAGAAAGTTAGCGACATGTTGCGCAAGGCTCATGCCCGTAATTTGAATATTTGCCAACACCCAGATGACCGCACCTGCCGGAGCCGCTGTTTGGATGGCTCGCCAAAGCACGAATAAGGTGCGGTCGATCAGCGATGTGTACAGGATTTGCAGAAAATTCGGGCTGCGGTAGGGCGGTAATTCCAGCGTAAAGGCGGATGCTTCGCCCTTCAGGATTGTTTTGGACAGCGCCCATGAGACAGCCAGCGTGAAGAGGATGCCGAGCACGACCACTGCGACAACTGAACCTGCTGCCGCTATGGATGCGTATACCGGCGAAAAGGATGCGGCGACAAATACCGTCCCGAGCATGATGAGGGTTGGAAAGCGTCCGTTGCACGGGACAAAGTTGTTCGTCAAGATCGCGATCAGGCGTTCACGCGGCGAGTCGATGATACGGGTTGCCACGATTCCGGCGGCATTACAGCCAAAGCCCATCGCCATCGTCAGGGCTTGTTTGCCGTGCGCGCCCGCTTTTTTGAAGAGAAAGTCCATGTTGAAGGCGACGCGTGGCAGATAGCCCAAGTCTTCGAGAAAGGTGAAGAGGGGGAAGAAGATTGCCATCGGAGGCAGCATCACAGCAACGACCCAGGCCAAGCCGCGATAGACGCCATGCCAAATGAAGCCTGTGATCCACCACGGGATGCCGATATTGGTGAAGAGTGTCGCGGCTTGATCTTCGATCCAGAAGAGGACGGTTGCGATCATATTCGATGGCACGTTTGCGCCAACAACCGTGATCCAGATAACGATTGCGAGGATGAGCAGCATGAGCGGCAACCCGAAGATTGGTGAAGTCACAATCCGGTCAATACGCTGGTCAAGATCATATTCGTGGTCGCCCTTCGGATGAACGGCACGCTTGGTGATGCTTTCGGCTTCGCTATAGAGCGATTTGACGACCTCGTCACGGAAGCTGCTCGAGAGAGTACTGCGCAGTTCGGCGGCTTTGCTGAGGATTTCGTTAGGAGTTGCGCTCATCTTATTGTCTCCCATCGACGGCCATCTTTTTGCTGAATTGTACGTCTGCATCCTGTTGGCGACTGACGAGTTCGGTCAGGTTGCCTTCGCGCAGGGCTTGCTCAACTTTGGCGTCCCCGTCCAATAAGCGGATCGCGAGCCAGCGGGCGTTCGGGATGCCGGGAGCTGTACCTTCGATCATCAGAGCGAGTTCTTCGACTGCCCGTTGAAATTCGGGTGTCCCTTGCACGCGGCGTGGGTTTGTCGCAATATTGCCCTCGATCACCTCGGCGACTGTCGAAAGGAGTTGGTGGATTCCCTCTCCGCTGCGCGCCACGATCGGGATGGCGGGCACGCCTAAATCGCGAGCGAGACTTCGCGTATCCACTTCTAGTCCCTTCCTTCTAGCCTCATCCATCAGATTAACAGCAACAACAACATTGCTGGTAATTTCTGTCACTTGCATCACAAGATTTAAATTTCGCTCCAAAGCGGTGGCGTCTGTGACGACGATTGTGCAATCCGGTTTTCCAAAGAGGATGAAATCGCGTGCTACCTCTTCATCTTGCGAAGCGGAGAGCAGGGAGTAGGTGCCGGGCAGATCGACCAGTTTGTAGCGGATCGTATTGAATTCAAAACCGCCCTCAGCGCGTGTGACGGTCTTTCCGGGCCAATTGCCAGTGTGCTGTTTGAGGCCGGTTAGGGTGTTGAACAGCGTCGATTTGCCAGTGTTGGGATTGCCCGCCAGCGCAATCACGCGGTCAAAATTATCGAGCTCGATGCCCATTTGCTCCAATTGTGTGAAGGCGGGGCAGGTCTCGCAATGTTCGGTAGGTAGATTGTTTTTTTCACTCATAGTATTTTCTCTAACTTTCTAGCGTTTTTACCCAGATCTGGTTGGCCTGTTCGCGGCGCAAGGCGATCAGCGTGCCGCGAACGCGATAACCGCGTGGGTCGCGGAATGAGTTTTTCAGTTCGGGGAAGATGGTTGTGCCGGGTGTCAGACCCAAATCGAGAAAGCGGCGACGTGTGAAGCCCTGACAGGCTTCGTCCAGTGCGATGATCTCAGCTTTTTGGGCGTGTGCCAACTCATCGAGCGGGATTGCATCGGCCAGCGCGAGCAGACTTTCAGGCAACGGGGTGACATAGACATTTGCTGCAACGGCGGGTGCCAGCCGGTACTCGGCTTCGCCATCGCTGAGCAGATAACGTTCGGCGCTTTTCTCCAAAATGCGGATGCGTTGTCCGAGCCGCAGCCCTTCGGCGAGGATTTGCGCAAAGGCCATTTCAGGCTCATCCTCGAGATGCACGATGCGTCCCACAACATCGGTTTTCCAGGAAGTCAGTGGTTGACCTTCGCTTTCAGTGAGCACCCCGTCGCGGTTGGGGATCGGGTCACCGTGCGGGTCACGGCTGGGATAGCCGAGCGCGGTATCCATGGCGTCCACTTCAGCAGGCGTCATTCCATGCTCGCGGCGATGTGCCTCGGCGTGAACTTTCTCTAAAGGCAGGCGTGCCTCGTCTGCCAGATAGCGCTCCAGCAGGCGGTGGGCGCGAACCACGTGAATTGCCCAGCGTTCCCCTTCGGATGTTAGATGTAGTTCCGTACCGTGGTGCTCGATCAAGCCTTGTGCGTCCATGCGCGCAAGGATACCTATTACTGTTTTCGCAGACAAGCCCATGCTGCCTGCCAATGATTCTGGCGATGCGTGGCGTCCTTGTTGCTCACGGTCGAGCAGATGTTTGAGCGCATCCTCGACTTCCTCGCGGCGCTTATTTTCACGGCGCGTGTTGATTTGCTTGGGGAGAAAGATGGCTCCCAAAACGAGCAAGATCGCTACGAATAAAATTTGATATAGCATATTGTCTCCATGATCAGACTTTCGATTTTTTCAAAACTTTGAGAGTCTCTTTCTTAGGATTCTTCTTCAACAAAAATATGATGCGTGATAGCGGGCCCGACGATCATCTCTGTCCCCTCGACGAACAGGGTCAGATTTCCGTCAAAAGGCGAGAACGCTCTCACCTCCAACTTGCTACCGGGCACCAAGCCTTTTTCCTCGAGATAGCGCAGGAGGTCTCCGTCGTCAGCGTTGACGCGTTGTATCATCGTGACCTGTGGCGGACGCAGCGTTGACAGTGGGGTGGATGCCTTTTGGGGCATCACCAGATTCGGGTCCGGGATCGGATCGCCGTGCGGGTCGTGAGTGGGATACCCGAGAACGGCATCAATCCGCTCTTCGAAAGCCTCCGAGATAACATGTTCCAATCGGCAAGCCTCCTCGTGGACATCTTCCCATGGGAAGCCGAGCGATTGATGCAAATAGGTTTCGAGCAAGCGGTGATGACGAATGACTTCGAGAGCAGCCCGCTCGCCCTCGGGCGTGAGGGTTGCGCCACGATGCTTGCGATACTCAACAAGCGGCGGGTTGGTCTCTGCGAGGCGTTTGAGCATTCCCGTGACCGAGGCTGCAGCAACCCCAAGTTCGGCTGCCAATGCGGTTGTGGATGCTGTTTCACCCGCTGCACTGAGTGCAAAGATGGCCTTTAGATAATCTTCGGTTGCGTGTGTCAGTTGATCTTTCATAGTTCTCTCTAAAATAATATTTAGGCATACCTAAATTAGTGTAGCGTATAAAAAAAGTCATGTCAAGGGCAGGGTGTAAAATTCATTAAAAGAAATATATATTTGACTTAAAGAAATATATATGTTACTTTTTTAGCTTGTAAGAGCTTGATGCTATTTAAGGAGTGAGAATGAAAGATTTTCCAATGGGTAATAAACTGAAATTAGCCCGTGTTGAAAATGGTTTGACGCAGCAAGAATTGGCGGAATTGGTTGGCGTGACGCGCCAAACAATCGGCCTTATTGAAGCAGGAGAATATAATCCTACGATCAAACTCTGTCTTCTACTAGCAAGGGCGATAAATAAATCGCTGGATGAATTATTTTGGATTGAAAGCGACTTAGATTCGAGTTTTAAGCGCAACAGGTTGGTGTCCGACGACTACATCTTCGGGGGGCTTGGTAAGGTGTTTCCGCGGGCGCAAATTTAGTTTGCCCATAATCATGGTTTCTGGTTTTCCCCGAAAAAAATGGGGAAACGCATCTTTTGAATCACTTGTAGTTCGTGCATGATTGGGTGACGTTCCTTGTTTGAGTTTTAATCCTTTTTTGGGTGAATTGCAGTATATAATTAGCACTCGTTTATCACAGGAAAAAATGAATGCTCCAATTTGTCGGAAAACGCCTCGTTTTTATCATCTCTGTCTGCGTTCTGATTATCTTTGCGGTTAATATGGGCATGGATATGACGCGCAATTCCAGCGTCGATGAGCCAAGCTACGATCTGGTTCACTATAGCCAGGAAGCCTGGACGAATACCCGCGCCTACATCGACTCTGCTATAGCAGGCGACCTTGGCACAGTCAACCACGAAGTACTCGGCGTTATCACGGTCTGGGATTTACTCAAAGATACCTACACAAAAAGCTGGGGGCTTTTGCTTGTCTCCCTGTTTATTGCCACTATGCTGGGATTATCGTTCGGCACTTTCGCTGCACTGGTAAAAAAACAGCAGATTGTGCTGGCTTTGCTTGTTCTGACTATTCTGGGGGTCTCAACGCCATCTTTCTTTGCAGGTCTACTCTTGCAACAAGGCGAAATGAAATATTTTCAGGCGACGGGAGAGCAACTCGTCAAAATGGCTGGCTTCGGTTGGGATATTGAGCATATGCTCATGCCAGTCCTCGTCTTAATGGCACGCCCTCTTGCATATCTGACTCGCTCATCTTTTCTCTCTCTGAGCAGCGTTATGGACGAGAATTATATTCGCACCGCGCATTCAAAAGGTTTGCGTGAACGCTGGGTTGTTGGTATCCACGCATTGCGTAATATTGCCGTTCCAGTTCTGACTGCTGTCGGGGTTTCTTTACGTTTTTCGTTGAGCACACTGCCTGTTGTTGAGTTTTTCTTTGCCTGGCCCGGTGTTGGTTTACGCCTGCTCGAAGCCATTAACGCCCGCCAAATAAATATCGTCGTCACTCTCGCTCTCGCGTTGGGATTAACCTTCCTGCTTATCAATCTTCTTTTGGATATCGCCTATCGGCTGATTGATCCTCGCTTGCGGGAGGTGGAAGCATGAACTGGCTTACGAAACTCATTAAGCAGATCCTGAATCCGCGTGCGAACCTGGATAAGATGCCTGCCCTCGTTATCTCAACGGATGCCGAAGGAGAAGCTCCCGGCGGCGCGCGTGGACGGCTCACCTGGCGAGAAATACTGACAAATCTCCCTCTCATGCTCGGTGCTTTGATCGTTCTAGGGCTTTTCGTGATCGTCCTTTTTGGCCCTGTTTGGGCACCAAAAAATCCTTACATCGCCGGACAGCATATCGTCCCGCACTATGATGCGGAAAAAGAAGAGTTCATTCGTCCGCCGCTCGCTCCCGATGCTGAATTCCCGCTTGGTACCGATCGCTGGGGCACCGATTTGCTCAGCTTGTTGCTGCATGGCGCACGTAATACGCTCATTGCCTCGGCTTTTATCACGATGGTGCGCCTGATCCTTGGGCTGATGCTTGGTGGTTATGCCGGTTGGAACGAAGGCACAAATGCCGACCGTGTCATTATGAGTCTGATCGGGGTAACCACATCCATCCCGATGCTGATTAGCAGCATGATCCTGATCTATGCCCTCGACATCCGCAAAGGCTTGCCGACTTTCATCATCGCACTATCCGTTATCGGTTGGACAGAAATCGCGCAGTATATCCGCAGCGAGTTCATGGTCTTGCGCAAGATGCCTTTTATCGAGGGCGCCCAATCGCTTGGCGCAAAAAATCTGCATATTGCCGTGCGGCACGTCATTCCGAACATTTTGCCGCAACTGCTTGTGCTTGCCTTCCTTGAAATGGGTGCGGTGCTGATGCTGCTTGGCGAGCTTGGCTTTGTCGGCGTCTACATTGGCGGCGGACAAGAAATCGCACTCGTCGAGATGATGGCTCCCACACAGGTCTTCACGCTCGCTGAAGTCCCGGAATGGGGCGCGATGCTCGCTGAAGGTTATGTTTGGCTGCGTTCAAAACCCTTCGTGGTTGTCCCACCAGCAGCGGCTTTCTTTGTCTCGATTATCGGCTTTACTTCTCTGGGTGAAGGGCTGCGCCGCCTGGTCGAAAAACGCGGCTTAAACACATCCTTCCTGCTCAAGAAGCGGATGCTGCTCATCATCGCAGGTTTGACTCTTGCGACGATCTTTATTATGAATAATACGGGCGCCGCACCCTGGTTCTCGAAAGTGGCACAAGCCTTCAACGGCGAAGAAGCGTTGGCGCATATTGAAGCCCTCTCCGAAATGGAAGGCCGCAGTGTTACACAAGAGGGCGGTGCGGAAGCTGCTGCTTATATCCAAAGTAAATTTGAAGAGTACGGATTGGAACCGGGCTGGAAGCGCTTAAGTTACACCTATCCCCTCACAACACAACTTACGCAGCCGCTGGATCAACCCGTCCTCGCCCTTGTGGATGAAACTGGTTCCGTTATCGAGAGTTTTCAGCACCAGATCGACTTTGGGTTTGTTATCGAGGGGCATGGTGGCAGCGGGGATGCCGAATACCCGCTCACTTTCATCGGTTTTGATGGGGAAGATGCGCCCCCTTGGGATGCTTATAAAGACCTTGATCTACAAGACAAAATCGTTTTACTGCAACGCGGAAATGCTCCCGCGGATTTTGCCACCGAAGCAATGTTGCATGGCGCACGTGGCGTTTTGTGGATTGCAGGAGACGGGCGCGATGATGTCCGCTCGCAGATACAGTGGGCAAACCCCGAAGCAGATTATCAGCGAATGCCGACGATGCCGATCTTCCGCATTCGTCCCGCAGTAGCTGCGTCCATACTGAAGCAGGCTGATGTCACGTGGGATGCGCTCTCTTCGGGCGCGGTCAATATCAACCAGCAAGGAGAGGGTTGGTTTGCGTCCGATCTTGATCTGAATATCCACATGTCCCTGCAACTTGCCGACGCGGAAGAGATTGAAATTCCCTGTGTTATGGGCTACAGGATTGGTTCGGATCGAGAAATCGCAACTGAATTAGTCGTTATTTTCGCTAATTATGATGGCTTGGGCACAGACCCGGACGGGACCGTTTTCCCTGCCGCCAACCATGATGCATCTGGTATTGGCATGATGCTGGAGATTGCGCGTTTGTGGGATGAACAGCAGCTTGATACCCGCCGCTCAGTGCTTTTTGTGGCCTGGGGTGGCGCCCAACTGGATGAAACCGGTGCCCGAGAATTCTTCGAGGATAATTTTAATTTCAGGCATTTGATCACAACCAATCCCAATGATCGTGTGGAGCCAGCGCTGCTGCTGCAATTGGATTATATTGGCGCAGGCGGGGATGCGTTGTTGATCCATCCAGATTCGTCACCAGCGCTGATTGCGCTGCTTGAAGAGACGGCACAGGAATTTGAACTGCCGATCAGCACTGAAATGGGGGCAGCGGACTTTTCCAGTGATGTGATTTCGCGAGCAATTCCGTGGCTTTCCGTTCGCTGGGTAGATGCAAATATACTGCCAACTGAAGATGGCTTCGAAAATATCGAAGCGGAGAAAGTGCGCACTTTGGGCGAGACGCTGTCGTTGGCATTAACCAAAATCGTGCGTGAAACGGATTACTAAAATGCGAATTCGCTTGTTTCTTCTTGCTTTGGGATTATTTGTGCTGTCGGGCTGTGCTACAAGGGGAGAGACCGCCCAGACTCCCAGCGATAGCGCTAACGGGATTCGTCTGCCACAAGTAGTTATGGATGAGTCGCTTGCGTTGCCGGAACCATTCGGCGGGGAAGTGGTATTGCATAGTGATAAGCCCGTGTTGTATCGCGGAGAAGCCGATGCTTGGGATAGTTCTTTGATTATTCCAGATGCTGTCGTCTTTAGCCAAGGTTTATATCATATGTTTTATACAGGTTTTAAAATAGCTCTGGCAGGAAGAGAGATATCAGGCGGTACTGGCTATGCTATCTCGACCAATGGTTATGATTGGTATCGGTTTTCAGATGCGCCTTTATTTACCTGGGAGGAGACAATTGGCCCCGGTCTATTTTTGCGTGCTTCCAGTGTGTTGATTGACGAAGATGGTACTTGGACACTTTATCTTGCATCCCGCAGCTTTGAAACGGGAGAGGCTCCATCTGTTTTTAGGGCGACAGCATCTTCTCCGAATGGCCCTTGGGTATTTGATGATGTGCCGTTGCTGGAAGCCGGTAGTTCAGGCATGTGGGATTCATCTGGCGTGGACGCTCCCGTTGTTATAAAAGATGAAGGACGCTTTCTGATGTACTACAACAATGTTCACGATACCCAGCGAGGGTTTTCAGCCATTGGCGTGGCGACTTCTAATGATGGGGTTTCATGGGAAAAGTATAACGACCCCACGACAGATGAAAGGTTCGAAGAAAGTGATCCTGTTTTCCGTTTGCCTGAAGGCAGTTTGTCGTCAGAGTTCATGTGGGCGTCGTCTGTGTGGAAAAGTACTACTGGGTTGAGCATGATCTATACATCTGGCTCCTCCGCACACTACAATTTCAGTTATGCAACCAGCGAAGATGGCATTACATGGGTAGCTTCAGAAGAAAACCCTGTTTTGGGCGATGAAGATATTCCATCTCTGGAGGTTATCACTTCGCCAAAGATTTTATATAGTGACGATAAATACTACATCTTTTTCCGCGGAGCTCCTAATCGAAATGCTGCCGGGAGTGATATTTATCTGGCGGTTGCTGAGTGAAAATGATGTCGAAAAAAACAGATCAAATTTTATGGCGTATTACAGCGCTTGCGGCACTGGCTTTGCTGGTGGTGACGATTATCCTGCTCGTGCAATCCAACGCACAGGGCGGGGAAACAAGCCAAAATGTACGTGCGTATCTGACAAGTGAGCAGCCTTTTGTCATCGTGCTCGAGGAAGCGAATCCACGCAGTATTGTCGCTTCGATCCAGGAGCGCGATACCCCAATTGTTGTTACCGATTATCTGCGTCGCAGCGGGCAGGATTGGTATAAGATCAACATCGACGGGGTCCTTTTAGGCTGGGTGCAAGCCGAATATATCAGTCTTGAAAGACCTTAGAGAACGTCAAACCATGAGTCAAATAACAACCCCTATTCCTGTTCAGTCAAAAGAACGTATCCAGACCGTTGATGTTTTACGCGGCTTTGCGATCTTCGGTATTTTGCTTTTCAATATGCGCAGTTTTGCCGGACAGTCGATGAACGTCAACGCCTGGGTCGAGCCACTAGACCGCGCTATCCCCGCACTGATTAGATTTTTCGTAGAAGCCAAATTCTACTCACTCTTTTCCTTCCTGTTTGGCTGGGGTATGGCGGTGCAGATGCGCCGCGCCGAAGCCAAAGGGACAAAGTTTTTCCCCATTTACCTGCGTCGCCTGCTGATCCTGCTTGTTTTCGGTACACTGCATGGGGTTCTGCTTTGGACAGGCGACATCCTACGCATGTATGCCATTATTGGCATCCTGATGCTGCTCATTTTCCGTAAAGCCTCGCCGAAAACCCTGCTTGTTGCGGCTGGACTATTGCTGCTTTCAGCCATCCAAATGACTTTGCCCGGCGAATGGATGGACAACACTCGCCAGTGGTGCCTCAGCTTGTCTGAGTGTCTTTCGCCAAACATGAATCTTTCTGCCAGTCTTTATGCGACTGGTACCTACTGGGAAGTAACTCAACTTCGTTATCAGGAATTTATCGGTGCTCTTTGGTGGTTACCCTGCTATACGAGCAGCGTTTTTGCGATGATGTTGCTTGGTTTATACACGGGCAAACGTCGACTTTTTGCCAATTTTGACGAACATAAAAAACTCTTTCGCAATGTGATGTGGGTTGGGTTGGTTGTCGGTCTTGGGCTGAATGCTGTATTTACCTACTACACAGCAAATCCTTTCACGGGTAAATATTATTCACTGATTCGCACTGGCGCACGCACCCTCGGTGCTCCAGCCATGACGCTTTTCTATATCAGCGGCATTACGCTGCTCTTTCAAAAAGAAAAGTGGCATGAGCGCCTTTCCCCGCTGGCCTATGTGGGACGCATGGCGCTTACCAACTATATTACCCACTCCGTGGTTTTAACCTTTTTCTTCTATGGCTACGGTTTGGGATTATACGGCGAGACAGACCCGACCTTTGCCTTGCTTCTGACCATTGTCGTTTATTTGTTCCAGATCAGATTCAGTCAATGGTACTTTGAACGCTACCAATTTGGGCCGCTGGAGTGGGGCTGGCGTAAGCTGACCTATGGCCGCGTCCGCCTATTATCGGATGCCGTGCAACTCTCCCCCGAGCAGACCCGCAAACGTCGTATGATTACTTTTGGCGTTGTCTGGGCACTCCTCCTCCTTTGGGGATGGGGCCTCTTCCGTTGGTCGCAGAATCTTGCGGACGGGCGGGAAATTTCTCCGATCGAGATGGCGCTGCGCGGAACGCCCGTGCCCGAAGCTGTTCTCGCTGATGAAGCGGATGCCCAGCAAGAATATGTCATCGCTACCCCCGTCACCCAATTTGTGGACGTGTCTCCAGGCCCCGCAGCCGCAGCTGGCGATTTGCGCAGCCTTGCCGCCGCATTTGATGCGGACGCTGCCCGTGCCCAGATCGAAGCTCTGACTGCGCCACGCTACGCTGGTCGTGTGGCTGGTTCGACTGGCGGACATGCTGCCGGGGACTATATCGCATCGCAATTTAGGCGCTACAACTTACAACCTGCTGGCGTGGATGGATCTTTCTTTCAGGAATTTCCGGTTAGCTATTCTGAGCTATCAGCTTTGCCGCGCCTTTCCATCACCGGTGCGGATGGCACACTTCATGACGAATATGTTTTTCATCAGGATTTCTCGCCGCTGATTGGTGCCTATCTTGGCGCAGGTAGCGGTAGTGGTGATGTGATTTGGGTCAACGATTGTAGCCATGCTGCCTTTGCCGGCTTGAACGTGGTTGACAAGATCGTCTTCTGTGAAGATGGAAATCTTGCCGAGATTGGACGCAATGTTGCTGAGAATGGCGCGGCAGGTTTGCTTTTATTGGCTGACCCCAATGTGGCTCCGCCAGATGCAGGCGAAGCTTTTCAGCCCGTTTGGATGCCGCAGCCTGTTCCGGCCTTCCGCGTTTATTCCGATGTTGCCGAGGTGCTATTGGCAGGCAGTGGGGTTTCGCTAGCCGATTTATCGCTTTTATTTTCGCCATTGGCCTTACCATCTCGAGCGGATTTATCCGTCATGATAACGGATGCCTGCCCAACGGGTGGGTGTGTCGGGCGTAATGTGCTTGGTGTCCTGCCGGGGCGTGATCCGGCTTTTGCAGATCAGGTAATTGTTGTCGGGGCAAATTACGACTCACTCGGCAGTAGCCCGGATGGATTGGTCTGGAATGGCGCGAATACGAGCGCTTCCGGTATCGCCGTCCTGCTGGAGATTGCCCATAGTTGGCAGCAGCAAGCCTACGTCCCGCGCGTGACCGTTCTCTTCGTCGCCTGGGATGCTGAAGAGCAGGATTCGCTTGGGACAGAATTTTATGCCCAATACCCGCAATATCCCCCTGAAAATGTCCTGGCCTTCATCCAACTGGATGCGCTTGGCGCAGGTGGCGATACGCTGCTGGTTGGCGGTGGAGGCGAGATCGCTGAGGCTATCCGCGCTGCGGCTGATGGGGTGGGTGCGCCTGTACAGTTGACGGGCGATCTACCTACGCTGCCTTTTGCAAACGCTAACCGCATAACATGGTCTGATGCAGGCACGAATGTGCCGGAAGATACACTTAAAAATATTACCTCTGAGAAGTTGATGCAGACAGGTGAGAGCGTCTCTCTGACCTTGTTGGGGTTGGCGGAAGGTTCTGCTGAAATTGAAAATTTGCTCACGCGCCGCGCGCAGGCAGTTGTCGATGGAGATATAGCTGCTTTTCTACAAACATCTGTAGCTGCCGAGCAGGAGAATGATCGTTTTTGGTACGCCGATGCGCAATCGCTTTCCCCGCTTTCTTGCGAAATGAGCTTTGAGAGTTTGCGTGTGGCTGGCGATAGCGCTGTCGCGGATGTGACGATCAATCTTGAAGCTGCGGGTGATAATGGCGGTTCACGGGTCATCTCTCTAACTATGCCAACGCAGTTCCGCTACACGGCTGATGGTTGGTTCTGGGCAGGATCAGACTTGCTTTGGCAGGATTCTCCCGCAGATGATGAAAGCCCGCGTTTCTCGGTTGCTTATCCGCGCGGGAAAACGGAGGGGCTGGACGGATTGGGCGAAAAAGCGGCTACACAATTTGCCGAAGTTGTCGACTTACTCGGTTTGCCCGCCGAAACAGATGCTCGTATTTTGCTTTTTGATGGGAATGAGGCTCTGCGTGCCAGCACAGCTATGTCGTTGGCGCGAGATGAGAGTGCTGCAACGATGCCGCACACCATCAAATTAGCCTACAGCGCGGAGATAGCAGAAGGCGAGCGCTTGGGCGAAGCGGTTGTTCATCTGGCACTCGCGAATGCGGGTATTCCTGAATCTGCCGCGCCCTGGCTTTGGGATGGATTGCCGCTTGTGATCGCTTCTGAGGGTGATCCGCTTACTGTTCAGGCAAGCTTTCTGACATCCCTGCGCGATTTATCCGTCAGCGATGCTGCTCCGACCAATGCGGCAACTTCCTGGGCTGCCATCGATTACCTGCGCGAAAATCTGGGCTGGAATGGTCTTGGACGTTTCATCACAACTTTTGGGCGCGCCTGTCAGAGTAACGACTGTCTCACGGAAAGTGGCGCAGATGCTGCCCTTGCTGCTGCCCTGCGTACGGAGACCGCCTCTTTCCAGCGTGCCTGGCGCGAAGATTGGTCAGGCAAGCTGGCTGATACCCAAACTGCCCTTGATGAATTACTCAGCGCACGCAGTGATGCGGTCCTTGCCGGTGATCTGGATGCTTTCCTTGCCACCGTTGATCGTCGTACGCCCAATTTGCTGCGCGAAGAAACCGATTGGTTTGCCGATCTGAGCGAGTATCCGGTTGAATCTTTCTCGTTGAGCGCCAAGCCAGTTGCCATTCTCGCAGGCGGTAATGTTCATGCTCTGGTTACGTTGAATTATCATCTTGAAGGCAGTTCGGCGCGCTGGGCGAGTGGCACATCCACGTTTAGGGTTCTTTTCAAACGCAATGGCGCAAGTTACCGCTGGGCGGGTGTTCCGCTTGAGATCATCGCCGGAGACCGAGTGCGTGTACGTTATCCGGCAGGACAGGAAGAGCTGGCTACCGCCCTGCTCACCAATGCACAGGAGATTTACAAGCAGCTCAGTGCCGATATGGGCATCAGTAGCCCGGCTTGGCAGACCATCAATCTCTACAGCGATGAGAGCGCCTATCGCACATCCGTTTTCCTTTCTTATCCTAACAATGATTGGGCCCCCGGCTGGTCGGCGCAGGGACACTCGCTTAAGCTCTTGCTTGAGGCGCCCGCATCTGCCGAGAGTTATCGACCTGTTCTCGCCGCGCATCTTGCCCGTCAGTTGCTCTTGCAAAATGGCGTTCAGGATGAATGGCTGTTGACAGGCGGAGTCAGTTACCTCGCGCGTGGCGTTAACGCGAACGCATCCCAAATGGCCGCGGCTGCTAATCTCTATGCCCTTCGCAAGAGCATTGAATCTGAATCCCTCTTCGACTTTGCCAACTTCCCGATCTTGTATCGACTGAGCGAAGATGACTACAACCTTGCTGTCGCACAAGCCTGGAACAGCGTTCGATATTTAGCGGAAACTTACGGTCAGGATGCGCTTTGGAGCGTAATGCGTTCCAGCGATGTGGAGACTGCGCTGCGGACAGCTACGCCTCGCACGCTGCCCGAATTTGTTTCCGATTGGCAAACATCTTTCGCCGTTGGACATAGCACCGATAATTGGGTTACCATTGCTGAAAGCTTCGACGAGGAGCGCGCCCTTGCCCACATCGACTTTTTGACCAGCCCGGAGTTGGCAGGACGTCAGGCTGGCTCCCCCGGTGCAGACATGGCTGCCGACTATATTGCCGAGAAATTTGCTGAATATGGCTTGCAGGTTGAGCGGCAGCTTTTCCCGGTGACCTATCAGTATTATCTTGAGACGCCCCAGATGAGTTTAACCCTGCAATCAGACGGCACGGAAGAACCCTTTGTCTACCGCGAAGACTTCCTGATCTTGCAGGCTGTCAGTACAGGTGGCAACTTGAGCGGCGATCTGGTCTGGATCATGGATGATGATTACACGGGCATGGATCTGGATGGAAATATCGCTGTCCGTAAGCCGACTGGGACGATTGACGAAGAGATTGCGCTGGCCACCGCACATGGCGCGGGCGCACTGCTGCTGGTCGGTGACCGCGACCGCGCCGAAGATCTAAGCGCTAAATATCTGGCGCGTACCTTGCCCCCCGAAGACTCGATCCCCGTATTGGAGTTGACGCGCGATGGATTCAAGCGTCTGCTTGAAATAAGCGGCGAAAGCATTGCCAGCCTTTATAGTGCGCCGCCAGCCCTTTTCCTCGGGTTTGATACGCGTCTGAGCATTTCGTTGAACGACGATACGGCTGCTGAGACTGCGAATGTCTTTGGCTACCTGCCCGGCAGCGATCCGGTGCTGAGTCATGACATTATCCTCGTTGGTGCGCACTACGACCATGTCGGCGACGACCCTGATCGACGTTACAGCGGCGCAAACGATAACGCCAGCGGCGTTGCTACGATGCTGGAGATTGCCCGTCTCTGGCAGGAAAGCGGCTATCGTCCGGAGCGGAGCGTGCTCTTTGTTGCTTGGGGTGGACAAGAGTTGGGTGAACAAGGTTCGCGCTATTACATCAAGAATCCCCTCTATCCGCTTGATGATGTGGTTGCTATGCTCCAACTGGATGCTGTCGCTGGCGGAAACGCCTATCACCTTGATGCGCAAGGAACGCGTGAAAACGAAGGGCTATTGCTCTATTCCATCGAACATGCGCAAAGTCTTTTGGGCGGGCGCTTGCAGCTTTCTTTCCCCGAAGAACGTGGTGAACAACCCTTCTCACCAGATGTCCTCTTTGACCGTGATCGTATCGGCATCAGCAGCGACCATGATCCCTTCCGGGATATTGGTATTCAAGCCATGCGCATTGCCTGGCGCGAAGCCGATGAAACCAACCTTGACGATACGCTGGCGAATGAAGTTGAGCTAGAGCGTTTAGCCACGACTGGCAGGATGACTATTTTGACGATTATGATGAATGCGCGTTAGCGTTCTTCGCTACAATCCTGTAGTGCAAAAAGACGAACCTTTGGCAGGGAAAGCACCTCTCTATACCAGTTATCACTACGATGTAGAGATTTATTAAAGCTAAGGGATTGATTTCCCGCGTAAATATAGTCCACACCCTGCTGGCATAAAAAATCATAAGTTGCCTGGTCTTCAAAATTAGCAGAATAAAGAAGCTTCACTGTTTCCTGCTGCGTTAAACTGGAGACCCAAACACCGGCATCAGTCCCTGTCAGGTCTCCCAAGTTTTCGCTTGGCATGACTGTTAACGGCTCTGCCGCGATGAGAATTTTTGCCGTAGCAGGGATGTTATTTCTGATCCATGCTATTGCTGTAACGTCATCGTGACTTGTGAAGTTACAACATGAAGATGGTGTAACTGCGTAGTGCTGTAAACTGTAGAATGTAAAGATCCCAATCAATGACAAAAAAAACAAATTCTTATTCAGCGGTTTTGTAAATTTAGCTAATTTTATGATCTGTGCAAAACCCATCCCTCCAATTATCGATAGGGGAATGTATAGAACTGTTTCAACGAATGGGCGGTCTAAAAGTGTTAGATTTTTCAGGCCAAAAAGATAATCCCCAAGAGGGATGAAGAGACTGGCAAGTAGCCCTATGATTAGAAATATGCTGAAGTAAAAATAGCTGGGCGCTTTTTTGTAGGCAAAGGGGCTAAGAAATAGAACCAGCAGCGTTGCGTATGCGGACTGAATAGTCAAATAAGGATCCAGCGTGAGTTTCAACAAGGCGTTGTGATAGATGAGCGATCCTAAAAACATTAAATAGGTGAGAGAAAATCCAATGATGATGACCTGATGAGAAGGCTTGCTCCTGGATATTTTCTGCGCAATCAGCCAACTTAGGCCAGCGATAGTGAAGAAAATGAGGATGCGTGAGTGAGTTAAGGTCGCAGCGGTGATGCCCAAAACAAGCGCCGCGTAATGAACCAGATTCCTCTCTCTTTTTTTGTTGAGTAGATAGACATAAAGGATAATCGTTGACCCTAGGAAGAGACTTGTGAGCATAGGATATTTCCCCCAGTTGACAGCAAAGCCTGGCATGCTCCATGTAAAACTTGACAAAATACTACTGAAGAGAGCTGCAAGACTTGACTTTGTCTCCTGCCAGATAAAGAAAAAGATGGGGACAGGCAAAAATGCGAGAATGATTTGGCCAAAGGTCAATACAGCTTGGGGCGGGTCTATGTTTAAAACGGATACTAAAAGTGATAGGAATACATGGAAACCAATATGGTAATACGTTGGTGTCAGATTGGCTTCTCCTCCAGCTAACAAGGTATTGATGATACGAATATGTTCAGCTGAATCAAAGTAGAGGGGTAAGAAAAGCTTGCGAATAAAAGCCAAGCGTATGATGAGCGAAGATAAGATAAAAAAGAACAGTAATATATGTGTCAAAAAAGAATTTCCTTGCTCTTTTTTTGAAAAGAGCAAGGAAATTGGAATATAGAAAGCCCCGATAAGTAGAATTACTGTGATGATAAGTGGCACTTGATCGCTTAATACAAGTAAGCCATCTCGTAAGGTATCTATCATGTAAACACTTGGAGATTAATTCGGGTAATTGGGGTAGTTTGGATAATTCGGATAGTTTGGGTGTGTTGCAGGAGGGTTTGGATAGCTGGTGTCTGGGGGGCTTGGTATATCCCACCCCTCGAACTGTCCATACTGGATATTAAAATTTCCACTACCCAGGAGACGATCATCTTCAGTAGCGTAAGCATCAATTTTGATGGTGCCCCCACTAGGGGGGAGAGTGTTCCCTGTGCAATAGATATTCGTAGGGGATTCGTCTGATGAGTAACACGCGAACCGGACTGTTTCATCATCATTTGTGATATTTGCATAAATATCTTTTTCGTTTTTATCCTTTGTATTAAAAAGGATGATCAGGCGTTGATCTTCTTCTTTCCCAAACCCCTCTACACACAGCTTACTTGGATCCACATTGCAATAATCTATATGTTGAAGGATATCTTTTGGTTCAGAAACAAGCTCTTCGTCTTTTTTTGCACAGCCAGACAAGAGCAATGCAGAGAGAATTAATGCGCTTATCGCGCCCGGAATAATCGTTTTTCTCACTTTTTTCATTTTATCTCCAAAGCTTAGTGCTGTTTTTATACTAGTTTTCCATGTCCTTCGAAAACAGGTTTGTTCTCGACAATCCGCTGCGCTGAAAAAATAGACAAATCAAGCACGGGTGCTACACCGCGCATCAATTCCGCGATATAACGTCCCACAGCATGACACTGCTGAAAGCCGTGACCAGAGAAACCGTTTGCAAAGAACAAACCTTTCATGGATTCGAACTCGCCGAGAATGGCGTTCCCGTCGAAGGTGTTGACGGCGTAGAGACCCGCCCACGCGCCAGAGACTTTCAGTCGATCAAAGGATGGGATGCTGCCAACCAAATCTTCCCATATATCATTGATGAATCTGTCGCGATTGGTTACGAAGTCAAAGCCGACTGGGTCATTATCGAAGGATTTTCCGCACATGAAGCGATTACCATGCTCTTGCGAGAGATAGATCCCAGACGGGAAGAAAAGGAAGGGATACTCCTTGTCGGGCACTTGGTCAACTTCAAGGATGAAAACCTGCCGCATAACAGGTTTCACTGGCAGTTCGATGCCAGCGGTTTTTGCGAGTTTCGTGCCCCATGCGCCTGTGCTATTCATGACATGCTTCGCTAAAAGTTTTTCGCCTGAAGTGAGAATAACGCCAGTTACTTGCCCGTCTTTATTCGTTATTTCGGCTACTTCTGCTTCGATAAACGTTGCGCCGAGATCCACAGCTTTATTCTTGAAAGCAATCAAAACAGCGTGCGGATCCATTGTCCCGTCCAGTGCGCCGTAGGTTGCTCCGGCAACACCTTCCGTGCTCAAGATGGGATAATTGGCATTCAACTCTTCAGGCGTGACCCAGCGCACGTCGCAGCCGAGATTTTGCTGTGCAGCCAAGCCAGCTTTGGCATTTTCTTCGTTTTCAAAATTACTTAGGAAAAGGTTACCCTGCTGCTTAAAAGCAACTCGGGGCTTAATGCCACCTACAGCCATGTCTTCGCCAAAGGTCGCCAGTTTTTCGAGTGCGTACTGCGACATCAGGATATTTTCTTTTACGTTGAATTGCAAACGTGTATTTCCGTCCGAGAGAACGGTTGAGTTTTTAGCGTAGGTTGCATCCATTTCGACAATAGCAACCTTTAGCGTCGGGTCTTCAAGCAAGAGATAATAGGCTGTTGCGCAGCCCATCACACCCCCGCCAGCCATAATGACATCATATGTTTTGTTGTTCATAGTGCCCTTTCCTTGTGATAATTGGGATAATTTTGATTTTACCGCGAACGCGCACTCGATGCGAAGGGAAATAATAGGTTGTTACACTGGAATATATAATTTAGCCTGTTTAGGCTTATAATGATTTTAGAAAAATGGTGAGGAAATCAATAATGAAATTTTCCTGGTTTCAGAAATTAAAGAATACAAAGATTCAGCTTTCAAACCTATACATAGGTTTTGTTGGTTTTGCCACCCTTGTTATTTTTGCAAAAACTTTGTTTGTCACTATTACACAAGTTGAAACTATAGGTGTCGCCCTTTTTCTTTCTGTTGATTGGTTTGTGTCAAAAATTCTATGGTATGCCATTCCCTTGTCTTTCATATTTATAACTTTGGCGCGCTTTTTTCCCGTATTGGCAAATGAAGAGTTGGAGTTTACCAAACAAGAAATTCTTGAAACATCCAGTTTGGTGATAGAGCATATTCGGATATTAGATGATCCTGACGAATTGGAAAAACTATTTGTGTCCAAAGTAATACGTATTCGAGATTTGATAGAAAATCCTGATGAGAATTACCTCATAATTAAACGAACATCTCAAGAGATTTTAGAAGAAACACGTAAGAGACCCGTGTTTCTCAAAACTACAGTGGGGCAAGAGTTGTTAAAATTCGTTTTTATTGTTCAAGAATTTTTGATGCAGAGGTTGAAGCTAAATTAAACTCGCGTATAATACGCCCATGTTTGAATACGAACTCCTCGCCACACAAGGCCACGCCCGCGCGGGCGTTTTTCATACGCCGCACGGTGCGCTCGAGACGCCCGTCTTCGCACCGGTCGGCACACAGGCAAATGTCAAGCTGCTTACACCGGAACAAGTTAAGGGCACGGGCGCTTCGCTTGTTCTCTCTAACACCTACCACCTCTACTTGCGTCCCGGCGACGAGCTCGTCCGCGATATGGGCGGTCTGCATAATTTCATGCAGTGGCATGGGCCGATGCTGACCGACTCAGGCGGGTTTCAGGTTTTCTCCCTTTCCAATACTCGCAAAGTAGATGAAGATGGTGTCACTTTCAAGAGTCATATCGACGGCTCAACGCACCGCTTCACACCTGAAAAATCCATTGCCATTCAGGAGAATCTTGGCGCGGATATTATCATGGCTTTTGATGAATGCGCCGACCCCTACGACGAAGTCTATATCAAAAAAGCGATGGATCGGACGCATCGCTGGGCTGTTCGCTCTGTGGAAGCGCACAAGCGCCCTGACCAAGCCCTCTTTGGGATCGTGCAGGGCGGCGTCAACCCCGACCTTCGGCTTGAATCCGCTCAATTTATATCTGCCTTAGATACACCTGGTGTTGCCATCGGCGGCTTGAGTGTAGGGGAAACCAAAAAAGATATGTACGCCACCCTTGATGTGGTCACGCCAGCCCTGCCCGAAAATAAACCTCGTTACCTGATGGGCGTCGGCACCCCCGAAGACCTGATCGAAGGCGTCCGCCGCGGCGTAGACATTTTTGATTGCGTCCTGCCAACCCGCTTGGCACGTCATCACGCCGCTTTCTCACCAGAAGGGCGCCTAAACCTAAAGAATGCCACCTTTGCCCGTGACGAGCGTCCCATCGACGAGGGTTGCACCTGCTACACATGCCAGACCTTTACGCGTGCTTATATTCGCCATCTTGTTGTAGCGAAAGAACTTCTGGCTGGAACGTTGCTTTCCATTCATAATTTGCACGCCCTTATCCATCTCGTTAAAGATATGCGTGTTGCCGTATTGGACGGTAACTTTGAAGAGAAGGTCCCTGGCTGGCTGGATTACTGGAAAGGAAATGCGTCTCGGCGATAAAAAAGTAGCTTATTAGAACCATGGCCATATTTTTTACCCCAAAGAAAGAAGTAAAATAATGACCCTCTGTAGCGTAAAAAGATTATGGTAAACCACTCTGCGAACGAAACGATTGAGAAGCACCTGCAAAGTTCTTTTGTGCAGCGTTTTTGGCGTGAACTCTTTCGCAATACGGGGCAGTTTCCTATCGGCATCCTGCTCATCGAAGCGCTTACAGAAGGGGCGGCGTACATCGCCAAGCCGGATATGTACGTGCTTATCCCTTCGGCTTTGGTACAGGCGTATTGGGTAGCGAAACAAACCCAGGGTCAGCGCGTGCAACGTTTTCTTGGCAATCTGATTGCGCCTGCGCTTTACACCATCGGTGAAGTCGCCATTGAAGGGATGAAGTTCTTCGAATCCCCTCATCACGTTGCCTACTGGTTTTTTGCTGCGCTGATCGGGGTTTTGCAGGCGCTTCAGAGTGAAGAGAAAGGTTTTCTTTCCGACGTTCTCCTGGTTGTTGAGAATGTTGTGCGTGCGCAGATACTGTTCGCTGCTTATGTCATTTTTGAGAGTTACACCAATCCCACGCAGACAGGTACTCTGTTTGAGTTTTTTCAGGACGCCTCACACCAGCTAATCGGTTTGGTGACGCTGCTCTTGGGCGTCTCGGTTGGTTTGGCGGATGTGAATGCGCGCCACACGCTGCTCAGTTTACGTGAGACCGCAGAAACGCTAAAAATATATTCCGAGTGGCTACTGGGACGCAACCTGCTGGGGCGGGCTTTGGATGATCCAAATTCGATGCTGCTCCAAAGACAGGAACGTACAATTCTGTTCATGGATATTCGTTCGTTTACGCGCTGGAGCGAGAGACGCTCCCCCGAGGAAGTTGCTTCCCTTATGAATGACTATTATCTGGCGATTGAGTCGGTACTCGAACGCTCGGAGGTCATCAAGTATAAGTTCACAGCAGACGAGGTGATGGCCGTTTTTCTTGAGCCAAAGGAAGCCGTTCAAGCTGCACGTGAATTGCGCCGTGTTGTGCGTAAAACACTGACGCTTGCGGATTTAGGCGCTGGCATTGGCATCCACACAGGCCCAGTTGTTGAAGGTTTGCTCGGCGGGAGAAATATCCGTTTTTACGATGTACTCGGTGATGTAGTCAACACCGCTTCACGCATCGAAAGCGCCGCTGGCGCTAACGAGATTTGGATATCGCAAGCCACGCACATCCAACTCTCACAGATCACAATTGGACGTGAAAAAGAAATCTCCGCGAAGGGGAAAGAAGACTTAGTAAAGGTATATGCAATTCTATGAATATTTTTCAAGCTTTTATATTAGGGATCATCCAGGGATTGACCGAGTTCATTCCCGTTTCTTCGACTGCGCATCTGCTGATCGGGCAGGAGATACTCGGCATCCCGTCCAGTGACGCGATGTTTGCTTTTCTGGTGCTTGTCCAGTGGGGCACGTTGGTTTCGCTTTTTATCTACTTTTGGCAGGATTTGCTGGGGTTGTTAAAAGCCTTTTTTGCAAAACCTTTTTCGAGCGACGAAAACCGTATGGCTTGGTATATCATCATTGCAACGATCCCTGCGCTCTTGGTGGGATATTTGCTGAAAGATGCTTTAGAGCAACTTTTTAGCACCCCTCTCCTAGCTGCATCTGTGCGGCTTTTTGCTGCGGTGGCCTTGCTTTCTCTCGCCGAATGGCTGGGAAAACGCTCCCACTCCACAGAAGAGATGACCTGGTTGGATGCGCTTATCGTTGGGCTCTTTCAGGTTTTTGCCGTTTTCCCGGGCGCGTCGCGCTCTGGCTCAACCATCGCGGGTGGGATGTTGCGCGGATTTACGCGCGAAGCGGCTGCTCGTTTTGCCTTTCTGATGTCTATTCCCGTCATGCTTGCAGCTGGCGTATATGAATCGCTTGATCTTTTTCAGATGCCCGGTTTGGCAGATTTTTTACCTGTTCTGCTAGCAGGCTTTATTACCGCAGCCTTTGTCGGCTGGTTGGCCGTTAAGTGGTTGATGGCTTATTTAAATAAAAACTCACTGTATTCTTTTGCAATCTATTGCGCATTACTTGGGATTGTGGTTTTTGGTTTTTATTTCTTGGGGTAAGGTATAAAACCTTATAAGGTTTTCAATCCGGTTTTATCGAGGAAAATATGAGTTTTCAAAACAGGGTTGCTTTTTTGCGGCAATTGGTTGAAGTGGAGTCGCCGACAGATGAGAAAAAGGCTGTAGACCGAGTTGGCGCTATTTTGGCGGAAGCAAGCCGAAATCTGGGCGCGACAGTGACCGTTTATCCGCAGGAAGAACGCGGGGATCATATCGTCGCAAAATGGGGGAGAGGTGATGACGGCATCCTTCTACTTGGTCACATGGATACGGTCTTCCCGCTAGGCACGCTTGAAACGATGCCTTTTTACGAAAAGGATGGCAAGATTTATGGTCCCGGCGTGCAGGATATGAAGGGTGGCTTGGTGATCGGCTTGGATGCGATTGCTGCGCTGCTTGAAGCGGATGAGATGCCAGAGCGACCAATCACATTTCTGTTCACATCTGATGAAGAAGTTGGCAGCCAAACTTCGCGGTCGTTGATCGAAGAACTTGCTCAGGAAGCTGCGCTAGTGCTTGTGTTGGAACCCTGTCTTTCGGATAGTTCTCTGAAAACATGGCGCAAGGGTGTTGGTGATTTTCAACTGAAAATCACAGGGCGTGCAGCACACGCAGGCGGTAACCATGCTGAAGGACGCAATGCGCTTGAAGAGATGGCGCACCAGATTTTAGCCATTCAACAGATGACTGATTACGAAAAAGGCATTACGCTGAATGTTGGTGTAGCGCAGGGCGGCACAGCGCCAAATGTTGTCCCGGATTTTGCACAGCTTGAGATTGACTTGCGTCTTAGTGATATTAAACATTTTGCGCATATCCATAAAGGGTTACAGAATCTAAGCCCCGTATTAGAAGGAACAACTCTTAAATTGAGCGGTGAACTGAATCGTCCGCCAATGCCTTTTAATGCAGTGATGAAGAGGGCTTTTGAAAAAGCGCAAAAAATCGCAGCGCAGGCGGGAATCATAATCTCGGCAGGGGGCTCAGGCGGCGGCTCTGATGGAAATTTTGCTGCGGCCTTAGGTGTTCCCGTATTAGACGGATTAGGCGCGGTCGGAGATGGCTTGCATTCCCCGCGCGAGTTTATCTTTCGGGAGAGCCTGGCAGAACGATCAAATTTGTTAAGGGCATTACTACGAGATTGGTAACTTTTCTCTTATAATAATATTAGCTTGATAAACTCTTTTTTCTTGTATTTAGATTGACTATTTTTTTTGAGTTCTCTCATCAAAGGAGAGAAATTTATGAATTTTGCCGCATATAAACCGGAGATGATGACCTTGCTCAAAAAGCTGGTTGAAACAGAATCTCCAACCTATGATAAAGTGGCGGTTAACCGTTTGGGGGCTGTTGTTGCGCGTGAAGCTAGCAAGCTGGGCGCGTCTATTGAAATTCTTCCACAAAAAGAAATTGGCGATCAGATCGTTGCGCGCTGGGGTAGTGGCCCGGGCGGAATTCTTTTGATTGGTCATATTGATACCGTTTTTCCTATTGGCACTCTTGAGATGATGCCTTTCTATGAGCAGGATGATAAAGTCTTTGGCCCCGGTGTACTGGACATGAAAGGCGGCCTGGTAATCATGCTCCAGTCCATTGCCATCTTGCAGGAAAAAGGCCAGATGCCACAGCGCCCAATTACCATTCTCTTCAATACAGATGAGGAAACCGGCAGTTATCTTTCGCGTGATTTGGTCAGAGACTTAGCAAAAGACGCTGCACTGGCATTAGTTTTTGAACCCAGCGAACATTTGGACGGCTCTTTGCATACCTGGCGAAAGGGGACAGGGAAGTTCAATGTCAAGGTGCAAGGACGTGCCGCTCATTCTGGCGGTGCACATAAAAAAGGTTTGAATGCTATCGAAGAGCTTTCCTACCAAATCGTCAAGATTCAGCAATTGACGGATTACGACAAGGGTACCACCATCAATATCGGTTCCATTCATGGTGGACGTGCGATTAACATCGTGCCCGCCTATGCTGAAGCCGATGGCGATATTCGTATCATGCGCGTTGACGAGTATCAACGTGTGGAGAACGCGATCAATTCGCTGGAGCCGGTCTTGAAGGATGCCATCATTACAACCAACTGTATTCTCAACCGCCCGCCGATGCCTTTTGATGCAACCATGGAAGCCACCTTTGATAAGGCGGTTAACATCGCAGCAGCAGATGGGATGGAAATCATCGCTGGTGGGTCTGGCAGCGCTTCTGATGCAAACTTTGTTGCTGAGATAGGCGTTCCTGTTTTGGATGGCCTAGGCACCGTTGGTGAAGGCTTCCACTCTGAAAGCGAATATATTCTTAGCAGGAGTCTGATTGAGCGCACAAAGTTGACAACTGCTCTATTACGGGATTGGTAAGTGCGCAAATTTCTTTTGCTCTTCTTTTTGCTCATTCTCACAGCTTGCTCGACAACCCTGCCTGAATCTGTGGCGGATGTGGATCAGGAGATTCTTTCCATCTATGTTGACGTATTTAGCGAGCAATGGCTTCCGAAACTCTACACTTGCGTGGAACGCTCTCCAGAACGGCTTGTTTTTCGTACCCCGGACATCGATGCGGCAAATATCGTTTTACGCATTAATAATGCCCCCAAACTAGGTGGCACGCCCTATCAGATTGGCGAACTTGAGTTTGTTGTGGCTACGAATGCGCAAAACGCGGTTGTAGACATCTCCCTTGAATCTGTTCGACAAATCTATACAGGCGGACTGCGCAATTGGGCAGAGCTTGAGGGAAGGGACGTCCCCATTGAGGTTTGGGCATATCGCCCGAAAATAGGTTTGAACGAGATATTGCTTGGGGGAGGCAGCCTGTCCTCTTTAGCGAGACAAGCCCAGGGTCCAGGGGCGATGCGCGCCGCTCTTGAAGGTAATATTGCCGTAATTGGATTTTTACCGCGCGAAGAGGCCCTGTCTGCGGATAATATCCAGATTATTGGCATGGATGATGAATTTATCTTCCCCGTTCTTGTCTTTCTTTCTGAGGAAAGTCCAGATCTAAAAATTCTTGTACAATGTTTGCAAAGTAATATTGAGTGAGAATTGATTCTTCATTTTAAAACTGCTACACTATAGCAACGCTCATCGTAAAAGAAAAAGGAGATAAAATGGCAAAAGTAATCGGACCTGATGTTAGTTTTTATCAGGATGACAACACAACACCCGCTGGTATTGACTTCATTAAAATGAAAACCCAGGCAGACTTTGTCATTATTCGTGTGGGGCAAAATGAGTGGATTGATTCAGATTTTCATACGAACTGGGCTGCAGCGAAGAAGGCTGGTTTGCCGCGTGGTTCTTACTGGTTTTACGATAGTCGCGTGGAGCCAAAACGACAGGCTGAACTTTGGCGTGATGCTTTAGGTGATGATCTGGGTGAGTTGCCACTTTGCGTTGATCTTGAAGAAGAGTATGGGGGGCAGTATGGCGATTGGCGTAAATGGTATGCGTTTATTGAGTATCTAAAAGAATTTATGCCTGAAAAAGAGATTATTATCTACACGGCTTATTACTATTGGGTTGAGCATGGGCCAGATGCCAGTACACAGGCGAGTAGTCTGGAATATTTCCATCAATACCCGCTTTGGATTGCCAATTATGATGTTGCCGAGCCTCGAGTGCCGGCTCCATGGGGAAAAGATGAATGGTTGTTATGGCAGTACACGGTGCATGGGGATGGGGCTTTGTTTGGCGTCGAAAGTGGCAACCTTGATCTGAACTATTTCAACGGGACACTGGAAGAATTCAGAGCGCGGTTTAATATTTCCAGCACAACTGATCCGATCGCAAGCACAAAATACAAAGTTAATTTAAATTTGCGCAAAGACCCTAATGATGCTGCTGAGGTCGTAGCGACATTGGCGCATGATGAGATTGTTGAAAAGCTGGGCGAGAACGCTGATGGAAGTTGGCTGAAGTTTCAGCGCGAGAGCGGGGAGCTTGGCTGGCTTTCAAAAACTTTTCTCGAACAGCAAGAGAGCGAAGTGCCTGACCCAGAACCCCTAACACTTTGGGGGCAGGTTTTGCCCGCTTCACTAAATGTTCGTGAAGGAGCCAGCAGTCTCTTCAGCGTTGTAGGCACGTTGGCACAAGACCAAGTGGTGCGCGTCCTTGCTTATAACGAAGATAAGAGCTGGGTGGAAATTCTCGACGAAGATAATGCAGATGGCATTCAGGGCTGGTGCGATGTACGCTACTTGACCTTATCCGAGACGAAGCCGGAACCAGATGTTGAACCTGAAACTCAATGGTATCTGGTTAATGTTTATGCTTTGAACGTGCGGCAGGGCCCGAGTACACAATATGAAGTCGTCGGGAAGTTCCTGCAGGATGATGTGATTGAACAACTTGATGTTGATGAGGGTGGAAAATGGTTCAAAGTGCGCAGTCAAGAGGGATTGGTTGGCTGGGTGTATGCCTCTTATCTTCTGGCGACAGAAGCTCCTGAAAACCCAGATCCTGAACCAGACCCACCTACGCCTGATCCTGATCCCGATCCCGCTGATGACCCGCAAAATGTATATTTAGGACGTTTTCAGGTAACAGCATATGCACTGAACTTGCGTGAAGGTGCATCCACATCCAACGCTGTTGTGGGCAGGCTGGTAAAGGGCGACGTAATTGACGCAATTGATACAACCGAAGATGGCTCCTGGCGTAAAATTCAAATGGGAGATTTGGAAGGCTGGTGCTCTGCGCAATATCTTGTGCGCTATCCCTTACCAACTGAAGTTAATCAGAAATACTTTAGAGGTGCTGTGCGCTACATCCGTGAGGTTTACGAGACTCCGCGCAAGATGATCGTGAATGTCTTCGTTGTGGATACGAAGACCGAGAAGATGAAATTCCTTGTGACGCCTCCGTCGAATAACTCAGATGCTGCGCCGATGTGCGCGCGAACAACCAGCGAATTTCTGGAAGAACATGGGGTGCAGTTTGCGGTCAATGGAGATGGATATACTCACGTTGACCCAGATTCTGTACCGGGACTCTCCTGTCCTGACGGACGCGATCTCCTCAACCCGAACAGCTATGCTGCCTCGCGCGGAACGGTGTATTCGCAGCGCTGGGATCAGCGACCGATTATGTATATCAACGCGAACAACGAGATCACGTTCAATTCGCCGAAGGGCGCTGTATACAACGCCATTTCAGGTGATCGGGTGCTCGTTGAAAAAGGCAAAATTCCTGCGGGTCTGGATAACAGCGTACTTCAACCACGCACTGCGGTTGGTGTAAATCAAAATGGACGCTGGATGCTTCTGATCGTGGTGGATGGCCGCCAGCCGGGTTATAGTGAAGGCTGTACACTGACCGAACTGGCAGAGATGTTAATTAAATACGGTGGCGTTTATAACGCAATCAATCTTGATGGCGGTGGCTCATCCGCGATGGTAATGGAAAAGGATGGCAAAGCTGAGATACTGAATTCGCCGATTGAAGGCGGCATTGCTGGACGAGAACGCCTTGTTGCTAACCATTTTGGTATCGAAGTGAAATAAATATCCCCGAACAAAAAACTTCCGAAGTTTCAAAAACTTCGGAAGTTTTGCTTTAACGCTGGATATAGCCTTGTTCCACGAGCAGTTCGGCATTGTAGATTGAGCCGCCTGCCGCACCGCGAATAGTATTGTGTGAGACGACCACCATCCGCAGATCGAAGAGATCATCAGGACGGATGCGCCCGACTGAGGTCGTCATTCCTTTGCCGGTTTGGATGTCCAGACGCGGCTGGGGACGATTGGCTTCGTCTCGCACGCGGAGCACTGGCTGGGGTGCGGACGGTAGATGGCGTGCCTGTGTGGGGGCTTGGTACTCGGCTAGGGCGCCTGCAACCAAGCCGAAGTCCGCGGGCGGAGCGTCGAGTTCCACCGTCAATACAACGGTATGCCCGTCAATGACTGGCACACGGTTGGTGTGCACCGAAAATCCAATTTCCGCTAACTCCAATTTTCCTGCGTTAACCGCTCCAAGCATTTTGCGTGGTTCCCAGGCAACCTTTTCTTCCTCGCCACCGATGTAGGGCACAACGTTGCCGAGAATGTCGAGCGAAGGCACACCAGGGTAGCCTGCACCGGAGATCGCCTGCATGGAAACGGCAAAAACACGCTTGACTCCAAAAGCCTTTTGCAAGGCTTTCAGTGCGACGGTCATGCCTGTGCTGGTGCAGTTCGGGTTGGTGACGATAAATCCCTCACGCTTGTTGGCGGCGCGCTGTGCAGGGATGAGCGCGGTATGCTCAGGGTTGACTTCCGGTAGCAGGATCGGCACGAGTGGGTCTTGGCGAAAGGCGCCCGCATTTGTGCAGACGGCTGTGCCAGCTTGCGCGAAGAGCGGCTCAATAATCTTGGCTTTGTCGGAGGGCAGCGCAGAGAAAACCAGCGCGGTTTGCACCGCTTCTGGCGTGGATGGTAGCACCTCGAGATTGCGCACGCTGGCAGGGATGTCGGTGGGCAATACCCAATGGCAGGCATCGCCATATTTTCGTCCGATGGTGCGTTCTGAGCCAGTCACGGCGACCACATCGAACCAGGGATGATTTTCAAGGAGTTGGATAAAGCGTTGCCCGACTGCGCCTGTGGCAGCAAGCACAGCTACGGGAATTTTAGAATTAGACATAAGAATTTAGACCTTAGATTTTAGCGAAGCAGACTACAAAAGTCTTTAAGACTTTTGTAGTCTGTCTGTTCAGCTTGTAATGAAATGATGCAGCGTTTGTACAGCTTTTTGTGCATCTTTTGTTGCTACGATCATACTGATAGCGACAGCCGATGATCCCTGCGCAATGGCATAGACATTGAGCTTGGCGGCCCCGAGTGCGCTGAATATTTGCCCGGCTACACCGGGGGTTTGTTGCAGGCCATTTCCAACGGCGGTGATAATGGCAACTTCCTCGGTTGCCCAAACGCGGTCGATGTCGCGCTGCTCCAGTTCTTCGGTAAAGGCGCGGTATAGCGATTCCAGCACTGCCTCGACCGATTCAATCGGCACGGAGAAGGAAATGCTCTGCTCGGAGGATGCCTGTGTAATGAGCGGTACACTCGTTCCTGTTGCTGCGACGGCACCAAAAGTCCGCGCCGCGACGCCCGGCACCCCCAACATGCCACGCCCTTCGACCGTGATAACCGACTGATGTTTAATTGCGGTTACCGCTTTGACGATATGGTTATTTCCGTTTTTCGGCATCTTGGCTGCATCATCGTCGCTGAGGATGTAGGTGCCTTTTTCCTGCGGCGCAAAGGTGTTACAAATGCGCACAGGGATGTCCAACTCAACCACCGGCCGCACCGCTTTGGGATGCAGCACCTTCGCGCCGAAATAGGATAGCTCCGCCATTTCACGGTAACTCACTTCGGGGATTGTGCGCGCAGTTGGCACAATTCGCGGATCAGCGGTCATCACGCCCGTTACATCCGTCCAAATCCAGACTTCGTCAGCGGGCAAGGTTGCGCCGATGATGGCGGCTGAGTAGTCGCTGCCGCCGCGTCCGAGTGTCGTGGTAATACCTTCTTCGGTTGCGCCGATGAAGCCTGTCAGGACGGGTACTTGCCCTTGTGCGAGCAATGGCTCAATGATCGCTGCGATATTTGCTTGGGTCTTCTCAAGGTCGGGATGTGCGCTTTGAAAGTCGTCGTCAGTAACGATCAGGTGCGTGGTTTCGATGAACTGTGATGGCGTTCCTGCTACCTGGAGCGCCGCCGCCAGCAAGCGCACAGAAAGCCGCTCGCCGAGCGAAACGACCGCATCCATAGCGCGGGGTGTCGCCTCGCCTAAAATGCGGATAGCGCGGCAGAGATTGGCAAAATCAGCGCTGAGATGCTTGATCTCCTGTTTCGCTTGGGCTTGTTGCGCAGGGCTTTCAATCAGCGTTTCGACGAGTTCAAAGTGCTTTTTGACCAGTTCGGTTTCAGCTTGCGAGATGAAGACCTCGTCGCCACGAACGGCGCGTGCGATGCTTTCAACAAGCAGATTGGTGACACCCGAAAGCGCGGAAGTGACAACAACAACACGTTCCCAGTCCGCTTTACTGGCGCGGATGTTGGCAACAGCTTGCGTCATTGCATCGGCTGTTCCGACGGAGGTTCCGCCGAATTTCATCACGAGAGTAGATGGTTGTTTTTTTGTCATACATACTCCTTGTAGTAACGGCTTCAGCCGTTGTAAAGCGACTGAAGTCGCTACTACAAAGGTTTTATTCTTCTAGCAATAACTTTCCATATGCCTGTAATGCCTGATAATAAGGCAAAATGCTGGGGATATAGTGGCGCTCCTGCGATGAGTGTGGCCCGATGCCGCTTTGTCCCCAAACCACACCCTGTCCGCCGGGGGCGAAGCGTGCCGAGGTGCCCGGTAATTTGCGTCCAATGCGGGCTTTTTCGCCAGAAGCAAGTTCCACAGCGGCAATCAGCTTTTTCAGGTATAGATTCTCAGGGTCGCAGGCGATACCGCCTTCCATCGCACCGACACGCATTTCGAGACCATTTTCATCACAATGAGCGCGCGCTTCGTCGATCAACGTCTCCAGAGCATCTTGTGGGATACTGCGAATTTCAACACCCAGCACGCCGTAATCGGCGGTGATGTTGTAGACATCCGGAGTGCCGACCTGAATAAACGGGAAGCGAATTTGAGATTTCCAGCCATCGGCACTTTCAAGCGTTAAGTGTTGGGATGCAAGTTCCTGTAGCTTTATGCGTGCATTGAAGAGTTGCTCGGAAAGGTCGGCGTGTGCGCCCGCAACCCCGGAATGCCCTCGTTGCCCGGTTGCGACGATGTCGAAGCGCATTGCACCGCGATTTTCAGTGCAGATTTCACCCCAGAGACCGTCGCCTTTTTCCTCGGTGCGCTCGCCTGCGATGAAGATTTTTGGCGCATAACCACTCTCCTCTTCCAAAATTTTCAAAATATGGGGGGTTCCCATAGGCTCGCCTTCGCCATTCTCTTCATTGCCAATCAACATTAGACTAACGGGAGGGTAGGGGGCTCCCTGCTTGAGGGTGTCTTTCATCCAGACCATGTACGTTGCGACTACGGTTTTCATGTCACCAGAGCCACGCCCCCAAAGATAGTCGTCTTCAATGCGTGGTTTGAATTGGCTGTCATCCGGTTCAGGTTCGACCACATCAAAGTGGCCACTCAGCATCACAGGCGCAAGTTCCTGCCCAGGGAAACCCACCAACATGGATGGATACTTTTCATCATCGAAAAGGCGTACAGAAAGGCCGTGACTTTGCAGATAGTCGTAGATAAAGACTGCCGCGCGGTGAACTTCGTCGAGACGTTCGTTGGGCGAGGCTGTTACAGAAGGGATGCGGATCAGACGACTGGCGAGATCAACGATCTCGCTGGTGGTATCGGGATATTGAATGTTAATGAGATTCTCCTGTTGGGGGCTAAAACGGATTGGGGCTTGGGCATCTTTGTGGGCATGGCTGCGCAGTTTATAAAGCACTTCGCCGAGCTTTTCCTTTTCATCATCCCACAAGGCAACACTGGAAGCAATCATTTCGATCTCTTTGGCGATATTTGCTTCGTGTTCTTCGATGATTGCGTGCAACACATCGAAGGGGACTTCGTCTCTGTCCCCGATCTCGGCACGTACGGTTACTCGTAGACGATCAGCAGTGTTGGGACCGCCAGCAGCCATTTCTACGAGTGGCTGTAAGTCTTCCCACTCGCCGAGTGCCTCTGCCAGCGAACGAACTTCTTCAAGTGTCCATTTTAAGAAGTCGCGCATATTGACTGGCTTGCCTGTAAAGGGGTTTGATATTTCCGCATTCAAACCTTGTTGGGCAGCAAGTGTTTCATTCTGGCGTGCGATGCGGATGTCTTCGCTATCGTAGCGGAAGGCACGCCCAAAGGTCGGGTCGGCGTACATGCGTGTCACCAGTAAAGATTTCAGGGTCATGTTCGCCAATTCCAGGTCAAGCGGGTTGCCGCCATCGTCGGTGCGTACTTCGACGCGCGTCATCGGTAAGTCCACACGCGCAAGCATATTCTGAATTTCAATCTGGCGTGCCATTTCGTCCATCGGTTGTGCTTCGCCTGCGGCATATAATCCGCTGGAGTAGAGGCGCTCCAACTCAGCACTGGTGACATCGATCAGGCTTTCAACACGCTCTTCCAATGAGCGTGCACGTACCGGAATCCAGTTGTTATTGCCAAAGCGTGCGCCGCGTCGTACCAGATCATAGGATGTCTGAATATAATCCTGATGAGAACGATAGATATCCGGCACATCCAGAATAGCTGGTTTCGGGAAAGTTTGATGCCGCAAGGAATGATGCTCGGTGAGTACGACGACGGGCTTTCCATTTCGCACTTCGGCTTTGAAAGGTGAAGAAGCCGAGGTAGCAATAAAGAGCGGCGCAAAGGCACGCAGCAGGCGCGTCAGCGTGATATAGACATCGTTCTTGTAATTATCAAGTAGTTGCCCATTGCGCTGGCTGGCGGGGAGATGCATAAAGTCCCAGGCGAGCAACGGTTCCGGTAACGAGATATTGGCGTGGTTGCCAGCAGTGGAGAGCGTATCCCCATAAATATCCACGCATTTTTCGATATAGCGCCGTTTCGCTAGATGCCAGCCGCCCGGAATCGAATCGTAATCGACCATGGTCGAGTAAGGCAGATTTCCCTGCCAGAGATGCAGCTTTTCATTGAAAAGCTGCCCTGCCGTATGCAGTGCATTCAGAACCACGCCTTGCAAAATACGTCCTTCGTAGATTGCCCCACGTGGCGAGTAATAAGGGTTCGTGCCCCATTCCAGCATCCATTGAAAAGCTTCAAGATCTGTCAGCGGCAGGACGCTTTCGGGAATATGATTTTCGCGCAGGTAATCGACGAAAGATTTTTTACTCGGCCCCGTGCCGACTGTCAGGAGCGGGCGTAAATCTGAATCGAGCAGGAAAAGCTCGATCTCAAGTCCGCAGGTACCCTGCTGGGGGAATTCCTGCCGAGCAGTTTCGATGGAGAGTTGATATTTTTTGACAAATTGATTGAGATCGTAGGACATGCGGAACGCTCCTGTTTTTGGCCTGATACCGTTATCTAAAGCGTGAAACGTGAAGAGATAGGTAATACCGTTACCGCTTCACGTTTCACGCATCACGTTTTACTTCAACGCTTCCAATCCTTCAAATAGGCGTTCTGCTGCGCCCTGCGTGCGTTCAGGCGGCGTGGCATAGGAGAAGCGCAACCATTCGCCGCCAAATTTTGAGAAGAAAACACCTGGCACGGTGGCAACACCATATTCTTCGGCGAGATATTGACCCAGCGCTTCCGTATCTTCCCAACCTTTCGCTTTGAGCCATTCCCCAACATGGATGAAGGCGTAATAACCCTTGCCAAGAATATATTTGAAGCCCTTTTCCTGCAAAAATGCCTGTAAAACCTTACGGCTGGCATTGGTCGGTTCGACAATCGAACGACTGGCTTCCTTGTAGCCCATCTCGTAAGCCGCCATTGCAACTGCACCGCTATAGAAGGGAGGGATGACGTTATGCGAGGCACGTGCCGTGATGAACTTGGCGACTTTCTCCGGTGCAACCAGATGCGCGCTGCGCACGTTCGAGGCGCCAAGGCTCTTAGTCAGCCCGTCGAGGAAGATGATGCGCTGACGTTCTTCGGCGCTGAACTCGCGCACAAAGGCGTTGATGTCCATCGGCTCTTCGTCAGTGACCTGATGGTAAATCCAGTCAAAGAGCACGAAGGCGACACCCGCTTTGAGGGCAGCTTTACCGAGTGCGATCTGTTTTTCGGGCGTGATGGTTTGCCCGGTGGGGTTGTCAGGATTGGTGACGATCATGCCCGCAATTTTTCGCCCGGATTTGGCGGCAAAATCTACGCTGGCTTGGATGCCTTCTTCGCTGTAGGTCCAGGCTTCCTCTTCACGACCAGGGGCGAGCATGACGTTTGCGCCAACGCCGTAGGGACCCCAGTTGTAGGAAATCCATGGGACACGTGAGACGAGCAACGCGTCGCCCTGACGTCCGTGTCCGAGCGCGAGCATCGCCTCGTAGGATTTAACGAGACCATCCCGTCCCCCAACTGTGGAGACAACGTTAACGGGACCCAGCCCCGTATCAGGCGCGAAACCCCAATATTTTTCCGCCACAACTTCACGAAATTTGGCAGTCCCAAATGGGGAGTCGTATCCCGTTCCATGATCCACCTGCATCTTTGCGGCGCGTTCGAGAATTTCAGGCGGCGTCCCGGGCAGGCTGGCACCGCCGTCGCCCTGAGAGGCATCGTAGGTGGGCTGACCGGGGTATTTTTCCTTATAAGCGTTGAGCGATTTTTTGATCAGAAACATGCGCGAGGCTGGAATCTCGTACATCTTGCTGATGTGGTCGCTTGCTGGAACGAGGTTCTCGTCGGGAACGACATAAACGGGCTGATCTGGTGAGATTTGACTGGACATGATTTCTCCTTTTGATTATTTGCATAAAAAAACGCCCCGTTTTCGGCGGGGCGTTTTACGTTGGCTTGACAAGTGGGTGTACTTTTGTCTATAGCTGTGCGTCGACGTCCCGCGTTAAGGTGCGAGTATTATTACGAGTATTCATATCGACGGTAAGCAAGGTAAGCGGTTTCATCGGGCGAAACTATATCACTCACGTCGGGATGCGTCAAGCAGGTTGTGAAAAATTTATCAAATTTTTACCTTCTTCTTTATCGTAGTAAAATGGTCTTCTTACGAAGAAAAGAAAAATGGAGTGTATGAATGGATATTCAATTGAATCCCAAAGTGGACAATTATCTTGATGTAGGCTGTGGACGGTGTCCGCTGGTGGGGACACCTGATTGCAAGGTAAAGACTTGGGAAGCAGAGCTAACGATGCTGCGCGAGGTCGTACTGGAAACGGAGCTGACTGAAGATTTGAAGTGGAAACAGCCCGTTTATACTCTGGAAGGGAAGAATATTCTTCTGATGAGTTGCTTCAAGGACTTTGCTTTTGTCGATTTTTTCAAAGGAGCCTTGTTAAAAGATCCTGCCGGGGTGCTGGTTGCGCCGACGAAAAATTCGCAGGCAAATCGACAAATTCGTTTTACAAGCGTAGCGCAGGTCAATAAACTGAAGAATGTCGTCAAAGCCTATATTGCTGAAGCGATTGATGTGGAGAAATCTGGCAAGCAGATAGCGTATAAAAAGACGGACGAATTCGATATACCGGAAGAACTGCAAGTTAAATTCAATGAAGCCCCGGCTTTCAAAGGTGCCTTTGACGCCTTGACGCCCGGAAGACAGCGCGGTTATTTGCTTTATTTTGCTGGCGCGAAACAGTCGAAAACGCGTATATCACGGATTGAGAAGGCGATACCGAAGATATTTGAGGGGAAGGGATGGAATGAGCGATAAACTCCATCAATCTCTCTTTGTTTGGCTAATGCTTACTTCACTCTAAAATGCAAAAGGAGACACTATGAATGGCTATCAAAAAACGTTTCTGGTTTCGATATTTGTAGCAGGATTATTACTGTCAAGTTGTGGACAAGAAAGCCTGCAAACGCCACATCCCGAACTTCCTCAAGTTATTTCTAGTCCTACAACCACCGCTCCTACAGTCAGCGCTTTGACAGACTCAGTATCAAGTGGCTGCAAAAAAATTGCTTTTTCAATGACCAAAGATTCAATTCCGGATATTTACACTAGCTGCCCAGATGGAAGCGCGCTAACAAATATCACAAATGATGCATCACTCGATTCTCATCCAACTTGGTCTCCAGATGGGACAAAAATTGCTTTTGCTTCATCTCGTGATGGGAGTAGCCAAATCTATATCACTGATGAAAATGGAAGTAATCCAACAAAGCTGACTATTGATTATGAAAACGATTTTCCTATCTGGCTACCTGATGGAAAAGATATTGCATTTCGAACGACTGATGGAGACGGGCTTTGGTGGTGGAGAATCGCAAGCCTTGAAAGCAATGAGATTTCTCAATTTTCAGAACCATCTTATGACTTTTTCTTTCAAACTCCCGCATGGTCACCTGATGGCAAGCACATTGCCTACATGTCATTAGTTGAGCAGCAACAACGAAATGATGGTTCAAGCCAAATTCACATAAAAAATGCAGATGGCTCAAGTGATATTGCCCTTACTAATGATGTTTGGGCAAACATAAATCCTGTTTGGTCTCCTGACGGTACAAGAATAGCATTCCTATCTGAACGGGATGGAAAATACAACATGTTTGCACTCTATGTAATGAGCAAGGATGGAACAAATCTCCAGAAATTAACCGAACCTATCTACTCAGAAAATGTTACGTTTTCTTGGTTCCCCGATGGGCAACAAATCGTTATTGGCAGTGATGTGTCGCTTAACAATGTCTATGTCATTGATATTGCAACAAGAAATTCAAGGGAATTACTGCACTTGGCAAATGGAGAATCAGCTTCTGCTCCATCATGGCAACCCTAAAACGCCAGCGAACAGAGCGTTAGAAAAACTCCCCATCAAGTGAAGAGCTGCTTTCCTTAAAAAAGAAACCTGACAGGTCTTTGAGACCTGTCAGGTTTTTGCTTTTAATACCGTAAACGGTTTAGCCCAACAAATCAGGCAATTCTTCAGGGTGTTTGGCGACGCGCACGCCCGCTTCTTCGAGGGCTTTGATCTTGTCAGACGCAGCACCGGAACCGGATTGAATGATCGCACCGGCGTGTCCCATGCGTTTGCCGGGAGGCGCGGTCTGCCCTGCGATGAAAGCGGCGACGGGTTTGGTCATCTTTGTAGCGATGAATTCAGCCGCTTTCTCTTCGTCGTTGCCGCCGATCTCACCGAGCATGACGACTTTGTCAGTCTGCGGATCGTCTTCGAACATTTGAAGTACGTCGATGAAGTTAGTGCCGTTGACGGGGTCACCGCCAATGCCGACACAGGTGGATGCGCCCATGCCTTTTTGCTTGAGGGCGTAGAGCACTTCGTAGGTCAAGGTGCCGGAGCGGGAAACGGCGCCGACGTTGCCGGGGATGGCGATGTCGCCGGGGATGATACCGACTTTGGCTTCACCGGGGGTCAGGAGACCGGGGCAGTTCGGGCCGAGCAGACGGGTTTCGAGTTGATCGATATAGGCGCGTACGCGCATCATATCACTAACAGGGACTCCTTCGGTGATGCAGACGACGAGGTCAAGACCGGCATCCGCTGCTTCGAAGATCGCATCGGCGGCAAAACGGGCGGGAACGAAGATCACGCTGGCATTGGCGCCAGTCGCTTCGGCAGCCAGTTTGACGGAATCAAAGACGGGGACCTTGCCATCCATGACCCACTCGCCACCCTTGCCGGGGGTCACGCCTGCGACGACGTTTGTTCCATACGCCATCATCTGCTTAGTGTGGAAGTTGCCTTCGTTACCGGTAATCCCCTGTACTAATAATTTGGTTTCTTTGTTGATTAAGATACTCATTGTTAAGCCTCCTTCGCCGCTGCGACGGCTTTCTGAGCTGCTTCGACCAGTGTTTCGGCGGTCAGCATATCGGCATCGGCGAGCAAGGCGCGCCCTTCTTCGGCATTGGTACCAACCAAGCGCACAACCATCGGGACGGTCGGCTTGACTTCTTCAATCGCTTCGAGGATACCCTTGGCAACTTCGTCGCCACGGGTGATGCCGCCGAAGATATTGATCAATACGGCTTTGACTTTCGGGTCAGAGAGAATAATGCGGAAGGCTGCGGCAACTTTTTCTGCGTTCGCGCCGCCGCCAATATCGAGGAAGTTGGCGGGGCTGCCACCGAAGAGATTTACGATGTCCATGGTGGTCATCGCCAAACCTGCGCCGTTGACCATACATCCGATCTCGCCATCGAGCTGAATATAGGCAAGATCATGTTCACGGGCGATCGTCTCGGATTCAGCTTCGGTATCCAGATCGCGCATTTCAGCCAGATCATGGTGGCGGAAGAGCGCGCTATCGTCGATCAACATCTTGCCATCCACTGCCAGCAGGGTCTCTTCTGCGGTGATGATGAGCGGGTTGATCTCGGCGAGGGTCGCGTCGCTGCCTTTGTAGGCTTCCCAGAGACTATTCGCGATCACGCCAAATTCTTTCCAGTTTTTGCGCGGCAACTCAATGCTCGCGGCAATATCGCGAATTTGGTAACCCTGCAATCCCAGAAGGGGGTTGATATGTACTTTAAGAATTTTTTCGGGGTTTGTGCGGGCAACTTCTTCGATCTCAACGCCACCTTCAGCGGAAACCATCATCACAGGCATGCGCTTTGCGCGGTCATTGGTGATACCCATATAAATTTCTTTGGCAATATTCGAGGCTTCATCCACCAAAACCTTGCGGACGGTGAGTCCCTTAATATCCATGCCCAAAATTTCAGAGGCGCGCTCTTTGGCTTCATCTGGATTCTTAGCGAGCTTTACGCCGCCAGCTTTCCCGCGTCCACCGACCAAAACTTGCGACTTAATGATAACGCGACCACCCAGGTCTTTCGCGGCATCGTATGCCTCTTGTGGGGTGATCGCAATTTTCCCATTCGGAATGGGCACGCCATACTTGGCGAATATACGTTTGGATTGGTACTCATGAATCTTCATTCAGGCTCCTTCGTGCTAAGGATTTGTAAAGACAAAATAACGGGCGAATTATACCATTCTGACCTTTTCGAAACATGGAAAAACAAATATTTATTATATTTGTCTAATATTTGGATGACATGCAAGGAACGCTCGTGATTTAGGCTTGATACCATTAAAAATAAAAGGCACTGAGTGTTTTGAAAACACTCAGTGCCTTGCTCGTAGATTTGATTTACTCCGGCAAAACAAACTTCATCACACGCTGATTTCCGGCATCCGTAACCCAGACCGATCCATCTGGCGCAACAGCGACTGCGGCAGCGATGGCAAAATTCTCGTTCCCGAAGCCATAGTCACCCCACGTGCGGACCAACTCGCCTTCGGGCGTAAATTGGATGATGCGATAACCTTCAGGATCGGTCACAAAGACTGAACCCTTGCCTACCGCAAGGAAAGGCTTGTTGTCGAGCGATTGCCCATACCAGCCGGAAATTTCCCATTCATTGTAGGGGGTGTAGTTCAGCCCCTCTTCGTCCGGCAGGAAGGATTGTACGCGTTGATTCCACGTATCGGTAACGTAGACGATGCCGTTCTCATCCACCGCCACGCCGACCTGTTCGTCAAACTCGCCCGCGCTCATGCCGACCGCGCCAAATTGAGTGATGAAATTGCCGTTCTCGTCAAAGATGACAATACGCTTATTGCCGGTATCGCTAACGTAGACACGTCCATTTGCATCTACATCAATGCCACGCGGCCCCCAGAAGGCTTCAGGCGCTTCTCCCTGCCCGTAATAGCCCCAACGCATAATGGGTGTCCCGTCGGCAGTGAATTTCTGGACACGGTGATTCCAGGTATCACTGACATAGACCGAACCATCCGGCCCGACAGCAACGCCCCAGGGCTCATTGAAGATGCCGCCCGGAAGGTCAGTGAAGGTGGAGTCGCCAAACTCACCCCACATGTTGATAAAGTTGCCAGCCGCATCAAAATGCTGAATGCGGTGGTTGCGCGAATCGGCGACGTAGAAGCTGCCGTCGGGTGCAAAGTCGATCCCGCGAGGAGCGTTGAACTGTCCCTGCCCGCTGCCTTCAAAGCCAATTATTTGCTCAGCGGAGAGCATCTCGGTCTTGTCTTGGTAGGGGTCAATCATGACCTCTTCACTGGTTTCGGGCGCTATTCCGTAATCCCAGACCTGAGCAGCAACATCCTTGCGGATGTAGAGGCGCATCTGGTCGGATGGATCCCAGGTCGTGTCGGTCAGGGTGGTTTTGCCGGTCACTTCGGCGTATTTGGAATAGTCACGGTCTGCCCAGATATCGATCAAAGCGGTGCGCATGGCGGGGTTGGTGAAAACGGTGCAGATGCGTGAAAAATCGGTGTCTTTGAAGATTTTCAGCACGCTAAAAACACCCGTGCAAGAATACTCTTCATCAAAATCCATCTCGCTCATGCGCGGATAGGTTAGGCCGTAATAATCCTGATTGGGCCACCACATGCGGATATAGTCGCTGCGATAGTAGCCCTGCCCGACGACAGGCTCGATCTTATCGAAGTTTTTCGAATCGACAACGATGGCAACGGCATCACGCAGTGAGCGCGTGGGCGCATCGAAGGAGCGCAGGTTGGTGAAGTCGCGCAGGTACCAGACAAAGGGCCATGAGATGCCTGTGTCCGGCGCGCTGGCATCATAGGCAATGACTGCGCCGAGGCTGCCAGTGGTGCGCATCGAAATTTCTTCGAGCTGCCCCATGACATCTTTGACTCCCGTTGCTGCATGAGCGTAGACAAGATACTCTTTCGCACTGTCGTAGTTAATGTAAGCGGCTCGATAGGCGGCACGCCCTGTCCATAACGAGAGCAAGCCGAAGATCACGAGCGTCGCCAAGCCGAAGGCTTCCTTCAAATCCCATTTGCGGAAGATCAGAAATACGCCAACCATGCTGGCGACGGCAATTAGGGTGGGGAAGAGAAATTCCATTGTGGCTTGAAGCTGTGCGATTTCCTTGCCGAGGAAGGGCAGGGATGTGGTGGCGGTGTTAAAGGCACTAACAAGGCTGGTGAAGAAAATGAAGAGAATGCCAATACCCGGCCAGATTTTTTTACCCAGAGTTGCCCACGGGATGCGCTCAACAACCTGGTTGAGGCCCCATGCGGTGAGCAGGATCATCGGGATTGTGATGTGATAGGTTAGCCAAGGCATACGTTCGCCGGCATAGGAGTAGGCGATGACGCTGGAGACGACCCAAAAGATCAGGATGCCAAAGGTGGTTTTGTAGGTATCGAAAGCTGATGATGGAGAGACGATGGGGGCGGGGGTATCAAGGGTATCAGATGAGGCAAGAGTTTTAGGTTCTTCTGGGGCTGTGTCTGCTTTTTTCTTCAAGCCAAAGTAGACGCCGATCCAAACACCGAGTGCAGGTAGAAATTCGTAAACAGGAATCTGGATGAGCACATAGTAATACCAGGGCTGGCTACCGCGTGCAACATCCTGCTGGACAAGCCAGTAACCGAGCGAGCCAAAAATTCCGGTAAAAAAGCCGACGCTGTTGGTGAAGACGGTTGTGAAGAGGACGGTGAAAATGCTGTAAAAAAGAAGGGCGTTCTTCCACCAGAGATCGACGTTCCAGAAGAGTCCCAGAGCAATACTGAGAGAAACCCCGATTGCAAGGGCTATGCCGATCTGGATATAGTCTTTGGTGACCAGAACTGACAGCTCCCCGGCTGTAGTCGGGATAGCCCAGCCAAAGAGCTTCGAGACAAAGGGGATCAGCATCGGAAGAACGAGTGTGCCGATTAACATCAGCAGGTCAAAAGAACGTTCTTCTCGGATGCCCTCCCAGCCAATGCCGTTTATGAGTAGATAGAGCGCGACTGCAAAGGTCAGAACAATCAGAATGACAAGTATGCCGATGGCTATATTGGCACCGCTGCCTGTACTTGCGCTCGTTTCTGCCAGTGGATTGGCGGGCATGGCTGTATCCATTGCTGAATCAACAGGGACGTCCTGATTGAGGAAGAAAGTAGCCCCCAGTGTTGCGCCAACAAGCAGGATCATGATTGAGATGGCAATGATGAAGCCACTGCGGGCATTATCATCGCGCCAGTATTTGCCAACCAGGTTCCAAACAAAATGGAATGCGAGGAAGAGCAATATCTGCGCGGCATAGATGAAGGCGGTCTCTTTGGATGTGAAGTTGATCAACAAGCTGAGGGTGAGCCAGTAGATATAGCGTTTTTCCCCTTTATCCAGATAGCTTAAAACAGCCCAGAGCATCAGCAAGCCTGCAAATCCGCTGAAGGTCTCGTTGCGGACATAGCGTCCATAGAAAAGCATATAGGGCGAGATGAGCATCAGGAAAGCAGCGATCAGTGCGCCAGCCTTGCCGAGATAACGTCGCCAATGCCAGAGACTCCAGATGGTAGCGATACTGAAGAGCACTGAGGGGATACGCGCCGTCAAATCGCTGACGCCAAAGAGAAAGTAGCTCAATGCCAGTAAATGGAATTGGAGCGGTCCGTGCATCATCGGAGTGTGCTGGTAACCGTCACCTTTGTAGAGCAACCACGAGAAATAGGTGTGTAGGCTCTCGTCATGGCTCATGACGCGCGTCTCCAGGTCATAGAAACGGCTCAGGACAGTGAGCAACAGAATTAATCCAAATAGGAATATCTCCCCAGTCATGGCGGGGATTGCAGGGTGAAGGGGGCGTTGCAGCCAGTTTTTTTTATTTTCGCTCATAGGTTAAAAGTTAGACAGTAGGATGTTTTTGTGAAGAGGTCTTTCGTCCGATGAAGTAGTCTTGCTTAGCGCGAGACTGCCTCGTCTCGAAAGCACGCTCTTCGTGGATTCATGTTTGTAGTTATTTTTCTTCGCGGCTAGCAAGCTGACCACAGCCAGCTTGAATATCAATGCCGCGATGGGCGCGAATCGTGCAGGTGACCCCGGCTTGTTCGAGAGTCTCTTTGAAGATGGTGGCTCGATCATTTTTCGTGCCACGTCCCTTGAAGCCTCGAGTGGGGTTTAGCGGGATGGCGTTGACGTGACAGAGTAAGCCCTTAACCTTGCGTGCAAGGGTATAGGCTTGTTCGGGGGTGTCGTTGATGCCTTCGATCAGCGCCCACTCGAAGGTGATGCGGCGGTGGGTTTGGTCGACATAATAACGGCAGGCTTCGAGTAGCTCAGCGACAGGATATTTTTTGTTGATCGGGAGCATGGATTCGCGTAGTTCATCGTTGGCAGCATGCAACGAAATGGCGAGGTTGACCTGTCGCTTTTCGTCGGCAAATTTCCGAATGAGCGGAATCAAGCCCACGGTCGAGACGGTGAAGCGGCGAGCGCCGAAGTTGAATCCAGAAGGGTCGTTGAGTCTGTCAATGGCGGCTACCGTCGCTTCATAGTTGTGAAAAGGCTCGCCCATCCCCATGACAACGACGTTGGTAAGCTTTTCACCTTGATCCTGTAATTTGCGAGCGAAGTAGAGCACCTGTGCCATGATCTCGCCAGTGCTGAGATGGCGTTTAAAACCCATCTGTCCGGTGGCGCAGAAGGTACAGCCCATGCCGCAGCCGACCTGCGTGGAGATGCAGGCGGTATTGCGATCGTTTTTGTCTTCGCGTTCGTAGTGCATCAGGACGGTTTCGACGCGGCGGCCGTCGTGGAGCTCGAAGAGAGTTTTGCGCGTGTCGCCATCTTTTGATTCGCGATAGTCGACGGGCGTGAGGACATTGAAGTTGAGCAGATTGCCCATCTTCTCGCGCAGGTCTTTGGACAGGTTTGTAAATTCGTCTGGCGCAAGCCAGAGATTCTTGTAAAGCCCATCCCAGATTTGTTCAGCGCGGTATTTGGGCACACCCCAGCTTTTGACGCGGGCGGCAAGTTCAGGGAAGTCGAAATCGTAGATCAGTGGGTTGGTCATTTTTTCTCTAGTCTTTTGGCTGGGTCATCTAAGAGACGACCCATTTTGATTTTATTTTATATTCTCAAAGTATGTAAAGGTGGAAACGAAGTAGCCGTCCGATTTTATCACGTTCCAACGCTTGAACGTTTAAACGTTGGAATTATAAAACACAAAAGCCGACTCGCGTCGGCTCTATCTTGTTGAGGCTATTCATGGCAATCGAGCTAATCGATCATTTCCAATACTTCCTCTAAATTCTTTGCAATAATATTGGGTTTAGGCGTCATCGCTTCACCCTCGGTGCGCGTGCTGACACCGCTCAAGACTTGTGCAGTGTAGCACCCCGCTCTTTGTCCACCGAGAATGTCGGTCTCTAGGCGGTCGCCAACCATCAGAGTCTCGCCGGACAGCACGCCCATTCGGCGCATGGCAAGCTGAAACAGGTACGGCTCGGGTTTTCCTGCCACAGTGGGGCTAACGCCGGATGCAGTCTCAATCGCAGCCAGAATTGTTCCTGCACCAGGCATCAAGCCATTTGGTGTAGGGTAGGTTTTATCAGGGTTTGTGCCGTAAAAGGGCGCACCCTTGCGGATCAAGGTTGCGGCGTTGGCGATTTTCTCGTAGGTGATTTCCCAATCAATACCAGAGACAACCGCAACGGGGTTTTCGGGCATCTCTGCTTCCTGAAAGACACGGAAACCCAAGGTTTCGACGGCATTGGTGATGCCCTCATGCCCAATGACATATAGGTCGCCGCCGTCAGGGAAATCTTCTTTTAGTAGGACAGCCGCTGCCATTGAAGACGAGAGAATCTGCTCTACAGAGAGATTTACGCCAAAGCTATTGATTTTTTCAAGATGTTTCTCGGCTGTGCGCGTGGAGTTATTTGTCGCAAGGATTACTTTCAGCCCGCGCGCGGCGATGGTTTCGAAGATAGTGGGGAGGTCGCCGATGGGCTCGTTGCCGCGCCAGAGGACACCGTCCATGTCGAGGATCAGGGCTTTGATGTTGGAGAGTTTGTTCATAATAAAAAAAGGGGCGGGTCTCAGACCCGCCCCTACGGACACCTTTTACTTTTTGAATTTCTTGAAAATATACTCGAGTACGGGACCGTCTATCCAACCTTCTTTGGGATTGGCGCGCTCTTCGAAATTCTCGTTGCCGAGGAAGGATGCGACGCTCTCGGCGATGGCGTCGCTGTAGTTGCCATCCATGTGAGCTTGATAATAACCCAAATCTGCCATGATTTTTTGGAGGTTGAGTAGTGTCTCACCTTTGAGTTGGACGCGTTCGTTTTCAGGCGATTTACCCATGTAGAGCTCATGCAGTTCGAGCAATTCACCGAGGCGTGGCACAGGGTCGAGATGATCGTCCACGCGGTAGTCAATCCAGCGGTCGAGGAAGCCGCCATAGCCACCTTTTGGTTTGGCAACATAAATCGCGGCTGCCTGGCGTCCACGTTTGTCGCCGCCTGCGCGGTCACCAGCATAAAGGGCGGCATATAGTCGTGCGGGCAGATCACCTTCCGTTTCCAGGAACGCTTCTTCCATCTTCTGCACGACATCCGCACCTGTTAGGATATTCCCTTGAATTGCGTAGCCGGGACCGGTTAATCCGCCGGCCCAAGCATGACATTTGTTGCCAGTAAAGGTTACTGAACCGCCTTGCGCGTCCACGATGCCGACTTGGCGAATCTCACGTTCGGGGTCGCCAGCCAGTAATTTATCGAGAGTTTCTTGCGCGCTTAAGCCATCCTTCATCATTGCCAGCCCGTTGGGGCCGTAAGATGTGTTCACATAGGATTGCGTGGCAACTGCGCCGACTTCGGCATTTACCCACGGCACAGCAGCGCCAACCGCAGGAAATTTGGAAGCCACAGCCACGCCCCAGGTTTTGTCTTTTAGGTCGCAGGCTGCAATTGAAAAAGTTGAGAAACGCGGCATATTAGGCTTTTTCCGGCATGACAAGAACTTCGTCTACCAAACCATATTCAGCTGCCTGTTCCGAAGTCATATAAACATCACGGTCGGAGTCTTTTTCTACGACTTCCATGCTCTTGCCAGTGTGATGAGAGAGGATGCCAAGCAGCGATTTCTTGAGACGCATGATCTCTTCAGCCTGGATGACAATATCCGTTGCCTGACCTTGTGCGCCGCCCAAAGGCTGGTGCATGTGGATGGTTGCGTTCGGAAGCGCATACCGCCGCCCTTTGGTTCCGGCTGTGAGAATCACTGTGCCGAAAGATGCGGTTACGCCAACGGCCAGAGTGCTGATCGGGTTCGAGATCATTTGCATCGCATCATAGATCGCCAAGCCAGCGTAAATCACGCCGCCGGGGGAGTTGATGTACATTTGAATTTCTTTTTCAGGATCCTGACTGTTGAGATACAACAATTGTGCGATAATGGTGTTGGCAACCTGATCGTTGATCTGCGTGCCGAGGAAGATGATGCGCTCTTTCAACAATAACGAGTAAATATCATAAGCACGTTCGCCGCGGCCGCTGGACTCAACAACCATCGGGACAACGGATTGGGGGGTAAAGAGGGACATAGGTTCTCCTTTGTCGTCAAAAGCAGGGCGCGCTTTTCAAAAAGCGCGCCCTATATCAATAAATTATTCTTTGCTTTCTTCTGCTGCTTCAGCATCCTGCTTGGGCGCTTCTTCTTTAGCAGCTTTCTTCTTTTTTGCCGGCGCTTTTTTCTTGGGCTTCTTTTCTTCAGCAGGAGCAGCTTCTTCGACTGTTTCTTCTTTTGCTTCTGCGGCTTCTTTTTCAGCTTTTTCCAGTTCGCCGGTAGCAATTGCTTTCAGGCGATCAAGCGTTCGACGGGTGATGACCTGTGTGGCAGACTGCATGGCAATATTATTGGCGATCTCACGTTGAACGCGCTGACCACCTTTGACGTTGTTCAGGTCGTAGCCTTGTTGTGCAAGATCCATGATAGTGCGATTGAATTCGCTCTCCAAGTCTTTTTCGTCAACTTCAATTCCTTCGAGCCGGGCCAATTCGTCGAAAATCAAGCTGCGCTCAAGGCGTTTCTGGGCAACAGGGCGTGCTTCTTCTTCGGTGAATTTTGCAAGGTCAGTATCCTGCATCTTCAGGTAGGCTTCAAATTCCATGCCTTGCTGAGAGAGACGCTGTTTGATGTCTTGAAGCACGTATTCAGTTTCGCGATCCAGTACTTGTGGCGGATATTTGATGGTTGCTTTTTCTTTAATCTTCTCAATCACTTCGCTGAAGTATTCATCATCATATTCAGAAAGACTTTCAGCTTCGAGATTCTGCTTGAGTAAGTCGCGCAACTCTTCAAGGGTTTCACCCGCGCCGACCGATTTGGCGAATTCATCGTCCAATTCTGGGAATGTAGTACCGCGCACGGTTTTGATGGTCACATCGAATTTAATTTTGCCGCGTAAGGTTTCGTCTTCGTTGTCTTCAGGGAAGGTCTTGGTAATAGATTTGCTCTCATCAGCAGACATGCCAACCAGTTTCTTACCGAAACCAACAAAGGGAAGTTCGTTCTCGCGTTTTTCGGGGGCGATGTAAACGGCATGGCTTTCCTGCGCCCACTTACCTTTGATTTCCGTCATCACATAATCGCCTTCTTCAATGGGACGCTCAACGGACTCGGTTGTGGCATACATCTTCTGGAGTTCTTCCAGCTTGATATCCACGTCTTTTTTAGTAGGTTTCTTAAACTTGTAGGCTTTGCGCAGCTTGCGGTAATCGCCCAGGTCTACTTCAGGCTTGAGCGGCACAGTGAAGATGAATACCGGCGGTTCAAGGCTTTCCATCTTTTCAAGGGAGCCAGCTGCAGCCGGCTCAATTTTGGCTTCTTCGATAGCTTTCGGATAGACTTCGTCGAGCAGGATGTCGATCGCGCCTTCAATGATCGCTTCATCACCGTATTGGCGGCGGATAACATCGTAGGGTGCTTTCCCTGGGCGGAACCCGGCAATCTTGCCGCGTTTCGAAAGTTGACGAGCAGATCGGCGTTTTGCGCCTTCCATACGATCTTGTTCGACCTCAACAGTCAGTGTAATCTGGTGGTCTTCACGGGGTGTTGTTTCAATTTTCAAGATGAACTTCCTTCTAAAAAGAATTAGCACGCAAGCGTGCTTCTGTGTGGCTATTAGTGGGGACGGCGGGACTCGAACCCGCACGCCGTAAGGCACATGATCCTAAGTCATGCGCGTCTGCCAAATTCCGCCACGTCCCCAAAGGCGGGAAGATTATAAGCGCAAGGGGTAGGTGCGTCAATAAAGAATGAAAGCCCGTTAACCATTCGCTGATATTTAGCTAATGCTCCAGTGACCACGTCAGCCAACTATAGGCAAAAAAAATGAAAATATTCAGTAATCTTTCTGAAAAATTGGAGGCAATACCATAGTTAAAATTGGTATAATTCTGCGCCCTGAACACTATTCAAAATCCAAAATCCGAGGTCTTTTATTATGAGTCGACTAATTAACCCAGAAAGCGCTGGGAAAGAACGAACAAAGATGACGCGTGCTGTTGCATTGGCCGTACGTGAACTAGCAAGGACAAACCCTTCTGCAAACGGGGGGCAGCTAAACGAGGCTCGTGATCTGGCAGCTTTTATTGCCTTGGCATTAGAAGCCGTCGCCGAGACAATCGAGGTCTCGGTAGCTGCTTGGGAAAAGAGAAATTACTGGGTCAAGGCAGACAAGTTCAGGATGGACTGGCGCTGGGCAAGCCAGTTGGGAAATCAGATGCGTGAGGCGGCAACCAAAGAAGATTGGGGGAGCGTCGCGCAGGTCGCCATGCAAGTCGCGATGAAAGTACAGTCCATCAAAATATCTGATAAGCACCGCATGGGACGTCCTTGGGAAGGAAGCTGGGGACGGTTGAAGCAATAATCGACAACCAATTTTGAAATTAACTGGTCTCAGCACTCGACGCTGAGACCAGTTTTTTGTCCTATTTCCGTTTACTGCGCCCGTAAACGTGGCTGACAGGCATTGCGAAAAGGAAACCGGTGTTGGGCTGATCGAGGCTGCCTACGACCGATTCGGTCGCTTTAACGATGGATTCGATCTGCTCTTCGCCTTCAACAACGGTGAAGAGCGTTCTGTGTTGGGTTTCGCTATTTTTGAAGAGATCGCTTAGGCTAGGGATGAGGGGGATGTCATCTCGTACCCCGAGCTCGCGAACGCGTCCGAGACCGGAGCTATCGAGAATGGTGACGCCAAAGATGCCGGCTTCTTCCCACGCGTTGAGAACGTCGTGGCAGAAATCTGCTTCGTCGAGTACAAACATAACCATTGAGTACATATTTAGTCTCCTACTTGTACGGGTTCAGCCTTAGGCTGTGATTTGGAAAAAAGAGCGCGCAAAAGCGGCGGGGTTAACAGGGTCGTGGCAATAACAAGTACGATCACAGCAGAGAAGGTGTCATTGTCAATAATCCCTTCAACCAGCCCAACTGTAGCAGCGATAAGCATCACTTCGCCGCGTGGAATCATGCCTGCGCCAAGCTGGAGAGATTCTTTGATGGACAAGCCACCCAGAAGACCGCCCGCGCCGGCACCAAGCACTTTCGAGAGAATGGCTACCAGCAAAAGTGCCAATAGGAACCAGAGACTCTCTGCGCTTAATAAACGGATATTGGCTTCCAGCCCGATACTAATGAAAAAAACTGGTACGAAGAAGCCATAGGCGATGGCAGAAAAGCCTTCACGGAAGGTTTGTGTGACGCTGCTGCGTGAGAAGAAAAGCCCAGCCATGAAAGCACCGATGATGGTTGCCATGTGGCCGAGCGCTTCTGCTGACCAGGCATACATAAAGAGCATCACAAAGGCGAAAGAGACCAGCCCTTGACTGATGGGGAGCTTTTTGACGATGTTGACCAGCTTGGGCAGGACAAAAATCCCGAAAGCATGTGAGACGATCAGGAAACCGAGCATCTTTAGCAGGATGATAACAACGGAATCTTGTCCGCCGATGGCTTCGCTGCTGCCGAGCAGTGCGCCATAAAGAGATAGGCTTAGCACGACAAGAACGTCGTCGATGACGGCGCCGCCGAGCAGGCCCATGCCGACTTTGGAGCGCAGTTGCTTTAGTTCCATCAGCACTTGCGCCGAGATGCTAATGCTGGTGGGGGAGAGCAATAAGCCCATAAAAACGGCTTGTTCAGTAGGCAGGCCCATCAATAAACCCAAGCCAAATCCAGCTACAAGCGGTAAGCTAAACCCGAGAAAACCTGCAAAGAAAGCAATTTTTCCCGCCTTGACAAGTTCTTCAAGGTGCAATTCCAGGCCCGCGATAAACATCAGCAGCAAGACGCCGAGCTCCGCCATATGAACGATGCTCTCTTCAAGATGCGGATCGGTGAACATGGGCATATGCAGCAGGTTGAGTAGCGAAGGCCCCAGCAGAAGACCTGCCAAGACTTCACCGACAACAGCCGGTTGCCCAACGCGATTGCTCAAATATCCGCCCAACTTGGCAGCAAAGATGATAATTGCAATCGCTAGGATTAGTTGTAGAAATGGAAGCATAAATTTTCCTTTCGGGAAATCGTTTAATTCGGATAGATTCTACCCGAAAAGAAAAGACGCTATTATAAGAGTTGTATAGAAACGGGCTAAAAGAGGGTAGTAAACGGAAAGTGGTTATTGTTTAGAATAATCTTGCCTGCTGCGCTGCCTTTTTCCCTCCTAAGAGCAGATAGGGTGCCGCCCGCTCTGCCGCGATGCCTAATTTGCGCAACTGCGATAAATCTGCAATTTGACGTATCTTGCGCGCCGATACGAGCTTGTCAGCGGTTTTGATACCGATGCCTGGAACGCGCAAAAGCTCTCGTGGTGTGGCATCGTTTACTTCGACGGGCTTTTCCTTTAAATGCAAGTCGGCCCAAGCAATTTTCGGGTCAGTGGGGAGGGGGAGTTGCCCGTCTTGCAAAAAAGGGAGTTCTTCCAAACCAAAGCCATAATCACGCAGCAGGAAAGATGCCTGATACAAACGCAGTTCGCGCAACTTCGGGGTGGCTTGCTTATTCTCCAAGGGCGTATCCCGCACAGGATTGAAGGCCATAAAATAGGTACGCGCCAGCCCCAAATCGCTGTAGCCGTGTGATGTTGTGCTCAGGAGCTCAAGGTCGCTTTCGTCTGATCCGCCAGCCACAAATTGTGTTGTCGAAGATGGCCAGCGCCCCTTCCACGCTGTGCGCGGCGATTCTGTTCGGCGTATCTCTTCTACCCAGCGCAGAGGCCGCAAAAGCTCCTCCCAAAAGACCTTGCGTGGCGCCAGCTTGGCTAGACGTGCCTTATTTGGGGCTTCCAAATTCACTGAAACGCGGTCTGCCAATTGCATGGCACGCAGCACCTGTCCCTTCTCCGCGCCGGGCATCACCTTCAAGTGTAGATAGCCGCGATAGCCCATTTTTGTGCGCAAGATTTCAGCAGCATCGAGCAACTGCCCCTGTGTGCGGATGCCGCCGCCTGCCAGCCCCGAGCTCACGAAAAGTCCGTCCACGAGCTTTGCGCGATGAAGCTGCATGAAAAGCCGCGCAAATTCTTCGGGTTTGAAAGTCGCTCGTCGAAAATCGCGTCCTGCACGGAAGGGACAGTAAAAGCAATTCCGCTCACAGGCGGAACTCAGCAGGGTTTTTAGCAAACGTATTTTTCGCCCATGCGGCATCGTCGCCGATGCGATCTGAATATCATCCGCGCGAGAGCAATCGTCCAGCACGGGCGAGGCAGGCGGTCGCTCCACATCCGCTTCAAAGCTCATCTGTGAGCTAAGCAATTTCAGGCGATTAATCGAATCCATAAATTTATTATAGAACATGCGTTCTTTTTACGCAATAGCAATGGATGATGCGCTGCACGCCGATTCGCTCATGCTGTCAGCTTGATTCCGTTTGTCGGCGGGATGCCTGTGAATAGGGTAGGGGAGTTCGTCGAAGTCGTAAGTCTCATTAGATAAGAATTTGCGCAAGCCAACTCGCCCAAGATATCTTGTAAAACTTACGACCTGCGACTTACCACTTGTAACTCTAGAGTAGGGGATTGACATTCGGTTAGATCTCAGTATAATAAACTTATGCTTTTGATAAGTATTATTATAAGAAACATAAGAGAGTGAGCTTATGAGCAACAACTTAACCATCTTTGACGCGATTGAGCGGTACATAGACACGGTGAAGCTGGCGAGGAGCGAGAACACTGCACGTACCTACGCCAACGCGCTCAATTTTTTTCTGGAAGTTTTGGACGTGCGTAACCTGTCCCCCAAGGAAATGAAAATTTCTGAGCTGTCAGAGGAGGCGCTTGCCTGGACGATCTCTGCGCTAAATGTTTACGCCCCCACGACCGAACGACTCTACTTGGCTGCCCTGACAGGTTTCTACGAATTCCTTGCAGCTGAGCGGCTGGCAGAAATCAACCTGCCCCGCCTACGTCTGCTCATTCGTCAGCGCGCCCGCAGGCCAGGCCAAAGGCTGCCGCAGTTTCCGCGCGAGGACATCGAAAAACTACTTCAAGCTGTGGAAAGTTATGCGCAAAACTCCAGCTTTGATGAAAAAGAACACTTACGCGCATTAAGAGAGCGTGCTTTTCTGGTCGTTTTGGCGGATACAGGGCTGCGTGTGCACGAAGCTTGCGCTCTACGACGGGGAGATGTCGACTGGAACGAAGGCCGTGCGATTATCATCGGTAAAGGCGACAAACAGGCTGTAATCCGTTTTTCAACGCGTTCCATGCGTGCTCTGAAAGATTATTTAGCGGCTCGCCAGAAATTGGATGGCGCATCGGGGCGCCCCCTCCCATCTCTGCCGCTCTTCGCGCGCCATGACAAAGGCGCTGGAAAAAAAGTTAAACCGATCACGACCGCAACGGGACGCAATATCGTCAACGATGCTGTGCGGCGCATTCTTGGCGAAGAGGCTGTTGGCAAGATAACCCCCCACTCCTTCCGGCACTATTTTGTAACGACCGTTCTGCGTGCTAGTGGGAATCTAAAAATGGCACAGGAGCTTGCGCGTCACAGCAATATTGCTGTGACGCAACGCTATGCTCACCTCAGTGATGATGAGCTGGATCGTGGCTATTATGAAATTTTTGATAAAAACTAGGGTTTTAAATTTAGGAACTTAATCGGTTTCTTCGGAATCTAATTTCTTTACGCTTATTTCCAGGGCCTTATCTAGCCTGCTTTCGGCTTCTTCAAAATCGATATCCAAAATCACAGCCATCTCGCGCAAAAATTGCTGACGCAACATCGTTAGTTGGCGCTCATCTATAATGCTGGTGTTTGACCTTTCGGAATATCTTCTGGCGTGCAAATCCCGAATCAACTCCCCTTTCGCCTGCAAGGTCGCCCCTTCAGCACGTTTTGCTACTTGTTTGTTGCGCAGCTTATAGTCTTTCGGTAAAGCTTCAGGTGTATGTCGGATAGATCTCAATGCATTGAAGAGTTTATATTTTGTTGAAACAAAACGAACATAATCAGGAAGTTTTGTCGCAGGAAGCCAATAAACCCCACTGCTAATCTTAACGCGAAAATATTTGCGGGTTTCTCCGCCTATATTCTTCATCTCTACGCCTTTGATTTGCCCTACGCCGTATTGTTTGTGAACAATCCACTCCCCCGCCTGTAGTGTTTCTTCCATAATTATTTATCCCTTTATCCCCTATTGTGGCTCAACCCTTTCATTATATCACATCGCTTACTCGCTCTACTTACGCGATCTTCAACGAGAACAATGAATATGGTGTCTATATTCATTGTTCCTTAAAGAAAAAAGTCCTTGACAGCCTTTCTTGCTAATGATAAACTCTGCGCTGTCTGTTTCAGACATAATTCTAACGAAAGGAGCGCACAAAAATGAGCATCTACACCCTTGTCCCTGCCAGTGGTTTTTCACTGCATCTACGTGCGCCTATTCCTCGTTAGTACGAATAGACTCTGTCGTCTTCTCAGCCACGATGCGCACTTTAGCATCGTGGCTTTTTTTCTTAATTGACCATCAAGGAACTAAACATGAATGAAACTCTGACTTTTGATTTCCGTCAAACTATTGCTAAAAACCGCCTAAAAGGTCTTTGGCGGATGATGGTGGATTACCGCCTTCCTTACGTTGGAGCAACGATCTCCTTGGCGATCTCCGCGAGCGCAAAAACGCTCACCTACCTTCTCTTACGCTATTTTGCTGATGTACTCACAGGCGATGCTGTAGCCATCAACGGCAATATGTCGCGCACCTTTGCATTGGTTGCGCTGGGATTTGTCGGTTTGGCGCTCTTTGAGGGCGGGTTTTCCTTTATCTCCGGGCGTTTGGCCGCGTACACCGCGGAGGGAATTGCGCGTCGCTTGCGCGACTTCCTTTTCGATCACATTCAGCGACTGAGCTTCTCATATCACGGTAGCACGCCCACAGGCGATCTGATTGAACGGGTAACTTCTGACGTGGACGCCGTCCGCCGTTTTTTCAACGAGCAAGCCATAGGCGTGGGGCGCATCGTCCTGATTTTCGTCATCAACTTCACCGCACTCTTGCGTCTAAACGCGAAGCTGGCATGGATCTCAGTTATCGTGATCCCTTTTATGCTCTGGGTTTCGATGTGGTTCTTCAAGCGCGTGACCAAGCGTTACGAAAAATATCAGGAGCAGGCAACTGTGCTCTCAACGACTTTGCAAGAGAATTTGACTGGCGTGCGCGTGGTGAAAGCCTTTGCACGTCAAGACTATGAAAAAGGCAAGTTTGAAGGCGATAACTGGGAGAAGTTCCAGCGTGGCAGAAAACTGCTCTTGATGCACTCACTCTTTTGGCCCCTCTCAGACTTGGTGCTTGGCGCACAGATGTTGGGCGGTTTTATCTTCGCTGCGATTATGGCAATCAACGGCGAAATTACTGTTGGCACCTATCTGGCATACGTCGGCTTGGTGGCGTGGCTGATCTGGCCCATCCGCAACCTAGGGCGTTTGATCGTCCAAACGTCGACCGGGCTGGTTTCATACGGGCGCTTAATGGAGATCACTGTTCAGGACCGCGAACCACTGACTGAGGGCAAGTACCAACCCGAGGGTCACGTGCGGGGCGAGGTCGTCTTCGAGGATGTTTGCTTTGCTTACGATGATGAGAAATCCGATGGGACACCCGTCCTGAAGAATATATCCTTCAAATGCGAACCGGGACAAGCGGTTGCCCTGCTTGGGTCGACCGGCTCGGGCAAAACTTCGCTGGTCAACTTGTTGCCGCGCTTCCACGACTACACGAGCGGCAGCCTGCGCGTGGACGGTGTTGAACTGCGCGACTATCCGCGTGAATATATGCGTGCGCAAACGGGCATTGTGGAGCAGGAACCCTTTCTTTTCTCGCGCTCGATTGGTGAAAATATCACCTACGGCGTGGGTCGCAAAGTGACCGATGCCGAGATTGAAGAAGCGGCGCGTGCGGCGGCTGTGCATGAGGTGATCTTGACCTTCCCCGATGGCTATAAAACGCTGGTTGGCGAGAAGGGCGTGACACTCTCCGGCGGTCAGAAGCAGCGCGTGGCAATTGCACGCACGCTGCTGAAGAACCCGCATATCCTGATTTTGGACGATTCGACGTCGTCTGTAGATATGGAGACGGAAGCGGAAATCCGCTCCGCTTTGAACAATTTGATGGAAAATCGCACGACCTTCATCATTGCCCACCGCATCCAGTCGGTGATGATTGCCGACCTAATCCTTGTAATGGATAAGGGCGAAATCATCCAAGCCGGCACGCACGAAGAACTGCTGGCGGACGAAAGTGGCATGTACCGCGAGATTTATGAGATCCAGACACGGATTGATGAAGAAGTGGAAAAAGAAGTTTCGGTAGCTTATTAATACTTTGTAGGGGCTGGGTCACCCAGCCCCTACAGGAGAAACCTAATGTCAGAAGATCAAGAAAAAATCGAACTTGAAGAAGAAGAACATACCAGCGAACTGACGCTGCCTGTGCTGAAGCGCATCCTGCAATTATTGAAACCGCACAAGCTCTGGGCAATCGGCTTTTTTGTGGCGATTGCGGTCACATCATCGTTGGACGGGCTGTTTACCTACATTAATAAAAACATTATCGACCAAGGCATTGTTGCCCACGACACCGCGCGAATGCTGCAACTGGCATCCATTTATGGCGGCTTCATCGTCGTGCAAGCGGGCATGGTCTTCAGCTTTGTCTACTTGGCAGGCGTGCTCGGCGAGCGCATTCAATACGACCTGCGGAAGATGATGTTCGAGCACCTGCAAGACCTGTCGCTCTCGTACTACAGCCAGAACTCGGTCGGTCGACTGATGTCGCGCATGACATCGGACTCGGGGCGTGTCGCAGACCTAATGACCTGGGGCTTACTGGATGTGACCTGGGCAATCACCAATATCATCACATCGGTCACATTCATGGCGATCATCAACTGGCGGCTGGCGCTGATCGTCTTTGCGATCATCCCCGTACTCGTCGCAGTCGGCATTCGTTTCCGCAAACATATTCTGGTTGAGTTCCGCCGTTCTCGGCGTGCCAATTCCAAGATCACGGGCGCATACAACGAAAACATTACAGGCGTGCGCGTGGTCAAGGCACTGGGACGTGAAGATGAAAATCTCCATGAGTTTCAGGACCTGACTACTGAAATGTACCGCTCATCCTACAAAGCAGCCTGGCTCTCAGCGCTCTTCCTCCCTGTCGTGCAAATCATTGCTGCGCTGGCGCTGGGATCAATCGTCTGGTACGGTGGGATTCAGTCTCAAGCTGGACTGCTAACCATCGGCGGGATTCACGCCTTTGTCTCTTATCTGACCTTCATGCTCTGGCCGATCCAGGATATTGCACGAGTCTATGCAGAGATGCAGCACTCGATCGCCTCTGCGGAACGCATCTTCACTTTGCTTGATACCCTACCCGAAGTGCATACCCTGCCCGGAGCGGAAGTCGCTAAAACCCTACTCGGAGAGATCGAGTTTGACCATGTGGATTTCTATTACGAAGAGCGGAAACCGGTTTTACAAGACTTCACGCTCAAGGTCAAAGCCGGCGAGATGATCGCACTGGTTGGTCCGACAGGTGGGGGCAAGTCGACCATCGTCAACCTGTTATGCCGCTTCTACGAACCCAAGCGCGGACGAGTGCTGATTAACAAACGCGACTATACCCAATACACACTCGAAAGCATTCACGACAAGATCGGTATCGTACTGCAAACGCCCCACCTCTTCTCCGGGACGGTACGCGACAATATTCGCTATGGTCGGCTCGAAGCCAGCGATGCAGACGTGGAAGAGGCTGCCAAGTTGGCAGGTGCACATGACTTTATTTCTGGGCTCGCAAAGGGCTACGATGAAAATGTCGGTGAGGGCGGTGTGCTGCTCTCAACCGGGCAAAAACAACTCATCAGCCTGGCGCGGGCAGTGCTCTCGAAGCCGGAACTTTTCATTATGGATGAAGCCACATCCAGCGTGGACACATTGACAGAAGCGCTGATCCAACGTGGCATGGAGAATTTAATGAAAGGGCGCACCAGCTTTGTGGTCGCTCACCGTCTCTCGACCATCCGTCGAGCAGACAGAATCCTCGTCATCGAAGACGGGCGTATCGCCGAGATGGGCACACATACGGAGTTGCTGAAAGAAAAAGGACATTATTATCGCCTGTACACACAGCAGTTCCGCCAGGAACTGGAAACACAATATGGTGGCATGGCGAGTTTGCCCGAAGCTGCTGCAGCCGACTAAAATTAAAGGCAGGTGAAATCATCACCTGCCTTTTTGTTATCAGGAGCGCTTATGAAGACAGAAATCCTTCCCTTGACAGATGAGATGATTCCGCAAGCGGGCGCATTGTTGGCACAGCGCCACCAGCATCATCGGCTTCAGTTTCCCCATTTACCAAGCCGGTTTGAACGGGCAGATGTAGCAACAAGAGCGCTGATAAAGTTGTTCGAAAAGAAATCCGCGCTGGGATATGCCGCCTTCCGTAATGGTGAGATGCTCGCTTATCTACTGGGCGATTATTCCAGCGAAGCTTGGGGACGCTGTGGTTGGGTTCGCTTACCCGGTTCTGCGCTTGCTGATGGCGAGAGCAGAAATATTTTACAAGACCTGTACGTAAAGCTTGGCGATGATTGGGTTCGACGCGGCGTTTTTATCCATCATACCTATCTCTCAGTGGCTGAGCCGGCACTTGTAAACGCATGGTTCGATATGGATTTCGGCAAAGAGCGTGTTGATGCTCTGCTGGACATGCAGAATCTAGAAATCCCCGAAATAGCTATTCCTGATGATGTCACCATCCGCCGTGCGGGCAAAGGCGATAACGCGCATTTCTCTGGACTATCACACGTCATCTTTCGGGAATTGGAGAAAGCGCCCTACTGGCACCCCACCCCACCGGAGGTGTGGGACGAATTAAAAGAAGGATGGGCGGAGTTAGCGGATGATGAGACAGTCGCGGCATGGCTCGCTTTAAACGGCGAGCAAGTTCTGGGCACGATCGCATCGTGGGCGACCATAGACCCTGAAACTGATTCCGCTACCGATATGTTTGCCGATGAAAAGATCGCCTATCTATCCATCGCAGCAACACAGCCTGAAAGTCGCGGAATGGGAATCGGAACAGCGCTGACCTGGGTCTGTTTATCCCATATAAAGGAAGCTGGCTATACCTACTGCTATTCAAACTGGATCAGCCCAAACTTGTCTGCATCCCGATTTTGGCCCCGCTTTGGCTTTAAAGAAGTCTCTTATCGCTTGACAAGGAATATAAACCCTATGATTTCTTGGACACGCGAAGAATAAAGGCATATTTAGCGCCCTAGAAAGGCTTGTGTGTTAGAATTTTGCATGTGCTTTGTAAGGTTGCTGTTATGTAAATAGCAAAAAGCATGGGTAAAATAAATGCACTGGAGAAAGTGCTATGACAACTATTTTATATGTAGAAGATAATTTTGAAAATCGCATCCTTGTACGCCGTGTTTTGCAAGCCGAAGGGTATGAAGTGGTTGAAGCGAGTTCCGCTACGGAAGCGTTGCGCCTGCTTAAAAACACAGCCCCTGATTTGATTTTGACCGATATCAATATGCCAGATATGGATGGCTATACCCTAACCGCAAAGATTAAAGAAAAAGAAGCCTTCCAAAATGTGCCCGTTGTCGCGATGACCGCGAACGTAATGCGTGGAGACAAGGAACGCTCTCTGGAAGCCGGCTGTGATGGTTATATCCAGAAACCAATTGATATTGATATTTTGCCTGAGCAAATAGAGCGCTATCTCAAGCGAAAAGCAAAATAGCGCTTTCCCAAATCCCCCATATGCCACGAGAGATTTATGACACCTAATACAGAACCCCGAAAAAACACTGATTTAAAAGATGCCACCGTTCTTGTTGTTGAAGATAATGTCTCCAACTTTGTTTTGATCGCCCGGATGCTGGGTTACCTTGGCATACATTGCGAATGGAAAACATCCGGCTACGAAGTAGTGGAATATGCCGATACGCTCCCCCGTCTCGACTTGATTCTGATGGATATACGTCTGCCCTACGAGGATGGTTATGGGGCGCTAAAGAAAATCCGCGCTTCAGAGCGATTAAAAAGTATCCCGATTATTGCGGTAACGGCTGAGGCGAGCCCAGAGCAAATCAAGAAAGCCCGCGCATCCGGGTTTGATGGCTTTTTAGGAAAACCGCTCGATCCTGATCGTTTTCCTGAGCAAATTCGCCGTATCCTTAGCGGCGAACCCGTCTGGGAACTTCAGTAAACGGAAGCATAAATGGCAGAAAAGACCAGTTTGACTGACCTTAGTTCACCTGTAAAGCCTCGTTTTAAAAACAGGTTGGCGCGCTCGATGGTTATAGCGTTGCTGACCTTTGCTGTTATTCCAGTTCTGATCATGGGACTAGCAGGTTATCTTAGAACGGAAAGCTTGCTACGTGCACAGGTTAACATACAGTTGCGGGCGCTCTCTGAAGCACAAGGGAAGGCTCTCAACCAGGCAATGCGTACCAAAGAAATTCGCTTGGATCGTATTGGTCGCAGACCGGGGTTTCTTGAAGCCGTAGAATATCTCCACAGCACCTATTCTCTGAGATATTACGAGCAACTTAACACGGAGTTTGATAGTGTCAATCGGCCTGACGGCATCCCTGTTTTTGACAGCTTTTTCATTTTTAATCGTGATGGAATCGTTTACGGATCTTCTAACCCTGATTGGATCGGGCTTTCGCTGGTAGATGCACCTCATTATTCCCAACTTGGTGAAGAAGTCGGCACAACCGGTATTTATGATTTCGATCCGATCTTTCCGAAACAATTCAGCATCTATTCAAAACTGAAAATGTTCTCAGCAGATGGCCAATACATTGGTATCTTGGTCGGGGTCACAGAAAGCAAAAGTATTCGTGGCTATTTGAACGCAATCTCAGATATTAACCCATCAGTAACCCCTTATTTTCGTTCTTCGAACGATGTTTATGTGCGGGTAGACCCATACACGAAAACACTGGCAAGTTTTGAGCCTAAGCCTGAGCAGAACGAACTAATTGGCAATTTTTTGGCAGCAACCATGAAAGCTGATACATTGCTGGAGTTCGAGAATCAAGATGATATTCTCGTCGTTGCGTATCCATATTCGATTGATCTGGCAAATAGCGACTTAATTGTAGAACTTCCACGTGAGATTGCCTTCGATCAACTGGACAGTTTGTCTCTTTTTTCGGTCTTGCTTTTCTTTGTCACAGCGCTTGTATTAGGCGTGGTGCTTTGGGCAGCCACAAATCGCATTGTGAAACCCTTGCTTTCGCTTTCTGATGCAACACGCGAATTCGCCGAGGGCAATTGGAAAGTTCGTTCCGACATCAAGCGCGATGATGAGATTGGGGCGCTCTCATACGCTTTCAACAGTATGGCCGATGACCTTACCGACCTCTACCACTCGCTCACTCACCAAGTTGATAGCCGGACTGAGTATATTCGAACGGCAGCAGAAGTTGCCCAAAATATTGCATCCACCTTCAATCTTGATGAGCTGCTTAAAAAAACAGCTCGCCTGATTGTAGAACGCTTTGGCTATTATCATGCTGGCGTCTTCATGCTCGATCACAGTGGCAAGGTAGCCATCCTGCGCGCGGCACACGGCCCCTCTGCCGATGAGATGCTCGGACGTGGGCACAGCCTCGAGGTCGGGTCCGCATCTATTGTTGGCTGGGTTTCTGCAACCAACTCCCCACACGCAGCAACTGACGTAGGCGACGATACTATTCACTCCAGGAACGAACTCTTGCCTGATACGCGCGCCGAGGTCGGTGTTCCGATTTCTGTCGGAGATACAGTCTTGGGTGTTTTGGATGTCCAAAGTATCTATGCCGAAGCGTTTGACGATGCGACCATCTCAGTCCTCGCGACGCTCTCCAGTCAAATTGCTACCGCTATTCAAAATGTTAAATTGTTTGCTTCATCTGACGTTAACCTGAACGAACTCGACCGCCTCTATCGCGCTACCAAAGATGTTGCACAAGAAAAAACGGTGCGTGGCATTTTGAATATCACTAGCCGCACCCTGCGCGAAGCTCCCTTTATCACCGCACTCTTCAGCCCTAAAGGGCGTGGCATGGAGATTTTTTCTGTCACAGACCCAGATCATGATATTTCTGACTTATCCCTACCCGCCTTTATTGATGTTGCCCTAGCGGAAGTAAACAGTCGGCTTGATATCGAGATGACAATTTTCGATCTTAATGAGACCACCTATTTCCCGAAGGCATTTATCGATGTGCCACGCAAGCTCGGTTGTCAGGTGATGACATTATTACCGCTGGTTAACGGAGAAACGATCGAAGCCATTATTATGGTTGGCTCCCAGACAAAAGAACGTCTTACACCGACTGCATTACAACCCTACATCAACCTGGTGGACATGATTGCAATTACTTTCGAGAAAAACCTGGCGCTAAAGCTGACAGAGCGACGTCTCGCTGAGTTGGAATCGATTTCAATCATGAACCAGACCATGGCTACTGCATCTGATCTCGCTTCGCTCTTCCCATCTCTGCATGAGCAAGTTCGCCAGATTTTGGGTGACTTCACCTTCGTTATTGCCATTTACGATGAAGTCACAGACACTATTGAAATCCCCTACTATTACGAAAACGGGGAAATTTCCAGCATCGCACCCTTCCCACTTGGAGAGGGGCTCACATCAATTATTGTCCATACTGGTCAGCCACTAATGATTGTGGAAGATACAGAAAAACGCTCTCAAGCTTTGGGAGCGAAACTGCTTGGACGACCTGCGAAATCCTGGCTTGGTTCCCCACTTCAGGTAAGCGGCAAGGTGATTGGCGCGCTCATTGTCCAGGATCTTGAACACGAAAAAAGCTTTGATGAAAACTCTTTGCGATTTATCAACACTCTAGCCGCCCAGGTTTCCGGTGCAATTTACAATGTGCAACTTCTGGAAGATAGCCGGCAGCGTGCTATTCAATTAGGGAGCGCAGCTGAGATTGCACGTGACATCAGTAGTTCTCTCCACCTTGATGAGTTGCTGCAAAAATCAGTCAACATGATTCGTGATCGCTTTAATTTCTACCACGCCTCGGTCTTTCTGATTGATCCCTCTGGCGAATATGCGATAGTACGCGAATCAACGGGTGAGGCAGGCGCACAACTCAAACGCAATGGTCATAAACTTGGTGTGGGTTCCAAATCCACAGTTGGCTATGTAACCGGGCGCGGCGAAACGCTTGTAATTGAAAACACAGAAAAAGATGCGACCTATTACGCGAATCCGCTTTTGCCAGACACACGTGCAGAAGCGGCTGTCCCGCTCAAAGTCGGCGAGCGAATCCTTGGCGCTCTCGATATCCAAAGCACAAAAGCGCATGCTTTCACTGAAGATGTATTGCAAACCATCTATATTATTGCTGATCAGCTTGCTGTTGCTGTAATCAATACGGAGCTTTTTGCCGACACACAAGAGCATCTTTCCCAACAACGTCTGCTTCAGCATATTACAACATCCGCAGCATCAGGCACAACGCTGGAAGAGGCGCTGCGCGGTGCCGTGCAGGGCCTACAAGTCACGCTCGGTGGTGACCGCATTGCTATCATGCTGATGGATCGAGACCATCAAAATCTCACGATCGGTTCTGCTGTCGGATATTCTGATGAAGATTTAGCCGAGATCATAGTCCCTGTAGGCAGTGGTATTACTGGTACGGTCGCGCGTACTAAAAAGCCCATCCGCATTAATGATACACAGTCCGACCCACGTTATATTGCAATTAGTACAAATACACGCTCAGAATTAGCAGTCCCACTGCTCTTCCGTAATGAAGTGCTTGGGGTTTTAAATGTGGAAAGCGAACGCTTAAATGCTTATAACGAAGAAGCGGAAGAAATGCTCGGCACGCTCGCCGGGAGTCTTGCTGCCATTATCGCGAATGCTCGGCTTCTTCAGCAGGTTCGCCGTCAAGCTGAACGCGAGAGAACACTGTACGAGGTTACGAGCAGAATTCGCCGTTCGACTGATATCCAAACAATTCTCTCCACAACCGCGGATGAGTTAACCAAAGCGATGGGAGCTAGGCGCGCAAAAATAAAAATAGCCATCGACGAAACAGAAGGCAATCGAGACTAAGTATGGATAACATCCCTCAGAACTCAACCTTTCTCAATACCGTCCTAAAGAAAACAGGTGGTTGGTACCTAACGCTTGCGATTATCGTTACTCAAACCCTTGTGCTTTTAGGCCCGGTGGCAGCAGGCTACGCTATACAGGTCAACGCAGAGTTTTCTCCCGAAAAATTAATGTCTATTATTAGATTTTCAGGAGTAGTCGTTTTGGCCGCAAACGCTTTCCTTATTATGTTGATTTTCTTTCTCTATGGCGATGCCCGCAAAGGCCTGGCTCGTTGGAAAATAAGTAAGGATAGCTCCACTGATTTTGAAGATAACATTGCTGCCTGGAATCAAATCACACCCTTAGCGTGGCGCTATAGTTTCTTCGTTTTCATTGTATGTATTTTCTTGGTGATAGTCCCTGTTTTGGCATTTCAAATTTTTGTGCTCAAGGTAACAAATGACCAACTTATTTACACGTCGCTTGGAATTTTTGCTGCAGCATTAACTAGCACATCTCTTTCGCTCTTGTTACTTGATCATCTTTTGAGACCTGCTCGCGAAGCATTACTTCCCAAAGACTTCAAAAATCAGCTCTTAGGGACAAACGGCGTCAATCTTACGATTAAGCTCCAAACAGTCATATTGGCGCTAATCTTAATCAGCATCCTTCTTATTGCGCCGATTGGATATCACCAAATGGTCAAAGCGCTAGAGACAGGTCGCGCAACTGTGCTAAAAACAATGCAAGTCCAGTCCATTGTTTCTGCCGTGCTCATCATAGGATTTGGTGCCTTGCTCTCTTCCCTCGTCTCGCAATCTATTTCCTCCCCGCTGCATGAAATCATTAAAACATTCAACAAGATTGAAGAGGGCGACCTCAAACAAAGAGCCAGAGTCACCGAAGCAGATGAAGTTGGCGAATTAGCCGTCTATTTTAATCGCATGGTCTCTCAGTTGGACAATCTCCAATCTGGCCTGGAAACACAGATTGCGAAGCGCACCGAACAGCTTCGAGCAACATTCGAAGTTGGGCGCGTAATCAGTTCAATTCTCGATCCGGATGAACTGATTGAGAAGGTTGCTAATCTGATTTCAGAACGTTTGGGATATTACTATGCGGCAATCTTTATCGTCTCTCCTGACGGAGCCTGGGCTGAACTACGCAGCGCCACTGGAGAAGCCGGCCAAGCGCTGCTAGCCAGTAAACACCGTTTGGTCGTGGGTGGTAACAGTATGGTTGGATCCGCAATTAGCTTGCGAGAAGCACGTATTGCCCACGATACCGGTCTGGAGGCTGTTCGTTTCAACAACCCCCTTCTGCCAGATACGCGCTCAGAAATCGCATTGCCTCTAATCGCAGGTGGGCGTGTACTCGGCGCACTAGATGCTCAATCTGTTTCTGAGAATGCTTTCGATCAAGCGAATACAGAGACTTTACAAGGGGTGGCAAGTCAAGTTGCTGTTGCGCTTGAGAACGCGCGTTTATATCAGGAAACGCAATTAGCGTTGCGTGAGATTCGAGCCAGCCAACGAACCCAACTCTCGCAAGGCTGGGGTGAAGTATTGGATTCTGAGGGAAGCCTCGAGTTTTCTATTGGAGGCGAACAAGTAACAGAAGGTGAAGATACATCCTTTACGGTGCCACTAACCTTGCGCGACCAAACTATTGGCGAAATATCGATCGGAGGCGACGAAAACTGGACGGCTGATGACGAACACTGGGTTGAAGCAATTGCGCGACAAACAGCCTTTGCTATTGAAAACGCACGCCTCTTGGAAGAAAGTCAGCGGACGGCTCTACAGGAACGCCTTGTTGCAGAGATTAATGCAAAGATATGGTCATCAACAACCATTGACGGCATTTTACAGGTAGCTATTACCGAATTAGGCCGCACGCTCAGTGCAAGCGAAGCAGTCATTAAGCTGGATAGTGATGAATAATAAAGGCCCCCATCTTAAGGATAAGCAAATGACTCAGGAAGACTCAAACAATAAACATCCAGAAACCCAACCGAGGCTACCTGAGCTAACTTTGGCCCGTGACAACAAGGTTGTTATCGTGGGGGGCAGTGTTGCGTTCGCAACAGGCCTTATTATGTTGCTCTTTGGGCTTATTCGTGAAGGGTTGGGGCATAGAGTGCTTGCAGTTGCAATGACGCTTATTGTTGTAAGCATTGTTTTAGCGTATTTTAATTATCTAAAACCAGCCAGCATCATAATCACTACGGCTGCCTTTATTGTGATGACCTTCTTTCTATACGAGGGGGATGGCATTCACGACGCCAGTATTACAGCATATTCCGCTGTCGTTATTTTGGGTGGGCTGCTCTTAGGAGAAGTGGGTGTTATTTCCTTTGGCTTACTGACAACAACAAGTCTTATAATACTCGCTTATGCGGAATACGCGGGACTTTTAGTCAATAAATATTCAGGTCTCTTTGACCTAATTGATATTAGCGTATTCTGGTTTTTACATCTGGCAACATCCATAATTATTTATATTCTTGTGCGGCGCCTTTCGCGTATCGCATTAGAAGCGCAGATAAGAGAGAAGGCCTTTTCTAACGCAAATGCGGAACTTTTCGTCTTGCGTGACAACTTGCAAAACCGCATCAACCAGAGAACCTCAACTTTAGAAGAACAAAACACAAATCTACAGGCAGCGGCACGTGTAGCTCATGAGATTTTAGCAGCCAAAGATGTAAGTCAGTCACTTGAGATGAGTGTAAAGCTGATTGCGTCTGAATTTAATTATGATCACGCCAGTATCTTTTTGCTAAATGAGAAAAAGGATCACGCACTTCTGCAAGCTGCTTCTTCGCTTGATGGCAAGAAAATGCTTGAAGAGCATTACGAACTACCCATCGACCGAACAAGCGTGGTTGGGATTGTTGCAGCAGACAAAAAACCTCGCGTGGCATTCAATCAAGAAGCGGATATGGATTTCTTCGATAATCCTAATCTACCAGACATCCAGTCTGAAATGGCACTCCCATTAATGGTTCAGGACGAAATTATTGGCATCCTGGATATCCAATCCAGACAATCAGAAGCTTTTGGTCAGACGGAAATCACTATTTTCCGATCCCTGACAAATCAGTTGGCGCTAACCATCCAGAATGTTCGCCTGATCGAGGAAGCCCAGATAAATCTTGCTCAGTTAGAGTTGATTATTTCTGAGCAAAGCCGCGAAGTTTGGGACCAATACCTGAAAAGGCAGTCACATGGTTTTATTTACACGCCGCTCGGTGTGAAACCACTTCGCGCCTCGAAGGGTGAAGAGATGTCTGTCGAAGAGCGTAGCGGTGCCGAAAAGGCTGAAATCCCGATCTCATTGCGAGGAAAGAAGATCGGGAGTATTAGTTTGCAGCGCCTCGCGCGAAACTGGACCAAGAAGGAAAAAGCCCTCCTTGATGACGTGGCTACTCAAATCGGACTTGCAATTGAGAATGCGCGCTTGCTTAACGAGACACGTGAACAGGCACGTCAGGAACAATTGATCTCTGAAGTCTCCTCCAAAATGCGCGAGACCCTCGATATGGACACGGTCTTGAAGACTGCCATAGAAGAGATGAGAAAGACCTTCAACCTGAAAGAAGTAGAAGTGCGCTTAACATCATCTGACAACAATAAGGGAAAAAACTAGCGCCGGAAGCCTTATGACAAAACAAAATGCAGGTATCATTTCAAACGAAACAACAATTAGCAGGCAGACGCGAAACGCTTTTCTTACAGCGGTTATTTTTGTAATAGCTGCAACAGCAAATGCTATCGTTTCTCTTCAAATTAGCCTAGCTACACGATCTCTTATATCTTTTGTCGACACATTTGTTGTTTTTATCTTTGTTTTGATTTCTATTTCAAGCGCCATCCTGATTAGAAGAGGAGAAAAAGAGAGAGGCGTCTGGCTAATCATAGGCACTTTTTTGGTTGTTCTTGCAATTCGAGTCGTGTTGAATACTGGCTTGGGAATTATATTTGGCATCCTTGCTGCGACCTTAGTCCCTTTCATCGCACTTTTGACGTTGAAACCTGAAATGTTTAATAGAGCGCTAAGTGTAGGAGTCTTTACGGGCTCTGCGTATTTATTCTTCGATACTCTTGCCATTCGTTATTTACCCCCCTATCGGCAACCAGCAGAAAATATTCAGCCGATGATCCGTATGGCAACAATTACGGCTGTCATTGTTTTTATCATTTTTGTATTCTTTTTGTTGCGCCAAAGTCGCTTCTTGCTTCTCTCTTCCAAATTAACCTTGTCTATGGTTCTCATAGTTTTGGTACCGCTGATCATCTTGGGGATTGCCAGCACTGTTTCATTGAAGAACTCGCTTGACCCACGTCAAAGTGAAATAACACAGTCTAAAGCCACTTTTCTCGCCCAAAACCTGAATTACTTTTTAAGATCAACCAAAAATACACTCAGAACAGAGGCGCAATCACCAACACTCGTAGAATACACTTCGCGCGCTAAAGCAGACAGCGTTGATGATCTTTACGAGAAAGCCCTTGACGTTTTGCGATCATATAGACGTAAAGACATTATATTTATACAATCCTATGCTATTTTAGATCGATCAGGGAAAAACATTCTTGACACAAAAGATGAAAATATCGGCCAAGATGAATCGGAAAACGATTATTTTTATCAAGTTATTGAAACCAAAGAGCCTTATATCTCTGATTTAAAGCGCTCAAAAACCTATGGCGAGTACTCGCTTTACTTTAGCGTCCCTATTATTTCTGAAGATGGCAGCAATGTTGGTGTTTTGCGCATTGAATACAATAGCCGTGTTCTTCAAGACTACTTTAATGAATATGTTGACTTTACATCTAAATACCAAGAGCAAAACTACGGGGCCTTGCTTTCTGAAATCCCCGTAACCAAAATCTCACCTGAAGACCCAGCCTTTGTTTATCTAATTCTGGCAAATTCCGAATCGCCAACCTATAACAATTTATCTGCGACGCACTTAACTACCAATATCATCACTCCACTACAAACTAGTGGCCTGCTACCGCCAGGCAGTACAGCCCAATTATCGTTAAACCTATTAGGCTTAGGGGAAGGCTTAGAAAATAGAAGTACGACAGCTGTATTCCAGGGACAAGCGTTTCCTCGTGATGAAGAAGTTCTACGCCCTCTTGATCTGATCGCAGCAGCAAGCGTTGAAGAAGGGCAGGGGTGGATCGTCATTGTTTCGCAGGACCTCAACTCAATCAACAATCCTTTACAAGAACAAAGGGAGACGATCACGCTCATTACAGTGCTTATCGCGGCAGGAGCAGCGTTCTTGGCTTATGGCGGCAGCCGTTATCTACTTGCGCCAATTCTGCGATTGACAGAAATTGCGAAGAATATTGCCGGCGGCGACCTATCTGCGCAAGTTATCGTCAACACAGAAGATGAAATTGGCACCCTCGGAAAAGCCTTTAACAGTATGACAGAGGAATTAAGCGCCTTAATTGCCACGCTCGAAGAACGCGTTGATGGACGTACCCGAGACCTCGAACGTCGTTCACAACAGCTCAGAGCTGCCGTTGATGTTGGGCAGGTTGCCGTATCCCTGCGCAATCTTGATACTCTACTCACACAAGCCGCAGAGTTGATTAGCCTGCGCTTTGGGTTTTATCACGTTGGCATCTTCTTGTTGGATGAAGAAGGAGCGTACGCCGTTTTACGTGCTTCCAATAGTGAAGGTGGTGCTAAGATGTTGCAACGTAACCACAAACTCAAAGTCGGTCAGGTTGGCATTGTTGGTTATGTAACAAAGACAGGAAAAGCCCGTACCGCCCTGGACGTTGGGCAGGACGCCGTTTACTTTGATAATCCTGATCTACCACAGACGCGGTCTGAAGTCGCGTTAGCACTAATCGCTGGCGGAAAGATTCTCGGCGCCCTTGATATTCAAAGCACACAAGGGGAAGCTTTCTCAGACGCAGATGTCAGCACCCTTCAGGTACTGGCTGACCAAATAGCCATCTCCATTGAGAATGCTCGTCTGTTCGAGCAAAATCGCAACTCGATGCAAGCTCTTCGCCGCGCCTACAGCGAACAAAGCCATGCTGGTTGGCAGGAATTAGCATACACCCGTAAGAATTACGGTTTTCAGAGCAAAGGGGATGGTACTTTCTTCCCCCTTACAGACCCGTTAGATGCCAATCTAACTGAAGGGTTGCGGGAAAACAAGATTGTCTTGGATGATACACAAGCGACAGCAAATATCCCGATTACTGTCCGCGGCAACTCGATCGGTATGTTACGTCTTTCCAAACCCGATAATACCCCCTCATGGAGTGAAAATGAATTGGAACTGGCCCGTGTTCTATCTGCGGAACTTAGTGGAGCATTAGACAGCGCTCGCCTATTTGATGAGACACGCAAACAAGCTGAACAGGAATATATAGTAGGCGAAGTCACGAATAAAATGCGCGAAACAATGAATGTTGAATCGGTCATAAAAATGGCTGCTGATGAAATTTACAAGCTACTTGATCTTGAAGAGATCACTATCCACTTCTCTCCAAATAATGACGAAAATGAAAACGAGGTTGTAGCATGACAACACCCTCCTTACTAATCAACACAGAAAAACAAGTAGACGCTCTGCAAAAGTGGCGAGAGGCAATCTTCTTAAATGTCATTCGTTTTATTGCCTATGCCGCTACCTTGGCTTACTTTGTTTTAATTGGCGTGGTTTTCGAAGACTTACAACCGCTTTTCTTCGTTGTTTACACACTGGCTTACTTGTTAATACTTGTTTCAGCATTTGTTTCCCGTATCCCAGTCGTTTATCGCGCTTCTACTCTGGTTTTTTTGATCTATGTTTTGGGTGTTTTTAGCGCAATAGAAAAGGCTGCTATGGGAGACGGGCGCATATGGTTTGCTCTCTCCGCGATCTTTGCGGTCGTTTTTCTTGGACGACGTGTTGGTCTAGTGCTTACATTTATAGTTACTTTATCATGGGCTATTTTGGGATATATGTTTAGCACGGGTTTTCTTGCGCAGCCCAATTTTGATCAGTTCTCATTCGATATATGGGGCGGGACAACGATTGCTTTGTTTGTGACTGGTATATCCGCAGTTCTGTCCATTGGCGCGTTGCTCAGAAATTTGAATACAACGATTAGTGATAGTCTTGCTTTAGCAAAAAAATCGGATGAGCAGAGCAAGGAATTGGTCGAGCAGCATGATGTTCTTCAGCGACGCTCAAATGCGCTGGAAGCTTCAGCACGTATTAGCCGCAAAGTTGCATCTTTGACCACCGCAAATGATATTTTGATGCAAGCGCCGATCATGGTAAAAAACGATTTTGAGCTGTTGAGCGTTGCCTTTTTCTTGCTTGGACACGATAGCATGCTTCGCTTGACATCCTGTGAAGGGTGGAATGAACAAGCCTACCCCAAGCATGATTACGCTCTTTCTCTTGAAGATGATATTGCAGGCGCTGCGATCATCCAAAATAAGGCTTTGTCCAATCATACATCTGAGAAAGGCCTACAGGCAAGCTTGCCCGATACGCGTTCTTTTGCCTCGATCCCATTGCGAGGCCGCAGCAACAATATGAAGGGTGTTATGCTACTACAAAGCCTTGATTTCGATGGGTTGGGCGAGGAAAGGTTAGCGATCTTGCAAATGCTGGCAGACCAGATAGCCATCCTGATTGAGAATGCCGATTTACTTGTTGCGAGGGAAAGTGCTCTTGATGCAGAACGACGCGCCTATGGTGATATTACAGGATCAGCATGGAGCGATTTTATTAGCGAGCGGAATTATGGCGGTTATAGGCGTGATGCAGCAGGCTTGAAGATCGTCCCTGCAAAGCCTTTTCAATCAGATAATGAAAAGCCTTCTTCTCATCAGGTTCCTATCAGGATTCGCGGGAAAGTAATTGGGTATATTGATGCTCATAAGCCAGAGACGCGTGCCTGGACCGCTTCTGAGAAAGACCTGTTGGATACGTTAGCCGGACGTCTGGAAGGTGCACTTGATAGCGCGCGTTTGTATGATGAAATTCAAGAGCGTGCAAACCGGGAGCATCTTGTTAGTGAGGCGTCTTCACGCATGCGTGAAAGCCTTGATGTGCAGACGGTGTTACGGGCTGCGGCTGAAGAATTGCATAGGGTATTAGGCGATGTTGCCGAGACTGAAATTTGGATCGCCCCAGAAGATATCAAAGATGATTCTGCAATAGACTAGGGCAATTGTGATGATAGAAATAACCGAAACTCAAAAACAAAAAATCGAAGAACGAAGTAAAAACGCATCGCGTTTTTTTCTTGCAACATCCCTTGTTACTTTCGCGATTGGCATTTACTACACCTTTGTGTTTTATAAAGGCCAAAATATTTCGTCTTTCCAAGCATCCAATATTCAAGCTTTTATGGTTGCTTTTGCAAGCCTGATTAGCTACTTCCTTGTGCGCTCAAAGCAACTAATGCTTTCGGTTTTTCTTTATCTGGGTGTTTTTACGCTTGCAATTTTTGTTTCAGCACTTTTCTTTGGCGGAATGGATATTCTGCTTTCGTTGCTGATTGTATTGCTCTACGTAGCTATCGCAGGAGCTCTTCTGGATCGTAAAGAGGCTGAAGCGACTATTATCTGGGGCATTATTGCTAGCGTTCTTCTTAGTTTTATTGGTTATTTAGATCCGCTCGGAAGGGAGTATTCTGCTCCAGATTTGGTCGCCTATCTCTTCGGAATATTCTTGGTTATCATATCCGGAGTATTATTTTCTCGTCAGTTTCGGAGTTATTCGCTACGCACAAAATTAATTTTGGCCTTTGTTGCTCTTAGCGCTGCAGGGAGCGGTCTCGCGTTTGCAGGTGCAAATTACAGTACAGAACGCCTTTTGACAGAAAAGGCCCAGCAGTTATTACTTGCGGAGGCCAAGACGTCCGCGAATAAAATAAATTCATTTTTGCAATACAGTAGTGATGCGGTAGAAACAGCATCTGCTTATCTTGACTTACGCGCCTATCTTTTGCTTCCGGCTGATGAGCGTAGAGGTACTCAAATTGAACGCCAAGTACAAAACGTACTCTATGCACTCAAAAACAGGAATCCTGACATTCTCTCCTACGCACTTCTGGATATTGATGGCGTTAATGTTGCTGATTCTAATTCGGCCGATATTGGAAAAAGCGAAGCTGATCTACGTCATTTTATCGGGGTAATATCTACGCGGTCTACGTATATTTCACCGGTTCAATATCTTCCTGATGAAAAAGAAGGTGTCTTTTTTATTAGTACACCGGTCTACAACGACATGGGTGTAGTGATTGGCGTAGTACGTGCAAAGTACAAAGCTTCTCTTTTGCAAAAGATCCTTGTCAAAGAAGATACTACAGGGTTGGCTTCTTTCTTTGTTCTCCTTGACGAGAATCACGTTGTGCTGGCTCATGGGAAATTACCAGAGCTGATTGGGAAGGTACCTGCATTGCCAACGCCCAGTGAGCTAAATGCCTTGCGGGAGAACTATTTTGTTCCTGGAAAATTAGGCTATAGTGAAGTCTCTTTTAATTTACCTGTTGTGGAAGAAGCACTTAACAATGTGAGCACCAGCCCTGTTTTTGAGGTTGAAACCAATTTTGTAGGGATGCCTTTAACAGGCGCTATCAGCTCCTTGGACACTACATCCTGGCTAGTGATTGCCTTACAGCCACAGGAGTCATTTCTTGGCCCGATTCGCAATCAAGGGCAGGTGTTTTTTATGTTTGCAATGGGAACTATTTTATTCGCCATCATTGCGGGCTCACTTCTTTCTACCCCCCTTACTGCACCAATCTTGCGTTTGCGAAGAGTTGCTCAACGTTTCTCAGAAGGTGACCTGACAGCAACCGCAACCATCGAGGCGGATGACGAGGTTGGTAATCTTGCTGAAACCTTCAATTTGCTAACAACCCGACTCCGAGAGACTGTTCTTTCGCTTGAAGAGCGCGTTCAAGAGCGGACAAACGATCTTGAATTGCGTTCTCGCTATCTGGAAGGTGCCGCCGAAATCGGTCATGCCGCGACAACATTTGTGGACGCAGATGAGCTTTCTCGAACAGTTGTTGAGCTTATTCGCGAACGCTTTGACCTTTATTATGTTGGACTTTTCCTTGCAGATAGGGATGGTAAATGGGCTGTTCTTCGCGCAGGGACTGGCGTAGCCGGAGAAGTAATGATATCGAATAAACACCGGCTCAAGATCGGTGAAGGGATGATTGGTTGGGCAGTGAAACACGGGGAAGCGCGCATCGCGCTTGATGTAGGTGAAGATGCTGTTCGTTTTGAAAATCCCATATTGCCAGAAACTCGTTCAGAAGGCGCGCTTCCCCTCATCTCGCGTGGACGCGTGCTCGGTGCGATTTCTGTCCAAAGTAAGGAACCCGCTGCATTCACCATTGAAATTTTAACAACCCTGCAAACAATGGCCGATCAAATTGCTGTCGCCTTTGATAATGCAGAGCTTTTTGCCAAGGCTGAAGAAGCGTTACAAGCGGAGCGCCGTGCCTACGGAGATCTAACCCTGAGTTCGTGGCATGATCTTAAAGCGCGGAGTACGGGGTCGGCATATCATGTTAGTGCTGATGGTGAGATCGCAGCGCTTGATGAATCCGCTATTGAAGAGAAACATCGCTCTATTGGTGAGAGGCAAGCCGTTCTTGAGGGTGGGCGCGCTGTTGTCGCTCCAATTAAGAGCCGTGGACATTTGATCGGCGGCGTTCGTATCGTCAAATCTGAAGATAGCGGCAAGTGGACAAAGGAACAACTTCAGCTTGTATCGACGATATCCGAACAGCTTAGTATTGCTCTCGACAGTGCTCGTCTCTTTGAGAATGCACAATTGCGTGCGCAACGCGAATCGATTATCTCAGATATTTCATCGAAAGTTGGAGCGTCTATTCGTATGGATACGATTTTAAAAACAACAGTACAGGAGCTTGGAAAAGTGCTCTCCGGTGCAGATATTTCGTTTGAGATTGCTGATCCTGAAAAAGGAGCGAAGCTTAGGGAGTAATCCTGAGCGCTTTTGTGAAATTTATGAATTTGACAGCCATACGTCTCCCTTACTTCATTGTCTACGCCGTTTCTCTTATAGTTTCTATTATTGTCTTCGCTTTTTCGTGGAGAAATCGAAGTGGCAAAGGTTTAAAAGCCTTTGCTGCAAGCATTTTGCTGGAAATAATATGGATTATTGGGTATTTGTTTGAATTAGGGGCTCCAACACTTGATGGAAAGATTTTCTGGGATAGTGTTCAGTTCATCGGTACGCTTTTTGTTCCAATTGCTCTTTTGATCTTTGCTTTGCAGTTTACCGACCGCAAATTCAATCTAAAGCGCTGGGTAATCGCGCTTTCTATTCTGCCTGCTATTTTACAGATTATTATCACGCTGGATTTGTGGCCCAGCCTTTTACACCTTAACCCAAGGATTAGTATCGGTTTACCCTTTGATGACCTCAGCTACGATTTTGGTACGCTTCTACTGCTTGCGCTTGCTTACGCGTATGTGGTTTCTCTGGGTTATATCGCTGTCTTAATCGCTGGGCTTTTCAAAAAAAATATTTTTCGCTCACACTTGGCGATTGTCACATTTGGGACACTGATCCCTATCCTTGGTTTGATCTTAGCGCTTACTTTTGGTCTGAAATTTGGTAACCAACGTGATACATCACCACTAATGTTTGCCTTGGGTAATATCGTTATTGCCTGGGGCATTTACCAAAGGCGCCTTTTCAATGTGGTGCCGATTGCACGAGAAATTCTATTTACAAGCATGAGTAATGCGCTCATTATTCTAGATAGAAATGATCGCATTTTGGACACCAACCCCATTGGTCGAAAAGTCTTAGGGAACTTGACTAACGCCGAATTAACAGGCATGCATATCTCTCTTATACACCCTGAGCTCTATCAACACTTTAAGAATGATGTTGAAACATATGCTGAGATAACAACCAGCGCAGAAGAAATTTACACCTTCAATATTACGCCACTTTATAACCAGCGTGGCTTATCGATTGGACGCTTGGTAAATGCAAATAATGTCACTATGCAAAAGAAAATAGAGGCAGATTTGCTTCGGGCCAATACAGAGAACAAGCTCCGCGCGGTCCGTTTGCACGCTATTGCCGATGTGTCGCAAACTATTTCTCAAATCCGTGATCTAAAGTCTCTTTTACCGGCAATTACTCAACAGATTAGTAGCAAGTTCGACTTCTATCATGTCGGCATTTTTCTCATCAGTGGTGACATGAAATTTGCAGAATTACATGCAGCAAATAGCGAAGGTGGAATGCGGATGTTGGAACGCGGACATCGCCTTGAAATTGGACAAGTTGGCGTTGTAGGGCGCGTTGCACAGGTTGGAACACCACGTGTCGCTTTGGATGTTGGGCAGGATGCCATTTACTTTGACAATCCTGATCTCCCGGAAACCCATTCCGAGATGGCGCTTCCTCTCAAGGTTGGAACAGAGATTATTGGTGTGCTTGATGTACAAAGTAAACAAAAAAATGCTTTTTCAACAGAGGATACCGATGTTTTCGCATCTCTTGCCAACCAGATTGCTATCGCAATTAACAATGTTCGCCAGATCGAAGCAACGGAAACAGCTTTAGCAGAGGCGCGATCTCTTTCACAAGATTATGTCCGCAAAGCATGGGCAAACCTTGCCGCAGAGAAAAGGCAAATCGGATATCGTTCTATAAACAACATAGTTTCTCCGCTCACCCACAACCAGGATATTCAGAGCGATGACAAAATAAAAACTATTGAAATCCCTGTTCAGTTACGCAATGAAACCATCGGCATAATTAAAGTACGTATGCCTGAAAAAGAAGCTACAAAGATGACAGAGAGCGATAAGACCCTCCTTGAAGTAGTTGGCGATCGTGCCGCCCTTGCGCTTGAAAGTGCACGACTTTTTGAAGAATCACAAAGAAAAGCCGAACGAGAGCGGAATGTTGGTGAAATTGCCGCCAGCATTAGTGCGGCTAGTGAGGTAGAAATGATTCTACAAACAACGGTTGATGAGCTAGGGCAACGGATTGGCTCTGCTAAAAACATCACAATTTTTATGACTGAGACAAACTCAAAAGACAATTCAGGCGAAGAGGAATAGTATATGAATGAAAGCATTCAACCTGAAACAACAAATATAACCTCCTCTCCGCGACGAAGGAGCATTCGCACCCGTTTGCTGACCGTTCTTATCTTCTTAGTTCTGTTGCCTGCGGGAATTACAGCATCTGTTTCGAGTATTCAGGAAACTCGAAATGCTGAAAGTCAAGTTATTACAAAATTGGAAGCTGTCGCAACGTTAAAAGAGTCTGAAATTAGATCCTGGCTCGATGGGCTACATAATGAACTGCTGAACACAATTATCACAGAGCAAAACAACGTGCTAATTAGTCTAATATTAGAGGGAAACGCCGATTCGTTAGCTAATTCTCAACTAAAAACCAGTTTCCGAAATCGAGTGGCTCTATCTCAATATCTAAAAGAAATTTTTATCTTGGATAAAAATGGTGTTGTCATTCAAACAAATGAGAGCTCATCCATTTCGCAAATGGGCATTGACTACAGCAACAATCCTCTTTTTCTAGATAGCTTGGAAAATATTAAAGCTGCAACCGTGGCGATTGATACACCAACGCCAGGAAAAATATCAGTGATCATCATGCGGCAACTGAAAAATAACCAGGGCGATATTATTGGTGCCATTGGAGCGATTGCTCCTCTCGAGACATTAACAGACATTATGGGAGAACGCTCTGGCCTTGGAAACACAGGTGAAACCTACTTAATCAACACGGATGCTATCTTGTTGACGGAATCTCGCTTCGATGAATATCAAGTTGGTACATTCAAAGTTGAAACTGAGGGTGCGCAAGCTGGGCTGCAAGCAAATGAATTGGGTTCAAAAATCTACAAAGGCTATCGAGGTGAAACGGTTACAGGTGTCTATCAATGGATGCCAGAATTAAATGTAGTATTTCTGGCGGAACAGGATCGTCAAGAAACCTTAATTCCCGTTTATACGACGCTAGGCATTAATATTGTATCGACAATTGGTGTTGTTTTACTTGCAATCGTTATCGGCTTGGCTCTGGTCAGAAGCATTATTCGACCATTAGAAGACCTAACCCAGAAAGTTGTACAGCTAGCTAGCGATGATCTGAAGCAAGTTACCGTAGTCAATCAAACTGATGAAATCGGCGAACTCGCGCATGCCTTTAATAAAATGGGCGCTCAATTATTTGATCTCATTGGAGATTTAGAGGGGCGTGTTGAAAGTCGCACAAAAGAATTAGGAGAGCGCACTAACCAGCTTGAAACGATCGCTAGCTTGGCACGTGCAATTGCTACACTTCGAGATGTAGAAGAGCTCCTTTCAACGATTACTCATCAGATTAGTGAGCGTTTCAACTATTACCACGTTGGTATTTTTTTGATAGATGATAACAAAGAATATGCTGTTCTTCGTGCTGCAAACAGTGAAGGCGGACAAAAAATGTTGGCCCGCCAGCATCGTTTACGTGTCGGGCAAGAAGGAATTGTTGGTTATGTCACAAACCGCGGACAAGCACGTATCGCAGGAAATGTTGGCGAAGAAGCCGTTTATTTTGAAAACCCAGATTTGCCAAAAACAAACTCGGAAGTCGCATTGCCCTTACTCTTTGGCAATGAGATAATCGGCGCGCTCGATATTCAATCAATAGAGCATGACGCTTTCTCAAAAAACGACGTAGAAGTCTTTATGATTTTGGCAGATCAGGTTGCTCTGGCTATTCAAAATACCAGATACTTGGTGAGAACGCAGCAGGCTTTGGAAGAGACAGATCGCGCCAATCAAAAGCTGACTGAACAAGCTTGGACGTCTTTCTCTCGCACTCAAACAGTCAAAGGCTATCGTTATATGGACGGAGAATCTAAGCCGATCTCTGAAGTAGATGAGAAATCTGCTCAAGGGCTTCTTAATGTTCCCATTCAGGTTCGTGGCCAACAAATTGCAAATATCGTCTTGAAAGGCCCTACTTCCGAGTATAAGTGGACAGAAGACGAGCTAGCTATGGTCAAAATAGCTGCCGAGCGCGCTGCATTGGCATTGGAAAATGCACGTCTTCTTAAAGAGACACAGCTAAAAGCGCAGCGTGAAGGGGTGATTTCTGATATATCTGCCAAGATTGGTGCATCCATCCGCATGGACAGTATCATTCAAACAACCCTGCGTGAGCTTGGTAACGCGCTGGACGCATCTGAGATCGCCTTCCAGTTGGTAGAAACACAGGAAGGAGAAGAATAATGCTAAATTTCTTGAAGAAATTCATCTCCCCGCCCAAATTTGGTGATGATAGAAAAGATCGCGCAGCACGGTACTTAAATGTCATCCTGAATCTCTCATTTGGGATCATGTTACTCTTAGCTTTTAGTGGTCAATATGTTTTTATCGTCAATCTTGTTTTTACCATTCTGGCAGGAGTTACACTGGCAACACATCTTTTGCTTCACGCCGGAAAAATAAAACTAACGATTACTATCTTTAGTGTATTCACCTGGGTAAGCCTGACATACCTGGCTTGGGTTGGCGATGGCGTTCGCGATTTAGGGATCATTGCCTACCTGATTCTTATCTTTTTAGCCAGCCTGTTAGGCAGTACCCGTCTTTCTGTTTTCCTGACAGCAGCAAGCATCCTCTCAATATGGACGCTTTTCTATGCACAGGATGCCAGCCTCTTTACTCCAAAATCTGACACTCTTCTGGCAAACACATTTAGCATAACAAGCATATTCATCCTTTTCAGCGCAATACTTTATTTCACCTTCCGCGATCTTGAAAACTCTTCTCAGGAATCCTTACAAAAAGAAAAAGCGCTCATCAAACGAAACGAAGAGCTGCTAGCCCTTCAAGAAGAACTCCAAGAGAAATCTACAGCGGCAATAAAGGCCACTAAAATAGCCAGACTGCAAGCAGATCGCTTGCAAGCGATCGCTGTAATTATCCAAAAGATTACATTAACGCGAGACATTACTAAACTCTTACCAGATGTAACCACCTTAGTAAGTGAAAACTTTGGCTTCTATCATGTAGGCATTTTTCAACCAAGCATAGATCGAAAATACGTACAGCTAAAAGCCGCCAATAGCAGTGGTGGGCAACACATGATTGCACAAAGCCATCAACTTGCTGTTGGTAACACATCCGTGATCGGCAAAGTAGCGGAAGATAAAAAGCCCATCATAGCCTTTGATGTTGATGTTAGCGACAACAAAGATGCCTCACGCCTTGAGTGCCCCGAATTGCCAGAAACACGCTCTCAAATGGCGCTTCCGCTCATCTACGGTGGAGACTTTCTAGGCATTTTGGATATTCAAAGTAAAGAGGTAGATGCCTTTAATCAAGCTGATATCGAAGTGTTCACAACGCTGGCAAATCAGATCGCGCTTGTCATCGAAAATACACGCCAATTTGAGCTCAGCAAAAACGCCCTCGCAGAGATGGAAGAACTCTCCCAACAGTACTTACGTCAACAATGGTCACGATTGCGACAACGAAAGACTGAGACAGGTTACCGTTACCTTCACGGCACGATGGAAACGCTCACTGCCACCGAGATATCCACAGATAACGAACCAACAACCTTACGCGTACCTGTCAAAATTCGGGATCAAGTTATTGGTCTACTCCAAGTACGCTCAGATAACAAGAACAAGCAATGGCAAGAAGAAGACATCGAGCTTCTGCAAACAGTAGCTGACCGTGTCGCCCTCGCAATTGAAAACGCCCGATTGCTCGAAGATACAACGATGCAGGCCAGCAAAGAAGGTGCTCTCAGTCAATTCGCGGCCACCATCAGTAATATTGCCCAAACAGACAAGCTTATGTCTGTTGCAGTTAGCGAGCTTCAGAAAATTTTACAAGCTACTGAAGTTTCTTTTGAACTCGGAGATATTGAATAAAAAGGAAGCCTTATGAAGTTTCGTGTTTTCCTGAGTATCCTGTTCTTAGCAGTTTTTATTTTGCCTACATCTACCGCCTGCAGCTCCACGGTGGAGAATTCTGTTACCATAGGCATTATCACGACAGCCGCTTCTATGGAGACCGTTATTGAAGGCTTCAAAACAGCCATGGCAGAAAATGGCTATATTGAAGGTAAAAATATTACCTATATTTACAACGGGCCTAAAACAGATGATGCTTTGACGAGAGAAATAGCATTTCTTATGGAGCAAAATATTGATCTCATCTTAAGCCTGGCGTCACCTGCTACCTTAGCCGTTCAAGTTGCTGTGGCAGGGACTGACATCCCGGTTGTTTACGCCCCTATCAACGACCCTGTCGGCGTAGGGCTTGCCAATAGCATCAGAGAACCAGGAAACAACATGACAGGCATCGAGACTGGTGATTTTTCATCGAAAGAGCTTGAATGGCTTTTGCGTATTACTCCAGAAATAAAAAAAATATATGCCCCGTACAATCCTGCTGACCCTGCCGCTGCCTACGGATATAGCCTTTTGAAAATCGCTGCTGAGAAATTAAATGTCACAATCATTGCCCCTGAAGTATCTTCTCAGGAAGAGATTGCAGGCGCACTCGATAATATTCCCGATGATGTGGGTGCAATTTTTATGACGGCAGATTCTTTGGTTTTATCCAATTTCGAGAACTTTCTCGCAGTCGCGCGTGCAAAAAACTTGCCTCTCGCCTCTATCGGGCTTCCTCAAGTGGAAGCTGGTGCATTATTGGCTTACGGCCCCGAGTTTAATGCGGTTGGACGACAAGCTGCTCACCTCGCAGATCAAATTATTAAAAACTCAGACGCAGGCAGCCTCCCCGTTGAAGATGCAGAACACTTTTTATTTATAAACCAAAAGGTTGCCACGGACCTGGGCATTGACTTTCCAGATGAAGTTTTAAAAGCTGCCAAAGAAATTATTCGTTAGGTCAAAAACGATCTAACTGGAGTTTTAGTTATGCAAAAAAGTTTGCGCACGCGTCTCACGGTTATTTTTCTTGCGATCTCTACTATCCCGTTGCTTTTGGCAGCCCTTGTAAGGATTCAGCAAGATGCCGTATTCCAAACACGTCTAACGATCTCCCAACAAGACGAAATATCAAGACGTGTTGCAGAACAAACTGAAAATTATATTAACGACGCTGCGGGTGATTTGAGAACTCTGACGGACGTGCTTAATATCCAAGACATGGAACCCGAAGAACAAAGACGAACACTAACCAATGTGCTCAGCTTCTCTAATGTATATAGCGAGATTTCCCTGGTGAATTCATCTGGAGCAGAAACAATAAAAGTCTCGCGCAATGCAATAGTTCTTGATTCCGATCTACAAAACATCAAAAACAACCCTGCATTCAGTGATCCCGCGCGAACTGGGCAAGCCTACTATGGAGATATTATCTTCGACGAAGAAAAGGGCTTACCCTACATGTATATTGGCATCCCAATCGTGAATTTGGTCAATGAGAACGTAACCGGCGTCCTTGTTTCTAAGCTGCGCCTTCAAGCAATCTGGACATTTGTAAGTGCGGCGACAAAAGATGACCTGATTGTATATATGACAGATATAACAGGACGTATTGTGGCACATTCAAATCCATCGATCGCTTTGCAGGGAAAGAGCTTTATTCCTCCTGAAGAGGGAATGCTTGTTAATGGGCTGAATGAAACCACATCTATATTAGGGCACGCTGATGCTTATTTAGCTAATGAAAAATTCTTTGTCGTTATCGCTGAGCTACCCTGGGCTGTTGGCCTAAGCTCAACGATTCAGTCTGCGGTTAGTACGCTGACCATTATTTTGTTGACCCTTGGGATCATCTCGCTTCTCTCTCTGCGCATTACGCGCTCATTTACAAGCCCGATTGAAGAGCTTGCTCAAGCTGCCAATTCGATCCAACAAGGGGACCTTAATACTCGCGTGACGATCAACTCTTCGGATGAGATCGGGTTATTGGGAGAATCCTTCAATAGCATGGCCTTGCAGCTTCAAAGAACACTCTCTGGTCTCGAAGCTCATGTTGCTGATCGCACGCACGAACTGGAAGAAAGCCTTGCTGAAAATCGCCAACGCTCGGCGCAACTTGAAGCAATTGCTGTTGCAGCACGAACCATTGCTACATTGGATAACGTGGACGAACTTTTACCGAACATTGCTCAACTTGTTAGCGAGCGATTTGGTTTCTACCATGTCGGTATATTCCTGCTCGACGCAGAGAATAAATATGCCATTCTTCGTGCTGCTAATAGTGCTGGTGGGCAGGCAATGATCGCTCGTGCGCATAAACTCCGCATCGGCAAGGAGGGTGTTGTTGGATATGCTGTTTCCGAAAAGCAAGCACATATTGCCTTAGATGTTGGCGAAGACGCTATCTTCTTTGACAATCCAGAGTTGCCTAATACGCACTCTGAGATGGCTCTTCCTCTATTGCTTGGCGATAAGGTTATTGGTGCTTTGGATATTCAAAGTGAAAAATCTAGTGCGTTTACAAAAGATGACACAGAGGTGTTATCGACGTTAGCTGATCAAATTGCAGTTGCTATTGAGAATGCGCGTCTCTTTGAGCAATCACGTGAAACCTTGCAGGAATTAGAGAAAACCTTTCAGCAATATGTTCGCACTGAGTGGAAGCGTTTCATTGATGCCAGTACCGTGAAGGGATATATTGCTCAGCCGGCTAGTTTAAAAACCATAAGTACATCATTTCAAAAAGATGACAAAAAGGGAAAATCAGACACAACTTATCAAGTTCCTGTTAAACTCAGAGATGTCGTGATCGGCCATGTTAATATTGATCTGGACAAACCAGTTGCTGAATATTCGGAAGATGAATTGGAGATTATCCATGCAGCGGTTGAGCGTTTTACTCTCGCTCTTGAAAATGCACGGCTATTGGAGACTACATCACGCCGTGCGCGCCGCGAACGTCTGGTCTCTGAAGTGACGAGTAAAATACGCAGCACGAACGATCCAGACAAGATGGTTAAAACGGCGATGGAAGAGTTGAAGAATATTTTAGGAGCTAATAAAGTTGAGTTAAAGGAATATCTGCCGAAGGTTGAAAAAGCGGAAGACTCCGGGGACGCGTAGATGCATCCATAGGGGTAGCAACCTGAATGTCAGGAAGCGAGGCGAATATGACGTATGTAATAGCTGTTTCAAACGAAAAAGGTGGCGTCGCAAAGACGACGACAACGCTATCCCTAGGTGCCGCTCTTGCTGAGAAGGGCTTCCAGGTTCTTTTGGTGGACCTTGATGCACAGGCAAATCTCACCCTTGCTTTAGGGTTTGAGCCTGGCGGTGCGGTGTTGACTTCCAGCGATGTATTGCTTGAAAATGTGCCGTTGGAAAATGTTTGGCAAAAAAGTGAAATCGAGCGCCTTGAAATTGTCCCTTCTGGTAAGAAGATCGAGCGCGCTGAGCAGCTGCTACCAATCCATCTCAATTACGCCACACGCCTTGCGGATGCGATCCTTGCCTCACAGCCGATGAAGTATGATTTTGTGGTCATCGACTGTCCGCCAGCTTTGGGCGCGGTGACCTTGAATGCCCTTAACGCAGCAAACTTACTCATTATTCCAACACAGGCGGAATACTTCTCAGCTTATGCACTCCGAAATATGATGAGTCTGGTACGAAAGGTTCGCACTGACGATAACCCTTCATTGGCCTATCGCATTTTGATCACAATGCTTGATCGTCGCAATCGTTCGCACCGTACCATTCAAAGCCAGTTGGAAAACACTTTTGGCGATGGGCTTTTCAAAAGCCTTGTAGAAGTTGACACAAAATTGCGTGAAAGTCCTATTTTAGGTTTACCAATTACTGAATACAAATCCAATACCCGTGGAGCCGAACAGTATCGTATTTTGGCACAGGAGTTAGTTGAATATGTCAAAGAAGCAAATCAACAACCGTCTTGACAAACTCTTTGACGACATCAAAGAAGAAGAGCAAAAGACGCTAGAGAAAACGCCTGCAACATCGACTGAAGCCACCTCGAAGCATGATGGTGCAAAGAAGGCTTCGGAAGCGTCGCTCGCGTTAACGGTACCTATTGGGGCAGAAGAAAGTATTGTTGGTGCACAATCGTCGATGTCTTTGCCGATTCGTCTTGATGAAGAATCGTGGATGAGTTTAGCGTTCTATGATGACGATATGGGGCGCGAGTGGCACGAAGAAGAAAAACTGCTTGCAGAACAGGTTGTTGACCAATTATCGCTTGCACTGGAAAATGCTCGTCTCTTCCAAGAAACAGAGCGTCGTAATGCCGAGTTGAATGTGCTCAACGAGATTATCTCGGCCGCGAGTCAATCGCTTGAGCTTGAAATCGCCTTAAAAGATGTGCTAGACAAAACTCTCGCATTTCTAGGTATTCAAAGTGGTTTAATCAGTATGGTGAACCCACAGTCAGGCGTCTTGGAGTTAAAAGTTTGGCACGCGTTACCCAACAAGCTTGTCAAGGGCTTTCAGAAAAAAGGTATGGGCGAAACCCTTTGTGGGCATGTTTATCATACAGAAAAACCGCTCTTTTTAGGGAATTTACGCATCGAAGAATCGCCCGTTAATATCACCCCCCTGCTAGAGAATGGACTGTTTGGTTACGCTGGAGTCCCACTCTCTGCGCGTGACAAAATTGTAGGAACATTATGTATGTTCCACAATGAGCCTCTCGATATCCCCGATGAAAACCTGTCGCTACTTCTTTCTATCGGACGCCAAGTCGGTTTCGCTATTGAAAACGCGCGCCTTTTTCAAGAAACACAACAGCGTACAGAAGAGTTGGCCCTTGTAAATAAAGTTGTTACAGAAGTTTCGCGCTCTCTTAACCTGAAGAAAAGTTTGGGGATCATTGCCAAAGAGATCGCAGGAATCACTTCTGCGCTACATGTTGGTATTGCTCTACTGAATAATGAGAAGACCCATCTTGTTCTCACAGCAGATTATCCACAAAACGACGAAGATTTGGGCATGCGTGTTTCACTTGAAAATAACGTAACTACCAATGAAGTACTTGAAAAGCACATCCCTCTTTCTGTTCAGGATATTCAAAATAACCCACTTATGAGTGGGATTAAAGATGTGATGAAGCAACGCGGCACTGAAAGCTTGGCTATCTTCCCTTTGCTGTCTGGAGATAATGCCATTGGTACTGTAGGTGTGGATTTTGCGGAACCATTTGCTACTCTGTCAGAGGATCAAATAAGTCTAATCCAAACAATCTTGTTGCAAGCCAGCACAGCCATTGAAACCGCGCGTCTTTTCGATGAAACACAGAAACTACAGTTGGGCTTAGAAGAAAGTTCCAACGTGGTGTTTATCACTGATATTCATGGCACAATCACCTATGCAAATCCAAGCTTTAAAAACACATACGGTTTTTCGTTGGATGAAGTTCTGGGTCAGAATCCAAGGATATTGAAATCGGGCATAGCCAAAAAAGAAGACTATAAGCTACTATGGAATACCTTACTCAATAAAGAGACCTTCACAGCAGAAATTATAAATAAGACCAAAGATGGAAGATTGCTCTCGGTAAAGGTCAATAACAACGCAATCTTGGATGAGGAAGGAGAAATTGTAGGCTTCCTCTCCGTACAAGAAGATATTACAGAACGCAAGAATGCAGAGAAGGTACTCCAGCGTCAGAATGAATATATGACCGCAGCGTCCGAAGTTGGACGCTTGGTCACTTCGACCCTGGATATGGACATCCTGTTTAGGCGTGCCGTTAACCTGCTCTGTGAGCATTTCGGCTACTACCACGCATCAATATTCATCATCGAAGAAGCCGGCTTCAATGCCGTCATTCAAGAATCAACTGGTGATGCCGGCAAAGAAATGAAAGAGCGTCAGCATGCACTGGAGGTAGGCTCGAAATCAGTTGTCGGCACGGCTACTGGGAGCGGCGAACCATTTATCGTCAATAACGTGTTAGATAACCCTAATCATCGCCCCAATCCACTTCTCCCCGAAACTCGTGCTGAAGCTGCCATCCCGCTCAAGATTGGACGTCGTATTATTGGCGCGCTAGACCTTCAAGCAACCGAAGTAGATGCTTTCACACCCGAAGACATCGCGGTTCTCCAAATGCTGGCAGATCAATTTGCAACAGCGATTGATAACGCGCGCTCCTACAAGCTCGCACAAGATGCCTTCACTGAAATGCGCGAGATTGATAAGCTCAAGAGCCAATTCCTAGCCAATATGAGTCATGAATTGCGTACACCTTTGAATTCGATCATTGGTTTTTCACGCGTTATCTTGAAAGGGATCGATGGTCCGGTAACAGATTTGCAACAGCAAGATTTATCAGCGATCTACAATTCAGGCCAACATTTGCTTGGTCTTATCAACGATATTCTTGACCTATCGAAGATTGAAGCCGGCAAGATGGAGTTGACCTTCGACGAAGTTGATATTACGAAACTCATCAAGAGCGTTATGTCTACGGTAGTTGGTCTGATTAAGGATAAGCCTGTCCGTCTGGTTGAAGATTTGGAAGAAGATTTGCCGATTGTCAAAGCAGACTCGATGCGCGTTCGCCAGGTGCTTATCAACCTCTTCTCGAATGCTTCCAAGTTCACTGACGAAGGTACGATCACGGTCAAAGCTGAACGAGAAGGCAACTATGTCCGTATTGGAATTAAAGATAGCGGCCCTGGTATTTCGGAAGAAGATCAGCAGAAGCTCTTTAAGGCCTTCTCGCAAGTTGACGCCTCTGCTACACGGGCAACTGGCGGAACAGGGCTTGGTCTCTCTATCTGTCGAGAATTGGTGACCATGCACGACGGAATCATTGATGTTGAAAGCGAAATGGGTAAAGGCAGCACCTTCTTCTTCACGTTGCCGATTTTCTATCCGGATGTGGCAGATGAACCGGAAGCGGAAATAGGTGAAACGGAGAGCGATGCGCCCATCATTCTTTCCATCGATGACGACCCGCAGGTTATTCAGCTCTATGAGCGTTATTTGAACGCACAGGGGTATCATGTCGTCCCGCTTTTAGAGCCAAAGCAAGCTGTGAAACGTGCGAAGGAATTAAAGCCACATGCCATCACGCTTGATATTATGATGCCTGGCTACGATGGTTGGCAGGTCTTGCAAGATTTGAAATCAAATGCTGAAACACAAAATATCCCAATTATTGTTTGCAGCATTGTTGAAGACACAGAAAAGGGATATGCGCTTGGCGCTACTGACTATTTGCTCAAGCCAATTATTGAAGATGATCTGCTTGGCGCGTTGAACCGTCTTGATAGCGGTGGTATGATCCGCGAAGTTTTGGTGATTGATGATGATGAATCTGATCTGCGATTAATTGAGAAACTGCTGGGTGAGACAAGTAAATTTGAACCGACTCTCGCGCAGGGTGGGCTTGCTGGCTGGAACCGGATGCAGAGTGCCCCTCCGCAGGCTGTTATCCTCGACCTCTTCATGCCAGAACTGGACGGATTTGAGATCATCGAAAGAATGCAGGAAAATCCAGAACTGAAGGATATCCCGGTCATCATCGTAAGCGGTGGCGACCTGACATCAACACAAAAAGAAAAACTCACAGAACTGAATCATTACCTTGTTCAAAAAGGGACACTGGATTCAGATGGGCTGCTTGAAATACTTGAGCGCACCCTTAATCAACTCAATTCTACAAAGTAAGAAGGAATACGATACTTAATGTCTTTTATTCTCCGTTGTATTGACTGCGGGCACAAGGCACCTTATTTCCCGACAGCATACCACTGTCCAAAATGCAATGGGGACTGGCGAGTGGCAGAATATGATCTTGATACGCTTGCGAAGACGCTTCCGCTACAATTGCCGAGCCGCTCGTTTGATCTTTGGCGCTACCATGAATTATTACCGATCCGCACACCAAATCCCGCAATTTCCTTAGGAGAAGGCGGGACGCCCTTGGTTCAGGCAAATAACTTGGGCATGATGCTTGGCTGCCCAAATATCTTTATCAAGGATGAGCGCCAGGGCCCGACTGCATCGTTTAAAGACCGCCAGGCAGCGGTTTCAATTGCAGCGTTGAAGGAGGCAGGAATCACAGAGATGGTTGTTGCTTCAACAGGAAATGTTGCGATTGCTTACTCTGCCTATGCTGCCAGAGCAGGGATTAAGCTTTGGGCATTTGTCACCAGCCTTGTTCCAGCCGTAAAGATGCGTGAGATTGCGCTTTATGGCAGTCAGGTGATTAAAGTGACTGGTTCTTATGATGAAGTAAAGCGCGCTGCTTCAGAATTTGCCCAACAGCGCAATCTTTATCAAAATCAGGGCGCGCGTTCGGTTCCTGCTGTTGAGGCAATGAAAACCATCGCTTATGAGATTTCTGAGCAGCTGACCGCATTTTTCGGGGAAGAAGCTCACACAGACGAAAGTGAAAAAGCCCCGTGGCGAACGCCAGATTGGTATATTCAAGCCATTAGCGGTGGGATGGGGCCTATCGGCGTGGCAAAGGGGTTTGACGAACTGCAGGTGATGGGTTTTGTTGATAAAAAACCTGCCATTGCCGGGATACAAACTGCGGGCTGTGCCCCAATGGTTACGAGCTGGAAGAAAGGTCTCGAAACTGCTGAAGTCGTCGAAGAACCGCGCACGCATATAGAAACTCTTGCCACAGGCGATCCCGGGCGCACTTACAAATTGTTGCGCAAGGAAATCGACGAAACAGGCGGTGTTTTTGAGAGTGTCACAGATGAAGAAGCTTTCCGCGCGATGCACGTGCTCGCCAAGATGGAAGGCATCTCGGCCGAGCCGGCTTCCGCTGTTGCTTTTGCAGGGTTATTCAAGCTAGTTCGCGCAGGCATTATCAAACCAGAAGATACTGTTGTCGTTAATTGCACCGGACACACCATGCCGCCTGAAAAATTTGTCTTGGGTGATAACTGGGCACGAAATGTTGTTTTACCTGAGAGAAAACCCAAGAAGGAAACGCCCAAAGAAGGTGTTTGGGCAGCCCTCAGCCATGTTGTTCCGGAGCGTTTTCCGCGCATAGTTATCGTGGATGATACAACTGAAGCACGCTTGCTTATTCGTCGTATTTTGCAATCACAAGGGGACTTTACTCTCTTTGAAGCCAGCAATGGAAAAGAAGCACTACGTGTTATTCGGCGTGAGAATCCTGATCTGATTATTCTCGATCTGATGATGCCTGAACTGGATGGTTTTGGTGTATTGGATGAATTAAAAGCTGACTCAGAAACAGCAACCATTCCAGTGATCGTATCCACCGCAAAAGAGCTGACGAGTGAGGAACGAGCAAGACTCAAGGGACAAATTCAAGCGCTCCTTCAAAAGGGAGATTTTATGAGTGATGAGTTCCTTGATGAAGTTCACTCCATTATCCAATAGAAAGATAAACGATGGTTCATAAAAGCTGTTCAATAGACGATACATCTCACGGCCATAGGCTTGCGGATGACCTCTGTGAGTCGGCTTACAAGTACAGGGGAATATGTTAACGGGAGAAAAAAGGGGTATTATCGCAGCCTTGGCATCGGCAATCTTTTTAGGGTTCGCGCCGGTATTTGGAAAGCAAGCCATCTTGCTGGGCTTTTCACCTTTGATTGTTGTTGCTTTGCGTACAGGAATGGCAGCTTTACTCCTATTCCTGATTCTCTTCATTTTCAAGCGCGAGTATCTCTATATTTTCGGCGTTGGCTTGATGGGCTGTCTTCTGGCAGGTGCCATTAACGGGATTGGTTCTCTTTTTTACTATATGGCATTAGGTCGCCTTAGCGCTAGCATCGGACAGTTGCTTTACTCCCTCTACCCCATTTTTGTTGTTCTCTGGTCATTTCTTGACCGCCAAGCACCCAGCAAACTAACCGTCTTTCGTATTCTTTTGGCAACTGCTGCGGTTTTGCTAATCACCAACACCAATAGTGGCGATATCGATCCTCTCGGTGTTGGAATGATGCTGGTTGCCTCAGCCCTCTATGCCCTGCATCTCCCTATCAATCAACGTGTACTCTATGAAGCTCCTGCTCCAACAGTAACGCTTTACACACTTATCTCGATGAGTCTAATTGTAATTCCGGCTTATTTTATCTTCGATAGACTGCCCATCCCGCAAGGTATTTCATGGCAGCCGGTTATCGGCCTTACCGTGGTTACTTTTCTCTCACGCCTGACACTCTTTTTGGGTGTGAAGCATATCGGCGGGATGCAGACAGCGCTGCTCGGTTTGGGAGAACTCGTCATCACGGTCGGGTTTGGGCACCTTTGGCTTGGGGATCAACTTTCCCCCCTGCAATGGATTGGTGTCTTGGGCTTGATTGTCAGCCTCTTACTTGTGCGCTTTGAAAAGCAGGAATTAAAAAAGGGACCTGGGGGCTGGCTCAATTGGATCCGCCCGCCGCACCAGCTCCCTCCAGATATTCCGTGGGGACCGCACTCTTAAGTCAACTTGCTACTGCTCTTCAGTTTTATACTCAAAAACATAGCCTGTACCGCGCACACTGACCACCGCCCCATCCAATGCTGGAATGGGGCTTAGTTTTTGGCGTAAGCGACTTACCAATGGACGTAAAATTTCCGGCGCTTCGTGTTTGGCGGTTTCATAGCCTTGTACCAGCAGAACCAGTTCTCGATGCGAGAAAACGCGTCCAACATTTTCGATGAAAATGCGCAGCAGACGTCCCTCTGCGGGGGTCAGGCTAATCTCGTTATTCTCGTCTTTGATTAAACGGCGAGAAAGATCGATTAGAGTCCCGTCGCTTAGGGTAACGGTAGCAACCCGCTCATCCGGGGGTGTATCGGGGGCGTAGCCTTCCCGCGCACGCAGCTTATCACCTCGTCGTGATAGACCCATCCGCACACTGGCAAGGATTTGGGCTGGCGATGCTGGTTTGAGTAGATAATCGTGGATGCGCAGGCGCAAGGCTTCTACAGCGCTTTCGGTCGTCCCAAAAGCAGTTAGCAGAATTATCTCTGTATCAGGGGAAACTTCATTCGTGATCCGCACAACTTCCAGCCCCCCAATGCCAGGCATTCGCAGATCGACGATCATCAGATCAACGTAGCGATTACGGACGTAGTCAACGGCCACCTGCCCATTTTCGGCAGAAGCGACCGTGTACCCTTCAAGGCGTAAAATATCGCTCAGAGATTTAAGTGCAACCGGTTCGTCATCGACAATTAGGATGGTTGGGGACATTATTTTCCTCCGATGGGTAAGGTAACTTGGAAGCAGGCACCGGGTTTATCGTTTGCGACGAATTCCAACTCGCCACCCATTGCGGCGATAATGTTGTAGCTCACGGTCAGCCCCAGGCCGGTGCCCCGCTCTTTTGTGCTGATAAAGGGTTCAAAAATGCTTTCCTGGGCTTCTGGTAGAACCCCCATGCCGTTATCTTGAAAGTTGATCTCGACTTTCTCTTTTACTTTTTTCGCACTAATCACAAGTGTGCCGCCGTTAGGCATTGCATCGTAAGCATTCAGGATCAGATTTAGAAAAACCTGTTGCAACTGGGCGCTGGCAGACATCACAGGTGGTAAGTTTTTCGGGAAACGTGTTTCGACAATTACATCCTGTTTTTTTAATTGGGTCGCCATCAATCCCAGTACGTGCTTTAGTATTTCTGGAATCTTGATATTGCTTGGCTTTACCTTGCCCGGACGATAAAAATCCAGCATTCTTTGGACGGTGTTTGTCAGGCGCTCTAGCTCTGTTTCTGCAAGACTTAAATATTCATCCTGTTTTGCAACGGGTAGATCATCACGTCCTGCCAAATGCAGGCAGTTACGCACAGCTTGCAATGGATTATTGATCTCATGCGCAATCGATGCCGTTAGCCGTCCCGCTGCCGCCATTTTTTCGGCTTGTAGAAGCGCCTTTTGCGAATCTTCGACCTGTTTGACATAATCTCGTAATTCAGCGTAAAGATGGGCGTTTTCGACGGCTACAGCGGCTTGGCGTGTCAGAATCAGCAGTGTATCCAGATCAATTTCGCGGAAGGCGCCTGCACCCTCATCTCGACCGGCGAAGATTAACGCCTTTGTTTGTGATTGCGTGGTCGGAACAAGCAATCCGGAACCCAAACCAAGCTCAGATAATTCATTTTGAATAACGGGATGTGAAGGATCGTTTTCATTCAATGCAAAAGGCTCATTGAGTTCTGATATGCGTGCACGCAATTCTTCGTGTTCGCCCGTGCGAGGGGCTTGTCCCCGTTTAGAGAGCAGCCTCAGCCCCTCAGCCTCGTACTGGTAATAAGCAGCATGTTCGCAACGTAGATGCTTGCAAACGGCATCCACAATTAGCTCTGGCAACCGCTCTGGACGCGTCTCGGCGAGAAAAGTTTCGGTGACATCGAAGAGTGGACGGAGCGCCTGCATGTGGGCAGCATCCCGTTTGCGTTGATTATCTGCCAATGCCTGTCGTGCAGCATCAACAAGTTCGCTGCCTTTCTCGAATGGTTTCAAGATCAAGCCGTCCACACCCTGCCGGAGGGCTTTGATGGCCGTTTCAACCGTACCAAAGCCCGTCATCACGAGTGTGGCGACATCAGGTTGTTGCTCCTTCGCAAAGGAGACGAGGGTAAAACCATCCACTTCGGGCATACGGATATCGACAAGGAGCAGATCAATGCGATTTTCGCGCAGGTAGTGCATTGCTTTGCGGGGCTCAGTAAACGATAAGGCACGGAAGCCTGCCTTGGTCAGGAGGCGTTCGCAGAGTCTTGCTATTCCGGATTCGTCGTCAACAATTAAAATAAAAGGCGTGCTCATGCAGATTTCTCCTCAAGCGGCAACCAGACATTGAAACAAGCGCCCTGATTTGGTGCACTGTCCACATCAATGAAGCCCTGATGATCTGTGATGATGCCATAGCTAACGGCCAGGCCTAATCCTGTGCCGCCTTCGTTGGCTTTTGTGGTAAAGAAGGGTTCGAAAATGCGTGCAAGATCGCTCGGAGTGATCCCCTTGCCATTATCCTGTACGGCCATAAGAACCCAATCTTGCTCATTTCTTTGGCGTGTATCTGTGGTGACAGAAAGTGTGCCCCCTGTAGGCATGGCATGCAAGGCATTATGCAACAAGTTCAAGACCACTTGTTTGATTTGGTCTCGATCCATGAGCACCCAAGGGAGATTCTTTTGCAATTGCATTGAGAAATCAATGCGATTGGTCTCGAAAAGATGTCTGGTAAGGGCTGAGACATCCTCGATGACTTCGTTCAAATCGGCACGCACGCGCACGCTTTCGCTCTGACGGGCAAAATCGAGCAGCCGACGGACAACATTACGCGCACGCGTGGCCTCGCGCAGAACAAGCTCTAAATCTGTACGCTGTGGGGATTCTGGAGGAAGGTCATCGAGGACAAGTTCCGTAAAACCGGCGACAGTCGTTAGCGGATTATTTAACTCGTGGGCAACGCCGGCAGCCATCTCGCCGACTGCGGCAAGCTTCGCAGCCTGGACGAGTCTATTTTCAGCATCATGCTGGGCTTCCATCCGCTCGTTTAACTCTTCCTGCGTGGTTTGCAATATTTGAATGGTGTCTTGCAGCATTTGGTAACGGTCTACGCTTGAAACAGCGCTGGTTAAAAAACCTGCCAGAGATTCAAGGGCGAGCAGATCATTGTGACTGAAGGCATTTTGGGTGCTCGATTCGACATCAATCACGCCCCAAATTTGTTCTCCATCACGCAGCGCGATACAGATCTCAGATGCTGCATCCCAACCGGGGACAGCGAGGTATTCAGGGTGTTTGGAAACATCCTCGATCATCATACTTTTGCCATTTTTAAAAACATAATTTGTGATCCCCCCTTGCGGTGGCGTTTCAGATTTACTCAAAACTGCCTCGACAAAAGGCGCTGCCACACCGCTGATGCCATTCAGTCGAAGTTGCTTGTTTCGATCAATGAGCAGTACAACGGCCAACTCATAGGAAAAGTGCTCCACGAGAATATCCGCCGTTATCTGGGCAACCTCTTTGATATTCGTCAGTCCAATGACCTGTTGAATAACCTCGTGAATCAGTCCCAGATTACGGGCGCGTGCTTCCGCCTCATCGCGCATACGGCCATATTCGACCAATCCCGCCAGATGGCTGGCGATCACAACCAGCAGATTCTCATCGTAGCCGCTGAAGGCACCTACACTCTCGCTTTCAAGAGCGAGAACACCAATGACCTCGCCACGATATTTGAGTGGGACAGTGAGCGCCGCCTGTGCTTTGGGATCGGCGAACACGTAGCTTTGCGCAGCAGCATTCTCAATGCGGACATTTTTCCCTTCGCGCACAAAGTTGGCTATTGGATGATTTTCCAAAAATTCGGTGCGGGGAGTTATGCGCCGTTCGATATTACGATATTCGCGTAAGGTACGGCCATCAGAGGAAAGCAGGAAGAGCGAGATCAGCTTCGTGTTAAAGGTGCGTGTTAGTAACGCGAAAACACGACGCACGATCTGATCCAGATTTTGAGCAGAGGAGATGATGAGCGCAAAGTCATTCAACATCGCTTGACGTTTGAGATGATCTGCCATCCCCGCAAAGGTGATGAACATCTCTGCTGAAGCTGCCGCATAAATGCTTAGATGCTGTAAATTTAGCCACTCGTCATCACTAAAGGGAGTGTCACGCCACAGGACAACTACGCCGATCAGGCGTTGACCAATCATTAGGGGCAGAGCTATCCATGTTGCTGCATTTGGCGCAGGGTCAATTTCCTTCCAGTCTGACGCTCCCTTTTGAACGCGCAGCGGTTTTGGGTTTTCTTTTAGTTCTTCCAGTGGGGAATCTTTAGCAAACTCGAGTTCTGTGCCAAGCAGATCAAATCCGTTTAGTTGTGCTTCGATCCGCAGCGAGTTTTCGCTATAAATCGCCAGCCAACCACCGCTAACAGGCACATACTGTACGATTCGTGCAAGAATTCGCTCTAGCGAGCCAGGTAAATCATAAGGAGCAGAAGTCTGTCCACCAAAGACAAAAGCATCCGCCGGGGAGAGGTCCAGGATGGTTTTCGTTGCAAAAGCAGACTTTGCCAGCAGACGCCAAAGACGCTTATTTTTTGTGTTCAGTTCAGCGCCGCCGACCAGAATGATCTCTTCTGTCTCAGGTAAGGGGAAGGTGTATAAATTCGGCACTCCGGCCTTGGGTTCAGAAGCAAGTTTCCGGGATCGAGCGCGTCCCCCGGCTATCGCACCGCAGAGCCAGCGGTCGACCTCATCCTTTGCAAGGTAGTTTTTCATCCACTTTTGGAGAGTTTTCGTCAACCGATGCGCGCCTTTTAGTTTCCACCCAGTTTGATTTCGTGATACGCAAACAGCCCAAGTTGCACCTGTGATCTGACAGGCATCTTTCAGGGTGTCTTCGATTGGATTAGCCATAAGTTCTCTTAATGTTGGTATCAAAGTAAAAACATGTCTGTATTATACAGTACCGCTGAAAAAATACGATGATAAAATTGTCCTATGCAAACTATCAAAATTATTGGTGGAGGCTTGGCTGGCAGTGAAGCCGCGTGGCAAGCTGCTCAGCAAGGTCTCCATGTGAAATTATATGAGATGCGACCGCAAAAAGAAACCGGCGCGCATCAAAGTGGCGATCTGGCAGAACTAATCTGCTCGAACTCGCTCGGATCGAACTTGCCCGATCGTGCCTCCGGTTTATTGAAGAATGAACTGCGCCTGATGGGTTCTCTGCTACTTGCGCTTGCCGAAGAGCATGCTGTGCCTGCGGGGGGTGCCTTGGCAGTCGACCGTGAGAGTTTCGCCCGCGCCGTGACCGAGAAACTCGAAGCGCACCCCAACATCGACGTGATCCGTGAAGAGGCGACAGAAATCCCCGTCGAACCGACAATTATTGCTTCGGGCCCTCTCACATCAGATGCGCTTTCAGCAGCAATAGCCAAACTTACAGGTGAAGATCATCTTTATTTCTTTGACGCTATCGCGCCAATTGTGCATTACGAGAGCATCAATATGGAGATCGCTTTCCGCGCTTCGCGCTATGATCGTGGCGAAGCTCAGGAAGGCGACTATATCAACTGTCCTTTTACCAAAGATGAATATGAGCGTTTTCTTGCAGCCTTGCTCGAGGCTGAGCGTATTCAATTACATTCGTTTGAGTTAGCCATTGAAGAAGGTGTCAAAGCGGGAGCGCATCATTATTTCGAAGGCTGTTTGCCCGTCGAGGTGATTGCCAGTCGTGGCGAGAAGTCACTAGCCTTTGGCCCGCTGCGTCCGGTCGGGTTGATTGATCCGCGCACAGACAGACGTCCCTATGCAGTCTTGCAACTCCGGCAGGACAATCTCGCAGGCGATCTTTATAACCTGGTTGGCTTTCAAACCAATCTCAAATTTCCGGAGCAACGGCGTGTTTTTCGCCTGATTCCCGGTCTTGAAAATGTCGAGTTTGCTCGCTATGGGCAGATGCACCGCAACACCTTTATCGCATCACCGCATCTACTCCGCTCAACACTACAATTCCACTCACGCGACGATCTTTTCTTTGCTGGACAAATCACAGGTGTTGAAGGCTATATCGGCAATGTAGCTACCGGCTTACTGGCCGGGCAGAATCTTGCACGCCTATTGGCTGGAAAAGCTCCTCTTAAACTCCCCCACACGAGCATGCTTGGCGCACTCTGCCACTACATAACGAATGCAGCAGAAAAAGATTTTCAGCCAATGAAAGCGAACTTCGGCATCTTTCCACCGCTGGAGCCAATCGAGCAGGGCGGTAAAAAGAAGCGCAACAAGCGTGAGCGAGCGGCAGCCCATGCTGAGCGTGCTTTATCTGATTTGAAGCAATATTTAGCTGAAAATTAATTGTATGTTATTGGATACACGCAACAAACGCATTGCTAGCGTTGTTGCAGGAATACTAATTACCCTTGGTTTGTTTTTCACTTGGATAGCGCTTTCAGCGCCGGATCGCCCGCAACCGGAACTTGTTCCCGCTAACTTTGACGGGGAGCGTGCTTATCAGGACGTACTCCACCAAACCGCACTCGGTCCACGCATACCAGATTCTGAAGCACATGTGCAAGTCAGGGCGTTAATTCGCGCAGAGCTTGAGACGGCCGGATGGTATGTTGAGGAGCAAGTCTTTGAGGCTCTCGGACACCGTGGCTACAACATCATCGCGCGCCGAGATGCTGCTTCTCCAGCGAAAATCATCTTTGGCGCGCACTACGATAGCCGTATCCAAGCCGATCACGACCCCGATGTCGACAAATGGGAACAAGCTGTCTTAGGCGCGAACGATGGCGCATCCGGGGTTGCGGTGCTGCTTGAACTTGGGCGCACTATCCCGGCAGAAATCGATAATGTCTGGCTAGTCTTCTTCGATCTGGAAGATAATGGTCGCCTCCCCACCTGGGATTGGATACTAGGTTCACGAGCGTTCGTTAGTGGTTATGCGCTTAACCCTGATGCAGTCATCATTTTAGATATGATTGGCGATGCGGATTTAAACATCTATCTGGAGAAAAATTCCAATCCCACGATCCGAGACGAGATATGGACGCAGGCGCAAGCGCTAGGGTATGAGACAGCCTTTATTAACGTGGAAAAGTTCGCCATGCTTGATGACCACACGCCCTTCATCGAAGCCGGCATTCCCGCTGTGGATGTGATCGATTTTGACTACCCTTACTGGCACACGACCGAAGATACTGCTGATAAGGTTTCTGCCCAAAGTTTAGAAATCGTCGGGAAAACAATGCTCACCTGGCTTAAAAATCGTCCGTAAAAAGGCACCAAGCAAGGTATAATAATTGAAGTTCTCTAACATCTTGACGGACAAAAAGTTATGAATACCCAAAGTCTTCTTGAGAAAATTCGCCCAACATGGATTGACCGCGTTGCCCACGACCTGGCTCGCGGTGTTGGCGTGCGTGAAAACTTCGAGAAGGAATTGGTCCGTTTTTTCAATCTGCTTGAACAGGCAGTGATGACAGGCGACCCATCTTGGCTTGATCCAATCTTGTACGATTGGGCAAACACGCCTACTGAAAGCGATTTAGCAGAAGGGCAGCAAAACCTTTCTACGCTAATTTCGAGAGCAGATGCGCTAACATTTGAAGTCGCCAAAGAGATTTTAGAATCTGCTGAAGCAATAGAGCTTTTAAGCGCAACATCTGCAATTTACTCATACGCACTCTCAAAAGCTGCGCATTTTGAATCGGACACGCGAGTGACCTATGTCACGAACGAACTTGATTCAATTCAGAAAAAGCTGGAACAGCTAGATAAAACAAAGTCTAATTTTATTTCAGTTGCTGCGCATGAATTAAAAACTCCCCTCACCCTCATCGAAGGCTACACCGCGATGATGAGCGACATGCTTGGTAGAGAAAATCAGACGGCTATACAACTGCTAGACGGCGTCCAAACGGGTGTGCACCGTTTGCGCGAGATCGTCAATGACATGATTGATGTTTCATTAATTGATAACAGCTTGCTCTCGCTAAACTTTCAGCCACTTTGGCTCAAAAACACACTCACTCTGCTTGATAAAGAATTGCGTCCCGTTTGCGACGAACGCCACCTGACGCTCAATATCCACCAGTTCCCCGGCACAGATCAACTTATTTTTGCCGATCCAGAGCGCATTTATCAGGCTTTGCGCAACGTACTCACCAATGCTATTAAATATACCCCTGATAACGGAAGCGTCACGGTCAATGGGCGCTTGTTGCCGGGCTTTATCGAAATTACTGTTGAAGACACAGGTATAGGGATTTCAGCCGATGATCAACTAATTATCTTTGAAAAATTCCGCCAAGTGGGCAAAGCGGCCCTCCATTCAAGCGGTAAAACCAAGTTCAAAGGGGGCGGTCCGGGGCTTGGATTACCAATCACACGCGGAATTATCGAAGCACATGGCGGCACGATCTGGGTAGATTCTATTGGTCATGATGAGGAAGGTTGCCCCGGCTCTACCTTCCATATCCTGCTCCCAGATCGTAGCGAAGCTACAGACCCAAAGGTTGCCAAGCTTTTCGGGAGCGAACTCCCACCCTCTACTAATAAATAAACATTTTTTATGTCAAAAAAAGCCCCTCAAAAAACCGCAGCGCCACGAGAGAGAGCCTTTCTCGTCGGCGTTGAAATTTTTGGGCAGGAAAATATACTGTCCATTGACGATTCTCTCGATGAACTGGCTTTGCTCGCCGATACAGCAGGTTTGGACGTGGTCGGCGAACTAACGCAAAAACTTAATCGCCCCAATTCCAAGACCCTGATTGGTAGTGGTAAAGTCGATGAATTAAAAGCCTTCATAGAAGAGACACTCGCCCAAGTTGTTATTTTCGACGATGAACTCTCTCCGCGCCATCAGCGGGAACTGGAAGTTCTACTCGGCGAGAATGTACGCCTGCTAGACCGCACATCCCTAATTCTGGATATTTTTGCTCAACACGCAAAAACCAGTGAAGGAATGTTACAAGTCGAATTAGCACAATATGAATACTACCTCCCCCGTTTAACACGAGCGTGGACACATCTTGCTCGTCAAGGTGGCGGTGGCGGTGGTCGTGCCGGAAGCGTTGGTGGCGTTGGTCTACGTGGACCTGGTGAAACCCAGCTCGAAGTAGACAAACGTATCATCAGTAGACGTATCTCCTACCTGAAAAACGAACTAGAGAAGGTCCGCTCGCACCGTCTACGTCACCGTGATCGGCGGAAAAAATCTCGTTTGCCAATTGTTGCCCTTGTTGGATACACGAACGCAGGCAAGTCAACGCTACTCAATCAACTGGCTCAGGCAGATGTTTACGTGGCCGACCAACTTTTTGCCACGCTCGATCCGACTACACGTCGCGTAGAACTACCGGGTGGTTACGAATCACTCTTTACTGACACAGTAGGTTTTATTCAAAAATTACCGACAACACTCGTTGCGGCATTCCGCGCTACACTTGAAGAAATCGCAGAGGCTGATTTGCTGCTGCATGTCGTTGATATATCCCACCCAAATGCCCTCAACCACTTTGAATCCGTCGAAGAAACGCTCTCAGATATTGATGCGTCACATATCCCCGTCATCACAGCCTTGAATAAGGTTGATCTACTCAACGCCCCCGAATTAGCACAGGAAACACTCAAGCGCTATCCGCGCGCCATCGCCATCTCTGCGCGAAAAAAGATCGGCATCCCCGAACTAAAACGTCTTATCGAGGAAAGCCTTTACGATACCTACGCGCCCATCTCCGTGCGTCTGCCCTATCAGGAAGGCAACTTGATCTCGACCTTTCATGAAGCTGGCCTGATCGAAAAGATCGAGCATGAACGCGGAGGTGTCCTGATCGAAGGGCGCATCCCAATGCGTTTACTCGCTCGATACAGCAACTGGGAAGCTGAGCTGGAAAATGAAATCGTGGAAGAAGAAGAGGACTTGCAATGAAAAAATCTCTTTCTCAATTTTTAGACACCCTATCCAATTTCCTGGCACCACGCAAAGGATTAATTCCGCTGCTGGGGATGGGATTAATCGTCATCAACCTACTGCTGCAATTTATTGTGCCGGGAAGCTGGTTCGCCAGCACGAATCTCTTCCTGCATTTTGGCTTGCTCGTTGCCATCTTTGGCTTGATGCTCGCCTGGGCACTTTAACGTTATCTACTATCTTTATCAGGAGACCATTATGTCTACATCTACCCCTCCCCATTGGGATCTCAGCAACGTCTACCCCGCACTTGATTCTCCCGAGTTCACAGATGCACTCAAAGAATTAACAAAACAACTCGACGCCTTTGACGCATTCTTTGCCGAAAAAATTGCCAAGGCAGACGCAAGCACCCCTGTCACAAGATTGGCAGAAATTTCTACCGAGTTGATCGATCGCTTCAACAAGAGCAACGACCTTGCTGAAACCATCGGTGTTTATATTTACTCGTTCATCACCACCGATTCCTTCAATCAGTTAGCCAAGAAAATACTCTCACAATTCGACCAGGTTGAGTTACGCCTGCGCATGTTAGGCGTGCAGGGGCAACAGTGGATCGGCTTAATTACCGAAAAACTCCCTGAGATTATCGAAAACTCAGCCGTTGCGAAAGCACACGCCTTCTTCCTGCAGGAAACCGCTGAGCAGAGCAAATACCTGATGAGCGAAGCCGAAGAATCGCTAGCTGCTGAACTAGGCATTAGTGGCGCTGGAGCATGGGACAAGCTGCAAGGCACCGTCACATCGCAAATGAAGATTGAGTTCGAATTGGACGGCGAGGTGAAAGAGCTTTCATCGCCTGCACTGATTAACCTGCATTCCCACCCTGACGAAGATGTGCGTAAACGTGCCTACGAAGCCGAGATGAAAGCCTGGGAATCTGTACAGGAGCCAATCGCCGCCGCGCTGAACGGCATAAAAGGGACAGTCAACACACTCAATAAACGCCGTGGACGTGAAGATGCGCTCCATGCTTCGATTGATGCCGCACGCATCGACCGCGAGACCCTGAACGCGATGCTCGAAGCAATGCAAGATTCTTTCCCCGTTTTTCAACGCTATTTCCTTGCGAAGGCAAAACGCCTGGGTAAAGAAAAGCTGCCGTGGTGGGATGTTTTTGCACCTGTTGGCAGCGCTGAGAAGACTTACACCTACGAAGAAGCCAGCAGCTTTATTCTTGAGCAGTTCGGCAGCTTCTCGCCTGACCTGGAAGCGCTCGCTAAACGCGCCTTCAGCGAGAACTGGATTGACGCTGAGCAGCGCGTCGGCAAGCGTGGCGGGGCATTCTGCATGGGCGTGCCTACTGTCAAGGAATCGCGCATTCTGTCGAATTTTGACGGGACTTTTGACCAAGTTTCCACCCTGGCACATGAACTGGGACATGCTTTCCACAATCAGTGCATCTACAGCGCCGGCAAGACATCCCTGCAAGGTGAAACCCCGATGACGCTGGCAGAAACTGCGTCCATCATGTGCGAGACGATTGTCGTCAACGCTATCCTTGAGAAGACGACTGATCCCGAAGAAGAGTTGGCAATCCTTGAGACCGCATTAATCGGCTCCAGTCAGGTGATCGTGGACATCTACTCGCGCTATCTCTTTGAGAAAGAAGTTTTTGAACGCCGCGAGGAAGCTGAACTCTCTGCTGAGGAAATTTGCGAAATCATGGAACGCGCACAAAAGGCAACCTATGGCGATGCGTTGGATGAGCGCTATTTGCATAAATATATGTGGACGTGGAAGCCGCATTATTACTCTGCGGGACTTTCGTTCTACAACTACCCCTACGCTTTTGGCTTGCTCTTTGCAACCGGCCTGTATGCAATCTATGAGCAACGCGGCGCGGAATTTGTGCCCGACTACATCAACCTGCTCGCCAGCACCGGCGAAGGGCGCGCGGCTGAATTGGCCGACCGCTTTGGAATCAATATCCGTGAGAAGAAGTTCTGGGCAGACAGCTTGAAGGTGATCGAGAAACAAGTGGATCGCTATTGCGAGCTTTAGCCATTCACCCAAAGATCAAAAAGCGGGCCAGCAAAATGCTGGCCCGCTTTTTTTATCTTCTTCAGTCTGATAAATGTTGCGTCTGAGCTTTACGGGCAATCAAATTTTCCATCTTCTACATCGGAAGCAATTGACCAAACACGCTCAAATTCCTGGGTATAGAGCGCGGCAATATCAGCATTGTCGACAATTAAGACATTCTCATCGTTACTCTCATTCGCATTATCAGAGAAGTTCAACGAACCTGTAATGACAATATGGTCGTCAATGACAACAACTTTATGATGTAAGAAACTGGGGTTTTCGTCACGGCGCACCGCCATCCCTTGACAATACATGGGGCCTAGTTCACTGTACTCGGTGCTGCTGCCAGTCTTCTCAAAGACACCCATCACATCGACGCCAGCAGTCGAACGGGCTCGCATGGCTTCGCCCATTCCATCATGCGTGAAGGAAAATGCCAAAAAGCGGATGCTGCTCTGTGCATTTTCAATGTAAGGGATGATGTAATCCATCACATCGTCTTCGGAAGCGAAAAGCACCTGCATTTGAGTACCATCCACGATGAGGCTCTGTTGATCGACAGTTGATGGGGATTTGGGGCCAAACTCACCCGCCCACATCTCGTCAAATTCGCGCTCGTAGATTTCTGCTAACTCAGGGGAGTGAACAACGATGACGTTGTTGTCCTGTTCAAAGATACCGCTCTCTGTCACGTTGGTGGAGCCTGTCCAGACGATTTCGCGGTCAAATATCCAGAATTTGTTGTGCATGAGTGCGCCACGACCATCATCTTTAATCTCAATACCGTCGTCCTCAAGCATGGCGAATTGACCGCGCCCGGGGTCTTCATCGGCTTCGATACCGTGCTCGTCATCAGTTACCCAGCGCACATCCACACCACGATCATGGGCGCGGATAAGTGCATCAGCGACAGGGGTTAGGTCAAATTCAAAGGATGCAATATGAATCGATTCTTGCGCTGCATCAATCTTCGCAATAATGGTCTCTTCAATAGAGCCAGCGTAATTATCGGGATCGTCGATGTGTTGCCAATCAGCAAAGTAGACTTCCCACCAATCTGCTTGTCCAGCGGTAGCAACTTGAGGCACGGGCGTTGCGGGCGCAGCTTGCGGAGCTTCCGCTGTATCTCCATTCAATGCTTCCTGAACAGCTTGAGCAGCTTCAGTCAGTGAAACTTCGACTGAAGGAACTTCAATATTTTCCAATTCAGAGAATAAACCAAGCGGATCATTCCCTGTAGCCATGAAGTAGCCCCCTAAAATAATAATGCCGAACAAAAGGATCAGGGTTGTGTTTGCGCTCTTTTTGCTTTTCGTGCGTTTCTTCTTTTTCTTTGCTGCCATAATTGTTTCTCCTGTAATGAAATAGGCTCAGGGGCTAGATTCTCTAACGTCCAAATAGAGATTGGAAAAAGCCCTTCTTCCCCTCATCTTTGTTGTCTGGATAGCTTTCGAACCATGCCAAAAGCTCTTTGATAAATACCGCAGCGCTTGAATTTGAGAAGGTTGCCGCATCCGGAAGCGTTAGCTCTTCATCATAAAGCTCTCGCGCCTTTTTCTCTATCTTCGCCCATAATTTTGCCCGTTCTTCAGCAGAGGCGGCCTGCTCATTTTCAACCCAAATGCGGATTGCACGCATGAGGCTGCGGGAAGCCTTCATTTTCGGGTACATCGCTTCTTCAGCACGCTCATCATCGAGGTCGCCGGTTTTTTCTGCGATTCGCTTGACATTCTGGATGCCCCAGTCTTGCAAAGCAGACGCGGATATCTCGTCCAGCCCCCCCACTAGATTTTCGTTTTCCAGGACACTTTCGACGGCTCGCTGAATACGTTTGCTGAGTATGTCCACTGTATTCTCCTTGATGAAATTTACTTCGACTTGATGGGCTATTTTACCAAAGAACAAGGTCTCAAGCAGGGTGTGATTTCCTGCAGAACACGTTCTTTCTGCAATGTCTTTGCAACGAAAGAATTGCTCGTTCTGTGTATACTGAAGACATACATTATCCGATTGGCAAACCCGACGAAAGTCGGCGACGCAAAGCTATGGGTCTACAATCACGAAAAGTGGTCATGACTGCCAGGTTGCGAAGAAAACACCTGATTTGTGATGCTACCCATAGCAACTTAAATCAGGTGTTTTCTTATCGGAGACGCACCACTCAGACGCATACCCGCAAGAACGGGGTGCACAACTAATAAGGAGAATTACCATGTTACGAAACTCGAAAGTCCTTTTGATCGCGCTGGTTATCTTTATGGTTGCCGGGTCAGCGTATGCTTTTGCCGCAGCCAATACCGTCCCCGCCAGCACCGCCGGCTCCGGCACCAGCGCCGTGAGTGGATACACTGTCAGCGGCCTTGTCTACGATCTTGATGCCACTGACCCAACAATTGTTGACGCTATTGAATTTTCCATCTCTCCTGACACAGGCTCAGACAAAGCGGTGGCCGTATTCATTCAAACCGAGGCAGCCGGGACCTGGACATCCTGCGCCGTGGTTGACGGTACGCTTCCAGCAGTTGACGTAACTTGCACCTTTGGGGCCTTGGCCCTCGCAGACGTGGACGCTGTGAACGTCGTCGCCAACGGCACTGTTGATCCGAACCCGTAAACGTTGTAGCATCTAGCGCCCCCAAAGTACAAGCCGCATCAATGGCTTCTACTTTGGGGGCGTTCTTCTGTACCTTCATCATCGCGCCAATAACCTACTACACATTCACTTATGCGCTCCTCGTCCCGCTCTGCTTCCTTTTTCTCAAATATATTCCTCGTCGTAACACTGGCAGGAATGTGGTTCGCGTTCGCCCCTACCAAAATCGGTGGGGGTGCATCTTATGTGATCGTGCAGGGCAACAGCATGGAACCGCGCTTTTCGCGCGGCGATCTTGTCATTATTCGTAAAGCAACCGACTATTCAGTTGGCGATATAGTCACTTATTGGGATGACACGCTCCCCGCTCATGTTATCCATCGCATCGTTGGCATCGAACGGGATCGTTTCCTGCTCAAAGGTGATAACAACGGCTGGGTCGACATCACACGCCCTGCTTTCTCCGACATCGTCGGTAAATTATGGCTTCACATTCCACATCTGGGAAAACAGATAGAATGGATGCGAGTTCCGCTTCACTTTGCATTCATTGTTGCGCTATTCGGAGGCATTCTTATGACCGCTTTATTCTCAAAGCCCCGCAATACTCAAGGAAAAACACCTACTTTGGCTGCGCCACATTATCTTGAGGTTAGCCTCTATATTGCCGGAACCATCTTCCTAATCTTTTTGGGCTTATCCGTTTACGCCTTCAGCAAGCCCGCCTTCGTCCCCGCGAGCGCAACTCTCTACCAGCAAGAAGGGCATTTTTCCTATAGCGCAGCCAGCATTCCCGGTATTTATGACGAAGCAACGATTCGTTCAGGAGAACCCATTTTCCCGAGCCATACCTGTCTGATGAACGTTAACTTCTCATACTATCTTGCAAATGCACAACTGCAAGGCATCACCGGTAGTCATCAAATGTATGCTCGTGTGTTGGATGAAAAGAGCGGCTGGCAACGCACCATCCCAATGAATCAAAAAAGTCCCTTCAGCGGGAACTCCTTTGCATCCACAGGGACAATTGACCTCTGCCAGGTTGAACTTCTGGTTGAATCACTGGAAGAACAAACCGGATTTAAAAACAGCAATTATAAACTTGAGATCATTGCCCCCGTTCTGATTTCCGGCTCTGTGTCAGGGAAAAATATTACCGACTTCTTCTCTCCCGTTCTCGCCTTCCGCTTTGACAAAGTGCACGTTTATCTGGAAAGCAGCGACAAAAGCGATGCTGCCTTCACCTTTACAAAAATCGGAGAAAACAACGGGGCTATCAGCGAACAAGCAAACTACGTTAACATACTCCGCTTAGAAGTTGATATCCAAAGTATGCGCATTCTCGCGGTCACCGGCTTACTCTTTTCACTCGGCTCCCTTGCCATCATTGCCATTTATATTTACCTCATCGCGCAGGAAGACCCTGAGTTTTTATTACGGCTTAAATACAGCAGCCTGTTGGTTGATGTGCAGGGAACAACCTTTGAGCCTCTGCTCCCTATTGTTGATGTTGATTCAATCGAAACGTTAGTCAAACTCGCCGAGCGTCATGACACCATGATCCTGCATGTCGCGCACCCCATGCTGCATGATTATCTTGTCCAGACATCACAATCTACATATCGCTATTCATTAAACCGCAGCGGACGCCCTCCTGTAAAAGCACCGCCCCCCGAAAAACAAATATTTTCCTATTCCATCACTCCCCAACAGAACGCATATCCTGCCGCAGCGCCTCAACAAGAACCGGATAACCCTAAGAAAGGATACTGGTAGCCATGTGGCGACGCATTCAGATTTTCGCGGGCGGTTTATTCCTGCTCATTACAGCCAGTATTTTTTCAGCATTTGCTGCGGGCGTATCCGTTCCTCCGGCAAATGCCGGCATACAATCCTTGCCAGCAAATGCCCACACATTTAAACCTTCCGCATGTGCTGGGCTTACCTTGAGCAATCTCATCACAGGGAGCGGCACCATCACAGGCACAGCGGGCAACGATCTCATCCTGGGGGGACCAAACGCAGACACAATTGATGGCCAGGGCGGAGATGATTGCATTCTGGGCGGTGGCGGGGATGACACGATCACAGGCGGCGCAGATGTTGACATTTGCATAGGCGGGCCCGACACCGACACCTTTATCACCTGCGAAGCTGAATACCCCTAATACCAGCCCTACAAGGCTTCAAAATCCTTTGATTCACCCAGCGGGACACCTTTAACAGACCGATCAATCCGACGCAACAGGCTTGAAAGGACGTTGCCATTACCGACCTCCACAAAGGTGGTAATACCACTAGCAATCATTGTCTGAACGCTCTCTGTCCAGCGGACGCGGGATGTCAGTTGTAGACGCAGATCGGATTCAATCTCAGCGACCGATTTCAGCAGCGATGCAGTCACGTTACCGATGACGGGCAAACTTGCTTCCCTTATCTCGGTATCTGCCAGAGCCTGATCAAATTCCGCTTGCACCGCGCTCATCAGCGGGGAATGCGCTGCAATGCTTACCGCTAACGGAACAGCTCTGCGCGCGCCTGCAGCCTTTGCCAGATCAAGCGCGCGTTCAAGCGCAGGCTGCGCTCCCGAAATAACGACCTGTCCCGGGCAATTATCATTCGCTACCTCGACGACATCAGTGCCATCGCTGGCTTCGTTACAAACCTGCTCAAGGGTTGGAATATCCAGTCCGAGGATGGCAGCCATTCCGCCGGGGGCGATTTCGCCCGCGCGCTGCATTAGCTCACCACGGCGACGCACGAGACGTAAGCCCGCTTCAAACGAGAATGCGCCAGCAGCTGCCAGCGCGCTCAACTCACCGAGAGAATGTCCGGCAACGGAAGCAGGGCGAAATTCGGGGGCGATTTCGGAGAAAACTCTCCACGCGGCAATTGAGTGAACGAAAAGCGCCGGCTGGGTGTTAGCCGTATCATTGAGCGCATCCGCATCTTCCCCCCACATCAATGCTGAGAGTGAAAATCCAAGGATATTGTTAGCTTCTTCGAAAGTCTCGCGTGCAGTGGCATACGCCGTTGCGAGCTCTTTACCCATGCCAATGGACTGCGATCCCTGACCGGGAAAGATAAAGGCTGTTTCTTGCGGGTTTAAGTTCATATAATTCTCCTATCCCCCCTTTAAACACAAACGAGCCGTGATGGTCACGGCTCTGTTTGTCAATTCAGGGTTTTTACTTCTCTTTTGCGACTTCGATTACTTCGCGTCCTTTGTAGAAACCACATTCGGGGCAAACGGTATGCGGCAAGCGCATGGAACCGCAATTGCTGCAGGTGGTCAGATTGCGAGGTTTGAGGAAGTCGTGGGCGCGACGGCGATCACGGCGGCCTTTGGAAATTTTACGTTTTGGCAACGGGGTCATGTGTCTTTCTCCTTAATACAAGCATCGGGCAGTGCCCGATGTCATTTTCTGAACAAGCGCGCTGATTATAGCGGCGTTGACTAGTGACGTCAAGACTAATTCGTTGTACAATTCGACTCATGGAAATCAAAATAGCAGCATCAAAAGTGAAAAAATACGCCGTTTCAAAAAGCGGCGACACGCTTGAAATCATAGAGCGCCCAAATGGGGGGCTTTCGGTCGTTTTAGCGGATGGTCAAACTTCCGGGCGTGGAGCAAAAGCGATCTCAATGAAGGTGGTTCGCAAAGTGATTAGCCTGTTGGCAGAAGGTGTCCGTGATGGCGCTGCCGCACGCGCTGCATCTGACTACCTTTATGTGGACAAAATGGGCAAAGTCTCTGCGACACTCAACATCGCTTCTGTGGATTTACGCACCAAAACAGTCGTGCTCTCGCGCAACAACCCCTCCCCAACCTATGTCTGCTATGGCGACAGGATGGAAGTTCTGCATTCCGATAGCTCTCCGATCGGCATCGCGCGCGATATTCGCCCCGCCATCAGCGAAATCAATCTTGAACCGGGCCTAACCATCGTAATCTACACTGACGGTTTAACCCACGCGGGGAAACGACGTGGTCAGCCAATGGATATTCAAACCGCTATCCAGGCCATGCTGGATGACGAATTACAAGTTGATCCACAAGAAATCGCTGATGCGTTGCTTGCTCATGCTGTTCGCCTAGACGAAAATCGTCCCGCCGATGACATCAGTGTTGTCGTCTTGCATGTTACTGCGGAGGAGAACGATCCTGTGCGCCGCATGAATGTTTCTCTTCCAATCGGGCCGGGATAATTCTCTGCCGATGAAGAAACGACGACGACGCTGGCAAGCGAGCTGGCGCGATACGAAACTATTACTACGGGAGTTTCGTGCACCGCTGCTCATTTTTGGGGTCGCCATGGTGGGAGGTGGCATCCTCTACCAGCGGATCGGCGCAGCCGTCGGCGAACCAGTACACGATTTGTCAGAAGCCGTCTATCTGGTGCTGACGCTCTCTTTCCTGCAACCCAGCGGGGATTTCCCAAACCATCCCCTATTGGAAGCTTTTTACTTCATCATGCCGTTAATCGGGCTAGGCATCCTCGCGCAGGGGCTTGCCGACTTCGGCATCATGCTTTTTAATCGTAGAACACGTAGCAAGGAGTGGGAAATGGCAATCGCATCCACCTTTCAAGGACATACTATTCTGGTCGGCCTGGGGCATTTAGGCTTTCGCGTTGCCCAGCACATGACCGCACTCGGGGAAAAAGTCGCGGTCATCGAGATGGACCCCAAAGACCATCTTATAGACGCCGTACGCGAGATGGGCATTCCCGTTATTCAGGATGATGCTTCACGCGAATCAACGCTTGAAAAGGCGGGCATCGATAAAGCACGCGCTGTGACACTCTGCATCCAGTCTGATGCGCTCAATTTGCAGATCGCAGTCAAGGCACGCCAACTCAACCCCAATGTCGAGATCGTCATTCGTATTTTTGACGAGGATTTTGCCCGATCCATCCAGGAGCAGTTTGGCTTCATCGCCTTAAGCGCCACCAGCATGTCCGCGCCGGCCTTTGCCGCAGCAGCAGCGGGGATGGAGATCACCCACCCCATCACAGTTGAGGGTGAGCCGCTAAGCCTTGCGCGCGCCTGCATCCCAAAAACATCCAAGCTTAAAAGCAAAACCGTCGAGTTTATCGAAGAACATTACGATGTCAGCGTTGTGCTATTGCGGCGTGGCGAGGAAGCTGATATGCACCCGGCTGGCAAACGTATTCTTGAAACGGAAGACACCATTGCCATTCTCGGCAACCCTGACAAGATCAGTTTACTTGTCCATGACAACCGCTAAAGAAAAACCGCTTGTTGGCATTGTAGGACCTTGTTCGGCCGGAAAGTCGACATTGGTTGCAGATTTAAAAAAGTATGGGGTCAGAACGCGGCATATCGCGCAGGAGCATTCTTACGTCAAGGATATGTGGCGCAGATTATCCAACCCCGATCTACTCATCTTTCTGGATGTGTCCTATCCCGTTGCACAAGAGCGACGCCAACTCGCGTGGACAGAGTCGGAATACGAAACACAGGTTCACCGCCTACGCCACGCTCGTGAGCACGCCGATTTTTTCATCGTCACTGACGGAATGAGCCCCGAAGATGTGCTTAAAAAAGTTCTGGACTTCCTAAAGGAAATTGACTATGCGTAAACTGCTCCCCGCCCTTTTATCTGTACTTCTGCTTCTGGTAGGCTGCCAAACGCAAGCCGCTACTCCCCTTCCAGATTCTGCGCCCGCTGAAGAAGAAAAAGTTTCAACACCGGAGATCATCCAGTCTGATGAATACTCGCCAGAAAGCTTCCCCGGATGGGATGACCGCGACATTTTTAAGAGTGGCTTGATTCCGTCTCAACAGCATTATCTCGAAGAGTTAACGGATGCCCCCATCTACCACCTCGACTACGAGATTGACGCTGACCTGGTTACAATCCGCGGGCATGAGGAAATTTCCTATACCAACCAGGAAAATATTCCGCTTGACAAAATTATTTTTCATCTCTTCCCCAATATTTTGGGCGGCGAGATGAGCATTGGGGATGTTAGTGTCAACGAAGATGACGTTTCTGTTGAATACGGCATCCAAAATAGCACCATGTCAGTATTGCTCCCTGCTCCGTTACAGTCAAAAGAGAATATCGTCATTGCCATTGACTTCACCACCATTGTCCCAACTGAGTTGGAAAACAATTACGGTGTCCTTGCTTCAACCGAAGGCGTGCTTGCACTGGCGCATGCGTACCCAATGCTTTCCGTCTATGACAATGAAGGCTGGAACACCGCCCTCCCCGCAGCGCAAGGCGATGTTGCTTACGGAGATGCGAGCTTCTATATCGTGCGAGTTAACGCACCGAAAGAACTCGTGCTCGTATCGTCCGGAAACGAGATCACAGGGAAAGTCGAGGGCGACCAACTGACGAGACTTTTTGCAATAGGTCCTGCGCGAGATTTTTATCTCGCCGCCAGTGCGGATTACAACTGCATCAAAGAAACTTTCGCTACATATACGATTAAAAGCTGTGCTCCAGCAGAAATGAAGGACGGAGCAGAGATGGCGCTGGGTGTCGCGGCAGAAGCATTAGAGATATTTGGCGAAGCTTACGCGCCCTATCCGTATACTGAATTTGATATTGCCAGCATCCCTACTTATGCGCTGGGGATTGAATATCCCGGCATGACAGCTCTGAATGTAAATATCTACGACCTTTCCGCCGACTTTAACGGAACCCCGGCCAGCGTCTATCTCGAATCGACTGTCGCGCATGAGGTCGGGCACCAGTGGTTTTACAATCTTGTCGGCAACGATCAGCTTGACGAACCCTGGCTGGATGAGTCGCTCGTTCAGTACATCACCTGGCAATATTACAACGCCCGTTATGGTGAGAGCGCAGGGGCTGGCTTCAGCAGCGCGCTGAATGACCGTTGGGGGCGCATTGACTACGCCGAAGTCGCAATCGGGCAACCTGTCACGGCCTACAGCGATAAAGAGTACAGCGGCATTGTTTATGGGCGCGGCGCATTCTTTTTCGAGGCGCTTAAAAACGAAATGGGCGTAGAGATATTTGACGCTTTTCTTGCGGAGTACACACAAAGTCAGGAATGGGATATTGCCTCTGCAGAAAGCTTACGCGCATTGGCTGAAAAAGATTGCAATTGCGACCTTGAAAATTTGTTCAACGAGTGGGTTTACTAAGAACCACCAACAACATCCTTTCATTGCTATTTCATAGGCAGATTTGCATAAAATCTGCCTATTCTATTAATTCAAATCATCAAAAGGGTGTATAATCGTGCCGCCACCCAAGCATGGTGGTATTTTTATGATTGGAGTAGAGTATATGATAAAACGCCAAAACACTCGCTTGGCCGTCATTGCCATTGTTATTGCGCTTGCGCTCTGGATTGACCTAAGCGATACACTCTTCATCACGAATCCCTTCAACGGGAATGTGATCTACGACCGCGATGTAAGTCCGCAACTGGGTCTTGACCTGCGCGGTGGCTTACAGGTTTTGCTTGAAGCAGACCTCCCCGCTGACGTAGAAGTCTCCACCGATTCAATGGAAGTGGCTCGCCGCGTCATTGAAAATCGTACCAACGCGCTCGGTGTTGCCGAAAATGTCGTTCAGATCGCTGGTGACCGCCGCATCGTTGGTGAGTTCCCGGGACTGAAAGACACAGAGGGTGTCATCAACACCATTCAACAAACGGGCTTGCTCGAATTTGTTGATATGGGTGATACGCCCCTGCCCGCCGGCACGATCATCGAAACGGATTACGGTCTCTCCCCTTCCGCAACTCCGGCAGAAACTGATCCTAACGCAACCGATCCCGCCACAACGGACGCTGCGCCAACCATTTATCACACCGTGATGACCGGAGAAGCTCTTTCTGAAGTTGGTGTTTCCCAAAACAATGTTAGCCAATTCCAAATTGCCTTTTCGCTGACAGACTCCGGTAGCGACATCTTTGGAACCTATACAGCTGCAAACGTCGGTAAATATCTTGCTATCGTGCTCGATAAAGAAGTGATCTCCGCTCCGCGTATTGATAGCGCCATCACCGGCGGTAGCGGCGTCATCAGCGGTCAATTTGACTATGAGAGCGCCAATAACCTCGCTGTCCAGTTGCGCTATGGCTCGCTCCCCGTCCCGCTTAAGATCGTTGAGAGTCGCATCATTGGACCGACTCTCGGTGAAGATTCCCTTCAACGCAGTTTGAAAGCTGGTTTTGTTGGCATCATCATCGTCATCCTCTTTATGGCGATCTACTACCGCTTACCCGGTGCCATGGCAGATGTCTCGATTCTTTTCTACGCGGCCATCGCTTTTGCCATCTTCAAAGGCATCGGCGTAACCATGACATTGCCAGGCATCGCCGGTTTCATGTTGAGTACTGGCTCCGCGCTCGATGCGAATATTCTCGTCTTTGAACGTCTCAAAGAAGAGCTTCGCAAGGGACGCACCCTTAAACAAGCCTTCGATATGGCATGGTCACGTGCACTCCCGTCCATCCGTGACTCGAACGCCGCCGTACTGATCACATCTGCAATCCTCTTCTGGTTCGGCAGTGCCTTCGGCGCAACCATCGTAAAAGGCTTCGCTATCACCTTGGCATTGGGTGTGATTATCTCCCTCTTCTCCGCCCTCTATATCACAAAAACGCTCCTCGCAGTTGCGCTTGACAAGATCAAGATCGAAAACTACGAGCGCTGGTTCGGAATTTAAAAGGAGCAGATTATGAACTTACTTGGTAAACGCTACCTTTTCTTCGCGATTTCCGCGATCGTCATCCTGCCCGGCTTGATCATTCTTGCCACCGGCGGATTACCCCTCTCCATCGACTTCACCGGTGGTAGCTTGCTTGAAGTCACCTTCGCCGGCACAGCACCGCAACCCGCTGAAGTTCTTGCCGTCTACGATGAGGCCAATATCAGAGACGCACAAGTCCAGACAACGGAAACGGGCGGCATCATTATTCGCTCAGAATTCCTGGACAACGACAAGCGCGATGCTCTACTCTCCACAATGAGCGATACCTTTGGTGAAACCACTATTCAGCGCTTCGACAGCGTTGGCCCCAGCATCGGCGAACAAGTCACATCACGCGCGGCAATGGCAATCACTGTCTCTTCGCTGCTCGTCGTGCTCTACATCGCGTGGTCATTCCGCGGTGTCAAAGGTGCCTATCGCTACGGCATCTCCGCTGTGCTTGCCATGATTCACGACGTAGCGCTGATTTTCAGTATTTCGGCAGTCGGCGGTCTTCTCTTCGGCTGGGAGATCGACTCGCTCTTCCTAACCGCCCTCCTGACTGTGATCGGCTTCTCGATGCAAGACTCCATCGTCGTCTTCGACCGCATCCGTGAAAACTCCAGCACCCTGCGTCGTTTGGAATATGAAACTCTCGTCAATCACTCCATCGTCCAAACCTTGCAGCGCTCCATCAACACCCAGTTGATGACCGTCGAATTCCTGCTGCTGGCACTCGCCTTCTTTGGCGGCGTCACCCTGCGTCAATTCGTTGTTGTGCTCTTGGTTGGTCTCATGAGCGGAACCTACTCATCCATCTTCATCGCCGCTCCCGTCCTTGTGGTCTGGGAAAAGCAGGAGTGGAAAACCTGGTTCAAGAAAAAAGCAACCGCCTAAACTAAAGTAAAATAGCGCATCGCACGATGCGCTATTTTTTTTTATTTAAGGACGATACATATGAAACGAACAGTATTCTTGCTTTTAGCTTTTGCCCTCATCATCAGTGGATGCACATCCCCAGCACCTTCCCCTACGGATACGCCTCTTCCTGCACCTGCCACCGCGACAGAAGAATCTGCCTCGTCCGAAACATCCCCAGCTACCCCCACCCCGCCCGAGGCTCCGACCGAAACCCCAATGCCTAAAGAAATTTGGTATCCGCCCCTTGGTAGCTCTTTTTCATGGCAGCTTGGCGTAAATGACGAAATCAACACGGCATACGACGCAGATATTTACGACCTGGATGCCTTTGAAACGGAAGCAAGCCTAATATCCGATTTGCACGCGCAGGGCAAAAAAGCTTTTTGCTACATCTCTGTTGGGAGCTGGGAAGATTGGCGACCTGACGCAACAGATTTTCCATCAGAAATAATCGGCAACGACTACGAAGGCTGGGATGGCGAAAAATGGCTCGACATCCGCCAGATCGATTTGCTCGCGCCGATCATGCGCGCCCGCCTGGATCTATGCGCCGACAAAGGCTTCGACGGGGTTGAACCGGACAATATGGATTTGCACTGGGCCGATACAGGCTTTGAGATCAGCTACGACGATCAACTTGCCTACAATATTTGGCTTGCTGAAGAAGCGCACGCACGCGGGCTCTCAATTGGACTAAAGAATAACGAGGAGCAGGTAAAAGATTTGCTGCCCTATTTCGATTGGGCGCTAACTGAAGATTGCTTTGTCGGCGAGTGGTGCCAGGAAATTATCCCTTTTATCGAAGCAGGCAAACCCGTTTTCGCCGTTGAATACTCAGACGAGATCACCCCTGAA
>JBNLFG010000012.1:0-161094 GCA_050305405.1 Anaerolineales bacterium | reverse complement strand
TCCTGACTGTGCGACATCGACCGTTTAAGGTGTGCGTTTTCACCGTTTTACGCAACTGGGTCATACGTGCGAAACGAGTGACAAACTTTTTACCCTTACTCGAGTCTGTCTTGAATGGCTTCGGCTCTCTGACTTCAAAGAGAAGCGCAATAGAGCAGGCAATCCCTGAGCCGATAGAGTAAAACAACAAAGGCCTTCCAAAACACGGAAGGCCTTTCGCTTCCCTCGCAGAGGTAACTATCATCTCCGCAGGCATTGATCGCTGTCACGCTGCAATGGATAAAATGAGCTTCTCAAACAAGGCGGATATTAAGCAAATCCCCTAATAAGATTGGAATGGATGCGCCCTTAAAAACAACAGGATACACCAAAGGGAGAGAGGAATCATCTCAAACGAATTCACCGTTATGACACCAAAAGGAAAAGCCTCCCAATGTTTTGGAAGGCTTCTTGCGTTATCGATAGGAATTTTGAAGAATGTCCAAATTTATTACACTGGAACTCTAGTACTGATGCCGGTCTCCTTTAAGGAACTTATTTAGACATGAAAACATATTATGGATATGCCACAGAATGAATTCGTTCGTAATATAGTGCCGTATCATGTTTTTTAGCCGACCAGAGATTAGAGCTTTGTAATTCCAGAGAGTCATACTCTATTTGAACTCCTTCTTCCGTCAAGCTTAGCTCTAGATTATTTGCATCATCCATTATCTGTCTTACCAGATACTCTAAATCTTCTTCTGTTTGGGAGTATTTATTAATCTCTTCGTCAATAGAAATCCAATCCTGAAATGCAACTGCATCCGGGGTATTTTCTGAAGCTTGTAACCCGACACTCTTTTTGCTCACATTGAGATGCTCACCGGTTTTAGAGAAATACTTAAGTGTTCCTGCATGGCGATATCCCATCCATGTAGGGCCTAAATGGGGCACCGGATCTCGTTGATTCGCAAAAAACCAGTGTCGATCAACCATATTCTTTTCACTATCGTATTTTCGTTGAAATTCCTCGTTGCCAAATCGCGGCGCTCCAAAAGTCATCACATGGTAATCAGCCACTTTTGAAGGGCATCTTAAAATAAAATCAGCAGAAGCAGCAGTTGCCACCGCCCCTCCTAAGCTGTGGCCAGTAAGCCATAATTGACTATTGGCGTTTATTTTATTATTGAGAATATCGAGGACTTTTTCTTCGGATTGACGCCAAACAGCATCAAAACCATTATGCCTACGCCCACCTAAAGCGTGTATATCCGGAGAGAAGGCGGTTGCATTCTTTTTCCAATCTCCCCAAGTTGGATTTGAGCCTCTAAAAGACACAACAACAACATTATCACTCCATGTTGCAAACCCTTGATTATCAATGCTCTCGTCGAGCCAAACTTCTAAGTGCGACCATTCATTCCCTAGTGCTTGACGTATATCATTTTCCGATCGAAGATAACTAAATGTTCCCATCCGACAAAGAATATCGGACTTTACATAATCCAACCCGGGGGATTTTAGCAACTCAATCTCATCTTTGGTGATTGGTTTTTGAATTATGGATGCCATTGTATACTCCTTTCTTTATGTTTAGACAATTGAACTAGAGCAACTTATAAATATTAGGTGCATTTGACTTAATATGGTCAAATATTGGCCCAACAGGGATTGCTTGACTTACTATTTCACCTTGAGCGGTTTCTACTTCTGCGCTATGTAAGGCAATCAGTTCCCCTTCTAGATTCGTAATGGGGCTACCAGAATCTCCTGCATCGACAAACTCTCCTGTTCCATAACGAATTCGATGAATTTTATTATTATATGATTTCACACTACCACCAGCTACACTATCGAGCTTCAGGAAAGGAGATAAGGTATGTACAATTACTGTCTGACCATTTAGTTCGCTTGCTTCATAGTGTGCTACAGGCTTCTTTAGGTTTTTAGGGAATTGATTGGATATGGAATTCAACAGGAATTGGTAATTAGAGTTCATCAAAACTGAACGCTTGCCAACAATGCCAATTTCCCACTCTTTTGTATTTTTATCGATTTCAAGTATACAGAAATCGAGATACTGTTGATCCATGCTTGGAGTTTTACCCCAATCTGTAAGAGCACGTAACTCTTTTGGCAATGCAGGACTCTCAACATGCAAAACGGGGCCCATCGATTCAGTGCTGATCACATCTAAGCGTATTGCAGACCACCCAGCAACGTTACTTTTTGTAAATGGATTGAGACCATGAAACATTGGCACATTAACTCTTACACGTATCTTGTTTAGAGGTTTATTCCCGAGCACATGCCTACAAGTTAGTATCAGAGTATCCGTCAGAAAAACCCCGGTACCTGTTTCTAACACTCGCTCATTCTCTTTATTTGACACTGTAATGGTGCAAACTTGGTTCGCCATGATATTGCCTATGGCCTTTGGCTCTTTTACGTTTTTAGCTAAATTTTTAAGACCCTCATTTTTCAATAATTCTTTCACAAGAGTATCATTAATTTCTTTATCTTTCTTACTCCTTACATCATCTTGGCTCTTTACAAGCCAACCTCCTAATTCTTCTTCTGAAACACCAAGTTGGTTAATGTTGATAACATTCCTAAGAGCAGACGTACTTACTGCTATTTCGGGTATATCGTAATTCTTAGATCCTTGGAAAATCTTTATATCATCAACAGAGCTATTTTTTGTGGCTTCTTCTACAAGTTTAATGATTGATTTTTGAGCTGTTAACCGGAAAGTGCGATCATTTTTTCTCATATATCCTCTGCCATTATTGTATTATTTCCTTGTGTATTACCATTGCTATTTTTCGCATGCATAATTACTCCCCGACTTAATTTATCTTATTAAGCCGAGCCTTGCTGACAAATAATGTCACATTCAATTTTCTCCCCCCCTGACCGTTTGTTGAAAAGAGCGTTTGTTGGTTGACTAGGCGATGCGTTTCGCCATATCGAAACCAAGATCAGTTATAAAATCTTATTCTGTGGTTTCGATACGTCCCTCTAAAAGCATTGGGGATTACTCAACCACCTTCAGAAACACTAAGAAACGGAAAAAAGTTAGTATCACTATATAATTTTTATATAAAGAAGTCAACGATTTCTGTGAAAGCCAACACTGTTGTAGCAAAAATACACGTATATTACATTATCGCCATTCCCCTTTCATTCATCCTGATTTTTCCCGAAAATCTGCTAACCGGTCAGGCGATTGGGGGCACGGGATGCCCTTTGGGGACACGGATTTCACGGAACAGGAATGTCTTCGCCTTACAAGGCTTCAAGGGAAAAAGCAAAAGCCTTCCGAGATTTTGGAAGGCTTCTGGCGTTACCGAAAAGTTGACTGTCATCTCTGAGACCACCTACGGAGATCACATCTCCGAAGACGGGATGCGTTCTACGCCAAACCATTTACGTAGATAATAGTCAACTGCCCTGCTCGGCGAGGTCGTGCTGGGTTTTGCCTTGATGTAACCGAGGGCATGGGATGCTTTTTTTTTCGTACACGGAGGCACTCGGGATATTATGAATCTAGATAGAGAGCAACGCCACAGCGTTTTGCGGCATCCCGCAAAGCATTATCGAGGGTGGCGATAGGGCAGCCTGCACGCATTGCCAGATCAAGATATGCCGCGTCGTAGGCAGACAAATTTTGCTCACGTGCTAAATCTAAATTCTCACCAAAAACACGTTGTTGTGTAGAGTATTCAACTTGAATAGAAAGCTCTTTTAATAATTCTTGAAAGCGAACACTGTCCGCCTTGGTCATTCTGTTTCGGCGCTCGGCAACAACTAGCACATTGCTAACTTCCAAAAGCCAAATACCAGGGGCTAAAGCTGTGTTCTTTTCCAGGCTTTCTAAAACAGCATCAGCATAAGGATTGCTTTCATCATCAAAACACCATGCCATTGTCACTGAAGTATCCAGAACAAAAAAAGCCATTATGCGCGTCCTTCTTCGATCATTTCGCGAAGATCGCCATCTAAACGAAGGGAACTACGAAAAGTTTTTATATCTTTGATGATTTCCGAAATTTCTCGAGAAGGTTTAATTTCAACAGGCGAGATGAGCGCAACAGGAACACCATGTTTTGTGATCGTGATCCGCTCGCCACGAGAAACGCGTTCAATAAGTTGAGAGAAATTCGTTTTTGCTTGATAAGCGCCGATTGTTGTTTTCATAAGATTTTCCTTTAGACTAGTCTAAGACTAGTTTATCATTTTAGTCTACCGAAGTCAACAAAAGCCCCCCAAGACGCGGATATCTCGAAAGGCTCGCCAATTTTACGCTCAAAGCCGACCATCCCCTTCCCTACCACTTACGGGATGCCACGCCCCAAAACGGGACGAGCACTATACCAAACCATCACTGGTCTATTTACCAAAACAATCGTTCATCGCCTTTTTTATTTTAATATTCGATAAAGAATTTCTATCGAAATGCGGGCGTTCTGTTTCTTCATCCCAATAATCATATTCATACACAGGTAATAAATGGACATCTTCTTCAAGAATAAATTTAGCCATACACAAGGCACATATTTGATAAGATTCGTAACGATTGCCTAGCTGAAAGTATTTTTCTCCAGGCTTTACAACGCAACCGTTTTCTTTACATTCATGATTTTTTCTCGCAGTCGGAGTTACATTAACAATATATGTGTTTTTAGAGAACAACTCAGTTCGCTTAAAACCTTCTTCTATAGCCCAAAAATATTTGTGTTGCTGAACATCTCTCGAATTAGCAATAATGTCAGATAAGGTTTCTAAAAATTTCCGCTGGATTTCATTCATTTTCTTTTTGGCTTCCAAGTATCAATTTTAGGTGGGCATCGCTGCTGTATTTGCACTCTGTTTTACCAAAATATTATCTGCACTAGAATAATCATCAACCAACTTGCTTCTTTCCAGCTTTAATTTATCCAACAAAAACTTATGTCGTAATTCAAAGTCTGCAAACACTTCACTCCACGTCTTCACATAAATTTTATAGTTAGCAACTGCATAAACCAAAGATTTTTCACCATGATGTCGAGAATTTTCTATCTCACGTTCTATATAACTAGTACTGCTAAATTTATTTCCTACCAAATAAAATTCCCAAAACATATTGTTGCCATTGAACTCGTCCGTTGACGTAATAACACTTAAATATGTTTTTACTTGTGCTAACTGCTTTTCACCTAAAGAAACATTCGGATGCTTTAATTCAACAACAACATTGTTAAGTCCGTCATTATGCAACTGTCGAACCATAAATATATCCATTTCTTTTTGTTTATCTGGATGATCAATAGATACATCTCTCTGTTCGTTTGTGCGTAAAAATATCAATCTCCGCAAAGCTTCTTCAAATTTAGGTTCGGCTGCGGTAACTAAATGATACTGTTCGCCAAATATCCAATAATGATTTTCAATGAAGTTTTGTATATGAGGAACTTCTTTAGCCTTCAATGATTTATTAAAAACTAACTCTTTCAGCTCTGTTACAGCTAAAAACCTGTCTTCTATTAGCTTTATTGTTTTTATGATGTTGGTTAGAGATGATTTACGTAATAGTAAAGCTAACTGTTCTCTATCATCTTTATCTAAAGAAATTATTTGTTCAAGAATTTCGAGAAGACTATCTTTTTCTCCCTCATCCATCACTAAATTTAATAAGTGAGCAAATGTCTTTTTCTGCTCAGTATTTAGAGATGAAAATATTTTAGGTTCAATTTGATAAAGCTCTCTGATTACTTGTTCAAGCTCAGCTTCTCGGTATTTATCCCATTCGTTTTTTCCGAATTCAGGAAAAGCATTATTTTCTTTAAAGTCAGCAATTAATTTGTCAGTGTAATTCTTGAGAAAAGGTTTTCTCTTATCACGCAAGTACTTATCTACAATTTCTATCAGTTTCTTAAATTCATCTTCCCCCTTTACATGACCTATTAACGCCATCTGATACTCACTCTTATCACCAGAATCTTTAGCCGATATTTCAAACTGGTCAAAATAATCGCTTTGAATATAAATGCTATGATAGAACTGATCCCCCTTGTTATTAAGAGTTGTTGTTTCTTTGAACCTCTCATTATCTTCACTGTCTATAAAATAATATCTTGAATATTCACGGTTCAAGTTTTCTCGCCATTGAATATAACGAAGATTAAAAAGTTCATCGTTAATTTCTAATCTGAATTCTTCTCTGTCATTTATCAATCCCGAATAGTCAAGATATTCCCCGTTTATTCTTATAGAATATGCCTTATTTGCGTTTAGCTCAAGATACCAACTAAATTCTTTGGCGAGGAAATCATAAACATTAGTAAACAGATTGTCTTCCGTCAAGTTTTGTATTCCAGAGAATACTACAGATGTTCCTGTTGTATTATCCGTTCTTACGGGTTCCGTTTCTGAAAAATTATTAAGAGAATCTGAGCTTACTGAAATAGAATAAGTGTAGCGCTCTTTATCTTCTTCAAATACCGTATGCCAAACTGCATGGGTGGCAAATCTGAAAAAAGTTAACCGTCCCACTCCATTTTTTCCATGTACAGCAGATGTTGTACGTCGAGCTTTAGGATCCAGTTCTTTTTCCGATTCAAAAAAAGGCATGAATTTATCTTGCAGTTGACCAAATGGAATACCAGTTCCATTATCAGAGATAATTAGCTCATCGATCCCGCCAATGCCATTAGCTGTAAATATAATATCAATACAGTTAGCTTGTGCATCAAATCCATTCCATATATATTCAGCAACAGCTTGTGAATATTCAAATCGGCGTAATGCCTTCTTGATGCCTGGTGTCGTTATCCGAATTCGTGCCATGATTATCCTTCCCAATTACATTTAGCATAGAAAACAATAGCTATTATAAACGAAGACGGCAGCCCCCTACTGCCGCCTTCTCTCTAATTCTCTACTCTCTAGTCTCTACAGTTTCGGAAACCTCGACACCACCACCGCCGCACTCGGCAAGATCGCCTTATCGCCGGATTTCATTTCGGCGGGGGCGAGGCCTGCTTTGTCGGGCGCCGACTGATAAATGAAGATCGGCGTATCCTTTTCGGCGTATTTGAGCGGCAGGTAGGCTTGCCCGGTCAGGAAGCCCTGCCCGTCGACGGCGCAGGAGGTCACCCAGCCGATCACTTTGCCGCGTTTGTCCAGCACGGGATCGCCGTTATGCGCCATTCTCACGCCCTTCTCGGTGAAGGTGAAGCGGATCACTTTGCCCTTGCGTTTCTTCTCGTTGGCGATGAAAGCCTCACGCCCGATGAAGTAGGGTTTGTAGGTCTTGACGTAGGAGCCGAAGCCGCCTTCCGCCACGCCCAGATCGGGCTGACCCATTTTTCCGGAGCCGAGACCCATCTCGTGTCCGTAGAGCGGCAAGCCCGCTTCGGTGCGCAGGCTGTCACGTGCGCCCAAGCCGATCGGCATCACGCCAAACTGCTCGCCTGCTTTCAGGACAGCCATCCAGAAAGCGGCAGCCTGTTCGGGATGAACGAATAACTCGAACGCCATCTTTTCGCCGGTGTAGCCCGTGCGGGAGACGATCAGGTCGAAGCCGCCGACGGTCGCATCGCAGAGTTGGGTGCGGGTCAATTTCATAATCTTGGCACGGTCGGCGTCGCTGACGCCCATCGCCAAAAGCGTGTCTCGGGACCTCGGTCCCTGAAGGGCGATATCCACTCGCATGGCGGAACCAGATTTCGGGTCACGCAAGTTGCGGATTTCCGCATTGTAGCCAAACGTCCGTGCCCAGGGGTATTTATTATCAATTTTGACCTTGCCATCCCGCACTGATTCAAGCCAGGTGCGGTCTTTGTCGTCGTTCGAAGCATTCACCACGACCAGGAAATCATCCCAGCCACGGCGGTAGACCAGCGTATCGTCGATCACTTCGGCGTCGGGGGTCAGGAAATGGGTATAAAGCGAATTGCCGGGCATCAAACCGCCCACATCGTTACCACACACCGTGTCCAGGAACGATGCGGCATCATCCCCACGCACGTCATAAACGCCCATGTGCGCCACATCAAAAAGCCCAGCGGCGTTGCGGGTGGCGAGATGCTCTTCCATCACGCCCGAATACCAAACGGGCATTTCCCAGCCCGCAAAGTCGATCACTTTGCCGCCGAGTTCCTTATGCACATCGTAAAGCGGCGTGCGCATCAGCGGCGGGTCGGCAGGCTCAGTCCACTCAAAATTCGGCAGCGCAGGGCGCTCCTTGACTTCGAGCTGCCCAATGCCCGCATAAAAAGGCTTGTCGCTGGCTTTTTCGGTTTTGCCATCCCGTTGGACAGGTTCATCGGATTCAAAGACCACAAACGGACCAGGCACACGGCTGGCGGCGAAATCTTTGTCATTTTCGACGTTCATGGAGACGTAGCCGTCGGACAGGTCACGCAGCCAGGTGGCTGCCAAACTTGCGTCGCCGGCGGGGACGGAAAGCCGATACGCTTCGCTCGTGACCCGAGTCAGGGTACCTTCCACGATCTTGCTGGGCGTGTGGAGGCAGGTTGCCGTACTATCCCCGTCTTTGAGCGCAGATAAGTCAGCACTGACAGCATAATCCAACATTTGGCGCACACGCTGACCTTGCAGGTCATAGGCTGCCCAGCCATCTTTGGCGTTGACGAGATCGTCGATATAGTAGAAGTGGGGGTAGCCACTGTTGATCGGCTCGAAGTCCATGCCCGCCGAGAGCGCCAGTTCACGGATGCGCAGTTTGGCATCGTTCAGCAATTCAAAGTCGATATTCGCACGGCGCTGGGGTTTGCGTTTTTTCGGCACATCCATGTAATAAGGCTGACAACCGAGCAACACGTCGGCAATAATATCCGCCAACTTGCGGGATTTTTCTTCGTCGAAACCACGCTGCGTGATCCAGGGTGTCCCGAGACGAATGCCGCTCGGCGCTAAAGCAGATTTATCGCCCGGAATGGTATTGCGGTTGATGACCAAACCAGCCACATCCAAAATGCGGGATGCCATGTCGCCGCTCAGGCTAGAGCCATCCGCCCCTTTAATGCTGCGGCAGTCGATATTGATCAGATGCGTATTCGTGCCGCCGAAAGGCACTTTCAAGCCACGCTTCTGGAATTGATCGACCATTGCGACGGCATTATCAATCGTCTGCTGTTGCAGTTTTTTATACTCTGCGGTCTTGGCGAGTTTGAAGGCTAATGCCAAACCGATAAAAGTATTCACGTGCGGCCCACCCTGCTCGCCGGGGAAAACGGCGCGGTCAAGAGCACGCGCAATTTTCTTACTGGTGGTCATTAAGATCGCACCGCGTGGCCCATGCAGCGATTTATGCGTCGTGGACATAATTACATCGGCAATGCCCACCGGGGAGGGCACAACACCCGCAGCGGTGAGACCACCGATGTGCGAGATGTCGGTCAGCAGATAAGCGCCAACTTCATCGGCAATTTCACGGAATTTCTTCCAATCAGGTACCCATGAGTAGGAGGAGTAGCCCGCAATAATCATTTTCGGTTTATTGTCGAGCGCCAACTGACGCACGACCTCGTAGTCGATCTGCTCGGTCTCATCGTCGATGCCGTAGCTGACGATGTTGTAATACTTGCCCGAACGATTGACGCGTGAACCATGCGAGAGATGCCCGCCATGCAACAGATCCATGCCCATCACAGTATCGCCGGGCTGGACGAGGGCGTGGTAAACGGCATTGTTGGCTGGGCCACCAGAAAGCGCCTGCACGTTGACGTAAATTTGGTCAGCGGTCACGCCGTTGGCGGCAAAAGCTTCAGCAGCCCGCCGACGGGCGAGGGCTTCGATGGTGTCAGCATATTCCACTCCCTTGTAGTAGCGCGGGTCGGAGTAGCGGCGGTAGTGCGGCAGACGAGCGGCGTGATCGAGAATTTCATCTTCGTTCATCCAGCGGCTGTCTTCGTCGGGGTAGCCTTCCGCATAGATGTTCTGGAAAACGGAACCAAGTCCCTCCCGCACAGCGATCGGCGCCTGCGACTCGGATGCGATCATAATCAACTTGCGGATTTGGCGTTCCGCTTCGATTTGGGTCAGTTTAAAAACTTCGGGGTCAAGCTCTTCGAGCGAACCGCGCACAAGGAAATCTTCGGACATTGGGGTCTCCTGTTAGATATAAGAGAAAAGATGGGGAGAGAGCAGGGTTTCTGCTCTCTTAAAATTTGTCTGACATTTCCTTTATTTTAGAACGGGAGCAAGGACGGGTCAAGTGAGAAAAGGCATATTAAGAAAAAAGACCACAAAAGTCTTTGAAGCTTTTGTGGTCTACTCATCCTGCGCCATCAAATACGCCGTCAACCCACCTTCCTGTGGCGGCATCTCATACATAAAGATCAAATCATTCTGATCAACATCCGTTGGCTTCCAATCGGGGAAATCAAACGCGATCGCTACCACGCGCGCACCGGGCTTTAACTGCCCTGCCAAACGACCCTGCAGGCGGGATGCGTGCGCAGGCGTCAGATAAGCAAAGATGACATCTGCATCCGACAAATCTGCCTGATAGAAATTCTCGCGTCGCACACGGATATTGGGCCTGCTACTGCTAAAACAACATCTCAACCACGTGAAAATATACTGCAACGGACTCGCCTCGATGCCAACGGCCTGCGCCCCAAACTCTTCTGCCCCCATCAAAAGGATACGCCCATCCCCCGCGCCGAGATCATAAAGCACTTCCCCCTGTTGCAATTTTGCCATCTCCAAGGCTCGGCGGGCACGCGCTTTCTCGGTCGGCACCCAGGGAAGTTTATAAAAGAAAGGCACAATTGCCCAAAGCCCATAGAAGAAGGCAATAAATGCCGCAAAATAAATTAACAAGAAGAGAATTTTCAGGATCATTTCTGCCCCAATCTGCGTAATGCCAGCAACGCAAAAAGATTGAATATAACTGTTCCAACCACAACAACGGGAAAACCAAATCCGTAGAGAAAAGTTGCTATCGGTGCCCCGATTCCGCGCCCCAAAGAAAAAGCGCCCACGTTGAATGCCATCAGCGTTGCTCGTGCAGTAGGCATAACCTCGGTCATCATCGGGATGGTGCTGACAAAGGTAAATTCAAAAGTGATATAGAAGAGAAAGAGTCCGATCAATGCACCAACAGTGTTCTGCGCCAAAACGGGCAGCAGTAAGGCCATAGCCGCATTGACGACCAGCCCATACCCGACAGCGCGTTCCTTTCCCAATTTATCAGAAAGCAAGGCAACCAACCCTTCCCCGCCGACTTCTGAAAAACCGATCACGGCAGCCGATGCACCCAAGGCAGCGATCTTTAGTCCAAAAGAATCTTCCAGCCAAACGCCAAAGATCAGGTTGACCAGTTCATTACCAATCGTCGCCCACAAGGTGATGCTGAGGCCTGCCATTGCCGGGATCGAGTTGAAGACGCGCCCAAAATTTAATTTGGCGGTAGCAGCTTTCCCCACGGGTGTTTCGTCTTTGGGGAGCATGACGATGAGCAGGATGAAGCTCAAAAGTGCGAGCAACGCCAGCAACGGGAAGGGAGCCATCCATCCAAAATCTGAGATGAGAAATCCCACGAGCGGAACGCCGACAACAAAGGCCAGCGACCAGCCCAATTCGGTGATGGCAATCGCGCGCCCGCGTTGGTCGTAGGAGGTGCGGTCGCCGAGATAAGCTTGCATGGCGGGATCAAAAATATATTTGGCGAGGGTGGCGAAGAACATCGATATTCCCAACGTCAGGAATGTGGGGTAGATGACGACCAGCGCCATGCTGAGAATAAAAAGCCCCAAGCCCAGCAACATACCGAATTTGCGTCCGCGATAATCGGCAACGGGGGCAATAAAGGGCACCAGCGCCCCACCCAGCGAGCGGATGCTCATCAGCATAGACATCTCTGCCAGATCAACACCAAGCGCACGCGCAAAAACACCCAGAAAGGGGTAGATCATGCGATAGGCGGTGTTGAAGATGGTACGAACGAAAGCGAAAAGGGCGAGTTGCACGGGCGTTATAACGTTGTAACGTTAAACGTTTTTTGGCAGCAAGAAATGGGTTACAAAAAATGCGGAAAGCCAAACCAACACATTCAGCATCACAAAATAGCCGATGATCGTCCAGTTGCCAGAGTTGAAGATCGGGGATGGCGGCGGGTGCATGACATTGGCAGCATTGGCAAAGATAACACGCAAGGTAACAATGAAGGCAATATTCGCCAGCGCGGTCAACCAGTTGATATTGAGCAGCCACAAGCCGAGTTGCAGTAGCAAACCGACGACGGCAAACATCATCGCCAGACGGAAGCGCGGCTCAGCGAGAAAGAGACCGTTCCAGTTGGCTTCCATTGCCCAGAGCGAGAGCGGCAGGTAGGTGATCCAGTAAGCGGTGCCGCTGCGACCGAGGGAGGTTGTCCAACGGTAGAAGGCGTCCTTGCGGCTGATGAGCGCGACCAAACCTGTTAGCGCAGCAAGCGCAAAGAGCAGTTCGGCGGTTAAGACCCAAGCGCCGTGCAGGTAGACGAGACGCACGTTTGCACCGAGCGTGGCTTCTTCGGGGCCGAAGAAAGTCATCACGACGATAGCAAGCAGGGTCAGGATGAAATAAAAGAGGGGGGATTTTTGGAGTTTAGACATGGGGTAGATTTTACCCCGTTATTCACCACAGAAAAACACGCTCCCTGAGCGGAAGATCGAACGGCGAGAGATGTATAGTCGACGCGTACCCCGTAGGGTAAGAGCGGATTTACAAAAAACGTCTTCCGACTACGGGGTAAATAGCCCTGAACTGTTTACCCCGTAGTCGAAGGAACTGGATATTATTGGCACCACTCAATATAATCTCTCAAACTATTTTTCAGTTCAACTTCATCAACACCTAGGTCTTCAAGCGAGCGGTTCACTGTATAATTCTTCCGATCTCGTGGAGAGTGGGCAGCAGGGACATGTGGGGGAACTTCTTCTGTGCCAAAACACTCCAGATAGACCTGTTTCATGGAGCCTTCAAGATCATTGACAAATCTTGAAAACTTAATGACAGAACGCCGAGTATTGTCGTCTCGGGTAAACCACTCTTGTTCTACTCTGTTATAAGAAACTTCCGTATGCATCAGCGTATTCGTAAGCCAAGCCCAGGGGACAGGTCCCAATACCGGATCAGGCGGATTAACACGCATATAGTTGATGACACTTCTCATCCGCGACACAGGCTCTCGGATAACGGTTAGAAAAGATGCATCCGGGTAAGCCTCGCTCAAGGCTTGTGCCATATACAGAAAATGACCTTTCAGGTAAAACCGGCGAGTTCCCCCTTCATCTGCTACGCCTGAAAAAGCCATTGCCTTTCGAGCTAATCTATCAACAAACTGGACAAATATCTGCTTATCATAAGGCGCATTCGTTGCTGTAAGGAAATCTTCTTTCGCAACTTCCGGCCCAAGATATAATGAAAAACGGTTCAGGTGAAACGTGAAAAAAGCGATGTCAAATGTATCCGCTTTATAAGGGTCTAAATCATGTCGCTCGATCAATTCTGCAGGCCAAGCGGAGAGGAACAACTCACGAACTTTTTCAGGCTTAATGACCTTCCCGAGTGTTTTGGACATTAAGTGCCACAACCAAAGATAAGGAAAGAGAAGTTGGAGAGTATTGGGTACAACCAAGCTATCATCTTCTTCGATGTAACGGGTGATCTGCGTACTGCCACTGCGACCTGCGCTAATCACAAAGAAAGGTTCATTAACCGAAGCTTTATTTAGCGAACGCCCATAAAACAGTTCGTCCAATAACCATGCCAACCCTGTGAGCGGAGAACTCAAAAACATTTCAAGCATCGACAAAGACAACCAAAAGCGCCCCAGGAAGGACATCTTGGGGTTTTCAGGGGAGACAGTCCAGGCTAATTTCAAATATCGGAGGGTCTGACTAAGGGGAGGAACGTTCGGAGGTCGATACCAAACCAACCATCCAAGCCAATAGATAGGCCACAGCGGCAAGAACAGGGTTGCTCGAATTAGCAACGATATTAACTTTGGGATAATTCTGATTGAAAACTGAAGCGTCGATGGTTTATCTATTTCACTTAAGAAAATATTCTTTTCATTCATTTCCACTCTACCCATGCTTGGATGAAATCAACGGCGTTAAATACAAAAAGTAATTCTACCTGCTTTTACAGCGTATGTCACACAAACAGGAGAAATGGGTAGGAATTACCCTGCTATGGGCGTAACAGCACTTTCAAAACCCCGCGCTGGCTGGCGTACTCGAAGGCTTTTAGCCCCTCTTCAAGCGGATACTCGGCAGCGATCATACCAAGCGGATCGACGAGTCCGCTCTCGAGCAGGCGCAGCGCGGGCGCAAAGGGACCGCAGCGCGAGCCGGTGATGGTCAACTCGTCGACGACGATTTGTGAGAAGTTGACCTGCATATCGCCCTTATACGTCGATTTCATGACCAACGTGCCGCGCGGACGAATGGCTTGCCTCGCTAAAGAAAAACCGGATGCCGAGCCCGTGACATCTACCACGACATCCCAGCGCCAGGGCTGGATGTCTTCTTCCTCGATCAGATTAATCCCGCGTTCAGTCAGCAACCTGCGTTGACGGGGATGACGTGCCACAACGTGCAAGTCCGCGCCCGTCAGTTGCAGGACTTGGGCGATCAGCTGACCAAATCTCCCCGCGCCGATGACGAGTACCCTGTCCGTTGGGCGGATGTGGACTTCTTCAGTGATCTCAACCGCAGCGGCGACCAGTTCGGTGAAGACAGCTTTCTCGTCGGGCAGACTGTCGGGAACCGGTAGCAAGTTACGGGTCGGGAGCGTGACGTATTCCGCAAAGACCCCATCCCGATTATGGATGCCGAGCGTCGTCCGATTTTCGCAATGAGTCGAACGTCTATTCAGACATTGTTCGCAATCCCCGCAGGTGACGTTGATCTCGCCGACGACGCGTTTGCCGATCCAGCTTTTATCATCAGCTTTGACGACTTCGCCGACAAATTCGTGACCGGGCACGCCCGTGAAGGGATAGTAGCCCTTGACCATTTCAAGATCGGTGCCGCAGATGCCCGCCAGCCGCACACGGATGAGGGCTTCGCCCGCGTTGCTCGGCTTGGGGCGCTTGGCGTGGTAGCTGAGGGTTTGATCTTCAAGCCAGAGTGATTTCATGAGAACTCCAGTTTTTAGAGGCTAGTTATTCGTTGTTTTTTGCGTTCTACTTTACCCAATTTATGGCGTCGCGGTTGCTGTAGGAACTTCGCCAGCGACGGTGATGATGACGTAAACTGCTTCGCCAAAAATTGTGCCTTCAGCATTGGTTAAACGCCAATAGCCAGCATATGAGCCGGGCGTATCAGGCGCAACCAGTTCTACAGAGAATACGCCTGTTGCGCCACTGGCTACTGTTGTATTAATGACGTGATCTGTACCATTCATTTGATCGCCGCTCGAAAAAATAAGTTGAAAGTCAGCTTCCCACGCACAGCCACCTGTGTTTTTGATCTCCCAGGTTTTGATAAATATATCTCCAGGATCAAAAAGCGTACCATCCGGGATGGTGACATCACTGACATAGGCTCCATCATAACAACCAAATGCCGTCAGGCTCGAGAGTTGCTTTGTTGCAGTGTTTTGCGGCGTGACTGTATCGACAGGTGTGATCGTTGGCGCTAAAGTAGCCGTTGGAACAGGAGTAGCGGTCTCGGTTGGGACAAGCGTTGCCGTTGGGATCTGTGCGAAGGCCGTCATGGCTGCGGCCGTAAAAATGGCTTCGGCTGAGACACTCTCTTCGGTAGCTGTCGGGATTGCACTAACTTCTTGTTTACATGCAGTGAGTAATAATGCAAAGGTTGCGAGAAAGAGCACGAGCTTTTTCATAGGTTTCTCCAATTAGACCATTTCAAGGTCGGTGCCTAAAAGCGCTTGGCGTGCAAGTACGAAGGAAGCAGAGGCCTCCTATAGGGTTTGCTAAGTAATCGTTGCATCAGGCTTGAGCGAAGAGAAAGCAGCACCTTGATGTGCCGCAAGTAAGAAGTCCTTATAAGGGCTGGGTCAAGCCACCGGCTATGCCAGCGGCTTGAGTAATCAAGTGGTCAGGATATGTGTTACGGCAGTGGATGCGGGACCGCCCAAAGATTGGATCATGCCGACTTCGCCCGATTCGTTCGTGGCCCTGAGCCTGTTGACCGCTTCCACAGCTTGGTATACGCCCGTGGCGCCGCCGGGGAAACCGCGCGCCTTGAGTCCACCCGCTATGGCACACGGGATGCGCCCATCAGCTCCGATCTCGCCACTATTCGCCATCTGCCAGCCTTTGCCGCGTTCGGCGAAGCCTGCCGCTTCGAGGGAGAGGGCGGCGTAGATTGAGTAGGCATCGTGATATTCGAAGAAGCTGATCTCGTCGATACTCACGCCCGCTTTTTCGAGGGCACGGTCTACCGAACGGCGCGCGGCGTTGAAGCTTAACGGATCATGCCTGTCGTGCAGGGTCAACATATCGGAAGCGGAAGCAGACCCAACGATCCGTACGTTCCGGTGGTGTTTGTCGGTTGGGAGCAGTTCGGGACGAGTCAAAATCAGGGCTGCGGCACCATCCGCTGGAGGGGCGGCATCAAACATATTTAGCGGTGCTGAAACCATGCCTGAGCGGAGATAGGTGCTTTCTTTAATTGCTCTGCGATACATGGCGTTGGGGTTATCGACGGCGTTGGCGTGGGCGGTGATGGGGAAGCCCGCGAAGCCATCGGCGGGGACATCGAATTCATGCATGTAGCGCTGCATGAGCATGGCGGCTTGCGACGTGGGGGTGAGCCCCTGCACGGCTTCAAAATCGCTGTCGACGGCGGTGGCGAGGGCATCTTCAACGCCCGAGTCGACCATGTCGGTGAATTTTTCAACGCCGACGACAAGGGCAACATCGACCATGCCGCTTTTGACGGCCAGATAACCCTGTCGGAGTGCCGCTCCGCCGGATGCGCCTGCCGCTTCGATGCTGACGGCTTCGATGCCAATCAGGCCGCTAAAGTCGGCGATGAGCGCGCCAAGATGCGCCTGACGGGAGAGATTGGGGGCGAGCATGTTGCCGACGAAGAGCGCCTGGGGGCGCAGTCCGCCTGCATCTTTGATGGCGGCTTCGAGGGCGAAGTGCGCCAGCTCGCGGATTGAGTATTGCCAGTGTTCGCCGACGGCGGTTTGGCCGATGCCGGCGATGACGATATTGTCTTGCATAAAGGATTTTCCTTAAAGTATTGTGTTTTTGTAGTATGTGGAAAGCAGGAAGTCGGGAATGATGCGTGATGCGTGAGTCACTTTTTACTCATTACTACTTTCTACTACTTCATCGTGATCTTGCCGCGCATGCGTGCGTAGGTGGCGTAGTCAATTTCTTTACGGCGGGCGATGTAGTCCTGTGTCTTGCGGGCTTTATCACGCCGTTCGAGTAGTTGATCTGTGACGGTGATCGACATTGCATCCGAGCCTGCGCCGGAGCCGAAGGAGGCCATCAGGATACGGTCGCCGGGTTGAGCGATATCCAGTGTGGCGGTCAGCCCAATGATGGCTGCGCCGGAGTAGGTGTTGCCAATCATGGGAGAAAGTAAACCGGGTTCCCACTGTTCTTTGGTGAAGCCAAGCATCTTTGCCACACGCATCGGGAATTTTGCGTTCGGCTGGTGGAAAATGGCGTACTGGTAATCGGATGCGGTCGTGTTGGTCGCTTCCATCAGGGTCGTGGCAGCTTTGCCGACATGCTCGAAGTAGGCCGGTTCGCCCGTGAAACGGGAACCGTGTTCGGGATATTTCTGGTAGGCACGCCGCCAAAAATCGGGGGTGTCGGTGACGTAGGAGTAAGTCGCTTCGATGACCGCCAGCGATTTTTCGGCGGGACCAATCACAAAAGCTGCGCCACCGGCTGCGGCGGTATATTCGAGGGCATCACCGGGCTTTCCTTGCGCGGTATCCATCCCAACCGCAAGGGCGTAATCGGCCATCTCTGAGCCGACCATGCCCATCGCGGCAACCATCGCCTCCGTCCCAGCTTTACAAGCAAATTCCCAATCTCCTGCCTGGATGTGGGGGACAGCGCCGATGGCTTCCGCGACGATCGTGGACGTGGGCTTGACCGCGTAGGGATGCGATTCTGACCCGACCCAAACAGCGCGCAGCTGATGCGCGTGGATGTCGGAGCGGGCGAGGGCATTGCGTGCCGCTTCAATGGACATGGTAGCCACGTCTTCATCGAGACCGGGGACGCTCTTCTCGGTGATCGGGGTGCCGCCAACGCCGCCCTTCCAGACGCGATTGATCTCGGTCGCGGGGAGGCGGTAACGCGGCACATACGCACCATACCCGACAATGCCGACGGGACGAGCGGGCTTGAGTAAAAGGTGTTCATTTTCTGTCATGGAATAAATCTCCTTAATGATTGCGTGCTGTAGGGGCGAGTCAAAGACTCGCCTCTACATATTTTATCCTTTGCGCGCGATAATTTGATAGTAACGCGCCAACAACTTATAGGGGTATTTGTCTGTAAATTCAAACTCTATTTTTTCAAGCTGATCCTGAGTTTCTGGGTTTGATTTTTGTTCATTATCGCCCCAATAATCATAGATATTTCTAATACCATAATCAGCTTCAACAGTGGCTCCTGTTTTTTTCAACATTTCTGCAATTTCTTCAACAGCATAATTGATTAATGTGGTGTCGAACGAGTATCCATGATGCTCCCTTGTACCAATTTCTTTTAGAGCTCTTTCTAAGTCGCCGTGTAAAAAAGCGGATTGGTAGGCAATAGAATAGCGGTTGATGCCTATCACTGAAATTAACCCATTAGAGTTTAGTAGATCCACCAAGTTTTTTAACAATAACGAAACATCATCAACATATTGCAATACATTATGGCAAAGGATTAAATCAAATTTTGTATTGGGAAAAATGGAGCTTACTTCTTGGATGTCTACTTGATAGGTTCTTATATTTTTCTCTACACCTGCTGCGGATGCTAACTCCTTAGCCTGTGAAAGCATCTCTTTAGAGTAATCGACAAGGTGAACACGGTGCCCTGCTTTGGCGAAATCAAGAGAATCGACCCCGTTGCCGCCGCCTGCATCTAAAACTATAAGATTCTTAGTTTGCAAGTGTTTCTCAATATTGGCTTTGGCTAATTTATATTTCAGCACTTGCCAAGGTTGTTCCTGTTCTCTTTTCCATATAGATATGTTGTTATCAAACACGGATGATGATGTTGTCATGCCGTCTCCATGCTATTTTTCTCTCTAAGCGCTATCGCCAATTGATATGCTACTGAGCGCAGTTGATTCAGTTCTTCATTCTTTTCTTTGGCGCCATCTTTCCAAGAGAACATTCCATTCTCCATGCTTTGTCCAATCACAAGGTCATTGAAAGAACCCATGCCGCCATAGATGCCTAGAAGTGCATCTATGGCATTCGATGTTTTTGAAGCGTCCAAATTGTATTTGACTTTGGCGATCACTTTACACCAATGTTGTTCATCGTCCCATTCAAGGATAGCAATGATGCGCCCCAGCGTATTTGAGAGTTCTACGATTTTTTCTGTAGAGGGCATATCAGGCGGTCACCTCTTTCATGATTTCTTCTGCCCGATCAATGCGCACAATACCTTCGGCAACAAGTTGCGCGGCGACCTGGTCGACTTGCTCGCCCTTTGCGCCTGCCGCAATGGCGACCTGACGTGCGTGCAAAGACATGTGTCCGCGTTGGATGCCTTCGGTGGCGAGGGCGCGCAGGGCTGCCAAGTTCTGCGCCAAGCCGACCGAAACGATGATCTCGGCCAATTCGGATGCAGTTTTGACACCCATCAATTTGAGCGCAGCCTGGGCGGTGGGATGCACTTTCGTCGCGCCACCGACAATGCCAACCGCCATCGGCATTTCGAGGGTGCCGACGAGATTGCCGTCCGCATCTTTGCCCCATGTTGAGAGCGAAGTATATCTCCCGTTGCGGGCGGCGTAGGCATGTGCGCCCGCTTCGATGGCGCGCCAGTCGTTTCCGGTGGCGATGACGACGGCATCCACGCCGTTCATGATGCCTTTGTTGTGCGTGGTGGCGCGGTAGGGATCGGCGGCGGCGAAGGCGTAGGCTTCGATAATGCCATCGCGGACTTCTTCGCCCGCGAAATCATCAAAGGCTAATTCCTTGACAGGAATAGTGCAACGCACGCGTGCCATACGGCGATCAGATAAATTCGAGAGAATTTTCAGGTGCACACGTCCGCCTGTCAGGGCTTCGATGCGCGGAGCGAGTTTCTCGCAGGCGGTGTTGATGGCGTTGGCGCCCATCGCGTCGCGCACGTCATAGATTAAATGTAGAACAAGGAATTTACCTATGGGGGAATCTTCGATGACACGCACTTCCAAGTCGCGTGCGCCGCCGCCAAGTTTCTTTAGAATTGGGTCGATGCCGTCGGCTTCGGCGAGCAGGGATTCGCGGGCTTCGTAGATCGCCATTTTTGCGGCGTGGATATCGGCGACATCCAAAATTTGGATTTGCCCGATCATTTCGGGAGCGGAAGTTGTCGCAAAAAAGCCGCCGCCTTTGCGGGCAAGTTTCGCCATGAAGGAGGCACCGGCCACAACCGAAGGTTCTTCGATGGCCATCGGAACCAATCTATCCACGCCGTTGATCTTGAAGTTGAGACCAATGCCGAGGGGCAGGTTATGCGTGGCAACCACGTTCTCTACCATCTTGTCTGCTTGTTGCGCGGTCAGCAAGCCGGAGGTCAGGAGCGTGGCGAGTTCATCTGCATCCAAGCCGGATGCTTTGGCGAGCGCATCCAGCCGTTCAGCTTGCGTGAGTTTGTAAAATTCTGCTATGCGTGAGTTTGTCATTGGGTTTCCTTATGGTTCATGCTAAGAGATTTTAAGGTCTTTTTCTAGCAAAAGCTATCAAAGTGGATATAATAGCATTTATGACATTATCTTGTGAACAATTGCAAGCTCGTTTGCTCGCGCTGCACCGTGCAAATTTGGAGCTGATTAAGGATGTCTCTTTGGAGACTTTATTGCAGCGAATTGCGCAGGTGGCTCGTGAACAGGCTGAAGCCGAGTATGCAGCCTTGGCGGTTTTGAACGATGATGGAGACCTTGACCATTTTGTGACCGTCGGAATGACTGAATCTCAGATCGCGCGGATGCCGCATCAGCCAAAGGGATTGGGCTTGTTGGGGGCATTAACGGGAACGGAGAATCCAATCCGGTTAGCGAATTTGGCCGATGACCCGCGCAGTGTCGGGTTTCCCCCACATCATCCCCCGATGCGCTCGTTTTTGGGCGTACCCATCCTCACTGCGAATCGTCAGCTCGGACAGATTTATCTGACCAACAAAAAAGGGGCGAATGTCTTCAGTGAAGAAGATGAACAGATTATCCAAATGTTGGCGGGCTATGCTGCTGCTGCGATTCAGAATGCACGTCTTTACGACAATTTGCGCCAGCGCGATGTTGCGCTGACCCAGCGCAGCGAAGATTTGGCGTTGTTGAACGACATCGCCGCCGCGTTGGTCCCGACACAGGGTTTGGATGAAATCGTCAACAAGACACTGGCGCTGGTGATGGATTATCTGCATGTGGAAGCGGGCGAGATATTCCTTTTAGATGAAGAAACCGGCATTTTACGATTGGTTCTTCATCGTGGTGAAGCGGCAGAAGCCTTCTGGACGCGCAGCCGCTTTAAGCTCGGCGAAGGGTTTGTCGGTCGCTCTGCTGCGAATAACGAGACCTTGCTTGGTGAGGCACTCTCACAAGAGATGCACGATCTGCGCCCCGCTGTTTTGGATGCAGGGTTCCGGCAATTTGTTTGTCTACCGTTAACTTCCGGCGAAAAAATGATCGGCGTACTTGGCACCGCCAAACGCGGCGACAATCCTTTTGATGAGCGTAGTATCCAATTGCTCACAGCCGTGGGGAACTGGGCTGGGTTGGCAATTGAGAACTCGCGCCTGCATAGCGATGCTCGCCGTTTGGCAGTGCTCGAAGAACGAGATCGTATCGGCATGGACATGCATGATGGTGTCATCCAATCTATTTTTGGGGTTGGGCTTTTGCTGGAAAACGTGCGCCTGCTCGTCGACGAAGATACCGAGCACGCCAAAGACGGTATCCAACAAGCCATTGATGGATTAAACCAGTCCATCCGCGATTTGCGCACCTATATCCTTGACCTGCGCCCGCGTCAGCTTGGCGACGAGAATCTGCTTGCTGGCTTACGCCGCTTGCTGACCGAATATCGCGTTAATACCCTTGCCGAAGCGATGCTAACCGGCAAAGAGCAGGATTTTGCTCATCTACCCCAAAAACAGGCGCTCATCCTTTTTCACATCTGTCAGGAGGCTCTGGCGAATACTGCCAAGCATGCTCGGGCTAAACGGGTTAGCGTCAACGTCTGGACAACGCCCGACCGTGTCCTGCTCGAAATTCAGGATAATGGCAAAGGATTCGCACTTGATAAAATGAGCATGACTCTTGGACATGGGCTTTCCAATATGCACACACGTATTCGCAATGCTGGCGGCGAAGTGGAAATTATTTCTGAACCCGGTGAGGGCACCACTGTCCTCGCTTGGCTGCCACGTGAAGATGCCTGAAAAGTGCACTTTGCAAAAATGTTAGGATTGAATCAAAATATTCTGTGTTTCACAGATACCGCGAAAAAATAATTTCGCGGTATGATTTTTTAAGGTTCGTACACCACTCTTTTTGCCTTTTACTAGTTGACCCCCATATATGGGGGGTGTTAAGATAAGTTGATGACTTTGTAGATGAAACAAAAATTCTATTAAAAAATGCTTTACTCTCTTTAGCTTGCTTCAAATTTTAAGAAAAGCAAACCTTAAAGAATCGGAAGTTTTTAAGGTATCGTAGGTTTGGCGTGTAGCGCGAAAGAGCTTTCTTTGCTAAAATCATGTCAGTTCGATATAGGGTTTCTCTGGCAGAAAACGAGACCCCCCCATCTTTATCTGTAAAACTTAAAATGAAAAAAGCCCCTGCGCTGTAGGGGATTTCTTTCAAACACCCTCTTTTTCAAAAAGCAGGGCTTGTGGAGAATGTGCATGGAAGCAAATCAAGCATGGCAAACTGTACTGGGACAGTTGCAAATGGAAATGCCCAGAGCATCGTACGATACATGGGTGCGTGATACGCGTCCCTTGAGTTACGAAGAGGGCCTGCTCACGGTTAGTGTGGGCAATGCCTACGCTCGTGATTGGCTCGAAAGCCGTCTCTCCAGTACCGTTAGTCGTCTCTTGATCGGCATCATGAATCGCACAGTGGATGTAAACTTTGTCGTTTCCCAAAATGAAAAGCGCGACAGTGTTGAAGAGACTGAATCTGTGTCTGTGGATGAAGAGATCGAAACGCCCGCCCTTCAACCTGCTCATTCCAGCCTGAATCCTCGCTACACCTTTGAGAATTTCGTTGTTGGCTCCGGCAACCGATTGGCACATGCCGCCTGTCAGGCAGTCGCAGAGAAACCAGCACGTGCCTACAACCCGCTCTTCCTTTACGGGGGTGTTGGACTGGGCAAAACCCATCTCCTGCATGCCATTGGTAATGCCTGTGTTGCACGTGGCTTAAACGTGCTCTACGTCTCCTCCGAAGAATTCACGAACGACCTCATTAATGCCATCCGCACGCAGACAACCCCCGCCTTTCGTGACAAATACCGCACAACGGATGTGCTCCTCGTAGACGATATCCAATTCATCGCCGGAAAAGAATCTACGCAGGAAGAGTTTTTCCATACATTTAACACCCTCCACGGACAAGACAAACAAATCATCGTTTCATCCGACCGCTTGCCTAAGTCGATGTCTACCCTTGAAGAACGCCTTCGCTCACGTTTTGAGTGGGGATTAACTGCCGATATTCAGGCTCCCGATTTTGAAACCCGTCAAGCTATTTTGCGCTACAAAGCCGAACGCACTGGACACCATGTCCCCGATGAGATTATTGAAGTCATCGCAGAGCGTGTGCAGTCCAATATTCGCGAACTGGAAGGCGCTTTCAATCGCATTGTTGCCTTTGCGGAATTGAGCGGGGTGCCGATTACGGCACAATTGACCGAGATTGCTTTGGCAGATCTGTTGCCTGCTCCTACCGAGATCAACCCTGAACGTGTTGTCAGTCTGGTTGCTGAAACTTTTAGCTTGACCTCCGAGCGTCTGATTGGACGTGACCGCTCGCGTGCGGTTGCGCTCCCGCGTCAAATCGCAATGTATCTCCTGCGCCGTGAATCCGACATCTCCCTGCCGCAGATCGGCAAAGTGCTCGGCGGACGCGACCACACCACCGTCATGTATGCTATTGATAAAATAACCGACATGCTTGAACGTGATGAACGTCTTCGCCGCCAGGTGGTGCAAATACGTCAGAAATTGCATAGTCCCGCAGTAGCTGCTTAAAAAATCAAGCTCTGGATTTTCTCCAGGGCTTTTTTCTTGTAAAATTGTGCTGGCTTAGACCTGAAACTATGGTATACTACTCGCCGCTCCCGCAATGGCGGGCGCATATCACACACGTCTCTGGACTTGCTCTGCGTGCCGCGGATCGAAAAGAACGCGGTCAGAGCTAGGCAGAAAGAGGCGGAGGAAAAACGCAAAAGGAGTATTTCCAAATGTCAGTAATTTCTATGAAAGCCCTTCTTGAAAGTGGCGTCCATTTCGGGCACCGCACCAACCGCTGGAACCCGAAGATGAATCCCTACATCTTCACCGAGCGTAATGGTATCCATATCATCGACTTGCAACAGACCGTGAAAGCGATCAATGAAGTCTATGGCATCATCACAAAGACCGTTGCTGCCGGTGGCGAGATTTTGTTCGTCGGTACCAAGCGTCAGGCACAGCAGACTATGGCTGATGAAGCCAGCCGCTGTGGTATGCCCTATGTCAACGAGCGTTGGCTGGGTGGTTCCTTAACAAACTGGCCCACGATTTCAAAACGTATTGAAGAGTTGGAGCGTCTTGAAGGTATGCAGGCCAGTGGTGAAGTTGATTTGCTCACTAAAAAAGAAGGCTTGATGATCCAACGTCAGATCGACCGCTTGCATCACCGTCTCTCTGGTTTGTTGACGATGAAACGTGTCCCTCAGCTTCTTTTTGTGGTTGATATCGGACGCGAGCAAGCTGCAATTCACGAAGCGAACCTGCTCAAGATCCCGGTGATCGCGATGGCTGATACCAATTACGATCCGCGCTACATCGACTATGTCATCCCCTCGAACGACGATGCGATCCGCGCCATCAAATTGATCGTTGGCACCATGGCGAATGCAGTTCTTGAGGGCAAGTCTGCTCGCGCTGAAGAGGAAGAAGAAGCCAAAGCTGCTGCTGAAGCGATGCCCGAAAAGACCAAAGCTCGCAAAGCTGCTGACTCTGTAAAAGCTGATACCCCCGCTTTGAGCGACGAAGAGTTGCTTGGTGCTGCTACCCTTGAAAAGATGAACGCAGAGCGTGAAGCTGAAGAAGCTCCCAAAGCCGAAGAAGAAGCTCCCAAAGCTGAAGAAGCTCCCAAAGCTGAAGACAAAGAATAGTAAAAGGTAATTAGAATTATGGAAATCACAACTGAAATGATCCGGGAGCTACGTGCTACCACAGGTGTCGGGATTCTTGAATGCCGCAAAGCCCTGCAGGAAGCAGATGGCGACTATAAGAAAGCCGTCGACTACTTGCGTGCCAAAGGCATGGCAAAAGCAGCCAAACGTGCTGATCGTGAAGCGTCTGATGGTGTTGTTGAGCTTTACTCACACGGTGATGGACGTGTAGGTGTGATACTTGAACTCAACTGTGAAACAGATTTTGTTGCCCGTGGCGAAGCTTTCCGTAAACTGGCACACGAGATCGCTCTGCAGATTGCTGCTGCTGCACCCCTTTTCGTCAAAGAAGAAGACATCCCCGAAGATGTTTTGGCAAACGAAGCTGAAATCGCTCGCAAACGCTCTCTCGAAGAAGGCAAACCTGAAAATATTATCGACAAAATCGTCGAGGGGCGCTTGAGAAAGTATAAAGAAGAAGTTTGCTTGCTGAACCAAAAGTACATTCGCGATGACAGTATGACCATCAACGATCTCCTGATGGAAAACGTCGGTTCTACGGGCGAAAATCTGATTGTGCGTCGCTTCCAACGTTGGGAGTTGGGCGAACATCTCGAAGACTAAATTCAAAAAAAGGTCAACCAATGGTTGACCTTTTTTATAATGGAGAGGAGCAAAGATGCGCGAACCAAAATATAAACGAGTTCTACTGAAGTTAAGCGGCGAATCGCTCGCCTCGCCTTCGGGCTTTGGCGTTGATGTTTCAGAAGCGGAATCCATTGCCGGACAGATCAAAAATATCCACGAGATGGGTATTGAAGTAGCGGTCGTTATTGGCGCAGGCAACTTATGGCGCGGAAAACAAGGCTTGGATCGCGGCATGGACCGTGCCACAGCAGACTATATGGGCATGCTAGCCACTGTAATGAATGCCATGGCGCTGATGGATGCCCTTGAACGGGATGGCGTTATTACCCGCGTTCAAACGGCGCTCGAAATGCGTACGGTAGCGGAACCCTACATCAGGCGCAGAGCGATCCGTCATCTTGAAAAAGGACGTGTTGTTATCCTCGCTGCCGGCACTGGTAATCCTTACTTTTCCACCGATACAGCTGCAGCACTCCGCTCTATGGAGCTCGGTGCAGAAGTGCTCATTAAAGCAACCAAAGTCGATGGTGTCTATGACGCTGATCCTAAACAAAACCCCGATGCCGTCAAGTTTGACCGCTTGACCTATATGGAAGTGATGAATCGTCGTCTGAACGTGATGGACAGCACCGCCATTTCCCTCTGTATGGATAACGAAATGCCCATCATGGTACTCAATATGTGGGATCAAGAAGCAATAGAGGCCGCATTGATGGGGAAGCATGTTGGCACACTGGTTACATCATAAAGCCGGGAAATGCTCTCATTTCTTTGTAAAGAAAACCGTGCCACGCCTGCGAGCGTGGCATTTTTTATGGTTTTAGGGTATCCTTATATTTGTAATATTCATTGAAAAAACAGGAGGCTGATGTGCTTAACGACATCAATACAGACGCCAAAAATCGTATGCAGGGAGCTATTCAGGCACTAGAACTCGACTTTTCACGTATTCGTACAGGACGTGCTACACCTGCCTTGGTGGAAGCCGTCCCAGTCATGTATTACGACGTTCCCACTCCCTTGCAACAATTAGCTTCGATCAGTGTTCCAGAGCCGCGCTCCATTTTGATCAAACCTTTTGATCCTTCAACGCTAAAGGAAATTGAACGCGGGATCCTCGCATCTGATTTGGGATTAACCCCCAACAACGACGGGCGCACCGTGCGCCTGAACTTGCCTCCGCTAACAGAAGATCGGCGCAAAGACTTGGTTAAAGTCGTTAAAAATCGTGCCGAAGAAGCACGTGTTGCAGTCCGCAATATTCGTCGCGATCTTATGCGCGATCTGCGCGACTATGAAAACGAAAAAATGATTTCCGAAGATGAAAAAGAACGGGGCGAAAAAGATCTTCAGAAAGAAACAGATTCTTTTATCGAAAAAGTAGACAAAATCTGCGACGCTAAAGAAGCTGAAATTCTAGAAGTTTAGAAAAAAATATGGGCGATACTCTGAAAACGCTGCCCGAGAAAATACCAGAGCACGTTGCCATGATTATGGATGGCAACGGGCGCTGGGCTTTATCGCGTGGGTTACCGCGTCTTGCCGGTCATCGAGCTGGCACTGAAAACTTGCGTCGTATTATTACCGCGAGTGTTGAGTTCAACGTGAAATACCTCACCATTTATGCTTTCTCTACTGAGAATTGGCGCCGCCCACCAGCTGAAGTGCGGGGGCTGATGCACATCATGGAAGATGTAATTGACCGCGAATTGGACGAACTCAACGAGGAAGGCGTCCAGTTGCGCCATTTGGGAAGGCTCGAAAAACTTGCCCCAAAGCTGCGCAAAAAAGTACACCGTGCTGTTGAATTAACCAAAGACAACAACAGGCTGATTCTCAATATCGCCTTCAATTACGGTGGACGCGACGAGATCATTTACGCAATTCAGAACATGATCCGTGACGGTGTCCCCGCCGATGATGTTGATCTCAGCATGGTTAGCAATTATCTTTTCACGGCAGGCATTCCCGACCCCGATCTGATTATTCGCACCTCCGGCGAATTGCGCACCAGCAACTTCCTGATTTGGCAAAGTGCCTACTCTGAGTGGTACATTACGCCTACCTTTTGGCCCGATTTTGGCCGTGACGAATATGCCAAAGCTCTTGAAACGTACGCTCAACGTGATCGTCGTTTTGGGGGGATTGCAGAAAAGACCTATGAGTAAATTATGCTAAAACGAATTCTCACCGCGCTTGTTCTCGCTGCCATTGGCGTCCCGGCAATCATCTTTGGGGGCGTTTTTTTCTGGCTGTTGATGGCGTTCTTCCTAGGGATTGCAGCTTGGGAATATACCAATCTGATGCGCGGTGCGAAGTTCGAGCCGCAGCAGGTGCTCACTGTTGCTGGGGCTTTATTGCTCTTTGCGATTCGTACACGTTTCCCTGACTATGAAGAAGCCACATTAACGGGATTGGTACTGCTCGCTATGTCGCTGCATCTCGTCGCCTTTGAGCGGGGGCGCGATCAGGCCGCAGGTGATTTTGCCATAACGGTAACAGGCATTCTTTATCTGGGGTGGATCGGCGCGTATCTTGTCAAATTGCGTGATTTGCCCGGTGGCGCATATTGGTTTACGCTTGTGCTTCCTGCCGTCTGGTTTGCTGATTCTGGCGCTTATCTGATCGGAAAGAATTTTGGCAAGCATAAGTTGTCGCCGCGTCTGAGTCCCAAGAAAACTTGGGAAGGCTACCTCGGCGGGATTATTTTTGGCGTTCTCGGTGGGATGCTCTTCGCTTGGCTTTGGCGGGATAATATCCCCGTCACCCTGTTGAATGGGGCGGTCATCGGTTTGTTTATGGCAACTTTCACAACGCTCGGTGACCTTGGCGAGAGTATGATTAAACGGCAGTCCGGCATGAAAGATTCCAGTCATATTTTGCCGGGGCATGGCGGCATTTTTGATCGAATTGATACCTGGCTGTGGGGCTCGGCTTTGGGTTATTACATCATCACCTGGTTCTTTATCTAATCACAGATTTAAATACGAAACGCCGTTCAATTTGAACGGCGTTTTTTGCTTCTAATGCAGGAACTACTCTCGTAAAAATGTGTCAAACTCTTCCATATCAACCCGTGCGGTGAAATCAAGGGTCAATGGTGTAACCGCCACTTCCCGCCTTTTGTGAAGCACATACACATCCGTGTCATCAGGTTCAATATCCCAATCTGCACCGACGTGATAATCTAGTAAATGAGGCTGATCCCAAACATCTTCCTTGCCTGCGCCGGGAATGTAATAGGGGTTTGGGCTTAAGCGTGCCATGCGCCAGCGAGTGTTTTGGGTTGCCTCGCGTGGTACATCTACCTTAATTAACTGAACTTGTGCAGGAAACTTTTTCTCTAAAAGTTTTTGTGCAAAAAGAGCCGTGAAATAGGCCGCATTTGAAAAATCAACATCATTAGAGTAAGAAAGATGATGCTCTTTATCCGTCTCTAAGGAAACTGCCAAGGCGGGGATATCAAAAGATGCGCCCTCCATTGCAGCCCCCACTGTCCCCGATACGCCAACACCAAGCGCAAGGTTTTCGCCATAATTAATGCCCGAAACGATCAAGTCCGGCTTTTTGTCTAAGATGCGTAAAATACCATGTTGTACCGACTGAGCCGGGCTGCCACCGACCGCATAAACTGTCCAATCTTGTCCGTTAACATGGACGATTTCTTTTTTAATGGTTCCATCTGAAGTGATTGGCATCGAACGTCCCATCGCTGAAGATTGTTCGCGTGGGGCGGCAACGGTTACATAACCGAGTGCAGAAAGTGCCTCTGCCGCTGCCCATAAACCTGGCGAGCGAATGCCGTCGTCATTGGTTAGTAAAATCTGTTTTTTTTGCATAATTCCATTCTCAAAGTTAACAAAAAAGAAGCGGGGAATTTCCCGCTTCTTTATCAGTGCCCTCGGCAGGACTCGAACCTGCGACCTATTGCTCCGCAAGCAAGCGCTCTAATCCACTGAGCTACGAAGGCGTTAGCGGACAGTATTCTACAACAGATTGTAGGCAGGGTCAAGGAATTTTCGAGATTGATAGGGATGCTCCGCCTCGCCCCTGCTTTGGGCTTGCTCAGTCCCAGTTGATGAGGTCTGCCCCCAGAAATTCGCGCAGTTCAGCGTTCCACGGGCGGTAGAACGCCGCGAGTTTTGCTTTACTCGCCTCGTCAATGGGTGGCGCGGAGAAGCGCATCTTGCTGCCCCAGTAGAAGAGCCGTCGTAATTTGGCAGGCACTTTCTTCTGATAACGCGGCTTACGGATGAGCAATTGGTAGAAGGGGTTCTTCCAGACTTCGGTGGGATTAAAGGCTTCATCAAAATCTTCACTGACGAAATCTTCGTCCACGCCTAGGAAGGTGAAGATGCGTTGATAAAAATCTTCGGGCTGTGAGATCATCTCTTCAAAAGGGAGGATGAGTAAATTCTCGCGTGGAAAATATTCAAGATAACGGCGAATATAACGCATATAAACACCACGGCTGAAGTAGCCGACTTTACCTGGCTCGTAATCGTCGCTGAGATAAGCGTCGATGGCTTGGGCGAAAGTGAGTGGTTCGTTGAGATGACGGCGGTTGTCCCAGTATTGGGAGATGGCGCGTTTGATCGGGTCGCGCACGGTGAGAATGAGCTTCACATCAGGGATCAAGGCATGGATGCGGGCAGGAACTTCGGGGTGGCAGATATAGCCCGGGGATGCTTCGCCCAGAGCAAGCTGATTGGCGGCATCCGCAAAATGGGTGGCATACTGTTCAGGTCCACGAGCGTACGCGTCATCCTTAAAAAAGAAGTTGATCTCCTTCGTCTGCGGCATAAATATCTGCGGATGCTGTTTGAGAACGTGATAGAGAGAGGTCGTCCCCGCTTTTTGGGAACCGATGATGAGAAAGTTTGGGAGCATAATTGTATCCAATTGCCAGCTCCTGAGCGGAGTACTTCACGAATGTGAAGCACGTAGTCGAAGGACGGCGTTTGCTGACACCGCTCTTCACCCTGTCGGGCACAGGCGGCTGCGCTACGCTCTGCTCAGAGACTGGATTATTCTTTATCCAATGGTGTAAAACCTTCGCCGAGCGCTTCGTACGCCTGCCCGATGACCATGAAGGCATGCTCGTCTATTTCATTGACGAGGCGTTTTAGGCGCATGGTTTCGGTGCGGGTCACGACGCAGTAGAGCACGGTGCGGTCTGCGCCAGTATAAGCGCCTTTGCCGTTTAGTAGAGTCACGCCGCGGTCAAGGATGTTGAAAATTTTCTGCGAGACGGCTTCGGGTTGGGATGTGATAATCAGCGCCGTGCGTACCACGCTCATGCCTTGCGCCGCAGTCTCGGTGACGATGCCGCTGACGTAGAGCGCGATCAGGGCGTAGAGGGCTTCCTTCCAGCCGAAAATGAAACCGGCCGCAAGGATTACTGCTGAATCAACGATCATGTAGGATTGCGATATGGGCACGCCGCGCCAGCGGTTCAGGATGCGGGCGAGAATGTCGCTGCCGCCGCTCGTGCCCTGCCCGCGATAGACGATGCCGAACCCGATCCCGCTGACCAGCGCGCCGTAAAGCGAGTTGAGCAGAATATCGTCGGTAATGCCTTCGACAGGCAGAAAGTGGACGAGCAGGTCGGTGAAGAAGGAAAAGGTGACGACAGCCAGCGCCGTGCGGACGATGAACTTGCTACCGCCCAAGAAGCGCCAGCCCAACAAAAAGAGTGGGATGTTGCCAATCAGCACCATCAAGCCGATCTGCCAGCCTGTGACGTAGTTGATGAGCTGCGCCACGCCGCTCACGCCACCGCTGGCAAGATTGGCAGGGATGAAGAATAGCCGCAATCCAACGGCTTGGATGAAGCCGCCGATGATGATGAGGAAGTAGTCACGCAGGGTGGGGTAGAGTTTTTTCATTAGGTGGTTGGAAGAATTACAAAGGATTTTTTAAAAATTATCTTTCTGGAAAAGCAATCTGGAATGGACTAGAAACAAAGATTCTGAACTCTGCAATAATATCTAGTACTTCTTGTTCTGTACTGGCGTTAAGAATTCTTTCAATGTCATTTATGTCACCAACACCTTCATTTCCTTGTAAAAGGTATCTAGCACCGCCTCTGGAATGAGATATATCGGCCCTTCTATCTTCAATCAAAACGCCAAACTCATCTGCTCCCCCATAACCAAAACTGGCTGGGTTAGCATTAGAAACTGAATCAAAATATGAAGTTCCAGATTCTGAGTACTCTATGGCTAATGTTTTAACCATATTCCCTTGTTGAACATTAAGCCAAAACATAAATTCACCAGTTTCCGGATTGAAGATTGGTATTATAAAAGAATTAGTGGGCATTTCTCTATAAATCCATCCTTCTTCAGGTAATTCAGTAGGTCCACCTGAGCCAGCTCCGCTTAATGAAGCATAAAAATGATTTTGTTCATATATAAACCCTGGTAAAAAGACCGATGTAGATGGTGACTCTTGAGTCCATTCATCCCATTTATCATCTGGACTAATATTAGAGTCAGTAAGGAGAGACTCTGTTAATGTCATTCCCAGCTCATCTTGGTTATCCATGGCATATAGTTCTCCCATAGTTATTTCACCAAATCCAGGAATAAAAACCTTCCCAAAAGTTGTTTCTACACCTGTCTCTGGGTCTATCATTACTAGAGTGCCATCTTCATTTTCATATCCAGGAAAGGTCTGGTTTGGAAAGCTTTCTCCAGTTTTATCTAGTTCATTATCGGGAGTATTGTGAGCAGATCTCCATGAGCCATTACCCAGTTTATATTCCCCTTGGCAAGTCGGGCACCAATAGCTAGGATAATCTTCAGGAGACCCTACAACATTAAGTCCTTTTATAATTTCTGCTGGAAAAACTTCTACCAATCCATCATAAGTATTAGCTCTCTCCACAAAAGCCTGCGATTGAGCAAGTTTTTCTTCGTCGCTCATTGCATGATAACCTGGCGTTGCAGTTGAAGAAGGGGCAGGAGTATTGGTTGCTGTCACAGTTGGGGCTAAAGTAGGCGTAAATTCTGGCACCGCAGTTTGAATAACTGCTTCTGTGGCAGGAAGAGCTTCTGTCTGCGTCGGGGTGCAGGAGGTAAGAAGAATAATTAGAACGAAAATTAGGATGTTTTTCATATTTTTAGAAGTCTCAAAGGTTGTATAGATTTTATAACGCATATCACCTCTTTGGGTATGCGATTCTAAAAGCATAAGTTACGGCTAACTTATAGTTGCCTGCAATATCGATAATTTCTTGTTCAGAACTAGCTGCTAAGATTGCCTTAAATGCTTGTGGACCAAAGATTCCTGGATTTCCTTGTAATAATGGTGTTCCTCCTCCCTCATTATGAGAAACTAAATATGATTCATGTTCTATAAGAACAGCAAATTCATCTTTTCCATTATTTCCAAAGTTTACAGTAGCTTGGGCAGTATTCAAATCAAATGAGGTAGATCCATCTGTAGAGTAAATAAGGCTTAAAGTACTAACAGGATTAACCTGTTTTGTTTTCATAGAGAACATAACCTCACCTGTCTCAGGGCTAAAAATAGGGACATAAAAATCATTAGCTCCACTATGCATAATAGTTAGGTCTCCATGTTGATGACTAAAATTACCATCTTTTATAGCTCTAGCTGATGGATATATTTCTTCTGGTGATCCAACTACAAATCCAGGTAAAAAGTTAGAATCATCTTTGACACTATTTGTTCTACTAAGGAGTATAGGGTTTTCATCTTCTGGAGCTCCAGCAATAAGATCATCTACTAATTTAGTACCAAATTCTTCATTATTCATTGCAGCTATTTCTTTTAATGAAATTTCTCCAAATCCAGGTAAAAAGATTGTTCCTGGAAAGGTCATTTCTATTCCAGTTTCTGGGTCTTTTATGATGAAGTTACCATCATCTGTCTCTATTGTTTCTGCTGCCATACCACTAAAACTTTCACCAGTTTTATCAAGTTGATTGGTATTACTTTCATTTTCATATTCCCATTTATTTGTTGTAGGATTCCAGTAAATAGGATGATGTGAACCTGGCTCTACATTAGGTACTACATCTGGGTCTGGGATTATTTCTAGCAGACCATCATAGCTGCTATTTATTTGATTTGTTATAGATTCTGAATAAGCCCATCTTTCTTCTTCGGTTAAATCTTGATAATCTGGCCTTGTTGTTGGTGAAGGGAGGGCGTATTGGTTGCGGTTTCAGTTGGGATGGGGCTAGACGTAAAGGCTGGCGTAATGGTTTCAGCAACTTTCTCTGTAGGGAGAAGAGTTTCTGTCTGTGTCGGGGTGCAGGAGGTAAGAAGAATAATTGAGACAGCAATTAAAATATTTTTTTGAATTTGCATAAAAATCCCTTTTCTAACATCCCAATAATGAGGAGACCTGACAGGTTTTCAAAACCTGTCAGGTCTTACATTTTTCAACTTCGTGTTCCTTCGTGCATCTTCGTGTTTAATTGCTTTTCAGTTTTTCTCCAGCCAACGCCTCGATCACCCCAATCACCGCCGAATTATCCAAATCACCCATGCCCATTTCGAGCATGGCGCTGAAGAGTTGCGTGTTCGCCGCTGTCCCGGGGACGGGGACGCCGTATTCACGGGCCGTATCCAAAACGATGTTCAAATCCTTTGCTTGCATATAGGCTTTGAAGCCGGGCTGACGGTTGCCGTCGAAGAGACGCGGTGGTTTGATGTCGAGCGCCCAGCATTGGGCAGCACCGCCTTTGATGGCTTGGACAACTTTCTGCGGATCCGCACCTGCTTTTTGGGCGACGATCAGCAATTCTGCCATCCCGACCATTTGGGCGGCGACCATGATCTGGTTGCAGACTTTGGCAATTTGCCCCGCACCTGCATCGCCGACGAGGGTGATGCTTTTGCCCATCGCTTCGAGGACGGGCATCGCTTTTTGCAGGGCAGTTTCTTCGCCGCCGAGCATGATCGTTAGCGTGCCGTTGATCGCGCCGATATCGCCGCCGCTGACGGGGGCATCGAGGGCGAAAACGCCTTTCTCTGCCAGCGCCGTCGCAATTTTGCGGGCGGTGGCGGGTTTGATGGTCGAGTTGTCGATGAAGATCAAGCCATCGTGGGCGCCCTCAAGGATGCCATCGGCGCCGAGCGCAACATGCTCCACGTCGGGGGAGTCGGGCAGGTTGGTGATGACGATGTCCACCTGGCGGGCGACCTCAGCAGGCGTCCAAGCGGCAGTCGCTCCCTCGGCGACGAGTTCGTCCACTGCGGCGCGGCTGCGATTATGCACCACCAGCGGAAATCCAGCCTTGAGAATATTGCGTGCCATGGGCTTGCCCATCAGTCCTAATCCAATATAGCCAACTTTTAACATGGTCTCTCCTTATCTATGATGGGTAAATTATAACGTCCCCGCCCTTGTTTTCCTATTTATATTCGGGCTGCAATTTGCTAAGATGGTTTAAGTGTATATTTATTTGGTATCGTAAAAGGAGAAGAATCTGCCATGAAATCCCGTTTTTTATCTGTATTCACTTTGTTGATCTTTGTGCTTTCGGCATGTAACCTGCCCAACAACGTTGCGACACCCACACCGGTTGAAGATGTGCAGCCGCTATCTTTGCCGACGGATACACCCGTGGTGCCAACTGAAACGCCACCGCCCACAGCGACTTTGCCGCCGAGCGAAACGCCACCGCCAACCGCAACCTTTACGCCGACTGTGCCGGTCGCTGTACCCAAAGATGTAAATGTGAACTGCCGCTATGGTTACGGCACGGATTGGTTGGCGATCGGGGCTTTGGTAAACGGCCAACCGGCCACGATCATCGGGCGGAATTCAGATTCGTCCTGGTGGTATGTTCAACTTCAAAGTTCAACGAAATGTTGGGTGGCTGCCAGCGTGACGAATGTTGCCGGTAATGTCGCGGCCTTGCCCGTAACATCACAGTCTGTTGCTTCTGTGACCAATGTGACGATCGAGAAACCGGGCGACATCTCGGTTGCCGGTTGTATGGGGCCACTCATGCCCATGGAGTTGAAAGGCACCATTGAAACAAATGGCCCGACAGATGTGAGTTGGTATTTTGATACCGAACAGGCTGGCCCTTTGGCTGCCAGCCTGATGACCTTTGATAATTTTGAAGCAAAAAACTTTTCAGACAGTTTTCCGCCCACGCTGGCCGTAGGTACGTATTGGGTCAAATTGGTTGTGGATTCGCCTAACAGTATGGTGGCACAGGCCAGTTATAAGATCAAGTGCCCGTAAGTTTTGGCAAGGAGAATTTAGAAAAGAGCGACTGATAGAGGTCGCTCTTTTTACATTTATATCTGGTAAAATACTAAACAAATGTTCTAAGGATAACCGCTTCAGCGGTTACTACGAGGCTTTGTGGTGAGGGCTTTAGCCCTTAGGAGCAGGTATGGCAATTGATTTTCAGCAAATTTATGAACGGATCAAAGAGATCGGCGTCAGCGCCCAAGAGCGTCAGGAAACCTTGGATAAGCGGCGTGCCGAAGCCCGACTTTTGTTCAACGAATATGCAGATAATTTGGATGGATTAAGAAAGAAGCTGGGTGCCGTTCTCGAGCAGGATGCCAATATCCGCTGCGCTTATCCGTTGGACGAATATCTCGATACGCGCGTGCCCACACCTGCCCTCGCTATGGACGCAACGCTGATCGCCGCCGATGGCTCGCAGGTCATTCCTGACCGGCATGCCGCTGTCCAATTTGGACTCGTGAATGTGGGGGCGATTGCGCTGCGCCTGAACTCCGGCGCCACCCCCGATGTATATACCGATAGTCAGCTTTTCTATGGTGACGATCTGGTCACCGATTTCGGCACCACCCTCAGCGAGGGGATGATCGCCCTGCGCCGAGATTTAGCCGAGCGCACAAAATTGGCGGAGTTGGCGAAAGAATATCCCGCCCCCGTGATCACGTTTACAGATGGTCCGATCGAGCTTTGGGGCAATAAAGACCCGAATAACGCCAAACGTTACGAAGAAAGTATGCAGCAATATTTGGGTGCACTCTCCCGATTGCAGGAGAATGATGTCGTCACAGCAGGCTATGTTGATAAACCCGGTGCAAATCTGGTTGTGCGCCTGCTTGAAATTATGATGGCTCCTGCTGATAAACTGGATAAACTAAAAACCTATCATCCGCTTTTGGGCGTCAGCGATCTGTGGCTCTTTGGCGAGCGGAATAATCCGCTGCTCCAACCCGGTGAACGTTCGGCGGTTTTTGAATTGCAAGCCAAGTCGAAGATGCTCTATAAGGGCGTTTTGGGGTTGCATTTCTTCTATCTGAATGTCGGCACGGAGGGGCATCCCTACCCCGTGCGCGTTGAAATCCCCAAGTGGGTGGCCGATGACCCGCGAAAACTGGATAATCTCCACGCGGCGTTAATGCAGCAAAGTCGTATTTTGGGGAGCAAGCCTTATCCCTATCTCCTGCATCGCTCACATGAAGTGGCCGTCGTCTCCTTTGCTGAGAAACGCCAGGTCGAGCAGATGTTGACGCTGGAGCTGCGCCGCAATCATGGCGAGATCGATGAGCAGAGCGGCAAGCAGTCGGCGAAAGATGCGAGTGGAAAGTAGGAAGTGGAAAGAAGAAATGAGTGAATTGAGAGCGTTTCCTGAAGAAATACAAGAAATCTTTGAAATATTAAAGTCAGAGATTTCTTTACTTGATGTTCGCTGGCGAATTTTCAAAGAACTCTATGTTTTGTCATCGGAAAGAATAGACTTATTAAACAAAAGTGCAGCAGCATACTTTCGTATTACTCATGATGTGTTTATAGACGATATATTTATCCGAATCAGGCGTCTTATTGATGTGCCTGAGTCTAAGGGAAATAAAAATCTTTCATTGGGGCAAATACAAGCAAGCCTTGATTCAGAAAAATATCAAGAACTTATAAGGCAATTAACTGATCAATTGGACAACATACAAACACTTAACCGCCCGATAAAAAATCAGAGAAACAAAAATATAGCTCATTCAGATTTTAATATTGCTTTGAGAAGAACTTCTCCTGTGGAATCAGTTACTTTCGAGTCGATAGAACAAACTCTTGTAGCAATACGAAATTTCATGAATGAATGTGAGCTATATTTTCTTGGTACCACGACAGAATATGAAGGATATGCTATCGGAACTGGTGGGCGAAGTCTGACAACTAAACTAAAAAAGGCTGTAGCATATGACGAATTGGAAGCACAAGGTCTAATTGAAAAAGATTATTGGAAAGAAAAATCCCAATACAGGGATGCATAACAATCGAAAAATGAATGGAATGAAGTTTATCCCTTTCCACCCCTCCGACCAACCCGCCGCCAAAGCCCTCATCCTCGATGGCTTGGTCGACCATTGGGGCGTTCTCGACGAGAGCCTAAACCCCGATCTCGACGATATTGCCACCTTCTATGCTGATGGGGTTTTCCTCGTCGCCTGGCGGGATGGCGAGATCATCGGGACGGGCGCTTTCAAGCCACATTCTGAGAAACAGGTTGAGATCGTTAGAATGTCTGTCTCCAAAGAGTTACGCCGTCAAGGCATTGGTCAGCAAATCTTGACCGAGCTTTGCAATCGAGCATCACAGGCTGGCTACGAAGAAGTGATTTTGGAAACCACTGAAACCTGGCAGGATGTGATCAATTTTTATTTGAGCTATGGTTTTGTTATCACGCATTATCAAGATGGGGATGCGTGGTTTAGGATGAAATTGACGAGTAACAAGTGACGAGTGATGTAAAATGCCGCTATGGTTTCGATACGCCATTCGGGCTACTCAACCGCCGCTAGATATTTTTATAAAACCAGCGTAGCCGCTGATTGAGTAGCTGATGCTTTCCAGCGTATCGAAATCAAGGCCAGCGGTATACAAATCACGCTTCACGTTTTACGTTTCACGAAACGGAGTTCTTATGCAATCAATCGAAATCGGACGACTTTTACGTTCTGGCACGACCGGCTTTGTGGCCGGATGCAGTGTCTCGCAACTCGATGCGCCTGTCTTTGGCGGGCTGGTACGTGCCCCACTTGGGAACGGTTATCAGGTCTACGGGCTGATCTACGACATCCACATCGACGACGATGGTTTGGTGCGGCAGCTCGTAACGGCGGGCAACGTCAGCGAGGAAGTCATCGCCGATAACCGCGAGCGGCGCATTGTGCCTGTCGAGATGTCGGTGCTGACCGTCGGCTACGAACAAGATGGGAAGGTGTCGTATCTTTTACCGCCACGCCCGCCCCTGAGCCTCGACGTGATCTACAAATGCGATGCCAGCGACCTTGTCCGCTTTACCAGCGCGGGACGCTTTGGTTACTTCCGTCACGTCCTGCGCTCGCAGGATGCACCCGTCGGCGAAATGTTAGCGGCGCATATCCTTCAGGTCAGTGACGTCCAGAAAGATACTAAATGGCGTGATGCTGCCATTCAGGAGTTAATTACACTCCTGAGAGACGATTATCCGCTGTTGATGAGTGTGCTTGGGGCCCTCGGCGAAGTGGTTTAGTTTTTTACCACGAAGCGCACAAAGGGACACTAAGGTTTAAAAGCTTTTGGTTTTCCTTCGTGCTTCTTCGAGACCTTTGTGGTGAGAAAGCAAAGGAGGAAAAATGCAACAGACTCAAAAGACTTATCAAGCCATTCCGCCAGAGACGGAGAAAATCGGCAAAATAGTGCTGGATGCAGCCTACAAAGTCCACACAGCTTTGGGCCCTGGGTTAATGGAATCGGTCTATGAAGCTTGTGTTGCCTATGAACTCAGAAAGCAAAATCTTCTTGTCGAAACACAGGTTTCCCTCCCCGTAAAATATGAAGACGTAATTGTCAAAACAGGCTTACGTTTGGATTTATGGGTAGAAAAACTGATAATCGTCGAATTCAAAGTCGTGCAAACAATGATCCCACTTTATGATGCTCAATTGCTCACATATCTAAAACTCACAGGAAACCGTTTGGGTTTTCTAATGAATTTCAATGTAAGACGGCTCAAACACGGCGTCACACGCATCGTGAATTAAAAATATTTACCACGAAGCGCACAAAGTTTTTAAGCTTTTCCTTCGTGTTTCTTCGTGTCCTTTGTGGTAAAGAAAAAGGTGAAATTATGGAAAACAAATCGATTGGTTATTTAGTTGGCGGCGGATTAAAGGAATCTTTCAACGTCCGTCTAACAGTCCCTTCGCAGGAAGTGCAGGAGGGCGCTTTTACCGTTATTCGGAGTGGCGACTGGCAATATTACGGCATCGTCACCGACATTCAGCTTGGGGCGACCGACCCGCGTTTTGCGGATGAGCAGACCGAGATGCGCCTCCCGCCAGCCTTGGCGAACGCGCTGCACGGGCAGACGCTCTACACCAATCTCGAAATCCTGCCGACGTTGATGCTTGATCGCGGTCCCGAACCGGGCACGCCGGAGCACCAGCAGTGGGTTAGCGCCATCGAGTCCGGGCTGCGGGACGAACCACGTCCGAGACCTGTAAAAAATGTTCCCCCGCACCACGCCCAGGTCACGCTCGCATCGGAGGGGGATATCGGCGAGATCTTCGGCAAAGTGGGCGAGAAGGGCAATTTCGTCATCGGCAGCACCCGCGAGCAGGATCATCCCGTCTGCATCGACTTGAGCAAGTTCGTCCAGCGCTCGTCGGGCGTTTTTGGCGCCACGGGCACGGGCAAATCCTTCCTGACGCGCATCGTTTTGGCGGGGCTGATCCACTACAACGCCGCATCCGTTTTGGTTTTGGATATGCACAACGAGTACGGATTTGACGACACCGCCAGCGACACGGGGAAGACCGTGCCCGGGTTGAAGACCAAATTTGGATCGCAGGTGCAGGTGGTCGGGCTGGGCGTCGGGACGAATATCCGCGGGACGAACCCGGATTTTCATCTTGAGATCGCTATGCATGACATCCAGCCCGCCGACGTCTTGATGCTGACCCGCACGCTCAATCTGCGGGATACCACCCCGACAGTTTTGGATGCCCTGGTGCGTACGTTTGGCCCGAAGAACTGGTTCAGTGCCTACAAAAATATGCTCAACGGCGCAACGGTGGAGATCGAAGACGAGCGCACGGGCAAGGTCAAAAAGGTGCCCGACCCGAACAGTATCGCCGCGTGGGCGCTGGAGAATGGCGTGAACGTGATGGCAGCCGAAGCGTTGCACTCCAAGCTGGGACGGCTCTTCAACGCCCCTTATATTGCCGAAAATCCCGCCGCAGATTCGGTCAAGCAGATGATCGACAATCTCGACAACGGCAAGCACGTGATCTTGTCTTTCGGCAAATTCGACTCCGATCTCGATTACTTGCTCGTTTCGAATTTATTGACGCGCAAGATCAGCAGCGTTTGGGAGAAGCGTGTCAATGACTTCCGCACGCACGGCAAAAATGAACCGCGTAATCTGATCATTGTTGTGGAAGAAGCGCATAAGTTGCTTAATAAAGAGATGGCCGCCCAAACCACCTTCGCGACCATCGCGCGCGAGATGCGCAAATACTACGTCACGCTGATGATCGTCGACCAGCGCCCCTCGCAGATCTACGACGAAGTTATGTCGCAGTTGGGGACGCGCATCTCCGGCTGGCTCGGCGATGATGATGATATCCGCGCCGTGCTCTCCGGCTTGGCGGGGCGTGAAGCCCTGCGCGGGATGCTGGCACGTTTGCAACCCAAAGAGGAAGTTTTGCTCTTGGGCTGGGGCGTTCCGATGCCGCTACCGGTTAAATCAAGACGCTATGATGAGCGTTTCTGGGAAGAGTTGAAGGGCAAGAAAAAACGTCGCTCTGGCGATGATGCGTTGCGGGAGATGGGGTTTTAGATGTATTGGAGAAATGATGGATACTCTTAAACCACTTCTTGAATTAACAGCTTTAATTCTTAGCATTCTCAATGCGCTAATACTGGTTCAGAATCATTTACGAGATAAACCCTCTTTAAAGGTTAGTGTAATATACCCCGATGCCTATCAATGGTGGTTCGAGCTACCTGGTAGAGAATATGGCGGTCTGCTAACTAGAAGATATGGATTTCTTGCTTATATTGGTGTTAGCAATAGAGGGCTGCGGAAAGTGAATTTGACTGAGTGGAGACTGTTTATAAAAACACATGCCCAACGGAAGAAGCAAGAACTTATACCATTATCTATAAATGAACCAACATTAGAGTTAGATGGAATAACCAAGTATTTCCCCGTACTTGGAACCCAAGGCCCAGTTATGTCTACTGGTGACACAACCATAGACTCTGGCGGGAGTATTACTGGCTGGGCTTATTTCCACGCTGAATATTATGGTGAAGACACTTGGAAACCTGTCATAAAAAACGGCGAAATTAAGGGAGATTTTGTAGTTCATGATGTCTTTGGTGGTAAAACAAAAGCAAAAATTGTTTTTAGAAGGAAAGAACTAGCTTTTATCGAAAAAATTCTGCCTGCTATCGAGAAGATAGTGTGATTCACTGTTTTTCATAAAATCATCGGTAAACTCAGAAAGATATTGAATGAAAAACCCAACCCCGCACAAGCTGAAGCATTGATTGCCGAAGCCGAGCCTGCCCGTGGGTAAACCCAGCGGGCTACGAAGCTAAAGGACGGCAAACCGCATTTCAAGAAGAGATTATTACCATTTTGATTTTGTTGGTATTTTCCCTTGGATATTGGATTGGACAAAAGCGTATCGGAAAAGGCAAGAATATCTAGAGCCGTGTAAATCTGCTTAATCCGTAAAATCCGCGTTCTGTTTTTGTCGGGCACTCATAGGAGAAGCGTAGAGAAAACGTCAAGCAGATAACGGCTCTCCATGTTAATATGTAGCCAGTTTGAACGAAGAATATTCTCTTCTCCTCCTTTCAAAAGAGAGCCACGCTACATGTCGTGGCTCTCGCAATTTAACGAAGAATATGATTTCAAGGAACGAAAACATGAAAATCCCAACCTTACAAGAAGCCGAAGTACTGATCGCCGAAGCCGAGCGTCGAAATCCCGTTCCTTGGATATCCCACTCCCGTTATGCGGGTCAAGCCGCACAGGCGATTGCCAGCTATCATCCAGAGCTTGACCCCGATGCCGCCTACATCCTTTACCTTGAGATTACTTCGCTCGCAAATTCATGATATTTGGTTGATAGCACCACTAAGTTTAAATAGAAAAAGCACCCTCGCAAGGGTGCTTTTCTTGTCTAGCCTTGTGCGTGGAGCGCGCCTATTTCCTGCACATCGACGGGAACGCCTTCGATCGTTGACGGGATTAACGCATCGGGGCTGAGTTGGTTGGCGGGAAATTTCCGGCTCACCATCACAACGATGGCAGCGGTATCCGTTTCCTGTCCACGTGTGACGCGGTAGCCGATCCCCACGCCAACCACGTTCGGTTTGGTGAGCAGCATCGGCTCATAGGCGCGCTTGACGGCTTTGATCCGTTCAAAGGATGGGGTGTTTGTCATTAGAAGGTCACGTTGAGTAGATCCAACACAGTTTGGATAGGGCACATGATGGTGGACTGATCGGAACCGGCAAAGAGCAGCCCAACGGCATTTTGACTCTCGTCATGCATGACCAGTGAACCCGAGTCGCCGCCCTGTGACATCGGTCCGGCGACAATCTGCTCTTCAAAGCTGGCATCCAGCCCTTCGCCGTAACTGACCGTGACGGTGGCATCCAGCACTCGTACCTGATCGGTGGTGAAATCTGTCGTACGCCCGGATTTGCGGAGCGGCATGCCTAACTTGGCATCCACCACGCCGCTGACCGTGCCAATATTGCGGATCTCATCCAAAACATCACTGTCTTTTGTTGGACGGGCGAGCGCGGCGTCGATCTTGTTGGGTGTGGCCTGGATTTTTGTCATTTCCAGCCGATGGCTTGAGCCCAAAGCGATCGCGATCATATTTCCCAGCATCACATAAAGATTTGCGGTGCTGCAGGTGCCAGGGGCGGTTGTGTATTGAATGGGGATGAAACGCAGCAGCGTAGCGATGGTGTCGGTGGCAACTTTGCCGCCGTCGTAGGGGCCCGGCTGCAGGATCGCATCGCCGATCTTGGCATTATTGCTATTTGCGAGAACATGATTATTGGATAGAATCAAGCGCTCGCCCGTATCTCGATCTCGGACGATACAGCCCAAGGTTCCGGCGGTGATCTGGTAATGTCCGATGCTGACGCCGCCCGGAGCGGGTCGCCAGCGACTGGTTGGGGTTTGAAAAGCGCGTAGCTCCCCAACTTCAATGACATCGGTGCGGATCTCATCGAAAGCTTTGGGAACAAGTTCCTGCGTCTGCAACGTGTCTGTTGCGAGCTTGCGATTGACAAGCACTTTCACGCATAGTTCGTCTGTTGTTTTTCCTTGAGTTTCCTTGAAGCCGACCCCAACCCCCACAACGTTCGGCTTGGTCATTAATGAGCTTTGATGCAGCGTTTTAGCTTGCCGTACTTCATGTAGTAGTACCATATTTTTTCTCCTAACTAGGGATTTGAAATCCCTTTCTAAAACAGCTACAGTTCCAGTGTATCATTTTTTCTTTCTTTTCAAAATGTTTTTATGTAAATCGGGTCTTTTTTCTCTTATAAAATAAAAAAGCGCGCTATACTTACGCACTTCGTTGTTTGTATCCTACCCCTTTATAAACCTATGAACCCTCTCTCAATTTCCCCGATCACCGCCCGCCGTTTCATCATGGGTAAACAAGGCCTTTGGCCCGGTCGCCGTTATCAAGGCGTAGATGGCACGGCTGCCGCCATCCACGAAATGGAAGCGCTTCAGCTTGATCCGCTGATCGTCATTGCGCGCAGTCAGGATATCGCCATGTACGGGCGCGTGCTTGACTATCGCCTCGAAGACATCTACACCGCCGCCTATGAGCGTCGTGAATTCTTCGATTACGGCGGCACGCTTTTTCTCTATCCCATGTCCGAAGTCCCGTATTGGCGTTTACATATGAAGCGGCGAGCACAGCAGGAGCGTTGGCTGCAAGTCTACAAGGATCACCCCGATACGTTTAAGCAGGTCAAGGATGCCCTGCGCGAGAACGGCCCTATGGCAAATCGTGATTTCAAGGGCAACAAGAAGCTCGAATACAGCTATCGCGGCGGCAAGGATACGTCCGTTGTTCTCTATACCCTTTGGCTGACCGGCGAAGTAATGATCTCTCAACGCGTGGGCTTCGACCGTGTCTATGATCTGACCGAGCGCGTTCTGCCAGCCGAATTTGATTATGATGCGCCCGAGCAGGAAGCAGAAGATTTCTTTGCCCGCAAAACGATTTCTTTTTACGGATTGATGCGCGAGAAGCGTTGGCGTGCTCGCTTTGAAAGCTATATTCACCGCAAAGTCGATAAGCATGAAGCCCAACGTCGACTGGCGGAACTCTACGAGCAGGATGTCATTGTCCCGATCAAGATCGGTGGACAAAAAGAGCCGTATATCGCCCTTGCGAGTGACTTGCCTCTGCTCGAAGAGCTGGATGCCGGTAGAGTGCCGCTTGCCTGGCAACCGCTCGGTCCCAGCACGCAAGATGAGGTCACGTTCGTCGCGCCGCTTGAGATCGTATCTGCGCGTGGACGGGCAAATGAGATGTTTGGCTTTGAGTATATCTGGGAAGTCTACAAACCCGTCGAAAAACGCCGTTGGGGCTATTACGTTTTGCCGATCCTGTATGGCGATGACCTGGTCGCCCGTCTCGATCCCAAACTCGACCGTAAAACGATGACGCTCGAGATCAAGGGCTTCTGGCTCGAAGATGATACGCCGGTAGACGATCCCGCCTTTGCGGATGCGCTCGGCAGGGGGCTGGCGCGCTTTGCCAATTTTGTCGATGCAAAGAAAGTGGATATCAAGGCCATTGCGCCGCCGAAATTGCGCGATCACCTGAAAGCTTTTTTTCCTTGAATTTTCGGGTGAAACAAAAAGCTCTGAGAATTTGTCTCAGAGCTTTTTGTTATCGAGGACAACCACCACTAACCAGAGCTGCCTCTTTCAATATGCCAAAGCTTTGTCTGCGGCATTCAGTAGCGCTTCTCCGTCCCAACCATTTTCAGGAAAGATAGCTGTTCCGAATGAAATTATTAGCGAGACGGGGGCGTTTAGCTTTTTACACATCCCCCTATTCTTTTTACGAAAGACATTTCTTTATCTTTTTCTATTTATGCCTCTTGACTTCCTAAATCTATTATGATAAAACTTTGGCGCACTAACTGCCATATCGCATGTGAAGTGCCTAAATTATGATGACTACAGACCGCCGTATCCGCCGCACGCAAAAGCTTCTGGGAGAAGCCCTAATCGCCCTCGCTCTGGAAAAGGGATATAAAAATATCACCATCCAGGATGTAACCGAGCGTGCCGATATTGGCTATCGTACCTATTTTCGGCACTATGCCGGGCTGGATGAACTTCTTATCCATGTTGGAGAAAGCCGTCTGGACGAGATCTATGACCTGCTTAATGTGCCTGAGACAGAAACAGTTATTGAAGACCCCCTGCCGCATTTTCAACAAATTGGATTCATGCTTTTTAAGCATATTCAGGAGAACCAGACCGAGTTCCGTTTCCTGCTCCTGGATAACAGCCTGCGTTTCTTATTAGAGCCTGTGATGAAAAGAGCTTGTGAAAGAGCGCAAGAGAAGTTGGATTCCCTGCCGGAGAAAAATATCACATCTGCGTTAGCGGCCAATCATATTATTGCCTCGGCCTTTTCTTTGATGCGTTGGTGGCTTGAAAATGATATGCCTTATCCGCCTGAACGAATGGGCCAGATATTCACCTCCCTGATCGTCAAACCGACTTGGTTGGTGATGTTGGAAGAATAGAACGCGAAAATTTAAAATTATGACACTTGAAAACGAAAAACCTTTAATTGAACTGAAGAACGTTGTCAAACATTACAAAAGCGAAGCCGGGGTTTTCCCCGCCCTAAAGAGTATTAATTTGCAAGTTGGGCGCGGTGAATTTCTTGGCATCATTGGTAAATCTGGCGCTGGAAAGTCAACCTTGCTCAATATGTTGACCGGGGTTGATCAACTTACTTCAGGTCAAGTTGTTTTCCATGCCAATGGGACGAGCACCTCGCTGCATGACATGAGCGAAAATGAACTCGCGCTTTGGCGCGGGCGCATGATCGGCGTTATCTACCAGTCCTTCCAATTGCTGCCCATGCTGACCCTTGTGCAGAATGTGATGATGCCGATGGACATGAGCGGGCTTTATCATCCGCGCAAGAGCCGTGAGCGCGCCCTTGAGTTACTCGATATGGTCGAGTTGAGCGAACACGCGCACAAGTTACCGACTTATATTTCAGGCGGGCAGCAGCAACGGGTAGCGATAGCACGCGCACTGGCGAACGATCCGCCCGTCATCGTTGCGGATGAACCAACCGGCAGCCTCGATTCTGTGACTGCGGACCACATCTTCCAGCTCTTTGAGCGGCTTGTCCAATCTGGCGTAACCATTGTGATGGTGACGCATGATAAAGGATTGATGCCAAGATTCTCGCGCCATGAAGAAATCGTGGATGGCGAACTCCTCAACGAAGGGGGACGATAAGATGGCACGCACGCAACCTGAACTTGCTTCCGTTGGTGGAAAGAATCTGATCGAGATACAGAATGTCGTTAAAACCTTCTCGAACGCTGCTGGCGAATTTACCGCCTTGCGCGGCATCGACCTGACTTTTAAGGAAGGTGAATTTGCTGCCATTATCGGTAAATCGGGTAGTGGAAAATCGACCTTGCTAAATATGTTTACCGGCATCGACCACCCAACAACCGGGAATGTGATCGTCGGTGGCGTGGATATTTACGCCATGAGTGAAAGCAAACGTTCGCTCTGGCGCGGTCGAAATTTGGGGATTGTTTTTCAATTCTTCCAATTATTGCCAATGCTCAACCTGCTCGAAAACGTAATGCTCCCCATGGATTATGTGGGCATGTACGATGTGAATGAACGCCCCAAACGCGCGATGGAGTTATTGCGTATGGTTGGGCTGGAAGAGCAAGCCCAAAAACTGCCACGTGCCGTCTCTACGGGACAGCAGCAGAGCGCCGCTATTGCGCGCGCCCTCTCTACCGATGCCCCGATCATCGTTGCTGACGAGCCGACAGGTAATCTTGACTCACGCTCAGCCAATCATATTATCGATCTTTTTACCGAGCTTTCTGAGCGCGGAAAAACGATTGTGATGGTGACGCACGATTCTTCGATGACCAAACGTACTTCCAGAACGGTTGTTATTTCGGATGGTGTGATCGTTAACGAAACCATTGCCCAGGCATTGCCTTTGCTTTCGCAATCTTTAATGAGACAGTTGAGTAATAAAGTGGAGAAACTTTATTTTCAACCCGGTGAGACCATTATCCGCAATAAGGAATCTGTTGATAAGTTCTTTATGATCGCTAGAGGCGATGTAGATGTGGTTTTGCATGGGCGCGGTAAAGATGATCTGGTTATTTCGCAACTTGGCATGAATGACTTTTTCGGTGAAATGGAATTGCTGCGCGGTGGAAAATCGGTTGCCAGTGTACGAGCCTCAGCCGATGGCCCTGTTGAACTGCTCGCCTTCTCTCGTGAAGATTTCAATTGGCTGATGCAAGAATCCCCGCTAACAGAGCAGGCAATTGGCAATATCGTCCAGAAGCGGCTTGCAGAGAAAAAACAGGCCGATAGAAGAAAGCCAACCGGGCTGTTTAGAAGAAAATAACGCTCATTGAGCAAAGCTTTGATGAAGTTGAAGCGTGAAGTCGTATTCCGCTTAAGAAATAAGTTTTAGTGATAATTAACGGAGCTAACTATGCGCCCTCGATGGCGAAAAGTACTTTCAGACCTAATAGATAATAAAGCGCGCACGCTTTTAGTAGTGCTGTCCATAGCAGTCGGTGTTTTTGCGGTTGGTGTGATTGCTGGCGCATATAGAATCATATTGGATGATATGGGCGTCAGTTACGCAGCAAATAATCCGGGAAATATAGAAATACGGATGGACGATTTTGATGCTGATTTTCTTGATACCATTCGTAATTTTGAAGGCATCAAAGAAGCAGAAGGACGTCGTGTTTTTAATATCCGCGTCCGCCCTGTGGGAGAAACACAGTGGGATTCTGTAGATATTGTTGCCTTTGATGATTTTGAAGAGAACAAGGTTAACTTACTCGTTCCTGTCAGTGGGATGATGCTTCCACAGGAAAACGAGATTCTTCTTGAGCGTGATGTCCTTGAAAAAATGGATGTTGCCGCAGGAGAGACCCTCGAAGTACAACTCCGCGACAATAGCATTAAGACCCTCTATGTTGCGGGTATCGTGCGAGATTCATCTACTGGTGCTTCCGATTTTCTTTCCCCGCCGCTTGCTTATATTTCAACCGACACACTTGTTCTTTTTGACCAGCCTAAGCTTTTCAATCGTGTTTTTGCAACAGTTGAAGAAGGACAGGATGACGATAGTCACATCAATATTGTTTTGTCTGCTTTGAAGGATAAGATTGAGAAAAATAATTATAAAATTGAGCGCTCTTTCCGCTCGCTAACGCATCAACATCCGCTTGAATCGACCATTAATGCGGTTTTGGGCATTTTGATGGCATTGGGTGTTTTGATTGTTTTCCTCTCCAGTTCTCTGATAGCAAATACGCTCAGTGCTTTGCTGACGCAACATCTTCGTCATATTGGTGTGATGAAATTGATCGGTGGGCGAGATAATATTATCTTTAGGATGTATCTGGTGCTTCTGCTGTCTTTTGGCATCCTCGCGTTGTTAATCGCTGTTCCGCTAGGTGGGCAGGGTGCCTATGCGTTGGCACAGTTCATTGGAAACAAGCTGGGCTTTTCATTAATTGGTTATAGAATTGTGCCGCTCTCTCTCATTATTCAGATTGCGGTTGGGTTGCTGGTGCCTCTGATTGCCGGGTTTGTGCCAGTAATTAACGGTTCACGGGTGACGGTGCAAAAAGCAATTAGTGGAGATACTTCTGAAGAATCTGGCGAGCCAGCCGAAGGGGGAGCGAAACGAGAATCCCGCATGGAGCGCTTCCAACTGGAAGCAACACGCATCCTGGCTGATCGCGGCATCCGAATCCAGCGTCCTTTACTTGTTTCCTTGCGAAACACATTCAGGCGGCGTGGACGGTTGATGTTGACACTTTTCACACTCACGATGGGGGGCGCAACTTTTATTTCGGTTTTCAATGTGCGCGTAACCCTGCATGAATACGTCAAAGATGTTGGTAATTACTTCCTTGCTGATGTAACCCTCGATTTCGATACCCCTTATCGCCTGAGTGAAATTGAGCAATTCGCGCTCCAGGACTCACGCGTTACGCACGTGGAAGGCTGGGCTTTCTCGGGCGCAGATATTTTGTACCCTGATGGTTCAACTGCGGATAATGTAAGCATTTTGGCGCCCCCCGCTGCGAGCGATTTGGTTAACCCTTTGATGGTCGCCGGGCGCTGGATCCAAGAAGGGGATGAGAAAAAACTCACGATCAGCGAAGGGGTTTATGACCTGTACCCTGATCTTAAGCCCGGTGATTATCTTCCGCTAAAAGTAGCGGGTAAAGAAGAAAGCTGGCAGGTCGTTGGGATTTTCAAATTTATCGGGATGGAAGGTATTCTCGGGTATGCACCTTATGAATATGTTTCGCGCGAGCAGAATTTGGCGAACCGCTCTTACTCTTACAGGGTCGTTGCCGAGCAACATGACCGAGCCTATCAAGAGGTGATGGCCGAAGACCTGGATACATATTTCCGTGACAATGGCTTCCATGTTCAGGAGGCAACTCCAGGGCTTTCCACGCTGGATGCTGCTTCTGAAAGCCTCGATATTTTGATTACATTCCTGCTGATTATGGCGTTGCTGACCGCAACGGTCGGGTCAATGGGCTTGGCTGGCACCATGAGTATGAATGTGCTCGAACGCACGCGCGAAATTGGCATTATGCGCGCTATTGGCGCAACCGATTGGGAAATTATCCGCATGGTGATTGTAGAAGGATTATTGATCGGCACGATTTCTTTTGGCCTGGGCATTATTCTTGCTGTGCCCTTTACCTACGGATTATCGTACATTGTTAGTAAAGCGATTTTTCAAACGCCAATTGCAGTCGTTTTTACACCAATGGGATATTTGATCTGGTTGGGTCTGGTCATTCTTCTTTCTTCGTTGGCAAGCGTTCTCCCCGCACGTAGTGCAGCACGCCTGACCATCCGCGAAGTATTAGCTTACGAATAGAGTTATTAAATAGAACGCTTGAAACAGAAAGTTTACAGTTGAGAAAAAAGGAAAAATAAATGAATACTCAAAAAACAAAAGTTCTCTTGTTGTTGGTCTTGGCCTTTTCATTATTATTGAGCGCCTGTGGCGCAGATGAAACCCCGGTACCACAGACGGCTGCACCATTAAGTCTGGATTACGTTGTCGCGGAGGGGCATCTGCTCCCCGCACAGGATGTGATGCTCAACTTTTCCGCGCGCGGTACGGTCGAAGAAATCCTCGTCAAAGAGGGTGATTCGGTTTCCAAAGATGATGTCATCATCCGGCTTGCAGATCGTGAGCAGGCAGATGCCTCCTTGCGTGCTGCCGAGCTGGCGTTGACCGATGCCCAGCAGAGCTACGACGATTTCGTTCGCACGGGTGGTTTGGCGACAGCTGATGCCTGGCAAATCTACATGGATGCGCAAATTGTCCGTGCCGAAGCCGAGCGTGAGTGGGAAGATGTTAATGTCGATGATCTCAACGAGAAGATCGACGATGCTCAGGCGGAAGTCAATGACCGTCAGGATGACCTCGATACGGCGCTCGAAGACCTTGATAAATATCTCGATCTTGATGTCGACAACACCAAACGCAAAGATGCCGAAGATGCTGTTGAAACCGCGCAGGAAGATTTAAACGAAGCCCAGCGCAAACTGGAAGAAGCTGAGCGCGATCTGGACAGTGCCCGCGCCGCATTGGATGCCGCTCTCGCAGCGGAAGCCGAAGCCAAACGCGATTACGAATCACGCGCGGATGATGGGCTTGATCCCGATCAAAAAGCTTTGCTCGAAGCCCAATTGGATAACGCCAAAGCGCAAATGGACGCAGCACAGAACGCCCTTGATGCTTACGAACTGAAAGCGCCTTTCGATGGAACCGTTACCGATATCAATGTCGAAGTTGGGCAATTAGTAGGACCCGAACTATGGGCCGCTCAGATCGCTGATTTCTCCGAATTCTATGTGGAGACCAGCGACCTGACCGAATTGGAAGTGGTCAAAGTCTATGAAGGCCAGACGGTAGAGATCGTCCCCGATGCGCTGCCGGAACTCGTTTTGGGTGGTACTGTTTCCCAGATCGGGCAATCGTTCAAGACACAGGCAGGCGATATTATCTATCAGGTGGATATTCATCTGAATGATGATGATCCTGCCTTGCGCTGGGGCATGACGGTGGAAGTCACTTTTTTGAGTGAGTAATTTGCTTCGTTAGCTGGTTTTGTTTATCCACGGCCTCTCCGCTTTTTGGCGGGGAGGCTGTTTGTTTAACGGAAGCAAGTTGAGGGGGAGGGCGAAGCGGTTTTTTTAATCCTGTTGAAAATATGGTTGCATGTGTTATTTAACTATGCTACACTACCTGCAAATCTCCCATAGTGAGGAATAGTATGAGTTCTCTTATTAGCATTCTTAAACAAAGCGATATTTTCTACCAATTTACGCCCACCCAACTTGAGTTGGTGGCTAATTTGTGTCAGGAATTGATTTTTGCTAAGGGCGAGACGATCTTTGAGGAGAATAGCAGTAGTAAAGAGTTGTATGTGATTGCAAGTGGGGAAGTGAAGATATTGATTAATTCGTCTGCCGGGAAGAAGGGGACTGTTGTGGCGATTTTACGACGTGGTCAATCTTTTGGTGAAGTGGCGTTGGTGGATGAGGGGTTGCGCTCTGCTTCGGCGCGTGCAGGGGAGAAGGATACGCGTTTGGTGGTAATTCCGCGTGATCGTTTGGTGATGCTTTGTGAGACGTATCCGCAGTTGGGGTATCGATTGATGTATAACCTCTCGGCTGATCTTGCCATGAAGATCAGAAATACTGATTTACGTATTCGTGAGCAGGTGCTGTATTCTTCTCCGAAGAAATAAAAAAAGCGTAAAAACTTTTCCATGCCCTTGACCCTCAAGTTATAAGATTGTACGATTGCAACTTGAGGTGTTGTTTTTTAAATTACCCATCTTTTTAAATTCCTTTGTTTTGTAATAGAGCTTTTTCTAAGTAATCCTTTTTTGAAAAGGAGGTGGTGGTGACATACTTACTACGGCTTTGTCAGCCACGCATATCTTGCCCATGTTTTGGGCTCCCACGTTATAACCCTCAAGAGGAGAAGAAATATGTCTAAACGTTTACTTGCTATTTTCGCATTGCTGATGGTTGCCTCGATGGTGCTGTCCGCTTGCGGTCCAAGTGCATCAGCTTTTGAATGCACTGATGCTATTGGTTGTCTTGATGTTGCTCCTGACGAGCCTGTTCACTTGGCTTATATGTTGACCATCTCTGGTGCGACTGCCTTCCTCGGTGAAGACTCTAAAGGCGCTATTGAGATTGCAGTTGATGACCGTGGCGGCGAAGTGCTTGGTCATCCAATCGTCCTGACCGGCGAAGACTCCGGCTGTAGCGCTGAGGGTGGTCAGACTGCTGCCACCAAAGTTGCTGCTGATCCGAGCATTGTCGGTATTATCGGTACCAACTGTTCAAGCGCTGCGACTGCTGCTGTTGATACAGTCAGCGATGCCGGCTTGGTGATGATTTCCTCATCGAACACTGCTCCTGCCCTGACCATTGAGGGCGAGACCTGGAAACCCGGTTACTACCGCGTTTGCCACACTGACCTCTTCCAGGGTGCAGTTGCGGCTGAATTTGCCTACAATGAATTGGGCGCCCGCACCACCGCCACCATCCATGATGGTAGCCCCTACGCTGACCAACTTCAGGCTGTTTACTCCAAGCGCTTTGAAGAACTTGGCGGCACCGTTACTTTCGCCGGCGCGATCAATGTTGGGGATACTGACATGCGCACCGTTCTGACCACTGTTGCGGCTGATAGCCCCGACGTTCTTTACTTCCCGATCTTCGAGCCTGAAGGTGACTTCATCGTTGCTCAGTCCTCCGAAATCGCTGGTTTGGAAAACACCACCCTTATGGGCGCTGACGGCCTCTTGGCTGACTCCTTCCCCGAGAATGCTGGTCCCAACTCCGTTGGTATGTACCTTTCCGGTCCGTTCGTTCAGGGTGAAGCTTACGATGCTTTCCTTGGCAAATGGGCAGACAAATTCGGTGGCGTTCCCCCGAGTGGTTTCCACGCTTTCGCTTATGATGGCACCAACATCATCCTCGACGCCGTTGAGGCAGTTGCTGTTGTCGACGAAGACGGTACTCTCCACATTGGCCGTCAGGCAATGCGTGACTACATGTCTAACCTTGCTGACTACACCGGTTTGACCGGCGCCCTCAACTGCACCGACAAAGACTTCGGTGAAGTTGGCACCAGCCATGGTGACTGCGCTACTGGTGGCGCTCTGGGTATCTTCGAATTGACCGATGCCGAATTGAATGGCAATTGGCCCCCCGAAGCAGTATTCACCCCCGGTGAGTAATTTACTAGGTTTATAGCATGAAATAAATAGTGAGTCAGAGGGAGTATCCTTCTGACTCACTATTCTTATCTTGATATCAAAGTTCGTTCTGGACTCATTTCTGGGAGTTCCATATGCTAAAACAATTTTTTGATCGCTTTTCTTGGGTTGATTTCTTCCTGAGAATTTTCCAACTGGCTGCTGTCGCTGTGATTGTTGTTGGTATTTATAATTCAGTTGGGTCTGTAAAATACTCGGGTGAACAATGGGTGACCCTGATTTTTGCAGGTTTGGCGCAGGGCAGCATTTATGCACTTATCGCATTAGGGTATACCCTCGTTTACGGTATTCTCTTGATGATTAATTTTGCTCACGGTGATGTGTATATGGCAGGCGCTTTTACTGCCGTATTCCTTGCAAATAGTTTGGCCGCTTCTGGTTTCTTGGGCGCTTATCCTGTTTGGTCTCTTCTTCTTTTGATCATCCTTGCGGCAGGTGTTTCGATGGCGCTTAATGTGATTGTCGAGCGGATTGCGTACCGCCCTTTGCGTGGTGCGCCTCGTCTGGTTCCATTGATTACTGCGATCGGTGCTTCCTTCACAATTGAATATACTTTTCGTGGTTTGTACGGTGCGGAATTTCAGGCCTATCCGGTGATCCCCGCTTTGGATGGAAAACTCTTCTATTTGGCTGGGTTCCCAATCCCATATACGCAGATTGTTGTCTTGGTGGCTGCCATTCTTTTGATGGTTGGACTATTCTTTTTCATTGAACGTACGAAGATTGGCACGGCCATGCGTGCGGTTTCAGAAGACAAAGAAGTTGCTCGTTTGATGGGAATTGATGTAGACAAAACCATTATGGTGACTTTTGCCATTGGTGGTGCCTTAGCAGGTGCAGCAGGTGTTTTCAACGGCATTTTTCGCCCGCAAGGTGTCTTTTTCTTCATGGGCTTTATCCCAGGCATCAAAGCCTTTACCGCGGCAGTTTTAGGCGGTATCGGTAATATCCCTGGCGCGATGGTTGGAGGATTATTCCTCGGTGTTTTCGAAGCGATTGGGCCAAACCTGATCCTCGAAGGCTTGAATATCCCTGCTGCCAATCAGTTGCGTGATGCCTTTGCTTTCACCATTCTTGTTCTCATTCTTATTTTCCGCCCGCAAGGTATTTTTGGTGAAAAATTGTCTGAGACAAAAGCCTAAGCGAGGTCAAATATGTTTAAGACTATTCAAGAAAACTTCAAGGCCATTCAAAAATTTTCTCTTTATGGTGGAATTGTAGCGCTTTACCTCGTTGCGATTGGCATCGTTGAAGCCTTTGCTCCGCGTAATCTAATCGGTACCTTCCTCTCTTTGGGGCATATCTTCCTTTTCATTGGCGCAGTTGGCGCGGGTATCTTTGTCGCGCAGGAGCTTAAAGAAGAAGATTCCACGACGACCTATGTGGCGGGCTTTCTCGTCGGCGTGATGACAAGTGTCTCTCTGATTATCTATAATATTGTTGTTCAGATATTTGTTGTGAACACGAGCGATAACGGGATTTTCTATCTCCGTAATATGTTCGTGAACTTCTCCCCAGATGGTCAGCAATTTCTGACCTTTGGCCAGGGAATGATCGTTGGCAATATCTTGCTCGCGCTCCTCTTTGGGGTGATGGGTGTTGTCGGTGTTTCTTTCATCATGTTACCGGATAAGATTCGACGTGGTTGGATCAATGCCATCATCTGGGTTCTTTCCATTGGGCTTTTCTCCGAGAATGTTGCTCAGATTGTTCAGCAATTTGCTCCGACGCTAAACCGCACACTCTTTACTAACAAATCTCTGAACCCTGTCGCAGCGATTATTTTCTTCATCCTAACTTTTGTTGCTGGCTATTATGGTGTTAAGAAAGCTACCAATCGTCGTTGGGAAGCGATGCCTCCCGCTACGCAGAAGAAGGCACGCGTTGGGATTACGATCTTTAGTATCATCTTTATGATCGCTCTCCCATGGATGGTGGGTCTCTTCCTCAGTCAGGCACTCTTCATGATCGGCCTTTTTGTGATGATGGGCTTAGGTTTGAATATCGTAGTCGGTTATGCCGGTCTGCTTGACTTGGGGTACGTTGCTTTCTATGCCTTTGGTGCTTACACAATGGGTATCCTCACTTCGACCAGCGCGCTTGGGCGCGGCGATCTCAATTTCTGGATGGCCGTACCGGTTGCAATGGGTGTTGGAGTGCTCTTTGGTGTGATACTTGGTTTCCCTGTCTTGCGTATGCGTGGTGACTATCTTGCGATTGTGACGCTAGGTTTTGGCGAGATTATTCGTATTCTTGCCCTTTCCAACTGGCTTGCGCCAATTGGCGGTGGCGCGCAAGGTATTTTGCATATCCCCGAACCGGTTTTCTTCGGGATAACGATGAATCAGCCACAGCATATGTATTATCTGGTTGTCTTAGGTGCGGTACTCGCCGCCTTTGTGACCATCCGTTTGCGCAGTTCCCGTTTGGGACGCCAGTGGATGGCCATGCGTGAGGATGAAGATGTAGCAGAAGCGATGGGGATTAATCTCATCCAGACAAAATTGCTGGCATTCGGTATGGGCGCGGCATTCTCTGCCATGTCAGGAGCGATCTTCGCAGCCCGTCTGGGTAACATCTTCCCGCATAGCTTCAATCTGCTGATTTCAATCAACGCGCTGGCGCTCATCATTGTGGGTGGTTTGGGCAGTATTCCCGGCGTTGTGGTGGGTGCTTTAATCCTGGTTGGCCTCCCCGAAATGTTGCGCGAATTTGCTGAATATCGCTTGCTCATGTACGGTGTCTTGCTGATTGTGATGATGTTGGTCAAGCCGGAGGGCTTTATCCCCGCAGCCCATATAAAGCGAGAGATGCACGCAACAGATGACCCTGTTGAAGTGGAAGTCTAGGAGGCTACAATGGGCGCAATTCTTTCTACTAAAAAAGTAACCAAACGCTTTGGCGGCCTTATTGCTGTCAATAGTTTTGAAATTGATGTCAAGGAGAAATCCATCTCCAGTGTTATTGGACCGAACGGTGCAGGCAAGACCACCTTCTTTAACTGCATTACCGGTTTCTATAAACCGACCGAAGGCGAGATTATCTTTGACGGGCACTATATTCAGGGCTTGGGCACTGACCGCATTACACGGTTCGGTATCTCACGTACCTATCAGAATATTCGCCTTTTCTCACGTATGACCGCGATTGAGAATATTTTGGTCGGTCAACATCCGCATTTGAAAACCTTCTGGTTTGAAGCGCTTTATAAAAGCCGCCGCTTTATGAAAGAGGAACAAGGTGCGTTGGATGAAGCTGTTCGTTTGCTGAATTTCGTTGGCTTGAGCGGCTTGGGCGATCAGGTTGCACATAACCTGCCCTACGGCGCGCAGCGTCGTCTTGAAATCGCGCGTGCCCTCGCTAGTCGTCCAAAATTGCTCTTGTTGGATGAGCCTACTGCGGGCATGAACCCGAACGAATCCATTGAGCTGATGCACTTTATCCGCCGCCTGCGTGACGAGTTGGACATCACCGTCTTGATGATCGAGCATGACATGAAAGTTGTGATGGGCATCAGTGAAGAGATTTGGGTGATGGACTTTGGCACAAAGATCGCTGAAGGTACCCCGCTTGATATTCAACGTAACCCGAGGGTCATCGAAGCCTACTTGGGACGCGGCGCAGCCTCTGGCTTGAATCTTGAGAAAGCCTAGAACAGGAGCAGACCAATGGCAATGCTAGAAGTTAATGACATTCATACTTACTATGGAAACATCCACGCACTAAAGGGGATTTCCATAACCGTTGAAGAGGGCGAGATCGTTACCCTGATCGGTGCCAACGGTGCCGGAAAAACGACAACCCTGCGCACCATCAGCGGCTTGCTAACCCCGCGCGAAGGGGCTATCTCCTACCTCGGGAAAGAGATCACCGGTGTCCCTGCGCACGAACTGGTTTACCAGAGAATGGCAATGGTTCCCGAAGGGCGTGGCGTTTTCGCCAAGCTCTCTGTGTTGGAAAATCTTGAAATGGGCGCTTACAGCCGCAACGACAAAGAGGAGATCGCCAGCGATCTCGAACGCGTTTTTGCGCTTTTCCCGCGTTTGAAGGAACGCCGTAAACAGGTTGCCGGGACGCTCTCCGGTGGTGAGCAGCAGATGCTTGCAACCGGTCGCGCCATGATGACCAAACCGCGCTTGCTTATGCTCGACGAGCCATCAATGGGGCTCGCGCCCGTTCTTGTGGATGCCGTCTTCGACGCCATCGTCGAGATCAATAAAGAAGGCACCACCATCCTGCTGGTTGAGCAGAACGCGCTCATGGCGCTCTCCATCGCCAATCGCGGATATGTCTTACAAACCGGGCAGATCGTCCTCCATGATGACGCTGCCGCACTTAAGAAAAATGAGATGGTTCAGAAAGCCTACCTAGGCATGGAATAATCTCATAAAAACAAGTCCCCAGAAACTTGTTCAGAACACAGAGGCTGCCCAACATCGGGCAGCCTTTTTTGTCGAAAACTGCATTGTCTCTTCTTAAAGCACTGCGTGCAGAGCGAAAAAGAAAGCTGCGTTGCAGTTCGCTTGGCGCTTCTCTAACGGGTTATCAGGTAAAATAAAACCATGAAAATTCTGAATGCCACCGAGACTCGTCAGGCACTGCCCATGCGTGCGACCATCGAAGCCATGAAGGCCGCCTATGCCGCTCTCAGCGGCGGGAATGCCGAACTGCCCTTGCGCACCGCGCTACCCATCGCGCCCGAAGAAGCTGTCAGCCTCTTCATGCCTGCCTACGTTCACAACCCCGATGCAGACGATGCCCTCACCATCAAAATCGTCTCCCTTTTCCCGAAGAACCCCGCTCGCGGGCTGGATTTTATTCAGGCGGCGGTGCTCGTACTCGACCCACAAAGCGGCAGAAGCCTCGCCTTGCTCGAAGGCAGCACGCTCACCGCTATCCGCACCGGCGCGGCGTCTGGGGCAGCCACAGACCTGCTGGCGCGCCCTGAGAGTCGTGTGGTCGCCATCTTTGGCGCAGGCGCGCAGGGACGCACCCAGCTCGAAGCCGTCTGCAATGTGCGTCAGATCGAAACCGTTTGGATTGTGGATACAGATACTGCGCGTGCACAAAAATTTATTGCTGAGATGAGCGGACGTGCGCCCATTCCGGCCGATATTCGTATCGCCCCTGACCCGAAAATTGCCCTTTCCAACGCGGACATCATTTGCACCGCGACAACTTCCACTAAACCCGTTTACAATGCAGCGGATGTACGCCCGGGCACACATATCAATGGTGTTGGCTCCTACACCCTCGAGATGATCGAGAATCCGCCCGAGATGCTGCTTAACGCATCCATTTTTATTGACGAAAAAGAAGCCATTTTGGCGGAAGCGGGTGAAATTGTCAGAGCGATGCGGGAGTATAATCTTGCCCCCGAAAAGATGACGGAAGTGGGCGATCTCGTACTTGGGAAGGCATCCGGTCGTCAATCCAAAGAAGAAGTTACCTTTTTTAAATCGGTCGGCGTTGCTGTGCAGGATGCAATGGCGGCCCAACTTGCGTTGAAAAATGCCGAAGCCTTTGGGCTTGGGCAGGAGGTGGAGTTTTAGATGACAGTAAAAAAATCGGAAATCGTGCGTGACTGGTTGCCGCGTTATACCGGCACCGAGCTAGGGGATTTTTCTGAACATATTTTGCTGACCAATTTCGATCATTATTTGCAGCTTTTTGCCGAGTGGTATGATGTACCGATCAACGGCGAAGACAAACCGATGCCGAACGCGACAGCGCACGGTATTACGTTGATCAATTTTGGGATCGGCAGCCCAAACGCCGCCCTGATTATGGATTTGCTTGGCGCGGTTTCGCCGAAAGCAGCCCTCTTTTTGGGCAAATGCGGCGGCTTGAAAAGGAAAACGACGATCGGCGATTTCATCTTGCCGATTGCGGCAATTCGCGGCGAAGGGACCTCGGCAGATTATTATCCGCCAGAGGTGCCTGCCTTGCCAGCTTTTAATTTGCAAAAGGCGGTCTCGACGACCATCCGCAACCACCGACATGATTACTGGACGGGAACGGTCTACTCGACCAACCGCCGTGTTTGGGAGCATGATGAGGAGTTCAAGGAGTATTTGGAACTTGTGCGTGCGATGGCGATTGATATGGAAACCGCGACGCTATTTATCACCGGTTTTGCAAATGAAATCCCGACGGGTGCGCTTTTGCTTGTCTCTGACCAACCGATGATCGCAGCGGGCATCAAGACCGCGAAAAGCGATCAGAAGGTCACGGAAGAGTATGTCGAGGAACATTTGCGCATGGGAATCGACGCGTTAAATGAGTTAATTAATCACGGGTTGACCGTGAAGCATTTGAGATTTTAATGGTCTTCCCTCCGTAAACGGGGGAGGAAGCTTTCAATAAAAAGGATTGTTTTATGCCAGCAGCAGAAGTTATTACCATCGGCACCGAGATATTGCTCGGCGAAATTGTTGATACCAACACCCGTTACATTGCGCGTAATTTGCGCGACCTCGGCGTGGATATGTACCGTACCATCACCATCGGCGATAACGTCGAACGGATTGCGAAGAGCATCCGTGATTCGATGCAGCGCGCCGAGATCGTCATCACAACCGGCGGCCTGGGGCCTACAGTCGATGACCCTACACGTGAGGCGGTCGCGCTTGCAGCGGGCGTCGAGACCGAGTTCCGCGAGGAACTTTGGGAGCAAATCTCGAAACGTGTCTCGCTCTATGGGCGTAAACCCAGCGAAAATCAGAAGCGTCAGGCCTACGTGCCGCAAGGCGCGATCGGGCTTGAGAACACGGTTGGCACCGCACCATGTTTTATCGTTGAATATGAAGTCCTGCTTCCTTTGGGAGAGGGGAAAGGCGTGCGCTCCGGCGCAATCATCTCCCTCCCCGGCGTACCGCGCGAGATGGAGACCATGCTGCATAAAGATGTGCTCCCCTATTTACAGGAGCGCTTTGGGATTGATGACGTCATCAAGGTGCGGGTGTTGCATACGTCCGGTATGGGCGAAGGCAGCATCGACGAGAAGATCGGCGATCTCGAAGAACTCAAAAATCCGACGGTTGGCTTGGCCGCCCATACAGGCATTGTCGATATCCGCTTAACGGCCAAGGGTAAGACAGAAGCTGAAGTGGATACCATGCTTGCCGAAGTCGAAAACGAGATCCGCCAAAGGCTGGGCAAAGTTGTTTTTGGCACTGACCAGGATACATTGCCGGGCGTTACGCTCGCAGCCCTCGAAAAGCACGGCTGGAATTTGGTCACCCTTGAATCCGGCTTGGAGGGACGTTTATCCCAGCAACTGCGCGAGGTTGCCAATCCCCAACTTTTGGCGGCAGAAGACCAAAATCTCGCCGTAGGCGAACTTCCCCCTGCATTACAGGCGCTCAAGGAAAAACATCATGCCGATGCCGCTGTGGGCATTGCCTTCTTCCCCGGTGATGATGAACAGATCGCTGAGGTCGTTTTGCTCACGCCCGATGGCGAAAAAACGCGCACGTTGCGCTATGGTGGGCATCCCCAAAATGCGTTGCGTTGGGCGCCGAGCATCGCCATCAATATTTTGCGGCGGGCGATTGAGTAGTGGCAAAAGGACGTAAAGGAACCCCGGCTTGGCTGATCGGCATCTGGGCGCTGAACTTTTTAGGCCTGATCGGCTTGGTCGCCTATCTTCTTCTTGGGCGTGGCGAGGCCACGGCACACGCTCAACCGGCGCTTGCTTCCGTTAACGAGGAAGGGCTGCCCCCGCTGGCAGCTACCGTTTCATCCGCCCCCACACAGGTGTTGCCACCCACGCAGTATTACCTGCCAACGGTTACGCCGAACCCGCGTAGCACGTTCATCGTTGGCGTCACGCCGACGGCACCGAGCATCTCGTTCGAAGTCTTCAATCGCCGCGCGCTGGTGATTGGCTACTCGGTGTTGGGGCGTCCGATTGACGTCTATCGTTTTGGCAACGGTGCGCGCGAACGCCTGATCGTGGCGGATATTCACGGTGGCTACGAGTGGAATACCGCCGCCCTGGCGGATGAGTTGATTGTCTATCTCGACGAGCACCCCGAAGTGATCCCCAGCGATATGACGCTCTACATCCTGCCCAGTCTCAACCCGGATGGCTACGAGCGCTTTCATGGGAATGCTGGGCGCACCAACGAAAACGGTGTTGATCTAAACCATAACTTTCCCTACCATTGGGTCGCCGAATGGGATCGTGAAGGCTGCTGGAATTACTTGCCCACGACGGGCGGCACGCACCCCGGTTCTGAGCCTGAGACGATTGCCTTGATGAACTTTATTGAGTTACATAACTTTGAAGCGTTGATCAGCTATCATAGCGCCGCCCTGGGCATCTTCGCAGGCGGGATGCCGCCCTTCAAGCCATCGGAAGATTTGGCAAAGACCCTTAGCCGTGCCAGCCATCGCTACCTCTATCCACCAACAGAGACCGGCTGCGAATACAGCGGCAACCTGACCGATTGGGCGTCCTCTGTAAAAGATATTCCCGCAGTGGATATTGAACTCTCGAATCATCGCGATACAGATTTTGAGATCAACTTGAAGGTTTTGGATGCGTTTTTGAATTGGAAAAGATGACATTAGCTAAGTGAGCTACCATGCGAGATTACTCTTTCTCTATAGCCACTGGGTATAAACCAATCATTAACTGATGTTACGCAAAAGATGCTTTTGGCAAACTTTGGAGTTGCCCTCACCCTCCGCCCTCTCCCAAAGGGAGAGGGGACTTAATCCCTTCTCCCTTTGGGAGAAGGATAGGGTGAGGGGAAACGACAGCCTATTATTCATCACTGCGTAATATGAGTAGTAGTTAAAATAAAACTTCCGAAGTCCTAAAGACTTCGGAAGTTTGCTTTTAGTGTGTTTTTGTTTTCTACTTGGCGTAATCGATCGCGCGGGTTTCGCGGATGACGATCACTTTGATCTGACCGGGGTATTGCATGGTTTCTTCGATCTGCTTGGCGATGTCACGAGCTAATTGCCCAGCGGTGAAGTCATCAATATCTTCAGGGCGCACGATGATGCGTACTTCACGTCCCGCCTGAATGGCGTAGGCGTTCTGGACGCCCTTGAAGGAGACCGCCAGTTCTTCGAGCGCGCGGATGCGTTTGATGTAGGCTTCGAGGTCTTCGCGGCGAGCACCAGGACGTGCACCAGAGATAGCGTCCGCAGCTTCGGCGATGACCGCTTCGACGGATTCCTGATCGACTTCGTGGTGGTGCGAGGCAATTGCATTGACGACTTTTTCGGGCACACCGTAGCGGCGGCAAAATTCCGCGCCAAGCGCGGCATGCGTGCCTTCCTGATTATGATCCATCGCTTTACCGACGTCATGCAGGAAGCCACCCATTTTGGCGATCTCGATATTCGCTCCGAGTTCCGCAGCTAAAATGCTGGCGAGCTTCGCAACTTCAACAGCATGGGCAAGTTGGTTCTGCCCGTAGGATGTGCGGAATTTTAGACGTCCCATCATGCGCAGGACTTCAGATTTCAGGCCGCGAACACCAGCATCGTATGCGGCTTGTTCACCGGCTTCAGCCATAATCTTGTCGACGGCTTTGGTCTCTTCTTTGATGATCTTTTCGATGTGCGCGGGGTGGATGCGTCCATCAAGGGTCAGACGGGTCATGGCGCGGCGACCGATCTCGCGGCGTACCGAGTCGAAGCAGGAGATGGTTACGGATTCGGGTGTATCATCAACGATCACGTCCACACCGGCAGCCTGTTCAAAGGCACGGATGTTGCGTCCATTACGTCCCACGATGCGTCCCTTCATATCGTCGTTGGGGAGCGGGACAATCTTGGAGGTCACTTCCGAAACGTGTTCGGAGGCAACGCGTTGGATGGCATCCGCGATGAGCTTGCGGGCGCGTTTTTCGCCATCTTCGCGTGCTTCGGCTTCAATCTGGCGCACAATGCGTGCCATATCGCCGCGGGCATCTTTTTCGACTTGAGCCAGCAGTAAGGTGCGGGCCTCGTCGGTGGTCATCTGCGAGATCTCTTGCAGTTTTTCGGTTTGCTCTGTGTACATTTTGTCGATCTCGTTGGCACGCCGATCTACTGCGCTTTGACGCTTGTTGAGCGCCTGCTCACGTGTTTCCAGTTTTTCGACGCGCAAATCAAGCTCAGCACGTCGCTTCTGAACCCGGCTTTCGTCTTGGTTGAGTTCGTGGCGGCGTTCCTTGAGTTCTTTTTCGGCGTCTTGCATTACTTTCAAAGCGTTGTCGCGTGCCTGAATTTCGATCAGTCGGGCTTGCTCACTGGCGCCTTTGAGTATGTCTTCAGCTTTACTTTGATCTTGTTGGCGACGACGTTCGATTTGGAAACGGTGAGCCATATAGCCCACCAGCAATCCCAAAAAGAGTGCCATCACGGGGGTTAAAATTCGTTCCATGTTAATCCTCGTATTTTAGTTATAAAGGTTCGGTGTCGTCTTCTGGATGCACTTCATCCCACAGTGGGCGGAGTAGCGGGCCGATGACGCTGTAGGGGAAACCGCGTCTTGCCAGAAAAGCACCAAGTTTGCGGCGAAAATCTTGCCATTCCAGATTCGCCAGTTTCTTTGCTTTCTTAATACCTGCCTGATAGGCGAGGCTTTCCTCATCAACGAGTTCATCCAATATCGGTTGGATTTCTTCGTTGTCGATTCCTTTTTGACGGAGTTCAAGCTGTAAGGCTCTTTTTCCGCGTGGTCGAAAGGTGTTGCGATTTTCGATCCACATTTTCGCGAACTCTTGATCGTTTACAAAATTATGCTGTTTGAGACGTTCGATTACGTCCGGGATGAGCGTCTCGGGCACTTTGTATTTGAGCAGGTTCCGCTCTATTTCTTTGATCGAGCGTGGACGATAGCTGAGGTAGTTCAGCGCCCGGATATAGGCCATCTCACGTTCATCTTCCGCTTTTAACGCTTCGATCTTTTTCTCGTCGAGTATCTGCCCAACTTGCAACCAGCCAGCTACAATCCGGGTGAGTCCGAAGGCGAATTCGCCGTCCAGATAAATATTGACTCGTTCCTTATTTTTTCGCTGTACTTTGATCGCAGTAATTTTTGGCATTTAAACAACACAGCCGTAGACCTGTAGAGGGCCACGGCTGTGGGTGTCTGTCCTTCAATATATGCCAAACAACGTTTCTACGTTGTGAACTAGAACGTGTCAGTTATATGGTGATAGAGTTCACCAAGGGTACCGATGTGTTTTTCTGTCTTTTCTTTTTTGGTTCTTTTTTAAATCTTTTCACATCATGTCCATCATTACTTTTCTTCTGATGGACTCCCCAATAAAAAAGGTTGTACCCTGAAAGTTTGCAGAAAATCCGTTTACTTAGCCGTAGCCGCGATATTGGGCGGCGGAAATAGTTATGGTTAACGTTTGTATATTATACATTAAAAAACTCTTAAGTGCTGTGATGAACGAAACTTTGTTTTTTGGCAGGGGTATAACTAGTAGAGTGCGCAGTACTTGCAGGCGTCGCCAAAACATGTGACAAAAGGAACTTTGTCTGTTCTGGCGATTGTGTCATAATCCAACTGCTTACAGAAGTTAGCAATTCTCATTAATCATAGAACCTGAGGAGGTCTTATGAGTAAGTTTACTCGCGAAGAGGCTTTGGAATATCACCGTCTTAAAGGGAAACCTGGGAAGATAGCGATTATTCCGACAAAGCCAATGGATACAGAACGTGAACTGAGTTTGGCATATTCCCCTGGTGTCGCTGTACCTGTGCTTGCGATTGCAGATGATGCAAGTTTAGCTTACGAATATACATCGAAAGGAAATTTGGTCGCTGTGGTCAGCAATGGTACAGCGATTTTGGGTTTAGGGGATCGAGGGCCTTTGGCTTCTAAACCTGTGATGGAGGGGAAAGGCGTCCTCTTTAAAAAATTCGCAGATGTTGACGTTTTCGATATCGAAGTCGACTCGCATGATATTGAAGAGATCATCAAAGTCGTTGCGGCAATTGCGCCGACTTTTGGTGGTATCAACCTTGAAGATATTAAAGCCCCAGAGTGTTTTGAAATTGAAACCCGTCTGAAAGAAATGCTGGATATTCCCGTCTTCCATGATGACCAACATGGCACGGCGATCATCTCCTCCGCAGGTTTGATCAATGCTCTGGAAATTGTCGGAAAGAAAATTGACGAAATCAAAGTCGTCGTGAATGGTGCCGGCGCCTCTGCGATTTCATGCAGTAATTTGGCGATCAAATTGGGTGTAAAACCTGAAAACTTGCTGATGCTTGATTCGCGTGGCGTGCTCTATAAAGGGCGCGAAGGCATGAATAAATACAAAACCCCCTTTGCCGTTGATACTGACTGTCGCACGCTTGCAGATGCGATGGTTGATGCAGATGTCTTCTACGGTCTCTCTGTTGCCGACGTGCTGACCGAAGATATGGTCAAGACAATGGCAAAAGACCCGATTATCTTCGCGATGGCGAACCCTGATCCTGAGATCAAGCCTGAGTTGGCGAAAGCCGCTCGTCCTGACTGCATTATGGCAACCGGGCGCTCAGATTATCCGAATCAGGTCAACAACGTTTTGGGCTTCCCCTTCATCTTCCGTGGCGCTTTGGATGTGCGCGCCAGCGCCATCAACGACGAAATGAAATTGGCCGCCGTGAAGGCTTTGGCAGCTTTAACCAAAGAAGATGTGCCGGATAGTGTCTTACGTGCTTACAACAAAGAAAGTATGAAATTTGGACGTGAGTACATCATCCCCGCTGCGCTCGATCCGCGCGTGCTCCTGTGGGAGGCTCCGGCTGTAGCGCAAGCTGCCATGGACACTGGCGTTGCCCGAAAGATCATCGACATTGACGAGTACCGCCAACAACTGGCGTTCCGCCAGGGCAAGGGTGCACGAGTACGCCACCTTATCATGAACAAAGCTAAATCGGATGGTGGCAAGAATCGCATTGTCTTTGCCGAAGGCGAGGAACAGAAAGTTATCCGCGCGGCAGCTCAAGTTGCAGATGAGAAGATCGGTGTCCCGATCTTGTTGGGCAACCCTGAGGAAATCGCCAAGAGTATCGAGACTTTAGCCCTTGATTTTTCGCCGCAGATCATTGATCCCCGTGAAAATTACCAATTGGATGCCTATGCAGAAGCATATGCTGAATTACGTCAGCGCAAAGGTATGACCTTACCGATGGCACGCAAGATCGTGCGCCGTTCAAATGTTTTCGCGCCCATGATGGTGAAGATGGGTGATGCAGATGCGGTTGTTTCTGGTTTGACCTATGATTACCCGGATGTGATCCGCCCGGCGTTGGAGATCCATCATACGGCTGAGGGCACTACACGTGCAGCAGGTGTCTATTTGCTGATCGTGGATGACCGAGTTTATCTCTTCACGGATGCGACGGTGAATATTGATCCCAGTGCGGAAGATTTGGCTGAGATCGCTGCGCTTTCGGCAGATTTTGCCAAGCAACTTGAGCTTGATCCGCGTGTGGCTTTCCTTTCGTTCTCGAACTTCGGTTCCACGCCGCATCCACATTCGAAGAAAGTTGCCAAGGCGGTCGAGTTGGTGAAGAAAAATCGTCCCGACCTGAATGTTGATGGTGAGATGCAAGCCGATACTGCGGTCGTCGCGGATATTGTCGAAAAACGGTATCCGTTTAGTGATGTGAAAGATGCCAATGTGCTGGTCTTCCCATCCCTTGAATCCGCAAATATCGCTTACAAGCTGTTGGCACGTCTCGGTAAAGCCAAGGCGATTGGCCCGATCCTGCTCGGCATGGGCGCGCCCGTGCATGTTTTGCAGACTGGTGACGAAGTGAACGACATCGTTCAGATCGCGGCTGTGGCTGTGATGGATGCGATGAACCGCAAATAGTCTGTCGTTTTGAGAGGCCGGGTATTTTCAAAATACTCGGCCTCTTGTTGTTTAACTTGACTCTCGCTTTTGGCTGGTTATAATAAGCGCATATTTAACGAACTCGGAGACGAGTAGCCGCCCTGAACTGTTCAGAGAGCCGTCGGTTGGTGAGAGATGGTCGGTGCAGGCAGCGAAATCCCCTCCGATTGGTGTTGACCAGGGATACTACAAAAGTCTCCAAGACTTTTGTAGTCTAACAACGCCTCGTTACTCTCGCAGGGATGCTTTGATAAACGCAGCATCGTAAGAGAGTCGGGTACGCCCGTTATCGCGTGCTAGAGGCCGTTTTTCACTCCGTGAAAAGTTGGCGAAAGCAGGTGGCACCACGAACGCCCCCTCGTCCTGCTATCGGACGGGGGGCGTATGTTTTAAGGCTTCGCCTTAAAATTGGTAGTTTTGCCGTTTCTGCAAAACTGCGAAGCGAATTGTGCATCAGACGAATGTCTGAAATCCAACTATTCAACAATTCGCCGGAGGTGCAAGATGCTAGATATTCGTTTGATCCGTGAAAACCCCGATGTGGTGCGCCAGGCGCTCGAAAAGCGGCAGGCTGATGCCTCTGTGGTGGACGCATTGATCGTGCTGGATGAACGCCGCCGCACGATTTTGGCAGAAGTAGAGGAACTCAAAGCCGAGCGCAATACTGTTTCCAAAGAGATTGGGCGCATGAAGGATGCGACCGAACGCCAGGCAAAGATCGAGGCGATGCGCGCCGTCGGCGACAAGATCGCCGTGCTGGATAATGAACTGCGTGACGTGGAAACCGATCTGAATGGGACGCTCTCGACGTTGCCAAATATCCCCAGCGAAAAGACGCCCTACGGCGTGGACGAGAGTGAGAACGTTGTCCTTAAGACTGTTGGTGAAATTCCGCAATTTGACTTTGAACCGCAAGCGCACTGGGACCTTGGGCCTGCTCTCGATATAATCGATTTTGAGCGCGGTGTGAAGATCACCGGCTCCCGTTTTTACGTCCTGAGTGGTGCGGGGGCGCGTTTACAGCGTGCGCTGATCGCCTATATGCTCGATTTGCATATCAAGCAGGGCTATACCGAAAAATATACGCCCTTCATGGTTAAGAAAGAAACCGTTTTTGGCGCTGGGCAATTGCCGAAATTTGCCGATAATCTCTACAAAGATCACGAAGAAGACCTGTATATGGTGCCGACGGCGGAGGTTCCGTTGACCGGTTATCACATGGACGAAATCTTTGAAGAAGCCGAACTGCCGAAGTATTACACCGCCTACACGCCCTGTTTCCGGCGTGAGAAAATGAGTGCGGGACGCGATGTGCGCGGCATCAAACGTGGGCATCAATTCGACAAGGTTGAGATGTACATGTACGTCAAGCCTGAAGATTCGGATGCCGCTTTCGACAAAATGATGGCAGATGCCGAAGAGACCGTTGCCCTGCTGGGATTGCCTTATCGTATCTTACAACTCTGCACCGGTGATCTTGGCTTCGGCGCAACCATCACCTACGATATCGAAGTCTGGGCCGCGGGCTGCAACGAGTGGCTCGAAGTCTCCTCGGTCTCGAATGTGACCGATTTTCAGGCGCGCCGTGCGAATATCCGTTACCGTCCTGAAGAGAGCAAGAAGAATAAATTCGTCCACACCTTGAATGGATCGGGCATGGGCTTGCCGCGTGTCATGATCGCCGTCATGGAAAATTACCAGCAAGCTGACGGCTCGATTATCGTGCCGGAAGTGCTGCGTCCGTGGATGGGGGGCGTGGAAGTGATTCAGCCTGAGTAAGATTTTTGCCTGCCATGGTTTATAATCATGGCAGGTTTTTGTTTGGTTAGAAAGAAGCATATTTGTTGGAGTATTCTCACACATTTTTTTGAATATGTGCTATTTCTAGCCATAATTCATCATCTAATATTCAGACCCAAAAGGGAATTGGCTGTTCATTGGGTTAGATAATAGTAAAAAGCAGTCATTGATAAGAGAGAGCGAGTTAATGTTTTATAGCTTATATGCTATAATCAAGGGTGAAGGGATATTCCATGCCTCAAGTTGAATACTACATAGCTCCCGATGGTAGTTGCCCCCTAAAAGAGTATTATGATACTTTAGACGATGAAAGGGAACTTCCATATGCAACTCGTATGGTTGACTTGTTAGAAGAGCATGGTTACAAGCTTCATCTTCATCGTGCCCACGCTGCCCCATTAAGAGACGGAATATTTGAGTTGCGTTATCGAATTAAGAGAAAACAATACCGAACTCTTTATTTTTTTTATTATCAAGAATCTATTGTAGTAACTCACGGATTTTATAAACCTGACAGTGCTGTTAATCCTAAAGAAATAGATAAAGCAATTAAATATAAAGAAGAATATTTTGCCAGAAAAGAGAAAAAAAGATGAAGCATTCTGACTATTTAAAAAAACTAGAAAGCAATAGTAAATACCAGAAAGCAAAACAAGCACTTAAATCAAATTTTGATTTAGGAAATGTTGTTATTCGTGCTCGTCTTCATAGAGGGTGGTCTCAAGCAGAATTAGCCAAGCGAGCAGGGACAAAACAAGCAAATATATCTCGTATTGAAGATGCTCTAGCAAACCCTACATTAAATACTATTCAAAAAATTTTAGACGCTCTTGAAATTGAAATACACTACTCATCTATTGATTTACCAGTTCATATCAAGCCTATTCGTAGTGAAGAAGATTATAAAAATGTGCTAAAAGAAATTGATAGCCTTCAAGCTGCTCAAAAAAACTCACCAGAAAAAGATCGCTTAGAAGTTCTTTCCGTTTTGGCTAATGCTTATAAGGAAGAACACAATGCTACCCAAAACATAATGCTATTACCACAAAATAGCCTTTACATTACAACTACTTATGCTAACAGTGATACAGCTGTTCAGGTTGTTGGCGATACTGTCCGTTAGGGATAGGATAAAAAAAGGACTAAATACAATGATAAAACATATCTGGAGTTTAATTAGTCAAACATCAATAGAAGATAAATCTACTAGCTTATTGAGCATAATAAATATTATTGAAGAATTGACTATTCAAGAAGGTCCAAGTGCTGACAAAATACTACCTTTACCTATTCAAGTAGTATCATTGTGGACTCGTAAAGATTCTAATATACCTGCCGAAGCAGAAGCACGTTATACTTTTGTTGCCCCAAGTCAGACTATTTTAAAAGAACACCCATTGAAAATTAATCTTTCTGAATTTCAGCGTCTGAGAGCAAGAGTTAATTTCTCAATGTTGAGCCTGCCTGAAGGGAGCGGAATATATACGTTTTGTGTTGAATGCCGTGATAATCAATCTGAAGAATGGGATAAAGTAGCATCAATCCCCCTCGTTATTAAATTCCAAACTTCTGAATAAATCAGTTTAGTTACAGTAACTTTACAGCTAAGAAAAATATTACTAGACAAAGCGGAACTTATGTTCCGCTTTTTTATACCTGCCAACAAACAATATCAAATCTAATTTATAATCTTGGCAGTCTTTTTTTGTTCAATAAGGAGAATCTATGCCTGCCTGGCTTGAAACATCGATTACAGTCATCACGATCATCGTGATGCTAATCGGCCTCTTTGGCCTAATCGTACCCATCTTCCCCGGTTTGGTCATCATCTGGCTGGCTGCATTGGGATTTGGTCTCATCAGTGGTTTTACGACTGGGGGGTGGATCCTCTTTGCCATCATCACGCTTTTGATGATTATTGGCAATGCCATCGATGGAGTCTTGATGGGCGCAAAGGCGCTCGAATATGGCGCATCCAAGCGCTCGATTGTGTTGACCCTGGTGATCGCGCTCGTGGTCAGCTTATTCCTTTCCCCGATCGGCGGTCTGTTGTCCGCACCATTAGCGCTTTATCTGCTTGAAAAGAATAACGGACATACCCAAGAAGAAGCCTGGGCGATCACGCGTGGGCTGATGACTGGTTGGGGTTGGGCATTCGTTGCCCGCTTCGGCATCGGTATACTCATGATCGTTTTGTGGTTCTTCACCATCTAAAAGGAGAAAAAATGCCAAATGTACTTCTTGATATTCTTGATATGGCGGGCGCAATTCTGCGCCTGATCGGGCTTTTGGTCTTCGGCCTCGGTTTAGGCTGGTTTGCGCTCGATGCCTACGGCAAAGAAAGCTGGCAGCTTCAAGTCGCCGCCTTTCTCGGCTTTGTCTTTGCCGCTGTTGGTTTCGCCAAATTCCTGTCGCCCGGTTCGTTGGGAATGTTCGCGCTCGGCGCAGGCGGTGCATTGCTGATGTGGGGCATGTCCAAAGGCAAGCAGAAGGATGACGAAGAATAAACAAAAAAGGCTCCCGAGCGGGAGCCTTTTGGCTTAAGAAAACAGGCAACTTACGCAGCCGCGTCAGCTTCTGGTGTGCGCTCGAGATAGCTCTCGATCATAAAGAGATTCTTCTCGCCCACGCGCTGTACCACATCCAACAGAGTTTCTATGCTCGAAACTTCTTCAACCTGTTCGGTTACGAACCATTGCAAGAAGGCTTGCGCAGCATAATCACGTTCTTCCATGGCCACGTCCATCAATGCGTGGATTTGGGAGGTGACTTCATTTTCCCAATCCAAAGACATTTGGAAGCTGGAGGCAGTATCAGCAATCTCATAAACAGGGGCTTCAATCGCGGGGATTTTGACCTCCGCGCCCACATCCAAGAGATAGTGAACAAACTTCATCGCGTGCATCTGTTCTTCAGCGGCCTGCCCATAGAAAAATTGCGCAAATTTTGGCAGCGAGCGGTAATCAAAGTAGGTTGCGATCTGTGTATATTGCATTGCGGCACCCATCTCGTTTCCGATTTGGGCATTCATCATGTCGGCTAACTTTTTGCTAACTCTCATTGTTCTTCCTTTTTTGTAGATAGTCAGATACGTTATTCACATTCTAGCACTGGAAAATTAGAATCCTATTGGATTCCTGCCAGTGCCTCCTGCGCAGCCGTGCTTGGGTCAACTTGCTCCCGTAAAACGGACATCGTCGCAGCCCTGAATGTTTCACCCAAACTCTCCGTTATATCGTTCGATGGGATCGGCTGCGCAGCCAGACTCAGCGCGTGCAGCGCCGTCTCGTTTGCGTCCAGTGCAGTGGGACGGGTGGGCAGGCTGCCAAGCGCAGCCGTCCACTCGGCGAGGAAGGCACTGTCAGATAAGTATTCTGCCAATTCAACGGCAGCAGGTTGGATGTCCGGGGATGATCCGGCCAGCGCCCAAACCCAGGCAGTTGCCAGGGCGCAGCTCTCCCCATTTGGGGCCGGGATGGGAGCGATTTGTGCATCCGCTGGCATTCTTTCAAAATATTCACTTGTCCAGACGGTTGCGGAAGTTTCAGGTTGGGTGTTGAAAATCTCCCAGAGAGTTTCGCGGGTTTCGATCTCGCTCGATTTTGGCGAGATGCTCTCACTTGCATAGAAGGTCAGCAGGTCGGTTAGTTCATCGGGGTTTAAGCTGGGCAGCCCTTGCTCGTCGCGCATTGGATTGCCAGCGATGGTGGAGAGGCAAAAACTGAGTTGCGCCTGTGGATTATCGGCCGCGAAAAGGATTTGGCTCTCTTGCTCAAGCAGACTTTCGAGCGTGGGCAATTCGGGGGCACCTTCAGCAGGGCGATAGGCGAGGCCGAAAAGGTCTGCCGAGAAAGGCAGCCCATAGGCCGAGTTTTGGATGTGGGCAAGCGGACGCGCATAAGGGAACCAGTCTGGGTCGTCGAGCAGTTCACTCAACCCGTCGATGGGATGTAACACGCCTTGCACGGCAGCTATTTCCAGTTCGGGGCGTGGCAGTGCGACGAGGTCGGGCAGGCTGGTGGGAGCGGCGCTTTGGGTGCTGAAAAGTGCGCTCAGTAACCCGGCAGGACCTTCAGTTGCTTTGACGCGTACATCAAGGATCAGGTCTGGGCGGCGGCTTTCAAAGGTTGCCAGCCGCGCACGCAGAATTTCGGCTGCGGCTGTCTCTGCGTTCGGATCGAATTGCGGTGGCAGCCAGATGCGCAAAACTTGTGGCTCTGTTTCGGCAGGCGTTTCTGCACTGATCTGATCTGGCGTTGGCGTGACGGGAATCTCAATCTGTGCAGTTGGTGTTGCGGTCGTAGCCTGTGGCATGTTGAGCGGAAATCCCGCACAGGCAGCCAGCAAGCTGATCGTAATGAGTGTTACCGCAAGCCAGGCAATTTTTCTTCTCATTAGATGACAATCTCTTTGCCCAAGAGGGCGACCAGCAATTTGACAGTCTTCTGCACATCGTCGTAGTCGACCATCTCGGAGGGCGAGTGGACATAGCGGCAGGGCACGGAGATGTTGCCCGCCATCACACCCGCGCGGGAGAGTTGCAAGGCGCGCGCGTCGGTGCTGCCGAGTTCGGAGACTTCACGCTGGTAGGGGATTTTGGCTTTTTCTGCGCCTTTTATCATCCATGCCACGATACGTGGATCGGCGATCATGCCAGGGTCTTTGATTTTGACAGAGGGGCCTTTGCCAAGTTCTACATCTTTGGTTGGGCTGTGGGGTTCGTCGCCCGTTGGGCAGACGTCAATGGCGATGCCGATTTCAGGGTCTACGCCGTAAGCGGATGTCACCGCACCACGCACACCAACTTCTTCCTGTGCGGTAAAGACGAAGGCGATCTCGTGCGGGCTGCTCTTGAGCTGGCGCATGACTTCGATCTGTACGGCGACGCTGATACGGTTATCCATCGACTTGGCGATCAGGCGTTTGCCGAGGTCTTCAAAGGGACGATCAAAGGCGGCTACATCACCAATTTTGACGGGGCAATCTTTGGGGCTGGTTGCGCCGACATCAATGAACATCTTGTCGAGATTGATCAGTTTGGGTGGGCGAACGAGAAAATGCGCGCCGATTACGCCAGTGACGCCGTTCAGGAATTTGACGCGCGAGCCAACCAATGTTTGCGGGAAAACTCCGCCCACAGGGGTAAAGCGTACAAAACCATTCTCATCGACGTGATTGACGATCAAGCCGATCTCGTCCATATGTGCCGCCAGCATGATTTTCTTTCCATTTTTGGCATTCTTCGCTGGCTTTTTATAGGCGATCAAGTTGCCGAGGGCGTCGATCTTGATTTCATCGGCGAGGTCTTTGATCTCGGCGTGGATGATCTCGCGAATGGGGGCCTCGTAGCCGGAGGGACTAAAGGTTTCGGTTAGTTTTTTGATTAAAGGTTTCATCATAAAAATCCTGTTTAGCGCACTTCTTCTAAAATTTTTGGCGAAAAGTTACTCAATGCCGCGTGAAGTAAATTCAGGGTGTTTTCCCAATCGCTGATGCGGCAAAGTCCCATCGCTGTGTGCGCATAACGACCGGGAACAGAAACTGATCCCGACGGAATGCCGTCCAACGAAAGATGGATCGAACCTGCATCCGTGCCGCCGCCACCGGGCTGGCGATACTGATAAGGGATTTTTTTCGCGTCGCCGGTGTTGCTCAACCAGCGGATAATGCGCGGGTCTGAAAGTGTGCGCCCGTCGACGGTATAAATCGCGGGACCAGCACCCAGCTTGGTGTTGTAGCGAATATTCTCGCTGCCGTCGTGCATCGGCAAATCGTAGGCGGGCGTCGAGTCGATGGCGAGCGCCACGTCCGGGTCGAGAGCGTGCGCCGCGACTTTTGCGCCGCGCAATCCCAGCTCTTCCTGCACGGTGAACGCCGCCAGCAGATCAATATGATCCGGCGCATTCTTGAGCAGTTCAATCAGGATGGCGACACCAAGCCGATCATCGAGTGCCTTGGCACGGATAGAATCGCCCAGCCGCAGGAATTTTGTGGCGAAAGTCGCCCGATCCCCGACCTTGACGTTGGGCTTGCCCGGCCCCACATCAATACGGAGCGCGGAAAGGGGGATCTTGCTGCCATGCTCCCCCGGGCTGACGAGGTGGATGGGCGCAGCCCCGATTACTCCGGGCACGTTATCGCGCCCGACCAAAACCGGCTTGCCCGCCAGTTGACGTGAGTCCAGCCCGCCAAGGGAATTGATCTCGAAGAGACCATTCCCCGCTTCGTTGACGAGCATAAAGCCGACTTCGTCCATATGCGCGGCGAGCATCACTTTTAGGCGTTTGCGTCCTTTGCCGCGTTTCGTGACCAGTAAGTTGCCCATCGCATCGACTTTGATCTCATCGGCGATGCCTTCCACTTCCGCGCGTACGATCTTGCGGATGGGGCCTTCATCACCGGATGGGGCGGTAGTATTCGTTAATTTCTCTAAAAGAGAGAGTTGTGGTTTACGTATTTTTAGCATTTTTTATACCAATACAGTTCCTGCGCGGACGCTGAGTAGACCTGAACGAAGTGAAGGCCGTATCGAAGCCCGCTGCTCAGAGACTGGGGTTAATCATCCCAGACGATCTTCTCTAAAAAGTCTTCATCCAGCATGGCGATGAACTCTGCCAACAAACGTGCCGTGCGCTGAACATCTTTGACCGCGACCATTTCAACGGGTGTGTGCATATACCGAATGGGGATGCTGATGACGATTGTCGGAACCCCTTCAGCCGTCTGTTGCATCAAGTCGCCGTCTGTGCCAGAATGGGCAGGCAGTATCTCGATGCTGTAGGGCATCTCCAGTTTTTCGGCAAGCTCTTTGAATTGGTTATGCAGAAAGGGGTGATTGGTTGCGCCCCATCCGATTGTGGGGCCGCTGCCAAATTCGAAGGTCTCCCAACCGCTTGCCCCGGGACCTTTGGCGAAGGTCACATCGACAGCGATGGCGAGGTCGGGGCGTACTTGAAAGGTGGATGTAGATGCGCCGAAGCCGCCGACTTCCTCCTGCGCGGTGGCGGCAGCCCAGACATCCCAAAGGTGATTGCGGGATTGGAGTTCTTCGAGACAAAGCGTTAACGCTGCGACGGATGCACGGTTATCGAGCGAATGCCCGGTAAGCGCGCCTCCGCTTAGTTCGGTTGGCTCGGTGGCGAAGGAAACTGTATCGCCGATCTTGACCTTGCTCGCTACTTGCCGCACCGAAAGCCCGACATCGACGAGCAAGTGCTTCAGCGCAATAGCGCCCTTTGCTGCGCCCTCGGGTAAAAGGTGTGCGGGTGGCTGGACGATGATGCCCGGCAAATCACCGCGCTCTGCGTGGACAGTGACGGCCTGTCCCGGCAGCACGCGGATATCGATGCCGCCGAGATTGCTAATATGCAGGAATTCACCGTCTATGCTGCTGACGATCAATCCAATCGCATCCATGTGCGTGGCGATCATCACAGATTTGCCTTCGCCGGAGCCGCGCTTTAGCCCATGCAGGGAGCCGAGCGCGCTGAGACTGAGCTCATCGGTGAGGGGACGCCATTTTTCTTCGATCAGCGCCGCCGCAGGTGTTTCAAAACCGGAAAGCCCGGAAACGGAAATCAATTCTTTAAGTAGTTCAGTGGGTTGGTGAGACATGGGAATAGGCTTATACCTTTATAAGAAACGATAGCCCCGTAAAATGCGGGGCTATGGCTGGAAATTAGGGTGCAGGCGTTGTAGGAGTGCTGGTTGGAACCGTCGGTGTAGGGGACGGCGTGGATGTACTTGTTGGGGTGTTGCTCGGTGTAAAGGTAAATGTTGCGGTTGGGGTTTTGCTGGGTGTGAAAGTCGCCGTAGCAGTGAAGGTTGCGGTTGCTGTGGGTGTGTTTGTTACCGGCAGGAAGGCAGTCGGCGAGGGCGTATTTGTTTCTGTTGGGGTTGGGGTGTTGCTCGGGGTTGGGCTGACCGCATCCGGAGTGGCGGTGAGAGTCAGCGTTGCGGGGACTGTCACTGTTGGGGTAGCGGTATCAGGCAAAGGTGAGGGCGTCTCGCTTGCCGTTGGGGTGGGGGTTGCGGGGCCGGGAGCAACAGCTACGGCAACAAATCCCAGACAATAGCAGGGTAGTGTCGCCAAAATAATTGACAACAGGATCATGCGTCGGCGTGTTTGTGGGGTGGGATTTGTATCCATTTTTGCTCCGCTCTGATGATAACATAAGCACCCAAAAAGTGAAACGAAAACCTTTCTACGGATTTTTATTGCTGAATAAAAAAACAATTGACTTTTTTATTACAAGAAGCCTGTTTGATATTTTATGTTTATGATAATATTCTGTTCTCAGTGAGGGTTTTTATTAAACTAGGAGGATAATTATGCAGAAGTTAAAGAAAAATGAGCGGGTAGTTTTGATTGTAGTGATTGCAATGATGTTGGTAGCATGCCAGGTTGGGAATCTCGAAAGTACAACCCCTACTGTGTTGCCTACAGAGACGGTGCAACCAACGGAAACCATGATTCCAACTGAAACGCCCAAACCTACCCAAACGCCAAAGCCGACCAGAACCCCAAATTTGGCTGCGACACAAGTGTATGAAGATTTTTTTGCTGAAGTTGAATCATTCTATGATGAAGGATATCTTCCGTCTGTGGCAGGTGAATATGTAGAAATGCTTCCTTTTGAAGAAGAATGGGCGCAAATGAATTGGTACCAATGGTGGTGGATTGATGAGAACCTTGTAGCAGAGACATTTGTATGGAGAGGTCGTTTTTCTTGGCAATCTGCTTCTTCCACGCCTAATATATCCGGCTGTGGTTTTGTTTTCGATGTAGATATTGAAGATGGATCAGCGTATGCTGTTGTTCTGGATCAATCAAGGGTGTTGGTCTTGGATCATAATGGCTATTGGGTTGGTAATACCCGGGGAACAGGGAAAGTGAAGTTTACGCTACCAGCTGAAGCTGAATTTACGCTCATCGTAAATAATGAAGCCAAGAGAATATATGTTCTTGTTGATGGTGAATTTGTTGGGGAATATTCTATCCCTCTTAGTGAGGCGATTGACGGAACAATAGGGTTCACGGTGCTCTCTGGTACAAACAAAGATTATGGAACTCGTTGCAAAATTACAGATATGCAACTTTGGCTCGTAGAATAAATTCATATTATCGAGCAAAGGTGTGATTCATAAAAAAAACCTCATGAGCGAAAAGAAACTTCCAGAACTTTACAAATTCTGGAAGTTTCTTTTTTCTTATTGTTTTATCTGATGGTACTCTCAAAATAATCCCAATCTTGCTCAAATTTTCTGGTTTTCTTTCCTTCCCCAAGCGTTGAACTCTATGCTGGATGGAATCACTTTGTCGCTTCTTTGATAACGCCCAGTTCAGTTAACTTCTCGACGATCTGAGTAGGGGGGCGCTGGATGGTCTGCGACAAATTGCGGATGGAAACACCCTGACGATATTTCTCACTCAGATAGAGCATTTCTTTCGTGCCCCAGGCTTTCTCATCTCGCGGATAAAGGGTCTCTGCTTTTGGTTCAGGCTTTTCGCCTGTTTTTGTGATGCTTTGATCTTCTCCAACATGAATGGTTTCAAAGCGTACCCGCCCGGCGTTCACGGCTTCTTCGATCGCCTTTTGTGATTTGCTCAACCGTGCTTTCCCGCTCTTTATATCGACGATGACAACTTCCAGGTCATCAACGCTTGCACCATCATCGCGCAGCGCGGAATAGCCGTTGAATATCACATAGTCGACGGGGTCGCCTAAAAAGCGGGCATCCGATGGAGAGTAGTCAAAACCATCCATAATGGGGGCCATTTGCTCTGCCGCCTTGCCGCGCAAGGAACTGCGACTGGAGCGCAAACTGCGCTCTTTGGCGTTCTCAATATTCTTAAGATGTTTTTCTTTCAGTAAATTGGTCTCGTTGGCATGTTCTTTTTTGAGCCTTTCTATTTTGGCTTTTTGTTGTAAAAGTGCGTACACAAAGCCGAGCAGGGCACCGAATAACAATCCAACAAGAGCATAGAGTATTTCCATAAAGATTCCTTCTGTCAAATGAATGCTGGAATTATCTCATAAAAGTGTACGAATTCTTTCGCCCTTCCAAAATCTTGTGCCCAGATTTGCAGAGTAGGAGGCGAGCTTTTGCTCCTTGCGCGGGCTCCACAAGGTATAATTCCACTATGATTCCAATCTCGCTCAAAATTTCCGGTTTCCTCTCATATCGCGCTCCCGTCGAACTCGACTTCACCGAATTTAGTCTTGCCTGCATTTCCGGGCAAAACGGCGCGGGGAAATCTTCGCTGCTCGATGCCATCACCTGGTCGCTTTTTGGGCAAGCCCGCAAACGGGATGATTCCCTCGTTAACTTACAATCAAAAGCCGCCGAGGTTATCTACACGTTTGATTACGAAGGCAACCGCTACCGCATCCAGCGCGTCATGCCGCGCGGCGGAAAAAAGCTGCTCGAATTTCAGGTCGACAACGACGGTCTCTGGCGCCCGCTCACCGAAGCCACCATGCGCGCCACGCAGGAGCGCATCGAGCAGACCCTGCGCCTTGACTACGCCACCTTCATCAACGCGGCCTTCTTTTTGCAGGGCAAAGCCGATCAGTTCACCCAGCAGAACGCCGGTCAGCGCAAGGAAACCCTCGGTAGTATTTTGGGCTTGGAAATTTGGGATGAATATAAGACCCGCGCTGCAACCCAACGCCGTCAGGTTGAACAAGAATTGGATTTGGTGGATGGACGCGTTGCCGAGATCGACGCCGAATTGGATGAAGAAGACACTCGTAAGACACGCTTGAGCGAACTCGAAAACGAACTTGGACGTCTATCTGCTACCCGTAAACAACAGGAATCTGTCCTTGAGAATATTCGTCGTTTAACCGCCTCCCTCGACGAGCAGCGCAAACTGGTCAATACACTGGCTGATGCCTTATCCCGTTCCCAACGCACCCAAGCGGATATCGAATCCCGTCGCGCGGAACGCGCTGCCGAACGCGCCCGCTATGCCGATCTGCTTGCCCGCGCCGACGAAGTGGATGCCGCTTACGCCGCCTGGAAAGAATCCCGCGAAAGCCTCGCCAAATGGAATGAGACCGCCAAACAATTCCACGAACAGGATGCCAAGCGCCAACCCTTCCTGCAGGAGATCGGCGTCGAAGAAGCACGTCTTCAACAGGAATTTGCGTCGTTGGAGAAGCAGGAAGTAGGGATTAGGGATCAGGAATCCGTGATTAGGGATTTGCGGGAACAGGTTGAAGCTGCGGAAAAGGTATTGGAAGAAGCTGAGCAAAAAGTTGTTGAGCGGGATGAATTTTTGCAGAAACAAACTGAAACTCGCGAGAAATATACCGTCCTGCTCGCTGAAAATAAACAATTCAAACTTCAGATGGATGCGCTCAAAGAACGCATCGAAGAGTTTGCCGCCATCGAGACAGCCGCTTGTCCTCTCTGTGGACAGGAATTGAGCGACGATCACCGCGCCGAAACGCTGGAGAAGATGGAAAAAGACGGCAAAGCCAAAGGCGACCAATACCGTGCCAACACTGCCGAGATGAACGCCATTTATGCCGAGGTTGAAAATTACGCTGAGCGCAACACCCAATACGCGAATGTGGAAAAAGAACGTTTGAGTGTGTCGACGAAGTTGACGCAATTGCAAGAACGTCTTGCCAATTTGGAAGCAGAAAGCGAAAAGTGGAAGGAAGAGGGTGAGCCAAGATTAGCGGAACTGAAAGATATTCTTGCAAAAGAAAACTTTGCTCAGAAAGCCCGCAAATCCCTCGCCGATGTGGATGCGGAACTCAAAAAACTCGGCTATGATCCTGCTGCCCACGATGCTGCCCGTCAACTTGAGAGTGAACTGCGCAGCGCAGAAGATGATTTTCGTACGCTTGAAAACTCTCGTGCGGCACTGAAGCCCCTCGAGGAAGAACTCGCTAATCTGGATGCTCAGGTCGTCAAAGGGCAGGCCGATGTGGATGCCCAGCAAGCGGAATATGAAGGCGCAAAAGCTGCCCTCGATGCCGCCGCAGAAAAAACACCCGATGAGAATACGGCATACGCTGAATTGCTGCAGATGCAGGAGAAAGAGAACCAACTTAATCAGGAGGTCGGTGCGGCGCGCCAAAAGGTGGATGTGCTCGCCTCGTTACGCATCCGCAAACAGGAGTACGCATCCCAGCGCGAGGGTCTCGCCCTCCAGATCTCACGTTACAAGAAACTCGAACGCGCCTTCGGCAGGGACGGTGTCCCCGCTCTGCTGATCGAGCAAGCTCTGCCCGAGATCGAAGAAAAAGCGAACGACCTGCTCGACCGCCTTAGTAATGGCTCGATGTCTGTCCGCTTTGTGACGCAGTCAGCCTACAAGGACACGAAACGCGACGACATGAAAGAGACCCTCGATATCCAGATCAGCGACAGCGCGGGTATTCGTGACTATGAGATGTTTTCCGGCGGAGAAGCCTTTCGGGTTAACTTTGCGATCCGTTTGGCGCTTTCGCAAGCGCTTTCACAGCGCAAAGGCGCGCGCTTGCAAACGCTCATCATCGACGAAGGCTTCGGCTCGCAGGACGCGCAGGGACGGCAGCGTCTGGTCGAAGCGATCAACCAGATCAAGGGCGATTTTGCCAAAATTTTGGTTATCACCCATCTTGAGTCACTCAAGGAAGCCTTTCCGACGCAGATTATGGTGGAGAAGGGCGATGGTGGTTCGGTGGTTTCGGTTATCTAGAATGCGGAACGATAAATTTTGAATGGATAGGAAATAAAGATGAAAACAAAAAATAAGACACTTACTGAAAGAGTAAAAACATGGTGGGAAATGTGGTCTTTCGTGATCTTGTTTTCTATTGCGATCTTGATTGCTTTAGTAGGTTGGAAAGTCTTGGTCGGTTTGTTTTTTACTGAGCATTGGCTTGGTATCCCCCTGTCAATACTTTTTCTTTTTGCGTCAATTATCTTTTTTATCAGTCTTGTTTTAGCAATTGCGGAGAAGAATAAATATACAGTCAGTATGATTTTGTTGCTGTTCGGCACATCGATAGCAATTACGGGATATTACATCACAAACCAATCCCTAGAATTTAGTTGGGATAAAGTTGCAAGTGATTTTTATGCCAATATTAGTGCGGAGATGATTAGCATTGTTATTACGGTTTTAGTCATTGATAGTCTCGGCACGCGCTTTGGTTGGCGTGACTATGTTCGCAATTCTGCAGAGCAAATCGCCGAAGAAACGATTCAAAACTCTGAATTTGAAACACCGAAAATCGAAGCACCTGCACCCACACCACCGCAACAGAATGGTTTTGAAATGGGGATTTTTTTAGCCACTTTGTTCGCTTTAGTCGGGATTGGGCTGGGTTATTTTCTTGGACGGCGAGAATGAAATTCTTCATTCAGTATTCATAGTTCATCAATACGGAAATGTTCATCTCAACCTTCCTTCTCATCCTCGGCATCATTACCCTCTATTGGCTGCACAACCAATACCAACTCGACATCGCCCTCGGGCAGAGTGAGTTGCCCCCTGATTTAAATAAAGCGCCACTCATCTCCGTTTGCGTGCCTGCCCGCAACGAAGCGCGCAACATCCGTCGTTGTGTGGATGCCCTCCGCGCACAGGATTATCCCAATCTCGAGATCATCATCTTGGATGACCGTTCGAAGGATGACACGCCCCAAATTCTGGCTGAACTCTCCAAAGAGGATGACCGTTTAAAAATCATCCACGGCAAGGTACTCCCTTTGGGCTGGGCCGGTAAACCCCATGCGCTGATCCAGGCCGCAGCAGAGGCGCGGGGTATCTGGCTCTGCTTTGTAGATGCGGATACCTTCCCCGCGCCCGGTACGTTAAGCGCTGTCTACAAGAAGGTTCTGGAAACCAAAGCTGACTTTTTCACGATCTTCACACATCAGGAAATGGAAAACTTCTGGGAGCGGACGGTTCTTCCGCTTGTGCTGACTGCACTTTCGGTGGGCTTTTCTCCGCGCAAAGTTAACGACTCCGGACGCAAGGAGGCGATTGCGAATGGGCAGTTCATCTTCATCAAGCGCGCGGTTTATGATGCGATTGGTGGACATACCACGCTTAAGGACTCTATTGTTGAAGATAAGGATTTGGCTGCGCGGGCGAAGTTGTTAGGGTATCGGCTCGTGCTTGCAGATGGCAGTGACTTCGTCCGAACACGTATGTATACGTCCCTGCCGGAGATGTGGGAAGGCTGGACGAAGAATATCTATCTTGGGTTGCGGGATGAACCGCGTTTGGTAGGGTTGGGGATTTTCGGGGCGTTTCTCGCGCTTTGCGCGGCGTTGCTGCTTCCAATTTGGACCGGGATAGGACTCTATTTAACGGTAGCAAGCCCAAATCAGGCGAGTTTCGTGATTCTTATCGAAGCGTTGCTCTTGTGGGGCAATCTACTCTTCTGGCGTATCCAGGCGAATCGGGCATTGGAAATCCCACTTTGGTATGCGTTCACAGCGCCCCTGGGGGCGGGTGTCTTTGCGGCGATGATGTTCGCATCCGCTTTCATGGTTATTTCTGGCAGAGGGGTGATGTGGAAGGGGCGGCGTTATCAGCGTTAAAGTGAGTGTCCGTTTTTGAGCAGGTGAGTGATTGTATCTGCATCTACCTCTCGACTGTAATACCAGCCCTGGAAATAATCGCATCCCAGAAACTTGTAAAAATCAAGCTGCTCCTGGGTCTCGATCCCTTCAGCAATGACGGTTAGTCCCAATTCACGGCTGATAGAGATTATGCCTGAAACGATGGTGGCTTCTTTTGGATCAACAAGAATATTTGGTGCGAGGCGCTGGTCGATCTTAAGATGATCAAAGGGGAAACGAGCCAAGTATCCCAGCATGGAATAGCCGGTACCAAAATCGTCGATGGCTAATTTGACCCCTAATGCTTTCAATTTGAATAGGCGTTTAAGTGCTTCTTCCGGGTTTTGGAAGACGATATTTTCAAGGAGCTCTATTTCCAGCATGGATGGATCTATGCCTGCTGTGGCCATAATATGATCCAGATTTTTTAGAATATTGGGCTGTTTCAATTGCAGGTTCGAGAGATTGATTGCGATATGAAAATCAGCGGGCACAATATTTTCCCAGAGCTTGCCTTGTTCACATGCTTTTTTAATGACCCACTCGCCAATCGGTAAGATTAGCCCGGTTTCTTCTGCCAGCTCAATGAATCTGCCTGGGCCCAGGACGCCCAGGATTGGATGCTCCCAGCGCAGAAGTACTTCCACGCCAATACAACTCCCATTGGTTGCATTAAACTGAGGTTGATAGAGGATGGAGAATTCATCCTTTTCAAGTGCATACTGCAAGTGCGAAATAATTTGAATGCGCTCCTCGATTTGTTTGCTCATATCGATTGAATAGAATTTGGCGCGATTTTTCCCCTCGCCTTTGGCCTTATACATCGCCGTATCCGCTCTTTGGAGCAGTTCTTGCGCATTTTGTCCATCTTTGGGGAAGATGCTAATGCCAATACTGAAAGAGACCATTAGCTTCTTCTCGTTGAAATCAATGGCTTGCGAGAAGGATTGCAGAATCGTTTCCGCGACCTGGGCCGCGCCTGTATTATCTTTAATGGTATCAAGCAAAATGACAAATTCGTCTCCGCCAATGCGGGCGATAATATCCCCCTCACGCACCGTCATCTTGAGCTTGCGAGCAGCCTCCTGTAATACCATATCTCCAATTGCGTGTCCGTAAGTATCATTGATTGCCTTGAACTGATCGATATCCAGATATAAAATCGCGCCACTAGTTTGAGCGCGTTTGATCTTGGCAAGTGTATGTTGGAGTACCTCTTCGAAGAAAAATCGATTAGGGAGATCCGTTAGAAAATCGTGTGATGCCAGATATTTGAGACGTTCCTCTTCATCTTTGCGTTGTGAAATATCGCGGATGATTGTCTGGGCTTCGTAGCGTCCTCCAAAGAAAATTGATGACGTAATTGTTTCTACATCGAAGACCGTGCCATCGCTCCTGACGTGTTTTTGCTCGGCGAGTGGAAGCACGGTCGTCCTTTTGGCGTGGCGTATCGACGTCAGTCGTGTGGTTGCCATCGCTTGAGAGCTGGGATGGATCAGCGCGAGCACAGGGGTGCCGCTAAGTTCGTTCCCATCTTCGACTTTGTACAGCTTCCGAGCCGCATCATTGGCGTAAATGATCTTGGTTTGATTATGGACGATGATTGCATCCGGATAATTCTCTACCAGCCCACGATATTGTTTTTCGCTTTCGCGCAGCAGGGCTTCACGCGATGAGATCGTGCGACTCATATTTTGGAAATTCTGGATGAGATGCTTGATTTCATTCAGATCATAGGAGTCACGAGGAATGGTGTTGCTGGCGGCATAATTTCCGGCAGTTAGTGCGTCGGTGCTGATGCTGAGTTGTTTTAGAGGCAGAACAACTTGTCTATGCATCTGTTTGGAGAATTGTTGTATTGTGAAATAAAAGATCATAATTAGAAAGGCGATCATGGCAAAGCCAGCGCCCAACGCGGGGCCATAGATCACTTTGGCAGGCACCTCGGTGATGATTAGCCAGCCGACAGAGTCAATCTTTTCGGTGGTGGCGAACCAGAATGTCCCCTCGCGCCAGTAATAGGAGAGCGAGCGTTTATGAGCAAAACCATCCTGAACGATTTTCCAGTTGTTGATGTTGGACTGTTGTTTAACTTTTTCAAAATTTGGGTGGGCGATCAGCGTGCCATGTTGGTCAATGACCATAACAGAAATTTCAGGGAATTGAGGGGCCCCTTGTGATACTGTTTCTTGCAGCGAGTTGAGATTCAATTCTCCAACAAGTAGGTGCTCGTCATCGGTGCAGCGGGAGATGTAGGTAGTCGGCTCACCTGTGCGCAATGACGAGTAGGTGTTTGATATATTAGTTCCTTGGGTACAGTCCAGTTCGCGGTAGTAATCCTGACGTGACATGTCGAAATTTAGATAGCGTTGGTCCATCGGTTCCAGCGCTTCAATGATGCCTGTATTGCTAATTAGGTAGATGGTTTCGAAGGATCTATGTATGTCCTTCTGGGCTTGCATAAATTCTTGTGTGATTTCCAGTGATGTGGTTGGGATTGAGCTTGCAATCGCGTCTAATTCATTCGCAGAATGGCCGATATAGGTCTCTGTGGCGTAGCTAATCGAAGCACTATAGCGTTCTTGTTGCTTTTGTAAGATACTTGCTGTGAAATACGTAGTCGTCCCCAAAGCCAGAAGTGCTGCAATGGTGACTGGGTACAGAAGGCGGGTACGGATGAGAGAGCTGAATGCAGATTCGAGAGTGCGTTTATCGGAGGGAGTCATTGGTTTGGGATGGCGTTCATGGTGTGGAGGGTTTTCATTTCTCCGTTTTCAATGGTGAGCAAATAGAGGGTGCGTATAACATCCCCATATTCATTGATATTAATCGTCCCGTGAATGCCTTCAAAATTTTTCGTTTCCAATAATGCTTCGGCTAGCCCTGTTTTGTTGCCTTTTGTTTTTTCGAGGGCGTTGGCGAGGACGATGACCGCTTCATAGCTATAGCCGGCTCCGAAATTTGGGGTTCGCTTGAAGCGCTCGATAAAATCTGCTTTGAAGGCAGTATAGGCGAGAGATTGGTCGCTCTCGTCATGAGAGACAACTGTGATGATATTTTCGACCGCTTGCCCGCCATTCTGGATTAGGTCATCAGTAAATGCCCAAGTTGATGTCAGGATTTGGACATGCAGGTCAGCGAGATGGGCTTGTTGGGCGATAAATGCTGTATCTCTAGCGGAAGCAAGTATCAATATCCCGTCGACATCGTCGGCTCGGGCTTCGAATAAGGCTGGGGTGAGGTCCGGCATTTCGGATGATGAAAATTCATGGGTAGCGGTAATCTCGCCACCATAATTCATAAAAGGAACAGAAAATCCATCCCGATAAGTGCTTGTGAATGCAAGGTTATTCCGATCAAAAAAGATAACGATTTTTCTCAATTCAAGTTCTTTATAGGCGTACTGTGCCAATGTGGCAGCAGTATAGGCATTAACGACGATGAGACGAAAGAAATTGTCTTTGAGACCAGCTAGTAAAGGGGTAGATGCCGTCGGGCTGATGAAGACCATACCTGAATCTTTGACTTCTTGCCAACCAGAGATGGTCGTTTCGCTGGTCATATGACCGATTATGGCGGTCACATCGGCCTCAATCAGTGCGCGGTCGGCAGCGATAGCGCCTTCGGGTGTGCCGAGATCGTCTTCTATAACCAGTTCGAGAGGCTGCCCGTTAACACCCCCTGCGGCATTGATCGTCTCAACTGCCAAAATAGCGCCATCGCGCCCGTCGATTCCCAGACTTGCGTTTTTGCCGGTTAGGCTAGCTGTAAAACCGATCTTGATGGGTTTCTTGCCGACACAACTCGTTAGGATGACAAGACAGACGGCTAAAATATACCCATATTTTTTGATTGTCATGGTTATGCTCCGAGTAGTGTGGTGGCCCATCTTTGGCGGAAGGATGAGAATATTTCTATTATAGATGAAATTGTTTTGTGATAACAGTTATCTAGGCGAGTTTTGTCTTCTTAGGTTGTAACGAGGATAATAACTCGCTTTGAAAAAATGGGAGTTCTCCCCCGAGATCGTAAAGAAAAAATCAGGTTATTCGGTAATTTTTTTTTGAGCGATACAAATTTACTAGCCACCGGATAGTTTTGTTTTCGATGGTGGTTGAGTAGCCCCGAATGCTTTTTCGGGGCGTATCGAAACCACAAAACAGCGTTTTTCTGTCTAATTATTGGTTTCGATACGCCGAAAAGTATTGTCTACTCAACTAACGATGGCTCTTTTTAGCAAAGTGTCTGGTGGCTAACAAGTTTACCGAAGGAAATCTAAATAGCTATAAGAGCACTTTATCGTTGCCGCGATCAATTTCCCAGGGATAGAGTACGAATGAATCGGTCACATCGGCATAGTAATCGGGACGTGCCTTCCCGAAAAGGGTGCGGTAGGGATTGTAGTGCAGCACACAGGTTTGCGGATTGCCACCGGCTGCCATTACGCGGTTTTTGACAGCGGTGATGTGGCGTCCCGAACCCCAAACATCATCAATAATTAGGGTGGTGTAACCACGAAGTTGCTCATCGGCGGGGAATTGGATGAATTGTGGCCAGGCCATTAGCTTGTTTTCTGCTTTTTCGAGTTCGGCAGGAAAATCGACGGCGGCGGTCAGGACGTGCGTGATGTCCATCGCTTCGGCGAGCATCCCCCCGGGGATGATGCCGCCGCGAGTGACCATGACCATGGCATTGAATTCACGATCAAACTTGGGAATCAGATAATTGATGAGGCGGTCTACATCTCGCCAGGTCATCACGATGTGGGCGGGGTGTTCACTTGGCATCTATTTTACCCCCCGCATGGTTTCTTCGGTCAAAAAGTCAACGATAGCAATCAAGGCTTCACCCTCGCTTTTGCCACTTGCCAGCGCTTCTGTGTAGACTTGTACCTGACGGTCGGCGCTGGTACCGCGCTCCAGAATAGTTTTGATATGTTCGATCTCAGTGCGACTGCCGAGTTCATCGACCACGTCATCAACCAGATCGAGCATTTCCAGGACGAGGAAGTTCATCGGCACTTCTTCACGAATGCCAAAGTCGATCAGTTTGCCATGAATGCCGTAACGCATCGCCCGCCACTTGTTTTCTTGAATATGGTGCTGGCGATACCTGCGCCAACTCATATTATTTTGGCGCAATTTCAATAGCTTCGCAGTCAAAGCTTGAATAAGCGCCGCGATAGCCACACCATCATCAATGCTCGTGCAAATATCTGAGACGCGTATTTCCAGCGTGCCAAATTTTGGATGCGGACGCATATCCCACCAGATTTTGGTTGCGTCAGGGTTGCCGTTAGCGTCGACTGCTGAGCCGACTTGCCCGAGCGTATCAACGAGTGTTTGATATTCGGAATATGATTCAAAATGAGGGGGGATGCCTGTACGCGGGAGCATTTCAAAGATCACGCTACGGTATGATTTCAAACCGGTATTGCGTCCTTGCCAGAAGGCTGAACTGGTCGTCAGTGCCAGAATATGCGGCAAAAAGTAACGCAACTGGTTCATGATTTCGATCATGCGGTCGCGGTTTTCGGGGGCTTCCCCAAAACCGATATGGATGTGCATGCCAAAGGTCAACAGGCGTTCCGCTACACCGCGCATTTTATCCAGCACTTCGCGGTAGCGTTCGCCAGCATTTACATCCTGTTCGAGCCATGAGGCAAAGGGGTGCGTACTCGCGGCGGCAATCTTCATCCCTTTTTTCTCAGCCAGTGTCCCAACCATGCGGCGCAAACGGATCACTTCCTCGCGCAATTCCTTCACGTTTCGGCAAACCTGGCTGCCGACCTCGATCTGGCTTTGCATGAACTCGGGTTTCAATTCTTCTTCGGGATAGATCAACTTGCCCTGTTCCAAAAGCTCCTGCACATACGAGTGCAGATCGCGCGTTTCAGGGTGGATGATCTGATATTCTTCTTCGATACCGAGCGTGAGAGGGATGTTATACATGGCAGCCTCCAAACTGATAAAAAGTAAAAGGGGGAGGGAACGTTGCACAAGTTTACCATTCCTTCGATGCGTACATGGGTTTGGCTGGCTTCCGTTTGTGAACTAAATACCCATCCTTGTCATATGACTCTGGTTATGACCTCCAGCACTCCGTCATATGACCTTTTCCTCCCTATACTGACAACGTCAATACAACTTCGAATATTGATCTTACGTACATGTCTTCGGAAGATTAACAATAAAAGTGTGTCGCACCGTTCGCGATGTGAAGCTCCCCTGCAAAACCTGGATGGGGGAGTTTTTGAATCTGTGCGACACACTTTTCCCCAAAAAAGGAGAGACACCATGAAACGCTTTGTTCTGCCATCCATTTTGATTTTATCCGCCGTGCTTTTGAGCGCCTGCGGTGCAGCGACCCCAGCTCCTGCTGAAACCCCCATGCCTCCTGTGACAGTCGATTCGACGATCATTGCCGAGGGACGACTTGAACCGATTGCCTATGTTGACATCGCTTTTTCATCCAGCGGCGTTGTGGATGAAGTTTTCGTCGTTGAAGGGCAGCAAGTCTCAGCCGATGAATTGCTTGCCCGTCTGGATAATACCGACTTGCTCGAAAATGACGTTCTCCGCGCTGAAGATGATCTCGCCCGTGCAGAGGCACAGGTGCTTGCCGAATTGGCCGATGCCTATAAGGAATTCCGCACTGCGCAGGAGCAGCTCGATAACTACATCCCGCCCGCAAAATATCGGGATATGACTCCCACAGAAGCAGCTGAGGCTGCTCTCGCTGCGGTGAATGAAGCCCGGGTTAACTACGAACCTTATTTTGGCGTAGAAAAACCCAAAAAATACGCAAAAGACCTGAAAGAAGAATTGGATAATGCCTGGAACTACTACAACCTGGTGCTTATATGGATCAATCGTGAAAACGCACTCGAAGCTGCCCAAGTTCGTCTTGACCAGGCTTTGGCTGAGTATGAAAAACTTCAGAGTGGGGAAAATATCGCCGCCGCGAGCCAACTCTCAGCGGCTGAAGTGGCCCTCAATAATGCCGAACTCCGCTCCCCAATTTCGGGTACGGTAGCAAACCTGAATATCAAAGCGGGCGAAGCCGTCAATACTGGGCAGACAGATTTGACCGTTGCCGACTTCTCCAGTTGGCTGATCCAAACCACTGATCTGACCGAATTGGATGTGGTCAAGATTAGCGAAGGGCAGACTGTCTCTGTGACTCTCGATGCCATCCCTGATACAACCCTGAGCGGCACCGTTCTCTCTATCGGACAGACCTTTTCCGAAAGCCAAGGTGATGTGGTCTACGAAGTGACCATTGCCTTAGACGAAACTGATCCTGCCATGCGCTGGGGGATGACCGCCTTGGTTGAGTTTGTAGAAGAGTAATTCAGTCTCTGAGCGGAGGGCTGCACGAATGTGAAGCGCGTAGTCGAAGAGCGGCATTTGAAAACCCTGTCCTTCGACTGCACTCCCGAGAGCTTGCCCTGAGCATAGTCGAAGGGGGCGCTCCGTTCAGGAACTGATTGAGTATTAAAAAGGCAAAACTTATGCTAACCCTACCCTTTAATCAGAACGGCAAGAAAACAGCCGAGAAAAATAACTACCCGCTGATTTCCCTGCGTGGCGTAGATAAACTCTATAAAACAGCCGTGGGTGATTTTCCTGCGCTCAAGCAAGTTAGCCTTGACATCAAGGCCGGTGAATTTGTCAGTGTGATCGGCAAGTCGGGCAGTGGTAAGACCACGCTCTTGAATATGATTACCGGTATCGACCGCCCGAGCGAGGGCGAAGTGTGGGTCAATCAGACTGCGGTCCATGAGTTGGGCGAGAACAAGATGGCGCGTTGGCGCGGCATTAATCTGGGCATTGTTTTTCAATTCTTCCAGTTACTGCCGATGCTTTCTGTTGTTGAGAATGTCATGCTGCCGATGGATTTTTGCAAGACCTTCCCGAAGAGTGAACGCAAGGAGCGTGCTCTCGACCTGCTCGACCAAATGGAATTGGCAGATCACGCCTTCAAACTTCCTTCCGGTCTCTCCGGTGGGCAGCAGCAGCGTGTTGCAATTGCGCGTGGCTTGGCGAACGACCCTCCCGTCATCATCGCAGATGAACCGACGGGGAATCTCGACTCAAAAACGGCGGAGCGGGTCTTTCGTATGTTCAATACGCTCGTTTCACGGGGGAAGACCATCATTATCGTGACGCATGACAACGAAATGGCGAAGCGCGCCACCCGTGTTGCGACCATTGCCGATGGTGTCATCGCCAGCGACAAGCTGAACGGGAAGACACCGCTGCCCCCCTCGGGGGAAGGCTGGGATGGGGGCTCCAGTGACTAGCCGTTGGAAAAAGGTTTGGGCGGATTTCTTCGCAAATAAAACCCGCACTTTCCTGATGACCCTGACCATCATCGCAGGTACCTTTGCGGTGGGATTGAATAATAATCTTGGTTTGCAGATGAACCGCGATATGGATGCGGATTTTCTTTCTGCGAACCCCTCTGAATCGACGCTCTATGTCTCGCCGACAGACGATGACATGCTCAAGGTCTTGCGCGATATTCCCGGCGTGGGTGAGATCGAAGGGCGGAGTGATGTCTCTGCCCAGTTGATACAGGAAGATGGCAACAAGATATCAATCAGCTTTGACGGGGTCAAAGACCCTGAAGAGATTAAAGTTAATACTCTTAAACCGGATAACGAAGCAGATACTTTTCTCCCGACTTTGGGTGATAAGGAAGTCTTGCTTGACCGTAATATCAAAAATCTGGGCTACGAAGTCGGTGATGTGCTCAATATCGAATTGAGCAACGGCAAAACGCGCCAACTTACGGTCGCCGGTTATGTGCATGATGTGGTTTCTATCCCCTATGCCATGATGGGGTCGATCAATGCCTATGTCACCCCCCAAACCCTCGAATGGATGGGCGGCTACGCCAACTACTACACCAAGATCAATATCAGCGTTGCCGAAAATCCCACCGACCAGCAGCATGTCTCTGATGTGACGCAGGCTGTCGCCGATCGTTTTGAGAAGAGTGGCGGTGACGTCTACTTTATTTTTACCTTTAACCCCGGTCATCACTTTGCCTGGGATGTGACCCAAGGCGTAGTTGTTGTTTTGGGTGTTCTGGGTTGGCTCATCGTTGCCTTGAGCGCCTTCCTTGTCGTCAATACCATCGTTTCATTGATGGCGCAGCACACCAAGCAGATCGGCATCATGAAAGCGATTGGCGGTGAAACCGGTCAGATCATGACGATGTACATGGTCTTGATCCTGTCTTTTGGGGCGGTTGCTTTTGCTATCTCCGTGCCGCTCTCTGCTTTTTTGAGCGTTGTAGTGCTTGAAGGTATGGCTGGTTGGCTGAACTTCAATGTTGGGGCTTTTACCATCTTCCCGCAGACACTTGTGCAGCAGGCAATCGTTGCATTTGTGGTGCCGCTGTTGGCTGGCTTCTTCCCGATGTGGGGCACGGTGCGGATCACCGTACGAGAGGCGTTAAGCGACTACGGGCTGGGGAGCGCGGGGGCGAAACAAGCCTCCAAGCAGGTTAAAGATTCGAGCCTGCTCTCACGTCCGGTGCGGATCTCGATCCGCAATACCTTCCGCCGTAAATTGCGCCTCGTGCTCACGCTATCCACACTGGTTTTGGCGGGGGCGATCTTCGTCGCCGTCATGAATCTTTTCGGCACCTTTGATCGCACCATGCGTGATGTTGAGAAATATTTTCTCGCTGACATCAATGTCGAATTTAATCGTGCTTATCGCTACGAAAGAGTGGCGGGGATTGTGGATGCCGTGCCCGGTGTGGAGCGTGTGGAAGGCTGGATGATGGCTGGCGCCGAGATCATCTCGGCGGACGAGACGACCGCCAATGAGCTTGCTATCGTTGCCCCACCAGCGGATTCGACCCTGATCGAACCCATCCTGACGGCAGGCCGTTGGCTGGTGCCCGGCGACGAAAATGCGATTGTGATCGGCAACCATCTGCTCAGTGTGCGACCCGATTTGAAAGTGAGCGATACGATCAAGCTGAATATTAACGATCAGGAATCCGAATGGAAGATCGTGGGCATTTACAATATCCCCGGAAACGTCGTGCCGCCTTTGGTTTATGTGAATTATGAGTATGTCAGTCGATTGGTGAACATGCCCGGGCAAGTTTTTTCTTTGCGCATTATCACCGAATCGCATGATCCGGCAACGGTGGCTGCCATCGGGCAGACGATCCAAAGTCTGATGGATGAGAGCAATATTCAGGTTGGCAACATTCAATTGGCGGCTGAGTGGCGCTTGCAGCAAACTCAACAGACGGATGTGCTGGTCTACTTCATGCTGGTGATGGCGATCCTGACTGCGATAGTGGGTGGTTTGGGGCTGATGAGCACCATGAGTATCAACACCCTTGAGCGGACTCGCGAGATCGGTGTAATGCGGGCCATCGGCGCCTCGAACTTTGACATTCAGAAGATTGTTTTGGTCGAGGGCTTATTTATCGGCTTGCTCAGTTGGGCGGGCGGAATCTTACTCTCGGCGCCAATTACATCTGCACTGGTTTACGGAGTGGGTGTGGCGATCTTCAAATCCCCTCTGCCCTTCACCTTTGGCGTTGAAGGGATCATGACCTGGTTGGGAATTACGCTCTTTTTAGCGGCACTTGCAAGCGCCCTGCCTGCGCGGAAGGCATCAAGACTGACGGTAAGAGATACGTTGGCGTATGAGTAAAAAAGGAAAATTAGAATCTAATAAAAAAGCCTGTAACAAAAGTTGCGGGCTTTTTTTATTATGGGTTCCTCGCCTAGGACTGGAACCTGGAACCTAGCGGATTAAAGTTCAGTTCCTACAGATATACGTTTTTGATGTAGAGAGGATAAACATAAAGATGTGATTTATACAGGGATTATCATAAATATGAAATATTGACTGTAAGTATTAGAAAATTATTAGAAAGTCTCTTTAATTTGACTGTCAGTCAATTTTTGTGGTATAATCTTTTCTGACGGGATGTAAGCATCCCGAGCACCTTAAAAGTTGTTTGCTTTTTGTTGGCACTAGTAACTGGCATCTTTTTTAGATGTCGACCATTTTGGTCTTACCCCGCCAGCATGCACCCTGCATCGGAACCATCGGTTTCGCGTTGTTTACGGCCTAGCCCAGCTTGGGGCGGCCGATGCGGAGCATGTTATAGCTTGTAGCTAGAGCATTTTTTCAAGTGCGTTTATGCACTAAAAGAATGCAACGGGATTTCGAGAGAGACAATGGTTTTTGTTCTTCACACTGTGAAGTATCAGTGCCAACGTGATTTGGCAACGGGGTCGCATTGGCACCCGAATACAAATCTAATTTAGCTAAGGAGGCTAAAAAATGCAAAAACAACTTTTAAGAAATTCCATTGAGGTACTTTCTAGTGCCCGCATGGAACTGCAAAGCAGTGTGAAGAACGAGGAAGTTATTCAAAAGCTTGATGAGGTTATCTCTGATTTGAGCTTAGCACTTGAGGATAATTCCATAGCTATTAGTGCTGCTGATGTACTAAATGCATTTGGGATGATTCTGAAATATCTTCCGACAGTAATTGAAGTGATTGAGAATCTCGTCAAAGACTGGTAAACCATTGCTCTTACTCTCTCCTTTATTGTTACCCGAGGTTTTTATGAATTTAGGTAAAGCTATAAAACTCTGTCGAGTTCAGAAAAATATGAGCCAGAGTGAACTTGCTAAGCTAGCGGATATTTCAGTGTCATATTTGTCGTTGTTGGAGCGTGGTAAACGAGACCCTAGCTTTTCAACTGTTCAAAAAATTTCAGAGGCAATCAATATTCCAGCCAGCATATTGATTTTTTTAGCAACGGATCAAAACGAGTTTTCTGAAATAAGCCAAGAACTTTTAGAAAAAATATCTTATACAGCTCTTAAATTAATTGAAGAATCATCTTATGAAAGTTCCGGTCTATAATAATTCGCCAATTGGAAGCGTAGACGCCCTAGCCAGATTGTTATCAATAGATTCTGACCAATTACGAGAATTAGCAAGTCATCAAGAAATCTGTGTAAAGCCAAATAAACCAAAGCCTAAACCAAACGGAAAAGTACGTCAAACTTATAGAATTGAAGAACCACTTTCAACTGTTCATCAACAGATAAAAAAGAAAATATTCTATGCGGTAACTTATCCTGATTATTTGCAGGGTGGGATAAAAAGTGAGGGTGATCCAAAAGATTATATATCCAATGCTACGTACCACTCCGGAAGAAGATTTGTGAATTGTGAGGATATCTCGGATTTTTTTTCCATCCACAGGGAGAAAGTTAGTTAGAAAAATGTGGCAGCACTTTTTTCACTTCCCCCCTGATGTTGCCAGCTTACTAACCAATTTGACCACATATAAAAATTTTGTTCCACAAGGAGCTTCTACTAGCTCATATATCGCGAACTTAATATTCTGGGATAAAGAGCCAAGGCTTGTAGAAGAACTTCGAAAGAGAGGGATTTATTATTCGCGGTACGTGGACGATATTACTATTTCCACAGATAGGAAGTTGTCATCTCAGGAAATGGGAGAGATAACTTCCTTGGTATATGGAATGTTATTGAGTACTAATGTAAAACCTAATAGAGCGAAACGAGAAGTATATTTCAAAGGGGATAAGATGATGGTTCATCGATTGAATGTCGATCGTCAAAAACCAACGATGAATAAAAATAAGAGAGATAATATTAGGACTGCAGTAAAGCGCTGTGAAATACTTGCTGAAAGCGGTAGAGATAGTGCTTTGTATCGGGATGTGTTTATTAAAGTTAGAGGGGAAGTGGAAAGTCTAAAGCGTTTACATCGAAAACAAGCGGTGAGATTGATGCAAAGGCTAGAAAGAATTCAACCTGAGTAAAGTTATTTTCTGCAATCAAGATAATCTTTATTTATACTAAACGTCATTATCTTAGAAAATCAACGACGCACGAGCCGCCGATGGCGGTCTTGGCAACCACCATTAGTGGCCCTAGTGCTCATTTCTCCTTCTTTAACGAGATACGGCCAAATAATTTAGTAATAATCTGTTGCATCAGGCCGAGAATATAGTATAATCAAAACAGAATTTATGTTCTATAAAACTTGGAGGAATTGCATGAAAAAAACGGAAATGAACTCCCTGACCGATCTCCCCAACATTGGCGATGCTTTGGCAGACAAGCTTAGCGTGGCCGGTATCAACAGCTATGATGATTTAATTTCGCTTGGCAGCGTGGAAATTATTCTGAAGATTCGCGATGGTGTTGATCCTGGTGCTTGCTACAATATGCTGTATGCGATTGAAGGTGCCATCCGTGGTGTACGCTGGCACACTATTCCCAAGGAAGAGCGAAACCAGTTGAAAAAAGAGTTCGATCGCGCTGCTGGATATTAGTGTTGGGAGAAGGAAGACCACGATCGAAATGCCTGAAGCCGTTACGCCGGCACGCCAGATGAATACCGAACTGACCGAAAAATCTATCACTCGTTTTGCTCGCGGTACGCAAACGCATAAATTCCTGTGGCTCAATCGTCCATATGAAGAGTATGAAACTATCTTGCTGCTGATGTTGCCAAATCAATGTCCATATTGGCTCCATCCAGTTTTCTAATTCTTGCGTCCATCAGTCTCCTTATTTTGTCGTTATTTAACATTCCATTTTTCATTTTCCATATATTGTTCCCCTAGTTTTTATAGCGCTAATTTATCCTAACAAATCCTCGGCAATAGCTCCAGTTCAACCACGTGTAAATTAAAGACCCAAAAGGCTAAACCCTTTGGGTCTAATCGGTTGAAGCTTCAAAAATCCGCATCTATGCCTCTGGATTTTCCTACGGTTTTTCTATGGAGATTTTTTCTAGGGGTGTTTCTTCGGTGAGTATTTCTTCTGGGGATGCTTCTTCAGCGGGAAGATTTGCTTGAATCTGCTGTTTGCGTTTCAATTTCTCATCACGCTTCTTTTTCTTAGCAATCTCTTTCTGACGCTTTTGGAATTTGTAATTGACCTTTGCCAACGTGTCCTCCTTTCTGATGTGGGATATTTTCTTTCATATAGTATACCGCTTGGTTTCTGTTGCGGCTCAAGATTTATCGGCAAGTCCTCGGCAGCCCCCCCCCAGCGGGCAGATTGACAACTCTCAAACAGTCGATGACAACCTGCTTTCCTTCCGAAAGATGACTCTGTGTATGACCTCCAGCACTATGGATAATGACCTTTTGATTCTATACTCGAAACGAAATTACCGTAGTTATGACCACCTCCTAGTAATGGTATCAACTGAATTGACGACTTACACAGAAAATAAAGGGAAACAGGGTACGAGATATGAAAATTACGAAGATAGATATTTTTAAGAATGGTATTTGGTTTACGTTGCCGCCCCTTCTTTTTAGCTTGAGCCTTATGAACGCTCTCCCAGAGGCATTGACACCAGCTCTATTTAACACGGGAATCCCTGAACTGTTGGCGACTGGAGAAAATATTGTTCGGATCGTAGTCTTTGCGCTGCCTGCATTTTTTTCTGTTGGCTTCTCAACGAAAACCCAAAAACAAGGCTTGGCTTTATATCTGGCTGGTATAGTGTTGTATTATTCATCCTATCTGGCTCTGATCTTCTTTCCGGATAGTATCTGGAGCAATAGTATGGTTGGTGTCGTGGCTACCGCCTACACAAATTTCTTTTGGATGATCGGACTTGCTTTACTAGGGGAGAAATTTTACTTTCCAGAGCGGTTGCGCTATCGCCCACTTATTTTTATTAGCCCGGTGGTGCTATTTCTGATTTTTCATATTACACATGCAGTAATTGTCTATCAGCAGAATTATTGAACGATTTTGAGATTGAGACAGGTATAAATTTCGACCAAGAGCAGGTTGATAGTGAATAGTTTGTTGAACAAAAGAGACACTGCATGTTTTGAGAGCAGCGTCTCTTTTGTTTTTTCGTGCATCTACTAACAAATCCTCGGCAACAGTTCCCCCGCAGGCAGATCAACCACGCGTGAGCCGCCGATAGCTGTCTTCGCCACGACTCGTTTGGCGTGCGCTTCTGTGACAGTCCCAATGATTGCCGCATCTTTCCCGTATTCATTTGCTTGCATCACAGCCAGTACTTCATCCGCAACATCGGGGGCGACGATGGCGACCAATTTCCCTTCATTTGCGATATAAAGCGGATCGAGGCCGAGCATCTCGCAGGCGGCATTTACCGCTGGTGTGACGGGCACTTTTGTCTCTTCGAATTCGATTCCCACTTTGGAAACGCCCGCTAACTCATTCAGCACTGCTGACAAGCCACCGCGCGTTGCATCGCGCAGACAATGAATTTCTTTCGTGACGTCGAGCATCTCCGAAATCATCCCGTATAAGGGCGCGGTATCGCTCACAATTTGACTCTCAAACTCCAGCCCCGCACGTTTCGACATAATTGCCATGCCATGATCGCCCATCGTGCCGCTGACGAGGATCATATCGCCCGGGCGGGCATTTTTCGCCGCGATGTCGATCCCTTCGGGGATGATGCCAAAGCCGGATGTGTTGATGTAAATCCCGTCGCCGTGACCTTTATTGACCACTTTTGTGTCACCAGTCACAACTTGCACACCAGCGATACGTGCGGCATTTGCCATCGATGCAGCGATCTGCCCAAGCGTGTCCATCGCCAGCCCCTCTTCGAGAATGAATCCCGCCGAGAGATAAAGCGGTTTTGCGCCGCTCATCGCAATATCGTTGACTGTGCCGTTCACCGCCAAGTCGCCAATATCGCCACCGGGGAAAATGATCGGGCTGACGACAAAGCTGTCGGTGGAAAATGCCAATCGTCCACCCGCGCTTAACGCGCTCATGTCGAGGGCGGTTGAATCGCCCATTTGCCCGAGCAAGTCGTTATCAAAGAGCGGCGCGAAAAGGTGCGCAATCAGATCGTTCATCATCTTGCCGCCCGCACCATGTCCCATCACAATTGTGGGGTAATTCTTCAGGGGAATTGGGCATGTCCAGCCCTCGAAATTTGCTTCAGTCATCGTTACCTCTATTGTCCAAAAAATAATGACAATTGTACTACGTGGCTTGTATTCGCTCAGTAGATTTTATAAGATGATAGCATGAAGAAACTCACCTTTTTAATTTTATTTTTTATGACAGCCTGCCTTGCGGATTTAGAACCGGATACACTCGTGACCGAGCCTGCTCCCGTTGAAGCGACATCACCTGCGCCCCCAACTTCCACCGCTATGGACGCCTCCAGCCTCGACAAATGGGCGTTATGGACAAATGGCACGCAACTGCGCGGCGCCAACACCTGGCAGCGGATCGTCGTCCCAAAATACGACGGTGGCGAATTTCTGGGCGATGGCTATCTTGGTCCGCCCTACACCCAAGCAGATTTTGACGCGTTGGCTGCTTTGGGTGCAAATTATGTCAATCTTTCGCATCCGGGCGTTTTCACCGAACGCCCGCCCTATGTTTTGGACGAAAAAATAGTTGCAAATTTGGATAAGATGATTGCGATGGCAACCCAAGCCGATCTTTTTGTCGTCATCACTTTTCGGACAGGCCCGGGACGAAACGACTTCACCTTTTACCGTGATGATGACTGGTTTGAAGACGAAGACTTGATTGAAAATCTGTGGAGCGATGAAGATGCACAAACTGCATGGGTGGAAATGTGGCGCTACACTGCCGAGCGCTATCACGATAATCCCGTCGTGGTCGGTTATGACCTACTCTGCGAGCCAAATGCCAACGAAATTGTGGACGAATGGGAGCAAGATATCTTTTACGACCAATACGGTGGCACGATCTATGATTGGAATAGATGGTATCCCGATATTGTGGCTGCCATCCGCGAAGTGGATAGTGAAACACCAATTTTAGTCGCAGGCGAAGGCTATAGCGCATTAGATTGGCTCCCTTATCTTGAGACAGTGGATGCCGAGCGAATTGTATACACCTTCCATCAATACGCGCCACATATGTATACACATCAGGAGCCAAAAGGCAATCATTCTTACCCGGGAGAATTTGACCTTGACCACGATTGGCAAGCAGATACCTTTGATCGTGCCTGGCTGGTAGGTTATCTCTCCATTGCCAGCGATTTTGTCGAAGAGCATAATGTACCCGTCGCTGTCAACGAATATGGTGCAGCGCGCTGGACACCGGGCGCTGCAAATTTTATGCGCGATGAAATGGCAATCTTTGAAGAGATCGGGGTGAATTATGCCCTCTGGGTCTGGGACCCGGAATGGGAACCGTGGAATGAAGATGTTAACTTTTTGAATTTCCGCTATGGCCCAGATCCGAAAAAAACGACGAATGTTGAGAATGAATTGCAATCCACCATTCTCGAATACTGGGCGAGGAATAGTATTAGGCCTTCAAGTTTTGCTTCCGCGCCATAGTAAACACAAAGGATCACAAAGGAAAGCCAATGAAAGCACTCCGCGCGCTCTTCCGTCTACTGAATAAAGGTTTTATTGTCCCCATGTTCAGGATGGGATTAGGCCCCTTTGTGGGCAATCCCATCACGGGCTATATCATGGTCTTGAAGACCATCGGGCACAAATCGGGATTGCTGCGCTACGCCCCCGTTAATTATGCCATTCACGAAGGCAATATCTACTGTCTTTCTGGATTCGGCAAAATCGCCCATTGGTATAAAAATTTAACAGCAAATCCACAAATTGAAATCATCCTGCCCTCTGGCACGATTTCGGGGAATGCGGTCACTGTCACAGACGCAGATGAGCGATTAAGTATCATGCGCCAAGTCCTGAAAAACAGCGGTTTCGCCGGTTTTATGTCGGGCATCAATGCCTTCACCATTTTCGACGAAGAGCTGCGTGAAAAAGGCAAAGATATGATCATCATTCGCATTACGCCGAACGGGATTTTTGCTGGCGCAGCCGACCCGGGTGGAAAGCTCTGGCTTTGGCTGACGATTGTGGTGATTATTGCGATTTTCGTCTACATTTCATAATCATTTCTGCGGAATTTGATTTCATCTTCAACTAGTTAGTTGGCTAACTGATGTTACGCAATAAGGATATTTGTACCTGGTGTTTGCCCCCTCTGCCCTATCGGGCATCTCCCCCAAATTCCAAACGCGTGGAATCTGGGGGAGACCAGACCGCAGCTTTATTTCTATCCCCCTATTTTGCTTGCAAAATGGGGGGATGCCCCAGCGCAGCAAGGGGCAGGGGGCAGAACGTTTGAATTTACAATGTCGCTGCGTAACATGAGTTGGCTAAAATAAATACTCTAATTATGATTTTTCTTTTAGGTGGTACCCCAAGAGTTGGAAAGTCAATAATCTCCAGCAAGATTCGACAGAAATATGCTGTGAGTGTTCTTTCAACGGATACCCTTGGTGCAGTGCTTGAAAATGTTCTGAGCCCAGATGCGGAACCGGACTTATTTATTTTTAGCAAGTTTAATGAAATGCCTTTGGCAGAGCGAATGAAGTTATTAATGGAAGACCCTGCAGAGCTTATTGATTATGTAAGAAAAGAAAGTCATGTCGTTTGGAAAGCGGTAGAAACTTTTATCAGGAAAGAGAATGATGAAGGCCGAGATGCCCTGATCGAAGGAGTTGCTATTCTTCCCGAGTTGGTGAGACAGCTTGAGAATATTCCTCATCGGGTTGTATTTATCGGAAACCAAGGAGAAAATCACAAAGAGAACATCAAGAAATCCGCTAAAGAGAATGAGCATGATTGGATGCGGGATCTGAGCGACGAATACATTAGTGCTTTTGCAATATTTGTGAAGCGGATGAGTACCTACATCGAGCGGGAAGCTAAAAAATATGGCTTCGAATATATAGAGATGGACAAAGAGCTATTTGGGAATGTAACAGAAGATGTTATGAAATCACTAGGATTGAGTACCCAATAACCAAACCTGCTCACCAACTTGCGCAAACAGTCATATAACATAAAGGAGGTAATTGCTTATGAAAATGGTCGATAAAGATGCACTGAATTCTGCATTCGTCATTCAAAATTCAACATTTCAAAAGGAGTTTCCCATGAAAAAGGCAATACTTATCCTTCTCCTTACCGTGCTTCTCGCAGCCGCTACATCTGACCCTATGCCACAAATACAATCGAACGACCCGCCTGACCAGCTCGTTAAGCTCATTTTCATCCATCACTCGACGGGCGAGAACTGGCTAATGGACGACTACGGCAATCTCGGGCGCACGCTCGGCGAGAATAACTACTTCGTCAGCGACACGAATTACGGCTGGGGGCCTGACGGCATCGGTGATCGAACCGACCTGCCCGACTGGACGGAGTGGTTTGCTAGTGAAAACACGCCGCGTTACATGGACGCGCTTTTCAATGAAAACGAGCAGCACGCCGATTACACCCGTACGCTCGCAGACCCGGGCGGCGAAAACCGGATCATTCTCTTCAAATCCTGTTTTCCCAACTCGGCGCTTGAAGGCAGCCCCGGCGATGCCCCCAATCCTGACGGCTGGCTGACGGTTGGGCATGCCAAGTACGTCTATAACACCATCCTGCAATATTTTGCCACTCGCCCCGACAAGCTCTTCATCGCTATCACTGCCCCGCCGCTTTCCGATTCCACCTATGCGGCGAATGCACGCGCTTTCAACGATTGGCTCGTCAACGACTGGTTGGCGGATTACGATGGCACAAATGTCGCCGTTTTCGATTTTCACGCTGTCCTTTCGGGCCCCAACAACCGTCACCGCCTCGTCAATGGGCAGGTTGAGCACGTCACTGAGCCGGGCATGAATACACTCTACTACCCCAGCGATGATGACCATCCCTCCGCGCGTGGAAGTCAAAAGGCAACGGGAGAATTTGTCCCGCTCTTGAATTATTATGTTGAACGGTGGCAAGCCGGGGACATGTCCGTCCCGTCCGTGAGCGAACCTGCTCCCGCCGCAGAAGCGGATGCTCAGCCCGAGGCAGCATCCTCCGCCCCATCCGCATCCAATCTGATCGATAGTTTCGAAGGCGAGATGCTCTATCAGTGGGAAGCCTTCCACGAAGACCCCGAGACGAGCATGGCGTGCGCCCCCTCCGCCGATGTGGCTCACAGCGGCACCAACGCTTTGCGGCTGGATTACACCATCTCAGCCTATGCCTGGGGCACCTGCCATCTTGAATATGATGCCCCCCAAGATTGGAGCGGCGCCGAAGGCATCTCTTTCTACGCCTACGCCAAACAGGAAGAAACGCCCTTCCATGTTGACCTTTTTGTAGACGGTGAGAGCTATGTCTACGAAGGCTGGGTGCAAGGTGCCGACAGTTGGCATGAATTTGTTATCTTTTGGGATGAGTTCCACCGTGTCGAGTGGGAGGAAAATGGCGGCGCGCCCTTCGCCAAACCTGAACAGGTGACCGCGCTGGCGTTCGGTCTTGAAGGTGTTGAAGAGACCTTTAGCGGCACGTTCTATATTGACGATCTGGCGCTCGGCGCGCCCGTTGGCACGGCAGGAGAACCTGCCCCGTCGCCTGTGCCCGAAACCTTCGAAAATGAACCAGAAACTGCGCTCGAAGAGCCCCCGTCCCGTGCGCCGTTGCCTTGTGTGGGCGGGTTGGTGATTCCGCTGGGTTTGGCGAGCTTGGCATTTGGGCGAAGAAAGAAGTGAAGACAAAAGAGTCCCGTCAATTTGGCGCAGCAAAAGTCCCATTCGCATCGGGCAGTGATTTATCGCTGAATCTGATCTAAGCAGGTTGGGGCAGATTGAACTTCTCTTGCAAAATTTGTATTGCTGTCTCCCCTGCAAATTTATATCCACGTGCATTCGGGTGAACCAAATCTTTGCTGATATTTGCCGGGTTTTGGGCTGGTTCAAACTCTTCGAAATCCAGCAAACAAGCACCGAATTGTTGACTCACTTCCCGAATAATTGCATTGGTCGTTTTCATACGCTGGAAATATAATCGCCAGCTTCTTGGGATTTCATTCCCGCTTTGGGAAATAGCGGTCCTTAGATCGGGATATGCCAATGTGATGATCGAAGCACCATTGTTCACTAAAGGTTGAAGCACTTCTTCATAATTTTTCATAAAGGTGTCAGCGCTCCACTCCGGGAGACGTGCGTCATTCCCGCCAGTAGTGATACTTACTACATCGGGATTCTCTTTGAGAACAGCCGCCAATTGATTTTGTAGTACATCGACTGTCGTGTATCCCCGCTTTCCCAAATTTGTGTAGGAGAAGGTGGGTTCCAATGATGATAAATGGTCAGCCACCCAATCTGCCCAACCCCGCATTTCCATGCCAGGTACCGAATCCCCAACTCCCGCTGTGACGCTGTCTCCAAACGCAATGAATTTTTTCCACATCATATTTCTCCTTTCAGTTCAGCTAGTCTCTTTAAGAGACTTGGTGTATAATATAGCATATCCTATTTGAAAAGACAAGAAAATTATGCAAAGAACACATTTTGATCACTTATCCTGTTCCGTAGCGCAGACATTGGACATCATTGGTGAGTGGTGGACTCCCCTCATCCTGAGAGATATTTTCTATGGTATTCACCGCTTTGATATTTTGCGCCGTCATTTGGGGGTTTCCCGAAAAGTTCTGACGAGCCGACTTAGCGCATTGGTCGAGCATCAGATCCTTGAGCGGGTTCTCTATCAGCAGAAACCAGACCGATACGAGTATCGGTTAACAGAGCGTGGGCGTGATTTGTTTCCCGTGATCGTTGTGTTAATGAATTGGGGGGATAAATGGCTGCAGAAGGAGGGGGAACAACCGATCCAGCTAGTGGATAAGGAGACGAGAAAGGTATTAAAACCTTTATTAGTCTCTGTCGACACGGGAGAAGAGATTCAATACGAAAAAGTTCAGGCGCGCTTGGGCGCTTCTCTGTATGAAGATGAATGGAAAGAACTTCAAGCCGCCATTGCAGAAAGTCGCTCTTGAAAAAACAAGCCTCGTGGAGCAGAAAAACCGTCCGCATCGGGCGATCATGATGAAGAAAGCGATGGCTTATTTTGATGATGAGCATCGAAGAATAGTTTTATAAAAGGGAGAAATTTATGTTTTCTGTTCGATCTCAAAAAAAAGCGTTATTTTTTATCGTTTTCTTCAGTTTGATCGCGTTAGTCGGTTGTACTTCTGAACCAAATCGCTTCGGGATTATCTTTGTTTTGAGGAAAGAAACTGGCTCAACCGATATTTATAAAATGCCAGATAATACTCTGGGAGAGATTGAGCCATTAACTTTTACGTCAACAATTAATGAATATGCTCTTTTGGCTTCCAAAGATGGCAACAAGGTTGTCTTTACTACAGATTTTTATTTTAGTTTGGATGAAATTGATGCGTCTGATTTAGCAATAGAAAAACCTCGGCACATATATCTTCTAGATACAACGAGTAAGAAGTTAACTGATATAACGAATATATTAGTCGAATACGAAACGATATGGAACCGATTTAGCATGGATTGGTTGCCAGATCAAAAGCAATTCGTGGTGCTTAAAGACGAGGTAATAGACTCTGAAATCAAGGACTTCCTTGATCTCATGGATTTTGAAGGAACTAATAAGAAAAAGATTCCTGTTTCAACTGTAGGCGAGATTCCTTCAGTAATCCAAAGCGTTAAATGGTCACCGAGTGGAGAAAAGTTCTTATTAACGCAAGGGGTTATGCTTGAGTACCAGCTACAAAATCCCGGCTCTGCTATATTGGTATATGACCTCAAAACTGGGAGCACAACACAAATCACAGACTATCAAGATCACTGCCTTCCACGAGAGTGGTCGCCTACTAGTCGTCAAATAGTTGTAACTTGTAGTTTTTATGCTCCTACTATTGAGGGGATTTCAGGACCAAGCGCTGTGCGAATTCTAGATGTTGAAAATCCTGCTCAGCCCTATGAACGTATTGGTTTCAGCCCCTGTTATGATCCGTCCTGGTCTCTTGATGGGAAACAAATAGCCTTTGTGTGTGACAAAAAAAACGATCAAGTCGGGCTCTTTATTGTGAATTCTGATGGTGACAAAATTCGTGAAGTAAAATTAGGAGATGCGAAAAACCTTGCTGTACTTAAAAATCCTGCTTGGTCACCAGATAACACAAAAATTATTTATGTAGCGGGAATCGATTCTGGACATATGAATATATACTCAGTAGAGTTAGATGGTTCAAATAATCATCCTTTAACAGATCATGAAGCCTATTACGATCTGATCGCCGTCTATCCCGCCCCGTAAAAAATTGTGGGAAAACATGCCCCGCCGCACAGAATTTATCTCCTACAAACCGAAAAGCATTCTCAACAAAGCCAAACGCGCCGACCATTGGTTTTGGTCGCGCTATTCGGCGTATCCCTACAAGGGCTGCCAGCATGGCTGCAAATTTTGTTACTGCCGCGAGCAGAAATTCTCTCCCTTCGACGACCCGAACGATTTTGCCTACACCATCCACGTCAAGGAAAATGCGCCGCAGTTGTTGCGCAAAACCCTTACGCGCGCCAAAACTGATCTGCTTTTTACCGGCGACTATCAGCCCGCCGAACGAAAGTTTGGGCTTTCCAGAAAAATGCTCGAAGTCTGCCTTGAACGGAACTTCCCCGTATTCATCCTCGAGCGTTCGCCGCTCATCCTGCGTGACCTCGACCTGCTGAGCGAGATCAATGAAAAAGCTGTGGCTGCAACCGCATTCAGCCTGATCTCCACGCCTGATTCTGCCCATTACGAGCGCATCCGCCAAATGGAGCATCTTGCCCCGCCGCCCGAAAAACGCTTCGCTGCGATGGAGAAACTTGCTGCCGCAGGTATTCAGACGGGGGCCTGCATGATGCCGCTTCTCCCCGAACTCTGTGACACGGACGAGAATCTCGAATCCATCATCCGCTGGACAGCCGACCACGGCGGCAGCTTCGTCCTTGCCTCGGGCTTGACACTCTCTGACCAGCAGCGGACATTCTTCTTTAACGTGCTCGCCGAACGCTTCCCCGATCTTTTGCCTGCTTACGAAAAGCACTATCCCGCTGGAAAAAGCTACGGAGCCATTGGCGATGGCTGGCGCAGGACGGCACTGAAAATCCGTGAACTCTGCGAGAAACACGGCATCAAAGACAGGATGCCGCGCCCCATAATCCTCGGGGATAAGTTTGCCACCAATAAGCGCATTGTGGAGATATTGGCGGATAAAGTCTACGAAATGGAATTGGAAAACACACACAAATCCCAACTTTGGGATTATCGCAAAGCCGCCTGGGCAATCGAAGATTTACAGCAGGATATCAAGTTAGTCTACAAAACAATGGGGATAAAGGGCTTTGAAGGCATAGAAAATATTGGTGTAAAGATGGGGAAAACAGTCGAGGGGATTTTCCAAGAAGTTTTGAAAGGGCCTCTTCCCGAAGGACGCAGAGAGGCTAGTCAACTCTTTTAGCTTTTCCTTTCAAATAGCAAAAGTAAGGTTCATTTTGTACACCAGGGCACTATTGAAAACCTAAGTAAAATTATGTACCTTGGTAGTATGTATAGAGAATGATGGTTATCAAAACCTTTATTTTATGAGCAGTCACCAGGAGGCGCGAATGAATACAAAAAATAAACTTCAACGTATCTTTGTGTTGATCTTTTTAATCTTTTTGATCTTGGCTTGTAATTTACCTACGTCTGAGAATACATCCGATGTTGAAGTGCTGCCGACACCTCTGGTTCAAAATGAGACATTGCCAGCAAGCCCTCTGCCTGAAAACACACTTGCTCCGGCGCCAAGTCCTGAGCCTACTGTGCAGCATCTTACCCAACCCGGCGAACCTGCGCGTATACGTACCTGGGTTTCCGATCGTTCGTCAGCAGTGTATGCTTCTGAACATCGTGCCGTTGGGGATGGTTTTAACCTGAATCTTTTTGAGCGCCCCTTCACTGCCGGTGAGATGCAATATCAGCCATATCTTGATCTCACCAAAGTGGAAGTTGGTGAAGGCGGGGAATGGATCTATGTCACCCTGCACCTTGAGGGTAGCCCGCCCGAGGCTTCTCAAGCCTTTTATGCCATCGAGATCGATTCGGATCGCGACGGGCGCGGCGATTGGCTGATCGGCGTTCTGACACCTGCCTCCACAACTTGGACAACGGACGGGGCCAAAGTATGGCATGATTCAAATAACGATGTTGGCGGTAATTCCCCCATGCTGTCTGAAGCGCCGCTCACAGGCTTGAACGGGTACGATGAATTGCTTTTTGATAGCGGTCAGGGTAATGATCCCGATGCAGCCTGGGGACGTATTGATCCTGCTTCTGCGCAGCGCGTGCAATTGGCGTTCAAATATAGCATTATTGAATCTGCAGGCACATTCTTGTGGGGCGGTTGGAGTGATGAAGGTGTTAAAGAAGCGGGCTGGTTTGACTATAACGACCACTTTACCATCGCAGAAGCCGGCTCTCCGCTCAGTAACTCCGCACACTATCCTTTGGCAGCGCTTTTCTCTGTGGACAACACCTGCCGCTGGAGCTATGGCTTTGAGCCAACAGAAGAATATCCCGGCTTATGCCCTCTGCCTGAGCCGACGCCTGTTCCCCCAACGCCCACGCAGCCAAGCGATATTTGTTTCCCGCCAACCACCTATGTCTGCGAAGACTGGAATTACACCACCTGTGAATGTGACGATCAGCCGCCCACCTGTTCCCCGCCGCCGCAAGGTTGTGGTGATAACTCGTACTGGCTTCCTGAGCCGGATTGTTATTGTTCCCCCTACTGATCGTGGCTAGTGAAGCGATAGGGAAGGATAAGATGGAAAAGTGGATTATTTTTCTCCTGCTGATTTTGTTGACAGCCTGTGCTGCCCCGACCGCAGCGACGGAACAAACGCAGCCGGAACTTGATCCCGCTTTAGAAGAACCTGCCCAGCCCGCAGCGGAGTTGCCATCCATCCCGCCCTCGGGCAATCTCATCCAACCCGAAGATTTGACTTACCTCGGTGCTTTTCGGCTCCCCGATGAATCGGGCGGGTCAAATTGGGAGTACAGCGGTCATGGGCTGACTTACCGTCCAGCCGCCGACCAAGCCCAAAACACGGTCGGCTCGCTCTTTGGCTTTGGGCACGACCAGCAGCTTCAAGTCTCCGAGATTTCCATCCCAGAGCCGGTCATCTCCAAAAATCTGGATGATCTGAACATATCTACAACCTTGCAGCCCTTTGCCGATATTTCTGGCGGCATCTTCTCCCCCGAAGAGATGACCATTCCCCGTGCGGGAATTGCTTATCTTGATGAGCGGCTTTACTTCGCTTTCGGGCAACACATTCAGGATTTTGAGCCTTCGCATGGTTCGGCCAGTTTGGATTTGAGCGCTCCGCAGATAGAGGGGGCGTATGTCTTTGGCGGCTACACAAATTACATCACGAATGACTATCTTTTTGAGATTCCGCCAGAATGGGCGGCTGCTTTAGGCGGATGCCCTTTGGCAAGCGGACGCGCGCGCGAAGGTCTCTGGAGCGGTCGTGGCCCCGGGCTTTTTGCCTATAACCCTGCGATTGTTGAAAATGGGATTTTGACAGATATTGCGCCCTTGCTGCTCTACGGCGTGCAGGAAGAGGGCTTGCCCGACATTGTCAGCGATGAGAGCATGGCCGTGGCTGATTATCACGAGGCCGACCATTGGTGGGGCGGCGCATGGCTGACGGCTGGGGAAAACGCCGCCGTCATCTTTGCAGGGACAAAAGCTCTGGGCAATGAGTGGTACGGGTACGCAAACGGTGTTATTTGGGAACACGGCTGTGACGAGGATAATTCCTGCCCTGAAATGCCAGAATGGCCCTACGATGATCGTGGTTTTTGGGCAGAAGAGTATCAGGCACAGATCATTTTTTATGGCCCCGCGCAGTTGGTGGCGGTAGCAAATGGCGAATTGGAAAGCTGGCAGCCGCAGCCTTATGCTACGCTGGATTTAACGGAATATCTCTTTGCCCCCGAACTTGATTTTGCGAACTACAAACGCGATTTCATCGGCGCGATAGCCTTTGACCGTGAGCATGGCAGGCTCTATATGGTCGAACGTTTGGCAGATGAGTATAAGTCGGTTATCCACGTTTGGCTGGTGGAATAGCGAGAATGAATTTTCTGCTGATCTAAGAAATCCGTTTGAAACGGACTTCCTGGCTAAGCCGATATTTCAATCTCGCACCCTGCCCCAATATCTTTCACTCCATCATTTCCCGAAAATAAGATAAAACACTCACCTTCTCATTTGGAAGGTGGGTGAAATCATCGTGCTTTCCAAACGAATGTGCAAAAAGTCGCTTGATCTGCGCACTGAACATATTCATTTTTTTGGGAGTATAAGTGGGGATTTCCAATGGCGGTATTTTGGACACAGGGTAATAGATTTCTACATCTATAGCGGGATCATCGCCATACTTTTCTGTTCGTTTCTCTTTTTTCAATTCAGGGATCCCGCCAGTTAGTTTCGCAAAAGAACTGCTCATCAAAATATATTCATCCGCTTCTATGCTGTTTTTTAGGAGGCGATGAATGAGAATGACCTCTTCGCCAGCAAGTTCTTCAAATTGGCGAATCTGTTTAATGACAACATCTCCATGATGCAAGAAGGCTTTTAGCTTAAGACGCTCAATTTGAGAACAAGCATCACAACTACAATAGGCCGTATCCTGATTTAGTTCCGCAGCCTTGCGTTCAAAGGCAGGGAAAAACGCTAAAACCTGTTTTAATATATCTTTAGCAACTTCTTCATGGTCATTCTCCATTACAGCGTAAAGAAAAGCAGCATCCCCTTCAAATTTGTTTAGTGTCAGCGGATATTCCGCAGCGTCAATGACTGCTTCTAAAAGTTGAGTGATAATTTCTTCTGCATGGAGCAAGGTTAGATTTCTCTGACGAAGAAAAGCTGTATATCCGCTAATGTCTACGATAACGAGAGCAGCATGTTTAAGTTGCATTGCGTTTTCCTTTGGTTGGAACTCGGTTTTCGTATCTTATCAGCAAACGCTCCCTTGATAGATTAAGGGAGCGTTGCAAAAGGTAGGAGAAAAGAAAAAAAATTCTTTACTGGCAATTAGACGAGGAGAATATTCCTTTTCTTACATGATTATCGGCAATGAGTTTGCGGGATCGCGGCTTATTTATTTCTTCCAACCTGTAAAGTGAAATCCATTTTCACAACTTTCTTTTGTCCTATATCGCCCCAGACCGATTTTAATTTCTCATACGTGCTTATCAGAAAATCTTCGGTTCCTTCTTTCTGAATATATTGCCGCACCGCAGACCAAGTTTGCAGATAGGAAAACAGCTGGTCGAGATCCCATTCCATTTTCATTTCAAACTCGGGTGTATCTACTCTCTCAAATGGAAATGGCACGTCGCGATAGCGATTCCACAAAATCTGATTCTGCTTTGCCCAATAAGGCTCTATGGCGGGAAGTAAATTTTCCCTGAGCACATCGTTGATCTCTGCTGCCGAAAACCACGAATATCCCCATGCGGCGAAGATGCCATTCGGCTTCAGGACACGTCTGACTTCATCCCAAAAAAGATCGTAGTTGAACCAGTGTAAGGCTTGGGCGACGCTGATCAGATCGAATTGATCTTCCGCAAAATTCGTTTTCTCCGCAGGTTGAACAGAATACCGCACGCCCGGATTTGGGATCGCGTGCGCGATTTGTTGTTCACTGACATCCGTAGCGTGGACTTCAGCAAAATACTTTGCCAGATCAACGGCGGCTTGACCATTTCCGCAGGCCACATCCCATGCGTTTTGGGTATTCTCGCAGCATGAAGCCAGAAAAGCGTATAGTTCTTTGGGGTAATGGGGGCGAGCTTGGGCGTATTGGTCGGATTTATCGTTGAAAAGTTGACGATGTTTCATTGGATGGTTTCAAGATAAAGTTCTTCGACTTTCGCTCTTGCCCAAGGCGTGCGGCGCAAAAACTTCAAACAGGATTTGACCGAAGGCTCATGCTGAAAACAGCGGATATTGATGCGCTGCCCGAGTGTCTCCCAGCCATACTGCGCAACGAGTTCTTCGACGATCTGCTGGAGTTTGATCCCGTGGAGGGGGTTATTGAGTTGTAACATATGATTTTCTCTTATTTCAAAACTTCATACTTGCTTTGTACAAAACCATTCGCAAATGAAGACGTTTCAATATGGCGTAATTTTTGATCCTGCTCCAATGCGCCAAAAAGCGGAATGCCGCTGCCGATAAGCACGGGGATGCTGGTGATGATCATTTCATCGATTAAGCCAGCATTTAGAAACCCTTGAATTGTTTTTCCGCCATCTATATACAGGTGTTGCGCCCCTGATTTGTGCAGCTCGTTCACCAACTTTGCTGGGGAAGAAGAGCTTGATTCCACTGTGCCTGCTAAATGAGCAGGGATTTCAATCTCTTGACTGCTGAGAACGATAACGCGTTTTTCCCCATAAGGCCATTCGCCAAAGGAAAGCACCATCTCGTACGTATGGCGTCCCATGACGAGCGTGTCAATCGAATCCATGAACGGCTGATAGCCATAGTCTTCGCCATCACTTTGCCCGTCGCTGCCAGGCAGCCAATCAAGGTCGCCGTTTTCTCTGGCGATATAGCCATCCAAACTTGTTGCGATATAGACTGATATTTTCATGTTTTTCCTTTTTGCAAGACACAAAAGCAATTCTTCGTTATTATAAACGACAAGATTTTATCGATTTGAAAACTCAAAATCAACTATAATTTTTAAGCCAATCCCCCATCTACAACCCAAAGGAGAGACTATGAGCGAGACATTTGACTTCGGCGGTGAGATCGTCTGGAATCCCACGCCCGACCATATTGAAAACGCCAACCTGACCGCTTTCATGCGCCAGCACGACATCCCCGACTTCGACGCCCTCATGCGGCGATCGACCGAAGACGTGCCCTGGTTCACCGACGCCGTGCTCAAATTCCTGAACGTCGACTTTTACGAACCCTACAGCGAAGTCGCCAATTTCGACAAGGGCATCCAGTGGACGCAGTGGTGCGTGGACGCCAAGATGAACATCGTCCACAACTGCGTCGATAAATATATCGGCACGCCCGCCGAAGCCAACCCCGCCTATATCTGGGAGGGCGAAGAGGGCGCGAGCCGCACCGTCACCTACCGTGAACTTTATCGGCAGGTCAATCAGGCCGCCAACGCCCTGCGCTCGCTCGGCCTCGGCAAGGGCGATGCCATCGGCATCTACATGCCCATGATCCCCGAAATCGTGGTTGCGTTGCTTGCCATCGCCAAGATCGGCGGCATCATCCTGCCGCTCTTTTCGGGCTACGGCGTCAGTGCCGTTGTAACACGTTTGGTGGATGCGGACGCGAAAGCGCTCTTCACCGCCGATGGTGTTTTTCGGCGGGGCAAAGGGGTGGATATGAAATCCGTTGCCGATCAGGCAGCCGAGCAGACCCCAACACTTAAGCACATGATCGTCGTCAACCGCGCCGACCTTGAGATCAACATGGTCGAGGGGCGCGATCATTGGTGGCAAGACATAGTGGATACGCAATCCCTCGAAGCGGATACCGAGATCACCGAAGCCGAAGACACGCTGATGGTTATCTACACATCCGGCACAACGGGGCGCCCGAAAGGCGCTGTCCACACCCATTGCGGATTCCCGCTCAAAGCGGCGCAGGATATGGCGTTCGGCACCGATCTACATGTCGGTGAAGTTCTCTACTGGATGTCCGACATGGGCTGGATGATGGGCCCCTGGCTTGTCTTCGGCGCACTGATCTTGGGCGGCACCTTCTTCATCTATGACGGCGCGCCCGATTATCCCGCGCCCGACCGCCTCTGGGAGATGGTTGAGAAACACAAGATTACGACCCTCGGTATCTCGCCGACCCTCGTGCGGGCGCTGATCCCCAAAGGCGACGAGCATTGGCAGAAACACGATCTCTCCTCCCTGCGCTTCTTCGCTTCGACGGGCGAACCCTGGAACCCCGATCCCTGGATGTGGCTCTTTGAGAAAGTCGGCAGCGGGAATGTGCCGATTATCAACTATTCGGGCGGGACAGAAATCTCTGGCGGCATCGTCATGGGCAATCCGATCTTGCCGCTGAAAGCCTGCGCCTTCTCCGCTCCCTGTCCTGGCATCGCGGCGGATGTGGTCAACGAGCGCGGCGAAAGCGTGACTGACGAAGTTGGCGAGCTGGTCATCCGCGCCCCGTGGATCGGCATGACACGCGGCTTTTGGAAAGACCCGCAACGCTACATCGAAACCTACTGGTCACAGTGGAAGGATGTTTGGGTGCACGGCGATTTCGCCGCTAAAGACAGCGATGGGCTTTGGTATATCCTTGGGCGTTCCGACGATACGATCAAAGTGGCGGGCAAGCGTTTGGGTCCTGCCGAAGTGGAATCGATTTTGGTCGAACATGATGATGTCATTGAAGCGGCAGCCATCGGTGTGCCTGATCCTGTCAAAGGCAGCGCTGTGGTCGTTTTCGTCGTTTTGGGCACAGACGTGGATGCCAGCGACGAACTGCGTGCCGAACTACGCTCCATGGTCGCTAAAGCGATGGGCAAACCGCTCGCGCCGAAGAAAATTCTCTTCATCAGCGATCTGCCCAAGACGCGTAACGGCAAAGTTATGCGGCGCATGATCCGCTCGGCGTATTTGGGGCTGGAGTTGGGGGATACCTCCGCTTTGGTCAATGGGGCGGTGATGGATGAGATTAAAGGGCTAAAATCCTAAAGGGGGATGGGGTGCGGCACACGCGTTAAATGTGCCGCACCTTGCCCGTTAAATGGCGCCAAGTTCAAATTAAAAGCGAAACATTGCAGTTTCCTTGCAGAATCGTAAATTCGTTTGCTTGGAAAATCGGAGTTTTACTGTATAATTTCTGTCAGTACTCTAGTACCATGGAATTATTTAAAAGCTAAGCACGAGTCTTCAGAAGGAGCAAGTATGTTCAAAACTGAAAACCTGTATCAGAATGACGATAAGTGGGGAAGTAAGAAGTTAGGCAATTCGAATGAGACAATTAAGAACTGGGGGTGTCTTCTTACCTCCGTGACCATGATGCTCAACGGAATTGGTTATAACGAGACCCCCGACACTGTTAACGAGAAAATGAAAGCTAAAGGCGGTTTTCAGGGCGCTTTCTTTATTCCGAGTGTTTTGCCTTATGCATTCCCCAATATTGTTTATAAAGATATGGAACCTTGCGAAAGTTTTCCTGCGCCAATCTCGCGTATCGATGCGGCGGTAGCTGCCGGAAAACCGGTCATCTTGCAGGTGGACTGGAACAAGAAGGCTGGCATTCAGACGCACTTTGTTTTGGTCAAAGAAAAGAAGGGTGATGATTATGTCCTTTATGACCCATACCGCTATGGTGGCGATGGCCCCGACAAGGATGTTTTGCTGACCCAACGCTATAAATATAATGGGCAAAAATTGGAAAGCGAGATCAGCGCTGTGCTCTGGTTTGACGCTTACGGGATCCCGCCGCAACCGCCCGCGAAAAAAGACCCCGTTCCGCTTCCTGCCGATTCGCTCTCCGTTTATGTTGCTGAGGACGATTTGGCATTTCGTGCCGACCCCTCAGTGGGTGGCTACCTACTGAAACGTTTGGTTGGTGAAACCGAATTGAAGAGCCTCGAATCCGCTGCAACAACCAAGTCGAAGCTCGGCGCAAATGGACAATGGTTGCATGCCCAAGACCCCGAAGGCGTACAGGGATACACGGCGGCCTGGTATCTCTCCGACAAGAAGGGTGCCCCGCCTCCCGGCAGTGAAGTCACAACGACAACTACCTCCACAACCACGACTACAACGAGCACTGGCTCGGCAGCAAACGCACCGAAATCGACCAAGCCGCTTCCGGCTGGCGCGCTTTCGCTGATTCCAACCGATAACGTCGCCTTCCGCACAAGCACGGCGATTTCCCCTGATACACTCATCCGCCGCATCCCGACGACTGAGAAAGTTATCAGCCTTGAGCCCTCTGCAGATACGATCAAAAAGATCGGTGTGATGGGCGAGTGGCTGAATGTGCGTGATGAAACCGGACGTGACGGTTATGTTGCTGCCTGGTACGTAAAATATGCCAGTGGTTCAACCGCTGCAACAGCAGAAGCCGCCACACCGGTAACCCCTGCTGCTGCCTCGAATAAAGTAAAAACCACCGCGCAGGCAGTCTCCTTCCGCAGTGAGCCAAAAATCTCTGCCGCTACCTTGATCCGCTATTTGGGGCTGAATGAAGAATTGGAGATCGCAGAACCCGGTGGCGAGAGCAAGATTGGCTCGAACAAGGATTGGTTGAAGGTTAAAGATGCCAGTGGTCGTGAGGGATATGTTGCTGCCTGGTTCGTTGCTCGCTAACTAAAGAAAGGTTCATTGAATGGCAGATCAGGCAGAAGCAACTAGTTCAGTTTTTATTTCCTATTCGCGGCGCAATAAAGCTTTTGCTGCAAAACTGAACGACAGTCTTGATAATAGTGGCATTGATGCCTGGGTGGATTGGGAGGGCATCCCGCTCAGTTCCGATTGGATGGATGAGATTACGCGCGCCATCGAAGGCGCCGACGCGTTTCTCTTTATTATTACACCTGATTCGCTGGCTTCGGAAGTTTGCGCTCAGGAATTGGAACTGGGGCTTAAATACAATAAAAAACTGGTTCCGATTTTGCATATTGAACCGGAAAAAGGTTCGACGATGCACGATGCGCTCGCCTCGACGAATTGGGTCTATTTGCGTGAGACGGATGACTATGACGCCACGCTGCCCGCATTGATCGATACGATCCATACCGATTTGGGCTGGGTGCGTCAGCATACACGTTTATTGAAACGTGCCAAAGAATGGGAGAAAAAAGAAAAAGATAATAGCTTTCTCTTGCAAGGTGCTGACCTGAATGATGCTGAAAACTGGATGGTGGAAGCCTCGGCACAAGAGGGGCGTGAAGTTGTTCCGTTGCAAGGTGAATATATCCAAACCAGCCGACAGGCGGCCACCAGGCGTCAGCGCAACTTGTTGATCGGCGTTTCGCTTGCTTTGGTGGTCAGCGTTGGGATGGCGATCCTCGCCCTCATCTCACGTAGTACTGCAATTGCGAATGAGCATGCCCGCGCAACTCAGCAGGTTATTGCCGAAGAAAACGAAGCCCAGGCCATTGCGAACGAACATGCCCGCGCAACCCAGCAAGTTATTGCTGAGGAGAACGAGGCCGAAGCGATACAAAATGCGACCCTTGCGCAGGCCCAGCGCGCTGCAGCAGAAGCACGTATCTATCAAACACAAGCTGGTGAGTTGGACTTGAGCACCCTGCTGGCGATTGACTCATGGCAGCGTACGCCCTCTTTTCTTGCTGAAGATATTTTGCGGCGAAACACTAGTTTGAGTCCCATACCTGTGGCGCAAGTTTCGCAGGGTGGTCGTATTTGGCGCATTAAAGATAGCCCCGATGGAAAGTATTTCGCCACAGCCAGTGAAGATGGCAGCGTTTGCTTATGGGAAGAACAGGATGCTGCGCAGAAATTCTGCGTTCAACATGATGCGGCTGTTTATGACCTTCTCTTTAGTCTGGATGGCAGTCTCCTTGTCGCAGGTGGGGAAGATGGAATCCTTCGTTTGTGGAGCGTTGAAGATGGCTCCCTTGTTCAGATGTACGATTTTAACGGGACAACGATCTGGGATGTCAATTTGCGTCCAGACGGCAGCCAACTTGCGGCCTCGCGCGATGACGGGAATGTCTCTTTAATCGACATGACCGATCTGGAGGCAACGCCACGCAACCTTGAGCACGACAGCACAATCTATATGGCTGTTTATTCACCTAATGGTGAGTGGCTGGGGATGGGTTCATCCTCAGGGAAAACATATCTGTGGAATGTTGATAGAAATTACACTCTCGAAGGCGCTACACATACCGACGAAGTTTATGCCGTTGACTTTAGCGCAGATAGTCACTGGATGATAACCGGTGGTGCAGATAGTGTTGTGCGCGCCAGCGAAGTGACGCGTAATGGTCTCGCGCGCAGTGTAATGACGCACGGTGACTGGATCGAATTCATTGATGCTAGTTCAGATGGCAATTGGTTTGCCTCGGCATCTGATGATAATAATCTTCGAATATGGGATGTTGAAACGGGGCTTGAAAAACTACGCATGGAGCATAACGGCTTCGTGATGCGTATGGATATCAGTGACAGTGGTGCCTGGATCGCTTCGACGGGCTATGACCAGACGGCCCGCATTTGGGACACTGTTTCAGGTAGTGAAATGTTCCAAATTCCTCTTGAAGGGCGAGGCTCTGCAATTCTCTTTAGTGAAGATGCCACGCGCCTTTTCGTTGGCGACGACAAAGGCAATCTGACCCTTTGGGATACTTCCGCGATTTTGGCACGTTTGAATATTATTGAATTCCCTGAGCTTGTCCATGAAGCGCGTTATTCGCCTGACGGCGCCTCGTTCGCTGTGAATACCGATCAGCGAAATATTTGGTCGCTGCCATGGGAAAGTACGCTTGAGATCAAAGACGGCACAGAAGCCACTGAAGTGGCTAAAACCGACGCGCTGACCTACGACCTCGCCTATAGCCCCGACTCAAAATGGATCGCCGCTGCTGTATCGCGCGCGAACAAGGTTCTTTTATACAACAGTGAAACCGATACTTCGTTTGAGATTGGGATGGATGCGAAGGTCTATGCAATTGATTTCAGCCCCGATAGCACCCAACTCGCTACCGGCGATGGAGGGAACTTCATCCGCTTCTGGGATTTAGAAAGCGGCACGGAAGTTGGCAACCTGGAACACGCAGCCTCCTTGCAAGCGATTAATTACCATCCGGATGGCAAACATCTTGTGGCCACTATGACTAACCGCATTGTCATTTGGGATATTGAAAACAAGACCCAAGTGACCACGCTTTACCACGTTGGTGAGTTACATAATGCTGCCTACAGCCCGGATGGGAAGTTGCTGGCAACAGCCAGCAGTGAAGGTACGGTCTATCTTTGGGATGTTGAAAATAACTACTCCCTCAGCAAGACCGTTTTGCGGATGAATGGGCAGCCTTACTCGCTCGCATTTAGTCCCGATAGCAACCTTGTTGTTGCCGGAAGCTCGAATAAATTTGCCTATATTTGGGATTTGACGCTGGGACAGGAAATAACTCGTCTGCCACATAGTGATGTGGTCTCGAGCGTCGAGTTTTCGCCCGATGGACTTGAACTTGCTACCGCTGCTCGAAAAGTTGTTCAGATATGGGATGTGCCGGCCCTACCCCTAACCTATACCGATACCCTAGTGGAAGACGCCTGTGCACACTTGGTTTCAAACCTGAGCCAAACTGAATGGGAACTCTTCTACTCCGGTGAAGAATATCGTCCGTTTTGCGCTGATCTCAGTGCAAAATAGTAAGACCTAAACTAAAAAACCAATATCAACCCCACATTTGGAGGAAGAATATGGATGCAACAAATACCGAACAAACGCCTGAAACCAGAACCCCTATTCTGGACATTGCCTGGATGCGTTATGCACAATTGGATGCCGCATCCAATAAGCTCTCGCGTCCACACTATGGCTTGCGCCGCTGGATAGCCATTTTAGGCGTCATGGCAGCTTTCCTTGCCGTTCTGACCGAAACTTATCCTGAAACCTTCCCGGCACTAGGAAAAGTTGTCCTTAAAGTCTTGCTGATTATTGCCCCCATTTCGGCCTCAGTTTTGGCTGCTTTCTTCAATAAGTTTTACGGTGGCGGTGCCTGGCTTACCTTGCGTGCGGGTGCTGAAGAGATCAAGAAAGAAATCTATCTTTTCCGTACCGTCTTGAAAAACGAACCCCAGCGCCGTTCCTGGCTTGAAAAGCGACTGGCTGATATTCATCGTCAGGTTTATCGTGGCTTGGGTGGTGAAATGGTGCTCGAACCGTACTCGGGCAATATCCCGCCTTATTATGATCCCAACTCACCCGATAGCGATTCTGGCTTCAACGACCTAAGTGGCGAAGAGTACTTTGCCTACCGTTTGCAGGATCAACTTGCCTGGCATATTGGCAAGGTCAATCGCATTCAGAGCGAACGTACACGTTTGCAATGGTACATCCTTATTGCGGGTGGCGCTGGCTCTTTCCTGGCAGCGATGGGAGGTACCTTATCGATATGGGTGGCTGTCACGGCCTCGATTGCCTCAGCCTATATCGGTTGGCTGGAATTGCGCAACCTTGACCCCACACTGAAAAACTACAGCAAGGTGATTGTAGAACTAATGATTATTTACGATCATTGGAGAAATCTTGAGTTGGAAGAGCGCTCTGAAAAAGAAACCATCCAGATGATCAAAGCTACCGAGAAGATTCTCTGGAATCAGAATATGGAATATATCCGTTCCATGCAGGATGCTCTCGCGGATGCTGATCTGGCCGAAGCCGATCTTGTTGATCAGGTTTTGCAGCGCGCTGTTGATTCGGATAAACGCTTCAAAGAGGAATTGCGCAATAGCATTATTGATCACACCGATAAGACGCTCCGCGAAACTGAAGAGACTTTGGTTGAAACCTTTGAAGAAGCGCTTGGCACGATTGTGGAAGAAGCCTCCTCCGATCTTGTTCAACAAGAATTAGCGGCGATGGCTGAAGCCGCTTCGGAAGCAGTTGAGAATATCGTTAGCCGTGTGTCGAAGGTGCGTTCTGCGATTGATGATATTGCTGCTGAGTTCGGGCATATTGATTTCAATGCCGATACCCCAGTCTCGGACGTGCATGCTGTATTGCAACGTTTTCCGAAGACCGGCGAAGTTAAAGGCTAGAAACATGATGACGTCTGCTGATCCCACACAGAACGAGCCGGTTGAAGAGAAATCTCTTGCCGAGGTCGATGCTTTAGCCGCCGTAGGAGATGTTGCTGCCCCGGAAGTTGAAGGGGTGGCTGAAGCGAAATCCAGTAAGGGGCAGGCAGATGTTGAAGAAGTGAAGCAAGTTGAGGTTGAGAGTGAACCGGAAATTGTAGAAGAGGAGAGTATGCCGATGGAAAATGTCCCTCAAGAAGAACGCAAACTGCGTCCAGAAATCCTTCCCCATGCCTTTGTGGTGATGCCATTTGGTATCAAGAAAGGCTTTGACGGAACAACGATCAACTTTAATGCGATTTATCAGGATCTGATCAAACCTGCGTTGCGGCAGGCGGGTTTTGAACCTTTTCGTGCAGATGAGGAGACGACCACCGGCGATATCTTGACTGACATGTTCCAGGAGCTTCTGCTCGCTGATCTGGTGATTGCGGATTTGAGCATTGATAATGCCAACGTTTTCTATGAGTTGGGGATTCGCCATGCTTTTCGTAAACGTGGCATTGTGCATATTCAATCGGGACGCGCGTATATGCCTTTTGATATTTTCAATGTGCGCACGATCCCTTATCACACGACCGAAGAAGGTGTGCCTGATCCTGAATTTTTGGATAAGGATATTCAGGCGATTGCGCGCGTTACACGAGATACCTGGGCAACAGGTGTGGATGCGATTCACAGCCCGGTATTCAACTTGCTGACTGGTTTGAACGAGCCCGACCAGAGCAGCCTCCGTACCCCGCTGGCGACAGGCTTTTGGCGTGAATATAACGAATGGCAACAACGTGTGACCATTTCCCGCCGCCAAAAAAGAATCGGTGATATTCTGCTGCTGACGGAAGAGATCAGCAACCCGATGATTAAAGAGGAAGCGGTTGGGACGGCTGGGAAAGCGCTCGCCGATATGGGGCGTAATGAGCTTGCTCTTGCACAGTATCGCAAGGGTTTGGAAGTGAATGGAGAAAATCTTGATTTTCGTCGTCAGGAAGCTTTCCATCTGAATCGTTTGGGGCGGGTTGATGAAGCGATTGTTAAACTTGAAGTGCTTCTGGCTGATCACCCCGGTGATACTGAAGCGATTTCCTATTTGGGGCGCATCTATAAAAAGACTTGGATGCACTCATGGGGGTGGGTTGATGATGCGAAGAAACGTCTAAAAACTGCTTTTGAGTCTTATCACTGGTTGATTAAGGCCTTCAATACCTACGTGAGAGGCTATCGTTCTGATCTTAATGACTATTATCCGGGTGTAAATGCGGTGACACTTGGGACAATTTTGATTCATTTGGCAGATCAGTTCGATGATGCTGAAGACCCTGATCCTGATATTACTGCGATCCGCTTGGTACTGCCTGAATTGCGCGGTGCGCTTGAATTTGCTCTGGAAACTTTCGCTGAAGATGAAAGTGTCGATTACTGGACTTTAGTCTCTTTGGCTGAGTTACGCGTTTTAACTGCGCCCAAGCCGATGATGGTCACACGCGCTTATCGCAAAGCCTTGATTGCGGCACGCCGCAACGAGTTCTATTTGCAATCTTCGCTGGGACAGTTGGAAATGCTTAAGTTGCTTGAGATGCGCACTGAATTTGTTCAGGCTGGCATTAATGCGATTAACGACGAGATACATCGTCTAGCACAACAAGAGCCGGATGAGACCCCTGAAGAAGAGAAGATGGAAGAGACAGAGCGTCAGGTCTTTCTCTTTGAAGGCTACACGGTTGATCCGGTTAGCAGCAAGCGTAATCTTTTCCCTGCCACGAAGGAAGATGAAGTTCGTCGGGCAATCACGGAAGTTTTGGATAAATACAATGCTGATGATAACGATCTTGCCTTTACAGCAGGTCTCTCTGCGGGCACGGAGCTGATCTTCGCTGAACTATGTGCGGAGCGTGGCATCAAAGTGGAAGCACACTTGCCTTTGGCGGATGCTTCTTATGTTCGCGATTTTGTCAGCCCCTACGGTGAAAAATGGGTTGAGCGTTTCTACAAAGTGCGCAATCACCCCCTCGTGGATGAGAAATATCAGCCCGAGCATCTTGGCGCTCCTAAAAAGGGCGATGACCTGTACGAGCGTAACAATCGCTGGGCGTTGTACTCATCCTTGTTGATGGGCACTGATAAAGTTCGTCTGATCGCCTTCTGGAATGGTAAATCCACGAATGAAGATGATCGAGATGTTCGTCTAGTGAAATATATGGTTGATCTGATGCGCGATACAGGTGGACAAATCGAGCAGATTAACCCTGAAAAGTTGCTCAAATTGGATGGCCGTCGAACCGCGAAGAGTGCTAAACCTGACGAGGCCAAGCCTGTCAAAAAAGAAGCGCCTGCTGAACCCGAAGTGAGTAAAACACCCAAAAAGAAACCTACCAGTAAGAAGAAAAAGAAATAGCTGCTGATTGAAAAAAGAGACCGCGTTTTCAAAACGCGGTCTCTTTTTTTATGAGTTTTTATTTATTATCTTCAACCAAAACCATTACGCTGGACACCTTATCTTTGGGATAGGGCCAGATTTCACCTTGTACACCGAGCGCGAGATAAAAATCCCCGGCGCGGACCGAAACCTTGCCTTCCAACGTTTCGACGACAACTTCTTGTTCGGCGTCGCCACCAACAGCGTCCACGAGGGGGACGAGCATGGTCAAGGCGCTTTTAACGCAAAATCCGGGGCGGGTTTCGATGTAGGTCTCTTCAAAGATGCTGGCTTTGACAGGCCAACGATCTTCAGGTGGGCTGTCTAGTTCGCTGACGAGATAGTCGCCAGCGTTAGCTGTCAGAGATTCTCCCCATGGTGTAGCAATTTCAATATCCTGTGGCATATTGGGTGGCGGAGAAAAACGTTCTACACGTCGCTCGACAATACTGCGATAAGGTTTGAAATCCAATGTTTTGATAATTGGATCATCTGATTTTAATAAGATCGGTTTGCTCATTATCATCCTTCCTTTTGAACGCAGCGATTCTAACACAAAGGACGATTATTCAGGCTTTTGTGATGCTTCTGAAACGATCTTTTGGGGTGGTGCTTAAGTAACTCATGTTACGCAGCGACGTTGTAAATTCGGACGTTCTGCCCCCCCAGCCCCTCGCTTCGCTGGGGCATCTCCCCCATTTTGCAAGCAAAATAGGGGATAGAAATAGAGCTGCCACTACGATGAATCTTTAGGCTAGACATTAAATCTTTTCGTAAATTCTTTTTCTTCTTTTTTGTGTTAATATCTTTGCGGACTCTCTCCGTAAATTATCCGTCCAAAGGAGTAATAAGAATGAAGATTGGTTTCACCTACGATTTACGCGATAGACATGAACCGGACCATCACTCCCCTATTGATTTTTACGGCGAATTTGAGACCGAAGAAACCATTGCCGCAATTGTCGAAGCGCTTAGATCGTTGGGACACGAAGTCATTCAAATCGGCAACCTTCCCTCTCTTTTACACTTTTTGGCGGAAGGCAATCGGGTTGAGCTGATTTTCAATATGTCAGAGGGCAGGTACGGGCGCGCGCGCGAATCGCAGATTCCCGGAGTGCTCGAAGCTTATCGCATCCCCTATACTTTTTCCGATCCGCATACACTGGCCATCTGTCTTGATAAAGGGCTGACCAAGGATATGTTGCGCAAGGCAAACATTCCCACGCCTGACTATCAGGTGCTGCGCCCGTATGAGCCGATTAGGCTGACGGATGTTACGCTGGATGCGCTGCCTTTTTTTCTAAAGCCGCTTTACGAGGGCACCTCGAAGGGGATTGACGAGCGTGCCATTGTCCGCAGCGAAGCGCAAATGCAGGCGCGTGTGCACTGGCTTTGGGAGACTTACCAGCAGCCGGTGCTGCTCGAAAAATATCTACCTGGGCGTGAGTTTACCGTCGGGCTGCTGGGCAGCGGTGCAGAGACGCGCGTGATCGGTGCCAGCGAGATTTCGCTCAAAAAAGAGCGTGAAGTATACGGCTTCTTTGAAAAAGAAGCCTGCGAAGAACTTGTCTCCTATGATTTTTTCACCGACCAGCCGCTCTACGATGAACTTGCTGAACTCTCCATCAAGACCTGGCAGCTTCTTGAGTGTCGCGACGGTGGGCGCGTCGATTTCAAGCTCGATGAAAATGGACGGCCCTTTGTGCTGGAAGCCAACACCCTGCCCGGCTTGCATCCCACTCATTCCGATTTGCCGATGATTGCGACTGGTGCAGGCATGCGCTACGCCGAGTTGCTGGGAGAAATTCTCGGCTACGCCATACAGCGGATGGAACAAGTGCAGCGCTCGCCTTTCAACTTGCTCCCGTTTAAGGAATATTCTCTGTGAAATGGCATAAAACCACCCTCCAGATCCGTACCCCGGGCAAAGGTCTCCACGAGATCACGCCCCTCGTACGCGCAGAATTGCGCAATGCCCAGATTCAAGAGGGGATGTGTACCCTCTTCCTGCAACATACGAGCGCTTCCTTGCTCATCTCTGAAAGCTGGGACCCCTCAGCCCGCGCTGACCTTGAGACCTTCCTGACGCGTCTCGTCCCCGAAGGTGAGCGTTGGTATACGCATACCCTTGAAGGTGCTGACGATGCCACTTCCCACATCCGCGCCATGTTGACGGATGTCAGTCTGAGCATCCCCGTTGATGAGGGCGACCTGTCACTGGGACAATGGCAGGGTATTTACCTCTTCGAGCATCGTAACCGCCCGCACCAACGGCGGGTCTTGATGCGCGTGCTCGGCATAGCGTAAGAAAATCCTTAGAAAATCGAGCGACTGTAAAAAGTCGCTCTTTTTTATGGTATTATGCCGTAAATCCCACATAAACTGTCTGAATATTTAGGAGTATCCTGTGCACAAGAGTGAGAAGACTTTATTGAAATTTGCGGTTATTGGTACGTTGGTTGCGTTTGGCATGGCGTTGTTTAGCTATCTCTTTTTTCGAGAACCGGCTGCCCCAAGCGTGACGCAGCCGGTATCCACTTTGGACGAGGTAGATGCCACAGATAATGGAAGCCAGCCGATGGCCGAGGACGATCCGATGTCCACATCCGATTTGTCTACCTTTGAGATTGATGCTGCTCAATCGGAAGTCCGCTTTACCTTGAACGAGCTACTCGGCGGCGAGCCGACCACCGTTGTCGGGACAACCAATCTGGTTAGCGGGCCGATCAGCTTTTCGGCAGATGCTCCGCAGGATGCGAAGCTTGGCGAGATCGCAGTGAATGCACGCGGCTTCGCGACGGATAATGGTTTTCGTAATCGCGCTATCCATAATGCGATTTTGGACACGGGCGGCTACGAATATATTCGCTTTGTGCCCACAGCAATCACCGGTCTGCCAGATGCACTGACGCTGGGAGAGCCTGCCTCGCTTGAGATTAGCGGTACGTTGACCATCAAAAATATCTCGCACGAGGTGACCTTCAGCGCGCAGGTGACGCCTGTCTCCCAGACAGAGCTTGCCGGTCATGCCGAGACGATGGTTGCCTATGCCGATTACGACATTTTCATACCTTCAGCACCGCGTGTAGCAGATGTGGATGAAGAAGTTTTATTGGAGATCGATTTTGTTGCTCTCTTAGCGAGCGAGTAATTTCCCCAAAGAAAAAGTCCCCGAATTTCGGGGACTTTTTGATTCTAGTGGGTGTGTTCGTGATGGACGTGTCCGTGTTCAAGTTCTTCTTCGCTCGGCGCACGCAGCGCAACGACTTGAACAGAGAAGTGCAGTTCTTTGCCTGCCAGTGGGTGGTTGAAATTGAGCTTTACGATATTATTTTCAACCTTATCAATGCGGGCGTAAGTGGGCTGCCCTTCTTCATTTTCTACCTGTAATTCGGTGCCCTCTTCAACGGGTATGTGATCGGGAAATTGATTTTGGGGAATTTCTATGAAGGCTTCGGGGTCAAATTCTCCATAGCCCTCGGTGGGTTGCACGACTACATCTTTGCTTTCACCGATCTTCATGCCGAGCATTTCACGTTCGAGGCCCGGGATTATATTGCTATGGCCCTGTAAAAATTCGAGCGGTTCCTGTCCTTCTGATGAGTCGACGACTTCTCCGTCAATGAGCAGACGGTAATCCATCGCCACTACCAAGTCTTTTTCTACTGTATCCATTTTTCTCCTTTGGGCATATCAGCGATATGCGTTTTTTGCCTTGTGCTTGCTTAGGCGTATAGTTTTTTAAGTTCACTTTCTGCCTGATTATAGTTTTCCTGCAGGGTTGGCAGCAGCGTGGCAATCTCAGCAAAGGCTTTCTCTTTGCCTTTGCTCTCCAGAGTTGCAGCCAAGGCTGAGAGTGTTGTAGCTCCCACGGTTGCACTTGTTGATTTTAGCGTATGTGCAGCGCGCACAAAATCTCCAATATTTGCTTCTGTGGGCGCTACGGTGAGCGTCTTTAGCAACTCGTTCGCATTGCTATAAAATTCATCAAGAATTTCGCGAATGAAATCTTCAGCGTCTTCTTCCATGAAATCACGATATGAGTCTAAAACCGATGTGTCGATCATGAGCAAATCTCCTTATAATGAGGAAACCTGTACTTGATTGCCGCCCGCACTTTTTGCACGGTAGAGCGCTTCGTCTGCCGTTTGAATAATATTATCCAGCAAGCTGGGTGAATTCGTCATTTTATGGATGGTTGCCACACCTGCACTTGCACGAATGGTGACGGCTTGATTGTCCGGTAGAATGAGCTGCGTGGTGGCAATCCCTTCGATGATGCGAGTAGCAGCTTTTTGTGCACTTTTCAGATCAGCTCCTGGTAAGACCACCAAAAACTCATCGCCCGCCCAGCGCCCGATTCCATCATAGGCGCGACTACGCTGTTGAATGACCTGTGCTATCAGCTTGAGCGCTTCGTCACCGACAAGATGACCATATTTGTCATTGATTTCTTTGAACTTATCAATATCTAAAAAAATGGCACTAATCGGATCAGCGATACGGCGAGCGCGTTCCAGTTCCCCTCGCGTAAATTTGTAAATTGCGCGGCGGTTCATTAGCCCGGTCAGGGTATCGACCATCGCCAATCGTTCTAGCTGATTTTTGGCTCGCACCAGATTGTCTTCAAGGGTCAACACACGTTCGCCAACTGCGACGCGTGCCTCCAACTCTTGTGGGTGAAAGGGTTTTGTCAGATAATCATCTGCCCCTGAGTACAACCCTGCTACGATGTCCTCATTACGGTCATTTGACGTGACCAGAATAACATACACATAGCCGGGTAATTGTGATGAACGAATTTTTTGAATTAACTGGATGCCATCAACGCCTGGCATATTCCAATCCGTGATGACAAAGCGAATATGCTTATCTTGAAGATGTTGCCAGGCCGCCTCTCCGCTATTGGCCAGAACGATTTCATGCCCCAACCGAGCTAAGGTCTTTTCGACCATGCGTCTTTCTATGCGTTCGTCGTCTACAACCAGAATTTTCATTACAAGCTCCGTTGCATAATTATACCCGTGTTTAAGCCAATGATTTGACAAGCTACTCAGCGGAGGGGTATAAATATAGCACAATTGAACGGGGAGCCTTTAATGGCTGAGAGGAGCGTAAAGCTCGACCCGTATAACCTGATCTGGATAATGCCAGCGGAGGGACTTTGTATACATCATCAAACATCCTCCAACGGCGAGGATGTTTTTTTATGTCCAAACGAGCCATCATCTTCATTAATGGAGAAATACCGAATCTGAATGTCGCCCGCCGCCTACTGCGTGACGACGATTTCATCATCGCTGCGGATGGGGGAACACGCCACGCCCTTAATTTGGGCTTGCTTCCGTCTGTTGTTATCGGCGATCTCGATTCTCTTGATTCCGTTAACCGCTGTACTCTCGAAGAACAGGGCGTGGACTTCCGCCAATTCCCCGCCGACAAGGATGAAACCGACCTCGAGCTTGCCCTGCTTTATGCACGCGAACACGGCTACGAAGAAATCCTGCTCATCGGTGCATTAGGTGGACGTCTTGACCAAACCCTCGGCAACCTGTCCTTGCTCACCGACCCTGCCCTCGACGGGCTGGATGTACGGGTGGATGATGGCTTGGAAGAAGCCTTTTTTGTGCGGAAACAAATTGAAGTCCACGGGCGAAGCGGCGATGTTGTCTCGTTGCTTCCCTGGCGTGGTGATGTGACTGGCATCCGCACCAAAGGCTTGCGCTGGCCACTCCAAAATGAAACCCTTTTTGCTCATCAAACACGCGGCATCAGCAACGAGCTGACCGCGGAAAAAGCCTATGTCGAAATTGAAACTGGGCTGTTGCTCATTATTCACACTCGTGAAAGTGCGTCGCACCAGGTTTAGCAGAAAGTGTCTGTCGACGGGCTTTTTGCTCGTTGGGAGTTTTTTTTGTAGATGATGGTGCGACGCACGTCTTATTTGAAAGGAACCAAAATGAAAAAAACACTTTTACTCGTACTCGTTTTTGCCTTTGTTCTTGCTGCTTGCACCCCCGCAGCGCCCGCCGAGAGCGAACCCGCCACGCTGACCGTGATGACTCACGATTCTTTCGCCATCAGCGAAGAGGTGGTGGCCGCTTTTGAAGCCGAACATAACGCCAAAGTTGTTTTCCTTGCCAGCGGAGACGCAGGTTCGGCGCTCAATAAGGCGATCTTGACCAAAGAAGCCCCGCTCGCCGACCTGCTCTTTGGCGTGGATAACACCTTCCTCTCGCGCGCCCTCGAAGAAGGCATCTTTGAAGGCTACGATGCCCCCGCGCTCGCCGAAATCCCCGCCGAGTTCAAGCTGGATGCATCCAACCACGCGCTGCCCGTCGATTTTGGTGATGTTTGCATCAACTACGACAAAGTCTATTTTGACGAGAAGGGCCTGGATGTGCCCGCCACGCTCGAAGACTTGCTCAAGCCCGAATATAACGGTTTACTGGTGGTCGAAAACCCCGCTACATCATCGCCCGGTCTGGCCTTCCTGATGGCGACTATCGCGCATTTCGGCGAAGACGGCTATCTCAACTATTGGCTTGGTCTGCGCGATAACGGTATCGCCGTTGCAGATGGTTGGGAAACCGCCTACTACACCAACTTCAGCGCCTCCTCTGGGCAAGGCGCCCAGCCGATGGTCGTCTCGTACGGCAGCAGTCCCGCTGCGGAAGTGATCTTCGCCGAAACAGCCCTGGATGATGCCCCGACCGCCTCGATCCTTGGACCCGAAACCTGCTACCGTCAAATCGAATTTGTTGGTATTTTGGCAGGCACGGAGAATCGTGAACTGGCTGAAGCCTTCGTCGATTTCATGCTCTCCGCTCAATTTCAGGAAGATCTGCCGATGCAGATGTTCGTTTATCCCGTGCTGCCTTCGGCTGAACTGCCCGCTGAATTCGTTGCTTACGCCCAACAGCCCTCTCAACCGGCCAGCCTTGATTCCGCCCTCATTGCCGATATGCGTGAGCAATGGATTCAAGATTGGACGAATACGGTTCTGAAATAACGTTCTAACGTTGCAACGTTAAACATTCAAACACCATGCGCCGTTGGCTCCCCGTCCTCGCCTTTCTCGGGCTATTCTTCTTCTACCCCCTCGTCAGAATTTTGGCGCTGGGTGTGGATTCGCCTGATTTCTTTTCGTCGCAGTCCTTGCAGATCGCGGCGGGGAGCCTCGGCTTTACCCTTTGGCAAGCCCTGCTTTCGATGCTCCTCACACTTGGGGTTGGGCTGCCTGCCGCCTGGCTTTTTGCCCGCTACGATTTTCGAGGGAAAGCTCTGCTGCGTGCGCTCACCGCAGTGCCCTTCATGCTCCCCACAGTTGTCGTTGCGGCGGGATTTAACGCCCTGCTCGGTCCACGCGGCTGGCTGAATTTGATGCTAATGCACGGCTTTAATCTCGAAGCCCCGCCAATCAATGTGCTCTACACCCTCGGCGCAATTTTGCTGGCGCACGTTTTCTACAATACGACCATTGTTATTCGCGTCGTCGGGAACGCCCTCTCACGCCTCGATCCACGTTTGAACGAAGCTGCGCGTTTACTTGGCGCAGATCGTTGGCATGCCTTTTGGCAGGTCACCTTTCCGCTTTTGCGCCCATCCATTTTGGCGGCGGCGCTGCTCGTTTTCCTTTTCGATTTCACCAGCTTTGGCGTCATCCTGCTGCTCGGCGGGGCGAAGTTCGCCACCCTCGAAGTGGAGATTTTCGTCCAGACCATGTCGATGCTCAATCTGCCCGTCGCCGCGTTGCTTTCGCTCATTCAATTGCTCTGCACGCTCGTTTTTTCAATACTCTACAGTAAGATGCTGTCAAAGACCGCTGTCCAAATCGCACAACGCGAAAATGCAAATTTCGCCCGCCGCCCTAAAACCTTCTCTGAACGCGCTTTCCTTCTTTCTTCTTTCCTCTTTCTCTTTACTCTCTTTGTTCTTCCCATGCTCGCCTTGCCCCTGCGCTCGGTCAGCCAACTTGAAGCGGATCGTGGCGAACGGGCAACACTCGAAACGGGCTTCACCAGCGATTATTACGAAGAACTTTTTATCAATCGGCGCGGATCACGTTTCTATGTGCCGCCCATCCAAGCCGCGCAAAACTCCCTCCAATATGCGGGGATTACGGTGATACTCTCCCTCTTGTTGGGATTTCCCGTCGCCTCGGCGTTGGCGAAGCCGACAAAGCTCGATAACGCCCTTGACCCGTTCCTGATGCTGCCCCTCGGGGCATCTGCCGTGACCCTTGGCTTGGGATTCATTATCGCTTTCAGCCGCCCGCCGTTAAACTGGATCGCCTCGCCCTTTTTAGTGCCCCTCGCCCATACGATGATCGCACTGCCCTTCGTCATCCGCTCGTTGCAGCCCGCGCTGGCATCCATCCCACAGCGTTATCGCGAAGCGGCGGCGATGTTGGGCGCATCCCCATTTTGGGTTTGGTGGACAGTCGATTTCCCGATCATTTCGCGTGCAACGCTGGCTGCCGCGACCTTTGCCTTTACGGTTTCGCTGGGCGAGTTCGGCGCTACATCGCTTTTGGCGCGCCCCGAATACCCCACCATCCCCACAGCGATCTACAGATTTCTCTCCCAACCCGGCGGCTTGAATTACGGGCAGGCAATGGCAATGGCGACGATCTTGATGATCTTGACGACGATTAGCATTTTGTTGATTGAGAAGTTGCGTTTGCCAGGGACGGGGGAGTGGTAGGTAATGCTATAATTTGTTTTGCTTTGTCCCCGTTTATTATTTCATGTAATTGGAGGAAATATGTTCAGAAATCTTACTGATATGAGTTACGAAAGAAATTTTATGCAAGCTATAGGGTTTTATCTAGCTTATTTTTTGTTAGCATTACTTGCTTCAATGGTGCTTGGTGGATTGGGGGATCTGCTTTTTTCTGTTGGATATGATGGTGGAGTGAAAATCGGAGCAACAATTGGAATAATCTACACTTTCTTGCTCTCTTTGACGATTGCTAGAGCTAAGGGTATTGGAAAAAGTTTCAAGGTGATTCTGTTAGTTGTGACGGCGCCTTTTCTTGCTGTGTTTATTGGGGCGCTTGGTGGTATGTTGCCTGTAGCATATCTATCTACATTGAAGCGGTCTGAGCCAAAGAGTTTGACTGATTAAGACTCGATAGGTCTCGGAGTATCCCTAAATTGCTAACCCTCACCAATATCCACAAATCATACGAAGGGAAACCTTTGCTCAAGGGCATCTCCCTTGCAGCCAGTGCTCCCTGAAGCGCACCGGATAGATAGCTCACTATAGAGAAAGATCGAAGAAATGGAAACAGTTTTGGTACTTATATTCGTGTTCTTTGTTCAAATTATTGTATACGTTGTTTTCCTGCGGTCAAAAATCTTATCGTGGGGAGCTTCTGAAGAAGAAACGAAAATGTCACTAATCGGGGATCATCTGGCTCCAAGTATCAGCGCTACTCGGGCAATTACAATCAACGCGCCAAAGGCAGAAGTGTGGAAATGGATCATTCAGTTAGGAGCAGATCGGGGAGGTTTTTTCAGCTATGCGTTTATCGAAAAGGTATTGGGATATGAAAAACGTGATGCTGATCTGGTCGCCGAATTTCAAGATATGGAAGTTGGGCGCATTATTCCGGGGTCGATAGATGAGTCGAAAAGCGTTATCAAGTACAATTTTCCGGTCGTGGCCGTAGAGCATGGCAAATCTTTTGTTTTGGAGAACTGGGGTACTTTTTTCCTGAAAGAGATCAGTTCAAACCAAACACGGTTGATCGTCCGCACACATGCTCAGGAACATCCGAATCTGATTGGCAAAATAGGGGATTTTATTGGTGTACCGCTGCATCACATCATGGAACGAAGAATGCTAATGGGATTCAAGGCGCAAGCTGAAGATGATACAGTTCAGCGATCTTCGACATCTGATAATTTATGGCTTTTGGGGGTGCTACTCTCAGCCATCGGAATCGTTTTAATGGCTCTAATTGGGGACGGTCTTCAAGATATGCTGATATCGGTTTTGCTTGGCATTGCCTGGTTGTGGACATTATTGATTTTCGATCCAAAACCAAAATACAGCATGACTCTTTTGCTCATAGAGATTCTAATAATGAGCATGAGTGCGGCTTTGGCAATCAATTAATAATCTGGAACGGAAAAGTGCGCTTGTGCCGGAGGGGATACGGCGACCTTTGCCTTTACCGTTTCATTGGACGAATTCGGAGCGACCTCCCTTTTGGCGTGCCCGGCATACCCGACCATCCCGATGGCGATATACAGATTTCTCTCTCAGCCCGGCGGTTTGAAAGAAGTTAAGCTTGCCGGGAATGGGGGAGTGGTAGCGGTAGTTTTGCGTGTAAAGCGTGAAATAAGGTGGGGTAAAATCGTGAAATGTTTTTGTATGCAAGAAAATACCATGTTGGTAGTTGAAAACGATCTGCCACACACCAGATAGCAAGAAAAGGTGAGACAACATCAGATGAATTTGCTATATTACGCTCATTCTAAGGAGAAGCGGAAATATGGACTGGTCTGCTAGAATAAACTCGGCTATTGAGTATATTGAGAAGAACCTTGACGGTGAAGTAAATATCAATGAAGTAGCCAAAAGAGCTTGCTTCTCCCCATTTCATTTCCAGCGCATGTTCTTCGCTATTGTTGGGATAACGCCTACTGAATATATAAGACGGCGTAGACTAACTGTCGCGGCAACTGAACTTGCAACTGGAACAACAAAAGTAACCGATATTGCCCTAAAGTACGGTTACGAATCGCCGAATGCTTTTACACGAGCATTCCGAAATATGCATGGCATTAATCCTCGGGAAGCGCGCACCTCGGGAGCAAATTTGTCTGCATATCAGCGAGTTTCTGTTCATGTTGAAATAAAAGGAGGCAGTAATATGGACTACAAGATAATCGAGCGACCAGCTTTTGAAATTGTTGGAAGAAGTAAAAAGTTTAATTATGATGAATTTCTTAAGAATGGGTCGAAACTTTGGAAGGAATATGTCAGTACAGAAGAATATCTGGCGCTTTGGAAATTGACGCAGGGTAAGTGTGGCCCTGTAGCCGGATCACCATTAATGTCTGTATATCTACCTGAGAATGGCTCTCGTGATTCATTTGTGGATATTCTTGGCGTGGAAAAAATGACAGAAAGGGATTCTAAACAGTTTGAAATTTTCCAGATCCCTGCTGCGACCTATGCTGAATTCAATTGTACTTACCAAACCTCTATGAAGGTGAATAAATATATTTATGGTGGGTGGTTTTCATCTACAGGCTATGAACGAGATGAGACGAAACCAGATATCGCAGCATATTTTCCAGTAGTTTTCAGATCATTGAAAGAAATGGGTGTTCGATGGTGGATACCTATAATCAAGAAGGACTAGCTTGACTAATATTATGCGGCCTGTTATGGAAAGGGCCTTCCTTTGAAGGCTCTTTTCCAACGACAAATGCTAACTTTAAACAACATCCACAAGTCTAAAGAATCCCCCCATATGAACTGAGGAGATCACCATGAAGCTTTTAAACGAAAAACTAGATACGTATTTAAAGAACCGGGATTTTTCTGGCGTTGTTTCTGTCACCAAGGGTGCTGAAACTCTTTTTCAAGAGGTATTTGGCTATCGAGATATTCCAAATGCAATCCCAAATCAGGTTGACACAAAGTTTGGGATTGCCTCGGGAACAAAATTGTTTACAGCCCTGGGTATTGGTGTATTAATTGCACAGGGTGAATTAGCTCTGGATACGAAAGTCTCTGAAATAGACGCTTCATTCAGCTCATTTATTGACCCAAATGCGACCATATTAAATTTGCTCACGCATACATCAGGTATTTTCGATTATTTCGACGAAGAAATTATTGAAGATTTTGATAATTTCTGTGTTGATATCCCTTGGTACAACCTGCATACGCCATCAGACTATCTGCCCTTATTCACCGATCAAAAAATGAAGTTTGCGCCAAACGCCAGATTTTCTTACTCAAATGGTGGGTTTGTTTTTCTCGGAATCTTGATAGAACTTATTACGAAAATGACTTATCGAGATTTTATTCACGATGAAGTTTTGAAGCCCGCAGGCATGCTCAATTCCGGTTTCTTTGCGACCAACGACCTGCCTGCAAATACAGCGAATGGCTATCAAAAAGACAGCCAAAAAACGAATATCTTCAATCTGCCCATTCGCGGAGCCGGTGATGGTGGCATGTACACAACCGCTATTGATATGCAGTCTTTTTGGACTCGCTACATGTCTTTTGAGATATTGAATAAAGAGCTTACCAACAAATTTCTTGGTACCTACCACTCTTTTAACGAGAACGTTGGCTATGGTTGTGGTATATACAAATATTTGGACAATAGTTGCTATTTTATCGTTGGCAGTGATGCCGGTGTGGGTTTTACCTCTCATCATTACCCAAGCTCATCGCTGACCATCAGCGTATTGTCCAATCGGACGGATGGAGAAATAGGCATTAGGCAGAAGATACAAGACCTTTTGAACGACTGACAATTCATGCTAAGACTCAAGAACATCCACAAATCCTACGAGGAGAAACCTTTGCTCAAAGGCATCTCCTTCGACGTTGCTCACGGCGAGACGCTCTGTTTGCTTGGCCCCTCGGGCAGCGGGAAGTCTACGTTGCTACGCATTATCTCTGGTTTGGAGCACGCTGAACCAGGTGATGTATATTGGAATGGGGAGAGCCTTGCGGAAACGCCATCCCATCAACGCAACTTCGGTTTGATTTTTCAGGATTATGCGCTTTTCCCACATCTGAGTGTCTTTGAGAACGTTGCTTTTGGGTTGAAAATGGCTTCGACTGCTTCGCGCTCAGTCATCGCCAAGCGCAGATTGAGTAGAATGGCGCGTTTTTTGCCATTCATATCGAAAGCCAGCGACGACGAGATTCAGCAGCGGGTAACGGAAGTGCTCAAACAGGTGCATCTAACGGGATTTGATTCTCGCCGAGTCACCGATCTCTCTGGCGGCGAGCAACAGCGGGTCGCGCTCGCTCGGGCGCTTGCGCCACGTCCCAGATTATTGATGTTCGATGAGCCGCTTGGTGCCCTCGACCGTCGCTTGCGTGAATATCTGATCGTTGAAATTCGTGAGATATTGCGAGAGAGCGGCGTGCCTGCGATCTATGTGACGCACGATCAGGCAGAAGCCTTTGCGTTGGCGCAGCGTGTGATCCTGCTCAATGATGGCGAGATTGTGCAAAGTGGTAGCCCGGAAGAGATATATGAGCATCCCGCCTCGGCGTGGGTGGCGGAGTTTTTGGGAGTAAAGAATGGCAACCCTTAATCAGCGTTTTACAAAGGGTGAAGAGTTGGCGAATGCGGTCTCTCATCTTGTCGGTGCGGTGTTGGGGTTGGTCGGGCTGGTTTTGATGATCGCGTATTCGGTGCGGGATGGCAGCGGCTGGCATTTGGCGGCCTCGATTGTCTATGGCAGCGCGCTGGTGGTTTTGTATCTCTCGTCTATGTTCAATCATTGGCTTCCGGCGGGCAAGGCAAAGGAATTCTTCTTTACCTTTGACCAAATCGCAATTTATATTTTGATTGCTGGCACCTATACGCCGTTGGCGTTAATTGCTTTGCACGGCACGCTTGGATGGGTCATCTTTGGGGTGGAATGGGGTTTTGCGCTGATCGGGATTCTGATCAAAATCTTCAAGCCGATCAAGTTTAATCAGGGTGTCAGTCTCTTTTTTATCATCGCTTATATTGTGATGGGCAGTATCGTCTTTTTTGCCACCCGTCAGGTCATTGATGCCGTTTCGTTCTCAGGCTTCCTATGGGTGGTTTTGGGCGGTGTTTTTTATATTGGCGGGACTATCTTTTACAAGATCAAAACGGTCAAGTTTATTCATCTCGCTTGGCATCTGTGCGTGATGGCGGGCAGTGCGGCGCATTTTATTGGTATCTATTTTTACGTTTTGCCGCTACAGGTGGCTTAAATGAAAAAGGCTCCCAACCGGGAGCCTTTTCTTTTGGCTTAGTAAACGCCGAGCGCGTGCATGACGGTGTCGCCATAGGTCCAGGCGGCGAAACCGGCTACGACCACACAACAACAGAGCACAATCGCAACGATACCAACGATGAGCCAAGTATTGGGTTTCTTCTTTTCCTCTTCGAGGGGGGGAACTAAATTGTCATTCATTCTTTTCTCCTTTTGTAGATAAGATCAATTAGGCGTTTGATTTGGCGTTTGAACGTCGCCAAAGCCACCAGATAAGTGTGGTGGTAAATAAGACTAAAATAATACCGACGATGATCGGTAGGATGATGGCGAGAATCGACAGGAAAGTGGAAACAACATCTTCAGCAACGCTGACGGGTGCGTGACCTAACCCACCCGTAGTTGCGGATATGGCTGGACGCACGGCAGCTGCCTTGACAGTGTGCACGCCACCCGCGACGAGTAAACCGGATATGAGAGAGAGAATCGGATTCATCTCTGTAACCACATTTGCACTTGCCGCAAAGACAATTGCCCCAGCCGCCGGACGTACAAAGGTTTGGATGATGTCGTTAATATGATTGACAGCAGGGATTTTATCGGCGAAGAATTCGATTGTGCCGAGTACGACAAGTAAGCCGATTACCCACCATGAAGTCAGCGTATCCCACGGGGATTGGAGTTCGATCAGGTCGGTGAATCTTGCCAGCAGTGAAACAGCGAGCAGGGGGATGTATGCGTTCAGTCCTGCGCTGGCTGAAAGCCCGAAAGCAGAGAAAATGCCGGTGAGTAGTTCCATCTTAATATCCTTTTACGCAGTCAGATCATAAAAGTCTCAAAGACTTTTGTGGTCTTTTTTCTATCCCATTGGGAAGGCACCCCAGGTGCCGGTAAAGCCGAAACGGAGCAGGTCAATGCCCAGGATCATAATCAGGGCGAGGGTGAAGCCTGCCAGTAAGGCGATCCACAATTCCTTCGCAGATGTGAAGGAGCTGTCTTGTTTCATGATCATCATCCAGACGACGCTGAAGATAACGGTCAGGAGTGTTAGAACACCGAAAACGCTGATGTAGGCAACCGGGTAGAGGACGAGCAGTGATTCGCTTAAAATCAGGAGATCGATGACCAAGATAATGGCAGCAAGCAAGCCGAGGTCGCGCCATGTCCCGAGCGCGGGGCGCATATCCAGTTCTTTCCAGGTGGTCTGATTGAAGGCGGCAAAGAGCGCGGCTGCCATGCCCATCCCCATTCCGCTGCCTGTCAGGAGACGCAGGGTGTTGTTGGGAATATAGAGATTCGGTATCTGCGGCAGCGCACCGGGGTAGGTTTGCTTGATGAGATAAAGGTACGAGTTTGCGCCGTCGAAGCCCCAAATCAGAAAGAGGGCGATCAGGACTGCGGCGATCTTTTTGGCGGGCATGCCGCCGCGTTTGCTGCCGATGATGCTGAGATAGATCAGACTGACGAAGGCGCTGGTGAAGGTGCCGGTATCACGTGCGCACATGGGGAGCTGGCGGTTTTCGTGGACGTGAAAGGAGCGCTCGCTGATGCGATGACAGACGGCGTAGCCGACCGCATCTGCCTTGCCCAGTAAGCCGGGCGGGGTGAAATAGATGTAGGCAGCGATGGCGATTAACGCTGCTATGGGGACGAGCCACTTCGTGAGTTGGACGGCTTTGTTTTGCATATGGGGTTGATTATAGGGGCTTTAGAGTTGCTTGGCAAGAAAACACAGATTTGGACATGCATTTGCAATAAAGTTGGTTTCTCTAATATTTCTCTAACTTTGATTTTCTTGACAAAGCTCTTTTTGAAAAGTAGAATGCGTCTAAATGATAATGAAAACCATTTTCAATAAGGAGTTTTTACAGTGAAGAGAAAAATATTTTTATTTGTGCTGTTGAGCAGTTTATTAGCTGCTTGTGGCACAGCGAGTGCCCCTTCAGCGGATGATGGGAAATTAAATGTGGTCGCGACGACCAGCATTGTTGCCGATGTGGTCTCGAATATTGGTGGCGAATATGTAAATGTGGAGATTTTGCTGCCCGTTGGCGCGGACCCGCACAGCTTCGAGCCGACACCGCAGGATATTGCCAAAGTCGCCGATGCGGACATCGTCTTTGCGAACGGTGCAGGGTTGGAAGCCTTTATCGACCATCTGCTCGAAAGCGCCGATGCGACCGATAAGATCGTCGAAGTCTCGGATGGGATTGCGTTGTTGGAGCATCCAAATGCTGTCGCCGAAGAAGCGCATGAAGAAGACGAAGACCACGTTGAAGGTGAAGAACACGACCATGACCATGCCGCTGGTGATCCGCACACTTGGGTAGACCCCAATAACGTGATGGTTTGGGTTGCGAATGTCGAAGCCGCCTTGAGCGAAGTTGATTCCGCTAACGCCGAAAGCTACGCCGCCAATGCTGCCGCCTACATCGCCGAGCTCGAAGAAGTGGATGCCTGGATTAGAGATGAAATTGGCCAAATCCCTGAAGAAAATCGCAAGATCGTTACTGACCACCAACTGCTTGGCTACTACATCGAAGAGTACGGGCTGGAAATGGCTGGTGCGATCATCCCCGGGTATAGCTCACTCTCGCAACCTTCTGCGCAGGAATTGGCTGCGATCGAAGATGCGATCCTTGCAACTGGTGTGCAGGCCGTCTTTGTTGGCAATACCGTCAACCCCAACTTGGCGGAGCGCGTTGCTGAAGACACGGGCGTGGAACTGGTCTTCTTTTACACCGGTTCGCTCAGCCCCGCTGATGGCGATGCCCCCACATATTTGGACTATCTGCGTTACAATACAACCGTATTTGTTGAAGCGCTGAAGTAAAATCCTAACGACAAATTCTACGAAGGGTCATTAAGGAAAGCTTTTCGCTCTTCTTTGTGACCCTTTCTGTTTTTGTAGAAAAATAAATTATGGCTATCTTTCAAGAACTAAAAAAGACCACTCGTCACCTTAGCAAAGAACATACTCACGACCCCAACGCGCCGATTTTGCGCGCCGATGGCATTAGTATGCGCTATGAAAGTGGCAGCGCGCTTGAAAATGTTTCATTTGAATTAACGCAAGGCGAGCGCATCGCCGTGGTTGGTCCGAATGGGGCGGGCAAGAGTACGCTTATCAAGGTGATTGCCGGGGTACAGCAACCCACATCTGGGCAGATGTCGATCTTTGGGCATAAACCTGACGGGCATATCTGCATCGCCTACGTCCCGCAGCGTACGCAGGTCGACTGGAATTTCCCCGTCACCGTTGCGGATGTTGCCATGATGGGGCGCGTCGGGCAGATGGGCTTGTTCCGCAATCCGAAGCCCAGAGATTGGGAACTCGTCAACAAGGCGCTCGACGTGGTCAGCATGGGACATCTTGCCAAACGCCAGATCGATCAGCTTTCGGGCGGACAGCAGCAGCGTATGTTTATTGCACGCGCCCTTGCTCAGGAAGCGGAGTTGATCCTGATGGACGAACCGATGACGGGACTTGATGTCCCTTCACAGGATGAGATTTTCTCTATTCTCGACCAACTCCAGGCGGATGGTGTGACTGTCCTGATCTCACTCCACGATCTGAAAATGGCAGCCGAACGCTTCGACAGAGTGATGCTGCTCAATAAATATCTGCTTGCCATTGGGCCTGCTGAGGAGGCCTTGCGCTCCGAAAACTTGATGCGCGCCTACGGCGGGACCCTACAACTGCTCCCTACCGAAGACGGGATGCTGGCCCTCGGTGATACTTGCTGTGATGGTGATGAGCACGATCACGCTCATTAAACTATAACCACAGAGAGCACAGAGACCACGGAGTTTTTCTCTCCCTGATTTATCTCTCTGTGCGCTCTGTGAACTCCGTGGTTAGAAATTATGCTTGATTTTTTCCTCGAACCCCTCCAATACGCCTTCATGGTACGCGGACTTATCGCCGCGGTCGCCGTGGGGATTGTCAGCGCCGTCGTTGGTACATACGTTGTCCTGCGCGGGATGGCGTTTTTTGGCGACGCTTTAGCGCATTCGATTTTGCCCGGCGTTGCTGTCGGTTATCTCGTCGGTGGGGGGGCGCGTGAACCGCTCTTTTGGTGGGCGCTGGTTGCTGCGATTTTGAGCGCGCTCGGCATCGGCACGATCAGTCGCAACACCAAAATTAAAGAAGATACCGCCATCGGCATCATCTTTGCGGGGACATTTGCGCTCGGTATTGCGCTGATTTCTACCGTGGACGGTTATACCGTTGATCTGGCCCATTTCCTTTTTGGCGATGTGCTCGCGGTTCTTGATCGTGATCTTTGGTTGATCGGCGCCTTCGGTGGTCTCGTTATTTTGCTTATCCTTGTCTTTTATAAAGAATTTCTGGTCTTGTCCTTCGATCCCATTTTTGCAGCGACCTTGCGTTTGCCAGTCCGGCTACTCGACTTCCTGATGCTTATCTTGATCGCGGTGACGATCGTGGTCTCGCTCCAAGCGGTTGGTGTTGCGCTGATGGTTGCCATGCTCGTCACACCCGCTGCGACCGCCTATCTGCTCACCAAACGTCTGCCCGTGATGATGGCCTTGGCGGCGGTCTTTGCGTCCATTTCGGGTGTGGTTGGGCTGTATATTTCCTATTATTGGAGCATTGCTTCGGGCTCTGCCATCGTGCTGGTTTGTACGGCGCTCTTTGGGCTGGTTTGGGGTGGGGTGACTATTTTTAGGAACGTAAGAAATTAACCACGAAGTACACGAAGAAGCACGAAGGAAAAATGCCCCATCTGTCCTTCGGACATCTGGAAAAGAAACTGCTTCGCATCCCCCAAATTCCAACAGCATGGAATTTAGGGGAGACTAGACGATGAATTAATTCTGTCCCCTCATTTTGCTTGCCAAATGGGGGGATGCACGAGCGAAGCGATGTGCAGGGGGGCTGAACGTCAGACTAAAAACATTTGCGTAATTTGTAAATTAGCGAAATTCGCGCTAAAAACTCTCTGGTAAATCCCCTATGAAAAATAAAACCATCTTCATCCTTTTCACCATCCTTATCATTCTCGGTATCGCGTCCTTCGTCATCTGGGGCGTGCCGTACTTTTTCTCGCCGATAGAACGCGTCCAGACGGAAGCAGGTTTCGGGTCGGGGACGGTGCGGGCTGAAGTCACGCATGTACTCGAAGAGGGGGAGATCACGCTCGGGGATAATCCGCCGCAGCTTTATCAAGTCCTGCGCGTCAAACCGCTGGATGGTGATTATGCGGGCATCGAGTTTGAGATCGACAACGGCAGGCGGCAGGTGCGCTACGACGACATCCACCTGAAAGCGGGTGACGAGCTGCTGATCGCGATCACGGTGGCGCCCGACGGCACGCTGAACGCCTATTTTGTCGATTACGTCCGCTCGCGGATGCTGTTGATCTTGCTGGGGCTTTTTGTGGTCGCCATTTTGGCGCTGGCGGGGCGCAAGGGCGCGGGCAGCCTGCTTGGGCTGGCATTCAGCCTGCTGGTTGTGATCGGCTACATCATTCCCCATATTCTCGACGGCGAAGACCCCGTGCGCGTAAGCATCATCGGCGCGGCGATCCTGCTCTCGCTGACCCTCTACCTGACCTACGGCTGGAACCTGAAAACGCACGCGGCGGTGCTTTCGATGCTTGGCGCGCTGATCATCACCGGCTCGCTGGCGTGGATTTTCGTGGTCGCCACCAAGCTGACGGGCAACGGCGACGAGAACGCGCTTTTTCTGGTGCAGATGGCGAACGCGTCGATCAATTTGCGCGGATTGCTGCTAGGCGGGATGATCGTGGGGGCGCTCGGCGTTTTGGACGATCTGGTCATCACCCAGGCCTCGGCTGTTTTCGAGCTGCACGATGCGAACCCGGATTTGAACCTGCTCTCGTTATATGGACGGGCTGCCAATATCGGACAAGATCACGTTGCCGCGACGGTCAACACGCTCGTCATGGCCTATGCGGGCAGCGCGCTGCCGATGCTCTTGGTCTTTTCGATGTCGAAAGGGAATTTTGCCTATCTGGTGAACTTTTCCTTCATCGCCGAGGAAGTTGTCCGCACCCTGGTCGGCTCGCTGGGCTTGATCGCCGCTGTCCCGATCACGACGATTATTGCGGCATACTTCGCGATGAATGATGAGGGCTTCGGTGCGCTACGTCCCTTTTTAGGGGAGAAGAATAGTGGGAAGGGCGGGCATCATCACCACTAGAAGATAGAACGCGGATGTCGCTGATTTGACGGATTTACGCGGATAAAGCAAAAAACTGCATTGCATCCGCCCCCTCTGCCCTATCGGGCATCTCCCCCAAATTCCAAAAGCGTGGAATTTAGGGGAGAAACTGGTGCGTTGCAGTTTTTTTGATTAACGATGCATCCAGTCTCTGAGCGGAGACGTAGCAGAGCGAAGTCGTAGTCGAAGAGCGGTGTTTTCTAGTAACATCGCCCTTCTTTATCCTGAGCAAAGTCGAAGGGCTCAGGAACTTGGCATCTCTTCCCCAATGATTTCCCAAAAACGCGGATCGGCGCGTAAGTTTTCAAGGTCGGGATCTTGTTTTGCCCATGTTTTGTCAGTGTCGTTTTTTTCAATTGAGACTTTGAGCAAAGCAAGCGCTTCTTCTATATTTCCACAAAGCGACTCAAAACAGGCGCGGTTATAGTTATCATTAGGGTTAAGTTCGATAGCTTTTTTGAAAACATCTTCGCCTTCACTATTCCGCTTTAAAATATACAAAAGACTTCCTAAGCCAGCATAAATGTCTGGATCGTCAGGATTGAATTCAATAGCTTTTCGATAGGCTTCTTCGGCTTCTTCGTAGCGCTTGAGTGTATTCATCAAGTTGCCCATGTTGTAGTAGATATCTGCTGGGTCTTTAGGATTTAATTCGATAGCTTTACGGTAGATGGCTTCGGCTTCTTCGTAGCGTTTCAACTTTTCATCTGACAAAAGGATGCCCAAGTTATAGTAGGCCCTTGCGTATTTCGGATTTAATTCAATAGCTTTTCGATAGGCTTCTTCGGCTTTTTTGTAACGTTCCTGCTGATTAAATAAGTTGCCTAAGTTATTGTAGGCATCTTCGTGTTCGGGATTGAGTTCGATAGCTTTACGAAAAGCTTCTTTAGCTTCGTCGTACCGTTTCAGGTCAAATAAGGCAACCCCTAAATTGGAGTATGTAATCGCATCTTGAGTGATACGTAAAACTTCTTTGTAATATCGAATGGCTTCTTCAAGTTTTTTATCTTTTTGACTTTTATAACCTCGTTCAAACCATTCTTCTGCTGTAAGCGATGCTTCTTGTACAACAGGTTCTTCTTTGGCTTTTACTTGTCGTTTTTCAGTATCTTCTTCCACGGCTGCGCTCAAAACTGGCTGTCGAACATCTTCCAGTTCTACATTCAAAAAGCGACGTAACTTTTCCATCCCTGCAAAAATATATTCGGGTACAAGCTTTAATCCATTATAAGCACGTAGTAAAGCCAGCTTGCCCGTTAATACTTCTTTTGCGCTTGGACTATCAAAATCGAAACTCTCCATCAATAAAGGGATGATATTGCGTTTTTCGTCAATTGCTAGTTCTACAGCGCGGCGCATAATTGAATTTGGCTCTCTTAGGTTTTCCAATGCAGAGGGGGATAGTATGATTACAAAATGGGCGCGATATAGAACATTCTCGAAAATAATCTTCTCAAAATCTTTATCATCGATACCTTCGTAATCAAAAAAAGCATCATAGCCATGTGATGATAAGTCTTGATAAACAGCAAGTGCAGTATAAAAATTAGTGCGTCTGTACCAGATAAACACCGTTTTATGTATTCCAATTAAAGGGATTTTCCACGGTTTTTTATCCGAAATCAATCGATTTGTGAAACTTTCATAGCTTTTTGCAATTGATAGCCTGTCTTCAGATCGTTCGGCTAGAACTGCTATTTCTTCCCCGTAGGAATAGCGTGGCATGTGCTGAATTTGAATATCATCAAAGTATTCAGTTAGGCTGCATCCCGGCAAACCGTAGATGTTTTCAAATAGGCTTTCAAATTGAATCTGATAACCAATAATGTTGTTATATTCATCTCCAAAGCGCCAAGTTTCTCTTAATTGTGGCTCTGTTGGCTCAATTCTTGAAACAAGAGGATATGTTATCAGGGGTCTCAAATCATGAGATGCTTTTCTGTATTCTACAGACATTTTAGCTATGCTAAGTACACCAGCAATGCTTTGCTTATTAGGTGTAAAAACAACTACTAATTTGTCAGGCATTAATGTTGTACAAATACCACTTATGTCAGTATAGCCAGTTCGTGAATCTACGAGAACATAGTTGTATTTTTTTGAAAGGTATTCCGAAAATTTAGAGATGATAGTGGGGTAAGTATTGAAAAAATCTTCCCAATTAAAACTGTTAACTCGGCGGGAGTAAGTTTCATCTAGCTTTCCTGCGGATATCAAAAACAGCGAATCTATATCTGTTGAGATAATGTATTTATCAATTTCCAGTGTAACAAAGAAATCGACCGAGATATCATCATCTTCTAACTTTTGACTTTCGCAAATTTGTTTTATTTCAAGAAATAAATCTATAAGGCCAAGTTGATGTTCAAACAAAAGAGATTTCTCGTCATCATTTTTTACATAATCTTGGAAATAGCGGTGTAGTCCTGGCGCATCAAGATCCCAGTCAATCATTAGAATATTATGGTTATTTTTGCTTTCAGCTAGTACGCAAGCGACGTTTGCTAGTGCCATTGAGCGCCCTGTTCCACCCTTATAAGAATAGAAAGTGATAATTTCACCAGTTTTTGTTTTTTTAGTGTTCATATCTTTTTATCTTTCTATTTGGTTGGCAGCTTGGGTCTAGGAGGAAGCATATCACTTAGCCAGTCTAAAATATCTTCTTCTTTGGGAAGTTCAAAAGTTGAGCAAGGATTACAAAGCTCATCTTCATGCGCTATAACCTCATCACATCGTTCATCAATATATTCAGCAATTTCCTTGATTTTTCGAGCATACTCAGGGTTATCTAAAGTAGCATCACCGCTGATTTGAAATTCTTCAAAGGAGTGATAGAGCCGTTTGTTTTTTATATCTTCAGGAAACTTTTTATCCCCTCTATAAACTATAGGGATAATTAAACCGTGTTTAGTGTTGTTGACAAGCCCAACTTTTGTAAAACGCTGATGCTCTAATTCTTCCATTGCCTTGAATTCTCTCGCACAAAAAGTGTTTTTTGAGCTGAAATAGGTTGGAGTATACACAACAATTAAACAAATACTTTCACATAGAGCTTGCGAAAGTTCTTCATTGTAAAAATCCCCACCTTTTAATCTTTCTCTGTCTAGGTAAACTTCCAAGTCTAGCCACCGACCCAACTCTGTTTTTAAAGCATCTACTAAGTCTTCAACTATATCTGCTTGGGTGTGTCTATAACTTATAAAACATGAATATTGAAACGGCATAGTCCCTCACTAGCAAAGTACAAGTTTTCAATTTTAGTGTAATGCTGTCGACATTATAAACCATCCATGTTCACTTCTCACTCATCACGTGTCAAATATTCGAAATCGAATCTTTTTTTATTTTGTTTTTTGTGCTAGGATTTGCATCTTGAGTTTAGTAAAAGACATAAAAAGGATTAGTCAATGAAAATAGCAATCGCTGGAACAGGATATGTAGGGCTTAGTAATGGGGTATTGCTGGCACAGCATAATGAAGTAGTCGCTTTGGATATAGTCCCAGAAAAAGTTGAGCTGTTAAATAAGAGAATATCTCCCATCAAGGATGAAGAGATATCGAAATATCTTAAAAAAGATGATTTGAATTTCCGAGCAACATTAGATAAAGAAGATGCATATAAAAATGCTGAATTTGTTATCATCTCAACACCAACGGATTATGACACTGAGACAAACCATTTCAATACAAAATCAGTTGAATATGTTATTCAGGATGTGCTTGAGATAAATCCAAATGCAATTATGATCATAAAATCCACCATACCGGTAGGATATACAAAGGCCGTAAAGGAAAAATTCAAGACCGAAAATATCATCTTTTCCCCTGAGTTTTTAAGAGAAGGTCAAGCGCTGTACGACAATCTTTATCCAAGCAGAATAATCATAGGGGAGAAAAGTAAACGGGCTGAAACCTTTGCGAAATTGCTTGAAAGAGGGGCATTAAAGAAAGATATTTCCATTCTGTATACAGATTCAACAGAAGCTGAAGCAATTAAACTTTTTTCAAACGCATACCTTGCGATGAGGGTGGCTTACTTCAACGAGTTGGACTCATACGCCGAAATACATGGCTTGAACACAAAAGATATTATCGATGGTGTTGGATTAGATCCAAGAATTGGGGAGCACTACAACAATCCATCTTTTGGGTATGGCGGATATTGTTTTCCGAAAGATACGAAACAACTGCGTGCAAACTTTAGTGATGTGCCAAATAATTTAATTGGTGCAATTGTTGATGCAAATGAAACAAGAAAAGAATTTATAACCAAGCAAATATTAGCTAATAACCCCAAAACAGTGGGAATATATAGACTTATTATGAAGTCGGGTTCAGATAATTTTAGAAATGCAGCTGTTCACGATATTATTGAGAACCTGCAAGCAAAAAATATCAATATCGTAATTTATGAACCTGTTGTTGAAGGAAATGACTTTGAAGGTTTAAGCGTTATCAAAGATCTAGAAGAATTTAAAGCAAATTCAGATGTGATTGTGGCAAACAGAATCTCTAAAAAGATAATAGATGTAAAAGAAAAAGTATATACCAGAGATATTTTTCAATCTGATCGTTGATGACAGTATTGAAAAAGTAGGCTGAAGGCCTAAAAGAAGATTTTCTCTGGCACATTTAGAAAAAACATAAAACTTTATTCTCAGCCCGCTTTAGCGGGCTTTGTAGTTATAGCAGGGTGGACTTATCCCCGTGCGGGTGAAATTAGTAACCAAAATTGTCTTTCGAAACAAGTTTTATGCTGAATTTCCTGACCGCTCAAGATCTGAACATTGAATTAACAGGTGTGCGGTAGAGAGAATTATCCCCTATCGAAATCCGTGTTCCAATAACCCCAAACCAATTTCCAATTCCTTGCAACTGATCCCAAAAACTCTCGTATACTAGGTACATAGATACCCAATGGGCACGCGTGAACACAGGAGAAAAAGTTGGACGAGGAAAAGACCTGGATACTCCAGGCGCAGCAAGGCAGTGACGAAGCCTTTACATGGCTCGTCGAAACCTATCAAAAGCCGGTCTATAACCTTTGCTATCGTATGTTAGGCGAAGCGGACTGGGCTGAAGATGCGGCACAGGAATCATTCTTGAGAGCCTATAAGAATTTGCATCGCTACGATGCGAATCGCTCTTTTGCAACCTGGTTGCTTTCTATTGCCGCACATTACTGCATCGATAAGCTGCGCCGCAAAAAATTGCCCACCTTTTCCCTCCACGATGACGAAGGCAACGCTCGCGAGTACATCCCCGATGCCGGGGCGGTGCTGCCCGAAAAAGCGGCGGTCTACAGCGACCAGCAAACGCAAATCGCATCTCTGCTGGGTGAACTGAACGAGACTGACCGCGCCGCGATTGTGCTCCGCTATTGGCATGACGCCTCCGAAGTGGAGATCGCCGAAGCCCTCGACCTGACTGTTAGTGCGGTGAAGAGCCGTCTGCATCGCGCCCGACGTAAGTTAGGCGAACTGTGGGAAGAAGACCCACAACCATCTCAAAATATGGAAAGGATGCCTTATGGATCACCAGCCTTTTGAAGAAATTCTACTAAACGACGAGCCTATTGCTCGTGAAGAAAACGCAGCCCTACAGGCACATCTGCGGGTTTGTCCGAAGTGTGCAGCTTTGGCGCAAGCCAACTTTGCTCTGAACCATGTTGTGATGGCGGCACCCGCTCCGGGATTTGCAAGCAGGTTCCAGGCAAAGCTCGCTGCGCAGCGCAAAGCCCAACGGCGGCGCTATCTCTTTGGAGGACTGATCCTGCTTTTTAGCGCTGTCGGGCTGGGAATCTGGTTGGCCCTCCCGGCCATGCTTTTTTCGCCATCCACAATGCTGACATTCTGGGCGACGATGCTGGCATCCTTTTTTTCTCTTATTCAGTCCATCTCCCATGCGGGCGGAGTGATTTTACGGGTAGCGGCGGGATTTATCCCCGGCGAGGCTTGGGCGCTTGCGTTCGGCCTCTTTAGCCTTTTAAGCCTCGGCTGGCTGATTTCTGTTCAAAAGACTGCGCTCTCGCAGGCAGTTTAAGGAGTTCTTATGAAAACAAACCTGAAATTTTTGACCTTTTTGCTCGCGCTGAGCTTGATCTTCGTGCCAACCCAAACGGCAGCCGCGCGCGGAATTGGCGATGGACCGGTCATCTTTGGGGGCTCGTATACGCTGAGGAGCGGCGACTCTCTGAATGGGGATGTGGTTGTTTTTGGCGGCACGGTGATGATCGAAGCTGGCGCTGTCGTGAATGGTTCGGTGGTCGTCTTTGGCGGTACGTTGACGCTTGATGGTCAGGTAGATGGCGATGTAGTGCTGCTTGGCGGCGCTGCCATGCTTGGCGAAGCCTCGCTTATCGATGGTGATCTTTCGCTGGTTGGGGCCACGCTGAACCGTGCCGATGGGGCACAGGTCAACGGTGATATCACCTATAGTGAACCTAGCTTTACGCTTAATACACCACCCTCTGTCCCAGGCGTGCCGAATGTCCCTAGCGTTCCCGAAGTTCCAGGTGTGCCGAATGTCCCCGGCATTCCCAGAGTTCCCTTTGAGATACACGGTAATCCGCTATGGATCGGTTTAAGTGTTTTTGGACGCTCGATAGCGATGGCCTTGTTGGCGCTGCTGGTTGCCCTCTTCCTTGAAGAACCGACCCGCCGCGTGGGTGAAAGCGTTGTTGGACAGCCAGCCATTGCTGGTGGATTGGGCTTCCTGACAATTATCCTTGCCCCCGCTGCTGTGCTGATTTTGACGATCACGATTATTCTCGCGCCCGTTGCCATCCTTGCAGTTTTAGTGCTGATGATTGCCTATCTCTACGGCTGGATCGCCCTCGGATTTGAAGTTGGTCTCCGTTTCACAAAGATGATTAAGCAAGACTGGGCATTACCGCTAACTGCCACCTTCGGCACCTGGCTGCTGACGATCATCTCGGCCACGATCAGTTTGATCCCCTGCGTTGGTTGGCTGGGGCCCTTCATCCTCGGCACGCTTGCACTCGGCGGCGTCATCATGTCCCGCTTTGGCTCGCAGGTTGCCCGACCACTTGCCGCAAGCGTAGCTGCCCCTGCGGCACCGTCTGCTCACGTTGCGGAGATTGAATCTGAATCCGCTTCCGAAACACTCCCATCCGTGGACGGTGAAGAGACAGAGTAAAACATTTCCCCCACCTTAATAAAATGAGCCTTCGGAAGTAATCAAAACTTCCGAAGGCTTTTTTTACCCTTTTAAAGGGGAGAAGATGCGAAAATGTTTTACCCCATCTTTTTCTTTAACTCCCGAATAATCGCCTTCACCTTCTTCTGATTGCCATACAACATCCCCTTGCTCAAATTCAAATACTTATAATAATCCGTGATCGCGGATTTATAGTCCTTCTTTCGCTGCCAGATCGTCGCGCGGTTGTAATAGGCCGCCGCATAATCCGGCTGGATGAAGAGTGCTTCCGAAAAGTCGGTGATCCCCCCATCCAAATCCCCTTGAATGCCGCGCACCAAACCGCGACTATTGTATGCATCTGCATATTGCGGGTTAATCCGAATCGCTTCGTTGTAGTCTTCCAATGCGCCTGTAAAATCATTCTGGTTGTAACGCTCAATTCCGCGGTCATTGTACGCTTCTGCAAAATCCGCATGGAGACGGATTGCCTCGTCATAATCGGCGACCGCGCGCTTCATATCCCCTTTTTCACCGTACGCTTTCCCGCGTTGATAATAGGCCTCTGCAAATTCAGGGTCAATCTCCAGCGCCTTGTTGAAGTCTGCCAGAGCGCGCTTGAAATTGCCCTCATCCCCATGCGCAGTGCCGCGTCCTAAATAGGCTTTTGCAAAACCGGGCTGATAGCGTAGGGTCTGGTCGAAATCCGCGATTGCGCCTTCAAAATCGCCTTCCTGTCGGCGTGCTATGCCACGCCGATAATATGCTTGTGCATAATCGGGGCGTGCTCGCAATGCCTCTGTAAAAGCATGAATTGCATCGTGCCAAATCTCATGTTGGGCGGCTGCCACGCCACGTTCAAACCATTCTTCGATGACCAGTTCTTTCATCTGCACTGGTGGAGCGCTCGCAACGGCTTCTTTTACCGCCGCGCTTTTTTTTGCCAATGTTGCCTCTAGTGGCGCTAACACTTCTTTGTCTACGGTGGTACTCAAACAACGTTCGCGCAGTTTTTCCAAGCCCACGAAAAAATATTCCGAGTAGAGGCGTAGACCACTGAACTCCTTTAGCTTTGTCAGTTTTCCGCTAATCGCCTTCTGTACAGATAGGCTGCTCGAGTCAAATCCCTCCATCACCAGCGGGATGATGTTGCAGCCGCTGTCGAGCGCCAATTCCACTTCTTTGTACAATAAATTCGTCTCGTCCTGATAGGCTTCCAATGCTGATGGTGAAACAATTTCCAGAAAATGAGCGCTGCGTTTAATTTCCGCCACACTGGTTTCCCAAAGATCTTCCCCCTCCTGATAACGCATAAAAACATCAAAACCATGCTGCGACAAACCCTGATAGACCGCCAAAGCAGTATAAAAATTCGTGCGTCTGTAACTGATGAAAACGCTTTTTTCGCTTTGTCCCATCCTAACTCCTGATGTGATTTTTATGCAAAGAAATTATACAGTGATTTACTGGCGACCTGATATTTTGCTAAAAGCAGCGTCCGTTGGTTGAGTAGGCGACCTTTTCGCTGTATCGAAACCAACAGTTCTTGTGCAAGCTCAATTTTGTGGCTTCGATACACCTGACGATAGTCTTGTCAGGCTACTCAGACCCCCATCAAAGCAAAACTGTCAGGCGGCCAGATAATTTCTTTCCTGATAAATGCCTTATTGAATGATTTGTGGCGTTTCTTTCAATGTCCGAATGATTAGCGCCCCGCTCAGAGCCAGCACAGCCGTCATCCCGAAAATAAAGGAAAAACCGAAGCGGTCTGCCAGAATGCCGCTGATAAACATCCCCAGTGCCCCGGCTGAGAATTTGAATCCCAACACAAGACCGGAGGCTAACCCTCGCCCGCCTTGTATCGTCTTTTGTGCTAAGACGACCAAAATCGGATGCACGGATCCGTTTAGCGCGCCTGCGAGCGGTACGATGAAGTAGAGCAATGGAGTCCATCCCAGCCGAGAGATGGTGAAGAGGGGAATTGTCGCAAGCAGCATCGCCCCTGTGATGACGTTCCGTTTGCCGAAGCGATCTGCCAGCATCCCGCCTGCCACGTTTCCCAAGGCTGCCCCGACCATGTATAAGCCGGTTACCACGCCATAGACGGTCGCGGTTTGTCCCAGATCACTGAGATATTTGGGGATGAAGGTGTTCATCGTCTGTTGCACCCAAGCCTGCAGGGCAGTTGTGGTTGCCAGAGTGATGAGGAAGACTTTACTCACCGTTAACTGGATCGGCTCTGACTTTGCAATCTTTTTCCCCTTGGGATGATGGTTGACCAGAAAGCGCAAGCGGAAGGCTGCGTTCAAACCGACCGGCAGCCCTGTTAGTGAGAGCAGGAGCAGGCCTGGCATCCCGAAGCGATCAAGGAGCGGTCCCCCGATCATCGGGCCGATGGCGTAGGCACCCTGCCCAAAGAGAAAGAAATATGATGCGGCGGTAGTCTCTCTCCCGGCGAAGTGCGTTTCGCCGATCTTGGTCGCCTCGGCTGCCCCCGCTGGGTGAAAGGCTGCTGATCCGAGGCTGGCGACAATCAGCGATCCCAGCGCATAATAGCCGGGCAGCAGCAGTGCCAATGAGAAGAAGGTCGCCATCCACAACACGCCGCCAGCCGCCAGCCAGCGCGCACCGCGGCGGTCGCTTAGCCAGCCGAAAAATGGTTGTGAGAGCGCTTGGGTCCACACGTAGGCCATGCTGAGCGCACCAAGTGCGGTGTTGCTGATGCCGAGTTGTGTGCCAATAAACGTGAATAGCACCGAGCGCTGGGAACCGAGCATATCTACAAAGGTATGACCCAACGCTATGGATGAAAAGATTGCATTGAAAAGAATAGTCATGGGGTTTGAGAGTAAAGTCTTTCGCTTCGAATGTAATCGTAAACTTCTATCGGGAGATAATAGCGGCAGGGACGCTTTTCTCGCACGCGGCGGCGGATCTGACTGGATGCGATCTCCAGTAGCGGCGCATCCACGAAACGCAGCTTGGACTTTAGGCCTGCTACCGCGTTGTCAACAGCTGCCACGTCAATGGCATCTTCCGGTCGCCGCATTACCCCGATCTCGTCGCAAGCCCCTACAAAATCAGCGGGACGATGCCAGTTCGCTAACTGCCGCAAAGAATCCCCGCCCATCAAAAAGATCACTTCTGCATTGGGATTTCTTTCCTTGATAATTTTCACCGTATCGACCGAATAATGCGGCCCCGGGCGTTCTGCCTCGACCAGTGATAGCTCAAAATTCGGGTTGTCCTCAATCGCCAACTCGACCATTCGCTGACGATGGGCCAGCGGCGTGATCTCGCGCTCCTGCTTATGCGGGGGATCGGGCGTCAACACCCATAGCAAACGATCCAACTTAAGTTGTGACTTGATCTCGCAGGCCAGAATTAAATGTCCCAAATGGGGTGGGTCAAAAGTTCCGCCGAAGATGCCGATGCGTTCTTTTTGCATGATAAATATCCGTTATAAGGGGTAATGGATGAGAAAGTCTATAAAATTAGTTGTGCTTTTGTAGTTCTAGTAGTAGTTTCCCGATTGCCTTTCCAAAGGGCATATGTTCTACATGTAAAACTGCTTGATACCCTCTTACGAGGGCGTAAGACATTTGTCCAACCCGTTCTTTGTCGGGTTTGTTTTTTGATAGCTCGTCTTTTAAGTCGATTAATATCGCGTGAATTGTTGAAAAAACACGATTTTTAGGTTCTTTGACAATCATCTGAGTAGTAAGCGCAATAGAATTTTCTAATTGTTGGATGATATTGTCCACATAAATGCTCCGCCGAAAATGCTGATATGTTATTAAAAGTATAACCTTAAACCGTAAGGGCGGGGTTAGCCTGCCCCTGCGGACGCAAATTATTGTACAATGAAACTATGAAAACACAGCGCCTCTACTCCCCATCGTTGATCGAAAATCGGCCTCTGTACTCCGAAGACCTGCCCATCCCCGAACCGGGTGCGGGACAAGTGCGTATCAAAGTCGATGTCTGCGGTGTCTGCCATACCGATTTGCATACCGTCGAAGGTGATATTCACCCGCCCTATTTCCCGATCACGCCTGGGCATCAGGTCGTTGGTGTGATCGACAAAGCGGGAAATAGCCCCTCTCCCTTTGGGAGAGGGGTTGGGGTGAGGGCAGGGATGAGAGTCGGCATCCCCTGGCTGCATTCTGCCTGTGGAAAATGCGACCACTGCCAACGCGGGCAGGAAAATCTCTGTCCTGATGCGCAGTTTACCGGTTTCCACGTCGATGGCGGCTACGGCGAATATATGCTCGCTGATGCCCGCTACGTTTTACCGATCCCTGATGGCATCTCGAACGAACAAGCTGCGCCGTTGCTTTGTGCAGGCATCGTCGGTTATCGCGCATTAAAAAGGGCAGAGATCAAGCCCAGGGAGCGCGTTGGACTATTCGGTTTTGGGGCGAGTGCCCATTTGATGCTTCAGGTCTTGAATTATTGGGGCTGTGAAGTGGCGGTCTACACGCGTTCGGCGGGACATCAACAACATGCTCGGGACTTGGGGGCTGCTTGGGTTGGCGAATCAAGCCAAAATTCAGGGGCGTGGCTCGACAAAGCCGTCGTCTTTGCGCCCGCCGGCGAGGTCGCCATCCGTGCGCTTGAAGCCATCCGCCCGGGCGGGATCGTCTCCATCAACGCCATTCACATGAGCGATATCCCCTCCTTTCCCTATGCGACTTTGTGGGGAGAGCGAGAACTGCGCTCGGTGGCGAACGCGACCTATCGGGACGGCATCGAGTTCCTTACGTTGGCGGAGCAAGCTGGCTTGCAATCGACCGTGCAGCTTTATCCGGTTGCGGAGGTCAACCAGGCGCTCGATGATCTGAAGCATAGCCGATTCAATGGGGAGGCGGTTTTGCGAATCTCTTGATTGTAATTTTTGTCACAAGTATTCGTGAATTTAATCACTTATAGGCTTTTCTGGCATGGAGTACCCTTCTTGTCAGAAAAGTTCAATAAAGGAGAAATTTCTTATGCCCGAAATTCGCATTGATGCCCTTTTGCCCGGTGAAATGGCGCGCCGCGCCGAGTATATTGGTGAACGAAAAGCGGAAGCGCCTACCTTACAAACTTTCGCCCTAGCCTTAATGGCGGGTGCTTTTATTGCCTTTGGTGCCGTTTTTGCGACCACTGTCGCAACCGGCGCTTCTGGCGTACTAACCTATGGTGTGACAAAATTGCTGGTGGGATTGGTCTTTTGTTTGGGACTGATTCTCGTGGTTGTAGGCGGGGCAGAACTTTTTACCGGCAATAACCTGATTGTGATGGCGTGGGCGAGTGGAAAAGTGACCACAAAAGGCTTATTGCGCAACTGGGGCATCGTCTATGTGGGCAATTTCATCGGCTCGCTCGTGACCGTGGGCTTGGTCTTTGCCAGTAAACAGTATCTCTCGGCAAATGGCGGGATCGGTGCCACAGCCTTGAGCATTGCAAACGGCAAGGTCGGGTTTGGTTTCTGGCAGGCACTATCGCTGGGTATCCTCTGCAATATTTTGGTCTGCCTCGCAGTTTGGCTGACCTTTAGCGCCCGCAGCACAGTCGATAAAATTGCGGCGATCATTTTCCCGATCACGGCATTCGTAGCGGCAGGATTTGAGCACAGCGTGGCAAATATGTACTTTGTGCCGATCGGTTTAGCGATCAAGGATTTTGACCCGGCTTTTGCCGCCAGCACAGGGCTTGATCTTTCGGGGCTGACGTGGGGCGCATTTCTGCTCAATAATTTACTGCCCGTCACAATTGGCAATATCATCGGCGGCTCGGTTTTTGTAGCTGCCATCTACTGGATGATCTTTTTGCGCAAGCAATAGAAGAGAGGAAAATACAATGAAAGCATACGTTTTGATCAATATTCGCAACGGCGAGGGGATGGCTGTGGTGCGTCAGTTGCGCCGTGTCGGAGGTGTGGTGTCGGCGAACTTCACTTTTGGTCCCTATGATGCCGTCGCTATCGTGGAAGCGGATAGCACGAAAAAGGTGGGTAGCATTGTCCATGACGAGATCCAGCCAATTCCGGGGGTGCTGGAAACCCTGTCCTGTTTGGCGGTGGATGAGTAGGGAGTTGGCAGCACTCAAAAAACGGTAGCAGGTTTGGCTATCCAAAAAAAACGTAAAACGTGAAGCGTGATTTCATGTCTTCACGTTTTACGTTTCAGACTGGGTGTTATAGTTGTCTGACAATTATGACATCTGTTACTACTCGTTGTTTGTGAGAATTTGTATAATATTGGCGTTGTGAATTCACCTTACCTAGTAGGAGAAACTATGACCGCAAAAATGATTGATGGAAAAGCAATTGCAAAAGAATTGCGTGAAGAGATCAAGGCTAAAGTTGCCGAGCGTGCCGCGGCTGGAAAGCCAAAACCTGGCTTGGCTACCGTGTTGATTGGCTCTGACCCCGCTTCTGAAGTATATGTGGGTATGAAGAAACGCATGTGCGAACGCTTGGGCATGAATTCTTTTGCTCATACCTTGCCTGCAGATGCCAGCCAGAAAGAAGCTGAAGCGTTGGTTAAAAAGTTGAATGGTGACCCCGCTGTGAACGGTATTTTAGTTCAGTTGCCGCTCCCCGATCACTTGGATGAAGAAAAAGTTTTACAGGCGATTGATATTACCAAAGACGTGGATGGTTTCCACCCGATCAATATCGGTCGTTTGGCGCAAAAGGGACGCGAACCGCTCTTTGTTCCCTGCACGCCGGATGGCTGCCTTTACCTGCTGGATAAATCTGGCACGGAGCTTTCAGGTGCGAATGCCGTTGTTCTTGGGCGTTCCAATATCGTTGGAATGCCGATGGCTTTGCTGCTCGTGAAACGCAATGCGACGGTGACGATTTGCCACTCACGCACCAAGAATTTGAAAGAAATCTGTGCCGAAGCCGACGTACTGATCGCTGCGGTTGGTCGTCCCGAGATGGTCAAAAAAGATTGGGTCAAGCCCGGCGCCGTGGTCATCGACGTGGGCACGCATCGCATTGACGATGAGACCAAAGAAAAAGGCTACTACCTAACTGGCGATGTTGCCTACGAAGAGGTTAGTGAAGTGGCGAGTGCTGTTTCTCCTTCACCTGGTGGTGTTGGTCCGATGACGATTGCCAAGCTGATGCACAACACATTGCGCGCGGCTGAAATTCAAGACCCACTCTAAAGAAACTTCCATAAATAGATAAAAAAATCCCGCGAGCATTTCTCGCGGGATTTTGCTTTTAACTTGTGACTTGGTACTTACTCTTGCCACTCCAACTCATACTCGTCAATGCGCACAGTGTCGCCTTCTTCTATGCCTGCCTGACGCAGGGCTTTTTCGATGCCCAGCGCAGCCATAATCTTCTGGAAGCGACGAATTGAGCCGTAATGCTCCCAATAGGTCATTTTGGCGGCGCGCTCGATCGCAACGCCGCTAATGCGCCAACTGGCATCAGGTTCGCGGTTAATTTCGAATTCGTTCGGGTCGGTTTCCACGCGGTAGATCGGGAGCGGCGCAACTTCTTCGAGCGTGGGCGTATCTGCCAGTTTTTCAACGGCTTTCATCAGGACTTGACGGATATCGGTACGCGCCAGCGCCGAAATTGCTACCACTTCATGGCCGCGTGCCTCGAGCTCAGCTTTTACCGTTTCCCAGCGTTCCTGGGCATCTGGCTGGTCAATTTTATTCATGGTGATCACTTGCGGTTTCTCGCCCAAACGCGGATCAAAGAGCGCTAGCTCGGTATTGATCTGGCTGAAATCAGCGACGGGGTCTTCGCCCATCCCATCCAGCAAGTGGATCAGGACACGCGTGCGCTGGATGTGACGCAGGAATTCATGGCCTAGCCCCGCGCCGTTTGCCGCACCTTCGATCAGGCCGGGGATGTCGGCGAGCACGATGCTCTCGTACTCATCAATCGGGGCAACACCCAGATTCGGGATGATGGTAGTAAATGGGTAGGAAGCGATTTTCGGCTGCGCATTTGTCAGGGCGGCGAGCAATGTCGATTTGCCGGCGTTCGGGACGCCGATCAAGCCGATATCGGCGATCAACTTCAACTCCAGACGAATATTCTTTTCCTCGTACGGCTCGCCTTTTTCCGCAGTGCGAGGGGCTTGATGACGGGAATTCTTGAAGTGCGTGTTGCCACGTCCGCCACGTCCGCCTTTGCAGATGAGCAGTTGTTGCCCATCATCGGTCAGGTCGCCGAGAATTTCGCCGCTGTCATTGTCATAGATGACAGTGCCTGCGGGAACATAGATAATGAGATCGTCGGCGGATTTCCCATAACGATTATTGGCGCCTCCGCCTTTGCCGCTGTCTGCGACGTAGCGGCGCACATGACGAAATTGGGCGAGGGTGTTGAGCGTGACTTTGACTTCAACAATGACGTCGCCGCCTTTGCCGCCGTCGCCGCCATCGGGGCCGCCGCGTGGAACGTATTTTTCACGGCGGAAATGCACCATGCCGTTGCCGCCCTGTCCAGAGCGGACGTAGATTTCTGCTTGATCGATAAACATAATTTGAACTTTTCGTTTCTATAGGTCGGACAGTCAGCTAGTCTGACTGATTGCTATTCTTTTTTCTGTT
>JBNLFG010000011.1:0-184661 GCA_050305405.1 Anaerolineales bacterium | reverse complement strand
TTCCGCGCTTGGGGTAGCGGCTGCACGCAACCAATACAGCGTGCGCTATCATCGCATTGCCCGTCTTTTACACACACTGACACTCGCCAGACAGGAGGGATCCTTGATGAACTTTTTACGATCTCTAGCCAAGACTAAATTGCTCATCATTGATGACTGGATGCGAGATGCGATTACCATCCAGAATGCTCAGGATCTTCTCGAAGTGCTGGATGACCGTTTTGGACACGCCGCCACTTTGATCGCCAGCCAGGTACCCGTTGCTGATTGGCACTTGCGTATCCCTGACCCAACGCTGGCTGATGCTATTCTGGATCGCATTGTTCACACAGCTCACCGCATCCAACTCGAGGGCGAGTCTCAGCGAAAGCTCAGGGCAAAACGGACGATGCCGAACACTTAGAGTACAATTCCTTCGCCAGTCTTCTCCCTGATCCTGACTGTGCGACATCGACCGTTTAAGGTGTGCGTTTTCACCGTTTTACGCAGTAGACACAATAGATATTTTGTTCACTACTTGTTATCTGCTGTATTAGTTGAATGAAAGCCATTAGGATGTTGCATAAAATAAAGCGTGTTGAGCAAGCATGTGCATACTATCAAAAACTCTATCTGGAAGAGAAAAGGGATTTACCAAGGTTGAAAGTTCAGAACACGCTATCAGTACAGCGTCGCTATGTGTAAGTTCCTTTTGGATAATATCTTTAAAAGATACTGATATTTCATTATTATGATTTCCTCTTATTACACTGGCAATCAATGAATCTATTCTTTTTTGAATCGAAATATCTGGATAAACAGGCTTTATACTTTTACTAAAAAAATAATCGTCAAATAATTTTGAATCAGTAACCCCTCTTGAACCAAGAATTGAAACACTCTTAATAGAGTGTGAATGGAGATTAGACGCTACTATATGTGGCAAGTTAAGAATAGTAATGTTTGTCTGTGTGGTTAGAGTTTGGTAATAGGTGAAAATACTATTACATGCTATTGCAACAAAATCAACGCCTATCTTTGATAAATCATCCAGAGCCTTATTTATATCTGTAAGCAATATCATTTCGTTGATTCTCCCCGATTCTGACAAACCAGAACTAGCTATATTAAACAATACGATATAAGGAAAATCAGCATCAAGAGTTGCTCCAAGCTCTTTAGTACAGTAATCAAGAACTGTTTTGTAAAAATGTGCACTAGCATATGAACCGAGACCACCCAAAACCCCTATTTTTTTTAATAATCGTTCTTTGTTTTTCAATTTACCTCTTCTTCGCGTAAAGATAATTTTGGAGGGAAAGTAAATCTAAAGTTTCAGAAATGGTTTTTATGATGGCTGTTTCTTGGGATTTTGATTGATTTAAAGATTTCCAAGTATCTTGACAGGTGCAAGTTAGTCCAAATAGTGGAGCAATGTCATGCGTAGCATTATATTCTTGTATGGACTGCCATATGTTTTCACTGCAATGACAGACTTCCTTTTGAGAATCATCAATATAGTTTTGCGAAACAGTAGCTGGGACTGGAAAATATTCTAAACCACCAATCTTTACTTTACCTAAGTGATGTGTGTTTTTTAGAACCTCGAGAACTGACCAAAGCCAAGGTAACTTATACAAGTTTTGTTCCCATAATAATTCAGAAAGTGACCATTCATGAATGCTTGCTGCCTGTACATAAACCTCATCAAATCCTATATCAAATGCATATTTGACACTGTTTATTGCATCCTCAATGGCTTGTTTTTCTGACATAAAAGGAGGTTTTAGGAGCACATATGCCAATGCAATGATATCATTTGAATGAGCAGTCTTTACTGCATTTTCATAGGACGCTAACGAAGTTCCTTTTCCCATGCAGACATTTCTTACTAAATTATTAGATGATTCAAGTCCAATTCCGATCTCTATCTCGACTGATGGTCGAATACAAGCCCGCACCTGTTCAGCAACTGTTTCTGTAAGGTATATCGCTCTTGATTCTATGGTAATCCGCTTGATATTTCTTATGTTAGATGCCAACTGCAAGATTATGTCCCGTGCGTCTGTGTCAACCTCACGAGGATTTAAGAATGAGCCTTCTTGATATATACGAAGCCACTGTACATCTCTACTAGAAAAAAGCCCAGCGCATGCGGATGCAAATTGTGCCACATGAAATTCAGCATGAACCAATTCTCCTAAATTTGATCCTGACCATTCTCCGCATACTGTGCAACCACCAGTTTTTGCATACTCACAGCCTGTTGGAAGTAATGTGATGCTGGCTGCCTGAACTCGTTCACCATTTAGATAGTCTTCTCGAGTAAATAAGCTTGCTGGTTTTTGCCATTTAACTTGCTTTTTTAATGGCGTAGCTTTGCGAATTTCCTGAGTTAGGACATGAATTTTATGACGCAGTTGTTTTTCTGAATATGCTCTATGCATTATCTTCTTTCATAACGTCAATCAACTTCTAGTTTAGCTGGGAAATATAAAGTGTAAATCATCACTTCTAAGACGTAGTTCTTCAAACTTTCGCTTATATCGGTAAATATCATCGTTATCAATGCTAAGGATAGCATTCTTTTGGTAGCCGCGTACCAATGTTTCGGTTCTTACGGCTTGCATGTCGTATAAAATGTAAGCCTCAATACACTCACTTGGAAGGTCATCTTCTATTGCAATACGAACTTGAATCCCTTTCGCTTCTTGTTCAAACAGTATGTCCTTATATTCATCCAACTCGTCTCTTTTTAAAATAAATATTCGTATTGCCTCTATATTTTTCCCCTTAATTAATTTTTCTGTGGCATCTACATAGGCTTTCCCTTCTGGTAAATGCCAATACTCTACAGCATCACGCCAACTACTGACATAGAGTTGTTCATCACACCTAGACAGTGCCTCAATAGCAAATAGCATTTCTTCATGCGACTCTATTTGCATTCTCCCTTCGGAAATATAAGCTAACTCATCTTGAAATGCATGGAGTAAGTTTTTATATCTTATTGTGAATTCAGGATCACTAAAAGATTTTATTTTTAATGATAGATCTACTACTTTTTCAATATGATTTCGTAAACTGTGGTCATTTCTAAGTTTGTATAAAATGCCAGTAATTTTTTCCATTTGACTAGTTTGAATAAGTTCATCCAGTTGCATAAAGGCAACAGTGGTTACTAAGCCGGAAGTTATTGCCGATATTGTTGTAAAGTCTGAAACAAAGTTTAGATAAATTCCTAGGGCTAGTCCAGCGACACCTCCTAAAACAGAAAGATTCAGGCGCCGCAGACGGTCAATAATACTCATTTTGTTCTCCTCTTTGTGTCTAGGGCGTAAACCCTCTTGAGAGTATTCTAATTAGTCACCTATTTTTGCTTTGCTGTTATAACGGCAAATTCACTTTTGTGGGTGAGCTTCCTTTTCAAAGAGTGATCGCCATATTTGTCGATGATTTCGAAGCCGCATGATTCTAGCAAGCACTCGACCTCGCCGATAAAGAAAAACCTGTTATCCCATTCAACTAGTTCAGTGCGCAGAAAATTGCCTTGCTCATCATAATATTTGAAGTATCTCCATTCTCTAACAATTTGTGTAATTGAATCGAACTGGGCTCTAATGCTTAATTCAATAGTTTCATCTGGCGCAGAAAGGGAATTCTTTCTCTTGATCACTTTCGAATCTTGGGTATGCACGAGACCGAATGGCTGATACGAGAACGAAAGGAGCTCTAGTACGAGTAAACCATCTTCAGTTAGATGATTTTTTATTGCATTAAGGCAGTTTCTTTGATCCTCAAGTGTTAAAAGGTAGTTGAATGTTGAAAAAGGAACGTATACATATGCAAACTTACGATTAAGGTTAAAATCCCTCATGTCTTGGTTGAAATAATGTATGCGTTCTTTTATAGGGGCATGTTGTTCTTGTATCTTCTCTTTAAGAAGCTGAAGCATTGGTTCTGAATTGTCAATGCCGTAAACGATTTTTCCTTTTTTAGCTAAAGGAATTGCGATCCGCCCTGTTCCAATCCCACATTCCAATATCTCTGTGGTGTTACCTGCTAACTTTAGATACATTGGAATATCTACGGTGTCATCGCTATAAAGCCAATCATACAAAATTGGGCGATCAGTTATTTTTATTATTTTTGACATTTTCAAAAACCCTTATTCTAGATAGTAATTATTTTCTCGTAAATCTTTGTAACAAGAAAGGTTCGATATTAATGGGAAAATTCTTTGTCTTAGCTATGCTATTAGCAACAAGCATGCCGCCTATGGGCCCATGAGTGATTCCAAGCCCTCCCCAACCACAATTATTGAAGTACCCTTCTATTGACTCTACAGGGCCGAGAATCGGTTTACTGTCTTCCGGATATTCTTCATGTCTTACACTACAACGAGGACTTCCATTGCTACGTTTCTCATCAAATTGGCCACCTTGGGGATTTTGATATGATTTATTATCAAACAATCTCGGGAAACGAGCTTCAAATTCCGTATAATACCTTTCGTCCTCCAGCATGAGTTTTGGAGAAGCATTATCTCCAAACTTTTCTACTGAAAACACTCCAATTGTGAAATCAATACAATTATTTTGAGGACCAACATATATAATTTTGTCAGGTTCTTTGTTGAGTACTTCAACGGTAGGCATATTTCGAGGTACCAAATCTAAATCTGGGTCGAGTAAGTGAGTAAAGCCATTAAACCTCCAACTGTTTATAAGTGGTAGATTCAAGCCAATCCAATGCCCAATGGCTTTAGCATATAATCCAGCCGCGTTGACCACAATTCTTGTCCTAATGATTTCTTGTTTGTTTGTTTCTACACCATAAATTTTATTATTCCTAGTTATGATATTTGTCACTTCTGAACCCGTAACAACTTTCGCTCCACGGGCTTTAGCTAATTTAGCATATAACTTTACAAGTAAATCAGCATTTACAACTCCATCTTGCTCACTATAAATGCCAAAATCTATATCTTGTGTATTAAGTAAAGGAACTCTTGCACGGATTTTTGGGGTATCCCAAATTTCAGTAGGTATGTTTAGGCTTTCTTGGCGTTCGAACCATTTCTCCAACTTATCTGGAAATTTAACCCCAGGAGCGACGGTTAACATTCCAGTTTTTTGTTTGTAGAGATTTATTCCTGTAATGTTTTCTAGTTCTTTAATCTCTTTCAAAGATCTTTGAGACAATAGTATATCAAATTCATTGTCCATTTGGAGCATTACTTGACCAGCTGTGTGACGTGTTATTCCCAATGCTAACTCAGCAGATTTTTCGATGAGCCAAACATTTTTAATCCCGCATTGAGTTAAATAATACAATGTACTGACGCCAGCTATGCCGCCGCCAATTATTACTACATCTGATGAATTGTTATGTTCCATTATTGCCCCACAGAGGATTGACCTTAGAACACAGGATTTACAGGTGTTCCGTTAATAATGCCTTCAATATTGGAAATCCACACATCTAAGTTTCTATCCATTGCCTCTTTTGTATACCAGCCAAATTGTTTAAATACAAAAGCATTGTCGATTTGTCCAAGAGGTGGCATTGTAGGATTGTTACTTTCAACAACATAACTATCTATATCACCATTTCGTAATGCTGTTGCCATAGCTTCCTCATCTACAATTGCTCTGGATGCAATGTTAACAACGATGGCACCCTTTTTCAGTTTCTTTATCCTAGTTTTAGATAGTAGATCAATAGTCTCTTTATTATCAGCAACGGCTAAAACAATAGCGTCTGCTTCTTCTAATAACTCATCTAGTGACGTTTTTATCTCTACCTTTGAAACTTGTTTGCTTGAGCGGTTCCAACCGATAACCTTCATGCCAACTGCATTGCCTAGTTCAGTCGTTCTAGTGCCAATATCTCCAAGTCCAACCACCCCCAGAATTTTATTTTTGAGCTCAAATCCCTGCAGGAGTTCAAAATTATCTTCTCTAGTTTTACGATCTGCAATAAATATTCTCTTAGAGCATCCAAGTAAATAGGCTAAGGCGTGTTCAGCAATAGCCTCAGTTGCATAGTGTGGCACATTGGTAACTACCAGCCCTCGTTTTTGGCAATAATCTAAATCTATATAGCCGTAAGATGTCGTGATTAGAGCAATACCTTTTATGTGTTGTAGTGCCTCAACCAACGAAACAAAGCGGGATGGGGCTTTGTCAAATCCCCCTAGATTATCAGGATCTAGACCAATTACAATCGATTCCTTGCACAGTTCTATAAGCTCGTCAAGTGGATATTCATCTCTGCTTTTTGTATAAACAACATTCCCTAGCTTTTCTAATCTCTTTTGTTGTTGGAGGGTAAGTTCATTTTTCGGAACAAGCATTGATATCTTCATTTCTTATATCCTTTTCTTAAAAAATCAGCAAGATAATTTACAAATATTATACCAATAATTCGAAAGTTTACTATGAGTGTAGCGAGGGTTGTCATAAAGTCGAGATTTTGACTAAGTGGAAAAGAGGAATAAGCAGAAAAAAGAATGACCGTTGGTATTGTAAGTTTATGGGGTGAAAATAATATGCAGAGTGTGATAGAAACATCGATCTGTTATGATGGTTGCGATAACTGCGACTGTGAACAAAGGGGCTTTTGTACAACAGAGCAATAGACTACATGATATAATAGAAAGAAGGTTTACCACGCGCCTAAAGACTTTATTAAACTGTAGACCGTCGGGTTAGCTAAATCGCCAAGTTTTTTCGTTTGAGGTAGCTTGTGCAAGATTCAGCCTCATAACCTGGATGTAGCAGGTTTGAGTCCTAAAATGCAAAATCCCCTTTCTAACAGAAAGGGGATTTTTTATGAATGCATAGCAAGCGATTAATCGTCAATCAGGTGAATATGTGTCCATTCTGCGAGCAATTTGCGAGCGTATCCCATAGAAACTATGGATGGATAAGCAGATTTTGGACGTTTTTTAGCTATTTCTGTCCACTTTATAGGCATAATGGACAAGAAAACACGGTGTAGATACCCTTACCACTAGCTTCGAATCAGTTGGTTGGGGGTTCGAGTCCCTCCGGGTGCACAAGAAAAAAGTCCCTGCATACAAGGGGCGAGGCCTGTCAAATTCGGCAGGCCTTTCTTTTTGCGTGCAAATTTAGTATTAGTTGGATGTCTTTCTATCCAATGTTTCCCAAAAATTGACGGATATCGGCATTGCGTTTCTGTCCATAATTTGAGTAACACGTTTCTGCTTTGTTGGAATGAGGTGCTCGTAAATATCCAATGTCGTGCTTGTCTTTGAGTGTCAAAGGATTTTTGAAACAAGAAAACAGGAACACTATTATTTAACATAAGCGATGCTGCGGTGTGTTTTAAGTAACTATCGGAAAGAACATTAAAAACATATTCGAGAAAATCAAATCGTGAGATACTAAGGGCATGCCAAATTCCCTTACTTTCACACGAAGTGATGAAGAACTTGAAGAGATCGCAAAGGCGATCAAGTCAGATAAGTGTCCAGAAGTTCGTCAGCGCGCAATGGGTTTATAGTAGACCACAAGAAGCAGCTGAGCTTAGCTCTGTTTCGTCGCTAACGGTTTACGATTGACATCACCGGTTTCAGGGCGGTGGTGTAGAAAGTCTGGCAAATCGTCCAAAGCCAGGGCGTCCGTCTAAAACCGATGAAGCGCTATGTAGCGCTGCTAAAAAAAGTGATTGAGCAATATCCACAAGAGTTGGGATATGCCTTCGCAATTTGGACAGCAGCCCGGCTAGAAAAATATATGGCTAATCGAACCGAAATAAGTTTGCGCTAACTCAGTTCTGAGCGCTTCTAAAAGTCAATACTTTGTTTATCGTCGACCGAAACATGATCTGACTGATTTGCAGAACGCAGAAGCTCAAGAAACTGCTGAAGAATGGCTTAAAGAGCTAGAAAAGAGCCGAAACAGGAAAAATTGACATCTTCTTTGTGGACGAAAGTGCCTTAGGCTGGCTGCCCGTTTTGATTGCCTGCTGGATGAAACGCGGTGACCAGAAAAGGATCACAAGGCCTGGGCAACAGCAATGGCAGGGGAGGCTACAATTGGGCTATTGATGAAGTCGTTTATCTGAACAGCGACAAGCGTAACAACGATACATTTCTAGATCACCCGCTAGCGCAATATTCTGAGGAAGCAGCCTCGCTTATTGGCGGACCTTAAGAAAGCCTGTTACTATGTTGACAGGCGCTAGACGTATTTTTGTGAGCATGGTAAAATACTGCCCGCTGAAGTGGGGGCTCGTCTAATGGTAGGACAGCTGTCTCTGGAACAGTAAGTAGAGGTTCGAATCCTTTGCCCCCAGCAAGAGTAAACAAACCCCAAGGAATATCCTTGGGGTTTGTTTGTTAAAGACCATAATTCTGGTGAATATGGGATTTCTTCTTGTCTTAACCCAAAAAAATGCCAACACACAGTAAGTGTCTTTTTGAGGGAATTGCTAAATGAGTAGGTAGTGGTCTTAACTAAATGTTTTGTTGTAGACTATCAGTATGATAATCGAAGAGAAAATCTATACATGTTGCCGAACACGTCAAGTGATTGCTTTTGTGATCGGGGATCGCAGTGCAAAAATTTGGAAGCGCATACCACCAGCTTACCGCTCTTGTCACAGTTACAATGACTTCTGGGATGTCTACGAGAAAGTTTTTCCAGAAGAAATCCATCGTAGTGTTGGGAAAGAGAGCGGAGAGACCGATCATGTCGAACGCTGGAATTGCACATTGTGACAAAAGGAGGGGCTTTTTCCTAAAGGTGCTGTTCTTTACTCCAATTCATCTTGTCGCGAATGGAGATGTGATCGCCGTGCAGTTCAAGCTGGATGATCTGTGTTTTCATGCAGGGGGATTATAGCAGGGATGGGAATGTAGGATGGTTTATAGAAATGTAAATGTTTAAAATAGTTTTTGTTGGAGCGACCACAGCATTTTTGATGCGATGTCGGGGTGTGTTGTGATGAGTTTTTGATGCAAGGCTGCAGCTTCTTGTTTCCACCAGTTCTTTTTATATAACTGCTTACCGTACAATTTTTCTAATCCTGCTGCTATAAGATCGTAGGTTTTTGCGGCTAAATACGGTCCATATTTTCTCTGAGCCTCTTCTTTAGACATGAGATTGATAGCAAGTGCTAAAGGCCCATTTTCAGTTCCTATGAGGAAATACTCAGAGTCAGATTTTATCTCATGGAATGGTTGAGAAGGATCTGTCTCTATCAAATATTCTCTGTAGAATTCAGCATTATCTATATCAATATGCACAAAGCTTGAGAGATAACTAAAGGTTCGTCCATATTCTTCTGCCCATTCGATCCTTTTTAGAATCTCTCTCATGTTCGGTTGCTTGTTTGTTTCAAATAGTTTGCTGTATCGTTCTGTGTTTGTTGAAACCCATACTAGCGTTGCCATTGCCTCCAGAACACTTCTTAGAACGGCATACGCAGGCCTAAATAGTCCCTCTAAATATAAAGATTGAATAGCATCACATTGTTCTGCTTGTATTTCTATTGCTCTTTGAAAGATGCGAATATCATAATCGTTGTCAAATGGTGGCGGTGCAATATCTTCGATGCTGTCTCTAAGCATTTGTGCTGCCAAAGCTATTATTCTCGTTGACATTTTATATGTTTGCTTTCCTAATATATTGGCAACATCGGGTTCACGTCCGTTGCCCATTCATTAATCCCACCCTCGAGATTCTTCAATTTGCGGAAGCCTGCGCCGAGCAGCACTTCGAGGGCGTGCAGGGAGCGGTTGCCTGTGCGGCAGAAGATGACGATCTCCTGGGCGGTATTCAATTCCGAGAGGCGGCTGGCAAGTTCGCCGTAGGGGATGTTGATGGAGTTTGGCAGATCAGAAATCTGCTTTTCATGGGGCTCACGCACATCCAGTAAAACGGGTTTAGATTTTCCTAGAATTTCTTTCAATTCAAGTGCGCTGATGTCCCATTCGGAGGGCCATTCTTCGGTATGATGTCCAGGGACGCCGCAGAAGGCTTCGTAGTCAATTAACTCGGTGATGGTCGGGTTCTCGCCACAGACAGGGCATTTCGGATTTTTCTTTAGATTGACATAATCAAAGGTCATGTCGAGCGCATTATAGAGTAGCAGTCTACCGAGCAGGGACGAGCCGATGCCAAGCAACATCTTGATCGCTTCGGTGGCTTGGATGCTGCCGATCGTGCCGGGCAGGATGCCTAAAACACCCCCGTCCCCACAGGAGGGGACGAGATGCGGTGGTGGCGGGGCAGGGAAGAGACAGCGATAGCAGGGGCCATTTTTGGCGTCGAAAACGCTGGCTTGCCCGTCGAACTGGTAGATTGAGCCGTAGATATTCGGGATGCCGAGGAAAGCCGCCACGTCATTGCTCAGGTAGCGGGTCGGGAAGTTATCCGTCCCGTCGATGATGATGTCGTAGCCGGTCGCGATCTGCATTGCATTTTCAGCGGTAAAAGGCTCGTTATAGGCATCCACTTGGATGAACGGATTCAAACCCAACATTCGCGCGCGTGCCGAGTCCACTTTCAGTTTGCCAAGCATCTCTTCACTGTGGATGATCTGGCGCTGCAAATTCGACGAGTCAACCACGTCATAATCGACGAGACCGATGCGTCCGATCCCTGCGGCGGCAAGGTAGAGTGAGATCGGTGAGCCGAGCCCGCCCGTGCCGATGATGAGCGCGGAGGAGGCTTTGAGCTTTTCCTGCCCGCTCAAGCCGACTTCGGGGATGAGCAGGTGACGCGAGTAGCGTAGAAATTCCTGATCGGTGAGCGTGGTCATTTAGCCTCCTGAAATGCTGGCGAGAATACGCAGGATGTCGTCGTCTTCGAGCGGCGTGTCGAGGCCTTGCAGGTCTTTGATGTGGCTTTCGCCCAAAATGATGTTAACGAACTTACGCAGCTCGCCGTTCTCGTCGTAGAAATGGTCTTTTAGATCGGGGTACGAGGCGAGCAACGCATCGAGTACTTCGCCTGCGGTCTTGCCCTCGAGTTCGAGTTCGCGCTTGCCGTCGGTGTGCGGGCGCAGAGGAGTGGGGATTTTGATGATTGGCATGGTGTGATTATAGCCCTTTTTGATTTACCACAGAGCGCACAGAGAGCACGGAGTTTTTCTGTGTTTTTCTTTTAAAACTCTGTGTGCTCTGTGATCTCTGTGGTGAGATTTACTCAATTTTGATTTCTTCTTCAACAAACTTGCTTCGATCTTCCAATAACCGCCATGCGCGCGTATCTAGTGCCTTGCCTTCTTGTACACTGGTAATCAGATAGATAAAAAACGGATGCGCGCGCTCACGGTCGGTTTGGGACGGCTCATTGGGGTGGTCAGGATGCGAATGATATGCGCCGACGATGACTAGCCCCATTTGCTCGGCTTTGTCGTCTGCTGCCATGATGTCTTGCGGCGCAACATCATATCGATGTCGCCGCTCGGCCTCGGGTTGCCACGCGTTGGGAACGGGGTGCAGCGCTTTGATGTTAGTCTCGTCTCCCTTCCGCCCGAAGAGAAAACCGACACCCTCTTCAGGGTAGGTTTCTTCGAGATGCTGATGGATTTGGTCAAGCAGGTCTTGGGTGATGATTAGCATTTTTAAAATTAGCCAGTCTCTGAGCGGAGGGTTGGATAGACCGAAGGGCGTATCGAAACCCGCTGTCGAAGAGCGGTGTTTGCAAATATTGTCCTTCGACTACCGCTTCGATACGTTCCTTGAAAAGAACTCGGAACTACTCAGCGTCCGGTCAGAAACTGGATTTATTTCCAAAGTTCTTCGTTGCTCAAATATTTATAGCCCGCATCGGGGAAGATGGTTACGACTACGCCTTCGTCCAGCTCTCTAGCAACCTTCAAAGCCGCTACAGCCGCTGCGCCCGAAGACAGCCCCACAAAGAGACCTTCCTCACGTCCTAGACGGCGTACCATCTCGTAGGCTTCTTCTGTCTCTACGATGGCAATGCGGTCATGGACGCTTTCGTCGTAGATAGCAGGTTGGATAGCGCTGGCCATGTGCTTCATTCCCTCCAGCCCATGGAAGGGTTTGGTTGGCTGCCCACCGACAAGTTCGATATTTGGGTTTTTCTCTTTGAGATAGCGCCCGGTGCCCATCATCGTGCCCGATGTGCCCATCACGGCGACGAAGTGAGTTACTTGCTGGTTGCTCTGGTAGTAGATCTCGGGGCCTGTGCTGCGGTAGTGTGCCATCCAGTTGGCGGGATTGCTGTATTGGTCGGCATAGAAATATTTCTTGGGCTCTTTCTCAGCCATTTCACGCACTAGCAGCATCGAACCCTGCGGACCTTCTTCTGCATCGGTCAGGATCAACTCCACGCCTAGCGAACGCAGAATGGCGATCCGCTCTTGGCTGGCGTTTTCGGGCAGCGCAAGTGTGACGGGGATTCCCATCACTGCGCCGAAGGTGGCATAGGCAATACCCGTATTGCCGGATGTCGAATCAAGCAGGCGTTTGCCGGGCGTTAGGTCGCCGTTTGCGATGGCGGTTTGGATGATGTTCAGTGCGGCACGGTCTTTAATCGAGCCGCCGGGATTAAACCATTCGGCTTTGGCAAAAACGCTCACAGACGGTGGCAAGCCCAAGGTCACGCGGCGAAGCGGCAGCAGGGGGGTGTTTCCAACGTGGTTGGTCAGGTTGTCCACGTGTAAGTCCAGTTTTTCAAGAGTAAGTGTATTCATTGTTTTCTCTTTCGGCAGACTGCAAAAATATTTAGGATTTTTGTAGTCTCATATTTTTAAATAAAAAACAGCCAACAGGAAATAAAAAAGACAGTGCGAAGCGCACGCAATTTTTTACTGCGAGGTTCGACCACTGTCCTTTATTCGTTGGCTGTTTTTTATAAAAGGACGGTGGCTACAAACCCCGCCCCAGACACGAGCAATAATTCATGAGATTTCCTATAGAGTTTTGATGTTGTGTTATTCTACCAATCTTGTCTTATTTGTCAAGCCGAGTTTTGGCAAAAGCTTTTTCTTCCCAGAAAACGCGACTGCTGACCAGTAGTGCGGTGGCGATACTCAGATCGAGCACAGCAACGCCGAGTAGAAAAGAGAAGTTTCCGTGCGAGAGACGCGAGAGCATCACGCCAACTGAGATCATGATTGTGAGCATCAAAAAAAACATGGGACGATAGAATTGCCAGAATTTGGGTTGTTCCAACGCTTCGATGCGTTTCAGGTTTTTCTGACAGCTTTTACGGAAGATAAATTTGGCTTTCAGGCTGCCGATAACAAGCCCCAAAAAGATCGAAATCCAGACCCAGTTGGATGTTGCTGCGAGCGCGTATGCTTCTGTAAAAAGCTCGCTGGCTTTGCGTACCATCATCACCCCGCCAATCAACCATACAGATACAGCCAGGAGTTTAAGCGTGCGGTGAGATGCGCTAAAGAATTGAGATTTGGCTATGGTAATCATAGCTCCAGTGTAATGGAGATATGTTGACAATCATAGTCAAGTTTACGCAGGTTTTCGTTATTGTTTTTTCAGGAAACGTTGATCGGCGCGGGCATCCTGAACGCTTTTGTTCGCATTCGCTATCCAACCTGTACGGATATTTTCCGCGTCCTCGAACGTGGAAATAAATGGCTTCAGATCAAGGAGCGGAGTCCCGTCGAGAACATCGACCTGCTCAAGCTGGATCCGAGCATCTTCTATGCCAATTAACTTAACGAGCGACAACCCAATCGGATTTGGCCTGCTGGGTGCGCGTGTGGCAAAGACGCCGTGTGGCTCAGTGTCAAGAAAGGGGATGACGGTCAACCTCGCGGGGCGTGCCTGATGGAGGTGATAGATCAAATAGATGTGCGAGAAGCCCTCTAAATCTTTCAAGCCTTCAGCGAATTGGGGATGAATATCAATGTGGCCTGCTGCGCTGTTTGCGCTGGTCGGCTGGATGGGCATACCGCTCAATTCCGTAAACGGGCTATGGATGATGCCGATGGGGGTGTAGGTCATTTGCATGAGTTATTTAATCCCGGAGTGGAGGAAGCTTTGGATGAATTTGCGCTGGAAGATTAGGAAGGTAATGAAGAGCGGGGCGATGACCATCAGCGTAGCCGCGCTTAGCAGCGACCATTGCGCTCCGATTTCGCCAAGCTGGGTGAAACGAACGAGACCAGCGGTTAACGGGCGAGCTTTGTCGCTGTTGGTGATGATGAGGGGCCAGAGAAATTCGTTCCAGTGCCATGTTGCGGAAGAAAGTCCAAAGGCAACCAATGATGGGATTGCCGGTGGCAAGTAGATGTGGAGAATGAGCTGCCACCAGGAACAGCCGTCGATGACGCCCGCATCCACCAAGTCACGCGGCACGGCGAGGAAGGCCTGGCGCATCAGGAATGTCCCGAAGGCGGAGCCAAAGTAGGGAATGGCGATTGCCATGCGGGTGTCGAATAATCCCATTTGGCGGATGGTGGCAAAGTTGGGAGCAAGCAGGGCGGATGTAGGGATCATCATTTGGAGCAGGACAAAGAAGAAAATCCAGCGTTTACCAAAGAATTCGTAATTAGCGAAGGCAAAGCCTGCCAAAACGATGGTGATAAGTTGCACGACGAGGATAAGGACAACAACCAGGATTGTGTTGACGTAGTATTGCCCAAAAGGGGCCAGTGACCAGGCGTGAGCGTAATTTTCGAAGGTCAGGATGCTGCCAAACCAAACGTCGCCGCGACTAATCGGTTCCGTTGCCGGGCGAAAGGAAGCGACAATTGCCCAAATAATTGGCGCGGACCAGATTAAGGCGATGGCGATTGAGAAGATGTTGGAAAGCCATTGCCAGAATTTTTGAAGGAGTTTCTTGGATGTGGGCATTTAGGCCTCCTTCTTTTCGGATGTGACAAAATTGGTGATCGTGAAGGCCAGTAGGATGATAATAAAGATGACCGTGATCGCAGCCGATGCACCGACATCCTGAAATTCAAAACGCTGTTGCCAGAGATCGAAGAGTAGGACGGAGCTAGCGCGGCTTGGGCCGCCACTAGTAAGCACAAAGATATGATCGACGGTGCGAAACGAGTCGATGAAGGCAATAATAGTGATAAAGAGCGTGGTGCGCCGTAGGAGCGGGAAGGTGATTTTCCAAAGTGACTGCCAGGCGTTGGCGCCATCCAGCGCGGCGGCTTCATAGACATCTCCGGGCAGGTTTTGGATGCCTGCGAGGTAGAAGATCATGTAATAGCCAGAGTTTTTCCAGACAGCGACGATGATGACTGAGAGCAGAGCAAGATCAGGATTGCCCGTCCAATTTTGTGGGCCGCTGTAGCCTAGGAATTCAAGGGCTGTGTTGAAAAGTCCGTAATTGGGGGTGAATAGGAACATCCAAATGGTCGCTGCGCTGACCATAGGCATTACCATGGGATGAAAGAATGCCAGACGCAGAAAACCAACCATGCGGACTTTGCGGTTGACCATCAAGGCGAATAAAAAACCCAAAAGAATGCTGAGGGGGACAGTGCCAAGAATATAAAGTAGTGTGTTCTTAATGATTTCGATGAAATAGGGGTCGGAAAAAAGATCGGTGTAGTTGCCCCAGGCAATATAGATTGGCTCACGGAAACGAGCGATATTGAGACGTTGCTTAAAAAAACTTTGGTAAATTGAAAGGATGACAGGCCACGCTGTAAAAAGGGCGACAAAAATGGCGGTTGGAAAAATCAGTAAATAGGGGAGAGGCTTGAAACGGGCGGGCTTGACAGCTTCTTGGGACATGGCTTCCCTTTCAAATACGGTCAACAGGATGTCTATCAAATAGAGACGTGGCAATTTACCACGTCTCTATTTTTACTACAAAAACTTTTTTACTGGCAGAAATCGACGAGAGCGGCTTCTGCTTCGACTTGGGCGGCTGCCATTGCATCGGCGGCAGTCATTTCTCCGTTGATGGCGCGTTGGATGTAGTCGTGGAAGATGCCGCGTACTTGTCCGAGATTTTGGGTGGCCAGTTCGGCACCGGCATATTGCAACGCATCGCGGGTGGCAAGTGCTTGCGGGACTTCTGCGGTGTAGGCTTTCATCGCTTCGGTGTCATAGGCGCTAAAGCGGTTGGCAATGTAGCCGGTGTTGATGCTGTAGTCGGCGACATATTCAGAGCGAGAGATGAATTCGACAAATTTCCAGGCTGCATCTTGTTGGGCTTGGGGTGCGCCGCTCATGATGTAGAAGTTGCCACCACCAGGAACGCTGGCGTAGGAGCCCTCTTCTTTGCCCGGGTAAGCCATCACACCGAGTTCAAAGTCGGATTGAGCAAGGAGACCGGTTAAGCTGCCTGATGAGTGAGCGATCATAGCTGTTGCGCCGCTGGCGAGATCGGTGGTGTCGGTTCCCCAGCTTGCTTGAACACCAGCAGGCATTGCGCCATATTCAGCGGAGAGATCAATATAGAACTGCACGGCTTCAATCACTGCCGGGTCATCAAAAACGACAGTGCAGTCATCATTTAGGATGTTCTGCCCTGCGCCAATGGCGAGTGGCTGGAAAAGCCAGTAGGGCCAATCCGATGAGAAGTGCAGGCCCCAATTGGTCGTGTCGCCTTCGGTAACAGTCAAGGCTTGGGCGGCTTCGGCCCAGGATTGCCAGCTTGTGGGTGGTTCGATTCCGGCTTCTTTGAACATATCGGCGTTGTAGTACAAAACGACGGCGCTGCGCTGGAACGGGATGCTCCAGAGCTGGCTATCATAGTAGGAATTTGACAGGAAGGCGGGCAGGAAGTCGTTGACATAGGCGTCGCCATTATCCATCGCGGCAACATAGCCATCCAGCGGGGCGATGTAGTCCGCGTTGATCAGGTCATAGAGGGCGGTTGCGAGCATCACTGCCAGAGCAGGTGGTTCGCCACCACCGTCGATGGTGGTTTGGATGGCAGTTTGTACGTCGCCGTAGCCGCCAGAGAAGACTGGCTCAACGGTGATATACGGAAATTCTGCTTGGAAGTCGTCGATGTAGCCTTGCAGGATGGCTGCGATAGGTGCATCAACGGCAACAGGGTAGAAGACTTGGAATGTTACAGGCTCCATTGCCTCTTCTGCGGGTGCAGCTTCTTCTTCAGCGGCAGGTGCCTCTTCAACAGGGGCTGCTTCTTCCGCAGCAGGAGCTTCCTCTACAGCAGGCTCGGCAGGGGCTGCCGGGCTGCAGGCAGCCAAAAGGCTAAGAATGAGCATGGCGACCACGCCTACGAGAAATACTTTCTTTGTACGCATATTTTTCTCCTTTTCTCCTTTGAGAAAATTGTTAATTCGTGCGGATCGTCCGCACAATATTTAATTCCACAATATCCGATTCGAAGTAGATTTTGCTGTAACTGACCGCCTGATTGCCCACGGTATAAATCGTGGAGCGGACGCTCAACACAGGTGTGCCAGCTTCCTTATCAAGATATTGTGAGATTTCATGGGGGAGCGCTGCAGCGCGAATATTCGATTGGATCTGCTGCAGGCGAGTGTCCAGTGCGCCAGCAAGGAATTCGACCATTTTTCCGTCAAATTCTTTCCAGTCAGGAATTTTCGCCTGCACGAGCGGTGAGAGATAGTCCTCGATGTAGATTACAGGTTTTTGATCGGCTAGAACGATCCGTTTGATTCGCCGAATAGAATCAGAAGGCATCATGCCAAGCGTTTCGGTTACTTCACTGGGTGCGTTGATATTCTCCACGTCGATCGTTTTAAAAGATGGGGTATAGCCACCCTCCTTGATGATCTGCGCAAAAGGAGCAAAATCATTTAGCGAATCTCGAATTAGAGGGGAGTGGGCAATAAAAGTCCCTATGCCATGTCTGCGAACTATGATGCCTTCGTTTTCCAGCGATATGTAGGCTTCGCGCAAAGTGTTTCGACTGACGCCCAATGTTTTTGCGATGGCAGCCTCAGAAGGGAGTTGGTCGTTGCGCTTTAATTGATTTTTTGTGATGTAGTTCAACAAATGTGCTTTCACTTGTTGAAGCCTGGTGCTGGTGTTGATAACCATGCCTTCACTCTTTCTTTAGATAATTTTAAAAAAGATTGGACGTCCAACCTCTTACAGTATAAAGAAAGTTAGTCACTTGTCAATCTTTTTTTAAGGTTGATGAGAGAAGTTTGCGTTTCTTAGGTTAATCGAATGGGATATTGGGGTTAACGTTTAGCGAAGTTTTCTTTCCTGCGCACTTTTAGCACTGCGATTTTGGTCGAGTGGTTAAAAGGTGCCGGATCAACAGGCGGATTGCCAACGCGAGTGTTTTCATAACCAGCGAAGTCTTCTGGGACAGGAATTAATTCTTCGATCTCCAGATATCCGTCCAGGCAAAGCTCTTCGAGTGTAGTCATATATTCCGCGCCACTGACGAAAAGGGCGTTGTTGATCGCGATCAAATAGCCGCCATTCACCACGAGTGGACGCACTTTATTAATCAATTTGGCGCTGTTTTGGTTTAGGTCTACGCGCCCCTTGGTAGTATCCGCGAAGAAGGGTGGGTCCAGGAAGACGCAATCGAAAAGCTCGCCTGCGCGTTTAAGTTGATTGGTCTTTGCCCAGAAATCAGCTGTTTGAAAATCTTTTTTGTGGATTGGGAATCCGTTCAGTGTATAGGATGTTTTGCCAACATTCAGAAATTTACGGCTTAAATCCGTTTGTACGACCCGCTCCGCCCCCGCAGCTTGCGCGGCGACGCCTAAACTTCCGGTGTAGGCGAAGGTGTTCAGTACCGTTTTCCCCGTTAAATGGGCAATTGACCACGCTCGTAGTTTGCGTGTATCCAAATAGAGACTCGCATCCCGATTCATCGTCAAGTCAATTGAATACCAAATCTCATGCTCGCGGATGCGGTCATCCGCTTTTTCTCCATAGATGAAGATGCCATTCTTCTGTTCGGCAGTCTTTCCTTTGCGTGTCTTGATGATGATCGCGCGCAGCCAATTAAATTCACTCAGTAGAAATTCTTTTGCTGCCTGAACAAATATCTTGCCATCGGCGGGTGAGTCCGCGTAGTTGTGGATAACGACTGTTCGCGCGTAGATGTCGATTGCAATGTTTGGGTTGCCCTCTAAAAAGCCGTTAAATAATCGAAAAGCAGACTGATGTTTCTCGCCGAAGAAATTGACCCGCGCGGCGCTGGCGGTTTGAAGGAGCTGTGTTAAATTGGTCATCTGGTTTTAAACCCAACGGACACGGAGATAACAAAACAATCTCGTGTCCGTTGGGTTTAGTTATTTCTTCGTCTCGGCTTACGCCCTCTACGGCGCCCGCCCGTCGATGATTTTCTTGGTGGCGAAGATTTCTTGGGTTTGGGTTTCTCGTTAGATTTAGGAACGAACTTATGTTGCGCCTTTTGGTAATAGTCATCCAGCAGCATGGTAATGATCGGAAGTTCATCTTCGTTCTCAATCAACTGTTGCGCAAGCGGGCGGAAGCGTTTGCTTCGGTCTGCTTGTAATTTGTCACGCTCGCGCAGGCTGGCTTCGAGGAAAACCAACGCGCGTTCTGCTACGACTTCGGCAACTTCTTCTTCAGTCGGAACATCACGTTCGTCAAATTCGATCTTGTAGCGTGCGGCGACATGCTTCATTTGACGTTTTTCGACGGCGTAGACCAGCATCATGGCGATGCCGGTTGCACCTGCGCGTCCTGTGCGCCCGGCGCGGTGGATGTAGGCTTCCAGGTCGTCGGGCGGTTCGTACTGGATCACATGCGATAACGCCGAGATGTCGATGCCGCGTGCGGCAACGTCAGTCGCCACCAAAAATCTGAGGGTTCCGTTACGCAAGCGTCCCAAGACGTGCTCCCGTCGATTCTGTGAAAGGTCAGAACTAAGTTGGTCGGCGTCATATCCGTAGCGTTGCAGGATCGTCGTCACATAATTCACGCGCTGTTTGGTGTTGCAGAAAATGATCGCTGAATGCGGATTTTCCAACTCGATCAGGCGAATCATTGTTCTGTCTTTTTCCATGCTTGGCACGTTGTAGGCGATATGCTCCGTGTCAGTAACGTAGACCTGGTCGCTGCTCAAGGTGATAAATTCTGGCTCGCGCATGAACTCGTTGGCGGCACTGATGACGTGCACGGGGAAGGTTGCTGAGAACATGCAGGTGTTCACGTCGTGGTTCGGTAGGTAGCGCTGAACTTCTTTCATGTCGGGGTAGAAACCCATTGAGAGCATGCGGTCGGCTTCGTCGAAGATCAGCATTTCGAGTCGGTCGAGCTTAAAGCTGCGCTTGATGAGATGATCGAGGACGCGTCCGGGCGTGCCGACGACGATCTGTGCGCCGCGTTCGAAAGCTTTGATCTGATCGCCGTAACCGACGCCACCGTAAACTGCTACCGTTTCCAGGCCGCTATCTCGGACCAGAGTAGCTGCTTCCTTCTCGACCTGTTTAGCGAGTTCCCGCGTGGGGACAAGAATCAGCGCCTGACAGTACTTCTTGTTCGCGCGCAGGCGTTCGATCATCGGCAGCAGAAACGCGCCGGTCTTGCCGCTGCCTGTACGCGCCTGGATCATCACGTCATGTTTGGCGAAGAGATAGGGCATGGCGCGTTGTTGAACGGGCATCAGCGAATCCCAGCCCGCGTTTGATGCGGCAGCTTTGATCACTTCGGGTAGTTCAGCAAAGGTGATTTCAGGGATGGTTGGTTCGGGGGGGGCGTTTTCTTCTGTAGGTGTGGTATTCAAGTTTTTCTCTTTTCTGGTCTGGCGCCGCATATCGCACCAGCCTTAACAGGTAAATTGCTAAAAGATAGGTTTTTCTAAGTTTATGGGCAGTTTCTTATTGTTTTGGAGGATGTGCTCTCTCTGCCCCTATGCTTCTAAAATCTCTTTCACTCTGCCGACTTGTCCATCCATCAAGCGGACTTTAATGCCGTGTGGGTGATTTGCGGAGTTGGTTAAAATGTCTTTGACGATGCCTTCGGTCAGCTTGCCGCTGCGCTGGTCTTTCTTCAATACGATGCTGACTTTGAGACCGGGTTTGATATTTTTGCGTTGGTTTCCATTCATATATCTGATTGTATCAGGTTTGAGAAGAAAAGAAATAAGTGGCGATGATTTCAGAGCGAAAATGTGCGTGTGCTATACTCAAGACGGTCTTTTTTCAATCTTTTGCCGTATATAGGGGATAAATCGGCTGGATATACACTTTTTGCAATGCGATCTTCTCTGTCGCATTCGGGCGCACCTTTAGGTTGATAAAATACAATTTTCCTAAGCAGGATGAACCGCACTTTGGCGTTCATCCTAATCTGTGTTCTGGCATATCTCAAATCAATCTTTGAAGAAATTACACAAAAATACGCCAGAAAATATTTTCCCCTGAAAAAGAAAGCGAGCAAGTACATGAATTCCGAAAACCTGACCGTGACAATCGTCGGTGGCGGCTCCAGTGCGCATACATTGATTCCCCTGTTGTCCTCATCAAATTACACCGTGAATATCTTAACCAGTAAACCCGAACAGTGGTCTAAAAATGTTGAGTTGCAATACCGCACGACTGAAAATGAAGTCATCGAAACCTTTCATGGCGAGTTGAATAAGATCAGTTCTGAACCCGAAGATGTGATCGGTGATGCGGATGTGATCTTCTTATGTATGCCTGTTAGTCAATATCGTAACGCACTACATCGTATTGCACCATTCTTGAATGTGGAGAAAGAAGTCTCTGTTGGGACTGTCTATGGGCAGGCTGGCTTCAATTGGATGGTTGACGAGATCAAGGAAAGTTTTGCCCTTGAGCATATCATCACCTTTAGCTTTGGCTTGATTCCCTGGATTTGTCGCACGCATGAATATGGTAAGGTCGGTATCACCTACGGTGTCAAGCCGATTAATATCGCCGCAGTCGAACCTGAAGAGAAGTTTGCCTGGTTGAATGAAAATGTTTTTGAGAAAGTTTGCCTCGACTGGTTTGACTCAGGCGAATTTCAGCAAGCGGACAATTTCCTCTCACTCACTTTTTCGGTAGACAATCAGATCATCCACCCCGCACGCTGCTATGGTTTATTTATGCGTTATGGCGGTGAATGGGAGAAAAAGGAGAATATCCCGCTTTTCTACGACGATTTCGATCAGGTCTCAGCAGATATTCTGGAGAACCTGGATGCTGATTACTCCAAAATCCGTAGAAGAATACGCAAAAAATATCCGAACAAGAAATTCTCGAAAATGAAGAATTATCTCGATCAAGATCGCTACACCAACGAAACAGAAGAGTACACAGTGCTTGAATCTTTTTTGCAATCAAAAACTTTGGGAGCGATCAAAGCGCCGACGATTAAGACCAAGGCTGGCACATGGAAAATTGATACCGATCATCGCTTCTTCACAGATGATATTCATTATGGTTTATGTATCGCAAAATGGGTTGCCGAGCGTTTCAAAATTGACGTCCCCACGATTGATAAGATCATCCGCTGGGCGCAGAAACTGCGTAAGGAAGAGCTGCTCAAAGATGGCAAGTTACTGTTGGACAGCGCAGACCTGAGCAAGCGTTTCAAGTCAGGTATCCCGCATTTTTATGGCTATCAAACAGTCGCGGATATTATCGATTAGCTTATAGTTGCGAAATCTGCAAAAAAACAAAAGGCGCTCCTACTGGAGCGCCTTTTGTCGTAAAACTAACAATTAATCGTCATGCTCGCGCCCATCAGGATGGCATTCCATGCAGTTCTGATAATTTGAAATGCCTTCTTCAAGGTGTTCCGAGCGGACATTTGCCTCGCTGTGTTCGTGGCATTCGTAGCAAGTGTAGCTGGTAAAGTTGGCCGGGTGGCACGTCACACAAGCGGATACACCACTTTCTCCATGATTCAATGGGAAGGTGTGCGCCTTGTTGTACTCGGCAGGAGACCACGCCGATGTGGTATGGCAGGACTCACAATCTTGCCCGAAAGCTCCCAGATGGTACTCTGGATCAGCATGACAAGCCACACAAGCGCTTAGTAGACCGTCAAAGGTGTTGTTGATGTGACAGTCTTCGCATGCCACACTGACATGCGCTCCTGTGAGTGGAAAATCAGAGAGATTATGGTCAAAGGTGGCAGGTTTCCAGGCATCAGTGCTGTGGCAGGATGCGCAGTTGGTCCCGTATTGCCCATTATGCTCGTCGTTAGCTAAGTGGCAGGTTATACAATCCGTAGTGATTTGTGCGTGGTCAAAGTGTGCCGGTTCCCAGCCTTCTGCTGTATGGCAGAGACTGCAATCTTCGCCAAGCTGACCGTTATGCTCGTCATCCTGTGCGTGGCAGGAGTAGCAGTCCATCGGGGTGTCTTGTGGCACTGCTGTGGTGTGGCATTCTTCACACTCCACATTTTGATGTTTCCCTTCGAGTTTGAAGTCCGCTCTATTATGGTCAAAAATGGCAGGCTCCCAGCCTGCGGCTGAATGGCAGACAGCGCAGTTTGTGCCATAGCTCTGCTGGTGCGCATCGTCTTTTAAGTGGCAGCCAGCGCAATCTTCAGGGGTGTTCTCAAAATCCATGATACTGCGAACATTTTGATGACATGCCGCGCAATTTTCTTCGGTATGCTTGCCCTCTAGCAGGAAACCAGTCTGACTGTGGTCAAAGTTGGCGCCGTAAGATTCCAGCCCGTCATGGCAGGCAAGACAATTATCGCCAAATGCGAGGGTGTGTGACTGCATAAAGCTAGCATTGATGTTTTTATGGCAGTCATTGCACGTACTTAGTTCAAAGGAAGCAATGGACTGCGTATGGCAATCTGCACACTCGAAGAGTGTTGCATCTTCTTTGATTTGATGGGCATTCAGCGAGAATCCAATCACTTCATGCGGGAAAGTTTCTGGCGCCATCTCGGTTAGAGAAGCATCTGCTCCTCGGTGATCGGGATGGCAGTCACGGCAAACAAGTGCCGGATTATGGACGAGTAATGCTCCATGTAGCGACGTTTCGCTCGCGACCTCTGCCTTGACCTCGTTATGGCAGCTTAAGCAGCGGTTCGACATATTTTCCGTTGCCCAGGGCGCAACATGGCAAGCGGCGCAGTTGCCGCCGATGGCGCTATGTGATGTGACACCGCCCAGGGACTCGTCGCCATGTTGGCTTAATTTGCCTGGACTGAACATTGCCCCACCACTGGTAACGACAAAAATCGCAGCGATGATCACCGTGAGAATAAAGGCGATAATTGCACTAAGGGAGAAGCAGCCAAGAGAAGAATTCTTTTTCATCATAGGCTCCTTTTAGTGCAGGAAGGTGGCGTAGTACAACGCCCCGCCGATATGAATGAAGGCGGCGGTAAATAATGCCATCCCAATGGGAATATGGACAGCATGCCAGACAGCTAACATACGCCGCGCCATCCCCAGCGAAGCGACTTGACGGCTGAGTGCGTTTTTGCGGCGTACCATTTTCTCGATCTCTTTGAGTTGGGCGCGGACTCGGGCGTCTGCTTTGCGTTCTTCTCGTTTCCAGGCACGGCGGGTTCTACGCTCAAGCGCCCAGCGTCCGAAAACTGCATCTATGCCGGATTTGGCGGTATCAGATGATTTGTCGAGATTTTGCTCAACAACGGCAGCAAGTTCCGGTCGGGTGGCGATCCATGCTTTGATTTGCGCATCTGCGGTACTAATCTGTGTTTCCAGTTCGGCCGCTTGCATCTCTGCACCATCCGCTGTCCGGGGAATAGCGGTGTAGATGTAGCGTCCGACAATGCCGCTGAGAACGACGACGATGGTGAGCATAGTGACGACACCCGCAATCCCGTTGAGTTTCCAGGATGTATGCAGGAAAACCATGAAGGGGCCGACGAGGCCGGTGAAGATGTGGAATTTGAGCCAGTTCGCCATTTTGCCCCAGTGCGCGCTGCGGCTGCGTTTGCGCAGGCTGTAGAGGGTTTCGGTCATCAGCATCAGGAGGAAACCTGCTATACCGAGGGCGTGACCGAAAAACTCTCCTGCGGCTGGGACTTCGCGAGTTGTGAAAAGGACGAGGCCGTAGATTGCGCCAATAATGAGCATGGCTAAAAGTGCCAGCCAGAGTTCAAGATTGTTACGCTGCATGTTCAGTTCTCCATTGCATCCAGAAGTCAGCGATAATGTCAGCGACGGGGGCACGCGCTGCGAGTAATTGTGTGCGTATTGCGCTGATATCGGCTTCGGCTTCAATCAGCTTTTGAATTGGTGTGGAGAGGGTTTGATCGCCCATTACGATTGCACCCAGAATCTTCTTTTCCCCAAGCATCAGACGCAGGCGGTTAGTATCGAAACCGCTTTGGGCGGCGATAGCATCAGGCAGTTGACGCCAGGTTTCGCTGTCGCCACGTGCGATGCCAAGCAGGTCATCGTCTTGGCCATTGCCAACGGTGCCGATGATGGTTGTTGTTAGCCCGCCAAGACGGGTGACATTGAAAGGGGGAGATTTGCGATAAACGCTCGCCTTTCCTGCCATATTTAGACCGGCGGTGTAGCCCTGATCTCGAGCGGGATTCCAAAGGCTGTCGAGAATGGCGCGCCCGCTCATTGGATCGTAGACTTGGGCTACATCGCCCGCTGCATAGATATTGCGAATGCTAGTCTGCAAGTATTCGTTGGCGAGAATGCCGCGATCTGTTTCTATACCGGCGCTTTGTGCCAGATCCAGACGTGGACGGATGCCGATGGCGTAGGCAACCAGTTGAGCTTTGACCGTTTTGTTGTCAGTGGTGCGAACACCGATCACTTTGCCGCGTTTGCCGAGTATTTCGGCGGCTTGGGTATTGGTATGGATGATAGCGCCCTCTTCTTGCAGACGCTCCAAAATGATTTCCGATTCGTCTGCATCCAGTACGCTGCTCCAGTAGCGCTCCTTGCGCAGGAAGTAGTGAACACGTACATTGCGCGCTGTCAGCCCCTCGACAAGTTCGAGAGCAGTCACGCCGCCACCAACAACAACGGCATCTTTGGCGCGTTTGGCTAGCTTGATGATCTGTTTTGTGTCATCGAGATGGTCAAGTTTGACGATGCCTTGTAGATCGCCCCCCGGGATTTTGGGTGATACCGCTGCCGCGCCGACTGCCAGAAGAAGGCGGTCGTAAGCGAGTGAAGAGCCGTTTGTCATCTCAATGCGTTGTTCTTGCGGCAGAATACGGCTGACCTGGGCATGAAGGAACTCAACCTGATTTTTTTTCAAGTCTTTTTTGTCAAGGGGGAATAGACTTTTTTCGGGAATTTCGCTATTTAGATAGTAAGCGAGACCGGGTCGGGAATAAAAACCGTGCGGATCTGAGCCAATAGCTGTGATCTGACCGGTTTTATCTACGCTTCGGATTGCTTCAATGGCGGACATGGCTGCTACGCCGATGCCAACGATAACATACTTCATGGTCCCACCTGCGTGAAGATATTGCTGCGTTGAAAACTGAGTACACCGCGTGGACAACGGGTAACGCATTCGCCACAAGTCAGGCAGTGGCTATCTTTAACGGAAACACGTTCCCATACGTGCGAACGTACATCAATTCCAATTGGACAGTTATACGAGCAAATCCCGCATTGTACACACCGGCTGGAGTCGGGAACAACGACTCCGGCGCTACGCACTTCACGCTTTTTCGCTTCGTGGATAAGCGCTTTTTCTAAGGACATACTACCTCCAGATTTAAAGTGTCACATGACTCCCTCTGTCATGTGACACAGGCTATTTTAGTCTACTTTTCCTATCTTTACAAAACTTTTATGAGAGTACGAGCGTAGATTCCAGTATGCCTAATTATAAAGGTCTGTAGTCAAAAATAAAGTACAATCCTTTAAAAACAAGGAAGTATTTGCTTATCTGAACTGACATCGAAAGGACATCACATGGCGCACGTCTCGCATAAACTGGGCAACGCTTTTGAAGGAGCGCTCGCTGGAGGCGGGGATCCAGCAACATCTCCTCTGTACGTCTTTGGGCCTTTTTTGAAGTTGATCGTCGTGGCAGGGGTGGCACAAGTGACTTTCGGTGCTTCGGTTTGGTTGGTTGTGCTGACGGTAGCGGTTGTCTCTGCGATGTATCGCCTTGTGATGCAATGGGTCACGGATGGCAGCGGGGGCAGTGGATTAAGTGAAGAAGAGTTCGGGCCCTGGGCGGCGAAGGTCAATGCGGCGATCACTTTTATCGAATACACACTCACCTTTTTGGTTAGTATGGCAGCGATGGTTACCTTTATTGCTGACCGTATCCCTGTGCTGAATAACGAATTCGTTTTTCATATTCAATATCGTACGCTAGTTGCCATCGCTCTGAGTGTATTGACGGGCGAGTTGGTCAATCGCGGTCCAAAAATGGCTGCGCGAACTTTTGGCCCGGCAACGGCGGGGGTTCTTTTGCTTTTATGGGCCATGATCATTGCGACGATTGTTCAATATGGTTTGCATCTGCCTGATTTCAACATCCGCGCTTTTTCCCCCGAAAATTTGCATTACACACTCGGTGGCTATGTCCGTATTTTGGCGGTCATGACTGGTATCGAAGTTTTTGCTAATATGGTTGCTGCCTTTGATGGGGATAAAGTTCAAAAGGGCAAAAAAGCTTTCAACTCTCTGCTCATCATCATGGGGACGACCGCCGCGACGATGCTGATCGTTGGCCCTGCCATCTATAACCTTTCCGATCCCTTGGTGGAAGGTGTCTCGGTCTTTACACAAACGATGGATCAGCTTCTGCCCGCGCCCTTGCCTTATCTCGGCACGTTGGTTGGCGTTGCTGTGCTGATGTCTGCTTCAGCAGCATCAGCACAGGGGTTGCAAAATCTCTCGCTTGGACTTTCCGAGCGGCGCTACGTCCCGCCGAGTTTTGGGAAACGCAATGCTTATCAGGTTGCCGACAAGCCTGTTTGGTTGCAGGTTTTTATCGTCAGTATCACCTTTCTGCTCTTTGGTACGCACGAGGAGACCTATCTCGCCATTTATGCTGCGGGCGTTTTCGTGCTGCTGAGCATGACGGGCTGGGCGGTGACCAAACGTTTGGTGCGTCGCACGCGGAAGAAGTTCAAATGGGGTTCGCTTTTTCTCATCATTGGCACAATTATCGCCGCGATTTTAACGACTGGCGCAACGGGTATTATCTTTTTTGAGCGTTTTATGGAAGGCGCGTGGACTTATCTTATCTTTATTCCACTGCTCTATGCGATTTTTGGATACACCCGTCGGCAGATCGGCCCGCCCTCCGCTGCGCTGGATTATCTTGGGCGTCTCGACACTACGCTTTTGGCCGGTTTCGGTTTTGGACAGCGTGATCCGGCAACAGGCGCTGTGACCGCCAAACCCGTCAACCCCGATGATTTGCGCTGGGAACCCGCCCCTGTTGCCGAGAGTAAATGGCGGCATCAGCAATTCAATCTTGACAATGTTGTTGTCCTACTCGACGGCTCAGAGTATGCTGCTCAGGCATTACCTTGGGTTGAGATGTATTGTCACAAAACGGGCGCTCACTTGATATTGCTCTCATCGGTCAAGCCACAAAGCGACCGCACAGCTTTTGCGGCCGCTTTTCTGGAGCGAAAAAACTATCTCGAAGGCGTGCAGCAAGGCTTACTGGCGGCTGATGTAAATGTTGACCTGGTCGTCCATGAAGGCTCAATTGCAGATGCGATCCAACTCCTTATTCATCAGCAGCCAGTGGATATTGTTGTCACCAGCACACGCGGGCGTTCTGGAAAACCGCATTGGAGCAGCGGGGGTATTTCCCAGAAGCTAATGCAGCGCATTAACCAACCCGTTTTTCTCGTCCAAACAATAGATAGCGGTGTCCGCCCAAAGCCGAAGCTGGAGCGGATTCTTATTCCTCTCGATGGATCCATTTTTTCGGAGCGTGTCCTGCCCTATGCACGAGCGCTCGCGCAGGTTTTTGATTGTGAATTGATCCTGCTGACCGTCCCCGCTGTCCCTGAGCCGGACGATTATCACGCCCCATCTGAGTTGATTGAAAATATTCGAAAAAAGGCTGAACACGAAATCGACAAATTCTTGGATTCGATTGCGCGCTCTCTGCAGGAGCAGGGCATCCGCGTGCGCACCATCGTTACGGGTAGTTTGCCCGCGCGTACGATCGTGACCGTTGCACAGGAAGAAGATGTGGATATGATCATGTCCACGTCGCGCGGACGCGGCGGTTGGGAGTTGTTGATGCTCGGCAGTGAGGCCCAGCGCGTGGTCGAGCAAACCGAGAAGAATGTTTTCATGGTGCCGATTCGCGACAGACCCTGACTTGTATTTGAATAAAACCACAGCTTTTTATAGTCATCATGCTATAATTTGCGAACCTTAACTATTCTGCCATGGAGGACTAAATGAGTGATACTGCACTGTTCCCTTTAAGTGATGAGCACAAGATGATTCTTGATGCCGCCCGTGATTTTGCCCAAAAAGAGATTGCCCCAATTGCTGCTGAGTTTGATGAGAGCGGCGACTTCCCGAAAGAGACTATGAAGAAGATGGGCGCGATGGGATTTATGGGCATCGAAGTTCCCGAAGAGTACGGCGGGGCTGGCATGGACACCCTGGCCTATGTTTTGGCTCTGGAAGAGATCTCAAAAGTGGATGCGTCACATGGCACGATCATGTCGGTGAATAATTCCCTTTTTTGTCATGGGATCATGAAGTTCGGCACAGAAGAACAGAAGCAGAGGTTTGTTGCCCCCGTCGCGATGGGCGAGAAAATTGGTGCTTACTCGCTGACTGAGCCGATGTCCGGTTCGGATGCGGCGACCATGCGCAGCCGCGCTGTGCGGGACGGCGATCATTACATCTTGAACGGACGCAAGTCCTGGGTCACGAGCGGTCCGGTTGCGGATTTTGTGGTGGTTTATGTGATGACCGATCCCGACAAGGGCGCGAAGGGTGTCACCGCTTTCATCGTCGATGCGAATGAACCCGGTTTTGTGCGTGGTAAAAAAGAGCCCAAGATGGGCATTCGCGCTTCGGCGACGAGTGAGATTGTCTTTGAAAATTATCGCTGTCCGGTTGAAAACCGTCTCGGCGAAGAGGGCCAGGGCTTCAAGATCGCCATGACCGTGCTGGATGTTGGGCGTATCGGCATTGCTTCGCAGGCGCTTGGCATTGCTGAGGCTTCCTATGCCGCAGCCGTCGATTATGCCCGCGAACGTGAAGCCTTCGGTCAGAAGATCGGACAATTCCAGGGCATTTCCTTTAAATTGGCAGATATGAAAACTCGCATCGAAGCCGCGCGCTTGCTGGTATACAATGCCGCTATGGCGAAAGAACGCTCAAAGACCACCGGCGAGCGTTTTACGTTAGCAGCTTCTTCCGCAAAACTTTTCGCATCCGAGACCGCCATGTTCTGTGCGCATGCTTCCGTTCAAATTCATGGCGGCATGGGTTACAGCAAGGAATATCCGGTTGAGCGTTACTTCCGCGATGCCAAAATCACCGAAATCTACGAGGGCACCAGCGAAATTCAACGTCTGGTCATCTCGCGCCTTGAATTAGGCTTACGCTAGTTTTCAATATCTGACAGCCGCATCAAGCGGCTGTCAGATTAATGGCTTATGTCCCCTCTCGAAAAAGAAAAATTGGCAACACTCTCCGTTATCTTGCCTGCATTTAATGAAGGCGAGCATATTTACGCAAATATTGTGCGCGTTTGCGACACGCTCAAAGAACTTGATATCGAGTTGATCGTGGTCGACGATGGCAGTACGGATGGCACCTTTGCCGAAGCTCAGCGTGCGCAGGCGGATGGCTATCCCGTCAAGCCTGTTTTGCAGGAGAATAATCAGGGAAAAGGCGCCGCCCTCTTTCGTGGATTTGAGTTTGCTTCCGCTAAACGGATCGCTTTTCTCGATGCTGATCTGGAGATCGTTCCCGAATACGTGCTTGAGCTGATGTCTGCTATGGACGAAAGCGGGGCGGATGTGGTCGCGGGTGTGAAAGACATGCGCGACAACCAGTTTCCGTGGTTGCGTCGTAAAATGAGCGGTCTTTATAAGAAGATTGTCGCTTTTCTATTCGGGCTTTCGATCACCGATACGCAGACGGGCATTAAGCTTTTTAAGCGAGAAGTGCTCGAAGCAACCGTCCCGCGCCTGCGCGTGAGCCGCTTTGCTTTCGATATTGAATTACTCGTTGCTGCCTCCCGTTTTGGCTATCAAATTGCGGAATATCCCGTCAAATTAAGCTATAGCCGCACAGGCAATCTCGGACGCATGAACTCGCGCAATATCTTTGGCGCTTTTTGGGATACGCTCCGTATTTACAACCGAGCCAGTTTTTGGCGTTGGCTGGAGCCAAGCATGAGCATGCGTATCTGGATGGTGCTTTTTGTGATCGGCATTTTTCTTTTTGGCGTCGGTTTTGGAAAGTTACTAACGCCGGTTGTTTTGCATGGTGCGGTCAAAAGTGTTTTTAGCGTTTTGGCGCTGCAATTTTTGCCGCATATCCTGCGTGACTGGCTTTTATTGATCGGCGGGGGACTTTTGCTCTTGCTTGCGTTGATCCAATTGAATAAAAAATTGCTCGAAGCCTTCTTGCGCCGTGATCGCGGCGATGATCTGGCAGGCATCTTGCGTAAACCAAAAGATAGGGACTAGATGATGAAAGCGATTCTTCTCCACGAACATGGCGGGACAGAAAATCTCACATACGGTGATTTCCCAACGCCCGAAGTAAGCGCTGGCAAAGTACTCGTAAAACTTCACGCAGCGGCACTTAACCGCATGGATTTATTTGTTCGGGTTGGCTGGCGTGGTTTGAAGTTAGAGATGCCCCATATTCTTGGCGCAGATGGTGCGGGCGAGATTGCCGCTTTGGGCGAAGGCGCTCAAGGTTGGGAGGTGGGTGAGCGTGTCGTCATCAATGCCAATCTGGGATGTGGCGAATGCGATTTCTGCCTGGCTGGCGAAGATAACCGCTGCGATAATTGGCATCTGCTCGGCGAGACCGTGCGCGGTACATACGCGGAGTTTATCCTGCTCTCGCCAAAACAGCTTTTTCGGCTGCCCGATGCATTTGACTACCACGCCGCGGCTGCCTCATCGCTCGTTTACCAAACAGCCTGGCATTCTTTGATCACACGCGGGAATCTGCGCCTGGGTGAGAAAGTGTTGATCGTCGGGGCGTCTGGCGGTGTCAATACCGCGAGCATCCAAATCGCAAAATTAACGGGAGCAAGTGTAATTGTGGTTGGTTCCGATGCGAGAAAACTCGAACTTGCCGAGTCACTTGGGGCCGATATCCTGATTAATCGCTCGCAAACCGATAACTGGTCCAAAGATGTTTTCAAGCTGACAAATCGCAAAGGCGTGGATGTGGTTGTCGATAACGTCGGCACGACCTTCCCGCTTAGTTTTCGCGCCTTGCGCAAAGGTGGCCGTTTGCTGACCGTCGGCAATACTGGTGCGCCGCAATTTGAGATCGATAACCGCTATATTTTCGCAAAACATCTTTCGATTATTGGTTCGACGATGGGCACACTGAAAGATTTTGACGCTGTGATGTCGTTGGTGGCGGCCGGCAAGCTCAAGCCCGTGGTGGATACAACTTTTGCCTTGAAGGATGCTGCCCTGGCACACGAGCGCTTGGAAAGTGGCGAGCAGCTTGGTAAGATCACTTTGGGCATTGCATGAAAAAAATCCGTTGGTTTGAAGTCTTATTGATCGTTGCGATCATGGCAGGCGCGTTCTACGCCGCTTTCTCAGATGCACATAATTTCCCCAATCGCTGGTTCACACGCGATGATGCCTACTATTATTTCAAAGTGGCGCAGAATATCAGCGAAGGGCTCGGAAGCACTTTTGACGGTGTGAACTTGGCGAATGGCTATCATCCGCTTTGGATGTTGGTCAATATCCCCATCTTCGCGTTGGCGCGTTTTGACCTGGTTTTGCCGCTGCGTATTTTGCTGCTGGTGATGGCTGCTCTGCACGCTGCTTCAGCGATTTTGCTCTATCGCCTTGTTTCGCGAACGCTTTCACCACTGGTAGGGAGTTTTATCGCGCTTTTTTGGTCTTTCAGTATCTACATACACGAGAGCGTTGTGCAATACGGCTTGGAGACGGGGGTGACGGTTTTCACGCTTCTACTTTTCCTTTATCAAGTTCAGAAATTCAACCGTGCTGATAAACAAACGCCCAAGCAAGTTGCTCAACTTGCGCTCTTGGCAGTACTGGTCATGTTCAGTCGGCTCGATACGGTTTTTCTGGCTTTGCTCTTTGGCGTTTATCTCGTCTTCCGCAAAACTTATTTGCGCTATTACCTACTCAGCGACATTTTTGGCATTGTCTTTTTCAGCTTCCTGACGATCCTTTTGCGCGTGGGAGTCAAGGATTATTACCTTTACGAATATCCTGCGACGGTTTTTACGCTACTGGGCATTTCTTTGCTTGCCAGCGCGTTCTCTTATTTTCTGGGTGGGCTCTATCAAGACCCACGTAACTTCTCTCCGCTCGAATTGTTGAAACGTATCGCCCTCTCTGTTCTTCGTGCACAAGCTATTGTTATTATTCTTGTTTATCTCATTGGCAGACTTGGCTGGGTCGGGAACGTACCCCGTTCCGCGTTGCTTTGGAACGCCGCACTGACCTTCGGTTGGGCTATTACTACTCGTTTCTCTATCCGTTGGCTGGCGCGTTCGTCTCAAAAAGGAGCTCTTTCTCCACGCGAGTTTTTTCAGGAAAATTGGAAAAAATGGCTCAATGAAGGGCTTCGTTATTATGGCATTTTGGGTGCAGCCCTTGTTGCCTATATGCTCTTTAATACACTCGTCTTTGGCACAGCATCGCCCGTTAGCGGACAAATTAAGCGTTGGTGGGGATCGCTTTCGGGGCGCGTTTATGGTGGGGCAGCACAGGAAATCTATCAGTTTTTTGGCTTTGACACCCAAGTTGAAAGCGATTTCAGCGCCTGGGGCATGACGACCAAGTTTGTCATCTGGCTGCGTGACGCATTCGGCTTTGCGGATAATGTCTTTTGGATGATCTATCTTCTCGTCGGAATACTTTTCATCGTCGTCTTCTTCCTTTCCAAAAAACGAATGACGCGTGCGAGCGTGGACTTGGGCTTGCTACCGCTTCTGGTCGCTGCCCTGATCCAAACCTTGTCCTATCATGCGAGCGGATACTCCGCAGCGAAGGAGTGGTACTGGGTCACGCACTACATCCTGACAGCGTTGCTTCTGGCCCTGCTTGTGGACAGTTTCTTCCGCGTAATTAAACGAATTTCTGCTAAAACCGAACCATTGCTCTGGACAACTATCTTTGTTCTCGGGCTATTTTGGGTACAAAACTATTATAGAAATATTGCCCATCTCATGCCTTACGGCGTTGAGCATGATGAGCATCCCTATATGGAAATTCTCGCGGTTGTGGAAGAGAACACCGAACCTGGCTCTCTGATCGGCATGACTGGCGGTGGGAATTTAGGCTACTTTATTGCAGACCGTACCATCGTCAACATGGATGGGTTAATCAACAGCTACGAGTATTTTCTTGCTCACAAGGACGGTCACGCTGATGATTATCTCGCCGAGATGGGTTTGGGCTATGCTTTTGCTAATCCTGATATTTTGGCAGACCTGCCCTACAAAGGCGAATTTATTGGTCGTTTGGGCGAGTCGATAGCGAATTTTGGCAACAAGCAATTGATGCCTTTTTATCGAATTGAACGGTAATTTTATAGTCGAGGATGAAAAATGAAAAAGACCGCAATATTTTTCTTGTTGATCGCAATGCTTTTCTCTGTTGTTGCATGCGAACTATTTTATAGTGAAGACGATTATTACAGCGATGAGTACTACGATGGTGAAGAGTACACTGATGATGGATATGCTGAACAGAGCGCTGGTGATTCTCAGCCCGAGAGTGCGCCGCCGGTAGCTCCTTCGGATTCGAATGATGCTTGTCAGGGGAACGAAAGCTATCACGCTGAAAACGGACTTTGTTATCTGGATAACGGGCAGGCCATTCCGCTTTTTGTTGATTTGATGGATGGCGTTGTTGAGGCTTCAGCTAACGCAGAAGAAAATTTATTGGATGATGAGTATGTTTTGGTCACTTACGCAGTCAACGGTGATGAAATCTCCTCGCCGAGCTATGAAAGTGTCAGTAGTGATCTTGAAAGTTATCAAAATGATACCGCTACACAAGAAACGATCTGGAAATATTACACAGGCATGATCCCTGCCGATGCGCGTGAGCTATTGGTCGGATACAAAGTCATTACCGATGGTCAGGGCGGTTCGCTGGCGATGGTCGAACAATCCCCAGATGACCCGACCGAGTGGCTCTTGAATGTCGATATTGCCGACACGAATGATTTGCGTGATCTTACGTATACCCTCATTCACGAATACGGTCACTTGCTAACGCTCAACGAAAATCAAATCAACATCGATGAAGATATTTTCTATAATCCCGATGATGAAGACCTCTATGCCGCTGCCGAAACAAGCTGTGCCACCTACTTTCCTGGCGAAGGTTGCGCAAAAAGCGATTCTTATATCAATCTTTTTTACGAAAAGTTTTGGGCAGGCATCTACGATGAATGGTCTGAAACCCAATATATCGAAGATGATTATGCTTATTACGAAGCGCTCGATAATTTCTACTATAAATACGAAGACCAGTTTGTAACTGATTACGCTGCCACCAATACCGGCGAAGACATCGCTGAATCCTGGACATTTTTCATCATCAGCGATAAACCGTCTGGGAACACCATTGCTGAAGAGAAAATTCTTTTCTTCTACCAATTCCCTGAACTGGTTCAGTTGCGCGAGGAGATCGTTGCGCGTACTTACTCGCGCATGATCCGCATGCAGTAATGCTGCAAAAATTGCAAACTCCTTTTGCTAAAACCTTCCTGATAGGGTTGCTCGGCGGATTGCTGGGTGCCCTGTTTGGAGCGGGGATTGGTTTCTACACCGCTGAGCGTAACGATCCGAGCGGCTGGAGCAATATCCCGAACGCCTTGAGCGGTGCGATTTATGGGTATGGGCTTGGGGTTGGGCTGGCTGTTTTTATCCGCCACGCAAACCCACATCCGCCGAGCGCGTTCTCGCGTGCTTTTCTTGGCTCTCTCACAGGTCTTTTCTTTATCATCTTCTTTTCGGCACCGCTGCATCTCGATTTCTTTCCTCCACTGATGTGGGGGCTGCTGATTTTGCTCCCTCCACTGATTGCGGCTCGCCTTCTGGCTGGAAGTCCGAAATATCGTGACCAAGAAGATTAAGCGCCCGTTGCTCGTAACCTTGCTTGCTGTGGGCGTGTTAATCCTTACGGTCTACAATGCGACCCGCTTTGGGACAGTTCTCGCAGAATGGGACTTGCTGCTCAAGTTTATGCCGAGCCCGGGTCCCATCTACATCGCGGTAACGGGACTCTTCTGGACTTTCGTCTTGCTCGTTACAACCCTAAGCCTTTGGCTTGGCTGGCAGTGGGCGCGCCCAATAGCCGCCATATCGATTTTTGTCTACGCCATCTACTACTGGCTTGATCGCCTGATTTATCAATCTTCTGTTCCACGCGAGAATCAACCCTTCTCGTTGATCGTCACTATTGTATTCTTGTGCTTGACTGCTCTTACCTTATTGCTTCCGGGCAGTCGAAAATTTTTCACAAAAAGAGAGTAATATGACTGATAACCCCAAGATTCAACAACTCCGTGAACTAAAAGCCGAATCCCGCATGGGTGGCGGTGAAGCTCGTATCAAAGCGCAGCATGATAAAGGGCGCCTGACAGCGCGTGAACGCCTTGATCTGCTGCTTGATCCCGGCTCCTTTCGTGAACTCGATCCTTTTGTAGTGCATCGCACCACCGACTTCGGCTTGGATAAAAATAAATTCATATCCGACAGCGTTGTCACTGGCTGGGGCACGATTGAAGGACGTCTTGTCTATGTCTTCTCACAGGATTTCACCGTTTTAGGTGGCAGCCTTGGTGAAGTGCATGCCGAGAAAGTTGTCAAGCTGCTGGAAATGGCGATGAAGAACGGCGCGCCTGTGATCGGCATAAACGACTCTGGTGGTGCACGTATTCAGGAAGGTGTTGTCTCTCTGGGAGGCTATGCTGATATTTTCTTGCGCAATGTGATGGCGAGTGGTGTTGTGCCGCAGATTTCCGCCATTATGGGGCCATGTGCAGGTGGTGCAGTCTACTCGCCTGCGCTTACCGACTTTATCTTCATGGTGCGCGATTCGTCCTATATGTTTGTTACCGGCCCGGATGTGGTCAAGGCGGTCACAAACGAGATCGTCTCCTTCGAAGATTTGGGCGGAGCAAGTATCCACTCGGAAACATCCGGGGTTTGCCACGTCGCTGCGGATAGCGAAGCGGATACGCTCTTCCTGATCCGTAAGCTGCTGGGATACCTTCCCCAAAACAATATGGAAGATCCGCCCTTTGTTGATACGGGTGACGATCCCTTGCGTCGTGAAGAAGCCCTCAACGATTTGATCCCTGACGACCCCAGTAAGCCTTACGATATCAAGGATGTTATCCAGCTTGTGATGGATAATGGCGAATTCTTTGAAGTTCACACAAACTATGCCATGAATATCGTCGTTGGCTTTGCTCGCCTCGGTGGTCACGCGGTCGGGATTATTGCAAACCAGCCCGCTGTTTTGGCAGGCGTTTTGGATATTGAAGCATCCGAGAAGGCTGCGAGATTTATCCGTTTCTGCGATTCATTCAATATTCCGATCATCACCTTTGAAGACGTCCCTGGATTTTTGCCGGGTACCGTGCAAGAGCATGGTGGCATCATTCGGTCTGGCGCGAAACTACTCTACGCCTACTGCGAAGCGACCGTGCCCAAGATAACCGTCATCACGCGAAAAGCCTATGGCGGCGCCTACGACGTGATGTCATCCAAACATATCCGTGGCGACCTGAACCTGGCTTGGCCGACTGCCGAGATCGCTGTGATGGGCCCCGACGGCGCGGTGAATATCATCTTCCGCAAGGAATTGGCCGAGGCTGATGACCCTGTGGCGCGTAAAGCCGAGTTGGTTGAAGAGTACCGTGATAAATTTGCCAACCCCTACGTTGCAGCAGGACGCGGCTTCATTGACGATGTAATCGAGCCACGCGAAACACGACCGCGTTTGATTAACGCCTTGGAGATGTTGAGCAATAAACGTGACGCGAATCCGCCCAAGAAACACGGGAATATCCCGCTCTAGGGCAGGAGGAAATGATGTTTAATAAAGTATTAATTGCCAACCGTGGTGAAATCGCAGTTCGAGTTTTGCGAGCCTGTCGTGAATTGGGTTTACAAACCGTCGCTGTCTACTCCGAAGCGGATCGTCAGGCGATGCATGTTCGCTATGCGACCGAAGCCTATTTGCTTGGTCCCGCGCCTTCAAGCGAATCCTATTTGAAGGGCGACAAGATCATTGAAATCGCTCTGAAGAGCGGCGCAGGCGCCATTCATCCCGGGTATGGTTTTTTGGCAGAACGGGCGGATTTTGCCCAAGCTGTGGAAGATGCGGGGATCGAGTTTATCGGGCCGAAGCCTTCCGCAATCGCCGCGATGGGTGACAAAGCCATCGCTCGCGAAACGATGACAAAGGCTGGCGTGCCGGTTGTGCCCGGCACAGAAGGAACAGGCAACTTAACCGACGAAGAGTTGCTCAAACTTGCATCTGAGATCGGTTTTCCATTGCTAATCAAAGCAACAGCAGGCGGCGGCGGCAAGGGCATGCGTGAGGTCAAGACCATTGACGAGATGCCTGTTTTACTCCAGTCGGCACGCCGTGAAGCCAAATCTGCCTTTGGCGACGATAATGTTTATCTTGAGAAATTGATCCTTGGCGCGCGCCATATCGAAATCCAGATTTTGGCGGATAAGCACGGGAATGTCGTTCATCTGAATGAGCGCGAATGCTCCCTTCAGCGTCGTCATCAGAAATTACTCGAAGAAGCTCCTTCACCGGTCATGGATGAAGACCTGCGTCAACGCATGGGACAGGTGGCTGTACAGGCTGCTGCTGCGGTTGCCTATGAGAGTGCCGGCACAATCGAATGTCTTGTAGACGATCAAAAAAACTTCTATTTCCTTGAGATGAATACGCGTTTGCAGGTTGAACATCCCATCACTGAGTTGGTAACAGGCATCGACATCGTGAAGGAACAAATCCGTATCGCACGTGGACGCAAGCTTTCCTTTACGCAGGATGATATTAAAATTAACGGCGCTGCGATTGAGTGCCGCATCAACGCCGAAGACCCGCACAACAACTTTATGCCGTCTACGGGACGCATCACGCACAGTGTCTTGCCAACGGGGCCTGGTATCCGTGTCGACACCGGGGTTTATCCCGGCTTTGAAATATCCCCTTACTACGACTCGATGATCTCCAAACTGATTGTTTGGGGGGAGACTCGCGCTCAAGCGATCCTACGGATGCGCCGTGCGCTCGAAGAATATAAGATTGTTGGCGTGCGAACGAATATTCCTTTTCATCAGGCGATGATAGATTCTCACCGCTTTATGGGTGGGCAGTTCGATACCCGCTTCGTCGAAGAAGAGTTCTCTCTTGACGAGATTGCAGAGGGCAAAGAAACCTTCCCTGAGATTGCGGCTATTGTTGCTACGTTGGTCATGCACGATCAGACCGAACGTGCGGCGCATGTGGTTCGGCGTGGTGAACGTGATACCAGCAATTGGAAATGGCTTTCCCGTTGGGAACGACTTAGTAAATAGGCGGCAACATGATGAAATATATCACCACCATTGACAGCAAAGAATTTCTAGTTGAAATCATTGATGATCGCCATATTTCCATTGACGGCAAGATCGTCGAAGTCGATTTCGAGTCTATTAAAGAGCAGCCCGTTTTCTCATTGATCGTAGATGGAAAATCCTATGAATCTTATGTCTATCGCGGCGAGGAAGACCTCGAGGTTCTCGTTAAGGGACGCCTCTACCACGCCAATGTTGAAGACGAGCGTGAGCGTCGCTTACGTGCGGCTTCAGGCGGCACTGTAGCGCAATCCGGGCCTTTCCATCTCAAGGCACCCATGCCCGGGCTGGTCGTTGCTGTGTCCGTTAGCGAAGGACAAGAAGTCAAAACTGGCGATGTGTTGCTGATCCTTGAATCGATGAAGATGCAGAATGAGCTCAAGTCCCCGCGTGATGGCGTCGTTGGGCGCATTCACGTCGCGGCGGGTGATAGCGTCGAACAGCGCCAAAAGATGCTGAGTGTGGAGTAAGAAAGCAGGCAAGGCACTTGTGTTTTTTCAGCGAACACTTTTTATAGAACAATGTTGCGTCTATTTATAAACGTGCTGGAGACAGTGCTTGTTTTCTTGCTAGGAACTTGGTACCATTGATACAAGATCTATTTTGATTAGTCTCAACCAGAGAAGGAAGACGTATCATGTCCAAATGGTCAAAAGCAATTTCTGTAACAGCAGTGCTTCTTGTTTTATTAGGTGTCTTTTCTACACCGACTCTTGCCGGAGGGGGCAAAGCAACTAATATGGTTTTGGTTGATGCGCGCTTTGTTTCAGGAAAGGGTGCTGTGTTTACTTTTCGCGTTAATGGTAAAGTTTCTAATATAGGCAATGCTTCTTTTAATGAATTTCACAATGTAGGCTGTACTCAAATTGATGCCGAAACAGTAAAGTGTACAGTCCCTAAAAATGCTGGAGGCCAAAATGGTACGCTTTATGTAGGAGACTTCGCATTTTGGGTGAGCGTTCCTGTTTATGTAGCTGAATATTGCTACACTGTCTATGATTTCGACTTCGACGATGTCTGGGGACCTATTGGTGTTTACTGCCAAGGATATTCGGGAGAATTGGGGCAGTGGATTGAGTTTTATAATCCTCTTTGGGAAAATACATACATTTATGACTTTTTATTTGAAGGCTTTGAGTGCTATGCTAATGGCCCAGGATACTATTACACTGAAGATGGGTGTAGCCTTTAGACTATACTTCGCAACTTAGCAAGAGAAAAATAAAAAAGGGTGAAGAATCTTAAATTCTTCGCCCTTTTAAGGTAGAAGAATGAATTATACCGAAACCGAAGTCAAATTTCACATTGCTAATTTGGAAAAGCTGGCGACACGCCTGGAAGAGTTGGGTGCGACCCTCGCATCTCCCCGTACCCACGAAATGAATCTGCGCTTCGACACGCCAGCCGGAACGCTCTCCGCCCAGTCTTGCGTACTCCGACTTCGACAGGATGCCCAATCCCGACTGACTTTCAAGGGCCCATCCACCAAATCAGCAGGCGTTGTCCAGCGCGAAGAGATCGAATTTGCAGTCAGCGATTTTGATGCTGCGCGTCTCTTCGTTGAACGCCTGGGCTATCAGGTCGTTTCCATTTACGAGAAATACCGCACGAGTTACACCCTCGGCGATCTTCATTTTGACCTCGATGAACTTCCCTATGGAAACTTTATTGAAATTGAAGGTAAAGGCTTTGACGATATTCATCAAGCCGCTGAACGTCTTTCTCTACAATGGGACGCAGCTGTAAAAATGGGTTACTTGGCAATTTTTAAACGTCTCCGCGCAAAAGAATTGGTTGCCGCCTCTGAGTTAACCTTCGATGCTTTTGCAATGGATGTGATTGACTTGACACAAATCGCGCTTTTTCCTGCCGATCAATGATCTGTTTGGGAAAAACGGGGGGAATAGATTGGATAAAATCCTGTGTATAATTTTGACCAGGTGGAGATTGTCATCGCCACACATACTCAGGAGAATGCCATGCCCAAAAAACTTTTATCGAGCCTTATTATTTTTGTCTTCTTTGCCAGTTTTCTGGTTGCTTGCGGCGGGAACGCCGAGCCAACCCTTAGCGTCGACGATCAAGTAAAGACCGCCGTTGCTGCGACCGCGACTGCCGAAGCGGGTTTCGAGAATGCCGTCGCTGATGCGGTTGCGGCGACCGTTGTCGCCATGCCGCCCACGCCCACGGCTCAGCCCGAACCTGATGTTTACGAACTCAGTGAAGAAGAACTCGCCGCCCTGATCGACGAAGCCGTCAACGAAGCGGTCGTCGCGACCGAAGCATCGTCCACTGCGACCACACAAGCCACCTCTGACGGCACAATGACCGAAGACGAGCTCTACGAAACCGCTGCCTATGTTTACGACGCCGAAGCTGCCATCTACTATGCCGAAGAACTGTTGACGCTTTACTATGACCTCTATGGCGCTTATGCCGACGATATGCTCTATCTCCTGACTGCGATGGAAGAAGACCTTGGCGAACTCGTCTATGTCCTCGAAGAAGTTGAAAGCATCCTCGTGCAGGGTGCAGAGGTTGCTACAGCCGCCATTGACCAACTTAACGAAGCGGCTGGCAATCTCACCGATCACGTTGCCCAAGCCCAATCAGATCGTACCGAACTCTTCACCCAGATTAAAAACAGCCTCGATGAGCGCGAGAATAACTTCGCCAACCTTGTCCCGAATGAGATCGCAGGCGATCTGAACGGTACGCTAAATCAACTCCACGACTACCTCGACACCGTCAAAACATCCTTCGGCGACCGCAAGATTGACCCCGCTGAACTGCTCCAGATTGCCCAGTTGGGTGCCAACGCTCAAGCCAGTATCCTCGCCAACGGCGGCCCCCAGCTTCAAAATATCGGCGGCTCCATCGACGGGCTAACGCGCCAACTCTCGCGCGGTGAATGGCCCCAAGCCAGCCGCAGCTTAGGCGGCTTTGAAGCATCCATTCCATCCCGCCCCACCCGCCGTTAAAGCAAAAGCGCCACACTCGTGGCGCTTTTTTTATCTCGGTTGTCCGTCTTTCCAAGTCGCCCCGCGCACAGGATAAGGGTTGGGGCAAAGCTGAAATGCTAAGGATTTCAGCTTATCGACATCCCCCGATGTAATTAACTGGACATCTCCATCGGGCTGCGGGTTAAGTAGACGCAGCGCATCGAGACGCCTTTCAACTTGCCTCGCCACCGCCGGGGCTGGGTCGATGACCCGAACCGCATCCCCGCAGATCGCTTCGATTTGTGGGATGGCGAATGGGTAGTGGGTACAACCTAAAACAACGGTATCCAGCCCACGTCCAAGCATGGGGCGCAGCGCGGTTTCGAGAATTGCATTCGCCTTTTCTCCATTCACGGCGCCGCGCTCGATCTCTTCTACTAATCCCGAACAGGTGTTTTGCAAAACGGTTACGCCACTGGCAAAACGCTCCACAACGGACGCGTATAACTCGCCCTGAAATGTTGCAGGGGTTGCGAGCACACCGACCACGCCAGAATTCGTTTGCTCAGCGGCAGGCTTGACAGCAGGTTCCATGCCCACAAAGGGGATGTCGGGAAAGCGTTCACGCAGATGATGCAGCGCCGCAGCGGATGCGGTATTGCAAGCCACGACGATCAGTTTTGCGCCCTGCTCAAGAAGATAATTGGTGATTGCTTCTGAGAAATAACGCAATTCTTCAAGGCCGCGAGGCCCGTAGGGGATGTGCTGCTGATCGGCGAAGTAGAGCAGGTTTTCATTGGGGAGTTGCTGGCGAATGGCGCGTAGCACAGATAGCCCGCCGACGCCTGAGTCGAAGATGCCGATGGGGGCTTGTTGAGTTGGGGTGTCCATGCGGGGAATTATAACGCTTGTAAATTAAAAAGAAAGACTACAAAAGTCTTTAGGCTTTTGTAGTCTTTGTGATTGATTAATTTGTCACACTGCAAGCGTGATCAGGTTTTTGACGCTACTTCGATGAAGGTTTTGAAAAGCGCCTGCGATGCTGGTTGATTCGGCAGCCACTCTGGGTGCCACTGGACGGCGATGGCAAAAGGATGCTTAGGGACTTCAGCGGCTTCTATGATCCCATCGGGGGAGTAGGCGGTAGCAACGAGTTTCGGGGAAAGGGTTTTGACGCCTTGATGATGCAGGCTATTGACGTCGATTTTGCTTTCGCCAATGATTTCGAAAAGTTTGGAATTTTCTTCGATACTGACAGGGTGCGATATCAAGTCACGGGGATATTCAGGGTAGTAGTTGTGCTTTTTCTTTTCGGGATGCTGATCTTCAATATGGGTATAGAGGTCACCACCGAGGGCGACGTTCAAGAGCTGTAAGCCACGGCAAATGCCCAGTAGGGGTTTGTTGTTGGCGACAGCCAGTTGTGCAAGCGTAATCTCAGTCTCGTCGCGGATTGGGTCTGGGGTGCCAATGGCGGGATGTTTTTCTCCACTGAAGCGCGCGGGGTCAATGTCATCGCCGCCGGTTAAGATGATGCCATCGAGGCGGGCGAAGAGTTCTTTGAGTAAGTCGGCGGGCGTTTCGGAGGGGATGACGAGCGGAATGCCGCCAGCCTTTATGACTTCACGGATATAGGTGCGTAGCGAGAGAATCGCAGGTTGCCCATATCGATTTTCGGTGTTTTCGGAGGTGATGCCGATCAGAGGGGCGCTCATCAGGCTTTGCTGTTTTTGCTCGAAGCGTCAATAAAGGTTTTGAAGAGATTGTGCATGGCAGGGCTTTCCGGCATCCATTCGGGGTGCCATTGCACGGCGATTGCATAGGGATGATCAGGAATTTCCATGCCCTCAACAAGCCCATCGGGGGAGTGTGCCGTCACCTTTAGCATCGGGGGGATTTCTTTAACGCCCTGATGATGCCAACTGTTCACTTTGAGAATGGGTTCCCCAAGAATTTCGGCAAGCCGCGTATCTTCATCTACTTTTACTTCGTGGGCGAGATAGTCTCGAGAGAGGTCTCTATTGGAGTCGTGTTGGATGCTGTTGTCGAATTGATCCGGGATATGTGTGTAGAGTGTGCCGCCAAGCGCGACATTGAGCACTTGAAATCCGCGGCAGATGGCGAGAAAGGGTTTTTCGTCTTCAACAACTTGTTTGACGACGGCGATCTCGAGTGCGTCACGTTCGTGATCGACGCTGTTTACGGTAGGGTGCTCTTCGCCGTTGAAGATTTTCGGGTTCATGTCTGCGCCACCAGAGAAGATGATGCCGTCGAGTTTGGCGTAGAGCACTTGCCAATCGGTGGCGGATAGTTCTGATGGGATGATGACAGGCACGCCGCCTGCGGCGATAGTGGAGTCAACATAGGTGCGCAATAGATGGATAATGGGAAGCCCAAATTTGTTTTTGGAATGCCCCGCTGTGATGCCGATCAATGGTTTTTGCATGTCATCTCCAAATCTTTGTGAAAATCAGAAGGTGGGGTAGAACGAAAAAGGGTACAGCATTTGGGCTGTACCCTTTTGAGAATTTACGCAGAGAAATTAGTTGAATTTCTGTTTAAGGCGTGCGCTCTTGCCGGTGCGGTCACGCAGGAAGTAGAGGTTCGCACGGCGGACTTTGGAGTGGCGCTCTACGACAACTTTCTTCACACGCGGGGAGCGGGTGAGGAAGGTGCGCTCTACGCCGATGCCGTTACTGGCGACGCGGCGAACGGTGAAGTTGGCGTTGTTGCCGCTATTGCGGACGCGGATAATGGTGCCTTTGAATTCCTGAATACGTTCGCGGTTGCCTTCTTTGACGAGGGCGTGAACGCTCACAATGTCACCAGAGCGCAACTCTGGGATATCTTCATTTACGGGTGCTTCGAGTGATTTCAAAATGTCGCTCATGTTCTTTTCCTTACTTGATTTAATAAGTTCTGCAGTCTAACGCAAGGGCGCATTATATCACGCATGATAAAGTGCGTAAAGGAAGGAGTTGGGAAAAATTAGGCATGTCACAAAGACCTGATTTATTTACTGTCCCTTATCATGGCCCAGTGATGCACATTCGAATCGGGAATGGTGGTTTCATGAGCCACGCGAAAGCCGAATCTTTGATATAACGCCACATTGTTTTCATTGTGAGTGTCCAGGTAACAAGGGAGTCGATCTTTATCTGCTTTTTGCAGCACTGGCAGTATCAAACCAGATGCAAAGCCTTTTCCCCTGTAGGGCTCATCCATGCCAATTGTGGATAAGTAGAGGTGCGGAACAGAGAGCGTTGCGCTATGCAAGGATTTCATATGTTCGCTCGCAGAGATTTGGCGATTGATGCTATCGCTTGGCTGTTTGATGTACATGGCAAGGGCGCCAAATCTTATCTGGTCTATTAGGCTGCGGTGAATACTTGCCGATGGAAGCCAAATCGCCGCGCCTTCTAACGCTGGGGACGTTGCAAAGGCAAAGCCCTTTTTAAGGGCATGGGAAAGGATGAATCTGAAGGTGTAGTACGAACGCCCCTGTCTTGTGTTGTCATCTGGAAAAAAGTACTGAAACAGCGGGTCAAGATAAAAGCAGCGGGAAAGAAGTTCGGCTGTTGCGTTGATGTCGCGCTTATTGATTGTTTTCATAAGTTGAATTCTCGTATGTCAGTGGGATGTCTTGGTTTACAGGTTCATCCTGGTGTTCTTTGTTTGTAATGATTTCGTGGAGCTTCCACAATTGCTCCCGCAATGGCTTTAGCTCTCTAAAATACTCTAACGTGACCACCTTGGGGTTTGTTCTCTCCAAGGCCCATTTAAATATGGTATAGTCTTCATTCCGCATTGATTCATGAGAGTCTTGAAGATAACCGTCTATTACTCTTGGGCCGCTTAGGTGAATTTGAATTGTCCGTTCGAGCGGTAGGTTTTCCAGATACTTCTCAACACTTACGCCTTGGTAAGATGAAGCTATGCGAGCGTGTGCGATATCCAGCAGGAAACCGGAATCCGTTTCCCTTACAATATCACTGATGGCAGATGGATTTGCTGCATAGGCGTATTTCTTTTGAGGTAGGGTTGGCAAGTTTTCCAGAATAATCGGCATTTTAATAGCATTCTTCAACTTCAGTAGCGTATGAATAAAGCTATTCTTTGCTTTTTTAATATCCGATGGGGGGATATGCAATCCAAATCTGGAACTCATGAAAAATGTCCCAATGAACAATAACTCAATATGCACTGAAACCCACTCGCTTTGCGTGCATCTGTGATATTCAGTTAATCTACTAAATACCCTTGGCCAATATCGGTAGCGCGTAATAAAACTGCTGGCGTGAAATTGAATTGGATAAGCCGAAAATTCTCTATGTATCTGCCTGATCGTCTCTGGGTGAAACCAAGGCCCAATTTCCATGCCGTCTATTGGGGCATCGTTTGAGCGGATAAGGGTTACAAGAGATTCAGAGTAATTTGTTGTTAGCTTGGGCACGGATAGTCCTGTTTTATGGCAATTTTTCGTTAGAGTGAAACAATCGAGTCCTCTGTCCCGAATTTATTGGGTTTGTAGGCGTCGGCTTCCCAATCATTTTCCCAGCGATTACCGTCAAGCCAATAGCGGAAGCGATATTCTTTGCCTGCATCGAGGGTTACGCCAACGGTGAATTTACCGCTTTTGAGTTTCTTCATCGGGTTAATATCTTTACTCCAGTTGTTGAATTCGCCGCATAAAACGGCGGTACCGGCCTTGGCTTCTGCAGGTAACTCAAAAGTCACACGGCATTTTTTGCCATCTTTTGAAAATCGTTTTTTCAGCATATTGATCTCCTAATACTCTTTGGAAAAAGTTGGCAAGAGTATACCCTTTTTTGATAGCGTTGTTTTTTTGTGAATAATTACTCTTTGTTTTTGTAGACTTCCAAAGTCATATGTCCGCCTACCAACTGGATTTCAGGATTTTTCTCGATCAGATGTTGGATACGAGGAGCATGGTGATACATAAAGAAGCGCGCAAACCAACGGGGAATCAGGTCTACGCGCGCGTTATAGGGGAGTGCGTCGCTGCCGTAGAGCAGCCAACCATCTTCGTTTCGGATTGCTACGCCAGCAAGCCCGGGCGTGTGTCCTTGCAGCGGGATGAGCCATATCTCCGGTGAAAAGCCGGTCAGCTGAAGAGCCTCGAAACCAAACCATTTCCCATCTTTTGTGTGGTGCGCTTTCCACTTTGGTGTATGTGCCCAGTGTGCAGGAATATATTTCCAGTTGGGTTTCTTTTGAATATTATCAAGTTCTTGTTGCAGGAGGTGAACTGTAGCCCACGGAAAATCCGCTAAGCCTCCGGCATGGTCAAGGTGCGCGTGACTTAGGATGATGTGTTGTACATCTTCGGGTTTATAACCCAATCTCTGTACTTGCTGAAAAGCAGTTTGCTCTATATTTCTGGATGTGCGATAAAGCAGCTTGTACCAATGCATACGCTGCGTAGGCTGCCTATGGTCTTGAATTCCGATTCCCGTGTCCACAAGGACGGGGCCATGATTGGTCTCGATGAGCAAACAAGTTACCCCGCCTTTGATCCGCGTCAGATAAGGCCGGATATCGAGACAGTTTAGGATGGCGATACTCATAAATATGTATAAGCTAAGCTAAGTACCCCTGCGCTTTTAGAATCCCTGCAAAGGCTTGGCGCGCATCTAGAATGGCTTTCTCGAGCCATGCCTGCTCAGCAGGCATAAAGAGCTCTCCGAACTCTTGGGTTACCCACGCTTTTGCGCTTGGACTAGCGCCATATTGGAAAACCTGGTTCTCGAAAATACTGCTGCGCAAGCTGTGGATCGCACCCCAGAGTGAGTCGCCGTAGGTGCCGAACTCAAATGCTGCGGCGTAGACCTTGGCTTTTGGATTGATCTCTTCAGCCAACTCGTAGACGAAGTCCATCATGTCTCCGTGAACGGAGTAAAACTCTTCGGGATTGGCTGCCGCGACACGCGGGTAATTGAACTTGCTGCTTGCCTGGACGGAGGTCATCGGCTCGCGCAGGGAGTTGACCAATGTCATCCCATAACGGGGGCCGTAGCCTGTGTGCATATCCAGATGGACAATTTGCGCATAATCAACAAGGCGCGTACGCAAAACCTGCATAACGCTTGCTGCTTCAGGCTGTATTTCTGCACCGCCATGATAGATGCCTTTGGGCGTGTGATACTGTCCCATCAGCGTTGCCTCGCGGATGCTGTCGATACTGTATTTAATCAAGTTGCCGATGACGCTACCGAGAAAGCCGATCTGCGCTGCAACGTGGTTCTTAAGCGGTTTCTGCGGATTGAGAAAGGGGGAGAGCTTTTTGTAGTTGGGATTGATTTCGGCTAATTTGCTGGTATCCGTATTGAAGTTGCGGTTCAAGTCAACGTTGTTGGGGTTTACGCGTCGGCGATGTTTCATGCCCCAGGGGTTGATGGCGTGGATGAACAGGATGCCCGTTGTGGCAGGGTCGAGTTGTGGCAAGTATTCCTCGACGAAAAGTTGCATCATCACCGCGCCGACATAGCCTTCGATGCCGTGCAAGCCGGTTGAGATGACGAGCAGGTTTTCTTTGCGCTCCAGCGCGTCAGCAAAGAAGGTGTCGATGGTCAGGTCGCTCTCTTCGGGGTGGGGGATTAAATGGGATTCTAATTGGGTTTCTGGATATTGCTTTTTTAACGAGGGCAAGTATCCACGGAAGCGTTCGCGGGAGTCTTCATACGAGGAGGGGATTTTGTGCATGGAATTATCCTTTTAAGGCAGTGCGTCGTACCAGGTTCGAATGGAATCTGCCTGTCGATGCTGGTGCGACGCACTGCTGGTGGTTAGAAAGGCCCGTACCCGATCAACACGCCAATCGCGAGGAAGGCAACTGTCGCAACGAAGACCCAAATCCAAAGCTTCAGCAGCCACTTCATCCACTTGCCATAGGTGACAACTGTGAAACTAAGGGCGATGAGTAAGGCAGGATTGGTAGGGTAGGCGAGATTGGAAAAGCCGTCACCGAAGCAGTAAGCGGTTACGGTGACCTGCCGTGTGACACCGACCAGATCGGCGATGGGCAGCAGGATCGGGATAATAAGAAAAGCTTTGGCTGAGCCGGGGGAAATGAATATTTCAATAATCAGCGCGAGGAGATAGACAAGCAAGGCTGCGATAATTGGGTTCGTTTGGCCGAAGGTGTTGGCAAGTTCGTAGAGCATCGTGTCGATCACGCCGCCTTGGGCTATGATGTACTTGATACTGGATGCCACGAGGATGAGTGGAATAGCCGGAGCGATGCCGAGTGCACCTTCTTTGGCGGCTCTCCAGACAGTTTTCTTCTCGGTGCCGGAGAGGAAACCTGCGCCAAGACCACCGACAAAGAAAAGGATGCCGACAAGGGGCAGCGCAATATAGGAGAGGAATGACACGAAAGGAGCGACAAAAAGCGTGAGCAGGATCAGAACGAGAAAGATAACGATCCAGCGGATAGCTTTGCTGATATCAGGGTTTTCGGTTGCGATACTGTCAAGCTGGAATTTGTCGTATTGGCTTTTGCTTTTCAGATCTTCCTCGTAAACGGGCGAGGCTTTGGGGTCTTTTTCGATCTTCTTTGCGTAGCGGGTCAGGAAGATGGCGAGAATAACGTACATGACGGCAAAGATAATAATGCGGTACCAAGCACCAGAGAAGAGTGGCAGCCCGGCAAGCTTTTGTGCCACGCCGATTGTGAAGGGATTGGTGACAGCAGCCGAAAAGCCCATATTGGCGGCGAAAATGCTCATGCCGAGGCCTGTTAATGTATCCCACCCGAGGGAGTAGGACAGGGCGATCATGATCGGGACGAGCGGTACTACTTCTTCAAAGATGCCAAAGAGCGCTCCCAGTGCCATAAAGAAAAAAGTAATGATGAGCAGAAGCGTGTATTTCTGATTGCTGTATTTTCTGACTACGTTGCCGAGAATGGTGCGTAGTATCCCGCTTTTATCGAGCACTGCAAAAGCGGCTCCGACCATGAGCAGGAAGATGATGATAACGATGATGGTTAGATTATCGTCTCCACCGAGGACTTCGATGGGGGCAGTGAACCAACGCCAGATAGGATAGGGCGCGGTATCTGTGTAGGTAAATGATTCCGTATCAATGACTTCGCGTCCATCCACTTCGATGCGGGCGAATTGCCCGGCAGGAATAATGCGGGTCAGTATCCCCGCAAAAATCATGAAAACGAGCAGAATGGTAAATGCTTGAAAAAATGCTTTCTTGCTAATTTGTGCGCCTGATTTTTCTTCGGTCATGTGAGCCTCCATGGAAATTCACCACAGAGACACAGTGCCCTATAGTACATAAGCGAGCACAGAGTTTTGCTTTGTGTTTTTGTGGTGAGTTTTGCTTGGGCAATTTTACCTCTTCTTTAAAGAAAAACTCCCTGTGTTTGGCAGGGAGTTGGTTAAGGTTTGATTAATTCTAATGTATGCGTTTTAACTATTTGCTTGGCTGTTATTCCGGTATTTTGCATTACACATAAGCTCCGTTTTCTTTAACCATTTCTGTCAAACGGCCTTGTTGGAGTTAGTTGGGTATTGACCGCTATTCCTGCTTTCTTGAATACCATTCTTCAACAAATTCGTAATTCGATCAATCTCGCTTTGATTGATTGAGATCATTGATTAAAATTAAGTTTATTGCATTAAAAACTCACGGGCTTCAACGAGCCAGGGATGGATTACTTTTAATTGATTTCGTCGTTTCCACAAGTAGTTCAAATATTCCAAAATTGCATTATCTAACGAATCATCCATTGCAGTTATTATTTTGGCTAGATATGGAGGGCTGCCATCTTGATCCCATGCGATTTTATCAGCAAGAAACACCACTTTGTCTAATAATGAGGGATTGGCTTTTAAGGTCGCGTGACATCCAATAGCACTGAGGACTTCGTTATCAGTAATGCCAAATATTTTGTTTGCAAATACAACAGAGAGTTTTTGATGAATAATCATTGGGTATTGAAACTCTTCGGCTAATATTTCCACGGATTGACTTTGGGCAAATTTAATACGTTTTTCATTTGGAACTACTGCACTAATATCATGTAGGTAACCTGCTTGTTTTGCCTTGAATGGGTCGCCACCAAACTTTTTAGTCAACTCTTTTGCTTTGAAGGCAACAGCGGCGCAATGTCTGGCTGTTTTGAGGTAACCTGATAGTTCTAAAAAGTGAGGCACGTCTATAGTAATTTCGCCCGTGTTTTTGAAGTTGCCAATATAGTGATTGAGCATAACTACCTGAAAGTAACATTTTTTGAGCGGCAGGCTGAAACACCGCTAAGCGATTGGCTATATGAAAATAATGCGAAAATTATATCACCCACAAACGACCTTCCTTCTAAAAAAACTCCCTGCTTCAACAGGGAGTTTCATCTTTTATCAACTTCTCAAATGACAGGCGATCATGTGCCCGGGATGCCTGTCCAACTCTTTGAGCTGCGGTTCTTCCTTTGAGCAGATCGCTTCGGCGATCGGGCAGCGGGGATGGAAGCGGCATCCGCTGGGCGGATTGAGCGGGCTGGGGACGTCGCTTTCAAACAAGCGGGTGATTAAGGTTTGGTTATTTGGTAGAGATCTGCTGGCAATTTACTGATTTCTATAATGATTCCACCATTGCATAAGGAATTCATAAATAACTTCCGGCTTATCTTTGAATTTGCCAATCGGGTAGTTTTTTCCTTCCGCAAGGATAACTTGCACAACTTGAGTGACACGACCATATCGACCACGTATGGATTGCACCTTGATTTCTTTAACATCTTGAGCACTTATAACTTTCTCTTCAAAAAAAGTTGTAATAGTCAGCTTGTTAGGTTCAACTTTGACCATATTAACTTGCACGAACGGAATGAATGAAAAGAGCAGAGTTGTAACTGCGGTTATCAAAAAGATTGTTCTGCTTTCAGGAGCGCCAGCGAATAGCCCCAAGACTGCAAAGAGAAAGAACGGGATGGTTACGAAAAGAATGCTGTACAGCCTGAAAAAGCTTTTTTTGAAGACCCTTTGATTTTTACGGGCAGATGTAGCTTTTGATTGTTGATAATTTGTTGTGGACATTGTTTTGTGTTTCCCTTCTGGAATAATTTTCTTTTGTTAAACAAATAACACAGCAATGGTGTTGAGAAAAGCTCAGGTAATATTGACCTCCTGTACCCACCGTCCAACTAGGTGATATAAAAATGAGATTTAAAAATTATATCACCAGAAAATGCCTTCCCTTTAAAAAACTCCCTGCTTTTCAACAGGGAGTTTCATCTTCATCAACTTCTCAAATGGCAAGCGATCTTATGTCCAGGACGCCCGTCCAACTCTTTGAGTTGCGGCTCTTCCTGCGAGCAGATCGCTTCGGCGATCGGGCAGCGGGGGTGGAAGCGGCATCCGCTCGGTGGGTTGAGCGGGCTGGGCACATCGCCTTCAAGGATGATGCGCTCGCGTTTGCGATTGGGTTTTGGAATCGGGATGGCCGACATCAGCGCCTGTGTGTAGGGATGCTGTGGGTTAACGAAAAGCTCGTTACTGGTTGCCATCTCGGCGATCTTGCCGAGGTACATCACCGCCACGCGGTCGGAGATATGCTCAACGACAGCCAAGTTGTGCGCCACGAAGAGATAGGTCAGCCCCAACTCTTTTTGCAGGTCTTTCAGGATGTTGAGCACCTGTGCCTGAATGGAGACATCCAAGGCTGAGACTGGCTCGTCGAGGACGATAAACTCAGGGTTAAGAGCTAGTGCGCGGGCGATGCCGATACGCTGGCGTTGCCCGCCAGAAAATTCGTGCGGATAGCGGTTGGCGTGGAAATGCTGCAAGCCAACTTTGCGCAAGCTTTGCATCACCATCGTCGAACGTTCATGCGCATCACCCATATTGTGGATTTTCAAGCCTTCGGCGATTGACTGGCCGACTGGCAAGCGCGGGTCAAGAGATGCGTAAGGGTCTTGAAAGACGATCTGCATCTTGCGACGCATTTCTTTTAAGTCAGCACCGCGCATGCTGAGCACGTCCTTGCCCTGAAAGGTCACCGATCCACTGGTGTGGGGGCGTAATTGGAGCATGGTATGCCCAACGGTGGTTTTGCCACAGCCGGATTCACCAACCAAGCCAAGCGTCTCGCCTTTGTTGATCGTAAAGCTGACATCGTCCACTGCTTTGACTTGGGCAACTTCACGTCGAAAGATACCGCCTTTGACGGGATAATATTTGACGAGATTATCTACACGGACAAGTTCTTCATTTGTTTTTACGTAATCACTCATAATTACTTCTCCGCCTTTATGGGCGCGGCATGGTTTTCACCGTCCTGATAAAGCCAGCAGCGTACGCTGTGATCGCCTTTATATTCGTCTAGCGCAGGTTCTGTCTTATTGCAAATTTCGAGATCATGTTCTATACGGGCGCGACAGCGCGGGGCAAAGCGGCAGCCGGGCGGCATGTTGACAAGATTGGGCACCGAGCCGGGGATGACTTCAAGACGGTCTTGAACTTGTCCGAGGATCGGCACAGAGGCGATCAAACCTTTGGTGTAGGGATGCATTGGGGTCTCGAAGATCGTCTCGATTTCGGCTTGCTCAATGATCTGCCCGGCGTACATCACGGCAACGCGGTCGGCGCTCTCAGCAATCAAGCCGAGGTCGTGGGTAATCAAAATAACGGACGTTCCCATTTTGTCACGTAAGCCGAGGATCAAATCCAAAATTTGCGCCTGGATGGTCACATCGAGGGCGGTGGTTGGTTCGTCGGCGATCAACAATTCTGGTTTGAGCGCCAGCGCCATCGCGATCATCACACGCTGTGCCTGCCCACCAGACATCTCGTGCGGGTAGGATTTTGCCTTGCTCTCCGCATCCGCGATGCCGACCAGTTTAAGCAATTTGACCGCTTCCTCCCAAGCTTCGTCTTTTTTGATGTCCTTGTGAATTTGGAAAACTTCGGCGATCTGGGCGCCAACGGTGAAGACCGGGTTCAGGCTGCTTTGCGGTTGCTGGAAGATCATCGAGATCAGGTTGCCGCGCATTTTGACCATCTCAGCTTCGGAGAGCTTCAGAAGATCATTGCCTTTGAATAGGATTTCACCATCCACGATGCGACCGGGGTCGTCGATTAGTTGCAGGACGGAAAAGGACGTGACGCTCTTGCCGCAGCCTGATTCGCCTACCAAACCCAGGATTTCGCCCGGGCGGACGTCGAAGTCAACGCCGTCTACAGCTTTGACGACGCCATCGTTGGTAAAGAAATACGTTTTCAGGTTTTTTACTTGCAGAAGGGGTTCTGTTGTCATCTGATTGTCTCCTTCTGTTATTTCTTCAGGCGCGGGTCAATTGCGTCGCGCAGCCCGTCGCCCAAGAGGTTGAATGCCAATACAGTAATCATGATCGCCAGGCCGGGGAAGAAGACCAGATGCGGGGCAGTGAAGATTTGGTTTCGTTCGGTGCCGAGCATTGTCCCCCACTCCGCTGTTGGGGGCTGAGCACCCAAGCCGAGGAAGGAGAGCGCAGCCGCATCCAAAATAGCGGTACCAATACCCAAGGTTCCCTGTACGATCAGAGGCGGAACCGCGTTCGGCAATATCCGTCTAAAAAGGATGTGCATGGGACTGCCGCCCAGTGCGCGCGAGGCTGCGACAAATTCCTGCTCCTTGACGGAGAGAACACTGGCGCGTACGACACGGGCATAGACGGGAATGGATACGATGGCGATGGCGAGCAGGGCGTTTTGGAGGCCGTGCCCGAGTACCGAAACGATGGCGATGGCGAGTAGCAGCGATGGGAAGGCGAGCAAAACGTCCATGCTGCGCATGATGACGTTGTCGACCCAGCCGCCGAGGAAACCGGCCAGTGAACCGAGCAGGGTGCCGATGATGATGGCGAAACCGACGGTGCTGAAGCCGACAAAGAGGGAGACACGCGTGCCGAAAATGACGCGGCTGAAAACATCGCGAACGTTGCCATCTGTGCCGAGAATATGCTGGGGCTGGTCTTCCGGGCATCCTAAAAGATGGATGCAGGGATCGGCGCGCTTTTTGACATCTTCATGCCCGATCAGAACAAAGTTGGGGTCGTATGGCGCAAGCGCTGGCGCAAAGATGGCAACAAGGACGAGAAAGAGCAGGATGGAGCCGCCAATCAGTGCCGAGCGTTGGCGGAGAATGTTGCGCATTGTCAGACGGAGGAGGCTATCAGAACGGTATTCATCGTTGATGATTTCTTCTTCCAGTTCAAATTCCAGGAGGTTTTTATCTTCGGTCATTTATCTACTCCAGCCTGATGCGTGGGTCAATGAAGACATAGGCGAGGTCAACGAGCAGGTTGACGCCTACATAACCAATTGCGATGACGATGGTAAAGCCCTGTACAACGGGAAAATCACGCGCGGTGATGGCTTCAAAAAGCATGCGCCCGATACCGGCAAAGCCAAAGATGGTTTCGGTAAGCACGGCGCCTGCGAAAAGTGTGCCGACCTGCAAGCCGATGATGGTGATGACAGGAAGGAGTGCGTTTCGGAAGGCATGTTTGAGAATGACAAAACGTTCAAAAAGACCTTTGGCGCGTGCTGTGCGGATGTAGTCTTGCCTTAGCACTTCCAACATACTGGAGCGGGTCATACGCGCGATAATTGCTAGTGGAATGGTGCTGAGTGCAACGGCGGGCAGAATGATGTGCTTCATGACGTCGCCGAGCACTTTCCAATCTGCGGTGATGATGGAGTTGAAGATGTACATGTTGGCGAAGAACTCCATGACGACGTATTTGGTTGTGCCTTCGGTCGCTGTCCAATTGAAGACTTCATAAAAGGGAATGGCGCTTACGCCAGCGGATAAACGTCCCGATGGGGGGAGCCAGAAGGGGGTGTCTTTGAGCAGCAGGGCGAAGACATAGGCCAGAACCAAGCCCAGCCAGTAGACGGGCATCGAGACGCCTGTGTTGGCGGCGACCATGACGCCTACGTCAAGCGCAGAGTTGCGCTTAACTGCTGCGATCACTCCTGCCGGGATGCCGATCATGATAGCAAGAAATAAAGCAAAAATACCAAGTTCGATGGTAGTGGGGAGACGTTCGAGTAGGATGGTGGTGACGGGGCGGCTGAAGCGGATCGAGTCGCCGAAGTCGCCTTTCGCGATATTCTGCATGTAGACCCCGAACTGGACGGGAATGGGTTCGTCAAGCCCATATTTTTTCGTGAAGCGCTCACAGGCTTCAGCAGAAGCTTTTTCCCCGAGCATTGCCTTGCAAGGTTCACCAGGGATTGAGCGTGCCATCACGAAGGTGACAAGCAGAATCCCGAAAATAACCGGAATTGAGTATAGGATGCGGCGAATAGCATATTGTGTCATAAAAAACCAGCCTGATTCTTAAGTCATCAGTTCACGCTGCTCGGCATCAACTTTGTTAACGAAGATCAGCGTGAACTTGTGATTTATGACCTTAAGTTTCTAAAACGAAAGGAGAAAAACAATGCGAGACAGCACTGTGTTAGAGGCACCATCTCGCATTGTTCATTTGTGACGAGCTAGGCGATCAGCAGAAGATTTACTCTGCTGGTGCGTTCATCAAGCCGTCCCACAGGTAGCCGTAGTACGAGAAGGTGCCTGTGTTGCCAATGTGGTTTGCATTGGCTGCGTCAATGCCGGCTGCCCAGGAGGCAACCACATCGTTCGCATCAAGTTTTGTTCCGTCGTGGAAGGTGACGCCTTCACGCAGGTTGCAGGTCCAAACGGTGGAGTCTGCGTTCGGGGTACAGGCGGTAGCCAATTCAGGAACAACTTCGCCGGAGTCAATTGCATAGGCTAAGAGGGTCTCGGTGATTTGCTGGCAGACAGCCAGGGATTCGCCATCAGATTCGTCTTGGCAGAAGAGGCTGATCGGTTCAGCGTTTTGCATGTAGACGAAGGTGTCTTTACCGGGATCAACTTTTCCCAACAACGGAGCACCGAAGGGGCGGAAGTGAGCGTTTTTAACGGTTGCTAAAGCAGCAGATGCGGATGCGCCGTTTGCAAGCGGAACCATCGGAACCAGTTCACGAATAGCGTTGTTGGCTTCAACATAAAGAGCTTCTGCTTCAGCAGCGTCACCGATCTGGGATGCTTCCTGAAGAACTTCGTAAATCTCGGGATGCGTGGTTCCGAACTGTAGGTTGGTTTCAGCAAAGTGATAGTCGAGGAAGTTGGTGACGTGAGGATAGTCAGCGCCCCAACCAAGCAGATAGATGCCGTCCAAGCGACCATTGCTGGATTCGTCGATGAATTCACCGGATTCCATTACAACAACGTCAGCTGTAATGCCCAGATTGGCTTCTAATTGGGCTTGAATTTCTACAGCAACCAAACCAGGTTCTGGTAGGTAACCGCGGAAGACATCGCGGTAGTAAATGGTGGTTTCGAAGCCGTCGGGATAGCCAGCTTCAGCGAGTAGCGCTTTGCCAGCTTCCGCATCGAAAGCGTACCATGCATCACCGACACAACCGTTGGGCAGGCTGCAGGGGGTGAAGAAATCAGGAACGGTAGCGCCTTCAGCATAGAAGTTGTCTACAATGCGCTGGCGGTCAATGCCCATGGCAATAGCCTGGCGGACTTTAACGTCACCGAAAGGCTCAAAGGTGTTGGTCATGCCCAAATAAAGAATGTTCGGGTTCGCAACCGGGATGAATTTCAGGTTGCTGTCAGCCTTGATGGTTTCGTAATCATCGGGGCTGGGGTTAGTGATCTGGTCAACGGTGCCGGACTGGAGCTCGAGTAAGCGCTGTGCGCCTTCAGTTGCCCAGCGGAAAACGAGGGTGTCGTAAGCAGGTTTGTCGCCCCAGTAGCTATCATAGGCTTTGAGGGTGATGCTTTCACCGCTTGCCCAGTTTTCGAGAGCGAAGGGGCCGGTGCCGACGGGGGAGCGCAAGAGGGTTTCCTGGCCAGCAGCATTGGCGTATTCGTTCAGCCATTCCTGCGGGTAAATGCCGAAGGGAGTAAAGGCGGCTTTTTGCGGGAATGCCGGGTCAGGGCTGCACATGGTGAATTTTACAGTGAGCTCATCCGTTGCTTCAATGGAGCTAATCTTTCCACCATAGTCGCAATTATCAGCAGCAACCGACATCGGTTCAGAATATTCGATTTCATCATAGGCGCGATCAACGGTAGCCGCAGGTGCGTCTGTTTCAGCAGCAGGGGTGCCGCATGCAGCCAGGATCATGCTAAGGGTTAATACAGCTGCAAAAAGTAAGTAAAGGGTTTTATTTTTCATTCTTTCTCCTCCTCCATGTTGGAGAATTTAGTGATTGATGCACATCGGATGTGCAGTAAACAAACGTGAAACTTGTTTATCTAATATTGGCTATGTTATCCTCCTTTTTTATGGCGTATGTCTATACAGACATTTCAACTCATTATACGGGGCTTTATAGAGGCTTGTCAACGAACGCCCTTTTATTAAGATGTTTTTTTAGGTTTTAGGATGCCCTTTTTCTTGTGGGAGAATAGCGGCTATAATTGAACTTTATTTTCCTCTTAGAAAGCAGAAAATGACCTTATTGCGAGCCTATCTCTTTAAATCACTGCGAATGGAAGTTGACGCTGGCGCTTCCCTGGATATTGGCTCGCCTTTGATGCGTTCACTTTTGGCATACTTGTTGCTTAATCGCGAGCATCCCAGCGATCGAAGACGCTTGGCATTTATTTTCTGGTCACGCGGAACAGAGTCTGCTGCCAGACGGAATTTGCGCCAATACCTGCATCGCTTGCGGCAGACCTTTGACGGGGTGGCGTTTGAAGATGACCTGATTTTGACCACAGGAAATAGCGTTCAGATCAACCCCGCTCTTGATGTTTGGTTGGATGTGGATGTGTTCAAACAGAGCACGCGTAAGGATGCCAGCTTGGATGAACTTGAGCAAGCTGTTGCTCTTTATCGCGGCGATCTTCTTAGTGATCTTTATGAAGATTGGTGTGATGCCGAGCGCTTGGAACTACGCCAACGCTTTTTGAAAACCTTAGATTGTCTCAGTGAAAAATTGCAAGAGAGTTATCGCCCTGGAGACGCCCTTGAAGTGACCCGTAAATGGATTGCTGCTGAACCCTTTGACGAGAGTGCTCATCGGCGTTTGATGGCGCTTTATGTTGAGATGGGGAAACGAAATCAGGCCTTACAGCATTATCAACAACTGAAAGAAGAGTTGCTCGAGGGGCTCGGTACCGAACCTTTGCCAGAGACGCAGGCTTTAGTGGAGTTAATTCAATCTGGGGTGGTGCGGCACGGCCAACCTGTAGCACCACGCTTGCCGAAAACCGAGACCATCATCCAGCCGCCGCAATTGCCGTTAGTAGGGCGTCAATTGGAGCTGAGTAAAATTCGAGCGGCGTGGGAGCAAGCCAAGGTCGGGCGCGGTCGTTTTATCCTGCTGACGGGGGATTCAGGCATCGGCAAGACACGTTTGCTGCATGAGTATTTGCACGCTGCTGATCCAAAATCCACATTGCAGAGCCTTTGCCACGAAGTTGAAGCCATGGTTGCCTATGCTCCGTTGCGCGATGTTCTCTATGAAGTTTTGGCGCGTTTTTCGGATGATGAATTGCAGGATTTGCAACCCTGGCTGATGGCGCTAACGCCGATCTTGCCGGATTTGCGCCGCCAGATACCGAACTTGCCTGTATGGCAACCCGACCGGCGTGAAAAAATTCAAACCCCCGAAGCGATTGCGCAAATCCTGTTGCACCTGACGAGGAGTGGCGGGACGCACGCGACCCCGATCTTGTTAGCGCTGGACGATTTGCACTGGGCGGACAGTTTGACTTGGGAACTGCTCGACGCGCTGATGCATCGTCTGACAGATTTACCGCTTGTCTTGGTCGGTTCCTGTCGTTTGGAAGATCTTTCGCCGGAACAGGAACGTTTGCTGCGTGGCTTCAAGCGCCGGAACGTCTTTAGCCATTTGCCGCTTGAGCGTCTTAGTGAAAACGAGAGCGCTACGCTCGCCAAATACCTGCTTGATGATGCGTCCTATGATCCCCATTTCTTTCAGCGTCTTTATCAGGAGACGGAAGGCAATCCATTCTTTATTATTGAGGGCATTCGTTCACTGCGCGAAAGTGAACAGCCTGCCCGTCTGCCTTTTGGTGGCGGACAGGAACGCGGCGGTGCAAATTTGCCGCCGCCGATCCAGAGCCTGATCGAAGCGCGCCTGGATCGCCTCGATACGCAAAGTCAGGAACTTTTGGGAATTGCTGCTGCAATAGGGCGTGCCTTTACCTTTTCGTTACTTGAAGAAGTTAGCGAAAATCCCACCAAAGAAGTGGTTGCTGCAATTGAAGAGTGGCAGCAAAAAGGCTTGGTGGTGGAGAGCAGTGAAAGCTACGATTTCAGCCACGACAAGATCCGGCAAGTCGCTTATGCTGGCTTGAGCCGCGCCCGTCGCCAATATGTGCATCGCTGCATTGGTGAGATTTTTGCGAATGCCGTCATCCCTGTCGATGCGGCGACGTTAGCGCATCATTACTCGCGCAGCGATCAAGCCATCAAAGCCTTGCCTTATTTAACGGCGGCGGGCGAACAGGCGTTGCGTATCCACTCTTATCACGAGGCGCGGCAATTCGGCTCACAGGCGGTTAGCTTGCTTGGCAGGCAAACGGGGCCGAAGCAGAATCAGGAACGTATTGACCTGAACCTGCAACTTGCTCAAGCCTATGCATTCAGCGGTGATCTGGTGCGTGCGCAGGAGATGATCGAGCAAGCCGAGCAGCTTGCAGCGCAGATCAACGATGAAGAACGCTTGGGGAGAATCTTTCGACGCGCAGCCCAAGTCTTTTGGCTGCGCAGCAACCCTAAAGCGGCGAGCGATTACGCTCATCGCGCTTTGCGTGTTGCCGAAGAGCAACAGGATATCGGCCTTTTACGTGCTGCTCTGCGGATGCTTGGTCGCACCAGTATTGCCTTGGCAGCTTTCGATGATGCCATTGCCTATCTGATGCGCTATGTCAATCTTGAAGAAGAGCAAAAGCTTCAATATCATCCTAACTTATTGGTTGTTTATGGCTATTTGGGGATCGCCTACGCGCGCGTCGGTTCCTGGGAGCGCGCACTCGAGGCTGCTGAGCGTGGCGTTGTATTGGCGCGTGAGCAGGGCGTTCCATCGACGATTGCCTTTGCTATGGCACCGCTGGCCTATGTCCATGCTGCCCGCCATCATTGGGATGCCTGTGGTGCGACTCTTAGCTTCCTGCCTGAATTACAGATCGCGTCGAGCGAATTCACTCCGCTGCGTTTTGTGTTAACGGGGCTGCACGGCTTGGTAACTGCGCACCTTGGAAAGCCTGCCGAAGGGGTCGTGATAATCCGCAAAGCTTTGCAGTGGGTCGGACAGAATGAGTATCGCGTATTTCATTATTTACCGCGCATCTTTTTGGCAGAAAGCCTTGAACTGGCAGGAGAGTTTATTGCTGCCAAAAGCGAAGCGCAGGAAGCCCTTGAAGCCGCCCGCGCCGAGGGAAATCGTTGGGCAGAGGGTGTCACGCTGCGTTTGCTGGCAGAGATCGTTAGTCGCACCGAAAAACCGGATTGGCTGATTGTGGAAGAATGTCTGATTGAGTCGCTGCGCATTCTGCGCCGGATACGTGCCCGACCTGATCTTGCTCGTACCTACCTGGCATTAAGGCGACTTTATGATCGTGCCGGTCAAACCGCGTGGGCAGTGGATTGCCACTTCCGTGCCACTTCCATTTTTGATGAGCTAGGCATGGTAGAAGAACGGCGGCTAGCACAAGGCCAGGCCGCTGGCGAAAGAAAAGGGGCTGTTGTTATCCTTGATATGGGTTTGCGCGGCCCCAATATCGGAGATGCTGATGGTGCGCGAGCCTAAGCTCTACGTTTAAAATTTTGGAGGCGTGCTTTTGGGGAAGTGGGGGAATGCAGAATGTTTTTACAAAACATATCAAATCCAGATTTCTTTTATCTTGATCTAATTAGAATAGGGCTATACGTATTTATGATTTAAGTTCTACTCTTTTGAGTTAGAACTCAAATTATTGGCCTTAGCAACAAAAAAAGTGGGTGCTTTTAGTGCGTTTTTGCGAAGAATGCGTGACAATGCGCACATTTTGTTTGTGACACAGTTCACTAACTCTATTTGTGAAACATGTTACAAATAGAGCTGGTTTATAAACCTAATCTTATGAGGAAAACATGAGCGAAAAAGAGAGTCCCCGAGAAATATTGCAATCAATCCCTTGGTTTGGTGATCTAGACCCTGAGCATTTTGAGAAGCTGGTAAGAATTTCCAGCGTCCACAATTTGCTTGAAAATGAAGAGGTCTTTCGAGAGGGTGACCGCCAAGACAAATTATATATTGTGGTTGAAGGGCGTGTAGCCTTGGAAATCTTTATTCCGCATCAGGGTAGAGTCCGCATCCTCACCGCCGAAGAAATGGACGTGATCGGCTGGTCAGCAGTTACACCCGGTTTGCGCACGCGCACCGCATCTGCAAAGGCAGTCATCCCTAGTTGCTTGATCGGTATTGATTCTGAAGAGCTACGCCAATTATCCAAAGAAGATTATGAATTCGGATACATCATCATGCGCCGGATCGCACATATTATCGCCAGCCGCTTAATGGTCACCCGCTTGCAGTTGCTTGATATGTTTGCGTCTCCCAATGAGGACTACAGCTAATGAGTGAAGAACGCCTTGAAGTTGGCAGCACATATTCGTTGCTAAAACCTGAATTTGATAACTTAATTGCCCGTCTGAAAGAAAAGGGGTTCCAAACCTTAGGTGCAAAAGTAGAAAACGATAGCCTGGTTTATGGTCCTATTTCGGGGTTGGTCGACTTGCCAAAAGGTTATGTTTCTGAGCAAGAAGCCGGGCATTTCAGATTAACAAAAACAAATCACGAACGCTATTTTGACTATATTCCCGGCGCACATTCCTGGAAGCAATTTCTCTTTCCTTCGCGAACAGAATTATTCACTTTGCGCAAGAATGATGGATGGCAAACAGAGCTTCCTTCGAAAGAACAGCCAAAACTCGCCTTTATTGGTGTGCGTGGCTGCGAATTAAGTGCGATACAAATTCAAGATGATGTTTTCATTCGTGATGATTATACCGATCCTGTATATTCAAAACGGCGCCAAAATTTATTTATTCTTGCAGTGAACTGTTTACATCCGGCAAGCGCCTGTTTTTGCACATCTCTTGAAACCGGCCCTAAAGCTAAGCCCGGTTTCGATCTTTCTCTGACAGAGCTTGATGATGTTTTCCTGCTGGAGATTGGTTCTGAAATGGGACGCCTGCTGCTGCAAGGCCTTCCCGTAGAAGCTGCCAGTGCTTTTGTTCTGCAAGCCGCGCAAAAGGGATTGGAACGAGCCGCCCATCAAATGCAGCGAGAGCTAGACACCAGCGACCTACCCGAATTGATGCTCAATAATCTCAATCACTCGCATTGGCACAGTATTGCTGAGCGCTGCCTGTCATGTGGAAACTGTACCCAGGTCTGCCCGACCTGTTTCTGCTGGGACACAGTGGATACCAGTGATTTGCTGGGGAAAGAAACCAGGCGTGAGCGTGTTTGGGATTCCTGCTTCAATATCGGATACTCCTATCAGGCGGGCGGGAATACCCGACCCACTATCCACGCTCGTTACAGACAATGGCTAAGCCACAAGCTTGGTACATGGAAGGAGCAATACGGAAGTTTGGGATGTGTAGGCTGTGGTCGTTGTATCGTTTGGTGTCCAGCTGGTATCGATCTGACTGAAGAAATCCCGGTCTTCCGAGAGGAAAAGAAATCATGACAACACTCACCAAAACAAAACCTGCCGCAGTGCATGAAGAACAACCCCTCGCACCCCACTGGGCTGAAGTCATCGAGATTGTTCAGGAAGCTGAGGGGATTGCAACTTACTGGCTAAAATTCGATGATGAAGCGCTAGCCAAAAGCTACAGTTTCTTGCCCGGACAGTTCAATATGATCTATATCCCCGGCTATGGGGAGGCTGCCATCTCGATCAGTTCTGACCCTGAAGATCGCTCCCGCATTGGGCATACCATCCGTTTTGTTGGAAATGTTACTCGTGCGATTAGCCGCCTAAAAGTTGGAGAGAAGGTCGGGATTCGTGGCCCCTTTGGCACGCCTTGGCCCATGGATGAGCTAGATGGACACGATGTGACCATTGCAGCTGGCGGGATTGGCTTAGCACCATTACGGCCAGCAATCTATCATATTATCAATCATCGTGAACGTTACAGGAAAGTTCATGTGCTCTATGGAGCTCGGACTCCCAATGACATGCTTTACCCGGAAGAATATAAGATGTGGGAAGAGCACGATATTCATATTGCGACAACTGTAGATCGTGCAGATGATACATGGACAGGTTCTGTCGGTGTTGTGCCGATGCTTTTCTACCGTTACCGCATGGACGCACCTAAATCGGTAGTACTAACCTGTGGCCCTGAAATTATGATCCGTTTTGTGATCTTTGAAGGCCTGGCGCGACGTGTACCGGCAGATCATATCTATGTCTCGCTTGAACGCAACATGAAGTGCGGACAAGGTTCCTGCGGTCATTGTCAATTAGGGCCGTACTTCATCTGTAAAGACGGTCCCGTCTTCCGTTTTGACCAACTGGAAGATTTCTTCAATGTGGAGGAGTTCTAATGGCTACCAATCGCCCCACTGTTGCTGTACATAAATTTTCTTCCTGCGATGGATGTCAATTACAGCTTCTGAATATGGAAGATGAAATTCTGGATTTGGCTGAAGCGATTGACATTGCCTATTTTCTGGAAGCAACCAGTGCTACCCGCCCGGGACCCTATGACATTTCTATTGTTGAGGGTTCTATTACGACCGAACATGAAATCGAACGGATTAAAAAAATCCGTAGGGAGTCAAATATTCTGATCGCCATCGGTACCTGTGCCACTGCTGGTGGTATCCAAGCGTTGCGCAATATCGCTGACGCAGACGAATATGCCAATGTGGTCTACCCTCGCCCAGAGTATCTTAGTTATTTGAAACAGGCTGTCCCAATTTCTGAATACGTCCGCGTTGACATGGAGTTGTGGGGTTGTCCTGTCAATAAAAGCCAACTCTTGGAGGTTATCAGCGCTCTACTCCAAAATCGCCGACCTGTCTTACCGCAAAGCAGTGTTTGCATGGAATGTAAGCAAGCCAATACGATCTGCGTATTAGTTTCTGAGGGAACGCCTTGCCTTGGCCCGGCTACTCAAGCTGGCTGTGGTGCAGTTTGCCCGACAAGCGGACGTGGCTGTTACGGTTGTTTTGGCCCGCTACTTCAAGCGAATACTGAATCTCTGAGCAATATCCTGACTTCAATTGAGCGTTATCCGGGAGAAACCCGACGGCTCTTTAGTAATATTAGTAATTTTGCTCCGGCCTTCCACGAAGCGGCCAACAAACTAGAAGAGAAGGAGGCTTAGCATGGGTGAATTAATTTCTGTCCGCGCCTTGGCGCGTGTTGAAGGAGAAGGTGGACTACATATCGCTTTGGAAGGCGATCAAATTAACGAACTGCGCCTGGATATCTACGAGCCACCACGTTTTTTTGAAGGTTTCCTGCAGGGGCGCTATCTTCAGGAAGTTCCTGACATCACTGCACGCATCTGTGGAATTTGTCCTGTTGCTTATCAAATGAGTTCAGTCTACGCATTAGAGAAAGCGGTTGGGGCAAAGATCAGTCCCAGCATCCGCGCTTTGCGCCGTTTGCTTTATTGTGGCGAATATATTGAAAGCCATGCATTGCATATTTACATGCTGCAAGCGCCAGATTTACTCGGGCATGAAAGTGCGCTCAGCCTGGCCGCTATAGCACCAGATGTTGTCAAGACGGCGCTTCGATTAAAAAAGATTGGCAACCAGTTATTACGTGCTATTGGTGGGCGCTCTGTGCATCCGGTCAGTGCAATGGTTGGTGGTTTCTATCGTTGGCCCAAAGCCGAAAAGCTCAAAGACTTGCTGCCTGATCTGCGCTGGGGCTTGGAAGCATCCAAAGAAACAGCTCGCTGGGCGGTTACTTTGCCTTTCCCTGAAATGCATGTGGATTATGAGTTCGTAGCGCTAACCCTGCCCGACGAGTATGCCGTCATTGAAGGCGATGTGCTTTCTAGCAAGAATGGTGTTGTTCCCGTAGAAAAGTTCAATGATATTTACCCCGAAAAACATGTTCGCCACTCGAACGCCCTACATAGCTTAACAGCAACGGGAGAGCCTTATTTGGTCGGTCCGCTGGCACGCCTGAATCTTAACCATGAGAAATTGCACCCGACAGCAAAAGCTATATTGGATGAGTTGGACATCGAATTGCCGATTGCCAACCCCTATAAAGCGCTGATCGCTCGTGCGATTGAGTTGGTCGAAGCCTATGCACTTGCTATTGACTTGATCGAGGGATATGCCCCGGAAGGCCCCGCCCATGTAGAATTGGATTTGAAAGCGGGCAAGGGTTGCGCTGCTACAGAAGCACCGCGTGGTTTGCTTTATCATCATTATGAAGTGGATGAAAAAGGTTTCATCCAAACCGCGCATATTATGCCTCCTACAGCCCAGAATCTGGCACGTATTGAAGCCGACCTGCGTCAACTTGTTCCTCTCGTGATCGGGAAACCCCACGAAGAAGCCACGCTGGATTGTGAGCACCTGATTCGTTCATATGACCCATGCATCTCGTGCGCAACACACTTTCTTACCCTGGATGTCGAACGAAAATAAATTTAGAAAGACCAGTCCCGCGATCATGATCGCGGGACTGGTCTTTCTGATAGAATCGTAATCATGCATAAAATTGTTGTTATTGGTATAGGACAAAAACTACGCGGGGATGATGCCGTTGGACTCGAAATCGTCCAAAGGTGGCAGAATGATTACCCAGAAAGCGCGAAGCTTTTTCGAGTTGAAATTAGCCCGCTCCCCGGGTTAGAGTTATTGGGATTATTTGATGCCGCAAATATCGCTGTTTTGGTGGATGCAGTTCAAAGCGGTGCAGAACCGGGAACGGTACATGTTTCGAGCGTTGACCAACTTGTTTCATTTGGAACAGGCTCAGGGTCCGTGCATGGTTTCGGTGTCGCCGAGACGCTTGCCTTGGGGTATCAGGTTGATCCAGATTCGATCCCCAAAACCGTTATCATTATTGGTGTTGAAGCATCGCAAATGGATGTAGGTCAGCCGATCAGCAAAAAAGTTCGGGCAAGCATTCCAGATGCGGTCGCTAAACTTGAAGAGATCATTCAAGAACACACGATTTGATTTTCTAACCGAAAAGCGTATAAAGATAACTTAAAGTGACAAAGAAAACATCTTTGTCACTTTTGTTTTTCTTTTGAGAAAAAACGAGTTTTTTCATTAACGCTTGCGTTAACGCTTTGGTAGCGCACGCCGCATAAGATAGTGCTATTACTCTTGTCCTAGGAGTCTCTATGCAGCGTGATTTTCGACATACTCTCAACAGCAGTTCGCTCAATCCCGGCGATTTGCAAATTAATATCGACCACGTCAAATTGGCATTTGGGGGCGTTACCGCTTTATTCGATGTTAGTCTCTCGATCTATCAAAGCGAAATCTTTGCCATTATCGGCCCAAATGGCGCCGGAAAAACTTCCTTGCTAAACTGTATTAGTGGGTTATATCATCCCCAAAAGGGAAGCATTAAATATCACACAGGGAATGCTGAACACGAGATTACCAAACTCAAACCCTACGAGATCGCCTCGTTGGGTATTGCTCGTTCCTTTCAGAATATCGAATTGTTCCGTCACATGACCGTGCTCGATAATCTCATGGCAGGCGCGCATGTTCACATGAAAACAAGCTTGCTCTCAAGCATGTTTTATTGGGGGGCTGCTCAACGGGAACAGATCGCCTTCCGCCGTTTTGTCGAAGACATCATCGACCTGCTGGAAATTCAAGCTATCCGCGACAAGCCCGTTGGCTCCCTGGCCTATGGTTTACAAAAACGTGTTGAATTGGGACGCGCACTGGCAATGAAACCTGCTGTTCTGCTGCTCGATGAACCTATGGCAGGTATGAATGCTGAAGAAAAAGAAGATATGGCACGTTTCGTCTTGGATGTAAATGAAGAGCACGGTGTCACTATCGTATTGATCGAGCACGACATGGGCGTCATTATGGATATTAGTGATCGTATCGCTGTCTTGAACTTTGGCCAGAAGATCGGCGATGGTACGCCCGATGAAGTTCGGCAGAATGAAGCCGTTATTCAGGCGTATCTCGGCGAGGAGCATGGCTCCATGCCAATTAAGCCCGTTCAACTATAGAGAAGGTTGGAGAAATCCATGCCCGAAACTTTACCGCAATACCTCCTTGAACACGCACAAAAAACACCCGAAAACACCGCTCTAAGAGAGCGGAATTACGGCATTTGGCAGGCGCTAACCTGGCGTGAATATCTCGACCATGTTAAATACTTTGCGCTTGGTCTGCATACCCTGGGACTTGTTCCTGAAGAGACGATTGCAATTATTGGAGACAATCGCCCTGAATGGGTTGTCTCTGAATTAGCAGCCCAATCCGTTGGCGCAAAAAGCATCGGTGTCTATCAAGATGCGGTAGTGAAAGAGATGGTCTACATCTTTAACCACGCTGATGTTTCCTTTGTTGTTGTCGAAGATCAGGAGCAGGTCGATAAGCTGCTCGAAATGTGGGATGACCTGAAAGGCATCCGCAATGTGATCTATTACGATCCCAAAGGCTTGCGCAATTACACCGAAGAGTATTTACTCTATTTCCCTGATGTGGAAGCGCTGGGACGCAAATTTGACGAAGAGAATCCTGGTTGGTGGGAGAAACGTGTCGCGGAAGGAAAAGAAAGTGATCTTGCCATCCTGTCGACGACATCCGGGACGACCGGGAACCCGAAACTTGCTATGTTGACCCATAAGAATCTGCTCAGCATGGGACATAATCTCATGAGTATCGACCCGATCAGCCAGGGCGATGAATTTGTTTCTTTCCTGCCCCTGGCATGGATTGGCGAGCAAATGATGGCGCTTGCCTGTGGTTTGCAAATCGGTTTTACGATCAACTTCCCGGAAGAGCCTGAAACTGTTCAACACGACATTCGTGAAATCGGGCCGCAGGCGATGTTCAGCCCGCCACGTATTTGGGAGAATCTTATCTCGCAGGTACAGGTCAAGATCGAAGACAGTACTAAGTTTAAGCAGATGATGTACGATTGGGGTCTCAAAGTTGGCTACGAAATGGCGGATATCCGTTTTCGTAAAGAGACGCCTACTTTTGTGCAGAAGCTCAAATATTTCTGGGCAGACTGGACTGTTTTCCAAGAGATCAAAGATCAGCTTGGGTTGCGGCATCTTGAACGGGCGTATACCGGCGGCGCTGCTTTGGGGCCGGATGTTTTTCGCTTCTTTCACGCACTGGGAGTCAATCTTAAACAAATCTATGGTTCAACGGAAACAAGCGGAATATCCGTAGTGCATCGTGATGGGGATGTCAAATTCCAAACCGTTGGCACACCCATCCCAGAAACAGAAATCCAAATTGATGAGAGTGGCGAAATCCTGGTCACATCACCAGCGGTCATGATCGGCTACTATAAAAACGAAGAAGCAACAAATGAAACCTTAATAGATGGTTGGCTGCATACAGGCGATGCGGGTTATTTCGACGATGACGGGCATTTGATCGTCATCGACCGTGCAAAAGACGTGATGACCCTGCATGACGGCACAAAATTCAGCCCGCAGTTCATTGAGAATAAATTGAAGTTCAGCCCCTACGTGAAAGAAGCCGTGGTATTCGGCGGCGATTGGCCTTTCGTAACCGCGATGCTAAATATTGATTTTGCAAACGTCGGGAAATGGGCAGAGAACAACCAGTTGGCATATACAACCTATACCGATCTGGCGCAAAAGCCAGAAGTTTATGATTTGGTACGCCAGCGTGTGGAAGAGGCGAATGTTGACCTGCCGCCTGCTGCGCGTATCCGTCGATTTGTTTTGCTCCACAAAGAATTGGATGCAGACGATGCCGAGCTGACCCGTACGCGCAAGGTGCGCCGCAATGTGGTGGCACAGCGTTACGACGATATTGTCTCTGCGCTCTACAGTCAAAGCCCGCATTTGGATGTTGAAACGGTGATTACCTATCAGGATGGACGCACAGCGACCTTGCAGACCCGTTTGCGCATCGAAGATATGGGCATTAACGAGTAGACAGGATAACGAAATATGGAACTTTTCATTCAATTAACGCTCACTGGATTGACGAACGGTGCGATTTTGGCTCTGGCTGCACTCGGCTTTGTCTTGATTTATAAAGCCAGCGATGTAATCAACTTTGCACAAGGGGAATTCCTGTTGATCGGTGGTTACGTTGTTTATGGGATGGTCGCCCAGTTTGGTTTGGCGTGGCCGATTGGTTTGGTCATTACGATCGCTGTTGCAATTGGGCTTGGTTCCGTTGTGGAACGCTTTGTGCTGCGCCCGTTGATCGGCGAGCCAATTATTTCGGTCATCATGGTAACGATCGGCCTGAGTAGTTTGCTGAAAGCGATCGTTAGCACGATCTGGGGCAATCAGCCAAAGGCTTTTCCGCCTTTCATTCCCAGCACGCCGGTTAACGTTCTTGGCGCAACTATCGGCGCAGATCGTTTGTGGGCGATAGTGATTGCTGTTGTAATGCTTGGCTTATTTACCTACTTCTTCAAACGCTCGAAAGAGGGCATTGCCATGCGCGCCGTTGCCGATGACCAACAAGCTGCTTTGAGTATGGGAATCAGCGTCAAGAAGATTTTCGCCTGGGCATGGTCAATTGCTGCCATTAGCGCAGCGATCGGTGGGGCCTTGGTTGCCAATATTGTCGGGGTTAGCGGTGAACTAAGTCACTTTGGTTTGCGCGTTTTCCCCGTTGTGATTTTGGGCGGCCTTGACTCAATCCCTGGGGCGATTATCGGCGGCATCATCATCGGTTTGCTGGAGACCTATACCGGCGGTTATATCGGCAATGGCCTGAATCAGGTTGCTCCTTTTGCCATTCTCATCCTGATCCTGATGGTGCGGCCTTATGGTCTCTTCGGGCAGGAAATCATCGAGCGCGTCTAACGTATCAACAAGACAGGAATCTCCTATGAATTCTGGTATTTTTCACTCGACCTACAAAGCAGATATGGGATTGCGCCACACCCATCTTGAAAAGGCGCGCTGGGTAATCTTTGGCGTCTTTATGCTGATTTTCCCCTTCATGGCGAATCGTTACTACCTGACGCTCGCGAATCAGATTGGCATTGCAACAATTGGCGCGATTGGTTTGAATATCCTTGTCGGTTATACCGGGCAGATCAGCTTGGGGCAGGGTGGTTTTATGGCCGTTGGCGCTTATGCTGCCGCAATCCTGACCATCAATATGGGGATGCCTTGGTGGGCTTCAACGATTATTGCTTGTATATTTACGGCTTTGGTCGGGGCTTTGTTCGGCATTCCTTCCCTGCGTTTGAAGGGACTGTATCTGGCAATTGCGACGCTGGCTTCGCAAGAGATCATTCTGTGGGTGGTAACTCACTGGGATGCAGTTACTGGCGGCGTGGACGCGCTGGTTGTTCCTGCACCGATGCTTTTTGGCATCAACATGAGTTCTGATTTTAATTTCTACTGGCTGGTTTGGGCGCTGGCTGGCATTACCGCCTTGCTAACAGCAAACCTTTTCCGCACCCATTTTGGGCGTGCCTTTATTGCCATTCGAGATCAAGATATTGCTGCTGAAGTGATGGGGATTAACTTATTCAAATATAAATTGCTTGCTTTTGCTGTGTCTTCTTTCTTCGTCGGTATGGCGGGCGCTTTGACAGCTCACTATCGCAGCATTGTCACCTGGGAACGTTTCACGATTGATGTATCGGTGCTTTACTTGGCGATGATTATCATCGGCGGGCTGGGTTCGATCCGTGGCTCCTTCTATGGCGCGACTTTTATGACCCTACTTCCGGCCATTCTGTCGAACGTGGGACGTGCTTTGAAATCATCTTTCCCTGTTGTCGAATCGATCTTGCCTTTTATTCAGCAAGCAGCCTTTGGTTTAGTGATTATTTTATTCCTTGTCTTTGAGCCGGAAGGCTTAAATAAGATATGGAAAAATATCAAAGATTATTTCCGCTTGTGGCCTTTCAGCTACTAAAAAAGATACGAGGTGAACCATGTTTGTACGCGATTTTATGACCCCCGATCCGCTGACCATTAATCCAAAAACTACATACCCCGAGGCGATTGCGCTGATGCGTGAGAAAAAGATCCGCCGCTTGCCTGTGATGAATAAAGGCAAATTGGTTGGCATTGTGGTCGAAAAAGACTTGCTTTCCAGTCAACCATCTCCTGCGACGACATTAAGCATCCACGAGATGTACAGCTTGCTGGAACGTTTGAAAGTCGAGCAGTTTATGACATCCCCTGTTGTGACCGCGACAGTCAACTGCCCAATGGAAGCTGCCGCAGGCATCATGATTGATCGCAAGATCGGCTGTCTGCCGGTTATGGATGATAAGAAGCTGGTCGGGATCATCACCGAAACGGATATTTTCAAAGCCTTTGTGAATGTTCTGGGTGGCTTTGTCGAAGGCACTCGCCTGACGATTGAGTTGCCAGATCGTCCGGGACAACTAGCAAAGATTGCCGAAGATATTGCTGCAGCAAATGGCAATATCTTGGCGGTAACGACAACCAATATCAATGCGGATGCGACCAGTGAAGTGACCATCAAAGAAACTGGTGCCGATGTGGAAGCGCTCAAGAATCGCTTGAAAGAACACGACATCACCATTGTGGATTTGCGTTCTAATATTGATTATTCGCCGCGTGAATACGGAAAATAATCAGTATAGTTCGACCCTTTTATTCATTTCTACCCAAAGGAGAATAGAGAAATGACCCGTAAAACCACCTATGCTTTATTTGCTATTTTTGTGCTGGCAGCTATGATGCTTGCAGCCTGTGGCGGAGGCGGCGGAGACGCTGCTGATGAGACCATTAAAGTCGGTGCCATCTTTGATCTCACCGGTCCCACTTCGGATGTTGGCACGCCCTATGGCGATGGTGTCAAAGGCTACGTTGAATGGCGCAATGCAAATGGCGGGATCGAAGGTCGCCAGATCGAACTGATCTCTGCTGACTATGCTTACAAAGTCGATCAGGCTGAATTGCTGTATACCCAATATGTGCAGGAAGGTGTTGTAGCATTCCAGGGTTGGGGAACTGGCGATACAGAAGCGCTTCGCACGAAAGTTGCTGCGGATAAGATCCCCTTCATGTCTGCTTCGTACTCCGCAGGTCTTCTGGATATGGAAGCTGCCCCCTACAATTTCTTGGTTGGAACATCCTACTCTGACCAAGCGATTATTGCGATCCGCTGGGCGATAGATGATTGGGCAGCGAAGGGTAACGAGGGTATGCCCTCGATCGTTTTGACCCATCATGACAGCCCCTTTGGTCAGTCCCCGGTTGAAGATGCCGCAGCATTTGCGGAAGCAAACGGCGTTGCCTTTACAAGTCTGCCTATGCCGGGCGGCGTGACTGATTACGTTGCTGAGTTAGCACAAATGCAGCAGTTTGGTGCCAACTATGTCATTATTCACACCGTCTCCAGCCCCGCTGCAGTGATGGTTAAAGATGCTGCCAGCCAGGGCATGACAGACTCCGTGTCGTTCGTCTGCATGAATTGGTGTGCTGATGAAGGTTTCGTAGAATTGGCTGGCGACGCTGCTGAAGGCGTTGTCGGAACGATCCCCTTCACGCCTCCGAGCGCACGTGTCGGTGGACATGAAGATGCCGATGCCTGGCTCCAAGAACATGGCTCAAATATTGATGAAGCTAGCTTGCACTATACACAGGGCTGGTGGACAATGGCGCTGATGTCCAGAGGCATTGAGCTCGTACTACAGAACGGCGATGAACTAACCGGCGAAAACATTAAAGCTGCTCTGGAAACAATCCAGAACTTTGATACCGGTGGCGTAACATCCCCGCTTTCCTACTCTTCCAGCAGCCACCGCGGTAACACTGCGCTGCGTCTGTACAAAGTTGAAGGCGGCAAGTGGACGGCCATCAGCGATTTTATCTCCGCTGAATAAGTAACTCTAATTTGATATTGAGGGGCGAGGATATGATGCCTTGCCCCTCAACAAAAGACCCGCTTGCAAGTAAATGCGCGTTCCCTGAAAATTGACTACTGAAAACTGGTTACTACTATGCTCTCATTAAATAATATTGAAGTCATTTATAACGATGTCATCCTTGTCCTGAAAGGCATGTCTATGGAAGTGCCCGAAGGGAAAATCGTCGGTTTGCTCGGCTCCAACGGTGCTGGAAAATCGACAACACTCAAAGCCATTTCCGGCCTGCTCAAAGCCGAAGACGGCGAAGTAACCGATGGCGGTATCGTCTTCAGGGATGAAAATATCCATCACATGGATGCCTCCGACATTGTTCGGAAGGGTATCTTTCAGGTTATGGAAGGACGGCGCGTTTTCGTGCATCTGAGCACCGAAGAGAATCTTATCGCAGGCGGCTACACCCGTAAGGATGGTGTGGGACGTGATGATCTTGAGATGGTTTATCAATACTTCCCGCGTCTCAAAGAACGCCGCAACCAAACGGCTGGCTATCTTTCCGGTGGTGAACAGCAAATGCTCGCAATTGGACGCGCTCTCATGGCAAAACCCAAACTGATGATGCTCGATGAACCATCCCTTGGTCTCGCACCCTTACTTGTGCATGAGATTTTCGAGATCATCAAGCGCATCAATCGCGAGCAGGGCACCACTATCTTGTTGGTCGAGCAGAACGCAAATCTTACGCTCGGCGTGGCCGATTACGCTTACATTATGGAAAGCGGACGCATCGTGCTCGATGGCTACCCGGACGATCTGCGTGCCAATGCCGATGTGCGTGAGTTTTATCTCGGCCTCACCGAAGTTGGCAGTCGCAAATCCTACCGCGAAGTCAAACACTACAAACGTCGCAAACGCTGGCTTTCGTAAATTTGAAGAACTAATACAAACGGCGCGAATGGACGAAGAATGCGAATAAAATTCGCGCAATTCGCTTATTCGTGCCTCTTGCTTTAAAAATGGATGGAGAGAACTTTTATGGACATCGCCAAATTGATCACACATCTCGCTGAAAACGCACCGGGGTTTGCCGCGCGCCTCCGTGACGCTGGGCTTGCTCCCGCGCAATTGACATCTGCCTCGTCCCTGAATGCATTGCCCGTTATCCGCAAGGACGATCTTGCCGACATCCAGGCAGCTTCGCCGCCCTTTGGCGGATTCCTTGCCTGCGACCCCGGCTCACTCAAACGCATCTACCAATCCCCCGGGCCGATCTACGAACCCGAGCCGCGTGTTCCCGACTACTGGCGCTGGGAATCGGCCATGCGTGCGACAGGCTTTGTCGAAGGCGATGTTGTTTTGAATGCCTTTGGCTATCATCTCACCCCGGCAGGTGCGATGTTCGAAGAAGGTCTCTTTGCAACGGGCTGCGCTGTCATCCCCGGGGGAATCGGCAATCAGGAGCAGCAGGTTCATGTATTACACGATCTGAAGGTAAATGGCTATGTTGGGTTGCCTTCTTATCTGAAAGCGCTTGTTGAAAAAGCCGAAGAAATGGAGTTGGAGATTTTTGTCAAAAAAGCATTCTTTACTGCTGAGCCACTACCTCCTTCTCTGAGAGCTTGGTTGAACGATCACGGGATACCGATTGCTCGTCAGGGCTATGGCACCGCCGAATGCGGCAATCTCGGCTATGAATGCGAGGCCGAAGATGGTTGGCATCTCCCCGATGACGCTATCATCCAAGTTTGCGACATCAACTTAGGGCAGCCGCTGCCCCCCGGCGAGACTGGCGAAGTGGTTGTTACGCTCTATAACGACCATTATGCTCTCGTCCGCTTTGGGACGGGGGATCTTTCCGCCGTACATCCCGAACCATGTTCCTGCGGTTTGGAGTCACCGCGTCTGATGGGCTGGCTTGGTCGTGTGGGAGATGCAGTTAAGGTACGCGGCATGTTCTTGCACCCGCGTCAGTTAAATGGATTAATGTCCTCGTTCCCGGAAGCGGTACGCTGGCAGGCGCGCGTCACCCGCTCGGAGCACAGAGACCAACTTTCCCTGCGTGTGCTTCCGTCCGCTGACGCAGATGTGGAAACCCTGCCTGAACGGTTGTCCAACGCGGCGCGCGAGAGCATCAAGTTCCGTCTATCTGTTGAGATTGTGAGTGAAAAAGAGATTGCTGAAAACGCGCCTCCAATTGAAGACTTGCGATCCTGGGATTAGCTTTTTTTCTTTTCTGGCGAATGCGCGGCAATATCGCTCCGAAGGATAATGGAGCAGCCAATCAAAAAGCATCCATTGGGTGCTTTTTGATTCTTAATCTTGAGGCGTTGCCAATTCTTCTCCGTTAAGAGTGTGACTACTGTGTCCGTCACCATCAATGCCTGAGCGCGTAACCATGTTGGTGATGGTGAAACTGGCAACTTCCGTACCGGGCGAGTAGTTTCCATTGGCGTAGAGACCATCGACTACACCACCATTAGCAGTTCCGCCGACGTAAAGGGTGTAGGTCATGCCATTTTCTAGTGCAGGGCTGGAGAGTACCACCGACTGAAATTCTTTACTCGGGGCAAAGGTCAACACGTCGGTGCCGTTCTGGTTCTGGATGTGGATGAGTGTTTCCGTTGCCTGTGCGCTCTCAAAATTATGGATGACCGAATACTGCGTGGAAGTCTGGCTGGGCGCTTCAGCCATGCCCGAACTACCAACTGCCACAAGTAAGCCGCCGCTGATGTTGAAGGTGTCATCGTAATCGAGGGCGCCGTTGTTGTTTTGGGTGGGGCCATTCACGATAACGGTGCCGCCTGTCATCACAACAGAGCCATTGCTGTCTAGCCCGTCGCCGCTTGCTTCAACGAGAACGTATCCGCCGTTGATATAGATGTAGTTGCTATTCGTTTGCTCATCGCGGCTTCCTGTGGCAGCGTTGATCCCATCATCGCTGGCGATCAGGCGGACGTTGCCATTGTTGATCGTAATAAGCGCGCTTTCGAGACCTTCAATGGATCGAGTAATATTGACGCTGCCACCATTGATCGTCAGGGAGGTTTTAGAACGAATGCCCCCGTCACCAGAAGCTAATTGGAAGACGCCATCATCAATCGTTAGATTGCTATTTGCATGGATGGAATCATCAGCAGAGATGATGTTGAAAGTGCCGCCTGTAATGCTGAGATTTGCTCCAGCGTTAATGCCTTTGCCAGAACTCGTTTCAATGGTCAGGTCGCCACTGCTGATTCTCAAACTGGTCGCTGCCTGAATGCCATCCTGTGCCGATGTGATATTCAGCGTACCACCTTCAATGGCGATATAGCCTTTCTCGGCTTTTTCTTCATTTGTCGACTGGATGCCATCTGCACTAGCGTTGATCGTAATCAGACCGTCTTCGATGGCAACCGAATCCTTGCCTTTGATGCCGTCGTTAACCGCTGTCACGGTAATCGTGCCGCCGGTGATCTTCAAGTCATCTTTGCTGGTGATGCCGTTGTTGTAGTTGGCGGTCACAGTCAAGACACCGGTGCCGTTGATGGTTAGATTGTCGTGGCTGAAGATCGCCGCATTCGGCTCGCCGTTTTTATCGAGATCAGCGTAGCTCGCCCCGTCACTGATATTGTTCTGGGTCCCTTCTGCGAGCGTGATAATCACCTTTTTAGCATTCGCCACATAAATCGGTGCGCTATTTTCGTTATGGATATCCGCGCCAGCCAGCAGGATGACGACGTTTTCGACATCTTGTGTATCGACAACGATCTGCCCGTTTCTGAGCGTGCCGCTAATTTCGTAGCTCCCGGCATCAGTGATGGTTGCAGAGCTGCCGTTCACCGTCACCCCTTCACCTGTTACAGCAATCGAATCGATGTTCAGAGTAATGCTGCTTGTTGCGTCGTTAGGGGTAGATGTCAGGTCGTCAGCGGCGAAGTCGGCAGAGACAGGGGGCGTGAGCGTTGCTTGGGATGTTGTATCAAGCACGGGTGAGTCTGCTTCGGTGTTCCCTGTCTGCGTAGAGAAGTCTGCGGTAGCCGTTCCGAAGCAGGCGCTAAGCACCAGCATTAAAGTCGTCAATAAGTAGTAATGTTTTTTACGTTTCATTGAATTTCCTTTATCTTACCAAGTCCTGTGTATGAAGAGCCTAATTATCGGGATCGGATAAGAATGTATCGAACCTTGTCTCTGGGATTTCTTTCGATACGCCCTTGTTTTGGGCTTGCCTCCGCTATCTTGGCAGTTGTGTAGCTTACGGCGTAAACGAAGACGGGGTGAGGCGTAGTGGAGGTTTGTTAGGCCGTATGGATTTTTGTAATTATTTACGTAAAAGAGTCGAATTTAATGAAGAAATATGGCATTATATATAAAATGATATTTCACGCAGACATTTTTATGTAATCATACGATTAAAAACTTAAAAAAACAGGGGCCACCTTTTTTTGCGTTGTCAACACTTATTTAGGAGATACAACGATTGTCACCAGCTGCATAAAAGGAGTGCAAAATGAAGGGCAAAACCCTTGTAAGAATAGTTCTTTTATTGGTAGCTATCGCTCTGCTTGCTCTGTATCCCACCACTGGGCCTGTGAAGGCCCAGTGCAGCAATGAGTCGTCACTAACGCATCAAGTCCTTTCAGATTCGCAAAGCCAACAAAAAAAACCCGTTTTTCACCACCTGATAATTGATAACGGCTTGACAGATAGTCCTGCATTCCATGCCTTGCAGGATCGTCAGGACTTTGTCTGGGTCACTATGGTTGGTGATGGTTTATACCGTTTCGATCCAGTCAGTGAAATATTTACGCGTTTTTCCCATAATCAATTGCCTGATAATCCGATGCTCCCGCCGGTAGCACCCATTGAATTGAAAGTATTCGCAACGACGCCGCCCGTTTAGAAGATATATTGGCTGCTATCGCAAAAGACATCCACTATGGTCAGATACTGCAGTTGATCGAGACTAATAACAATGAAAGATGATGGGTATCACCAATGGTTAAAAAAGTAACGGCTCTGCATTTAAAAGAAATTCTGATTGTTGATGATTCATCCGTCGATCTTCGGCTTTTAGAGCGTCTGTTATCAGAGCAAGGTTACGCTGTTCATCCTGCATCAGATGGTGAGCTGGCTTTACAATTTGTTCAATCGACTCTCCCTGACCTAATTTTATTAGATATCAAAATGCCAGGAATGGATGGGTTTGAAGTCTGCCGTCGGCTCAAAGCAGATGAAAAAACGAGTTCCATTCCTATTATTTTTATCAGCGCCCTGGGAGATCAACGCGACAAGATTAAAGCCTTTCAGGCAGGCGGCGTGGACTATATTTCTAAGCCCTTTCAAGCGGAAGAAGTCTTGGTGCGGGTCAAAACCCATCTGGCTTTACGAGCGTTGAGCCTTCGACAGGAGGAAGAAGTTCGCCAGCGGACCAAAGAATTGACAGTTACTAATCAGCGGCTTCAGCAGGAACTCACCGAGCGCAAGACTGCGGAAGAAGCATTAAGTCAAAGTGAAGGACGTTTCCGTCGTTTAACTGAAAATGCTCAAGATATTATTTACAGAATGTCGATACCCGATGGGGAATATGAGTATGTTAGTCCGGCGGCTCTTTCAGTTATTGGATATTCTCCGGAAGAGTTATATAAAAATCCGCTACTTATCAAGCAAGTGATTCATCCTGATTGGCATAGATATTTTGATGAGCAATGGGAAAGTCTAATTAGAGGTGAAATGCCTCCCACATATGAGTATCAAATCATTCATAAATCCGGGGATATTCGCTGGCTAAATCAACGTAATATATTAGTGCGTAATAAGGCCGGAAATGCAATTGCCATTGAGGGGATTATTACAGATATTACCGAGCGTAAACAGGCGGAGCTTGAACGTCAGTCCCATGTACAGTTTTTGGAGAGTATGGATCAGATCAATCGGGCTATGCAGGGGACAGATGATCTCGATCAAATGATGAGCGATGTGCTTGAGATTGTCTTGTCTGTTTTTGACTGTGATAGAGCTTTCCTGGTATATCCATTAGATCCTGATGCTTCATCTTGGTGCTCACCTATGGAGCTCACTCGACCGGAACACCCGGGCATTCTCGCATTGGAAGTGAGCGAGGTGCCTATGGACGAAGAAGTTGCACAGATATTTCGTCTCTTACTCAATACTGAGGCCCCTCTAAAGTTCGGGACAGGGAACCCACACCCATTGTCAACGGACGTATCCAACCGTTTTAATATCAAGTCTCTCATGGCAATGGCTCTTTATCCCAAAGCGGGCAAGCCTTGGCAATTTGGGATTCACCAATGTTCCCATGCACGTATCTGGACATCTGATGAAGAGAGGCTTTTTCAGGAGATTGGCAGGCGACTGAACGATGGTTTGACCAGTATGCTGACATATCGTGATTTGTATGAAAGCGAGTTTAAACTCGCCGAGGCAGAACGTGTCGCGCATATTGGATACTGGGATCGTGATTTCAATACCGGCCAAGTCCGCATTTCAGAAGAAGCCCGACGCATTTTCGGGATTTATGGTGAACTAACAGATTGGTTCGAAACGTGGATTGACGTTGTGCATCCAGATGATAAAGAGAGGATGACTGAAGTATCTAAATCGCTTTTCGATCTGCTTCAGCACAGTGACCATTATGAGGTTGAATACCGTGTAGTCAGGCCGGATGGTGATGTACGTCATGTTCACAGCCATGTAGAAGTAATGAGAGATGAAAGCGGTCGTCCGCAACGAATGTTTGGCACGATAGAGGATATTACGGAGCATAAACAGGCAGAGAAGATGTTGCAGGAAAGACAGGCGTTGCTACTTGAAGCGCAACAAATTGCGCATATCGGTAATTGGTGGCAGGATATGATTACAGGGAAAATATTCTGGTCGGATGAGTTTTTTAGAATTCTTGGGATAGAGCCACAGAAGCCCACCAATGAGTTGGCTGCTGGGTTGATTCACCCAGATGATTTGAGCATCCTTCTCAACGCTATGGAAGAATCTGCCGCAGGGAAGATGGAACATGAACATCAGTTTCGGGTTATCAGGCCGGATGGTGAAATTCGTTGGATTCATAACCGCTGGGTAAGAGTGAATGACAAAGATGGAAAAGAAATAAAGCGAGTTGGGACTCATCAGGATATTACCAAGGAAAAACAGGCAGAGGATGCATTACGAGAGCGGGAAAGGCACTCGCAGTCGTTGTTGCGTCTCTCCAGAAAACTTGAACAGGCTCAGATATATGCTGAAGTTCTGGATGCAGCGCAGGAAGAAGTGAAAAAGATTACTGGTTATCAAAATCTTTGGATATATCTTTTTACTCTTGATAAGAAGCAAGCCAGAGCCATGTTTGCCAAAGGTCCCGTGGCTGATAAAATTATGACTGATGATGCGGTTATTATCCTAACTATCGAAGGCGATGGAATGCTCGAAGAGATTGTTGCAACTAAAGATATTGTTGTGGTAGAGGATGCAAGGACAGACGAGCGAACGGATAAAGAAATCGTAGCACGGATGGGAAACCGGACAATTATAAATGTCCCCATTCTTCTGTTTGGTAAGCACTTGGGGGCAGTTGGCACGGGTACTTTTGGGAATGAAGGAGCGCTGCTCCCGACAGCTTTAGAACGGGAATATCTTGTGGCATTAGCAAGTCATATGGCCGTTACACTTGAGCGCATTCATCAACTGGACCTGCGTAAAGAAGCAGAAGATGCACTTCGTGAGAGTGAAAAATTTCTGTCTTCAATCGTTGAAAATATCCCTGATATGATCTTCATAAAAAACGCCAAAGATTTAAAATTTATGCGGATTAACAGAGCGGGGGAAGAGCTTCTTGGTTTCAGTCGTGATGAATTAATAGGCAAAAGTGATTTTGATTTTTTCCCCGAAGAGCAAGCTCAGCTTTTTATGGCAAGTGATAAAAAGGTGCTTGGCGATGGAAAACTATTCGATATACCTGAAGAGCCGATTGAGACAAAGTATGGGGAACGTATACTCCACACAAAAAAAATACCTTTACTTGATAATAATGGCAATCCTGCTTATTTACTTGGTATTTCGGAGGATATCACAGAACGCAAGCAGGCGGAAATACAGCTTGTAGCTAGTGAGCAACTTTTTCGGGCGCTTGTGGAGAATTCGCCCGACTTTATCGCACGGTATGATCTGGATTATCGTCGTATCTATGTCAATCCTGCTATTCAAAGCCTCTTCAAAGATTCGGCGGAAGGCCTCCTTGATAAATTACCGACAAACCAGACTCCGATCCACGCTCCGCAAGTGTACATCGAGCATCTGCAGCGGGCGATTGAGACCGCCACTGAAGACATTGTAGAAATACCTTTTCGCACGGCTCAAGGTGAGATGCACTGGGGGCAGATCCGATTTGTGCCCGAATTCGACTCTGATGGCCAGGTGGCTACCGTGCTTGCCATCGGGCGTGACATCCATGAAATCAAGGAAAACGAGCGGCGTTTTCGTATGCTGGCGGAGAACTTTCCCGACTATATAGCTCGGTTTGACCGGGATGGCCGATACACCTTTGTCAACTCAGCAATTGAGAATGGGTTCGGCATGCCAGCTGAAGCTCTGATAGGCAAGACGGCGCAGGAACTGGGTCCAAAGCAGGTCGATAAACTTCTGGTCTTGCTCCAACGTGTTTTTGACGAGGGTGTCCCAAATAAATTTGAAACACATTGGAATACAGAAGCAGGTGAGCGTATCTTCGAGGTACGCAATGCACCGGAAAAAGATGCGGCTGGAAATGTAGTCAGCGTGCTTGGCATTGCTCGCGACATCACTGAGCAAAAGCAGGCAAAGCAGAAAATCCAAAAACTGAATCAGGAACTCGAACGACGCGTTGCTGACCGCACTGCCCAACTCGAAACAGCGAACAAGGAACTGGAAGCCTTTGCCTACTCTGTCTCGCACGACCTGCGCGCTCCGCTGCGCCATATTGATGGCTTTATGGAATTATTACAAGAGAGTCTGGGAGCAAACCTTGATGAGCGTAGCCAGCACTACATGGATACCATCGCTGATGCGGCCAAGCACATGGGTCAATTGATTGACGACTTGCTCGCTTTCTCGCGGATGGGACGGCAAGAAATATCGAAAACGCAGGTTGATATTGGGGCTCTGGTGGGGGAAGTGATTGGGGAATGTGAACGGGAAATGCAAAGTCGGATCATTCGCTGGAACGTGGCTGATCTGCCCACCGTTAGCGGCGACCGGGCCATGTTGCGTTTGGTATTAATTAATCTGATCTCAAATGCCTTGAAGTTCACCCAACCGCGTCAGGAGGCGGAGATTGAAGTCGGTTGTATACTGGATTCAGATGCAGGTGTCGAAATTTTTGTGCGCGATAACGGCGTTGGCTTCGACATGCAATATGCCGACAAGCTCTTTGGCGTTTTCCAGCGTCTGCATCGTGAAGATGAGTTCGAGGGCACAGGTATCGGCTTGGCCAATGTGCGTCGCATCATCAACCGTCATGGCGGCAGTACCTGGGCCGAAGGAAAAGTAGACCAAGGAGCTACCTTTTATTTTTCGCTACCTCTGTCCATTCAGAGGACAAAATAATTGCCTCACATTATCATTTGGAGCGACTATGAACTGGATACTCGCCAACCATCTCCACGAACTGTTACACATGGCAGCAGCAACGTTCTTCATCATCAACGGGGTTTCTGCGATTTGGGAATACCGTAATCTTCGCTCCCGTTTTGTACTAAGTTACAGCGCCATGTGCCTGTCTTCCGCAGGCTACGCCATGTATACGGTGATTTCACACAATCTGCCTAAGTTCGGAGAGTTCTGGATTCCGTGGACCACAGCCGGGTTGGTTGTGACCTTTTCTGCTGCATTCCTATATCTGCTTACCGTAGGACAGTTTCTTGATGTACGAAGTCGTCTATTTGCGGTATCCCTGGTGCTCTTGGGCACCATCGCGGTGGTAGCTCTCGGAGACTTGTTGCTGTACGCAGTGACCCAGCGTTCTTTTCTATTTATTCCAGTGCCTCGCGAAGGAATTGGGCCGCATCAATTAGCGCTTGGCGAGGGTGCCTATTCGCTCCAGATTATGGCGGAGATTCTCCCAATTATCTTCATAATCAGTATTGTGTGGGGTGTGGTGTATCTGCTGGTTCACCTGATCAGGAACCGGTCAACTGATATTCTCATATACATTGGACTTTTCATGACAGCAGCTATTATCGTCAATGAGAGCCTTATTGCCTTATCCGTCTATGAAGGTGTTTACCTATTGGCCTTTACCAAGGCTTTTGAGACATTTCGGATTCACCGGGACATCAGCCTGCGTTCTCAGGCGCAATTAGAGAGACGTCTGCACGAAGCCGAAAAAAGAGAACTTGAACAACAGGTTCAGGCCCGCACCGCAGAGCTTGAAGCGGCGAACAAGGAACTTGAGGCCTTTGCTTACTCGGTCTCACACGATCTGCGTGCGCCATTGCGGCATATTGACGGATTCTTGGAGCTACTTCATGGAAGAATCTCGACAACGTTGGATGAAGAGAGCCAGGACTTTGTGAACATCATTTTTGATTCAGTCTGGCGTATGAGTCAATTGATTGACGATCTGCTCGCCTTCTCGCGGATGGGACGGCAGGAAATATCGAAAACGCAAGTCGACCTGGTTGCTTTGGTGCGAGATGTTATCCAGGAACTTGCACCGGATGCGCAAGGGCGGAACATTCACTGGAATGTGGCTGATCTTCCCGCCGTCAGCGGAGACCGGGCTATGCTGCGTTTGGTACTGGTTAATCTGATCTCGAATGCCTTGAAGTTCACCCAACCGCATCAGCAGACTGAAATTGGAATTGGTTGTATGTTAGATTCAAAAACAGAAATTATAATCTTTGTGCGCGATAATGGAGTTGGATTTGATATGAACTACGCTGACAAGCTCTTTGGCGTTTTCCAACGATTGCATCGGCAGGAAGATTTTGAAGGCACAGGTATTGGGCTGGCAAATGTTCGCCGCATTATTAGCCGTCACGGCGGCCGAACCTGGGCGGAGGGAGAAGTTGAGCGCGGCGCGACCATTTACTTCTCATTGCCTAAGCATAATAAAGGAGATAGGTCATGAAACTGTTCAAGCGTATCCTTTTAGTCGACGACGATTCGAAAGATATAGAGTTGACCATGAGCGCGTTAAAGGTCTCTAACTTGGTGAATGATATTCAGGTTGCGCGTGATGGCGTTGAGGCTTTGGATTATTTGTATCATCGAGGAAAATTCACGCAGGAGACTGATGGGAATCCGATTGTGATCTTGCTTGATCTCAAGATGCCGAAGTTGGATGGTGTCCAGGTACTCAAGCAGATTAAATCGGATGATAACTTGAAGTCCATACCGGTCGTTATCCTGACCTCCTCACGTGAATCAAAAGACCTGGAGATCTGCTATGAATTGGGAGCAAATGGTTATGTGGTAAAGCCGGTTAAATTTGCTGATTTTGTCGAAACAGTCAGGGAGATTGGTGTGTTTTGGGGGCTGATCAACGAGCCACCTCCTGGCAGTGGAAGGAAATTAAGTTAATGATGTCTAAGGGAGATGAAGAGGAAACCGCGATAAAAGAAATCCAGATTCTGCATTTGGAAGATGAGGCAAGAGATGCGGAACTTATCCAAAAAATCCTCGATTCTTCTGGAATATCCTGCCAAATCACCCTGGTTCAGTCTGCCAGCGAATTTAGTGAGGCGTTGAGCAACAAAGAATATGAATTAATTCTGGCAGATTACAACCTCCCTTCTTATGATGGTTTATCAGCATTACACTTCTCTCGGGAAAACTATCCAGATATTCCTTTTATTTTTGTTTCAGGTATGATGGGGGAGGATGCTGCTATAGCTGGATTAACTCAGGGTGCAATCGATTATGTGCTGAAGAATAATTTAAAGCGTTTGACGACGGCTGTCCAACGAGCTTTGAAGGAAGTAGATAATCAGAAAAAACGGAAGCAAGCAGAAGATGCGTTGAGAAAGACAAACATGCTGCTGGAACGCATTTTCTCCGCGACTGAATTCATGCTGGCCTATCTGGATGCAGACTTTAACTTTATCCGGGTCAACCGGGCCTATTCAGAAATATCAGAGGGACGAAGCCCCGAGTTCTTTGAGGGGAAGAATCACTTTGGGTTGTACCCTAATCCTGAAAACGAAACCATATTTCGTCAAGTTGTCGATACGGGCGAACCATATGTGGCCTATGCCAAACCATTTGAGTACGCCAATCACCCTGAGCGAGGTACCTCCTATTGGAATTGGGGTCTTCAACCCGTCAAGGATGAAAGCGGTGGTGTGAAGGGGCTTGTGCTAAGTTTGATCGATGTAACTAAACGGGAACAGGCTTACATCACCCTGCGCCAACGCGAAGAACAATTACGCTTGCAAGGCGCAGCGCTGGAGGCGGCTGCTAATGGTTTTATGATCACCGACCGAGATGGAAAAATTATTTGGGTAAATCCTGCTTTTACCCGTCTTTCCGGATATTCCATGGAAGAGGCCATCGGACAAATGCCAAGCCTCTTGAAATCAGGGGAGCAGACCCCGGGCGCTTATAAAAACCTTTGGGACACAATCATCTCTGGGGAAATCTGGCATGGTGAATTAGTCAACCGCCATAAAGACGGACATTTATACACAGAAGAAACGACGATAGCCCCTCTTCGCTCGGCAGATGGAGAAATTAACCACTTTATTGCCGTGAAACAGGATATCACCGCGCGCAAACAGAATGAACATGAGCGCGAAGTTATTATTGCGGTTAGTGCGGCATTACGTCAGGCGACAACACGAACTGAGATCATCAATATGATTCTCGATCAAGTGCTTGATCTTTTTGACGCAGATGGGACTGTCTTGGTATTGCCTGATGCACAGGATGAAGGTTTTATCATTGAGATGGGGCGTGGGACTGTTGGTGAAAAGATGATTGGCGTGAAAATCCCGCTAGGGAAGGGTGTTAGCAATTGGGTCATCGCAAACAGAAAGCCTTATCTAAATAATCGCATGGATCAGGATTCGCTCTTTTATCTTCCTGAACTGCTTGGAGATTCCCGTTGTCTGGTATCTGTGCCTCTTATTACGCATGAGCAAGCGATTGGCGTCATGGGGATTATCCGTAAGGTGGATTTTGTCGAGCAGGATTTACGCCTGCTTACGGCTATTGCCGATATCGCAGCCAGCGCCATCCACCGGATCACGCTCTACGAACAAACTGAGCAGCAACTAAAACGTCTGATTGCTTTACATCAAATTGATCTTGCCATTACCACCAATACGGATTTAAATATCACGCTTGATGTGATTTTGAAGAGTGTCAAGGAAGAGCTTGATGTAGATGCTGCCAGTATTTTGTTGCTGGATCCCGTTGCACAAATATTAAGCTATGCTGCAGGAATAGGGTTTAGAACAGACAATATTGAACGGTCTCGGGTTAAGATTGGGGGGAAGAGTTGCGCGGCGCGCGCAGCAAGGGAAGAGCGTACTTCTTCAGTTTTAAATCTGGGGCAAGAGCGCGAGAAGTTGGATCATCGTTTCTCGTTTTTGTCAGGCGAAGACTTCATGTCGCATTATGCTACTCCTTTGATGGTCAAAGGAAAGGTCAAAGGAGTTCTGGAAATCTTCCATCGCGGGGCAATTAATCCTGAATATTCATGGCTTGATTACCTTGAAACCCTTGCTACTCAGTCAGCAATTGCGATTGAAAACGCATCCTTGTTCGAGAATCTGCAACGTTCCAATAGAGAACTCGTCTTGGCATATGACGCTACAATTGAAGGCTGGTCGCGCGCCTTGGATTTGCGCGACAGAGAGACGGAAGGTCACTCTCAGCGGGTAGCTGAAATAGCTTTGGCGCTTGCAGACAAGATGGGGATGAGCGCTGAAGAAAAACTAGATCTTCGGCGTGGCGCCTTGCTCCATGATATTGGGAAAATGGGTGTTCCTGATGACATTTTACTTAAATCTGGCTCCCTCACTGATGCCGATTGGGAAATCATGCGGCAGCACCCCGTATTCGCCTATCAGATGCTTTCTCCTATTGCGTATTTGAAACGCGCCTTGGATATCCCTTATTGCCATCATGAGAAATGGGATGGCAGTGGTTATCCGCGCGGGTTGAAAGGGGAAGAAATTCCCTTGGCTGCACGCATATTTGCAGTGATTGATGTTTTTGATGGGCTTACCTCTGATCGCCCTTACAGAATGGCCTATTCAGAAGAAGATGCATATCGTTATATTGAAGAGCAAGCTGGAAAGTACTTTGATCCACAGGTAGTAAAAATATTTCTTGAAGGCAAAAAAATCAATTCATAGACAGCTTTGATGACGTATATCAGATAGTCTGTTTAAAGGGCTAGAAGCTTTTTGCCTGCTCGTTTTCAATCTGTTTTGCATAACGTTACTTAGGCAACGAAAAGCACCTATTGCATTTGCAAGAGGCATTTTGTGGGGAGAGATGTGAGTTCGTTTTATCCAGTGATGATTTTTAGTCGCATTAGCGAAGCTCCACCGTGGGCGGGGATAGTAAAGATTAAGGGTGGTTTTCATCGGGTGCCTCCTATTCTTTTTCGATGCGGATGGGGCCCGATCACTTACGGAACGGAATCGCACGCTTAATTCGTTAGCGGCCACGTTGGGGATCGCGGGCGTTATCGTTGTCTTGTTGGCATTTGGTGTCGGCTGGATACTTTCCGGTCTGCGTGCAAGATTATGGAGAAGGAATCGCGCCTGAAACACTGGTGCATATCTTCGGCCGTTTTTACCGTGGTGAAGAAAACACCGTCTCTCCCGGGGTTGGGGGTGCCGATTGCCAAGGCCTTGGTCGCTGGAATGGGTGGGGAGATTTCGATTGAAAGCGAAGTCGGCAAGGGCAGTTGTGTTGTTTTGCGCTTTCCTCCTGAAAAATAGAAGTTTTTTGGGCGAACAATTGAAGATTGACGGTGCCTGCGGTATAATGAGACGCTTTACTAAAAGCATCTCAAAAATCATACCTTCCTCAGGTAAATCTGCATAAAGGCGCTAGACATGAATGCTCTCTCCCTCCCCGATAATTATTGGCAGTTGTTGGAAATCAAACCAGCCGATACTGAATTTTTACTCACCCATCTTTTCGAGTTGGAAACCCCCTTATCAACACAAGATATGGTGGCTGCGTTGGTTACAGAACGCGTACGCTTTGAGCAGGAAGAAACACTAAAAAAACGTAAAGGCTCAGGGAAAATCTACCTACCGAAAGAAAAATACAAGGTTGGCGATGAGCTTTCTTTCTCCGCCTTGGGGTGGTCAAAGGGGAAGGTTGCTGCTGTGCGTGATGGGCGAAATCCTGCTATTGAAAACTTCAGTGTGATGACTGTTGTCATGGATGATGAAAATGAACGTTTTTTTGCAATGGGATTGGATGAGCATGTATTGAATGATGGTGATGATGCAGCGGATGGCGAGGAACAGTTTGATCTTGATGGTGTAATGCAGACATACGGAGCCGCTCTTGGCGAGAAACTTGCTACCGCTTTACAAGATGGCGATGACCTTGTCAGCATTGCTGGCCACTGGTTCCCTCGTGCTTTGCTTGTGGATGTCAATGTTGGTCATCTGAATCTGGCTGAAGCCATTCTGGATATGGCAGAGGGCGAGCCCCTCGAACCCTCTGTTCTGATGAAAGATATTGAGCTTCCACAGGGTGATAATCCGAACCTGACCGAGTTCTCCCTGAACTATGCTTTGCAGGAAGATCCTCGCTTTGATGAAGTTGGTTCCACAGGGAAAGTTTTATGGTGTCTTGAACGCCTTGAGCCAGAAGCTGTACGTGAAGTACCTGAAATGCTTCGCTATGAACCTGTCGATTTAGATCGTTCGACACTTAGCGATGAAATGCTGGCTCTCGAGGCTCGTTTAGATGATGAACTCAGCAAAATCACCTTTGATGGGCAATCGCCTAAAAACGCGACGATAGCGTTGCTCTACCCGCATTGGCGTTTGGGTACCTTGCCTATTTCTGAACGCATTCATTCATTCTTCCCCTCAGCGTATGAATCCCCTCGCATTCGATTTGTTTTGGTGGATGGAAAAACTGGGCAAAAGATGCCTGCCTGGGTTGTTAAAGATAATCGTTATGTGTACGGTTTGAAAGAATGGTACGAAGAAAAAGGTTTACTGCCTGGTAGCTTGATTAATATCCGGCCTGGCAAGGCTCCTGGCGAAGTGATTATTGAAGCACAATCTCATCGCAGTAAGCGCGACTGGGTGCGCACCGTTATCGCTGGCACAGATGGAGGCTTGGTCTTCGCCACCCTCAAACAAGTTATCAATGCAAATTTCGATGAACGCATGGTGCTTGCTATCGCTGATCCAGATGCGCTCGACAACGCCTGGAAGATCACCCAAGCAAGCGAGCAGAGATTTGAGACCTTGGTGCGCAAGGTTATGCAAGAGTTGACCAAGCTCAATCCACAGGCGCATGTTCATGCACAAGAGTTGTATTCGGCGGTTAATTTGCTGAAGCGTTGCCCGCCTGCTCCATTATTCAGCCTTTTGGCAACTCGTCCGTGGGCGAATCATGTTGGAGATCTTTACTTCCGTTTGGAAGATGAGAAAGTAGAAGAGGTGTAAATGTCTGAAAAAAAAGCATTCAGTTTCGTGAAACCGACCGTGGAAACGCCTTTTCATATTGATTTTGACTGGTGGCAACAGAACGATCGTGATTGGCGTGTTTATCTGCGCTCTCTGATGTGTGAAGAACATCAGGCAGCTTTCTTGGATTGGCAAGACGGTGCAATGCTCGACTGGATTGACCCAGTTACCGCCGAAGTTAAGGTTGTAGATGGCTTGCAACATACATTGATGACCCATTGTGCTTTGGCTCCCAGTTTTCTTGGAGAAAAAACGTCCCTTGTTGAGGCTGTCTTCCGTCTCTTTCTTATCAATGGCAATAAGCCAATGACATCCCATGAACTTTCTGAGAAATTGGGACGTCCGGAGATCACCATTTTGAAAACGTTGGCGGGGATGCGCGTTTATCGTGGATTGCGCCCATGTCTTAATTAGTTCGTCAACAAAACGCCCTTGTAGCTCAGCTGGATAGAGCAACGGTCTTCTAAACCGTAGGTCGTGGGTTCGAATCCCCCCGGGGGCACTCAATATTGGCACAAGCTTTGTGCCATCTGTCAGAAAGCGACTCTTAGCGGTCGCTTTTCTTTTTACGCGCATTTTCAGAATCCTACAAAAAACAAATAAAAAGACCACGCTTTGACGGTATAATTTGCACAATGTGAGAAATAGACAGATAATCGAAGAAACTCGCATTACATTAAGGGGCGGGTTTCTTTTTTATTGTTTTAGTTCTTTGCAAGGAGAACGCGATGGCAAGAATTATTCGCAAGGTGAGAAAACCCTCTGATACGCAGACTACGCAACACTCCACGAAGCAGACAGTCGGGTGGCAGGTGCGGGTTCACTCAAAGCTGTGGAGTCCGCCGACGGATATGTACGAGACTGACGACGCCTATATTGTGCGCATGGAGATCGCCGGGATGCGCGATGCAGATTTTACGGTAAGCATCGAAGAGGGTTTGCTGATGATAAGCGGTAACAGGCCTGATGTTCAGGAGCGCGGCGCGTATCATCAGATGGAAATCCGTGCTGGTAGATTTTCCAGCGCGATCAGCTTGCCGAATCCGGTTGATCTAGAAAATGCGAGTGCAGCTTATGAAGATGGCTTTTTTAAGGTCACTTTGCCGAAGCTGAAAGCAAGTCAAATAACGATACAGGAAGAATAACTTTTATGAGTGCTTCACGGTGGCATACAAATATTGCCGACTGGTTTGATTGGATATGGGAAAACGATGCTTCTCTTATGGAATTTTTATTACCTTCACTCTTCTCTGATTTGAAGAAAAAAAACGATGAAGATTCGGGAAATGACGCCGCTGTAGCGGATATGGAAATCCCGGATGTTTTGCCGATTTTGCCTTTGCGCGGTGTAGTGGTCTACCCGCAAACTGCGGTGCCGCTGACGGTGGGACAGGCGCGCTCTATTAAGTTGGTGGATGATATTCTGTCCGGTGATAAGCTGGTGGGATTAGTCGCCAGCCGCAACCCCGAATTGGATGAACCTGGCCCCGAAGACCTTTATGAGGTAGGGACAATTGCTACCGTTCATCGACTTCTGCGTGCGCCTGACGGAACAATCCGTTTATTGGTGCAAGGTCTTCAGCGTTTTCGCCTTGGCGAGATGGTTGAAACCGAGCCTTATCTGAAAGCCAGGATCGAACTTGCTCCTGAGATCGAAGAAACTGGCCTTCAAGTAGATGCTTTGGCGCGTAATGCCCGAGACCAATTTGGGCAAATTGCGGAGTTGATTCCGTCTTTCCCTGAAGAGTTGGTTGGCTCGATCTCTGAATTGGACAACCCGCTTGAAACGGCATATACGATTGCAAACTTCCAACGTATGGACTTGCGCGATTCTCAGGAAATTCTGAGCCTTGATTCGACTGAAGCCAAGCTGCGCAAGCTGGTTGGAATTTTGGTGCGCGAGAATCAGGTTTTGCAGCTTGGACAGAAGATCCAAAACGAAGCACGCGGTGAGATCGAAAAAGTGCAGCGTGAATATTTCCTGCGTGAGCAACTGAAGGCGATTCAAAAGGAATTGGGCGAACGCGATGAGCAGGCTGTTGAGGTTGAAGAGTTCAGCCAGAAAATTATCGAAGCGAAAATGCCCAAAGAAGCAGAAGAGCAGGCCCTGCACGAATTGGATCGCATGTCTCGTTTGCCGACTGCCGCTGCGGAATACGGCGTTATTCGTACCTACTTGGATTGGCTTGTCTCGCTTCCCTGGGCAAAGAGCTCAGTTGATAATCTTGACGTTTCCCATGCCCGTAAAGTGCTAAATCGTGATCACTACGGCCTGGAAGATGTCAAAGAGCGTATCCTTGAATTCCTTGCGATTCGCGGTTTGCGCCTTCAGCGTAAAGATCGTTTGCAAAAAAATGAAGACACAATTCGCCTTGAGCGTGAAGGTGTGATTTTGTGCTTTGTCGGGCCTCCCGGAGTTGGGAAAACTTCATTGGGACGCTCTATTGCACATGCGATGGGACGCGAGTTCATTCGCATCTCGTTGGGCGGCGTGCGTGACGAGGCGGAGATCCGCGGTCATCGTCGTACCTATATTGGCGCGTTGCCGGGGCGTATCCTGCAGGCCCTGCGCCGCGCAGAAACGAAGAACCCCGTCTTCATGCTCGACGAGATTGATAAGCTGGTTGCAAATTTTCAGGGCAACCCGGCTTCGGCGTTGCTTGAAGTGCTTGATCCTGAACAAAATTCCGAGTTCCGCGACAATTATCTCGAAGTTGCTTTTGACCTTTCTGAAGTGATGTTTATTACGACCGCAAATACCTTAAGTACAATCCCGCGTCCCTTGCTGGATCGTATGGAAGTGATTTCCTTGTCTGGTTATACCGAGACAGAGAAAATCCAGATTGCAAAGGGCTATCTCATTCCACGTCAGATATTGGAAAATAGCCTATTCAAGAAAGAGATTCGTTTCAGCGTTGCGAGTTTGCGCAAGATCATTAACGAATATACGCGTGAAGCCGGTGTCCGTAATCTGGAGCGTCAGATCGGCTCGGTCTGTCGTAAGGTCGGCACACTTATCGCAGAAGAAAAAGAATATTCGCCCAAAATCACGCCTGAAGCCGTTGTCGAATATCTGGACCATCCGATTTATCTTGATGCTGACGACTTGAAAAAACGCATCTCGATCCCTGGTGTAGCAGCCGGTTTGGCGTGGACAGCCTACGGCGGCAACGTACTCTTTATCGAAGCAACCAGCATGGTTGGGGCAAAAGGGTTTCAGATCACAGGTTCTCTGGGCAATGTCATGCAAGAGTCTGCGCGTGCTGCGCTTTCCTATGTCCGTGCTCATGCCGAAGAGTTGGGGATTAATCCCAATTTCTATAGTGAGACCGATATACATCTGCATGTTCCGTCCGGCGCGCAGCCCAAAGATGGCCCCTCCGCTGGCGTGACGATGGTCACAGCTTTGGTCTCATTGCTTTCTGGTCGCAAGGTCAAAAAGGAAGTCGGCATGACGGGTGAAATCACCTTGCGTGGACGTGTACTTCCGATTGGCGGCTTAAAAGAGAAGGTCTTAGCAGCACACCGTTTTGGTTTGCGCACCATCATTTTGCCGAAACGTAATGAAGTTGATCTGGACGACATTCCTGACGAAGTGAAAAAAGTGATGACCTTTATTCCTGTCGAGACGGTTGATGAAGTTTTGGAAGCCGCTCTTGTTGAGAAAAAAGCCAGCCGTAAAAAGGTGAAAAAGAAAGGCGCATAATGCCCAAAATATTCTTAGCCGAAGACGACCAGACAATGGTCACCTTATTACAAACATTATTGGGTATCGAGGGATATGAAACGGTCAGTATTGACCTTGCAAATGGCAATTTATTTAAAACACTGAAAAATAATATTCCCGAAATATTATTACTCGATGTGAATTTGCCCGGCGAAAGCGGCCTGGATGTTGTGCGTGAGATGCGCGCCGATTCGTGTTTCGATAATACGCGTGTTGTCATGGCTTCCGGAATGAGTTTGAAAGACGAGTGTCTCTCTAGCGGGGCAGATGATTTCCTGCTCAAACCCTATATGCCCGATGAACTGATAAATATCCTGAAAAAATACTCAGAATAAATGTGCCCGACCACCTCGCAGGCGATTGAAATTCGTACCTTTTCATTTGCGGATGATTATGATGCCGTCTACGCTCTTTGGGATAGCGCTGGTGATGGGATTCACCTCCGTCGATCCGATTCTCCTGCTGAAATAGAGAAGAAAATCGCTCGTGACCCGGACTTGTTTCTGGTTGCCCGAGCAGGGGATTCGGTTGTCGGCGCGGTAATGGGGGGCTTCGATGGGCGGCGGGCATGATGTACCATCTCGCCGTTGCCCACGAATATCGCCGTCAGGGTCTTGCCAATCAACTTGTCGATGCGCTGGAAGAACGGCTCAAAGCCAAGGGCTGCATCCGCTATTATTTATTGGTCACCAAAGATAACGAAGAAGCGATCCGCTTCTATCAATCACGTGGTTGGGAAAATATGGATGATCTCCATGCATTCGCAAAGGATTTGGATTAATGAAACTCCGCTTCGGTATTCTGACAGTTTCTGATCGCTCATGGCGCGGTGAACGCGATGACGCCTCCGGCCCTGTTTTAGTCGAGATGGTGCAAGAAAATGGCTGGGAAGTCGTCGAAAAACTGATTGTCCCGGACGAGATCGATAGCTTACGTGACACATTGATTCTGTGGTCAGATAGCGGCGATATGGACATCATCCTGACAACTGGCGGCACCGGATTCGCCCCGCGAGATGTCACCCCTGAAGCAACGCGCTTCGTCGTCGACAAACTCGCTCCTGGTCTAACTGAAGCGATGCGCGCCGAAAGCTTGAAGGTTACACCACATGCCATGCTCTCTCGCTCTGTTGCGGGTATTCGTGGACGGGCACTCATCGTCAATTTACCGGGTAGCCCGAAGGCGGCACGTGAGAATCTGGAAGTAGTATTGCCCGTTTTGGGGCATGCTGTTCAGTTGTTGCGAGACGAAAAAGATGCTGAATCAGGGCACTAAACCCTGATATAATCGCGCTGACAGAAATTTATACTGGAAAGGTTATTTTATGATTGATGCAAATGCACTTCGCAAAGGGGTAATTTTTGAACTCGATGGCGCTCTTTACAAAGTAAAAGATTACCATCACAACAAGACCGCACGCGGCGGCGCGACCATCCGTATCAAAGCACAGGACTTGCGCAGCGGTGCCAATATCGAACGCACTTTCAACTCAGGGGAGCGTGTTCAAGATATCCGTCTCGACTACCACAAGGTGCAATACCTTTACACTGATGGTGACTTTTTCTTCTTTATGGATAACAAAACCTTTGAGCAGCCCTCCATCAGCGTTGATATGGTTGGCGAGCTGGCCGGCTATCTTGTCGAAGGTCTCGATGTTAAGCTGACCTTTTATGGTGATGAACCATTAGATATAGAGTTGCCGAGTGCCGTTGAGCTTAAGGTTGTTGAATCCGAAGCCGCTGCACGTGGTGATACAGCTACAGGTGTAACCAAGAAAGTGATTTGTGAAACCGGCTTGGAAGTACAGGTGCCTGGCTTTGTAGATCTCGGAGACACGATCAAGGTTAATACCAGTGACGGGGCTTACCTAACGCGGGTCTAAAGTAGCCTTTTTTCGAAAAATATGTCCCCGCAAGGGGACACTTTTTTATCAGTACACAGGAGCCAGAATGCGCACGCCTGCTGGATTTGAATGTTCATATTTTTACGGTGATTACTACCGTGGGCGCGAACGTGAAGAATGTCGCCTGCTAGAAACCTGGTCAGCTGATCTTTGCCAAACCTGCCCTGTTCCGGAGATATTGCGGGCGAATGCCTGCAAACACATGCGTTTGGATGCTGAAGTTACACGTTCAGCTTTTGATCTTTTTCAACGACGTGTAAAGGTAAGTGCTTTTTGTGAGAAAACCAATCGCTCTGTCGCCAAGCCGGAAATCGGCTGTGGCGAATGTCATCCGCTCCCGCCCATCTTCGAGGTTAAAGAATGACGCTTACGCTCCTGCTCGACCTTGACGACACCCTGCTTACGTCCAACATGGACGATTTCATCCCCGTTTACTTTCAGGCGCTTGGCAAGGCGATGGCGCCGTATGTCGACCCTGAACGCCTGCTCAAATACCTTATGCTGGGTACAAATGCGATGCTGGAACACGATAGTCCGGATGAAACCTTGGGACAAGTCTTCGACCGCAACTTTTATCCACACCTCGGCGTGGGACGAGACATCCTTGACCCGCAAATTACCCTCTTTTACGAAGAGATTTTTCCGTCCCTGGCCTATCTCACCAAACCGCGCCCCGACGCAGTGAAATTAATTAAGTGGGCGGTTGCGCAAGGCTATCGCATAGCAATCGCTACCAATCCGCTTTTCCCGCAAGCGGCAGTGGTTCATCGTTTACGTTGGGCTGGTTTGGAACCGGATGATTACCCCTTTGAAGTAATTTCATCCTTTGAGCGTTTTCATTTTAGCAAACCTAACCCCGCTTATTTGGCGGAAGTCTTGGGCCTGATGGGCTGGCCTGATGGGCCCGTTTTGATGGTGGGGGATGATCCTGTGCGGGACGTGCAGGCTGCTGAAGAGTTGGGCATCCCCATGTATTGGATTGCGGACGAAGATGCCAAATTGCCTGAAGAGCGCGCACCGATTGCGGGGCAAGGTCAGATTGGGGCGTTGCGTTCGTGGATCGAATCTCTTGATGAAGAGGTGCTTTTGCCACGGTATCAAGCCCAAACGACGGTCGTCGCGACGATCAAGTCGATCCCGGCGATATTGAGCAATCTGCTTGCTGAGATTCCATCTGCCCTGTGGACATATCGTTCCACTCCCGATGAGTGGTGTTTGAATGAAATTTTAGGACATCTACGCGATGTGGAGCGCGAAGTGAATTTGCCTCGCATCCAGACCTTTTTGCAGATGGAGAATCCCTTCATCATCGTAGATGACACCGATGTTTGGGCTGTCGAACGCGGTTATGCCCAACAAGATGGCGCCGCTGCGTTGCGTGACTTTGTTAGCGCTCGTTTGGAAACGATTGCGACTCTGGATAAGTTGAGCGCGGAAGATTGGCAGCGTACGGGACGTCATGCAATTTTTGGCCCAGTTACTTTGCAGGAGCAGCTTGGTTTTGTGGCCGAGCATGACCGTGTGCATATTCGCCAGATTTATAAGGCGCTGAGAAAAGGGTCTGAATAAGAGTCAATGGATAGCCAGGAAAGATTGCAGGTTGCGATAGCCAAAGCCAAATCGGGACATGAGCTAGGTGCCCGCGATCTTTTCCTGGATATTGTGCGAGCTGAACCTGACAACAAACTGGCCTGGCTCTGGTTGATCGGCTTGTTGGATGATGTCGATCAAATAATGAATGCCTGTGAGAATGTTTTAAGACTTGATCCATCTGATACGCGTGTTTTACGGCATTTAGAAGCATTACGTGCTGAAAAAGAAGCCCGGCAAAAAGCATTGCTGGCACAATATGTGGACGATGCTCGTCGTTTCTTTGCAGATGGCAGAATTGATATTGGGTTATTGCGCGTACGTGATGTGCTTGAGAGCGACACCGATAACGAAAAAGCATGGGGTCTGTTAGCAAAATACTCAACTAATCTTGACGAACAAGTAAATGCCTTGGCGCGTCTCTCCGAACTGGACCCTGCGAACGAAAATAAACGTGCGCTTTATGAGCGTTGGGCATATTATCAGGCAAACCCCTTGGATTTGGCAGCTTTCTATGAAGAGCGTGGTAAATGGGATCTGGCAATTGATGTCCATAAACGTATGGCGGCAACCGCTACTGATCGACGTGATTGGAATCGAATTTTTAATGAAATCAATCGCCTGCAATCTTTGCAGATAGAGAATATTGCCCATGTTTCTCCAATGCTCTCGCTTGCTCGTTTAACCGCCGGTATGCCGCTGCTTTTCTTCTTCTTGCTGGTGCTCCATGTTGGCTATGATTTCTCTTATTTTACTCTCGCGATGGGAGTTGAGTTTTTGGTCGTTTTAGGCGGTTCCTTTCTTATGGCCTTATCTGCCGTTGGCGCAGAACACGCTCTCTGGCGGCGTTTGGGAAATGCTGCCGGACGCGCGACCAGACCGTTGCGTATGGCGGTGGGAATGGTTGGCTTTTTTGTGATGCTGTTGCCTTTTCTTTTACTCGGTTTCGATGCCTTTCAGCGTTGGATGCAGGGTGTTGAATTTTCCTCGTTCTAGTGGAGTAGAGAATGTTCCCGATCAACGATACTGAACCGAATCGTTATAGCGATTTCCCTGCGATGACCATCTCGTTGATCGTTGTCAATGCGCTGATCTTTTTCTTGTTCCCCGTCGGCGATGGATTAATTTATATGGTTATCGCCAATGTGCCTGCTTTAATCATGGAGCGCATGAGTGGTAGTTTTCTGACGGGACTTGCTTCTATGTTTTTGCACGGGGGCTTCTTTCACCTTTTTGGGAATATGTTCAGCCTGTGGGTCTTTGGTCGACGTGTTGAAGATGCCTGTGGGGCATGGCGTTTCCTGGCATTTTATCTTTTTGCGGGCTTCGGTTCTGATCTTGTTTTCAATCTGGTTAATGCCGATTCATATATTCCCGTTATTGGGGCGAGCGGCGCGATTTTTGGCGTGATGGGCGCCTATCTGATTCTCTATCCACAGGGGCGTATTCGAACACTTATTTTGGGATTCGGTGTTCCGGTCTGGCCACGCTTGCGCGCTATTTGGGTTGTGCTTTATTTCCTTGGCGTGCAGATCATTCCCGCGCTGGACGTTCTACTCAATGATGCTGGCGGAAGTTATTCAGTCGCTTATTGGGGACATTTGGGAGGCTTCTTTGCTTCACTTGGCATTTTGCTTTTTTTGCGACCTGAAGCCTTTGCGCGCTATCTAAGTGACACTACAGTTTAGCGTATCCCTTTCAAAGAGGGCGGGTTATATCCCTTAGAAATCGTAGGGCAGGCCTTTGCTTGTCCTATTTTTATAGGAGATAAAATGCGAAAACGAGTCGTTATTACCGGTTTGGGTGCACTTAGCTCAATCGGCTTGAGCGTAGAAGAAACATGGCAGGGGTTACTTGCAGGGAAATCTGGTGCGGCAGCGATAACGCACTTCGATGTCAGCGATCATAAGACCACCTTTGCGGCTGAAGTTAAAGGCTTTGACGCAGATGAATTATTCGGTCGGCGTGACGCCCGCCGTATGGATCGTTACTCCCAGTTTGCGTTGGCAACCGCCTTACAGGCTGTCGATGATGCGGATTTGCAAATCAATGATGAAAACCGCGATCGGATTGGTGTCTTGATCGGCACCGGCATCGGCGGGATTGGAACACTACTTGAGCAGGAAGCTGTCATGCGGGAACGCGACGCCTCGCGCGTGAGCCCCTTCTTGATTCCGATGATGTTAGCAGATACTGCCCCGGGCATGATCGCGATAAATCTAGGGTTGCGTGGTCCCAATATGTCGGTTGTGACCGCCTGCGCAACGGGTTCAAACGCCCTCGGCGAAGCAGCAGAAATCATCCGGCGTGGCAGCGCAGATGTGATGATCGCTGGCGGTGCTGAAGCTGCTATCGTCAAATTGACGATGGCGGGCATGAATTCGATGGGGGCACTTTCCACGCGCAACGATGATCCCATGAAAGCATCGCGTCCCTTCGATGCAAACCGTGATGGCTTCCTGATGGGCGAGGGCGCCGGAGTGCTGATCCTTGAATCGCTGGAACATGCGCAGGCGCGTGGTGCAAATATTCTGGCTGAAATTTCAGGATATGGCACGACCGATGATGCATATCATATCTCTGCCCCGGCGGAAGATGGTGCGGGCGCGGCACTGTGTATGCAGATTGCGCTTGAGAACGCGAGGTTAACGGTAGATGATATTCACTATATCAACGCTCATGGTACGAGCACCAAGTTAAATGACAGGGGCGAAACGGCGGCGATTAAGACTGTTTTTGGTGAGCGGGCTTATCAAATTCCGGTTTCATCTACCAAGTCGATGACGGGTCATTTGCTCGGTGCATCTGGTGCGCTTGAGGCTTTGATCTGCACGAAGATCATCAACGAGGGCATCATCCCCCCGACGATCAATTATGAAACTCCTGATCCCGAATGTGATCTGGATTACGTCCCCAATCAGGCGCGCGAAGCACAGGTACAACACGCTTTGTCGAACTCTTTTGGTTTTGGTGGACACAATGCGACCTTGATTATTAGTCGTTACGAGGCATAAGATGGCTTACGCACATATTACCGGTTGGGGCATGTCTGTGCCCGAAAAGATTTTGACGAATGACGATCTGAGCAAGATGGTTGAGACGAATGATGAGTGGATTCAATCTCGCACGGGTATTCGTGAGCGTCGGATTGCCAGCGAAGAACAAAGCTCTGCCAGCTTGGCGACGGAAGCCGCCTTGCGCGCGTTGGAGATGGCGAATTTAAAGCCCACTGATTTGGATTTGGTAATCGTCGCCAGTTCTTCGCCGGAGCATATTTTCCCGTCGACGGCATCTTTAGTGCAGGATCGTATCGGTGCGACGAAGGCGGGGGCATTTGATCTTTCGGCGGCCTGTACGGGGTTTATTTATGCGCTCAACATGGGTGCGCAAGCGATCCGTAGCGACTCGTTGAAAAATGTGCTCGTAGTTGGGACTGAGACGCTTTCTCGCTTTGTAGATTGGACAGATCGCAACACCTGCATCCTTTTTGGTGATGGCGCAGGTGCGTTCATCCTGCAAGCAGATGAACGCCCGGGCGGTGTCCTCTCGGCAGTAATGCACTCCGATGGATCAGGCGGTGACTTGTTGACCTTGCCTGCGGGCGGCAGCAAACAGCCGGCTAACGCTGCCACAGTGCGCGATGGCTTGCACTTTATCCAGATGGACGGCAAAGGTGTTTTTCGCTTTGCAACGCGCGTAATGGCGCGGGCCACGAAAGAGGCGCTTGAGAAAGCTGGGTTGGAATTGGAAGATTTAGACCTGGTCGTGCCACATCAGGCAAATATGCGCATTATCGACGCAGCCGCGCGCGGGTTGAAGTTGCCAATAGAAAAATTCATGGTCAATCTCGACCGTTATGGCAATACTTCAACCGCTTCGATCCCGATTGCAACGGTGGAAGCCTTTGAAAGCGGACGTCTGAAACCAGGCGACAAGGTTGTTTTTGTTGGGTTTGGTGCGGGTTTAACTTGGGGAGCACTTGCCGCTGAATGGAGTGGACCACGTCCTGCCGAGCGCAAGGTGCGTCACGGCTGGTATCGCTTCTTGGCGCGTATTCGTTCTGCTATCCTGCGAATGATGCATATCGTTGAAGGCATGCTGTGGGGTAACTACGGACGCAAAAAGTAAACCGACAGAAAGCACCCTTGTCAACTCAGGGGTGCTTTTTTTATGTGTTTTGTCATCCAAACTTCAGGATGTCTATTTGGCCGCTCCCTTGAATTTATAGTAGAATGGGTGCGTTGCAGAAACTGCATTTAGGAGAAATCTATGTTTACAAAGTTTGGCATGCCAGAATTGCTTATTATCCTTGTTATTGTTTTGTTGCTCTTTGGGCCTGGGCGGCTTGGTAAGATTGCCGGAGAACTCGGCACCGGTATCCGCAATTTCCGCGAAGGTCTTAATGAAGGCAAGGAAGAAGAAACCGAAGTCGAAGAGAAAAAAGAATAAGCGCCTTTCTGAAAGAAAAAGCCCCTTGAATTTCAAGGGGCTTTTTCTTTAATTTAATTGTTCGCGCAAATCATCTGGTGTATTTACTGGTAACTTGCATGCAAATCCTTCGCAAACATAAGCTGTTGGTAGATCATTCTTGAGTGTTCGACTATCCAGTAATGCTGGTGCACCTGCGGGGATAGGATAAGGTGCAGCCGCCACAACGGTGTCCGGACGATATTTTGAGCGCACTTCTTTGAGAAGTGCTTGTATCTCATTACTGTCCAAATCACCAACAATCGCAACTTGCTTGGTGTGTTGATTTGCGAAATCTGCTCCGGAAAGCCATTGAGCGAAAGCGGTGGGATACATGATTACAAAATCGCTAACCAGCCCTAGTGTTTCTTCTGCTCGTTTTCGATAATCAGCATTGCCCATGAAGGCGTCCAATTTGAGCAGGGCTTCTACGGCTAGCGCATTCCCGGAGGGGATGGCGTTGTCCTGCAATTCCTTTGGGCGAATGGGCAGGTTGGATTTTTCGGCTGCCTCAGCGGTGGTATCAAAAAAGCCACCTTCGGGGTCGCTAAATTTCCCGATCATCTCATCCGCGAGTTCTTGGGCGGCGGCGAACCAGCGATTGTTGAAGTCAGTTTGATAGAGTTCAAGCAAGCCAAGAATGAGCGCGGCGTAATCAGCTAAAAAGACCTCGCTGCCGACTTTGCCTCCACGCCAAGCGCGGCGGAGTTGTCCGTCTGGGCGTAGCGCAGTGAGTAAAAAGTCCGCATTCTTTTGAGCTATCTGTAAAAAGCTCTTATCTCCGAAAACGCGCGCAGCTTCAGCATAGGCTATTAGTAATAGCCCGTTCCATTCGGTTAGAACTTTGTCATCCGTGCTAGGACGGATACGTTTGTTGCGCTCGTATAGTAGTTTTTGGTGCGACTTAGCTAATTTGGCAGGAATCTCCTCTGGTTCAAGTGAAAAACGCGCAGCAAGAGTTTGGTCATCAACTGTACGCTGTAAAATGGTTTTCCCTTCCCAATTACCTTGTGTGCTAATGCCGTAAGCTGTTTCAAATAGTGCATAGTCATCCTTTAAGGTTTCTTCAAGTTCTTCTTTCGCCCAAACATAGAATTTTCCTTCGACGCCTTCTGAATCGGCATCAAGTGAAGAGTAAAACCCTCCTTCTTCATCACGCATTTCACGAGAGAAAAACTGAAGCGTTTCTTCACATATCTGGCGATAGTGGGGCTTACCTGTGATCTGCCAGGCATGTAGGTAGGCGCGAGCTAACAGAGCGCCATCGTAAGTCATCTTTTCAAAATGTGGCGTTAGCCAAATTGCATCTGTGCTGTAGCGCGCAAAACCGCCGCCGATTACATCATAAATGCCGCCGCGTGCCATCACGTCGAGGGCGTGGAGGGGGGCTGACTTGCCCGTGTAGGCTCCGATGTCGCGCAACATGAATTCTATAGCCATTGCTTGCGGAAATTTTGGCGCTGCGCCCCAGCCACCGTTTTGCCAGTCGTAGGTTTCGTTGAGGCGCTGTCGGGCAGATTGAACTTGCTCAGGCGTAATGCTCTTTTTGTCGCTGGTCATGCCTACTTCGGTCTGGATTTGGCGCGTGAGAGTCTCGCTGACGCTGTCGATCTGGACACGGTCATCTTTCCATGTGGCAGCGATACCAGTCAGAATCTGTGTGAAGGCGGGCATTTGATGGCGCGGCTCTGGTGGGAAATAGGTGCCACCGTAGAAAGGTTTTAAGTCGGGGGTTAGAAAAACGGACATAGGCCAGCCACCGCGTTGGGTAAGGGCAATTACAGCTTTCATATAGATGCTGTCAATATCGGGGCGTTCTTCGCGGTCGACTTTGATGTTGATGAAATGCTCATTCATGATCGTAGCAGTGGCTTCATCTTCGAAGGATTCGTGCGCCATCACATGACACCAGTGACAGGCGGCATAGCCGATCGAGAGAAAGATCGGCTTGTCTTCGGCTTTGGCTTTGGTGAGGGCTTCATCGTTCCATTCGTGCCAGTGGACGGGGTTATCGGCGTGCTGGAGGAGATAAGGAGATGTGGCGTTCTTTAGAAGGTTCATGTTGATACCTATGGTTTATGGATAAGATTTATCTGATTATAAGGTAGCTTTATAAGCAGAAGATAAATATTTTCAAGGGGTTTTGCAACTTTTCCTTACTTTCCTTGTAATGATAGGTAGAAACGAAAACAAGGAGAAACTATGGCAGACGTACAAATGATTTTTGGTGTTTTATTACTACTTGGCATTGCCTTTCCTGGCATGTTGATCGCATGGTGGTTGCTCTTTCCGGCAACAGTGGGACGCGCGCAAAATCGCCTCGTCACAACCCCGTGGAAATCTTTCTGGTTGGGATTGGGATTGCTTTTCATTATCACCATCCCAGTCGGGGTTTTACTCTCTGCAGGTGGCGGGGTAAAGCGATTTCTTGGTTGGGCGCTTATCACCGTGACTCTGACTATTAGCGGAATCGGCGCGGCTGGCATCGCTGCCAAAATGGGCGTACTTCTCGCTCGTCGCTCAGATGACATCTCTCCTGCCGCAGCTTTTATGCGGGGCGCAATTGCGCTGGAGCTGGCAGCCATTTTTCCGTTGGTTGGCTGGTTCATCGTTATCCCGCTGGCAATTGTTGCCTCGTTGGGCGCAACCGCTTTCGCTCTTTTGCATTGGGTGCCGAAAGAAAAAGAAAGTCACCCCGTCTCTGAGCGGAGCCGCAGTGTAGCGGAAGCGTAGTCTTGAAGAACGGTGTTGTTGATAATGCCGTCCTTTGACTTCGCTTAGGGACTGTGCTTTTCTCTATTCTCTTATCTCTACTCTCTAATATCCTATGACAAATCTTTCCCGTCGTGATTTCCTGAAATTGGTCGGTGTTGTTGCCGGTAGCGCAGCGCTTTCCTCTTGCGCGCCTGTTTATGAAAATCTGGCAAGGCGTGACGATTCTGTGCTTCTGTCAGGAGCAGCGATAAATCCGCGAGACTTCGCCCTTGTTAATCGGCTTACTTTCGGCGCACGCGCCGAAGACTTAACGCGTGTTGCCGAGGTCGGCATCCAAGCTTGGGTACGGGAGCAACTTGAATACATGTCTGTTTCGGATGATGGGTGCGATATCCGCTTGCGACAATTTAAGACTCTCGATCTATCCGCAAATGACCTTTTCGATCTTAGCTATAAGATTTTCGACAACCGTGATCGGCTGACCATCCCGGACGAATTGCGGCAGGCAACGCTCATCCGGCAAACTTACTCGCGTCGTCAATTTTATGAGCGCATGGTCGAGTTTTGGAGCGATCACTTTAACATCAGTACCGAAAAGAGTGATTGTTATTATCTCAAAACGGTCGACGACCGCGAAGTTATCCGTCCGCACGCACTAGGCTTTTTTAGCGATCTGCTTTGGGCTTCGTCGCATTCGCCCGCCATGCTTTTTTATCTCGATAATCAGTCCAATCTCAAGGATGCGCCTAATGAAAATTACGCTCGTGAAGTCATGGAGTTGCACAGCCTCGGCGTGGATGGCGGCTATACCCAGCAGGATGTGATGGAGTTGGCGCGCTGCCTGACTGGTTGGACAATCAAGAAACATTTTTGGCGCGGCGATTTTCATTTTGATGAAGACCTGCATGATAGTGCGCCCAAAGAAGTTTTTGGGATGAAAATCCCTGCAGGCGGATTGGATGAAGCTGAGCGCGTCATCCTTAATTTGGGCTTGCATCCGTCAACTGCGACATTTATCGCCAGTAAACTCTGTCGCCGTTTCATCGCCGATGAGCCGCCTGCCGCCTTGGTCGGCTCGGTGGCAGATAGATTTACCGCCACGAATGGCGACCTCCGCGCTGTGATGCAAACTTTGTTCCTTGAGGGGATTCCCCACATTCAGCCGAAGTTCAAACGCCCAGCAGACTTTATTATTTCAGCTTTGCGTTTGCTCGATGCGCGCACAGATGGGGGCAAGCCGTTGCAAAAACATCTTGCTCGGATGGGGCAGCCCTACTTCACCTGGCCTACGCCAGACGGTTATCCCGACACCTCCGCGCCGTGGATGAGTAATCTGATGCCCCGCTGGCAATTCGCCGCAGCGTTCGTTCAAAATCAGATCAAAGGCACGGAAATCGATGTGCCGCGTCTGGTTGAGATCAGCGGCACGTCCGATATTGAAACCTTTACGCAATGGGCAAGTACGCTCCTTTTAGGCGCTCCATTGCCTGATGAAGATTGTCAGAAAATGGCATCTGCCTTGCGCGCTTCTGGCGCGGGCGATGAAATAGCAACGGCGCGTGTCATCATCGCTGGTTTATTGGCATCCCCCGCGTTTCAGTGGCATTAGCGTATGAATCCACAGGAACTAATGCTTGTTCTTTTAGGTGCGATTAGCTATCCGACCATATTTACTCTTTTTTGGATATTCAAGGACTCAACTGAGAAATCGTGTTTCTCTACAGGCGCGCTGTGGGCGATCATTTTGACCTATACGGGGATCTCCTTTCTCGCCCTTACAGCTGGATCGCGTTTTTTCTCTGCCTTATTCGTCGCATATCCCTTATTTCTAGTAACAGTCTTTCGGGAGCGAATTCGCAGGTCGCGATTGTTTTCATCCCGCTTTGGGCTTTTCTGGATCGCTTTCCTGTTTTTGTGGTTTGAAGAAGTTTTTGTGATCCTGGATTATCAAGACCCGGGACTGGCGCATCTGATCTTTTACGTTGGCTTTTATGCTGGCTTGGCACTGGTGGTGCAGTATTTCTATAAGCGTTGGGATTTCTCTTTCGCGCAGGTTTTCACTATCGGTGGGTTGCTAGGGCTGCTCATAGAGCAAGAGTTTTTGATCCCGAAATATTTTGTGCAGGTGTTAACTGGCAGTGGCGATGCCTTCATGGCATTGATCTTTACCGCCCCCTTTGTTTTTATCGTGTATGGCATGTATCTGGCAGCGCCGTTGTTGATCTTCTATGAAGATATGCGCGAAAAGAAAAAGGCGACCAAGCGCCATGCGCTCTTACTCTACGTTGCGATTGTGATTGTTCCTTTGTTGGTGTGGGGAATCTGGGATGGATTAATAACAAGCTTGGGTATCGATCTTACTGGTGTGATCTAAAAGGAGTTTTTTTATTATGACCGAACAACATATTGCATATGTTTCAAGAAAACCGATCTTGTCTTTCGCTCCTGTGCAAACCGAACCACGCGGGGATGTGCTGGTTGTTGTTTTTTTGCGCGGCGCAGCAGATGTGCTCAATATGGTCATCCCTCATGGGGAAGATGAATACTATAAACTGCGTCCATCGTTAGGCATTCCTCATCCCGATGACAATAAAGCCAATGCCGATGAACGGACGCTTGATCTGGATGGCTTTTTCGGCTTGCATCCGGTTATGTCTCAGTTATTGCCAATTTGGCAGGAAGGACACCTCGGTATAGTTCACGCTTGTGGGGTACATGACGATTCCCATTCTCATTTCAAGGCCCAATCATTGATGGAACGCGGCGTGGATAGTGAACAGGGCTCCGCTTCAGGATGGATTGGGCGGCATCTGGCTGCGTTAAATACCAATAACCCCTCCCCGATGCGCGCGATTGGTTTGGGTGAATTGCCGCAGCGCAGCTTATACGGCTCAACTCCCGTCTCTTCCTTGCGCTCGATTGAAGATTTCAAGCTACGAGGCAGTGAAGCTGCCGTTGCGCAGATGCGAGCCACACTTGGCTCGCTGTATAGCGGTAATGATGCATTGAGTGGCTTAGGAAGAGAGACACTCAAGATTTTGGATACCTTGGAGAAGGTTCAACCCACAACCTCCAATTCCCGCTTTCCAAATTACCCGGATTCAAGTTTTGGGCGCGGATTGAACCAAATCGCATCCCTTATCAAGGCCGAAGTAGGCCTGGAAGTTGCCGCAATTGACGTGGATGGCTGGGACACGCACTTTGCGCAGGGAGCGCAAGTTGGGCAAATGCCGCGCCTGATGGAGAATCTTGCTCAGGGGCTGGCGGCCTTCCACGCTGAGATGCTCGATCATGCCGATAAGCTAACCGTGGTGGTGATGACGGAGTTTGGGCGTCGCGCTTATGAGAATGCCAGTCTCGGCACCGACCACGGTCACGGTGGGATGATGATGTTGGTCAGTGGCAACCTGAAATCCAGGGGCGTTTTCGGGAAGTGGCCCGGGCTGAAATCGCATCAGCTTTATGGTCCTGGTGATCTGGCTGTGACTACCGATTATCGTGATATCCTGGGGGAGATTTGTGCGAAGCGGCTGAGTAATCCTGCTTTGGAGCATATCTTTCCCGATTACGTCGTGAAGATGCCAGACTTGTTTCGCGAATAACGTAGAAAGATTAGGTTTTCTTTTATAATCAGCACTCCCTGTCAAGATCGGGAGTGTTTTTCTTTGAGAGCAACCAAGTTTGAAGGGATGAAGAATGAAGCGTTTAGTAATTGATACAGACCCCGGTGTTGATGATGCACATGCAATTTTGTTGGCAGCCGCACACCCCGACGTGAAGATAGAAGCTGTCACAACTCTTGGAGGAAATGTTTCGTTGGCGAATACAACTGCCAATGCCTGCAAGATTTTAGATGTCTTGGGGTTGGATGTGCCGATCTTTGCAGGTGTAGACGGTGCCCTTCTAGAGCGTGAGCACGAAGACGCAGCTCATGTACATGGTTTTGATGGTTTGGGTGATGCTGGTATCCCGGTATCGCCCCGCGTAGTAGAAAAAGAACATGCAGTACAGGCTTTGATCCGGCTAGGGAATGAAAATCCTGGCGAATTAACCCTTGTGGCAATTGGACCTTTGACAAATATTGCTCTGGCAACACGTCTTGATCCTGATTTGCCAAAGAAATACAAAGAGTTGATCGTGATGGGCGGGGCGATCTATGCACAAGGTAATACGCCAAACACATCTGCTGAATTCAACTTTTATCATGACCCTGAAGCAGCTGCGATTGTCTTTGAAAACTGGGAAAATATCACCTTGCTCTCTTGGGAAACAACGATGGCATATCCTGTTGGCGAAGATTTGGTCAAGAAGTTAATGAATGTGTCCACGCTACGTGGTGAGTTCTTTAACAAGATCACAAAAAAAATATTGACCTTCACCAAAGAATATTATGGGCACGAAAAGCTTTTTGCGCCTGATGGCCTTGCAATGGCGGTTGCCATTGAACCGGGCATTGTGACCAAATCGCAGAAATGTTATCTTCAAATTGAGCGCATGGGTAAATACACGCGCGGACAGAGTATTGTTGATTGGCAGAATAGTCTTGGTATTCCCCCGAATACCAGCATTGTCCTGGAAATAGATGCTGACCGTTTTAACGAATTGATGCACCAATCTGTGCGCTAAGGAGCTTTATGAATGCAGAAATCATCGTTTTAGGCAGTCTGAATATGGATTTGGTTGTCAAGGCCGAGCGCGCGCCTGAAGCTGGAGAGACCCTTTCAGGGCACTTTTTCCAAACCATCCCTGGTGGTAAAGGTGCAAATCAGGCCGCGGCCGCTGCGAAGCTTGGTGGTGATGTTGCCATGGTCGGGCGCGTAGGAGATGACGATTTCGGTGCAAGGCTGACTTCGGCGCTGCGTGATGTTGGCGTTGATGCGTCTGCGGTCAAAATAGACCCGGTTCAATCGACAGGCATTGCGATGATCACTGTCGATGATGCCGGTGAGAATCGCATACTGGTCGTCGCGGGTGCAAACGGACAGGTTTCCAGAGCGGATGTTGACACGCTGCACCCCGCTCTTGCTCATGCCAAGGCGCTTGTCTTGCAAATGGAGATACCTCTTGAAACCATCGAATATGTGCTGGATGTCGCCGCTAAATTGGATTTGTTGACTTTTCTGAACCTTGCGCCTGCTTATCCCATTTCCGATGAAATGCTGAGAAAAATAGATTGCTTGATCCTGAACGAGAGCGAAGCGTGCCTGCTCACGAATATCTCGGTTACCGATCAGGATTCTGCCAAAGCAGCTTGCTCTGCTCTTTTCACGCGTGGAGCGCATACCGTTATTGTCACATTAGGGGGAAAAGGCGCATTGCTCGCCACCACGGACGAATTCACCTTTTTTCCCGCCTATCAAGTTGATGTGGTCGATACGACCGCCGCAGGGGATGCTTTTTCCGCAGGCTTTGTCGTCTCGTTACTTGAGACTCAAGATTTAGCCCGAAGTGTGCAGTATGCCAATGCAGTTGGGGCGTTAACGGTGACCAAGCTCGGGGCACAAGTTTCTTTACCTTCAAAAGATGATGTTGAAAACTTCCTGAAAGCACAATCGGAGAGATAAACCGTCCTGATGAAAACCCTGCTAATCGACAATTACGATTCTTATACTTTCAATCTTTTTCAATTATTGGCTGAAGTCAATGGGGTGCACCCATTGGTCATTCGCAACGACCAGCTTGATTGGGATGAAATGGTTGAGTTAGATTTTGATAATATCGTTATTTCTCCAGGGCCAGGTCGACCGGATATTGAACGGGATTTTGGCATTTGCAATCGCGCACTTCGCGATTCGGCTGTGCCGACTTTGGGTGTTTGTCTGGGGCATCAAGGCTTGGGTTTTGTCTATGGCGGCGAGATCAGATATGCGCCTACGATCATGCATGGACAGTTAAGCGCTATTTCGCATGATGCCGACGAGCTCTTTTCTGGTGTTCCGCAGGGGTTTCGTGCGGTTCGCTATCATTCTTTGATGGTTGCTGAGCCTTTACCTGATGAGCTTGCGAAGATCGCGTGGACAGAAGATGGCGTTGTGATGGGACTTCGGCACCATACGCGTCCATTGTGGGGTGTGCAATTTCATCCGGAGTCGATTAGCACCGAGTATGGCCGTCAGTTGATCGAGAATTTTGCTGAAATTACAACTCATTTTCAGGCAAAAAGCCAACAAAGGGAAACAAGTATGGGGACGGGAGCGTCCCGCGGTTCTTACTCTGTTGTTCCGCATCGATCGGAAGTAACTAGGCTTGGGGCAAAAACAAGTTTTACCGTCCGGTATTGCAAATTGGATGAGTATTATGACGCTGAGCAAGTCTTTTATTATTTGTATAGGGATGAGCCTTTTGCTTTCTGGTTGGATAGCAGTCGCGTGGAAAAGGGTTTGGCGCGCTTTTCGTTTATGGGGGCGAGTGCCGGGCCTTTAGGACAGGTTGTTCGATATGAAATGCGTGCGAAGAAACTTTTAGTGACCAAAGGCGGGACAACTCAGGAATTAGAAGAAAGCGTTTTTGATTATCTGGATCGTGAACTTGAAAGGATGGCGGTTTCTTCACCGGAACTCCCTTTTGATTTCAATTGTGGCTTTGTCGGCTATCTGGGCTATGAGATGAAGGCAGAATGCGGCGCTTCGGTTAAGCATTCTTCATCCTTGCCGGATGCCAGTTTTATATTCGCGGACCAATTGATCGTTTTTGATCATTTGGAGCGTGCGACTTATCTGGTTCAGCTTTGTGATGATTTACAGGCAGATGTCGCTGAGCCGTGGTTTGAAGCGGTTGAGAAAAAGTTGAAAACTTTACCGGCCTTGCCCCCTGTAGCGCAAATGCCGGATGGAGATAGGCCAATTAAGTTTTATTTGCGGCATTCTCATGCTGATTACATCAGGAATATTCGACAGTGCAAGGAGTACTTAACAGAGGGACAGTCGTATGAGATTTGCCTGACGAATCAGGTCAGCACAGAGACAATACTCGAACCATTGGGGCTTTATCGGCATCTGCGCACGATCAATCCGGCACCCTATGCTGCGTATTTGCGATTTGATGAGAATGCTGTTCTTAGTTCATCTCCTGAGCGTTTTCTGCGGTTGGATCGAGATCGCTGGGTGGAGGCCAAGCCGATCAAGGGGACAGTCAGGCGCGGAAAGACGCGACAGGAAGACGAGCGTTTGCGTGATGAGTTGCAGAATAGCGAGAAGAATCGGGCTGAGAATTTAATGATCGTTGACTTGCTACGCAATGATCTGGGACTGGTTTGCGATGTTGGCAGCGTGCATGTGCCCAAACTAATGGATGTCGAATCGTACTCGACCGTGCATCAACTTGTTTCCACTATTCGTGGACATCTGCGCGACGATCTGCGTGTTGTCGATTGTGTCCGCGCAGCCTTTCCGGGCGGCTCGATGACCGGTGCGCCGAAGTTGCGTACGATGGAGATCATTGATCGCCTGGAACAGGAAGCACGAGGTGTTTATTCCGGCACGATCGGTTTCTTTGGGGTAAATGGTACGGCTGATTTGAATATCGTCATCCGTACGATTGTTAGTACGCCGAAAGGGCTAAGTATGGGGGCGGGTGGGGCAATCACGGTCTTGTCAGACGAAGATGAAGAATACAACGAGATGCTCTTAAAGACCGATGCGCTTATCGAAGCGATTGTGACAACTGCACATGGTAAATTTGATGAACGGTTATATCGCATTGATCAGGAATGAGCATGGATAAAAAACTTTGGCTGAACGGAAATTTACTTTCCTACGACGACGCCCATATTGATCCGCGTGATCGTGGCTTTACGCTCGGAGATGGTCTCTTTGAGACGATGCGAGTTCGTCAAGGCGAAATCCTTCGCGTTCAGCGGCATCTTGCGCGTTTGCGAAATGGTGCAAAGGTAATCAGTTTAGCGCTGCCGTGGACAAATGACGAGCTTCAAGAAGCGATCTGTCAAACGCTTCGGGCCAATCAACTAGATGATGCTTTTGTCCGCTTAACGGTTAGTCGTGGTGTGCCGGACGTGCGTGGGTTATTGCCAGATAGCAGTGCAATTCCTACGCTGCTAATCCAAACTGAGCGTTTTTCTGGTTATCCTGCCGAACTCTATCAACGTGGAATGAATGTGATAATCAGCTCTATTCGGCGCAACGAATTTTCCCCGCTGGCAAATATCAAATCGCTGAATTATTTGGATAATATCCTTGCTCGTCAGGAAGCTGCTGAAAAGGGTGCAGATGAAGCTCTTTTGTTGAATACAAAAGGGAATGTGGTTTGCGCGAGTGCAGCGAATATTTTCTTTGTGCAAGACGACGTTTTAATTACACCCCCATTGCGTGATGGTGTATTGCCCGGAACGATGCGTGAACTTGTGTTAAAAGAGTCTGCTAAAAAGCATGGGTTTGATGTCGTTGAGCGAAGTATATCCCCCGATGAAATCTCTCAGATCGATGAAGCCTTTCTCACAAATGCTCTGATGGAGATTATGCCGCTAACAAGTATAGATAATCAGCTAATTGGGTCTGGGGCCCCAGGGTATATTACTTTGCAGTTGCAAAAAGACATTTGAGATACTCGCCCTCTTTAAAGCCAATCGGATGATCGAGCGCATGGGATGTGCGCTCGATTTCGTTTAATGGTCTACCTGCTTGTCGCGCGGCGATGTGGATAGCGTCGAAGAAGGCTTCGCTTTCCACGCGGCTGGAGCAGGAGGCTTGGACGAGAATCCCGTTTGGGGCGAGGATGTCAAGCCCAAGACGCGTGAGCTTTTGGTAGGCGTTGATGGCGGCATCACGTTGGGAAGCTTTCTTGGCAAAGGAGGGCGGGTCGATGATGACCATCTCGAAGCGTTGTTTCTCTGCTTTCATGCGTACCATTTCGGTGAAGGCGTCACCAGTGATCGTTTTATGAATATTCGATTGGGAGAAGTTGAGTTTAAAATTTCGCTCGGCAGCATCGGTGGCGGGCTTGGATGCGTCGAGACTAACGACTTCTGTCGCACCGCCGCGCGCGGCGTAAATCGAGAATCCGCCCGTGTAGGAGAAGATATTCAGGACGCGCTTGCCTTTTGCTAATTTTTCAACACGCGCACGGTTTTCGCGCTGATCGAGGAAGAAGCCGGTCTTTTGCCCAAGAACAGGGTCGGCTTCAAAGCGTAACCCATTCTCGTGGAAGATGACTGCGCTTGCGAGTGGTTCGCCCTGTAGGAGCATCCCGTCTTCAAGCGCGAAATTGTTATCTTTGACACTGCCGCCCAAGCGTAGTACCACTTGATACTCGTCATTGCGATGCGGTTTTGTCGCCGTGGCAATCTCCGTCTGTAGAGAGGGGAATCGCGTCGCGTCGCTTGCGATGACAGAGTCCAGAGCGTGTAGCACATCGTTGAGATGCGGAATCCATGCTGATGTATAGAGTTTGATGACGTAGGTCTCAGCGTAGCGGTCGATCACCAAGCCGGGGAAACCGTCATTCTCGCCGTGGACGAGCCTGCATCCGTTTGTCAGGCGTTCGGGAGGAGAATCACGTAAGGGCGCGCGCAGTTGGTTGGCGGCATCCAGTTTGGCTTTGAAAAAATCTTGACCAATGGTGGCAGGTTTGAGGCGTTGCAAGACGCGGACGCGGATCATCGCTTTGGGATCATATAATCCAATTGCCAAAAAATTGCGCTTTTTGTCGAAGATGACCGCTAAATCCCCAGCTTTGCCTTGATGGCTTTCGTAGGTGATGGCGCTCTCAAAAATCCAGGGATGTCCCTGTTTTATGGCGCGCTCGGCTGCGGATGTGACGCGCAGGGCAATTCGTTTTTTGGATGGGGGCGGGATGTTAAGCATTTGTAGATACCAATACTACCTGTTTCGATGTAAAATAGTCTTTATGTCAAAGACAATCAAGGTACTATTTCTTGCGGCAGAGGCCGCTCCTTTTGTGAAAATAGGCGGCTTGGCGGATGTGGCGGGATCGTTGCCGCGTGCGTTGCGTGCCCTTTCTGAAGAAGACACCGGCGGGGTGAAATTGGATGTGCGTTTGGCATTGCCTTTGCATATGGTTGTGCGCACCGATTCGGCGACTTTGCGTCCTGTGGCGAGCTTTACTATGCGGCGTGCGGGCAAGGACTTGAATGCGCAGGTATTCGAAACTCGCAATCAGGATTTGCCGGTCTACTTTGTGTCTGGCGAGTCAATCAGTACTAGCGGATCAGTTTATTCCGCGAATGCCGCATTGGACGGGGAAAAGTATACCTTCTTTTCTCTCGCCGCTCTTGAGATGCTGAAACACCTTGATTGGCAGCCGGACATCATCCATGCCAATGATTGGCACACCGCCTTGGCGACGTATGCCTTGCAACTCAAACATTGGGATCGTGAAATGCGTGGCACAAAATCGCTTTTAACGGTTCATAATCTGCCGTTTTTGGGGCCAGACTTGACGGGACGTCTCGCAGCCTATGGCTTGACACTGGCTCAAACAGATCTGCCCGAGTGGGGGCGTGCGATGCCACTCCCGTTGGGATTGTGGTCTGCCGGAAAGACAGTTGCCGTCTCGCCAAGTTATGCCGATGAAATGCTCTCGTCCGAATTTGGTTCCGGCCTGGAGGGTTTTCTCCGCGAGCACAAAGATTCGTTGACGGGAATTATCAACGGCATCGACACCGAGAGCTTTAATCCTGCAACCGATGAAAGTATTTCCACAAACTTTACTGCTACAACGTTGAGTGAGCGTATTTGGAACAAAACGGCTCTGCAAAAAACAGTAGGCTTGGAACCCGATTCTTCGACCCCCTTATTTGGCGTTGTCTCTCGCATGGACACCCAAAAGGGGATCGACTTGGTTATAGACGCGCTTGGCAAAATGAAAGCCGATAGTTGGCAAGCTGTCATTTTAGGAACGGGTGATCCCGCTCTTGAAAAGCGCGCAAAACGTCTTGAAAAGAAGTTTCGTGGCCGTGTAAAAGCCGAAATTCGCTATGATGGCAAATTGGCACGCAAAATTTACGCAGGCAGCGATATATTCCTGATGCCCTCGCGCTACGAGCCTTGTGGGCTTTCGCAAATGATCGCCATGCGTTATGGCTGTATTCCGGTGGTGCGCAGCACAGGCGGTTTAAAAGATACTGTCAAACATGCTGAAACGGGTTTTGTTTTTGAAGGCGAAACCGTGACAGCTTTCCTGAAAGCCATCCACGAAAGTCTCGATGTTTTTGCCAACCACGACTATTGGCAAAGCCTTCAGCGCAATGCGATGGCGCAAGACTTCTCATGGAAAAACTCGGCCAAGCAATACACCATGCTCTATCAATCCCTCCTTCTCTACGAAGGATTTTAAGGACAGCCTTTTATGAAGTTCTCGCGCAGTTCTGGCGTTCTCATGCACCCGACCAGCTTTCCTGGTCGCTATGGCATAGGCGACCTGGGCCCACAGGCTTACCGCTTCATTGACTTTTTATACGCATCAGGCACGAAGGTCTGGCAGATTTTGCCACTCGGTCCTACTGGCTATGGAGATTCTCCCTACCAATCTTTCTCCGCCTTTGCGGGCAATCCCTACCTGATCAGTCCCGATCTTCTTTTGGATGAGAATCTGCTCCACCCTGATGATCTCTCTGCGCATCTGGATTTTTCGGATGAGCTTGTCGAGTTTGGACGGGTGATCGGCTGGAAGTTGAATCTGCTTGAGCGGGCCTTTATCCGCTTCAAACGTGAGCCTGGGCTTGCTTCCATTCGTGAAGAATATGCCGCATTTTGTGCTGATTCCGCTAACTGGCTCGATGACTACGCCCTCTTCATGGCGATCAAGGAAGCCAATGGTGGTGGCGCGTGGTCTGGATGGTCAGAAGAACTTAAAAACCGCGATGATGCCACTTTAGCGGAAGCAAGCCAAAATTACAAGGAGGCCATCGAGCGCTTCAAGTTCTATCAATTTATCTTCTTCCGCCAGTGGAGAGCGCTGCGCGCCTATACCAAAGAGAACGGCATCCAGATTATTGGCGATGTCCCGATTTTTGTCGCCTTTGATAGCGCCGATGTTTGGAGTAATCCCGAGCTTTTTTACCTCGACGGTAAGAAACTCCCCACCGTTGTGGCGGGCGTCCCGCCGGATTATTTCTCGCCGACCGGGCAACTTTGGGGTAATCCACTTTATAAGTGGCGCATCCATAAAGAGACTGACTACGCCTGGTGGATCAAGCGTTTTCAGGCGACGTTGGCGATGGTTGATATTATTCGTCTTGACCATTTCCGTGGCTTCGCTGGTTATTGGGAAGTTCCTGCCGATAGTTTAACTGCCGAACATGGACGTTGGGTGCCCGGTCCCGGCGCGGATTTCTTTGAAGCCATGCGCGATGCGCTTGGCGAGTTGCCGATTATTGCTGAAGATTTGGGAGAGATTACCCCGGACGTCTTCGAGTTACGCGATCAATTCAACTTGCCGGGGATGAAGATATTGCAATTTGCCTTTTCGGATGATAATAATCCTTTCCTGCCGCATCACTATCCCGAAAACTGTGTTGCTTATACGGGCACGCATGACAATGATACAGCCCAAGGTTGGTACGCTAGCGCTCCTGAAGAGAATCGCGATTATGCGCGTCGTTATATGAGCGTGGATGGGCGTGATATTGCCTGGGATTTGATCCGCACACTCTGGTACTCGCGCGCGGATATGGTGCTCGCCCAAATGCAGGATTTTCTCAATCTCGGCACGGAAGCACGTATGAATTACCCCGGTCGCCTTGGTGGGAATTGGGATTGGCGCATGAATGCAGAAGCGCTCACAAAGCCCTTGGTTGAGCGTTTGCGGCAATTGAACGAAGAAGGCAATCGCTAAAAAGAGGCTTCGTAAAAATAAAGTGCCGGGTATTTTCAAAATACTCGGCACCTTTTGTTTGTTGCCTTAAAAATGTAGCTAATTTTGGAAATAGTCTTTCTGTATTGAAATAGCCAGCACAAATTGATCTATGTTGGTTATTTTTGTAATGATGATGCTTGCATCTTGGAAATTTTCTTCACTGAAAAACTTATGAAGAGAATGTCCGCTAACTTTCTGTGTGTAATCAAATGAAAAGAAAGAGCGTGTGTTCTTTCCGGCAAATTCTATTTCCATTGAAATATATCCATCCCCTTTTTTGTAATAGGCTGGTGTTGGTAAGTTAGACACATCGATATCTCCTGAGTGACGAACTGAATAATTGTCGTAATACTCCTCCAGCATTTCTTTCATCTGACTGGTCGTTTCGTGTTCTGGGAACTCCCAACCAGCGCCGGTAATTTTTTGTTCAAAATCGATCATTTCTTGCCGAAAATCACCGTTGAAGCCATAAAATTTTGTTGTTCGTAGCGAACAACGATAACCGTAGCTATCAGATCTTTTGTAGCCATTACTACCTTTGGAACAAAAATCATGTGTGGCGCTTGCATACTCCTTGTAGCCAAGGACGCTTTCTAATTCTTCAAAAGATTGGTCGATCTCTGTTGCAACGGTATCCTTTTTAGCGATTATCGCTGGGCTGGTTAGATCTGGCGGGCGCTTTAGATTGTGAATGAGACCATTTACCCCGCCATTAAAAATAAGTACCACGACAAGATAGCCACAAGCTAGAAGGGTTGCGATGGTAGAAATAATTCTGACAACAATATCTTTTGGCGTGAAGCGTGCGTCTTCAGAGGGGTTGATTTGTTCCCGCATTTTTTTCTCCTACCTTTTTTGCCTAGATGGATTTACCTTGCTGTATTAATTATGCGCGTTTTTTAGATAAAAAGTTACCTTCTATTCTTTCTTTGAAGTCACATAAATCCCCGTCAGAATAAGCACGCCGCCAATAATCTGTAAGAGCGAAGGAGTTTCTTTCAATATCACAAATGCCAAAATACTTGAGCCGATCGGTTCGCCAAGTGTGGTCACGGCGACGAGCGCGACGGGCAGGTAGCGCAGTGCCCAGTTGTAGGTGGAGTGACCGATCAGTTGAGGGAAGATCGCCATCAGCAAGAGCCAGAGATAGATGAGCGGTGAATAGCCGAAGAGACTTTGCCCGGAGATAATCACCATTACCAATAAGACGATGGCCGCCATCCCGTAAACAAGGAAGATATAGGGGATGAGTGACATTTTCGCGCGCAATCGCCGCCCGATGAGTAGATAGCCCGCGACAGCCAGCGCGCCTGCCAGGGCGAGAAAATTGCCCTTCGAGGCCTCAGCAAGCCCAATGCCAGAGGGCGGTGCGCAGCTGATTCCGCCATCCAGTGTGCAGGCTTCGCTAAATCCGATGATTGTCCCACCAATGAGAGTCAGGATCATTCCGACGATGACGGCTTTGGTCATCTTTTCTTTCAGGAAGATCGGCGCAAGGATGGCGACCCAAAGCGGCGATGTGCTGACGAGTACGACCGAGTTGGTAACGCTGGTGTATTCGAGGGATGTGATCCAGGTGGCGAAGTGGATGGCGAGGAAGGCGCCGGAGAGCAGGCCTAAAAGGAGTTCGGCGCGAGTTAGTTTTTGCAGCTCGGCGCGGTGTTTACTCAGTGCCGGAAACGCGAGGATGATGCTCGCCAGGAGTAGACGCCAGGCAGAGATGACCAACGAAGGGGCTTCTGCTTGTGCAAAACGGATAAAAATGGAGGCTGTAGACACGGCGAGAATCGCGATGCTGATGGCAATAAAAAGGCGTAGTGGAGATGGTTTTTCTGAAGGCACGAGGTGCTCCTGAGTATCCGATGGGGTAGAATAAGAAAGACTAAAAATTGTTCTGCTATGGATGAAAAATGATCGCTAACAATATTACTCGCTTACTTGATTCCCGCAAAGTTGATTATCAGGCTTTTGAGTTGCCTGCCGAAAAGTTGGGCGCGTTGGAAACAGCGCGCTTGCTGGATGTTTCGCCCGATGTGGTTTTCAAAAGTATCGTTGTGCTGCGTAAACCAGGCAAGCCAATTTTGGCGGTGATCCCCGGTTCGCGAGAAGTGGATTTGAAGGCACTTGCCAAAGCACTGGGCGAAAAAAAGGTTTTCTTGTCTACGCAGGCGGAAGCGGAGAAATTGACTCGCTTGCAGGCAGGCGGCATTTCCCCTTTGGCGTTGATTAATAGAGGCTTTGTCGTTGTTCTGGATGCCAGTGCGCGTGCACATGGTGAGATTCACATCTCTGGAGGGCAGCGTGGTTTGAATATTCGCCTGGGGGTGGATGATCTTGTTAAATTAACCGGGGCGCGTGAAGCGCCCGTGAGCGGCTAAGCGCTGCTGGAGGTTCCTTTTGGAAAGAAAAAATACGCGCGGGCTTTGGTTCGTAAACTTTTTCGGAGTGGGTTTAAGTTTGATAAGCTCGCTTTTTTTGATGCGTTTAATTGTGGATAGCGGCTTTCGGGTTCTCTATTCCTTTGTGCCACAAATATCGACCGGGCTGCACGTTAGTATCAGCGTCTTTGGTTGGCTTTTGATGGTGCGTTCTTCGTCGGCGTTTCTAAGCCCCTTTTTGGGCTCGCTGGCAGATCGCTATGGACGTCGCAGGATAATGGCTTTTGCGCTGCTTTCGCAGGTGTTCGGGATGCTGGGAATTGCTTTTTTACGCGGTTGGTGGGCAGCCTTGCCGATTTTTCTCAGCGGTTTGGCGGTCAATTCTTATTTGCCCGCCCAGCAGGCGTATCTCAGTGATTTGGTGCCTTTTGAGCGACGAGGGCGAGCCCTTGCCTCGGTGGATATTGCCTTCGCGGTTTCAGGGATGCTGGTTATGCCACTGATCGGTTGGCTTTTTGATGCCTTTAGTTGGTACATCCCCTTTTTAGGTATGGCGGCACTTAGCCTACTGATGGCATTCCTGACCTGGTTCTATTTACCGGAAGCAAAACCCGTTTCCACGAAAAAAGGCGGCGTTGTGCCGCTGGGTGTTTTGTTGCGCAAACGGAATGTGCAGGCATCGCTTGGGGTGGCGATGTTGCTCTTTACTGGCGTTGGGATTTTTATGACCTTTTGGAGTATTTGGCTCAGCGCGGATTTTGGCTTTAATTCCGTTGATCTCGGATTTATGGCAACCCAAATCGGGGTTTCTGAACTTCTGGGTGCTGTTCTTGCAGGTTTGATTATTGACCGTCTAGGAAAGCAGCGCGGTAGTTTGCTCGGCGTAGTATTGGCAGGATTTTTCTTTGCCCTGATTCCATTGGCCGGGCAGAATTTGATCGCTATCCGCGTTGCTCTGGTACTGACTGTTTTCTGGATCGAATACTCGATTGTTTCCCTCTTTCCCCTTTACGGCGAACAAGCGCCAGATGCACGTGCTTCCATTTTTTCGTTAGTTGCTTTGGCGAGTGGTATTGGTCTAGCAATTGGACCTGTGCTGGCTACCACACTCTGGGAGCGCAGCGGGCTGACTACTATCACGACTATCGCTGCGCTGAGCTTGGCTTTCTCTGCTGTGTTGATCTGGCTCTTTTTAGGCGAGAGAGCTGACGAGTGAGTTTCTTTTAATCTCTGTTTATTCTGTAGAAACTTATTGAATATAAACGCCGATTCAATAATTCATCGGTATCTGCTAAAAAAGGAAACTAGCCATCTATTCGATGGCTAGTTTTTAAAGAAGGCTTGTTTTCACCGTGTTCTTTAGATGACCCAGACTTGTCTTATTTACTCTGGATCAGAGACCTTAGCTGGAGCTTTTTTCTGCTTCGCTTTTTCAACGAGCACAACTGCACCGTCTATCAAAATCGGCACAGCCAGAATGGGAAGCCTGGACACGCAGGCGCCGCAAGTCGTTCACTGGCCGGTCGTTGCGCAACTTTGTCCAAGCATCATCGCTCCCGACCCAAGAACGATACCAAGTGTCAGTGAGTGGATTTTTCGTTTAATCCAGGATGAGAATTGGTTCAACTTTGTCATGTGTTTTATCCTGTTTAGCTAACTTTCCGTAGTAAATGGCGTTTGTTGGGCAATCTGATTCGCACTGTCGGCATTGATAGCATCTGCGGTAATCTATCTTCATTTTTTCATCAGCCTCTTTGTCAACAGTAATTGCAGAGACAGGACAGTTTGTAGCACAGAATCCGCAAGCTGAGCACGCATCGAGGTTCGTTCGCTCTCGTAGAGTAAAGGGCAGCTTTGCGCCTAACACGTTGACAATCGAGTCCAGTGCGCCAACGGGACAAACCAGGTGGCAATGACCGCGTCCGTCTCTGGCGAAAATCCCCAGAACGAAAACAAATAAGACGACAGAGACCATCCTTGTTCCTGATGTCAACATATTGGCTAGGCGTGGCGTAAACAGGATGCCAAAAGTCTCGGGGATGACGCTGAAACTACAAAAAGAGCAGCAAATAGAGGAAACACCTACGACTGGCAGTAGGACGTAAGCAGCCAGAAAACCATAGCGGAAAAGCGGTGCATCTACAATTTTTCCATAATCGATCTTGAAGCGTCCAGGGATCAGCTTGCTGCCAAACTCAGTCCAGTTGCCAGCAGGGCAAATATGACTGCACATCCATCTGCCATAGAAAAATGTGATTCCCAACCAGATAAACAAGAACGCAACCCCAGCAGAACGCATAAATAATTGGCGCGTAAAACCTGTCCCGATCGCCATGCGCGGACATAGGTTGCCACAGATTGTGGCATTACCAAATAGCTGAGGAATAAATGCAACTGGTGGCGCAAAAGCAAGGATGCCAACAATCATTATGGCATAGCGAAGCCGTTGCTTTTTATCCAGCTTCTTGAATTTCTTAACGAGCTTGACTTCTTGTATGTTTTTCATAACATCTTTTCCTTAGCAGCCCTATTAGTGGCACGATTCATCCATGGGAAGTGCGCCATCTTTCAGGAAAGCAACGGGCATTTTGTAATAGAGTTGGCCTGTCGAATTATCCGTTATGGTTAGCAAATACATTCCCGCGGCTGTTGGTGGTTTGATTTGCAATGAGATGACCATATCACTGCCAGTCGTTACACCTTTAAAAATTGAGTTTTCGAAGGTGTACCAACGGTCGCGACGGTTGAAGAGTGGTACGCCAGGCGGATAGCGGCTTGAAACCACGTAGTCCAATTCTTCGGGGCCAGACACGCTTACTTTCAGATCCCCTGAAACGGGCGGTAATACCTTGGCGGTAAGCAAAAGCGTGAATTTCCCGAAGAGCGTGCCCTCCAGATCATACTCAACTGGATGCAGGGCAACCCCGCCTTCAGCATTTAGCATACCAACCGCATGGGCGCTGTCGTTGAAGCTAGGGCCAACAATCCCGCCTAAAACATACACATATAGAACCCCGCCTAAAATAAACATCGTGCTTGTTAGAAACTTTTTCAATTTCATGCTTACAGAAGCCTCTCTCCTTGTGTTGAATAGTGGGTGAAACAGACAGCCTTATTTTTTAGTCAAAATATGACTGTAGCACTCAACGTTTACTAATCTTATATGAGTTAGAAACGTATAAAAACTTAAAATCGTCATCTTTTTTTGTTACATTCGTCACTATTAAGACAATTGACATAAAAAAGAGCGCATGATGATCTTTTTAGTTTGCAGCGAAAACATAACAGGCGAAAAAATTTTAAGATTAGTGGATGCGGTCATAAACAAAAAGGGGGCGCTATTTCTTGCTTAATGTATAATCGCTCTGTTCATTCCCCATAGGAGGTATACATGCAAAAAAAGAGCTTTGAAGTTGACGAAGACTATCTCGTCACCACTACGCAGCAACTGGTGCAAATTAACTCAACCAATCCGTCTCTTTCGCCGGAGGGGAAGGGAGAGACGGAGATCGCTGCTTATTTGGAAAAGCAGTTGAGTGATCTCGGTTTGGATGTGAAGCGCAGCGAGATCGCCCCTGGACGAGAGAATGTGGTCGGTATCCTGAAAGGCAGTGGGCGTGGACGCTCGCTTCTGCTAAACGCGCACCTTGACACAGTTGGTATCGAAGGGATGACGATTGATCCCTTTGGTGGTGAGTTACGTGATGGACGTATCTACGGGCGCGGAGCACAGGATATGAAAGCCAGCACGGCTGCAATGTTGGCGGCTGCTAAAGCGATTGTAAATGCGCATATCCATCTGGGCGGCGATTTACTGCTAACTTTTGTCGCAGATGAAGAGAATCTCAGCTTGGGGACGGAGGCTCTTGTCAAGGAGTTTAGTGCTGATGCCGCCATTGTCACCGAGCCGACTGAGATGCAACTCTGCCGTGCACATCGTGGCTTTATCATCTTTGATGTCGAAGTTTATGGACGTGCCGCGCATGGCAGTCGTTATATGGATGGGATTGATGCAAATGTGCGCATGGGGCGCTTCTTGGTTGAATTGGAGAAGTTAGGCAAAGATGTCTTGCAGCGTGAACCGCATCCGCTGGCGGGACCGGCTTCATTGCATGTTGCTTTGCTTCAGGGCGGTACGGAGATTTTTACCTATGCCGATAAAGCCAAGGCAACTATCGAATGGCGTACTATCCCTGGTGAGACGGTCGAAGGCTGCCAAGCTGAAATTCAGGCAATTCTTGATCGGCTGGGGGAAGCGGATCCCAGCTTCAAGGCGCAGGTTAAAGCCACTTTTTGGCGGTATCCATTTGAAATCAGGCGCGATGCGCCTATTGTCCAAATCATGGATGCGGCACTCGAATCCCGTTTGGGCGCAATCCCGGAACATATCGGCCAAACCTTCTGGACGGATGCTGCCTTGCTCGCCGATGCTGGTATCGAGACGGTCTTGCTTGGGCCTGTTGGTTATGGTTTGCACAGTGCAGAAGAATGGGTCGATGTAAAATCTGTTGTCGATCTGGCGCATGTGCTGGCGGAAACGGCAATCAATTATTGTGGAGTAGAAAATGAGTGAAAAAGCGAAGTTTGGCACCCTGTCTGTTTGGGCGGGCGAAGAGAAAAAAGATGGCTGGCAGCGCGCCACGCAGGTACCGGTGGTGCACAGCGTTTCCTATGGTTACAACGATCTCGATCACTGGTACGACGTGGCGCTGGGCAAGGAAGATGGGCATATTTATAGCCGTAATACCAACCCGACTGTGGCGGTTTTTGAAGAGAAAATGCGCCAGCTTGAAGGCGCAGAAGCGGCAACAAGTTTTTCGACAGGAATGGCCGCGATTAGTAACACGCTCTATGCGCTGCTCAAGCCCGGTGATCGTGTGGTCTCGATCAAGGATACTTATGGTGGCACGAATGCGATTTTTACGGGCTTTTTGCCGCGTTTGAAAATAGATGTGGAACTTTGTACGACGACCGATCACGAGGCAATTGAAGCTGAAATCGCCAAAGGCTGCACGGTGCTCTACCTCGAGACGCCGACGAATCCGACTCTGAAAGTGGTCGATATCGAAAGGCTTGCGCGAGCGGGACACAGTGTCGGGGCTACCGTAATCGTGGACAACACCTTCTCAACCCCGATTAATACCAACCCTCTGGCGTTGGGCGCGGACCTGATTGTCCACAGTGCGACAAAGTATATCGGTGGTCATGCCGATGCGTTGGGTGGGATTCTATGTGGCTCAGAAGAACTGGTACATAAAGCCTTTGCCTACCGCGAGATCAACGGTGCGACTTTGCATCCGATGTCAGCCTATTTGATGATTCGCGGCTTGAAGACACTTGCGCTACGCGTCGAAAGACAGAGCGAAAACGCGATGCAGATAGCACGCTTCTTGAAGGCACACCCCAAAGTGGAAGATGTCTTTTATCCCGGCCTAGAGACGCACGAGAATCACGAGATCGCCAAAAAGCAGATGCGCGCTTTTGGCGGGATGATGAGTTTTTTCCTGAAAGGGGATTTTGATTCGGTGCGGGCGTTTTTGCCGCGTTTGCAATACGCGCATATCGCTGCGAATTTGGGGCCGGTTGAAACGGTAGCGGGGCCGCCGCGTACAACCAGCCATGTCGAAGTAACGGAGGAGCAACGTGCGGCGATGGGCATCCCCGAAACGCTTATTCGTTACTCGGTCGGTATCGAAGATGTGGATGATTTGATTGCTGATCTTGAGCAGGCACTCGAAGCGATTTAAAAATGTGAAATTAAAGAAAGAGAGCGCAACCGTTGTTGGGTTGCGCTCTCTTTCTTAGGGATAGGCGGGGTTATTGCGGAGAGTTGCTGTTCCAGATGCTAGATCGCCCGTACCCTTGCTGCGTTCCGCTAGTCTTTTAATATGAGCAAGCAGGATACTGCTGGGTACAGGTTTGATAAGGTAGTCGTCAGCACCTGCATCCAGAGCGCTGGCAACCATTCCCGGGTTGTTGAGCGCAGAAAGTACTACGATGGGAACATTGCTGAATTTCCTGATTTCTTCGCAAACTTGTTTCCCATCCATTTCTGGCATCATCATATCCAAAATCACAATATCCGGGGCCGCTTTTTTTAACAGCATAATCCCCTCATGACCGCTATTAGCAGTCATTACATCGAGCTTATTTGTTTGCAACAATAAAGTCAAAAGCTCAGTCATTGCTGGGTCGTCGTCAATAGCAAGTACTCGTATAGGCATTTTGATTTTTTCTCCGTGCACTATTATGCTTCATTATCGGGGATGCTGACTTTTCAACCAGTTAACAGAATTGTGAGGGAAAACTCAGAGAACATTTTTTCGATAAATTTGGTAAAATCGCCGCCATGACTCATACTAATCAAATCGCATCCCAGCTGAATGTCAGGCCGACGCAAGTTGAAGCGGCTGTTCGTTTATTGGACGAGGGGAATACTGTTCCTTTTATCTCCCGTTACCGCAAAGAGATGACAGGCTCACTTGACGATGAGCAGATTCGCATCATCGCAGATGAAATTGTACGTCTGCGTGCTTTGGACGACAGGCGTACTGCTATTTTAAAATCCGTCGAAGAGCAGGGCAAACTTGATGAGGCTCTAAAGGCTGCCATCGAAGCTGCCAGTTCGCTGACCGCGCTCGAAGACCTCTACGCACCCTATCGCCCCAAACGGCGTACGCGCGCGATAATGGCGCAAGAGAAGGGGTTAGACCCTTTAGCTCAAATTATTCTCTCGCAAAATCTCGATCTTTCACCTGAAGAAGCTGCACAGGATTTTCTAACAGAAGATGTGCCGACCATCGAAGAGGCCTTGCAAGGCGCGCGCGATATTGTTGCTGAACAGATTAGCGAGAACGCCAATGTCCGCTCGATGACGCGTGAAAAAGCGCTTAAGTTTGCTGTGCTTAGTGCAGAAAAGATTGATGGCGTGCAGGATGAAAAAGGCACCTTCAAGACTTATTATGAATTTGAAGGGCGCGTAGACCGTCTTCAGCCCCATCAGGTTTTGGCAATCTTGCGCGGTGAAAAGGAAGGTGTTCTGCGCGTGCGCATTCGCATTGCAGAGCGTGATTGGCTTGATGCAGTTCAGCGTGAGTTTGACGAGGATATTCTTAGCCCCTTTGCAGATCAACTCGAGGAAGCTATGCAGGATGCCGCTGCGCGCCTGTTGCTGCCCTCGATTGCGCGTGACGTACGCCGTAGTCTCAGCGAAGCATCCGAACAACATGCGATTCAGGTTTTTTCTACCAATTTGCGTGCACTTTTGGGACAGCCGCCGCTCGAAGGACATACCGTTCTTGCAATTGATCCGGGCTTTCGTACAGGTTCCAAGATCGCAGTCGTGGACGCAACCGGTAAACTGCTTGATACCGGCACCATCTATCCACATGCGCCGCAAAATGAATGGGGAGCGTCCCTGGCTAAACTCCAAACGATGATCGCTCGCCATAATGTCACGCTTATCGCTGTCGGCAATGGCACCGCATCCCGCGAAACTGAGAAGCTCGTAGCCACGCTGACGCGTGACATGCCAGCGACGAAATATCTGATTGTTAGCGAAGCAGGTGCATCGGTTTACTCCGCTTCGGCGCTGGCGCGTGCTGAATTTCCCGATCTCGATGTTTCCATTCGTGGCGCGGTTTCGATTGCGCGGCGTGCACAAGATCCGCTCGCAGAGTTGGTCAAAATCGATCCCAAGTCGATTGGCGTGGGTATGTATCAGCACGATGTTGACCAAAAAGACCTGTCACATGCACTGGATGGCGTGGTTGAATCGGTTGTCAATCAGGTTGGCGTGAATGTTAACACCGCCAGTCCCGCACTGCTGACCCACGTGGCGGGCATCGGCGGCAAGCTCGCGCAGAGCATTCTCGAATATCGTGAAGAAAAAGGCAGCTTTACTTCGCGTAAAGCGCTTTTGGATGTCTCTGGTTTGGGCAAGAAGGCCTACGAGCAATCGGCTGGTTTTTTGCGAATTCGGGATGGAAAGAATCCGCTGGATAATTCTGCTATTCATCCCGAATCTTATCCCGTTGCTGAAGCTGTACTGGAACGTGCCGGTGTGAAGCCTGCTTCCGCTATGGATAAGCGCATCGCCGCCCTCGAAAAATTGACCGCCACCACGCCCCCCAAGCAACTTGCTGACGAATTAAATTGCGGTCTCCCCACACTGGAAGACATCCTCGAACAGCTTGCTCGCCCCGGACGCGACCCGCGTGAAAATGCCCCTGCTCCCATCCTGCGCTCCGATGTGCTCAGCATGGACGATCTCGCTGAAGGGATGACGCTGAAGGGCACCGTTCGCAACGTTGTTGATTTTGGCGCCTTTGTTGACATTGGCGTCAAACAGGATGGTCTGCTGCACAAATCGAAAATTCCCTTTGGTACGATCTTGAAGGTGGGTGATATTCTCAGCGTAGAAATACTGTCGATTGAAGCCGCGCGTGGCCGTATTAGCCTCGGGTGGGTGAAAGAGTAATTGAGAAAAGCAAAAGCTCTGCGATCAAAAATCGCAGAGCTTTTTTGTTTAGTAATTCGTCTATGCGTTTAGTTTTTTATAAATCGGTTTCATTTGCTTATAAATCTTCTTGAAGACATCAAAGCGCTCGTCGTAAAGCGCCCTGTTCTCGATTTGCGGCATATAGCTCTGTTTTATTTCCACCAACTCCGGCACATCGTTAAAAGAAATCTCGCCCAGACCAACCGCGCCTATCCAGGCGGCGCCGCGGGCGTTGGCGTATATCGGGTCGGCGACCTGTTTGATCTCCACGTTCATCACGTCGGCAAATATCTGGCACCAAACGTCCGACTGTGCGCCACCGCCAACGATGTTGATGCTCTCCACTTTGCGCCCCAGAAAACTTTCAACCGGTTTCAAAAGCCAGCGTGTATTGAAGGCGATTCCCTCCAGAAAGGCGCGGATAATATCTTCGCGTGAGTTATGAAGCGAAAGATTATATAAACCAGCCCGCACCGTCTTGTCGTCGATGGGCGCGCGCTCGCCCCAAATCCAGGGGGTGTAGATGACGCCGTTACTGCCCGCTGGAACACGGTCTGCGATTTGGTCGAGTACTTTGAAGATGTCGGGAACATCGGCTTCCTGCAAGAGTTCGTCTTTGTGATAGAGAATTTGGTCGCGCAAATAGGTCAGGTTGCCGCCTGCGGTAGCTTGTAACGCGGTCAACAAATAACGGTCAGGCACGGCGCAGGGGACAGATGCCAGCGAGTCAAAAATGGATGTTTTCTTGAAAGGCACATGCGCGGACATCCATGACGAGGTGCCAATATAAAGATGGGTGGCGTAGTCTTCAACTGCACCGGAGCCAATCGCTGCGGCGGTGTTATCGATCGAGCCAGCCACGATTTTTATATCTTTCGATAAGCCAAGCTCTTCCGCTACATCTGCTTTGAGCGTTCCGATCACATCGGAGCAGGCGACGATCTCGGGCAGTTTGGCGGCATCCAGCCCGAGGACCGAGATCAAGCCCTTGTTGTAATGAACATGATTCGGGTCACGGTTGTCCGTCACCCATGAGGTCAGGATCGAGTCGAAGGTGGCAACCAAACGCCCAGTCAGCCGCAGGTTCAGGTAGTCCAATACACTCAAAAACTTATGCGTTTTGGCATAAATTTCAGGCTGTGTATCCCGAATAAAAAGCATATGCCCGGCGGGGTCTTTGCCGGTCATCGAGGGCATGCCGCCCGTAAGCGAGATAAAGCGCAAAACCTTATCGAGCGACGCACCGTCGATGTTGACCAGCCCGCCAAGCTGCTTTTTGAGATGGGACGCGCCGCGCATGTCCATCCATAGGATCGCGTTGCAGAGGGCGTTACCGTTTTTATCGATGGGAACCGTGCCCTCGCCCTGCGTGGATGAAGAGATGGCGACGACGTTCTTGGCAGCGGCTGGGTTCCGTTTAAATAGCCGCTGGGTAGCCGAAACGAATGACCGCCACCACTCATTCGGGACTTGCTCTGCGCCCCCATCCGGCGTGATCAGCAATTGGACGTACTCACTTTCCCAGCCCAGCACCTTCCCACTCACGGTGATGAGGGCAACTTTCATGCCGGATGTGCCAAGGTCGATTGCAAGGATGAGTTTTTCTTGGGTCATGGCGTCTGTCCTTTAGTTTTGCTTAATGACAATCGAGAATTGCATTGCTCTTGAAACGAAGTGAAAAGTGCGTTGCAATTCGATTATTTCTATAAAAGCCGATGTGCAACGCATCCTGCAGGATGCAATGCACATCTCTCGTTTGATAAACCACAAAAGCCTTAAAGACTTTTGTTGGAGCAGTTCATTTGACAGGGTCTTTCAACTGCGTTGAAATCCCAACACTCAAGACCAATAATCCGATTGCCAAAAGCAGTGATGGAGTAAATGAGCCATCACTGCTTTTCATTGCTTCCATGATGTAAACAAAAACAACTGCTCCTTGACCAAAGAGTTGGATCAAGCCATTGGATGTGCCTTCAGGAGTGGGATAGGTAATCTCAGCGGCGTATTGCATCCCGATCGGCATGGCACTGACGAGGAAGAATCCCATCAGGGCAGCGGAGGCAAAGAGCCAAAAGCTAGATATCGCAAAGGTCAAGCCGACCAAGCCGGGGATCGCGCCGAGAAACGCTAAAATCAGATAAAGTTGACGTTTCCCTTGCTTGTCCGAGAGGGCTGGCAAGACGACCGCCCCGATCAAGCCGCCAACAATCATCAGTGCGCCGAGCGTCCCCGCATCATTGGGTGTAAATCCGCGTGGGCGAATGATGGCTTCGATCCAGGTGGTGACGCCATTGAAAATACCCAATCCAATGAAAGAAACAAAAAGATAGAGCCAGAAAGGTTTGACTTTGAGTGCGCTTTTCAAGCCATCCAGCATCAGGGCACGGGTTTCTTCGCCTTCAGCGCAAGGTGGAGTGGCTGGTTTTTCACGAGCCAAAAGGAGAAATAGCACCGATGAAAACGCAGCAAGCCCGCCATAGATGAGTTGCACGGTTGGGATAGGCATTGTTTTGATTAGTTCTGGCGTGAGCACCATCCCCAAGGCAGTGCCAATCAGATTGGCTAATGTCACCAAGCCGACGGCAGTTGCCCGACTTTCAACAGGGAACCACTTTGCGGGCACAGTTGTCCAGGCGTTGAGCAAAAAAGGTTGAGCCACAGCGATGCCGACCGTGCTCCACAAGACGAGGCTGTAGTTCGCTCCGGCAAATCCGCGCAGGAGACCGAAAACGCCCATCAGGATTGCGCCAATCCCAACCGCGACGCGGAATCCGTAGGTATCGATCACCCAGGAAACCGGAATGGAGAGCGGGATAAAGGCGATCATGAAAGTCATCGCAAAAAATCCGATCTGCAAGTCGCTTACGCCATAGAACTCTGCGGCAACGCCCGTGATCGGGGCGTAGGTGATCCAGAGCATCTGGATGGTCAGATTGATGAACATAAAGACCGCTAATACCACCCAGCGGTAGCCGTACAATTTATATTTTTCGCTCATGGAGACTCCTCGATTGGCTTTACAAATTGTTATAACGATCAACACCAGTCTCTGAGCGGAGCGAAGCGCAGTCGAAGAGCGGGTTTTGCGAGAACCGCCCTTCGACTACGTGCTTTGCTTCTCAAAGCACTCCGCTCAGGAACTGCACTATTTTTCTAAACACCTTCGACGCTGGAAAGTACCACTTCAAATTTCTTTAACGCTTCATCAATTACTTCATCCGTATCTGCCATTGACGTATACATGCGTGAGCCCGCCAAGGTTATCATCCCCTGAGACATATACGCCGCGCCCATCTCTTCAATCATGTGTTTGCGCGACTTGATCTCTTTCATCGTCTTGAGCGGATTCTTCAAATCGAGCAGCATCACACCAGATGTCTCTAAATGAACAATACTTCCCTGATTATAAGCAACAAAAGGTAAGTCATATTTCTTGATAATTGCTTTTAGCCCTTTAGTCAGGCGGTCGCCAGCTTTTCCGGCGATGACCGGCGCATTGGTGCGCGCCATTTCTTTTATTGCATAATATCCCGCCACGCAGGAAAGTGGATTTGCAGAGAGCGTCCCGCCGATATAAGCGCGCTCACCCGTCCCGCCGATGCCCGGGGCAAAGGTATCAATCACTTCTTTTCTACCGCCAACACCGCCCGCCATCGGATAGCCGCCAGTGACACATTTTCCGAAAATGGTCAGGTCGGGTTTGACATCATAATATCCCTGCGCCCCACCCATGCCGATGCGGAAGCCGGTCACCACTTCATCAAAGATCAGCAGCGCACCAAATTCATCGCATAATTCGCGTACTTTTTTGTTGAACTCAAAAGGTACCGGGCGCGTGCCGGATTCGGGTCCAACCGGCTCAACGATCACAGCCGCTGTTCCACCGCGCAGACGATTCGCGATCAGTTTCCGTCGCAAGGCAGCCAAATTATTCGGGAAGAATTCCTGCGTATGCTTATTTGCACCTTTCGGGATACCCGTCGCTTCCATCCGTCCTGTTCCGGGGATGTGCAGCCCATACACCATCTGGTCAGACCAGCCGTGATACGCGCCGCCGACCTTGACGATCTTCTTTTTCTTCGTAAATGTCCGTGCCGCGCGGATGGCGCCCATCACACTCTCAGTACCCGATCCCAACATGCGGAATTTCTCTATATTTGGCATATATTTATTGATGATCTTTGCCAATTTCAATTCATATTCATGAAAAAGCCCTGTCACCGGACCGCAGGAGTTGATCACTTCGATCACTTTTTCACGCACCAGCGGGTAATTGCTCCCCAAAACCGTCGGCCCACCCGCCTGCAAAAAGTCGATATAGCGGTTGCCGTCCACATCCCACATATAGGCGCCTTCTGCCTTTTCGATGGCAATTGGGAAGGGGTAGTTGAACGCCAAATTATGCTGCACCCCACCCGGGATATATTTCTTGGCTTCGTCCGTGATCTCTTTCGATTTGGCGCATTTCTGATCGAAATAAGCCTGTATTTCAGCCATTTTCTCGCGTTTGATCGGTCGAATAGGTTGTTTTACCAACGCATTCAACTGAGCATAAATCTTTTCTACATCATGATATTCTGAAATTGCATATTCACTCATTTTTATTCGCCTCCAAGCTCAAAATCGCCACTCTCAACTTTTTTCTGGTCTTTACGCAACTTCGCAAAAGCGATCTCCCGCACAGCCAGCGGAATTTTGCTCACCTTTCGTTCCGAACAGAGCGCCAGTAAATACGCCAGCGAACATTTTTCTAAAATCTCGACATTATGCACAGCGCGTTCCATATCATGTCCAAAGATCAACGCGCCGTGATTTTTCATCATAAAGGCATTATTATGATTTTTGACATGTTTAGCGACCGTGTTCTTCAACATCCCCGTTCCTGATGGCGCATAGGGGATGATTTCCACGCTTCGCCCCAGAAACCGAGCTTGCTCGTCGAATAAGGAGGGGATCGGTGTCCCGATCATGGTCAACGCACTCGCATAAACCTGATGGGTGTGGACGACAGCATTTACGTCGCCCCGCACTTGGTAAATAGCTCCGTGCATCCCCGCTTCGACGGATGGCTTTAACTCCCCTTCGATGGCATCTAACTCAAAATTCAGGATGCAGACATCGTCGGGAACCATTTTCATATAATCCAAATTCGATGGGGTGACGGCAAAAAGATCTTCGCCGAGAATGCGCATCGAAATATTCCCGCCGGTTGCCATCAAATAGCCCTTGCGAACCAAATCTTGGGCTGTCTTTACGATTTGCTCTTTGATAATCTGATAGTTACTCATCAGACCTCCTGTATGATCTAGTCATTGTCAAGATTGTATGATGCTATCTTGACGCTGTCAAGATAAAAAGATAAGATTATGCCATGACAACAGATTCTTATCATCACGGAGATCTTAAAAACGCGCTGATCAAAGCCGGGATCGAGATTTTGGCAGAAGAAGGCGTCGGGAGCTTGAGTCTGCGCAAGGTGGCGAAGCAAGCCGGGGTCAGTCACGCTGCGCCTTATTCCCACTTTAAGGATAAGCAGGCGTTAATCGCCGCGATCTCAACAGAGGGGCATCTCAAAGTCCATAAAAAAATATCTACCATACTTGAAGAGTTTGCAGATGATCCTTTGCGGCAATTGATAGAAACCGCCTACGCTTATCTGGATTTTGGGCTTGATGAAACCGATTTATTCAGGATCACGTTTTCGGGCGTTGTGGAGCAGGAACGGGATTATCCTGCGCTTGTAGAAATAGTTCATACAAACTTTGCTATGCTTCGCCAAATTGCGGTTGATTGTAAAGAGATCGGTGTTTTTAATGACGCGCCCGATGAATTACTCGCCCAAAGTTTGTGGGCGGCGGTTCATGGCTTGATCTCGCTTCTACAGCAAGGGCAAGTTTCCAGCGCTGTACTTGATCGCTATACACCCCAACAATTATTATTATTTACACTGGATCAGATCACTAAAGTGGATATTGATATGAGTGGGGCAAGTGCTGGTTGATTTCAAAAAAATGCATCCAGCGATTCTGGTGGTGGCACTTTAGATACCTTTGCGTTATTGCCAAGTTCAATGGAGTGCCTTTTCACAAGAACAAAGAACCCCGTCTAATGAAGGCGGGGTTCTGTAATTATTCTTCGATTTTCTTTTTAAGCTCTTTGTCGCTCAGCGAATTCAGGATGCGCAAAATAAATTTCTGACTGCCAGCCCAACCGAGCGCTGCGCCGGTGATGCGCTGATGCCACGTTGGCTGAGGGAGTTCCATCGCTGGACGAAAATTGACTTCGCGCTCGTCAAGCATGAAGCTATAGCGGCTTTTACGTTCTACGTGGGGTTTGGTTTTTAAAAATGTGCGCAGTTTTTCACGTTCTGCGTTTGTCCACCAGGAAGGTTTGTCGGATGTGGCTTTGTACTGACAAACTTGGGCCAAGTCTTGCAACATTTGCTCTTCTTCGGCGGTCATCGTGTTTTGCGCGCTTGCAAAATACGCCACGTCCGGGTCGGTGTGGACGAGCGGTTGCAACCAGAGGCGGTTGACCGTTGTACGGATGGCATTGCGTGTGCCGGGGATGGCAAAGTTGGCGAGCAGGAGATCGTCGCGTTCGCTTGCCCAATGGGATGCGACATCCGGGCCGATACGCATTCCGTCGCAGAGACCGATAGAGGGGATGATCGGCGCACCGCAGGTCAGGAAGTAAGCATCGCCCAATGCTTCTCGGATCGTACGCAGCCCCTGACGATAGGCTTGTTCCCGTGGCATTTCTGTGTGCCGCACCCCGGGCAGAGCGCCCGCGTAAAGAAAGTCCAGTTTGACGTAATCAAATCCCCAGGCACGGACTTGACTCATTAGTGCGGATAGCCACTTTAGCATGTCTGGGTGGGTGGTATCGAGGGCGTAGAGCGGTTCGTTCCAGTTGAAGCCTGCAGAGACGGGTTTGCCTTTTTCATCGCGCAGGAGCCAGTCGGGATGTTGACGGTAGGTGTTTGAGCTGGGCACCACGAGGAGAGGCGCTAGCCAAAGTCCCGGCGTGCGTCCCGTATGGCGGATTTGCGCGGTCAGTGCATCCATGCCGCTGGGAAATTTTTCGTTCGGTATCCAGTCGCCGATCGCCTGCTGCCAGCCGTCATCCACCTGAAAAACATCGAAAGGTAGGTCGCCGAGGTTGTCGAGTGCTTGGCTAAGGTTTTCTTCATTGATGTGGGTGTAGAAGCTGTACCACGAGCACCAGACGGTGGGGGCATTTGGGAATCTGCGAGCGGCGTCTTTTTGCCCCGAAGCAGTCTCGTGTTCGGGAAGATTGCTTCGGCGGTAGTGCTGCCTCGCAAATTCAGTTTGTAGTTTGGCAGCGTATTTGGCAAAAACATCTTGTTCTTCGCCTTCTGCGGTGAACCATTCGCCGCCATTACTTTCGTAGCGACCGATGAGCTTGTCGCCGTCGAGAAAAACGTGTGCGTCGAGATCAAGCGCGCCGAGCAGGAGGGTTTTGCCACTTTGCATCTCGACGGCGCCGACCCACGAGCCATGCGGACGTTTCTCGTGGATGTAGACTACATCGTGTTGCAGCGGGTGTAAGAGGGCGGGTTTGGGCGTTGACAGGGATTGGTCGACGTCTTGCCAAGCGGTTAGCGACCAGCTTTGCCAGCCGTGACGATAGTAGCGTTTTGCGGGGGATGGGAGGGGAATGGTGATTTCTTTTTGCATAGGGGTTCTCTCGTTAAGGATTTGTTGCTATTTTACTTTAGTTGCTGATGGTGCTTGCCATCCGTTTGCGATATGAGTATAATACGCCATCTAAAGGCGATGATGGAAACGAGTAAGTCTGTGTGCCTTGTCAGCGAATTCGGGATTTGGTGAGAGCCGAAGCAGAGTAGCAGACTGAAAATCCTTCCGGAGCTGCAAACTGAAAGACAGATGTTGAGTAGGTGAGCCGAGATCATTCTTCGTTACAGGAATGAGCGTATCGTTGAAAACCGATGTAGTAACCGCTTTAGCGGTTAAAGGCTGAGGCCCTTACTACGAGAAGATTCAACCGTACGGATTGAGTGCCCGTTTCGACGGGAATCAGAGTGGTACCGCGTGAGCATGGCTTGCGTCTCTGTCGAGACGTAAGTTTTTTTGTTTAATGTTATAACGTTTGAATGATGGAAGGTTGGAAAGTTAAAAACGAAACCTTCAAACAAACGTTCAAACCCGATTTTCGGAGGTTCTATGTTCCAACCCGTTTCACCTAAACTCGATGTTGCCAAGATGGAAGAAGAAGTCCTGAAGTTTTGGAAAAAACAGGACATCTTTAAAAAGACGACCAAATTGAATGAAGACGGAAAAGAATATGTCTTCTACGAAGGTCCGCCGACAGCGAATGGTAAACCAGGCGTGCATCATGTTTTGGCGCGCGCGTTCAAGGATATGTTCCCGCGTTACAAGATCATGCAGGGATACCATGTCTCACGTCGTGGCGGCTGGGATACGCACGGTCTGCCCGTTGAAGTTGAAGTCGAGAAGAAGCTCGGTTTCACCAACAAGCAGCAGATCGAAGATTACGGCATCGACAAGTTCAACCAACTTTGCCGCAACTCGGTTTTTACCTATATTCAGGACTGGGAACGGCTGACCGACCGTATCGCCTTTTGGGTCGATCTGGAAACTGCCTATGTCACCTTCACGGATGATTACATCGAATCTGTCTGGTGGATTTTGAAGAACTTCTGGGAAAAAGACCTGCTCTATCAAGGCTACAAAGTTGTGCCTTATTGCCCGCGTTGTGGAACGCCGCTCTCTGACCATGAAGTCAATCAGGGCTATAAAGATGTGAATGAACCCTCGATCTTTGTGCGCATGCCGCTCGCGGACGAGGACGGGGTCTCGTTGCTCGTTTGGACGACTACACCCTGGACTTTGCCCGCCAACGTCGCCGTTGCAGCCGGTGCGGATGTGGACTACGTCAAGGTCGAAGCCCCATTAGCTGAAGGCGGTACTGAGAAATTAATCCTTGCCCAAGCTCTGGTTGAGAAAGTTTTCGGCGAGGTCGAAGTCAAGGTGCTGGAGACTTTCAAAGGCAAGAAACTGAAAGGGACCAAGTATCAGCCCCTCTTCACATTTATGCCCCCTGAGAAACCTGCCCACTACGTTGTCACGGGTGATTTCGTGACCACTGAAGATGGTTCAGGTCTCGTTCACATGGCGCCTGCTTTCGGTGCGGACGATATGGATGCCGCCATCGAATTTGATCTACCCGTTATCCAGACCGTCGCGCCCGATGGCACCTTCTTCCCCGAAGTGCGCCCGTGGAGTGGTGTCTTTGTCAAGGATGCCGATCCGCTGATCATTGAAGATTTAGATAATCGCGGTTTGCTTTTCAAAGTTCAAGATTACGAGCACAGCTACCCGCACTGTTGGCGCTGTAAAACTCCTTTGCTCTACTACGCACGCGAGACCTGGTATATCCGCACAAAGTCGCTCAAAGACCGCCTTGTGGCATTGAATGACACGATCAACTGGGTGCCGGCGCACACGAAAAAGGGACGTTTTGGCAACTGGCTCGAAAATAATATCGACTGGGCGCTGGGACGTGAACGCTATTGGGGCACGCCGCTCCCTGTTTGGGAATGTGAAGATTGTCATCATCAACATGGCATTGGTTCGCGTGCTGAACTGACTGAACTCTCTGGCAGTGACCAGAGCGATCTTGACCTGCACCGTCCTTACGTCGACAATGTTCACTTCCCCTGTCAGGAATGCGGTGGCAAGATGACCCGCGTGCCCGAACTGATTGACGTCTGGTTTGATTCAGGTTCGATGCCCTACGCTCAGTGGCATTATCCCTTTGAGAATCAGGCAGAATTCGAATCGCAATATCCTGCCGACTACATCTGCGAAGCCGTTGACCAAACCCGTGGTTGGTTTTACTCGTTGCACGCCATCAGCACGCTGCTCAACAATGAAGTCAGCTTCAAGAATGTGCTCTCGCTCGGCCATATTCTCGATGGCGAAGGCAAGAAGATGTCGAAAACGCTCGGCAATATCGTTGACCCTTGGGAAGTGCTCGACAATCACGGCGCGGATGCCTTCCGCTGGTATCTCTACACCGCCACGCCGCCCGGGCAGCCGCGTCGCTTTTCATCTGATCTTGTTAGCGAAGTGGTGCGTTCCTTCACGCTCACGCTTTGGAATGTCTACTCCTTCTTTGTGACCTACGCCAACCTCGACCAGCCCACGCTGAAGAAACCTGAGAAATTCGACAACCTGCTCGACCAGTGGCTGCTCTCCTCGCTGAATACTTTGGTGCGAGATGTGACCGATGCTTTTGAGAATTACGATGCGACCAATGCGACTCGCCCGATCACAGATTTTGTCGATTCGCTCTCCAATTGGTACTTGCGATTGTCTCGACGACGTTTTTGGCGTTCCGAAGCGGATGCCGATAAAGAAGCCGCCTACTATACGCTTTATACCGCGCTCGTGACCTTATCCAAGCTCCTAGCGCCAACGATGCCCTTCATCGCCGATGAACTCTATCAAAATTTGGTGCGCGCTGTAGACGAGAACGCGGCTGAATCCGTGCATCTCTCAGAATGGGCAAAACTCGACGAAAGCCTGATCGACGAAACCCTCAACGCCGAAATGGCAGCCGTGATGAAACTTGTCTCGCTCGGCCACGCCGCCCGCCAAAAAGCGGAACTCAAAGTCCGCCAGCCACTGGCAGAAGTTGCCTTCTTCGTCGGTAGCGCGGAGGAACGCCACGCGATTGAAGTCTACGCCGATCTGATCAAGGGCGAGCTGAACGTCAAAGCTGTCCGTTTGTTGGATGCCAGCAGCGAAGCGGTTGCCTACAGCGTGAAGCCCTATCCCAAACAGTTGGGGCAGAAATATCAGAGCAAATTCCCGCTCGTGCGCAAGGCGATCTTGGCGGTTGATGCTGAAGACGCAGCCAAAAGCTTCTTGACCGAGGGCAAACTTCAGGTCACGGTCGAAGGCGAGACACTGGATATTTTGGCGGATGAAGTTGAAGTTCAGGCAGAAGCCAAGGCGGGCTACGCCGTCGCATCCGATGGCGCTTATCTCGCCGCTCTCGTTACCGAACTCTCGCCCGAACTCGTCGCCGAAGGACTGGCGCGTGAAGTCGTCCGCCGCGTACAGGACATGCGCAAAGCCGCTGATTTTGACGTGGCTGACCGCATAAAGATTTACTTTACCGCCTCCGAGGAACTGCGCGCTGCTGTTGATGTGCACCGCGAGTACATCAGCGGTGAGACTCTCGCCGAAGTAATTAGCTTCGCCGCCGCCCCCGCTGGGGTGGAGATGGTTGAGCAGAAATTCGAGAACGAAACCGCGAAGATCGGTGTAGCAAAAGTTTAATTGCAGTCTCTGAGCGGAGCATCGAACAAAGGTGAGATGCGCAGTCGAAGAGCGGTTTTCATTGATGCCGCCCTTCGACCGCGCTCCCTCTCGGTCGCTCTGCTCAGGGGCTGTTCTTTTTTATGTCCCAAGAAAAACTCAACATCGATTGGAAAATCGCCACCCTCACCGTCGTCAGCACAACCCTGCTGTTGCTCGATAAGTACCATACCTTCACTGTTTCCAAACTGCTCGACCGCACGATACTCTATTTGCTCATTCCCCTTCTCTTTGTCATTTTCATCTTTCGAGAAAGCCCCGCCACCTACGGCTTTCAACTCGGCGACTGGCGCACAGGGCTAAACCTGACCATCGGCGGCATCCTGCTGATGACGCCCATCCTGTGGTGGCTCCTCCGTGCTGATGGCACAATGTCCAGCTACTATGCCCATCTCCTGCCCGGCTTGCCGTGGAATACCTTCCTCGACCTTTTCGGCTGGGAATTCCTTTTTCGCGGTTGGTTACTCTTTGGCTACGCCCGCAAATTTGGCGTAGAAGCCCTCTGGCTGCAAGCCGTCCCCTTTGCGCTGGCACACGCAGGCAAACCCGAAATCGAAACCCTCTCAACGATTTTCGGCGGCTTTGCCTTTGGCTGGGTCGCGTGGCGCACAAAATCTTTCCTCTATCCCTTTCTCATTCACTGGTATATTGGTTCGCTGACAATTCTGCTTGCGAGCGGTATACTTGGGTCATGAAAAAGGACTTTCTAAATACAACCATTGGGATATTGATCGGAATGCTCCTTGCCGGGATCATCTGGCTGACGGCGCGTCAACCTGGCGGGGATGCAGTTCCGCTTCGCCCGCCGCCCACACCTGCTCCCATTTCCGTGCATGTGACGGGCGCCGTAGTGAATCCCGGTATCTACGACTTGCCCCAAGGCAGTCGCGTTGCCGATGCAATTGAGGCCGCTGGTGGTTTTCTGCCGATTGCCAATGACGAGGTTGTTAACCTGGCCGCTCTCCTTGAAGATGGCGCCAAACTTACCATTGAAAAATCAGACTTTTACAGCGCCGATGCAAACAACGCCAACCGTGTAAACATCAACACCGCATCGCTCGACGAATTGGATACATTGCCCGGAATCGGGCCATCCACCGCGCAGGCCATCATCGACTATCGTCGTCAGTATGGCGAGTTTCAACGGATCGATGAGATCACCGAAGTCACCGGGATTGGGCCTGCCACCTACGAGCGCATCAAAGATCAAATCACTACCGGCTACTAGCCAACGAGACCTCTATGCCTTTTGACCATTTTGACATCTTCGCCCCGCTCTACGAAAAAGTGATTCCCCCAGCAGCGATTGAATCCATGTTGCGTGAGTTGAATCCCAGCCCGACTTGTCGCCTGCTCGATGCTGGCGGCGGGACGGGGCGTGTCTCCGGTTTTTTGCAGGAGCATGTTGGTTCGGTGGTACTCTCCGATATTTCGATGGGCATGCTTCGTGAAGCGGCGACCAAGGACGGTCTCCGCCCCACACGTGCCTTAACCGAAACAATGCCCTTCGCTACGGGTTTCTTTGACTGTGTCCTCATGGTGGATGCTCTCCATCATGTCAATGACCAAGCCCAAACGGCGCGCGAACTCTGGCGTATCATCAAGCCGGGTGGACGGGTCGTCATCCAGGAGCCGGACATTCGCAAGTTCGCTGTCAAGTTGATCGCAGTCGCTGAAAAGCTGGCGTTGATGCGCAGTCATTTCCTTGCTCCGCAGAAGATAGCTGCTCTTTTCCCGTTTGATGATGCCGATATTGACGTCCACACTGAAGATTTCAATATCTGGGTAGTTGTGAAAAAGAAATGATTTTTTCTACCTTAAAGACGAAGCGCCTCTTTTTGAAGAGGCGCTTCGTCTTTAAGGGGATGTGCTCTTTAGCGGCCCTGAGACGTAGTCCATTGATCTAGCGTCTTTATCATTTTTTTTGAATTTATTGGCTTGCTTAGATAATCGTCCATACCTGCTTGTAAACAACGCTCCATGTCGCCTTTTAGCGCATGTGCGGTCATTGCAATGATTGGAAGATGCTGCCCTTCTTTTTCCCAGGCGCGTATGGACTTCGTGGCTTCAAACCCATCCATCTCTGGCATTTGTACATCCATTAACACCGCAGCATATTTGCTTTTTTTGACCATGTCTACTGCTTGAAGGCCGTTAAAGGCTATATCGACTGAAAACCCGGCCTTTTGTAGAAGCACAACGGCTAATTTTCGGTTTACGGGATTGTCCTCCGCAAGAAGAATTAAAGAGGCTTTTCGTTTTTTTTCTGATATGAGATGGCGTGTGACGAGAGGTGTATTCGTAGTATTTGCGTGTTCTTGATTGAGTACGGTGGCTATGGCTTCTCGCAGAACATCTTGCCGGATTGGTTTCATCAAGTACCCAGAGCAGCCGATTGCTTTCATCTGGGTTCCGTCACCGCGCTGCCCCAAAGATGTCAGGATAATAATCATGGTATCTTTGGTTTTTTGATTTGCTTTTATAGTACGGATCGTTTGTTCTCCATCCATGCCTGGCATTTGCATGTCTAGCAAGATCATCTTGAACGGGTTATTCTCTTCTTGAGCTGCGATTAATTTCTTTATTGCTTCTTGTCCGTTAGCAACAGTTTCGATTTGAGCACCAAAACTTAGTAGCATTTTTGAAAGGATCATACGGTTTGTTGCATTATCATCTGCTGCTAAGATATGCAACCCCTTTAGGGCCTCATAAGCAGGTGGGGATTCTTTGGCTTCTCTAGGGGCTAATTGTTTTTCAAATGGGACGGTGAACCAAAAAGTGCTCCCAACGCCAGGCGTGCTTTCCAGACCGATATCTCCCTTCATTGCTTCAACCAATTGCCTGGAAATTGTTAAGCCCAAGCCTGAACCTCCAAACTGACGCGTTGTTGAGCCATCAGCTTGCGTGAAGCGTTCAAAGACAGCTGCCTGGCGATCGGGATGGATGCCTATTCCAGTATCTTTTACCGAGAAGCGGATTGTAGTGCAGCTTTCTGTTTCATCAACGGGTTCGGCATAAATGGTGATTTCTCCCTTGCTCGTAAATTTTATGGCATTTCCTATCAAGTTCACCAAAATTTGACGTAGTCGGCTAGGGTCACCCTGGAGTTCCGCCTTTAAATGTGGACTGACGAAACAGGCGATTTCCAAGCCTTTATCCTCAGCCTTTTTTGCCAAAGCAAAGGTCACATCTTCAACCAGGTGGCGCAGGTGAAAATCGGTGGTTTCTAACTCGAGTTTCTTTGCTTCGATTTTTGATAGATCGAGGATGTCATTAAGTAAAGCCAAGAGTGCTTCGGCACTTTGCAAGGAGATGTGTAGATAATCGCGCTGCTCGTTGTTCAAAGTTGTGTCCAGCGTTAGTTCTAACATACCAATGACGCCATTCATCGGCGTTCGAATTTCGTGGCTCATATTTGCGAGAAATTCACTTTTCATGCGATTGGCTTCTTCTGCTTCCCTGCGGGCGTTTTCCAAGGATGTAATGTCGTGGTAGATAACTAATTTTCCCTCTGTTTTATTTGGGAGCTTTACTGGCACGGTAGCTATTTCAGCGGTTACCAGTTCCCCATCTTTTCGTTTTCTTTTGCCAACACTGCGTTCCAGGGCATGGGTAACTTCTCTTGTGAAGGATGTCTTGTCTTCAGGATGTTCAGGTGATGTGATTAGTGTATCTATATTTTGGCCGAGAGTTTCGTCGCATGAGTATCCGTATAAAACTTCGAACGCCGAATTGCATTCAATAACAATTCCTTTTTCATCCAGAACTACAATGGAAACAGGGCTGCTGTTAATCAAGGTTTCTAAAAATGTTTTCTCTCGTTCCAGTTCAAGCTCGGCTATTTTCTTTTCTGTAATGTCTTTGGAGATGCCAAATGTGCCAATGATCTCCCCGTTTTGGTCTCGTAATGGCATTTTGGTCGTGAGCACCCATGTTTCGGTAAGGTTTGGCCAAACTTCTTTTTCCTCTATAGAGATGGCTTTACCGGTACGTATAACTTCTTGTTCGTCTTCGAAAGCCGCGCGGGCATGTTCTTCATCAAAAAAGTCGAAATCTGTTTTTCCCACAACTTCTTCAGGGTTATCCAGATTGAATGCATTCGCATGGGCATTTGATGTCCGAATGAAACGGCTCTCTTTATCTTTAAAATAAATATAATCAGGAGTGTTTTCTAACAAAGCCTTGAGGAGATTTTTTTCTTGAAATAATTCCTGTGCAAGTTCATCTTCTAATTGTTTTTCGGATTGTGCTTTAGCTTTCAAGGCGTCTTTTTCTGAAGGAGCATTTCCTTTAGATGTTGTTTTTTTTGGCGAGCCCATTCCGTGCCTCTCCTTCTAGTGGATTCTTAGCAAGTGAGGATTTCCCTAACCTCGATCTTTCTTGAGTTGGTACATTTGTAGTTTATCATGACCGTTCTTATGATAAATTTCAACTTCATAAGAATAGCAAAGTGAACCTTTGGTAGATTTCGTGCGCTAATACCAAAACTGCCTCGAGACTTAATATTCATCCCAATGACTCATCACTGGATACAGGTTTGGAAATAGCACCTTTGCCAAGTCAAAGGCTTCTTCAGTACAAATAATCCCTTCCTGTTGGATGATTTCATCCGGTTCATCCGAACCGATCAGTAGACGTCCCAAAGCTGCTCCGCCATTAAGCGTGTGGTCAGCCGCTTCTCTCGTGACCTTGAGCTTGCTCGCCATTATGGATAGCGTGATTTGTTGGTCCCCAGCATCCAACGCCAACGTTCCTTTCCAGTCAGCGAGATGTGATCTCTTTAGCCTGCTTTGTAATACAGGGGCAAGTTTCTCTATCGTGCTGTGCAAGTTGATGATCTTGACTTGCCAGCCTGAGTGATAGAAGTATTTGTCCTCCACAATGCAAGCGCCACGACGAATGATTTTTAGCATGGGATGTGGCTTTGGCAGAGTAAAGAATGTCAGCGTTTCATATTCTCCTTTTCGGAAAAGTTCGTCTAGCACAGCCAAACCTTGTTCAACATCCCCTGTTGCTTCCAGACACTGGAGCGTTTTCTTGTCTTCGCTGGGTTCGGCACGTACATAGCCGACCAGCTTCTCTTTGTCAAACCAGCCGTATATTCCCATCTCACCGGTTTCAAGCATTTTGTAGGTTGGGCGTACAACCGTGCCGCTGAAACCTGAATATTCCTGATTATAGAGAGCGATAATTTGATCCATGTGCTGAGGGCCAAGCGCTTCATAGGGTCGTTTGAGTGTGTGACTTGGGATTTCTTCGGCGTTCAACCGATAGGTAACGTAGTTCCATGCACGGACATACCCAAATTTGGCGTAATGACGCCCGCGTAGGATGCTCAGGTCATATCCGTTTTCACGCATGGCTTCGAAGGAAGCCAGTGCTGCCTGATGCATAAGCCCCTTTTTTCGATATGCTTCAAGCGTAACGACAGCACCCACGCCAGCAACTTTGACTTGCACAGAATCCAGCCGCATTGGGTAGCCCCATACACCCCAATGGTGGATTAGATTCTCCCCATCAAAAGATAAGCGGGATGTGTCCCAATCATAGTGACTGTTGGCAAAGTAGACTTCGCTGATTTCTTCCAGATACTGACCATTTGCATAGGTGTCTGATGTGATTTTTGCGACATCCATCAGATGCTTGTCTTTCTTTGCAGGGATGATGGGATAGAGGCGATTGTTTTTTAATTCCATAAACACTCTCGTTTAAAAAAGCAAAAAGGCGACAGTGATCTCTCTATCGCCTTTTTTTGTTTTATTTAAGTACGCTTCTGGCAATCACAAGCCGCTGGATTTCACTCGTTCCTTCACCGATGGTCATCAGGCGGGCATCTTTGTAGATGCGTTCAACAGGATACTCTCGGCTGTAGCCGTAGCCGCCATGAATTTGAATCGCTTTATAAGCGACGCGTTCCGCCATTTCGGTGGCGAAGAGTTTGCCCATCGCGGCTTGATGGCTGAAGGGACGTCCGTTCTCGTGCAGCCAGGCGGCCTGGCGCATCATCAGGCGCGCGGCTTCGATCTCGGTGGCGGCGTCCGCCAACATCCACTGGATGGCTTGATTGGCGGCGATCGGTTTGCCGAAGGCTTCGCGTTCTTTGGCGTAAGCGAGAGCGGCATCGAAAGCTGCCTGCGCCAAGCCGACCGAGAGTGAGCCAATGCTGATACGACCGGCATCCAGTGTTTCGAGGGTTTGCTGGAGACCGCGCCCTTCTTCACCGAGCAGATAATCGGCAGGGACGCGCACGTTTTCGTAGGTCAGTGCGTGGGTTTGGGATGCGTGGAGTCCCATCTTCTTTTCGGGCGGGTGGATCGTTAGACCGGGCGCATCCGTCGGGACGATGATCATGCTCATGGAGTCAGACCCTGTTCCGGGCGCGGTGCGTGCCAGTGTAATGATGTAATCTGCCACGCTGGGATTGGTAATCCACATTTTTGCGCCATTAATGACCCATTCATCCCCATCCTTTTCGGCTTTTGTTCTTACGCCGCCTTTCAGGTCAGAGCCAGCGCCGGGTTCGGTCAGCGCTAGCGCGGCCAGCCTGCCTTCACCCGTGGCGACAGGTTCAAGGAATTTCTTTTTTTGCTCGTGCGTGCCGTATTTGGCAAGCGGGGCGCAGCCCAACTCGGTGTGCGCGGCGATGGCGAGCGCGGTACTGCCACATGCCCATCCCAACTCCTCGATTGCGATGGACATATTGACTGTGCCGACTTCAGAACCGCCGTATTTTTCTTCTACCATCATGCCGAGCATGCCGAGTTCAGCCATCTTGTGAACGGCATCCCAGTTGAATTCGCCGCTCTCGCTAATCTCGTGCGCTTTGGGCTTCACTTCGGCAGCGACAAAATCGTGAACGATCTTTTGCCACATTTTCTGTTCATCGGTTAGGTCAAAATTCATGGTGTCTCTCCTTTGGCTTTTTTATGGTGTCATAAAGAAATCTTTGTCTACTCTATGCCTCTGTGGTGTTTTTTACTCCTCCTCGACTTCAGCTTCGTCGTTCTCATACATCTCAAGCCAGTCTTTGGCCTCATCAAACTTTTCTGTTGGCACGAAAACATGGATTTCGGCAAGGTTGCCAAAACTGACAGGGTATAACGATTCTCCGGCGCTTTCCTGCGCTGTTTCCACAGGGATTTCCAGCGTCTCAAGCGCCGCCTTCATCATCTCCGCTTCAATGCGGTCATAAACTTTTGTCAAAATCTTCCACTGTATTTCGCTCATTAGAAACTCCAGAAAATTAGGAAGAGCACAATAAACAGCGTGCTCACTGCTGTTTGGCGCACACCGATTGCAACCGGCTTCGCCTTAATATCAGGATGAAATGTCCACCACAATGACTCCAGCCATTGCGGCAAATAAGCTATAAAAAGAAAAGCGGGTAGGATGGAAAAAATCCCCAGTAGGATACTGACCAACACATTAAAAGATGTGTACATCAGCGCTCGCTTGCCGATTTGCACTTGTGCGGATCGCTCCGGGATTTTGGTTTGGTTCCGCTGCTCAAGCCGCATATACGCGTGAACAATGGATGCCGCCGATTGAAACCAGATCAATACCCACAGCCACCACCCAAGCGGATCGTAGGCCCCGTGCCCGATCCAGTAGGCGGCTGGGGCAGCCAATGCCAATGCGCCGCTGGCGACAATCTCTAACCCTGCCTGCTTGCGCTCATCTCGTTTGCTGATGAGATAGAGATGCCAGCCAAAGATGGCAATTCCCGGTACAGCGAGATAAACCACTTCCAAATATCCCCGCATCCCCAAACCGACCAGCATTAGCAGTGCGATAAAACCGTAGATGAGCATCCAGAAGCGGGCGGCAGGCAAATCCGTGCGTGGACGGCGCCCGGCGTAGGCTTTAATCGCCATCGTCACCGGCTGGCGGATAAAAAAAGCCGCCAGCGCAGCTACGAGCAGGTAGATGGCTGGCGTCGTGAAATGTCCACTAAGATAGAAGCCGATCACAAGCGGCGTGATGATGAAAACCCACGATCCATGATCTTGCGGGGTGGCAATTTGCTTACGCAAGTATGTCTTTTTGAAATTCTGCATCGTGCAGGAATTATACCTCTTGAAAAATATCGAGACTACAAAAGTCTCCAAGACTTTTGTAGTCTGTGGCGCGGTATCTAAGCTCGCAACGCAGAAGATTGCTTTCAAAAAAAGATGCTAAAGTGAATTGCACCTTTAAAGTGCGATGCACCTGGGTTCCAGAAATCACACCACTCTTGTCCAAATTGCGATACAATAGTCCCCATGAAAAAACAAACTATCCTTGCAGTCTTAGCTCATCCCGACGACGAATCCTTCGGCATGGGCGGAACGCTTGCTCTCTACGCTGAACGCGGCGTTGATGTACATCTCGTCTGCGCAACGCGTGGCGAAGTGGGTGAGATGGACGAAAAGTACATGAAAGGCTTCAACTCCATCGCCGAGCGTCGTGAAGCCGAACTGCGCTGTGCCGCAGAAAAACTTGGTCTCTCAGGTGTTTACTTCCTCGATTACCGCGACTCTGGCATGCCCGGCTCTGCTGATAACGATCACCCGAATGCGCTCTTTGCGCAGCCGATTGAAACAGTCGCCGAGAAGGTTGTTGCCTATATCCGCGATTTGAAACCCGATGTGGTGCTGACCTTTGATCCGATTGGCGGTTATCGCCATCCTGACCATATTGCCATCCACGACGCGACCGTGCTGGCTTTTGATATGGCGAATGATCCTGAATATGTCCCTGGTTTGGGAAGCCCTTTTCAGCCTCGTAAACTCTACTATCACACTATCTCAAAAGGCTTCTTGAAACTCGCCGTTTTCTTTTTACGACTTTTCGGCAAAGACCCCACGAAATTTGGCAAGAACAACGATATTGACCTCGCATCGCTGGCGAAAATCAGCTTCCCGATCCATGCACGCGTTAGCATCCGCTCGGTAGTGGAGAAGAAGCGTACGGCGGGTGCTTGTCATGCCAGTCAGGGCGGCGCACAACAGCAAAAAGGCATCCGCGCCTTACTCTCGCGCTTCTTTGAAGCGGATGATTTTATGCAAGCTTATCCACCTGTCGAAGGCAAAACCAAACTTCAGCGAGACCTACTGAATTAAAGCTCTCCCCTAAATTCCGTTTTTAGAATTTGGGGGAGATGTCCGCAGGACAGAGGGGGCGATTAACGGAAAAATGCCCATCTTCGGGCGCCAATTTTCCATATCGATACCAAGCCTAAATTAAGTGCGTCACCACTCCCGCTTCTCCCTCGGATACGATCCAAAGACCCGAATAAAGGGGGCGATCTCTTCCAGATGCTTGAGCGCCCGCTCCACAGGCTTGTCATCCACATGCCCGATAAAATCGATATGGAATAAATACTCCCAGGGCTTGCCCTGCTGCGGACGGGATTCGATCTTGGTCAGGTCGATTTCGCGCAGGGCGAAGATGCTCAGGGCGTTGAATAGGATGCCGGGCTTGGAGATGAGCGTGAAAGCGATCGACGTTTTATAGTCTTCGGCATCCTTGATCTGGCTGGGTTGCAGAGCAAGTGCTAAAAAACGGGTGTAATTGGCGGGATCGTCTTCCATATTTTCTTCGAGAATATTCAGCCCGTAGACCTGTGCCGCCAGCCGAGATGCCAGCGCTGCCGACGTGGTGTCGTTGCGTTCCTTCAGTGCGCGCGCGCTGCCCGCCGTATCCGCGCCGACGATGGGCATGAGCCCCATGTCGTTTAAGCTGTTCTCGCACTGCGCCAGCGCCTGCGGATGCGAGTAGACGCGCTGCACATCCTCGAGAGCCACACCCGGCAGCGCCATTAGACAGTGACTGACGTGCAGGTGATATTCGCCAATGATGTGCAATTTATTGCGTAGCAGCAGGTCATAATTGCGGTGGATGCTGCCTGCCAGCGAGTTCTCGATCGGTGCCATGCCATGCGTGGCTCGTCCCTCGCTGACTGCTGCGAAAAGGGCATCAAAACTTTTGCAGGGCAGTGTCTCGGTCTCTGCGCCAAAATAATTGTAGGCGGCGGCTTCGCTGTATGCGCCTGCCTCGCCCTGAAATGCGATGATTTTTTTGCTCATAATGCTCCTTTTAAACACAAAGGGCACAAAGATTCACAAAGTTTTTCTTGGTCTTTCTTTGTGTCCTTCGTGTTAAAACTTTTTCCAATTTTTCAAACGCTCCATTGCTCTAGCAATCACATCCTTTGGTTGCGTTATCGAGATGCGCACAAAGCCCTCGCCATTGCTGCCGAAAACCGTGCCGGGCGCAACGCTCACATTTGCCTCTTTGAGCATCGCCAACGCAAACTTCTCGGATGTCCAGCCTTCAGGAATTGGACACCAAATATAAAGGGATGCTTGTGGACTGCGGACTTGGACGCCCATCTTGCGCAGGGATGTGACGATCAGGTCTCTACGCTCACGATAAACAGCGTTTCGCTCTTGTAACCAGCTTGCTTCCGTGCCCATCGCATGGGATGCGGCATCAAGTGTAGGACCAAAATGTCCGCTATCGGCATTGGATTTAAGCCTCAGCAATTTCTCCAGCACAAGCGGATTCCCGACCGCTGCCCCCACGCGCCAGCCTGCCATATTGTGCGATTTCGAGAGTGAGTTGAACTCGACGGCAACATCCTTCGCCCCCTCAACCTGTAAAATGCTCGGCGGTTTTTCCGCCCCGTAGTAGACCTGCGAGTAGGCTGCATCCGCGCAGACGAGAATATCGTGCGTTTTCGCAAACGCAACCAATTTCTCGTAGAACGAGAGCGGTGCCGTCGCGCTGAGCGGATTATTCGGGTAATTCACCCAGATCAATTTTGCGGCATCCGCCACCTCGGCTGGGATTTTATCCAGCTCAGGCAGGTAGTCGTTTTCGGGCAATAACGGGATGAAATATGGATTCCCACCCGCAAACTCCGCGCCGCGCACATACGTGACGTAATACGGATTCGGGATCAAGACCACATCCCCGGGCTCGATGATTGCCTGACTGAGATGGAAAATCCCTTCCTTTGTGCCCATTAACGGGACGATCTCTTTTTCGGGGTCGAGCGTCACATCGAAGACACGCTGATACATCTCCGCCCACGCCTGTCGATGCGAGAGCGGACCGACATGCCGTTGATAGCCATGTGAATCAGTACGCGCCACGGCCCGTTGCATCACGTCGATCACCTTAGGGTGCGGCGGCAGATCGGGCGAGCCGATATCGAGACGGATCACCTCCACGCCCTGTGCACTGAGCGTAGCGATCATCTCGTCGAGTTGTGCAAAAAAGTGTTTTTTCATAATGATGATAGAACGCGGATAAATAGAACACGGATTTGGCGGATCAGGCTGATTTTCGCAGATTCTTTTTAAAAGGTTTTATCCGCGAGAATCTGTTAAATCCGTGTGATCCGCGTTCTATTTCTTTAGCATCTCCACAAGCGCTTCTAAAGCCAGTTTGTACGACATCCACCCAAAGCCCGAGATCTTCCCCACACAGACCGCCGAGAGCAGGGATTTGTGCCGAAATTCCTCGCGTGCATAGACGTTCGAGAGATGCACCTCCACTACAGGGATGCCGATCGCAGCGACCGTATCCCGCAGCGCAACGGATGTGTGCGTATACCCCGCAGGGTTGAAGATCACGCCATCTGCTTTGATAGCGGCCTCCTGCAAGGCATCGATTAGCGCCCCTTCGCTGTTCGATTGGATGCTGTAGATTTCCACGCCGTGCGCCGAGGCGGCATCTTTCACTTTTTGATTGATGTCGTCAAGCGTCAACGCCCCGTAGATTTCAGGCTCACGCGTGCCGAGCAGATTAAGATTGGGTCCGTGTAGGACGAGTAGGGTGGTCATGAGTTTTCCTTTAATTTCGTGATAGCGAATTCGTAGAATGCTAATTCATCCTCGGCTTTCTTTTGGCGAGCGATATGTTCTAAGTTCTTTACATCAAAAGGTTGACTTTGTAATACTACTAAGATTCCATTGCTTATTTCCTGTTTTAGGTAATAAGTCTTGAGATTTTCAAAGCGTTTTCGGCCAATTAAGTTTAGGTAATCTTCTCCAAAGTAGGTTAACCATTCTAAGGATAGGCTGTAATCCCCTCCAGTTGGTCGTTTGAAATGGGGAGTTTTGTAAAAGCGATGTCCTCCACTACCATCTAGTTCAGGTATTTTGATTAGTTCACTGTCATAAAGACTTGCTTGCCCAATTTCAAACCCAGGAATTCCCTCTTTTACTAAATTAATGAAATCGTCAATTGAGCAGACTGAATTTTGTATGTGTTCGGATGTAAACCTCAGGATAATGGTATTAGGGGCAATATGTATTGATGGGTGAAATGATGCTGAAAATGACATTTCGTTTTCAGGATGTAGGAAAAGAGTAGTTCTGGCTGTTTCTTTTGAAGTAAACTCTTCAGGGATTAGGTTTGGTGAAAACTCACTTGGGATATTTAATTGATAAAAATCTTCTGGGTTTTTGTACAGTCTGGAAGGGAAAATAAGTTTTTCAAAAATACTGTTTTTGAAAATGTTCTCAAAAGATTTTTTTGTGTAGGCCTTATACGACCATATCGCAAAAGTGTATTGTTTCATAGCTTGTTTGTGGCGCAAGAGCCCTAAAGCTTTTCCAGTAATTTTTCTAAATCTTCAACCACCACGCCCACCTTCACCTCACCCAACGTCACAGGCAGCGCAAACTTGACCACGCCTTTCGCCTTCTTCTTGTCGTGCTGGATGGCGGCGACCAGGTCGGGAACCGAGATTCCGCTTGGGATGGCAACGGGCAAGCCCAGGGTCAGGAGTGTTTCGGCGATCTCGTCCGCCAGCCCGGCCTCGGCGATGCCGATTCGCTCGGCGAGCTGCGTCTCAACCACCATCCCGATCCCCACCGCTTCGCCGTGTTTCAACGCATAGCCGGAGAGATGCTCGATGCCGTGTCCGATCGTATGACCGAAATTCAGCGCCGCACGGATGCCCTGCTCGAAAGGGTCTTCTTCGATGATGCGGATCTTCACGCCCATCGCTCGGATGACGAGTTCTGTCCAATTCACCACGGAGAACACAGAGTCCACGGAGTTTTTCTCTGTTTTTCTCAAACTCTCCGTGCTCTCTGTGAACTCTGTGGTTAAACTTTTAAACAACTCAGCGTCGTCAATCACCCCATGCTTGACCACCTCCGCCAGCCCGTTGCGGATTTCGACATCGGGCAACGTGCGCAACGTGGCGGGGTCTGCCAGCACCAATTTGGGCGGATGAAAGGCCCCCACCAGATTTTTACCCTCGGGCAGGTCGACGCCCGTTTTGCCGCCCAGGCTGGCATCCACCATGCAGAGCAGCGACGTGGGCAGGCTCACCCAGTGGCAGCCGCGCATAAAGGTCGCCGCTGCAAAGCCCGCCATATCGTTCGTGATGCCGCCGCCCAGCGCAAGGATCGTCCCGCCGCGCTCCATGCCCGCCTGCAAGAGCTCGCACCAGAGTTGGGTCATTGTGTCGATATTTTTGTGCGTCTCGCCCGCCGCAAAGGTCACCAGCGGCGCATTCAAGTCGGCGCTCAGTTGCTCGCCATAGAGCGGCGCCACGTTGGCGTCAGCGACGATCACATAAGGCGGCTGGCAGCCGTGCTCGGGTAGCAGATCGGCCAGCTTGCCCAGCCCGCCCGCCTCCACACGCGCCGCATAGCCGCTGCCCATCCCCCGCAGCCAAAAACGCCCCAAACGATTCTGAATTTCCGCCGCAGTTTCCGCAGGCGTGCGATTTTCCGTATCGATCTGAATTTGGAAAGATGCGTAATGCGCCCTGCGCCCGTCCAAAAGTTTCTCTAAAGAATTATTTTGCAGAAGCGGACGTTGGTCGCCATCTTTTTGCAGACGGGCGGTTAACGTCTTGGTCGACGCCCCCAGGCAGATAACCTGCTCGTCACGGACGTAATTTCGGCTTGGTTGCTGTAAAAGAGCCCCGCCCCCAAGAGCGACAACCGAGGTCTCCCCGACGCTTTTCAACGCACGCTCTTCCCGCTCTCTGAAACTTTCTTCGCCGTCATCTGCAAAGATCGACGGGATGCCCTTCCCCGCACTCTTCTCGATTTCAGCATCAAGATCAACAAAAGGAATATTCAAATTCTCGGCAAGGATTTTGCCAATTGTCGTTTTCCCCACCCCTGGTGGGCCGTATAAATAAACTGTGGATGATGTCATAATTTTTCTCTTTTAATTTTCAACCCAGTTCCTGAGCGGACGCTGAGTAGCTCTGAACGTAGTGAAGAGCGTATCGAAGCGGTAGTCGAAGGACGGTTTTTGTAAACACCGCTCTTCAACTGCGAGTTTCGATACGACCTTTGGTCTACTCACCTCTCCGCTCAGAGACTGGGTTTACTCTCTTTATCTCAAAAACTCTGCGCACTCCGTGCTCTCTGTGGTTCAGCTTTTCTCTTAAATCTTGGCGCTCTCTGCGCCTTGGCGGTTAGCTACCAAAAAATATGCGCATCGCCACTCAAGTCAATATCACTCAACCTCGCCTGCTTCAACGCTTCAAATCTCGGCTTCATCTCTGCCAACGAATCCCCGCCCAGCTTCTCGATCAGCGCATCTGCCAGCACGATCGCGACCACGGCTTCGAGCACCGGCACCGCCCTTGGCACCGGGCAAAAATCCGAACGTTCGTAGGTTGTGACTGTTTCCTCGCCTGTGACGATATCAACCGTCTTCTGCGGCGTCAACGTCGAGGCGATCGGCTTCATCGCTGCCCGAATAACGATTGGCTCACCGTTCGAGATGCCGCCTTCCGTCCCGCCTGCGCGGTTGGTTGGACGCACTAACTTCTCGCCTTCAAGCAGGATGGCATCATGCGCCTGTGTGCCGGTCAGCCGAGCGTTGGCGAAAGCGTCGCCGATTTCCACGCCTTTCATTGCTTGCACGCTCATGACCGCTTGCGCCAATTTCGCTTCCAGACGTGTATCCCATTGCGAAAATGATCCAAGCCCAACAGGGACGTTCAAGGCTACGATCTCGATTACGCCGCCGAGCGTATCTTTTTCTTGCATACAGGCAGCAATGCGTGTCCGCATCTTTTCTGCGGCTTCTTCATCAGGACAGCGCACATCGTTCTCTTCTGCCAAATCAAACCGAGCCTTATGCTGACTGCCGTTTAATTTGGCATCAATTTCTCCAATGCTTCTCACATACCCACCGACCTCAATGCCGAATTCCGCCAAAAACTGTTTACAGATCGCGCCGACCGCGACGCGCATGGTCGTCTCACGCGCGGATGCTCGTTCCAGCGAAGGGCGCAGATCGTCGTAGCCATATTTGACCACGCCGGTCAGGTCGGCATGTCCCGGGCGCGGAGCGGTCATCGGCGCGGTCTCTTTGCCCTGCCATTGCTTGTGGTTGAGATTTTCGACCAGCATCGAAATGGGCATCCCTATCGTTTTGCCCTCCATGATGCCGCTCAAGATATTGACCTTGTCACGCTCGATCTTCATCCGACCGCCAGAGCCAAATCCCTTTTGACGGCGAGCAAGCTCATGATTTATTTGGTCGATATCAAGCACCAAGCCTGCGGGAATTCCTTCTAGGATAGCAGTCACAGCAGGACCGTGTGATTCTCCAGCGGTTAAAAAGCGTACGGGCATATTAAGTCCTTTGTCGTTTATTAAGTTCGCTGCGATTTCGATACGGGTGACGATAAAGCTGTCACCCTACTCAATCTCTGCTGACCATTTTTTTATAATTCAGCGTAGTCGCAGATTGAGTAGGCGATGTGCTTCGCCGTATCGAAATCAAGACGAAGCGGTATTCATAACCTGATTTTATCAGCGAGCACTTTGTGTCCCGTCCAGATCTCAAATGATAACAGCGCCTGACCGATTAACATGCCCAATCCATTGCGAGCGGGGAGCCCTGCTTGGGCAGCATCTTTCATCAACTGCGTTTCGGAGGGATTGTAAATCAGATCGTAGAGTACAGCCTTCGGTGGGAAGGGCAGCCCTTCGATCCACGGCGAGCCTTGCGGGTGCGATTTCATCCCGACAGGGGTGGTGTTGACGATGAGGGAGATGCTAGAGAGTAGAGACGAGAGAGTAGTAGCGTTATATTCGGCAGTTGAAAGTTGGGGATTGTGATTTGGCAATTGGGCGGCAAGTTCTTCTGCTTGTTCAATGCGGCGGGCGGAGACGGTCATATTCCAATCTTGCTGAAGTAGAGCATAGGTGCAGGCGCGTGCCGATCCGCCTGCGCCGAGGACGAGAGCATTTTTCTTCTCGTTTTTTGCCTGTGCGAGCAGTTCTTGGAGGTCGCTCCAAAAACCGCCTGCATCGGTATTGTCGCCGACCAATTGTCCATTCTGAAGCGAAATCGTGTTCACGGCACCGATTGTTTTAGCTGTTGGCGAGAGTTCGTCTAGTAAAGGCATCACGTTTTGTTTGTGTGGGATGGTTACATTCAGCCCGTGAATCTCGCATGTGCGGACTTTGGCAAGCAAAACTTTCAAGCCTTGTATGTCATCAGGCGCGATAGGATAAAGCTTGTATTCTCCATCCAAGCCTGTTTCCTTGAGCGTAGCGCTGTGGATTTGGGGTGATACGCTGTGGCTGATGGGGTAGCCTATAAGACCAAGTTTGTAAAAAGTCATCATCAATTCTTTTCAAAATTAGAGCGATGGTTGAGTAGAATGACAGCGCTATCGTCATTCGTATCGAAACCAAAGCGGGGGCAATCTGCTGTTCGCTTTGATTTCGATACGTTCTGCCACGATGAAGCTATGCCACAGCTACTCAATCTCCGCTATTTTTTTTCATCTCAATTTATCCAAAACATCAAAATAATTCGGAAAAGTCTTCGAGACGCAACTGGGATTTTCGATCTGCACACCCTCTGCTCGTAAGCCGATCAGCGAGAATGCCATTGCCATGCGGTGGTCGTTGTAGGTCTGCACAACAGCGGGCTTGATTTCCTCGCAGGGGTAGATAGTCATCCCGTCTTCGTACTCTTCCACTTTGACACCCAGCCGTTTCAACTCGTTGCAGACCGCCGAGATGCGATCCGTCTCTTTAGCGCGGATAAAACCGATGCCCGTGATGCGAGTCGGCGACGATGCAAAAGGCGCTATCGCAGCAAGGGTCTGGGCGGTATCGGAGACATGACGCATATCTACATCGACTCCTTGTAGCTCATTAGTACCTGTCACTTCGATGGCGTTCTCACCTTCTGTGACGGTGCAACCCATCTCAGCAAGTACGTCCAGAAAATCAATATCACCCTGCACGGATTTGCGCGAGATATTCTCCACCTTTATAGTCCCGCCGACGATGGCGGGGGCCGCGAAAAAATAAGATGCGGCCGATGCATCCGACTCGATGGTATAGGTCTCTTTTGCTGTGTAGCGAGCAGGACGGACTTTGAAATATTGGTAGCCATCTCGTTCGACTTCAACGCCAAAATCTTTCATAATGGAAACGGTCATGTCTACGTAAGGCTTTGAGAAAAGTTCGGTGGTGATCTCAATTTCAACGGGGTTATCAGCGTAAGGTGCGGTCATCAGTAACGCAGAAAGATATTGCGATGAAACATTCCCCGCAAGTTGAGTTTTACCGCCTTGTAACCCAAAAGCCATGATTTTTACGGGAGGGTAATTATTTTCTGCTTTGATTGTCGCGCCCAGCGGACGTAGGGCTTCAAGCAAATCAGCGATGGGGCGTTCGCGCATGCGCGGCTCACCATCAATAATATATTCGCCTTGCCCTAAATTTAGGAAGGCTGTCAAGAAGCGCGCCGCCGTCCCTGCGTTGCCGATGAAGAGTTCGGCGTTCTTCGCAGGGATTTCTCCGCTCAAACCCCAAACGCTCATTTCCTGTTTTTCTTCGTCTTCTTCCACACGGAAACCCAAATCACGAAGCGCCTTTGCGAAATAACGTGAGTCGTCCGAGAAGAGCGCGTTTTGGAGTGTCGTTTTTCCTTCTGCGAGAGCGGCGATCAGCAAGGCACGATTGGTCAGCGATTTTGAGCCAGGCACGTGTACGCTGGCATTCAGAGTGTGTTGAATTGGGTCAATTTTGCGAATATTCATGTCTAAAATAATTCATCCATTGTGCGGTAATAGTCGATTTTTTCTTGGTCAACGTTTTTGGTGCCGTAATATTCGAAGAATAGATTTTCGTATGCCTCGCCGAGATTGCACCGAATACTCCGCGATGCGATGGCAAGGTCGTTGTATCTGTCTGCGATGCCCGCTCTGCTTAGATCGACAAAGCCGCTAATGCGATTTTCTTGCAGCAGGATATTGGGCAGGCAATAATCGCCGTGATTGAAGACCAGATCGTTTTCTGGCGGGCGGGTTTTTTGCAGTAGATCAAGAATTTCTTTGGCTGTTTTTCCTTGTCGTTCTTCATCGAAATCATCTTCATCAATGAGATTATGCTCAACATTGTGCTGCGCTCGTATCAGCTTGAAATTAATTTCCTCGTGGAGTGCGTAATTTGCAATATCAACGGCATGAACTCTTTGTAGTCCTTCAGCAAACAGGCGCACGATTTCTTCATGGTTGAGCCTGCTCATCGCTTCAACGCAATTTTCTTCGGGAATTTCGGTAATCAATAGATATTCCTGCTTTGCTGTCTGGATAAATTCTACAACTTCGGGAACAGGTAATTTCGTGTAGAGCCATTGCAAAACTTGAACATCATGACTGAAAGAAAGACGCTCTGAGATAGCTTGTGTTTTAAGATAGAAACCCGTTCCGGCAATCTTGTAAACATGTGCATTGGAAAGGCCGATTTCAATCTCGATTATTCTCTTCCCTCGAATCAATTTCTTGATTTTAGGAGGAAACGCATCACGCATCACTTACCACTTTCACACTCTCGCAATGTGCATCATCTCTTCACGCTTTGCACGGCTTTCGTCCAGCAGCAGCGCTAGGCTTTCTTCGTCGTTCGCTTCCATCAGCGCAATGATTTTCTCGATCTCCGCCTGCGTTTGGCGCAGCTTGGCGATCGTGTTATCGGCATTTGTCATCACCATTGAGAGCATCATGCTCGTTGGCGTGGATGCCAGCCGCGTCGCGCTTGATAAGCCGCCGCCGCTCAATTTGGCGTAATTCTTCTCGGTGGCGTGCGTCAGCGCAACAGCCAGAAGATGCGGTGCATGGCTCGTGGCGGCGAGCGTGCGGTCGTGCAATTCAGCTTCGATCCAGTACGGTTTACAGTTAATGGCCTTCACCAACTCCAGCGCCAGTGACTTCGTCCGCTCTGATGTTCGCTCGGACGGGGTCAACGTGAAAGTTGCACCATAGAGCATCTCTTTTTCGGCGTTGCAGATGCCGAGTTTTTCTTTTCCTGCCAGCGGATGCCCGCCGATGATGTCGAAATTGGACGGGAGCGACTCAAGCGCCCGCATGATCTGGACTTTCGTCGACGTGACATCCATGACGATCAACTTGCTTCCGTCATGGACGCCGGGGAGCGCGGTGATCAGATCCAAGGCGGCTGAGACAGGCGTGGCAACGAGCAGGATATCTGCCTGGGGCAGGATTTGGCGGAGATCTTCGGATGCCGAATCCACAATCCCTTTGGCGGTAGCAATTTGACAGGTGAGCGGATCGTTATCCACGCCAAGGATGCTGCGACAATGTCCACGTAATCCCATGGCGATGGAGCCGCCGATCAGTCCTAATCCCAGAATGGCGACATTTTGGTCGCGTAAAAAGTTTGATTCATCCATGATTCTTAATCCTTGTAGCAAGGGCTTTAGCCCTTATTTATACGAGAGAAAGGACTAAAGTCCTTACTACGAGGGCGTTTAATGCAGCGGATTGGTGGAAATTTCTTCGTCTTTCAGCACCTGCGCAATGGCGTTGATCTGCTTCACGAGCGTGGAGAAGCGTTTTGGCTTGAGCGACTGAGCACCGTCGGAGAGGGCTTCGTCGGGACGCGGATGCACTTCGACGATGATACCATCTGCCCCCGCAGCAATGCCAGAGCGGGCGAGCGGGGCGACGTATTCCCAGTGCCCCGTGCTATGGCTGGGATCAAGGATGACGGGTAGATGTGTCTCGGCTTGCAGAACGGGGATGGCGTTGATGTCGGTGGTATTGCGCGTAGCGGTCTCGAAGGTGCGGATGCCGCGTTCACAGAGTATGACGTTGTGGTTCCCTTTGGAGAGGATGTATTCGGCGGCCATCAGGAAGTCGCTGATGGTGGCGCTCATGCCGCGCTTGAGAATGACGGTGCGGTTGCTCTGTCCAACGGCTTTGAGCAGGGCGTAGTTTTGCATGTTGCGCGTGCCGATCTGGAGTACGTCGGCGTATTCGGCGACCAGCGGAACAAGTTCCGGGGCGGTTACTTCGGTGACAATGGGCAGCCCCGTCAGATCACGTGCTTCGGCGAGTAGTTTTAAGCCCTCTTCGCCCATGCCCTGAAAGGAGTAGGGTGATGTGCGCGGTTTGAAGGCGCCACCGCGCAGGGCGTGTGCGCCCGCTTCTTTGACCAGTTGTGCGGTTTCGAGAATTTGTTCGCGGTTCTCGACAGCACAGGGGCCGGCGATAATGGTTGGCTCACCATCGCCAACGACGTGGTTTTTACCGATGGGGATGAGCGTGTTTTCGGGGAAAAATTCGCGCGAGGCGAGTTTGTAGGGTTTTGAAATCGGGATGACACTGGCGACTCCGGGAAGGCGGATGAAAGCGTTTAACTCCATCGGGCGACCGTCTCCGACAACGCCAATGACGTTACGCTCTGCGCCCGAAATTTGGTGAGGGTCAAGTTGCAGTGCTCTGACCCGTGCGTGGACGTTTTCTACTTCTTCGGGTGTTGCGGTGGTTTTCATGATAATCATCATAAGATTTTTCCTTGGTATTTGTTATTGCGGTAGCGCCGTCATATTGGCGGCTTTCATTGCATCTGAAATAATATTGACCTGATTGACCATTTCGGCGAAGCGTTTTGGCTTGAGCGATTGGTCGCCGTCTGAGAGCGCGTTGGCGGGATCAGGGTGTACTTCAACGATCAGGCCATCGGCCCCTGCTGCGATGCCGGAGCGAGCCAGCGATGCGACATAGCGCCAATCGCCGGTGCTGTGACTGGGATCAAGAATAATGGGCAAATGTGTTAATGATTTCAGGACGGGAATGGCATTGATGTCGGTGGTGTTGCGCGTGGCAGTCTCGAAGGTGCGGATACCGCGCTCGCAGAGAATTACGTTTTGGTTGCCTTTGGAGAGAATATATTCGGCAGCCATCAGGAAGTCGTTGATCGTAGCGCTCATCCCGCGTTTGAGGATGATGGTGCGATTGGTCAAGCCTGCGGCTTTGAGCAGGGAGTAGTTTTGCATGTTGCGTGTGCCGATCTGAAGTACGTCAGCATATTCGGCGACGAGGGGCACAAGTTCGGGTGAGATAATCTCGGTGACAATCGGAAGGCCTGTCAACTCGCGGGCTTCGGCGAGCAGCTTTAGTCCTTCTTCGCCCATGCCCTGGAAGGAATAGGGCGAGGTGCGTGGTTTGTAAGCGCCACCGCGCAGGGCGTGCGCGCCAGCTTCTTTGACGGCTTGTGCGGTGGCCAAAATCTGTTCGCGGCTTTCGACGGAGCAGGGGCCGCCAATGATGATCTTGGAGCCGTTGCCGACCTTGTGTTCCCCGATGGGAATCAAGGAGTCTTCGGGGTAGAACTCACGCGAGGCGAGTTTGTAGGGTTTCGAGATCGGGACAATGCTGTCCACGCCGGGGAGACGGACAAACATACTCTTCTCGACAGGGCGTCCATCGCCGACCACGCCGATGACGGTGCGTTCCGCGCCGTCTGAAAGATGGGCATCCAGTTGAAGAGATTTGACGCGGGCGACAACTGTATCTACTTCCGCTTTGGTTGCGCCTCTGCGCATAATGATCATCATGGTTTATTTCTCCTTTGATGCATCCACGAGGTCGGGACGCAGTTTTTTTGCTTCTTTGAGATAGATATGTTTGACATCTGCCGGGGCTGTATTTGTATTCCAGTGTAAAAGCACGCGAATACAGAGCGGGACACTCGGGCCGTCTTGCACAGGGATTTCTCTCGCGCAGATACGCGGGACATTCTTCCATCCGTTGAAGCGTGCGGCTTCGGCGGGGAAGGCAGAGGCGATATCGTCTGTGACGGTGAAAAAAGCACTGGCAATATCTTCCGGTTTGAGACCCGGATTGGCTTTGCTGATTTCTTTTAGCATTTCAGTGGTTGCTGCGAGTACTTTTTCCCGTGTATCTTGGGTGATGGTCGTGGCACCACGAATTCCTCTTGTGGGCATCTTCTCTCCTTGTTTGCTAATAAACAAAAAAACGTGAGACCGCTTTGGTCTCACGTTTTGTCAGGGTAAGTCAATTTTGCCTAGTTAAACGCCGCCAGCGGTTTCCGTTTTTGGAAGCCGTAAAAATAAAAATAAAAGTAAAAAGCGTTGAAGGCTGTATGTTTCATATTGGGCGCAAGTTTACAACTGTGAATGAGATATGTCAAGCGATAGCTTAAGTTTTAATCGAATGTTCACAAATGGCGGCGACTATTTGTTGCTTCTTTTCATATTTTTGATCTTTTCCTCTCCTAATTCCGGCGCAAATTCAAATTCTTCGATACCCAAGGCTTTGCGCTGTGCTTCGCGCCAGCGTTCAAGACGAGCATCCACTTCTGCTTCGTAGCCTTCATGCGACGGGGTGTAGAAGTACGTTCCAAGCAGACGCTTGGGGAGATATTGCTGCGGGGTAAAGTGTCCGTCTTCGGCATGAGGGTAGACATAGCCTTCGCCATGTTTTAGTTGTGCCGCGTCTCGGTTGCCATCCTTGAGATGGTTGGGCACTGATATCTGCCCTTGATCTTCAAGTCGTTTCAATGCCTTGAAATATGCCCCCGTACTATTTGATTTTGGCGCAGTGGCCAGATAAAGAGTTGCTTCGACAATCGAATAAATCCCTTCGGGCATGCCGACAAACTCAAAGGCTTGTGCGGCAGCATTCGTCACCACCAAACCCATCGGGTCAGCCAGGCCAATGTCTTCGCCTGCTAAAATCAGCAAACGCCGCACAATAAAACGCGGGTCTTCACCGGCGTAGATCATCTTGGCCAGCCAGTAGAGCGCAGCATCGGGGTCCGATCCGCGCACCGATTTGATAAAAGCAGAGATTGTGTCGTAATGCGAATCTCCGTCCTTATCGTAAAGCACCGCGCGCCGTTGGATGGATTCCTGGGCCACATCTAATGTGATTTGGATGATCCCGTCCGCATCCGCTTTCGTGGATTCGACAGCTAACTCAAGGGCATTTAAGGCATTGCGGGCATCGCCCGTTGCCATCTCGACGAGATGCTTGCGGGCTGCGTCATGGAGATTGATTCGGCGAGAGCCATAGCCCCGGTTAATATCACCCAGGGCGCGATCCAGTAAAATGCCGGTTTCGCGTTGATTCAATCCCCGAAGCTGGAAAACTCGCGAGCGCGAAACCAGCGCTCCGACTACCTCGAAAAATGGATTCTCGGTCGTCGCTCCAATCAGTCGGATCGTACCGTTTTCGACGTGTGGGAGAAGGGCATCCTGTTGAGCCTTATTCCAGCGATGCACTTCATCCACAAAGAGAATCGTGCCCTTGTTGTAGAGCTTACGTCTTTCCAGTGCTTCCTGTACAACTTCGCGTAAACGCGGTTTGCCATCTAAAACAGCGGAAAGCGTCTCGAAATGGTGTTGGGTCTGGTTGGCGATGATCTGTGCGAGCGTGGTTTTGCCCGTTCCCGGTGGCCCCCAGAACAAGATCGACGAGAAGAGCCGATCCGCTTCGATGGCGCGGCGCAGCAACTTTCCCTCGCCAACAATATGCTCCTGCCCGACGTATTCATCGAGTGTGCGTGGGCGCATCCGCGCTGCGAGGGGGGCTTCTTTTCTAAGGTTTTCTTGCATCTGGTGGTTGAAGAGATCGGTCATGGCGTGTATTATAACGGCGAATTAAAACAAGAGAGCGCACGTTTTGCGTGCGCTCTCTTGTTTTCTGTTTTGGTTTCTATCCAACCGGTTCAGGTTCTGCTGGCGGCTGTGGTGCTGCTGGTGGTGGGGCCGCTGGCGGGGAGCTATTGCTGCTGCCGGAGCTGGACGAGTCGTTTTTGAAGTTCAGTAACTTCTTGAGCATGTCAAACCAGAAGGGCGCGCCTTGCATGGCTGCCAAACCGGAGATCAGCAAACCTGCTATTTTCGAGAGCCATAGCTGCCAGGTTGTCGGTAAGCCTTCCTTTTCCCAACCAACGGGCAGACTTAGGTCTTCGTAGCGTTTTTCTAGATCGGCAACACTCTGCACGCCAGCTGTCTCGTCCGTAATTTGGGCTTGAGCGACCAGTGATTGTCGCAGGGTTGGTTCACGCCACAATTGCTCTGTGATCTGGATTGAATCGACATTGAAGGCGGCTGCCAGTACCACCCCGATTACAAAGGCAGCGGCTTTGGCTTTGTCCTTGTACCAGTATGAGGCTTTGTTCATCGAACTGTCAAACCAGCTTTCGGCATTGGCTTTGAATTCAACCGCTTTATCGTGCATATCGCGCGCTTTTACCGCTGCGGATTGGATATCTACGTCAGGTAACAGGCGGCTAACAAAATAATTAAGTTCTTGGTTGTTGGCGATCTTATCCAGGTTGGCAGCAGTCTCTTCAAATTTGTCTGCTTCTGTGCCTAATTTGACGAACATTTCCAGTGTAACTTCAGCAAAGGCTTCATTGGGGATGTAGTCCGGTTTAATTGCTTTGCCAAAGACATTTTTTTTGTATAACGCCTTAATGACAGGATGCTCGTAGAACTGGTCAACAAAGCTCTGCTCGCCCTTGAACATGTCTAAGATGGCTTGTTCGAGAAATTTCGCGCGGCGGTTAAGCATTTTGTTGATGATGTCTTGCACTTCTACGGTGGCGACGCTGATAATGAGCCATGTCAGCACCAGACCAATGGCGATTTCAAGGATTGCATCAAGGTTGTTCATGTCCGTCTCCTTCTATGTGCGTGAATGTTAAACAAGTATATGTAAAAAAAGAACGCTCGTCAATTTATTGCTTTATGCTGAAGGCATATTTGTATTCTTCCCTTTTTGGTAGGCACGGTTGACGAGATAGATACCCGTAAGAGCAATCAGCCCACCAAGTATTTGGATCGGTAATGGAATTTCGCCGAGCAGCGGAATTGCGATGATGGTCGTGACGACAGGCTGTGCGATCATAGTGGGGGCAATGATGGCGGCAGGCAGATGTCCCATTGCGTAAGAGACGGCGAGGTAGCCGATCAGTTGTGAGACGAGCGCTGTAGCGATAAAGGTCAGCCACGTTTGTTGAGAATACGCAAATAGCGAGTTGCCCATACCAAGATTGATAAAAACCAGACTCAAGCTGGCAAAGATACCCATCAGCCAGACATAGGAGAGTGAGTCGAAATGTTCGCGCCCACGTTGCGTGGCGAGATAGTAACTGCCGTAAAAGATGCCTGATGTGACAGCGAGTAGGTCACCAAAGCCAATGCTGGGATGGATGAAAAAGTCTGTGCCCATGATGAGTGTTGCGCCGCCAAGGGCGAGCAGCAGCCCCGTCCAGAAGTTGCGCGGCAGTTTCTCGCGGAAGATAAGCCACGCGCCGAGCGCAACCCAGAGTGGGGCAGTGTTACCGAGCAGCGTTGCGTTGGATGCCGATGTGTAGAAAAGGGATGTGTTCCAGAAAGAGAAGTCGAGCGCGGTGAAGATACCGCCCAGAATGGGATAGATAATCGTCTTGCGCGTTACAGCACTCTGCTTACGGCAACGCTGGATAAAAAAGGGTGTCAGGGCGAGTGTGGCGAAAAAGACGCGGTACAGCGCTGTTACGGGCCCTGGTGCATTTGCCCAGCGAACGAAGATCGCAGACATGCCGAGTGCAAGCACGCCCGCGAGTAGCGCTAGGTAAGCCAATGTAGTGTTTTTCAATATTGGCGTATGACGAGCAGACATATCAATCCTGGCTATTTAACTGTTGATGTTGGGGGAGTGTTATTAGGCTTCGAGAAGCACTTTCGGGAGTTCGATCAGCTCTTGGATCACAGCTTTGGGGTGAATGTCGACGAGCGTTTTTGTGTTTTTGTTGGCACGGCGATTGATCCAGATGCTGTAGATGCCGAGAGCGTTGGCTCCTTTGATGTCGGCGTCGAGTGTGTCGCCGACCATGGCACATTGCTCGGGGAAAAGCCCGAGATCGCGCAAAGCTTCGTCGAAGATGTGGCGGTGTGGTTTTCGGAAGCCGCAGGCAGCCGATGTGCGAATAAAGCTGAAATAGTGGCGTATTTTATGGGTGTCAAGCAGGGCTTGGACATCGGGATCGTCGCCGGCATTTGAGATCAGGGCGAGGGTGTAGCCATTCAGTTTGAGAGCACGGAGCACGGCATGCGCGTCCTGTTCGAGGTACCAGTTCGATTGTGTGATGGCGTATTTTGCGTCCAACGCAGCTCGCAAGATCGGGGCGGGAACGTCCCGGAATCCTTTTTCCTGCAGAAGGTGGTGCAGCATCTTGAAGGTGGTGGTTTCACGCAGCGTTTCTTCGCGGTCCGCGTAGTAGCGGTTGAGACGTTCCATAAATTCGTAGGGGAAAGTGCGCGGATCAACCTCGACGCCGTTGGCGATCAGGCTCGCGGTGAGGGCTTTGTCGGAACGCAGAAGGACGGGCTGCCAGGCATCTTGTGGGTAGATGAGGGTCTTGCCAAGATCGAAGAAGACGGCTCGAATGGGGGTCATGGCTCTTTTTGGATGGTCAGGATGGCTGCGGCACTAATGATGGCGAGCAGCGTCCAGATGGCGAGACTGCTTTTGGCTTGGGCGGCAGGGTAAAGTGCAATGGATGATGCAACGATGAGACCAAAGGCGATGGTGTGGCGAGAGAGTTTAGTGCGGAGCATGGCTTAAGTGTACCGCAAAGGGACGAAAATTCCATGAAGTCAAATGAAATTCGCGTAAATCTGTTTGGTAGTGGTTAAAAGAGTGTGATTGCCAAAATTGTCAGCAAGCTGATGAACAAAACCAAGCCGCCCCCATAGCCGATCACCGCGCGCAGGACGACACCCTCTTGACCTTCCAGTCCTGCCGTGCTTGTGCCCACGACCAGTTTCATCGGGGCAAAGACAGAGGTCAGCGCCGCTCCTGCCGTTTGGGCCGCCAAGATAATTGGCACGCTGTATCCCAACAATTCCGCTGTACGCATTTGTAGCGCGGAAAAAACCACATTTGAGTCTGTGTTCGAGCCGGTCATGAATGCACCAATCCCGCCGATCCAGGCTGCCATGAAGGGGAAAATGCTCCCAAAGGCACTAGCCAATCCCTGCGCAATTGCCTCTGTCATCCCGGATTGCTCCATGATGACGGCCATCGCCACCGTCAGCGCAACACTCAGGCTGGATGTGACCATCTTGCTGGCGGTATCGCTCAAAATTTTCTTGCCTGCACCTGCTGCATATAGCCCGGCACGTTTGTAGATCACGAATGCCGCAGCTGCCGCATAGAGCAAGATCGCACCCGCGTGCGTAAAGATCGGGATGGGCTTATTCGTCCCAGCAGGCGAGATAAATCCCAGTGATGTTACGGTTTCGGGGAAAGGGATTTTGACGGCAATCTGTCCCAGTGCTTGTTTTAGTTCGGGGGCAAAAATGGGGGGGATTAACAGGATGCCGACTGTCAAAAGGATCAAGACCAGATAGGCAGACAGGGCGATGAAGAGCGGTTGCGCCCCGATTCGCTCGCTGGATGTTGGGCTTGTTGCGTCCCAATGAGCTAGGGGCACCCCGATAATTAATCCTGCCAATGCGCCCGCAAAAGCGCCGATATTCCACAAACCCAGCGTTGCCGCGACGAGATACTGTGTTCCGCCCATCACTGCGCCGATCAAGATCACCTTCGGCGCAAGGCGCTTTACGCCACGCCAGCCATCCGCCACGTGGACAACCATCAAGCCGACAGGCAAGGCTGCCAACCCTAAGAATGCCGCTGACGCAGGGGCGAGATAGCTGGCTTCGAGGCCTGTTGCTGAGATGAGCGCATTGAAAGATGATCCCAAAGAGCCAAAGGTCACCGCCCAGCCATGTCCAATCGTTGGGATAATAACTGCCGTAAGCGGTGAAAACCCCAGCCCGATCAGCAATGGCGCGGTGACCGCAACGGGAACACCAAATCCTCCCGTACCTTGGATAAAGGAGGCAAAAATCCAGCCAATCAGGATGGCTTGCATCCCTTTATCGTCGGTTAGTTGACGGAGTGCCTGACCGATCGTTTTGATCGCCCCCGCTGCGTCTGAGACGCGGTAAAGCAAATAGGCTGTCCAGATAATGAATAGGACATCGAAAGTCAGCAGAATTGCTCTGACGTGTGCATATGCCAAGACTTCTGCGTTTGCGCCAAAAACAGTAATGGAAATCACCAGTGCAGCGAGATATCCCGCCGCGCCTGCGCGTGCTGCTCCCCAACGATAGCCGACCATGAGGATGAGAATAATGAGGATGGGAAGAGTGGCGATGACTGGTTGCATAAGTATGCTAGTTCCTGAGCGGAGCGACCGGCAGAGAGCGTAGTCGAAGGACGGTGTTTATGAGAGTCGCTCTTCGACTACATATCTCGCTTCGTTCGATATTCCGCTCAGAGACTGGATGCATCTTTTTGTGTGTAGATGTAAATTAAAATCATCCCCAAGATAAGTGCTGGTACAACGATCAATCCGGCTTCAGGGCCGAAAGCGCCGCCCGTCCACAATTCGGGACCATCGACGGTGATGCGTGTCAGGCGGAAGAAATCCATGCCGCTGACGGGAAAGCCGAAGCCAACGCCCTCGAAGAAGTTCCAGCCGATGTGCAGGCCGATCGGTAGCCAGAGCTGTTTGGTGCGGATATAGCCATAGGCGAGATAGACACCTGCAAGGAAGATGCCTGCGGCGCTGAGCCAGGTGGCGTTGGGGTTGCCGAGATGTAGAATGCCGAAAACGGCAGAAGAGATAATCACGCCCCAGACGAGGTTGATGCCGTCGGCGAGGTTTTGAAGCTGGTAGCCACGGCTAAGTAGCTCCTCGTTCCATCCGACCAGGACAAAAGCCACGAACATGCCGACCAAGCCGGATGTCACGGACGAGGCGGATTCAAATTCCCAGGCAAAGCCATCGAAAGTGATCCATCCCAAAGCGTACATGACGAGGTAGATGAATCCCATCTGCAAAAAGGTGATGCCGATGCCTGCCAGTAGGTCAATCCACATTTTTGGTTCGAGTTTTAGACCGAGACTGGTAAAGGGGCGTTTGTCGAACCAACGGCGGGCGATGAAGATGGAACTGGTCATGATGATAAGGCTGATGAGTTGCTCTTGTAGAACACCACCACGCCAGAAGGGGAAGAGTACTTTGGACGCGGCCCCTATGATCATCCCGATGGGGATCATGATGAGTATATGGAATAAGAGGCGCCAGCCTGCGCGCAGGCGCGGCTCATCGGGCGAGATGAAGACCGTCTGGAAGAAGTTCCGTTTCATGATTGTTCCTTTTTGAGAAGGCTGTGCAGCCCGATGCCGCGATCCATGCGCCAAGATAGTAGAATGTTGTGTCGCTGAAATAATCGGGCATTGGAAGCTGTTTTGTGGAGAGCTTAAAAGCTACGATTATAGTTGGGTAGAAGAGGGTGACTGATCCCGTAATGAAAAAGAGCACGGCTGTGATGTGGCTATTTTGCTTTTGCAAAATGCGATAGAGCGCCAAGGCGAGTATAGCGAAGATTAAAGTAGCAACTGGGATAGCCCAGAGCCTTTGGGTGATAAGTTGAGGATCGAAAGTGCCAGCTTTCTTTTGGATGGTTTGAAGCCAGGTATCAAAAAGATAGGATACCGTCAGCAAGGTGAGCATACTTGCGATGGCTATCCCTTGACTTTTCCAATTCTTCTCTTTCATTATGCCGCCTTTTTGATGCTCATTTTATATACAACCTATTAGGGCGCTTAGTTATTAGCTTTAGGGACGATGAGCCAGAAAATGAGATAAGCGGTAATACCAGGAACGCCGCCGGGTAGTGTTGCGATAACGAAGGCGAGACGGAACCAAAAGGTGTTGATGCCGGTGAATTCTGCCAGTCCGCCACAAACACCGGCGAAGACGCGGTCGCTGCGTGAGCGACGTAATTCGGGACGAGGTTGTTCTGTAGTCATTATTTTCTCCTTGTTTTCAAGTTTCTTCATATACGCGTGCGGAGAAGTCAAAGTTGTTGCATTTAGGTATTAAGTTCCCAAAGATATAATTTTCCATCTTTGTCATTAAATAGACCGAAAACGAAGTTGAAACTGTGACGCTCGTAGAAAGGTGTTTCTGTATCGTAGATTTGTTCTCCCTTTCTTTGATTGTATTCGTCTTGGTAGTCTCTAAAGAGGTAATAGCCAGTGGATGTAGCGATTGGGATTTCTTCTTTGATGTCAAATGATGGCTGAAGTAGCCATTCCTGTTTAGCTATTTCTGCCGGGAGCGGTAAAGGTTGCCAGAAAGGTGATCTTTCTAATGTGCCCGTAAATTCTGTGATTTCTTCAGGGGGGATTTGAAGAATAAGGAATGTGTACCCGTCGGAAGCGCCACCAGGGATAGGTAATCCTGGCATGTCATCGCTGGTTACGGGAGTTGTCCCTTTTGGAAGTTCAACTTTTAGCATTGAGCTTGCGATGCGGATTGGGTTCACAGGAATTATATATGGGAGCACGCAAGATAGAATACAAACGAGAACTAAAATCCCTGTTGTAATAAGAATCCATTTTCCGATCTTTTTCACTGTTCTATGCTCTCTTCAAATACAACCCATCAGGGTCAAGCTCCTCATACAAAATGCGCAGTTCTTCATCGCTGGGCGGTTCGGTAGCGCGTAACTGCGTCTCGACTTTCAAATCCCAGCCCGTGTTTTCGACGGCTTCTTCCGCCGTGCGTCCGGGGTGCAAGGCTGTTAGGGTCAGTTCGCCATTTTCATCCGGTTCCATAAAGCCGATGTCGGTAATGATGGCGAGCGGACCACCACCGCGAACGCCGATGGCATCGCGTTCGGCGCGTCCATTCAGGAATCCAGCCGATGTCATGAAATCCACTTTTTCAGGGAAGCGGCGTTTTTGGTGTGGCGTCATAATATAGCAGCGGTTTGCCCAGGCAGCGATCAATTCCGCGCCGCCAGAGCCGGGCAAACGTACCTTGGGATGCTCATAATCGTCACCGACGATTGTCGCGTTGATATTGCCAAAACGGTCGATTTGTGCGCCGCCGAGAAAACCCACGTCCACGTTGCCACGTTGCAGATAGTTCGCAAAAATATCATACATCGAGCAGATCGAAAGCGCGCCGCTCACCAACGTCGGGTCACCGATCGAGAGTGGCAGGCGCGCCGGATCCGCGCCGATCACGCCCGCTTCGTAGATCATGGTGATATTCGGCGCGTGCGTGCGCTTGGCAAGGTTGCAGGCCAAATTCGGCTGCCCGACGCCCACAAAAACCACGTCGCCGTCACGTAGCATGCGGGCGGAATTGACGATCATCAGTTCGGCGGATGAGAAAGCTTGGGTCATGGAGGAAATCCTTATCGTCGGTTGATTTTCAAGCGGTGAAACGTAAAGCGTAAAACGTGATGGTTTAGGATTCACGCTTCACGTTTTACGTTTCGCGCAAGAAGGTCTTGATTGTTTGTGCAACTTCTTCTGGTTTTTCAAGCGGTAGCAGATGTGTCGTTTCCGGGATCGTGACGATCTTGGCACTTGGGAGTTTTTTCTTCACAAGTTGCGCTGTTTTTTCGAAGAAGGTATCCGTCTTCTCACCTCGGACGATGTGCAGGGGAACGCTTAATTTGGGTAACGCCCGCCAAAGTTCCATGTCCCGCCAAACGCCGCTGACATAAATTTGTACCTCCCACTCAGGGGAGTAGCAGAGTTTGAATCCATCGCCATCCGGGCAGGTGATGCCCTTGATGTAGGCTTTCAGAGCGGTGTCGTCGAAATAGCGAAAAACCTTCTTCTGCCTATAGCTTTCGAAGATCGATTCGCGATTGTCGAATATGCGGCGGCGACGTTGCGCGGCGGGAATCAGCGGATGTACTTTTGGCCCCAATCCCAGAGCGTGGATGAGGCGATACGCGCGAATAAAGGTCGGCATAAAGAGCACAGGGTCAATGAGAATGATACGCGAGAAGCGTTCGGGATAATTGATTGCGGCTCTTAGGACCGCAATCCCGCCGACGGAGTGACCGATAGCAGTGGCTTTATCGAGCTTTTGTTCGTCGAGAAAACGAATTAGATCGTCGCTGAGTGGCCGCCAGTCTTTGAGTTCTTTCAGACCAGCGTTTCCCCAAAGTGGGCGTTGATGCATAGCAAGAATTTTATAATCCGCAAGCTGCTGAAAAAGCGGGACGTAGCAATCGGGCGGATAGCCGTTCGCGTGTGCAAAGATCAGCGGCTTCCCTTCGTTATAGCTGGTGAATGGAATATTCATATATCTAGTATTTTCCGTAATTGATCGGAGCGCTAAGCTGTTCTTCAACCTCGAGCGCTTTGCGTTTTTCTGCGCCGAGTTTCTCCATGTATTCGGCATGGTCTTTCGTCCCATAGACCCACTCATCCAACCAAGCCTGAACACTCTCTTTGGTTTTGCTGACTTTATCCCACGCCATGTAAAATGCGTTGTCGCGATCGTAGTAACCCTGCGCATAGGATGGGTGGCAGGCATAGGGGACATGACAAACTGCGTCCACGATAAAGCCGGGGATCAGCGTGCGATTTGGGTCGGAGCGAATAACCGATTCGTCGACGATCTCTTCGGCAGTCAGGATGACCTTCTTCGCTGCGAAGGCAGCTTCTTTTTGCTCACCGATGATGCCCCAGAGATGCGCATTGCCGTTGATGTCCGCACGCTGGACGTGAACGATGGCAACATCCGGGTTCAGCGCAGGAACGGCGATCAATTCTTTGCCGGAATAGGGGTCAATCACTCGTTTTATACGCGGATTGGCCTCTTCAAGGCTGGTCGCTGCAGTGAGATTCATGTGCATAAAAGGGAGCCCCGCTGCGCCCGCCTGTAGGCAGGAGATCATCCCGAAGTGGGAATACTCTTCCCAAGCCAGTTCACCGCGCTCAATCGCTCCGCGTACGATGCGTAATGACCCCACGCCGGGGTTTCCCATATACGAAAAGATGACCTTGCGGGCACAACCGGCAGCGACCATCTGGTCGTAGATTAAGTCTGGGGTAGCGCGAGCAAGCACAAGGTCGCGTTTGTTCTGGCGGATGATCTCGTGTCCCGCTGCGAAGGGGATCAGGTGCGTAAATCCTGCGGCGTAGAGACTGTCGCCATCCTGTACATATTTTGAAATTGCTTCAGAAAGGGAAATTAATTTACTCATAGAATCCTTTATTCGTCTCCGCCTTTTTTTGCGGATCTTTTTGCTTGCTTGGCTTCTTTGCGGGCTTGTCTTTTCGCAATGCTTTCTTCCTGCTGTTTGGCGCGTTTCTTGGCTTGCTCATCTTTATATTTGCCAGCGCGGATGCTTCGCCATGTTTCAAAGCGTCCACTGGGTGGCGGGGGAGCGAGTTTGCGCCGAAGAAAGAGTCCGAAAGCGCCAAATAGTACGCCGATGAAGAACAGGTCGTAATAGACTGTTTCGGCGAGATCGGATGCCACAAACATGATAATCAGGATGAACCCGATCACAAGAAAAAACGTGCCAATGCGGGGAATGATATTTTCGTCATCCATAATGCTTAAATAATAAACCCCTTCCCGTTGATGTGGAAGGGGATTATTATCATTTTTCTACCTTGCCTTCCTTACTTGTTTTCCAACCGTTCAATTTCGGCATCTAATTGGATTTGAAGGTCAAAAAGTTTTTCCTGCAAAGGTTTGAGTTCGTTGACGAGAGTTTCGTCCCGTGTGTCTAAGTATAAGCGCATAACCCGTGTGACATCTTGGGTATAGGTGCTAAGTTCCAGCACTATTCTGTGTAGTTCGGTGAGCTTTTCAGGTGCGGGTGGTAATTCTTTCAGACTTTCTGCCGCATCGTCCATGTCATTCAGTAAGACTTCGAATTCATCGCACCAGTCGGGGTCATCCAAGGCTTCGGGATATTGACTGGCATAGCTTGTGAAAATTGTAAACTCGTTCCACAAACCAGAAAGTTTTTCTGTAGAAATCTTAAGGGCATCTAAATAGGCAAGTTCTTGGCTTATATCCTTTGTTGGGCTGCCGGAAAGCGGTGTAAGCGTGGGGACAGGAAGTGTTTCTTCTGGCGTGAATGAGACTGATGCAGGCGGATTAGATGTGTTCGATAAAAGCATCCATGTAGAAATGCCGATTGTGACGCAAGCAGCCAAAATGCAACATGAAAGTATCAGAAGGATAATAGATATGACGACCTTGTTTTGTGTGCTTTTGCCCCAAAATAATTGTAGTTTTTTCATTCCCTGCGTCCTTTCCGTCTAAAAAATTATAACGCCCTTCTTTTTGAAAAAGGGCGTTATATGTCGAAAGTCACTTGGTTTTGGCTTTTATACACCAAGAAGGAAAAAAAGGGGCGCTTATTTGATTAGTGTTTGAATTTGCTCATGCATGTAAAGCTGGACGTAATAGTGCCCGCCTGCGTTCTTGCCGCTCGAACCGGAGCCTTTCCAGCCGCCGAAGGGTTGAAATCCGGGCCAGGCACCTGTCGTAGCTCCTTGTGGACGATTGGCGTAAACCACACCAGCTTCAATCTTGTCGAAGAACCAACTGACTTCCTCGTCGCTGCCATAGAAGCCCGCTGTAAGGCCGTAGTCGACGTTATTGGCGATCTCCATGGCGGTATCAAGATCATCCACTTTTGCGATGGTTGTGATGGGGAGGAACATCTCCTCCTGCCAGAGACGATGCGAGAGAGGGAGGTCTGCGACCAGTGTTGGCTCGCAGAAATAGCCTTTTGCGAAATCGCCCCCGGTTTTGACGTGCCCGCCAGTAATGAACTTGGCGCCTGTCCCGGATATTTCCTCGTTAAAGTTCTGGAAATCCCGATAAGCGGATTCGTTAACCACTGGTCCCAGATAGGTTTCTTTCTTCGTCGGATCGCCGATGACGAGATTTTCGGTCAACTCTTTCAGGCGGCCAACCAGATCATCGTAAACTGGTGCTTCGACAATGACGCGTGAAGCGGCTGAACATTTCTGCCCCTGCAAGCCAAATGCCGAGCGGACAATGCCTATTGCTGCACGGTTAAGGTCAGCATTTCGCGAGACGATGGCCGGGTTTTTGCCGCCCAATTCAAGGATGGTCGGGCGGACATACTTTCCACTGCTAAAGGCGCGATGGATTTTCATTCCAACTGGCAGCGACCCAGTAAAGGTCACTCCGTCGATCTTCGGGCTGTCAACCAGCGCCTGTCCCAGGGTGCGTCCTGGCCCCGTCACAAAGTTGACCACGCCCGCTGGAAATCCGGCATCCACAAAAGTATCCACGAGCAGACGCACGATCCACGGGGTGTCGGTAGCAGGTTTGATGATGACAGTATTGCCCGCCGTTAGTGCCGCTCCCGTTGGTCCACCTGTCAATGCAAAGGGAAAGTTAAATGGGCTGATAACCAGCCAGACGCCATAGGGGCGCAACACAGAGACGTTGCGTGCCTCGTAGCCGACGAGCGGATCCTTGCCCATTTCGCGCACGAAACCATTGTTTTCTTCCATCTGGTCGCAGGCGTAGCGCATCAGGTCGGCGGTTTCGGCTACATCGCCGAGCGCTTCCATGCGATTCTTGCCAACCTCGAGTGACATGGCTGCTCCCAGCTCGAAAATCCGCTCGTCGATCAGGTCAGCGGCTTTGCGTACGAGCTTGTTGCGTTCTTGCCACGGCGTGCGTGCCCAAGTCGGGGATGCCTTGCGCGCAGCATCAATCGCTGCTTGCGCATGGCTTGCATCGCCTTTTTGCATCACTGCCAGCTTCATCTCGGTGTCGATGGGTGAGTAGTCACTGAATTTTTCATTGGCAAAGACATCCTTGCCATTAATATGCATGCCATATTCTTGCCCGAGTTTTTGTTTCAATGTCACAATCGCCTCGTCGAAGCGCGTATGCAGTTCAGCGGGTGGGTCGAACATGGTAGCATAGGTTAGTTTAAAGTTGGACACAGATACCTCCTAGGTGTTGTGGATTTAGTAAGATAATTAAGGTGAATATTATCATAATAATGTATACTATCTTTATCCAGAACATAGGAATGTTATAAGAAAAGGAGAATAATTTGACCCGAAAAACATTTTTGACCCTGGGCTTGCTCGTCGTTTTTTTACTTTCGGCTTGTACCCCGAGCGTGTCGGCGCCAACAGCTACTCCCGAGAGCGGGGAGATGCCGGTCGCGACGCACGTCGAAGAAGCTGCTCCTGCACCGGAAGAAGCACCTGTTGAAGAAGGAGCAATGGCAACTGAAGAGCCTGTCGAAGAAGCGATGGCAATGCCCACTTCGCGCGGTTCCCAACTTGTTGCTACTGATCCAGGGACTGTCAATCTGACCAGCGGACAACCGCAGTTGATCGAGTTCTTCGCCTTTTGGTGAAGTACCTGCCAAAGCATGGCGCCCATCGTGCATGGGCTCGAAGCACAGTATTACGGTCAGATCGAGTTCTCGTTCCTGGATATTGATGATCCGCTAACACAGCCTTTCAAAGAAGAGTTTGGCTTTACCTACCAGCCGATGTTCGTTCTATTGGATGCCAGTGGAACGCCCGTCAAAACCTGGTTTGGAGGAGTATCCACCGAAGAGTTTGCAACTGAGTTTATGAAAGTGATTCAGTAAAGTCATTCCCTATCTTCATTGAAAAATTGCTAAACAAGATAGTTTGAGAATCAACAAGAGCCGCCAAATATTTGGCGGCTCTTGTTCCTTAAATTATCAGTTTTGTTTACTTCTTTACGATCCAATGTACGGCTTTGGCCGTGGCGAGTTTTTCCCCGTCCGGGCTGCGCACTTCTGCGTTGATGTAGATGCGATGTTCGTCTTGATTGATGAGCTTGGCGGTGATGATGATCTCGCTCATCTCCATGGTGACAGGGCGGCTGTATTTCATCTCTAGCGTGCGGGTTACGTTGGGTGGGGCGACGAGTACGCTCAAGGGACCAATCGTATTGTCGACAGCGGTGGCGAGCATTCCGCCCTGCATGGTCTGGTAGGGGTTTTGGTAACTCTCCAGCACGGGGAAGCGTGCCTTGAGCAAGGCTTTATCGAGATCAATTTCAAGCAGTTCCCCTTGCATTAAATCAAAGATTGGCGGGGGAAAGAGAAAATCGTCCACGCGCTCGCCGTAACGTTCACGCAAAACTTCCATCATTTTTTCGAGTAGGGCTTCGTGTTTGGTCATGTTTAGCTCCTTGAAAGCCAGTTCAGTACACCTTCCCCTGCCGCTTTGCCGGTTGCGAAGCAGGCGGTTAGTAGGTAGCCGCCGGTTGGGGCTTCCCAATCGAGCATTTCGCCTGCGCAGAAGGTGCCGGGGATATTGTTGAGCATCAGATTAGCATCCAGCGCCGCAAAGGGGACGCCGCCTGCGCTGCTAATCGCTTCCTCGAGGGGGCGGGGGGAGAGTAATGTCAGCGGGAGAGATTTTAGGGTGGCGCCGAGCAAGTCTAAATCCGGGGGCGTGCCGTGCGGCAGCACTTCCCAGATCAGGTTGGCTTTTGCCCCGCTCAATCCCGTTTCTTTTTTCAGATAGCTTGAAAAACTGCGTTTTCCGCGTGGGTGTCTGAAAAGTTGTGCGGCCTCTTGGTCGGGCAGTAGATCCAAATGGATGGTGACGCTGCCGCTTTTTTCGATGGCATCACGCAAGTCTGCCGAAAATTTGTAGACGAGATTGCCTTCGATGCCGTGCTCAGTGATGACGAATTCGCCACGTTCGGTGCGCCCGTTGAAGGATAGCGCGACGGATTTGATCGGCTCGCCTGCGAAACGGGTTTTGAAATGCTCGCTCCATTGGATATTGAAACCGCAATTGGCCGGTTTGAGCGGCTGGATGGGGATGCCGCGCTCTTGCAGGATGGTGACCCAAGCGCCGGTCGAGCCTGTTTTGGGCCAGCTTCCGCCTCCGAGCGCTAGAATGACCCCATCAGCTTCCGCTAAAATCTCGCCATCAGCAGTCTCGAAGCGAAGGGCGTAATTCTCGTCCCAGCCCAGCCAGCGATGTTGGAAGTGGAAGGTTACACTCTGTGCGATGAGCCGTTCTCGCCAGGCTTTTAATAGTGGTGCGGCTTGCATCCCTTCTGGGAAGACTTTGCCTGAAGAGCCAATGAAGGTCTCAAAACCGAGTTCTTTTGCCCATTGGCGGAGTGCATCGGGGGGAAAGGCATCAAGATAGGGACGCAGGTCTGCGGCATCGCGATAGCGCGTGACGAAGGTCTCGTAAGGCTCGGCATGGGTTAGGTTCAGTCCGCCTTTGCCTGCGATGAGAAACTTGCGTCCCGCCGAAGGCATGGCATCGTAGATGTCGACGTGAATGCCATTTTTGGCGAGGGTTTCGGCAGCCATGAGGCCAGCGGGGCCCGCGCCGATGATGATCGTTTTTTTCATAGTTCGGTGATGCTTCCTTGGCGTCCGATGACTGCTGCTGGACGTAGATAATGATTGCTTTGATCTTTAATAAACTAGTTGATAAATCACATCATCTTCAAAATCAAATTCCCGATCAATCATTGCAGGCACATTTAATAATTTTACAGGAAATTCTTCCCTTCTCATTTTATCAAACTTGTAGAAGGTGACTATACCAACAAGACACTCTCGGTTTTGTTGAAGATAAGTCTGGAGCGCTTGGACGTTGGATTTTCGTTTGGGAGTATCTTCGCCTGGCATATTTTTACCCCAATCCCCATAGGCAAAACCACAAGTGCAGCCCATAAATGAGCCGATTTTTAGGATTCGCTTTGTGCCCAAAATTTCTTTTGAGTAATGTTGGGTTTCTTTGACCTCCTGCACCCAGAAGCCAGTCGGGTCATCAATTATTTCCAGCTCAGCATTCTCATCATTGATGCCGATGTATACTTCGGTGCACATTTCGTTCTCCTAAAGCTAAGTCTAAAACTTTTGAAAGAGTGGTGTTTTTGACAATTCCTGAAAATTGTGTAACAGTGCCTTGACTTTTTCTTTCGAGAACTTCAAATTGAGGAAGACTTGCAAAGGTTATGTTCATCAGAATTCTCTGTAGGTTCTGCGTTTACTTTTGCTCAATAGAGATACCAAAAAATGTAAATGTTGCAGTGGATTGAGTTCCATATTCCTGTGATTTTCCTAAAGACAACATCCAACGGTCATAAGCTGCCTTCCATAATCCTTCCGCATTATCATACCCTGTTTCACTTGCTTGTTTGGCAAGAATATATGCCAATTCATAATGTTCACTCTTTGTTCCATGCTGGAGAATCGTGGCCGCTTGATACAGATTTTCTGGGGATTTAATTACTTCTTGCTCGTGCAATTCAACAACTCGTTCTAAGCGTTCTTGGTCGCGCTTGTTCAATTTTAGGAAACGCAATGCCAATCTATCTCCCTGGTCGGTTTTATACATATAACTTAACTGATCATTAACTGAGAATGTTGGTGGTGGAAGGGCAGGTGGTGCATACAAATTCATAAATAAAATGCCCGCGACGCCAGAAACAAAAAGGAAGAGAGGAAACTTCAAGGGCGACCGAAGTCGGAAGGTTTTCTTGGCTATGTGGAGCTTTGATAACAAACAAGTAACTAACCAAATTATGATGATGGCAATTGTTACCCAGACGCTTATAATGATTAGACCGTATGAAATTAGCCCCATTATTTCAAAGAAAAAAGATAGTATCGTAATAGCTGCGATTGAAAGTGCTATTGAAAACAGATATCGCTTTGACATTTTCCTCCATGAATCCCACAGGTCAAGTACGCGCTGTGTAAGCCCGCGCGCCATTATGGATAAAGACCGAAGAATATCAGTAAAACGCCGATCGCATCATTCATGCCATGAAAAAGAATTGACGGCCATAAGTTGCGTTTGCTAGCAAGATAAAGGCCAGTTGCTACAACTCCGAACACAAATGCTTCGATGACGCCTACCACGCCCTGATACATATGTGCTAATCCAAAAAGAACCGAACTGACAATAATGCCAATACCCCAAGGGAAGTAGGCGGCGTTTGAATTTCCATATTTTATACCTTGGCTACTTATAGTTTTATACAGCACGGTGCTGGACAAAGTTTTTATAGGGGATTTCCACCAGCAATCTGTGCTTAGAAAATTGCTGGTGGGTTTTGTAAGGCTCAGTGTGTATTAAATTTAGTGCAGTAATGGGAAAATTACGCCCCCCGATAGTATGTTTAAGGTTCAATCTCCCAGAGGCGGATGGTCAAGTCTTCGGAACCGGAGATCAGGGTTTGGCTGTCGGGGGTAAATACCAATGTTTTGATCGGTAAGCGGTGACCTGTAAAATCGTGAATTTGTTCAAAGCTACCTGTTTTCAGGACTCTGATATTCGTCTTTTCGTAGCCTTCAGCTAGAGCCAAATATTCACTGTTTGGCGAGAAAAGGATATGCGACCCCCAGTTATAGTTGTCGCCGGGCAAGGTGGCTGCCAGTGTGCCTGTTTCCAAGTCCCAGATTTGAAATTCTTCTTCGATCGAGAAGACCAGCCAGCGGTTATCGGGGGAAATGACAAGGTTGTAGAACCAACCCTTTTTATCGGGAACAAGCGTCCACAAGGACGTATCGGTTTTTGTATCCACGCCAACGATGGTGTAAAGCTCGCTTTCATCTTGTGTTGCGACGACCTCGAGACTGTCGTCGTCTGAGTAGACTGACGCAATTTTCCCTTCTTCATTTGGATGATGGGGAGTGTAGAGGAGCAGGCCTTTTTCTCCCAGATCATACGAAATTTGATTTGGGTTTTCGGGCACAGGAGTGCTGGAAAATGATAACTTTCCTGAAGGGCAGCCCGCACCGTCAAGATCAAGAAGTTGGATGTTTTCTTGAATATCCCAGACTTCGAGATAATTTTCTTCCGAATCGTAGCAAGCTGAAATTGCCAGAAGTTGGCTGTCGTCTGAAAAGACCAGCGCATTGATGTTGCAGTATGCACATATATCGGTGCTCCAGCCTTCTTGCCAGTCGCTGGTGCGCAGGGCGCTTATGTCTGGCGCGTAACTATCGTTGATCCCATCCGTTATCACCAGCCATTGCGAATCGGGCGAGAAACTGGCGTTATGGATATATTGAATGTACTCGAAGGTGAAGATATTTTTCTGGGTTTGCAAGTCCCATATACGGGGGAAGCGGTCGTGGGCATTTGAGAGCATATAGTGCCCATCCGGCGAAACGTAGAGCTGTGAGATTTCGCTTGTGTGTCCAGTGAGCGTTTGCGCTTGGTCACCGCTGGTTTCAGCGGCTTTGCTGAATGGCATCCACGTTGACCAGAACCAGGCAATACTGCCCATGCCTGCGAGTAAAAGAAAGGGGATATAAAGCAGGATACGTCCGCGGATGGCTGGGCTTGTTTCCGTTTCTGGTGTTCCGTGTGTCCTTGTCAGACTGAGCGCTAACCCAAAAACCGCACCATGTAGTGTGAGTCCAAAGCCAATTGCCCATGCCCAATCTGTTCCCAACACGACAAAGGGTGTGAGCAAGAGCGATGTCAATCCGTTAAAGACAAAGACTCCACCGATTAATGCGCCAAGCCCAAAACCGATGATGCCGCCGAACAGCGCTATTTTTTTCTCTCTTTTTTCCAGCAATGGCGGCAAGTTTTTCAGACTTAGGATCGTGATGAACAACGCCAACAGAACGCCAATGCCAGCCCCCATAACGCCAAACGCTAAACTTGTTAGCGCACCTGATGATAACGGATCGTGGCCAGGCACGGAGCTGTAACCAAAATCCTGCCCCAGCACAGCGCCGAGTGCCCAGCCGACTGCCGGACCGAGAATCCAGCCCAGGGTGATGGTGATGATACTTTTTAGATGCCTGATTATATTTTTCATGGGAATGAGTTTACCAGCAAAGAGACGTTTGGTTTTGATGCCTGTCACGGTTGTTTTAGAAGAATTGCAGGATGGTTTTGATTCCGTCTGTGTTCTTTAAACGGGCGTAACCGATACAGAGTGGGTAGAGAATGACCAAGCCGAGCAGCCAGTATGGGAACATGGCTACGATGCTCGTTCCGTTGGGGGTGAACCAAGTTCCCAATGCGGCATAAAGATAAAGATGGACAATGTAGAAGAAGAGGGGCGTTTTCCCGAAAACTGTCAGGGGAGCGAGTACTTTGTCCATCTTTGAGAATCCCCATAAAAGCAGCAGGTTGATCCCCATCGTCATGAAGATGAAGGTTAGGCTGGGTGGGTATTTGACCACATTGAGGAAGTCGATCCAGTTTTCGGTTGACAGCGGGCGGATATTCCAGAAATTGCCGAGCGGGCGAGTAATGACGAAAGCGAGCAGAAAGGCTGTGCCGATCCAGAGGGCGCGCTGATAAGCTTTGTCTCTGTCGGCGTTGAACCAATGTCCGAAGAGCATGCCGAGCATGACCAGCGGCATCCAGGGTGAGATGGGGTAGTTTACCCAGAGGGCTAAGTCACCGCCGGGGGTGGTGAATAGGCGCTGGATGGTACTAACTGGCTCTCCCCAAGTGCTTGGATCAGGGAGGAAAAATCCGCTAGTAAAAAGAAACAGGATTGTAAGAGGGAGTAAACGATGTGTTTTATCCAATGGAAGAGAAGAGAGGACGATCATTGTTCCGCCGAGCGCAAAAAGCACGCCGACGTAATTTTCCAGGAACCAGCCTCCGGGGGAGAGTTCCCAAGCTCGGTTAACGACGAAAATTTGCAGGGCAATCAGTATCGCACCGCGTAAAATGAAATGACCGATGATTTGCCAGTTGCTCCAGCCTTTTTCGCGGCGGGACTGGGTGAAGAGCCACATCCCCATGCCCATCAGGAAGAAGAAGCCTGGTGCGGCGAGGTGGGTGACCCAGCGCGTTAGAAAAGAGAGTGCGTCGTGATAGTTGGGAAAAGGTCCGCCCCAATACTCGCCGGATGAGTGCTTTTGAGCGATGAATTGATTGGCGTGGTCGAGCGCCATGAATATCATGATCAGACCACGCAAAGCGTCGGGGGCTTTGATGCGTTTGAATGGAGATGGCGTATTGCTGGTTTTATCACCCTTATTCATTGGTGTCACCGGCTGAATCTTTAGGTTGATATTCATCGAGCCTTTTTATCTCTTTTCTATGGCCGTACCACAAAAAAAGATTGCTAATTACACTAAGCGTGAGCCAAATAGTGAATATGGTATAGAAGGTTTGGCCCTTTTCTTCTTCTAGTGCAAATATAGATGCTGCTGCAGCGAAAACGATCACATAAGAAAACAAAGTAGTCGCAAGTTGTGCTAGCTTATCACGATGTTTGGACGAAAATCTTTCCCATGCTTTCTCTGCTTTGGTGGTGCCTGCTTCAGGATCGTTTCGTAAAAAGGCTCCGATTTTCTTGATGCTCAAATCGGCAGCGCGAATGTATAAGTCGTACCCAATAGCAATGACGGGGATAAAGTAGAGGAGTATACTGAAGTTCATTTCGCCAATGCGTAATGCCCCTAAGCCGAATAAACCAGTGATAAATGCGAACTTACTTGTGGTGTAAGTAGCACGTTCGCCTTGTGTCTTGATCTTTTCGTCGTGCAGTGTTTTTAGGAATTCAAGATGCATCTCGTTTTTTAAATCCTCATTTTCTTTTCCCATACCGCCTCCGAAGTGAATGTAAACAAGGTTTTACTACTTTAAAAATTATACATGAGAACAAATGAATAAGGTTTCGTGCATAAATGAGTTAATTATGTGCTAGGGACATTCCGCTCTATACTCATCCAGATTGCGGTTTTTCAGAATGGCGTAGA
>JBNLFG010000010.1:0-203034 GCA_050305405.1 Anaerolineales bacterium | reverse complement strand
CTGGGTAATTTTTCTTCTAAAACGCCAAGCATTTTCTCGAATGTGCTTGGTAAAACGCCTGTTAGACGTTTGAAGTTGCTCTTTTTATCTCTTCATATTTCAAGGGCCTATTATGGCACAATTAGTACTTATGCAAGAGGTCTAATAAAAAAAATCCCCACTCCATAATCGGAACAGGGACTTTTCATTCGTGTCTATTCGCTCAATTTGTGATTAGCGCCAATCAGTTTCTGGCTTCGGCTTATTATCCAAGATCGCTTCGATGCGACCCATCACTTCGGGAGTGAGCTTCTCGACAAAGTCGATCGCTTTCATATTTTCGACAACCTGTGCCGGTTTCGATGCACCGGTGATCGTGGTGCTAACGTTCGAATTCTTCAACGTCCACGCCAAAGCAAGTTGGGGCATTGAGCAGCCGATCTCATCGGCAATATCCATCAATTTGCCAACCTTGACGATATTGTCCAAAGCGGTCTCATCAGTAAAGCGAGACTTAAGCCACTCGTAGCCTTCGAGAGTCGCGCGCGTCCCTTCGGGCATGCTAGCATTATATTTACCGGTCAGCAAGCCGCTCGACAGGGGCGACCAGATCGTCGTTCCCATGCCGAACTCTTCGTAGAGGTGGGCATACTCCACTTCGAAGCGGTCGCGGTGGAACATATTGTACTGGGGCTGTTCCATCGATGGCGGTATCAAGCCCAAACGGTGGGCGACGCCGTGCGCTTCTGCGATCTGCGCGGCGCTCCATTCACTGGTTCCCCAGTAGAAGGCTTTGCCCTGATCGATCAAATAATTGAAGGCGCGCACAGTTTCTTCAATCGGGGTATGCAGATCAGGGCGATGCGCAAAGATCAAATCGACATAATCCATTTGCAGGCGTGCTAAGGCTGCATCCGCGCCTTCAAGGATATGCTTGCGGGAAAGCCCGGTGTTGTTGACGCCCTCGCCGCCCCAGAAAATTTTGGTTGAGAAAACCAGATCGGAGCGTTTCCAGCCGGCACGTTTGACGACCTTACCCATGATGGTTTCTGCCTGCCCACCAGCGTAGGCTTCGGCGTTGTCGAAAAAGTTAACGCCGGCATCGATAGCAGCTTGCATCAGTTCAAGCGCCATGTCCTCGCCGATCTGAGTACCAAAGGTGACCCATGCTCCATAGGAAAGTTCTGAAACCTGTAAACCCGATTTACCAAGATAACGATAGTTCATTTTTTCTCCTTTTATTACAGCCTCTGAGCAGAGTGCGAAGCACGTAGTCGAAGAGCGGTTTTGCAAATTTGTCCTTCGACTGCGCTCCGCTCAGGAACTGTCAGTCAACGTTAATTATTTGCCCATTCAAATGCACATTTTCTTCCGCACATAAATATAAAACAGCTTCATTAAAACTGGATGGGACTTCTGTCTCCGCCCGCTGCAACTCGGCGATTCCGCTGCCGACGGCGTGCACCCGCACATTGGATGCGCTGAGTTCGCCCGCCGCCTGACGCGTGAATCCGACCAAACCCAGCATACTGGAGACATAGGCGGTTCTGCCACTTTGCCCGTCTCGACCTTCTAAGGGGACAAGATTAACGATCACGCCCCCGCCCTTCTCCTTCATCATCCGTCCGATGGATTGTGTCATCAAAAAGGCGCCCGAGAGATTGACCATGATGGTGCGCTGCCAATCCCATTCGTCGATGTCGAGCAAGGCGATCTTCGGCTCAACGGCAGAGTGATTGATGAGAATATCGACCTGCTCAAAATCATCTTCGACGTGCATCACCAATCCCTGCACGGGCACTTTTTTGGCGATATCCTGCACATAGGCTTTGGCCTCTCCGCCCATGGCTTCGATCTCATCGACGAGGGTATCGAGATTCATTGGGGAGATGTCATTCAGGGCAAGACGTGCACCTTGTGCGGCGAAGGCTTTGGCGAGTTCGCGCCCATAGCCGCGCCCAGCGCCGGTGATGAGAACGACTTTATCTTTAAAGTTCATATTTTTCTCTTTTGGGTAGGGACGGGATCACTCCGCTCCTACATTTAATTATTGAAGTTACGCAGTGAAATTGTAAATTCAGACGTTCTGCCCCCCTGCCCCTCGCTTCGCTGGGGCTTCCCCCCAAATGCTTCGCATTTAGGGGGATAGAGAAAAAGGGGTGCTTAAAAAAGAATAACCCTACCTTCTTCTCCCCTAAATTCCATGCATTTGGAATTTGGGGGAGATGTCCGAAGGACAGAGGGGGTAAATACCAAGCAGAAATATTCTTTTTGCGTAACATCAGTTAATTATTACACGTCGGAATGCTATCGGTATTCGTTTTGGCGTTCAATTCCATGCCGAGATAGGGCGATGGGTCGTAGGTATTGCCAATTTCCAACTCGTTCATAAAGGTGCCGTTTTTATCTTTAACGATGGAGAAATGCAAGTGTACCCCAGTCGGGTTGAAGGGATCCCCCGAATAGTTGCCCTGATAACCGAGCAATGTCCCTGCGGGGACGAAGACATCGTCTGTGCCACGCGGAAAGGCGGGGTCGATGAAATCGTTGCCATCGGCATCTGCCATGTGGGTGTAGTAGAGCCAGATCTGGCGTCCGGGTTGAAGGGGATCTTTCGGGATACGGACAATAACGGTAGATGTCCAATTGGGCAAACGGCTGAGATAGCCATCGTAAGCCGAAATCACGGGCGTTACGCCGACATCTTCTCCGCCAAAAATATCGATACCCTGATGACGATGCCCGGGGCGGAAGGAGTCATCCCATAAATATCCGATAATCCCGTTTGTGGGAAGAATGAAGGGCGCATCGCCACAACGCGTGCCTTGCAGGATAGTCAATTCGGGGAGTGATTCGGGATCGCGAAACCACTGCATAATCTTGATAGAACGCGCGCCCGATGAGTGCATGCTGCGATAAATAAGGAAGCCGCCGATGATGCTAATCACAAAGAGAATGGATAGGATAAGACGTTTTGACATGGGCAAATTATACCCTTTTCGCTTGACTATTTCGGACAATTTAGGTAATATAACAAAAGATTAACAAGACTACGAAAAGGCAAACCTGTTGCGAGACAGGGACGCAAAGTCATGGGTCTGCTCTCAGACCGCCAGACTGTCGAAGAAAAACCTTCCTCAGTCTGTTTTCTTTCTGGAGAAGGTATCAACCCCACTTTTTTTCAAAAGGAGAAAAAATGCGTAAAAAAACTGTTTTGGCTTTGGTTGCTGCACTCGTCATTCTTGCTGTTGCTGTTGTTCCGGCTGCTGCTGTTAAGTATGGTGATTACGATGGTGATGGTCATCCTCATGTTGTTCTCATTCTTATGGAGGAAAATGGTGCCCCAGCTTACCGATGTAGTGGAACGTTGATATCTCCCACTTATGTTCTGACAGCCGGACATTGTGCTGGAGCTCCAGGTGAATTTAGTGGGATGAGAATATTCACAGAATCAGATGTCCAGAACGGAAACAACAATTATCCTTATTCTGGCCCCAATAGTGTAGAAGCTGTTCGCTGGGCTGCACACCCGCTTTATCCTACGACTTCGTTTGTTGTCCATGATGTTGGTATGATTGAACTTGCAGAGCCTGTCTATCTGGATACCTATGGTGAACTTCCCGAAGTTGATTCGCTGGATCAATATAAAACCCAGCGTGGTCAAAATGATTTATATTTCACCGCAGTTGGTTATGGACTCCAATGGGTCAATCCAGTATTCGTAGAATCTGAACGCACCCGCATGGTTGCGACGCCGCACCTGCTCCAGATCAACGTACCTGGCTTCACCGGTGATTTCTCCCTGCTGCTCTCGAATAACCACGCCACCGGCGGCACCTGCTTTGGTGACTCGGGCGGCCCTAATTTCTTGGGCGACAGCAATATTGTTGCTGGTGTGACATCTTTTGGCATTAACGGCAACTGCGCCGGCACGGGTGGTGTTTTCCGCATGGATCGCCAAAATGTACAAGATTTTGTGTATGATTTCATGGCTGGAGAATAGAGTTAAACCTGCAACATCAAAGAGCTGCCTCAAGGCAGCTCTTTTTATTTACCATATATCTTTTATTACTTTTTTATCCGTTATCAATGAAATTTGAGGAAAAAATTGTGTCATTGCAAAAATCACTTTATTAATAGGGCACCTTGTAACTCTATAAGACTCGAAAAGGTAAACTCACCGCGAGGTGGGGGCACAAAGTCATGTCTTTTTCTATTCCCCCATTTTTCCACAACTGGGAAAAATGGGGGAATAGAAAAGAAAGCCGCTTTCATTGCAAAATCATTGCAATTTCATAAGAATTGCCTTATTATTGACAGGCCTTGCAAAACTGCAAGGCCCGAAAAGGTAAACCCATCGTGAGGTGGGGGCACAAAGTCATGGGTCTGTGAGAGGAAGCGAATACGGCAGATCGCCAGACTATCGAAGGCCAGCTTATTTAGTCTAGCCTTTCGGTTTTTTGTTTGAATACCAAACCCTTTCCTATTTTTCAATTTTAGTAATTTGTCCCTGCTTTTTTGAGCAGGCTTTTTGCTTTAAACTTTTATGAAGGAGGTGATTGTTCAGAAGTATTGTCTGCAAATAATTTTCCCCATCTGTTTGAACACAAAACACTTTTAAGCCTATAGGAGGAACACATAATATGAATCGCAAGGTATTTGCCTTTATCGGCATTTTAGCTTTGGCGCTTGCCATGATCCCCGCAGCGACAACTTTCGCCGCCCAGGGTATTGATTACAAGCCTGTGGACGTTGGCCCTGAATTACGTGAATGGGAACCAACCCAAGACCGTATTTCTACTCAACCGACGCTGAACTTTGCTGAAGTATCGGCCACAGCAATGGCTGCTGTAACAAGCACACCTTATCAAGACTGTGCTACGGACGCCAAAATGTGGTTGGCGCTGGATGATTATAACGGCAGCTATTTCTTCGACACCTTTTATAAGGTTGCAGAAAGCACCGGCGTTGAGGTATGGATTCAAGCTGATCTAAGCTTCCCTGCGGGCGACCCCCGTACCACCCCAGTTATTACTTGTGAACAAGCAAACTATCTGGTTGGCGAATTCGATAATAATATCTATCCGACTGAGATTTCTTTCTTCGGTACGCCCGATCTCCATGATGGTAGCGCCTCGTTGCTGGAAGCTTGGGGTTATGTTCCGGCCGGTTATTACGGCGATTCTGCGGGCCGTCAAATTGTTCTGGTTTCAAACGTCGAGGATGACAACTACTACGATCCCGATTACCCGAACTATATCGCGGGTTTTTACTCCCCAACTTATGAATCTTACTTCGATCGCAATATCATGAGCATCGACTCGCATGATTGGGAAAATCGTGTTGGACCAGATGGCACTCGCCCGTATCTTTATGAGGGTGTTTTCGCACACGAGTACCAACATTTACTGCATGACGACTATGATAGCGACGAAGAAAACTTCGTTAATGAAGGTCTTTCGATGTTCGCTGAATTCCTGACGGGCTATGTCGTCGGTAATGATGCTTACAGCACCTTTGAAGCACTGCCTGAAAACTCCCTGAATATTTGGGGCGACCAGGGTGGACGGGAAATCGTCTCCGATTATGGCATCGTTTTCCTGTATCAAATGTACCTGTATGAGAAATTTGGCCCTGAATTCATCCAGGCCGAGTTCCACAATCCTGACAACGGCATTACAGGCATCAACTCCACGTTGGCTACAGATCGCAAGTGGAAGAAGAATAGCTTCGAAAGCACCTATCACGACTTCTCCGTTGCCGTACTCATCGACGATGAGAAATCCAAACATGGACGCTATGGCTTCGATAATCTGGATGTAGCGATTGACATTGGTACACCCGATGTTCCCAACCCCGATGCCTATGACACAGCAGGCGCACCGCCGTGGGGCGCAGACTATATCTGGATTGATGGTGATCCCGAAACGCTTGAGAAAGTTAATTTCAACGGCGTAGATTACTCCACGTTCCCAACTGGTTGGACAACAGACGGTGACGTTCTCTGGGGCGGCGCAACTGACTTGGCCTCCAATTGGGCTATCTTCCCGGCAACGGGCGGCGGCACATTGACCTTTGACACCTACTGGGACATTGAAGATTACTGGGATTTCGGTTTTGTTCAGGTATCCACAGATGGCGGTCTTACATGGACCAGTCTCGCCAATGACTATACTGTCGCAGACTTTGATCCTAGTGCCCACCCTGACATCATCGCTAACTTACCCGGTCTGACCGGCTACAGCGGTGGCTGGATGAATCTCTCTTACGATCTATCTGCCTACGCCGGACAAGATGTTCTGGTTGCTTTCCGCTACATGACCGACTGGGGCACAACTTACGGCGGCTGGTATATCGATAACGTCTATATGGATGGCACACTGATCTCTGACGGTACTGACCCATCCGTTTTCATGGATATTACCGAAGTAGTGCCGATTGACAACAACTTCACCGTCACCTTTGTTGGTATCAAGACCAAGAGAAATAAGACCACATACAAAGTCCATACCATGAAGTTGGACGCAATGACTGAACAAGGTCTCTTCGAGGTCGAAAAAGTACTCAAAGATGCTGGCAGCGCGGTGATGATTGTCACCTTTGATGCTCCGGACGGCTTCACAAACTATGGTCAATATACGTATGACTTCGTCTTCGACGATGATGACCATGGGAAGGAAGACCGACACGAAGAACGTGGAGATCATCATGACGGGCACACCGACGGGCACAACGACGAACACGACCACTAGATCATCCGATTGAACGCAAAGAAAGCCCCCGCCAAATTGGCGGGGGCTTTTTTTTATTGTCTTACTAAACAAGAATAGTGCCCCATTCACGAGAGAATGTAGAGGTTCTCGTGAATTTCTAGACAAACTCTAGGACTAGTCTACCGGAACCCAGGGCTCACCATCTGTGATGTCATCTGGATTAAGCGGAATAGTTGGATATCCATCTCCGGCTGCGCAATAAATAATGGTACTGCTTTCGTCACTGTGGTAATTATAGAACTGGCCATCTACGGTAAAGGTGACTTTGTAACCCGGCGTTATCACCTGCATATACACCATATCTGGTTGCGGGCAGCCAAGACTGGAGTCGGGCCAGTTAATCGCCACAGTTTTAGCGAGAACAATATCCTCTTCAGAAACGTTCAATCGCTTGATTAGATCCTGACGTGCCTCCTCTACCAGGGGGCGCAGAATCGTATTCGGGGTGGCTACGGGTTGAGCTTCCTCCGGCGGTAGGGTGCCAGCCGTATCTACAACCGGCGCAGGTGCAGGTTCACTGACCTCTTCTGTCGCCGCATCCATACTTCTTTCAGGCGCAGCAGGCCCTTCGTCCACGGGCGCTTGCGAGGCGCAAGCCGCCATCAAGAACATCAAACTTACAAGTAAAATCATTTTTTTCATAGGTACCTCCTGATGATAGACGTTCCTTCGTTCAGATTTGTTCCCCTTCTTACAAAATTTAAATTTTTTGTTTTCATTTTTCTTATGCTTACTGGTTATTATAGCCATAGTTCAATATTAACTGGTATCTAAAAGGAGACAAAAAAATGACTTACTACATTCGCCCACACCGTCAGATGTACCGCCGGATGATGAACGCTGAAAATGCTTATACCCTGCGCGTTGACGTACGCGAAGAAGACAACGAATTCATCATCACCACCGCTGTGCCCGGCTTGAGCGCCGACGACCTGAATATTCAGGTGCTCGACAACGTCGTGCGCATCGAAGGTGAGTACAAGACATCAGATGGCGAGCATTTATTGCGCGAACTACCCGAGGGTAAATTCATCCGCACCTTGCGTCTTCCCAGCGAGATCGATGCTGACAACGTGGAAGCCAAAATCAAAAACGGCATTCTCAACCTGACCCTTCCCAAAGTGGAAGCCGCTCGCCCGAAACAAATCAAGATCGTCGCAAAATAAGCGAACCCCCAACCATCAAGTGGCTGTCATGAAAATGACAGTCACTTTTTTCTTTAACGCAGCTATCGGGTAAAATTCAACAAATCTAAAATGGAGACTACCCCATGCTGCTAAGAAAACACTTTGGTAAAACCTTGCTCGTATTCACCCTTGCTGCCTCCCTCTTAATGGGATGCGGCGGCTCCGCCGCCACGGAAGCGCCCGCGGTGCCGGAAGTTGCTTCCACGGCAACAACAGCGCCTCAACCCGAAGCGACGTTAACCCCTACCCCTGAAATCCCCCTGGCTATTCTCGTCGTCCCCGCCGATCTGGATCAGGAACTCTCGAACACATACCAGACCCTCGTCTACAATCTCGCCCAAAGCGCGGGAATGCACTTTCAGGTACGCAACAACCTGTCTGCGGAGGACCTTGAGCCTGCCCTGCGCGTTGTGATCGCATTGCCACCTGACCCCGACTTGGCAGAGTTAGCACCGCTAGCACCACAGGCGCAATTCCTTTCAGTTAATATTCCCGACATGGTCGCGGGTGGAAACCTGAGCGTATTGGCAAATACCGAACGTCCGGACATCTCAGCGTTTATGGCAGGCTACATCGGCGCAACCATCACTGTCGATTACCACACCGGATTAATGATCCCCAAAGATGATCCTGTTGGGCAAATCATGTTGGCGGCATTCCGCAAAGGGCAGGAATACGCCTGTGGGCTCTGTCAACCTTGGGCGGGCCCCTTTAACGATTATCCGCTTTTTGTCGAGATTCCAGAGGACGCGCCCCTCGCCGAGTACAACGCTTACGCGGACTATCTCATCAATCACACGGTCGAGACGATGTACGTCTCTCCGCAACTGGCAAATGAAGACCTGATGCTTTACCTTTCCAGCAACGGGATATTGGTTGTCAGCGATTTGCCTCCGCAAAAAATTACCGGCAATCTGGTTGCCACAATCCAACCGGATGTGGTCCACGCCATCGAATCTGCCTGGCCCCAATTGATCGCAGGGACAGGCGGGATCAACATCACATCGCCGCTGATCCTTGAAAATATCAACGCTGAACATTTGCCAGAGGGAAAAGCGCAAGACGCACAAGACATTCTCTCGCAATTACAGGCAGGCTATATCCTGACAGGGGTAAATCCAAACCCATAAAACAAAGGGTTTCCAAAAAATGGCTGCCAATTGGCAGCCATTTTCTTTCTAAACTCCCTTTTGCCCTGCAAGAATGGGTAGATTATAATAAAAACACGATTCTAAGAAACGGCATTCCTTTTGCCGTGATGGAGACTACAATGAAAAATATGAAAACGATCTGGAAACTGGTTCTACTTCTCAGCTTACTGTTAGCATTAACCGCCTGCGGATCCGACGTTGCTGCCGAACTGCAGGACGCAACCCCAACACAAGTTGATCCCGCTGCGATTTTCACATCCGCAGCATCGACCGTTGCAGCCCAACTGACGCAAACCGCAGCCGCCTTCTCGCCGACTCCCCCACCGCCAACCGAGACCCTCATTCCACAACCGACAGCGACCTTGATTAACCTGGATGCACCAACGGCTATCTCTACGCTTGATCCTACCCTACCAACACTTACGCCTCTCGCTGGCGGTATCCCGACGGTAATCCCAACCGCGACAACCGTCGCACTTTCCACGCAATCGGGACCAATTTGTGATGAAATGACCTACGGCAGCCCGGTCGACATCAATTATCCTGATGGCTCTGCAGTTCCTGCAAGAACCGATTTCGAAAAGATATGGCGGGTTTATAACAGCGGCGTTTGTACTTGGGATGAGGGTTACATGCTTATCCCCGTTTCAAGCACAAGCACAAGATCAGGGGATAATAACCCTCTCGATGCAGCCAACCCCGCCTATAAGTTCGGCGGTAATGACAATCCATCTGTGCCACCGGGAGGTACGGTTGATGTTGGTGCCCATCTAACAGCGCCAAAAGACAATGGCGAATATACAACTTGCTTTATTTTAGTCAATGATCGAGGCGTTTATTTTGGCGGCGTACTTTGCGCTGACATTAAAGTTACCGACGGAGATTAACACACCCTACTAAATAATCAGGGAACTTTATTCTTGAACAAACCAGGTAAAACTAAAAGATCATGAGGACAAAAGGCATCACATTCGCTCTGTTGGTAGCCCTGCTAATTACAGCATGCACACCAACGCAAAACACAACGCCGACTGCTGATGTAAATTCGATTTATACAATGGCAGCCGAAACTGTTATTGCTGAGTTGACCTTGACCGCCGCTGTGACCACATCAACTGTACCTGCCAGTTCAACACCGCTCCCTGCTGAAAAGACAGCCACCTCTGTCCCTACGTCGATCGCGCCCACCGCAACCCCGACACTAACACCAAGCGTCACACCAACACAGAGCATTACGCCAGAAGCTTCGCCCACAGACGAATTCTGTGACAATGCCAGTTGGGTTGCGGATGTTAGTGTGCAGGACGGTACCGAGATGTCGCCAGGCCAAGCCTTCGAAAAAACATGGCGCGTTAAAAACACCGGCACTTGTACTTGGACAGAAACCTACAAGATCGCCTTTGGCTACGGCGAAAACATGAACGGACAAGCTCGTGCGCTCTCCAGGACAGTAGCGCCTAACGAAGAGATCGAAGTGACTGTCGTCTTTGCAGCGCCGCTCACAGCAGGCAACTACCAAAGCTACTGGCGCATGGTCAATTCAGCCGGTGTCAACTTCGGCGAGTGGCTCTACGTCGATATCGTCGTGCGTTAAGTTTCTCGTGAATGAAACGCTTGCACTAAAAATCAAAACAAAAGCCACAGAAGAAGGCTTCATTTTAGCTGGCATTACCACGCCAGCAGCACCGCCCCACATCTCAACCTATGAAAGCTGGTTGGATGCGGGGCGGCATGCATCTATGGATTATTTGGCACGCGAAGACGCCCGTCAACGCCGCACTGACCCGAAGCTGATTCTGCCAGAATGTCAGTCGATTCTGGTGTTAGCATTCCCCTACCAGCCGGGCTCTCCCCTTCGGGAGGAGATGCCCGCTAGGGCAAAGGGGGACGACAGTCCAATCGGCAAAATCGCCGCCTACGCCCTCACAGAGGACTACCACCTCTTTCTTAAAGAAAAACTCCAAGCCATTGTAGATTTCATCGAAACAGAAGTTGATCACAGCGTTCCCAACCGCTGGTATACCGATACCGGTCCGATTCTCGAACGCGATCTTGCCCAGCGCGCCGGTCTTGGTTGGATCGGGAAAAATACCTGCCTCATCAACCCCAAAGCCGGTTCATACTTCTTTCTCGCCGAAATCCTGCTCGGCATCGAACTCCCCGCTAACGCGCCTTTCACCAGTGATCACTGCGGCACCTGCACTCGATGCATTGATGCCTGTCCCACTCAAGCCATCCTATCCGACCGCACCCTCGACGCGAACTTGTGCATATCCTATCTAACCATCGAAAACAAAGGCGAAATCCCAGAAGAATTGCGCCCACAACTCGGCGAGTGGATTTTCGGTTGTGACATTTGCCAAACTGTCTGCCCGTGGAACGGGAAAACCTTTGAACCTTTAAACGTTGAAACGTTGGAACCTGAACAGAATCTCATCACCGAACTCTCCCTTACCCCACAAGAATTCAACAAGAAATTCAAAAACAACCCCGTCAAGCGAGCCAAGCGGCGCGGCTATTTGCGCAATGTCGCTGTCGCGCTTGGCAACGCGGGCCATCCGGCCGCCATCCCTGCACTGGAAAGGGCACTAGATGACATCGAACCACTCGTCCGTAACCATGCTAAATGGGCGTTGGACAAGATCAAGTCTAAAGGAGAAAAATGATCAAGTTGTTGCTGGCAAGCCAAAATCCGGGCAAGTTGCGTGAGCTGCAAGCCATCCTGCACGATCTGCCCATCCAACTCATCACCCCTGCAGACCTCGGCATCCAGTTGGATGTCGCCGAAACCGGCAGTACCTACGCCGAAAACGCCGCGCTCAAATCGAATGCCTTTGCAAATGCAAGTGGATTAATCGCCCTTGCCGATGATTCCGGTCTCGAAGTGGATGCGCTCAACGGTGCGCCCGGCCTTTACTCGGCACGCTACGCCCCTGCTCCCAACGCAACGGATGTGGACCGACGCGCCTATCTGCTACAAAACTTGCTGCCGCACCCCCGCCCGTGGACAGCGCGTTTCCGCGCCACCATCGCCATTACCCTGCCGGGTGGCGAAACATACTTTGCCGATGGCGCCTGCGAAGGGGAGATCACCCCCGAAGAACGTGGCGAAGGCGGTTTTGGTTACGACCCGATCTTCTACATCCCCGAAAAAGGGTATACCATGGCGGAGTTGGACGAAGACGAGAAAAACCGCATTAGCCATCGCGCGCGAGCGCTCGAAAAGGCAAAAGAGATTTTATTGAGCTTGATCTAGATAGATCATAAAAGTCTTTGAGACTTTTGTGATCTGCTGGTACGAAAGAAAAAAATGCAAAAAAGATTCCACAACTATCTCATTAGCGATGACAAAAGTAAGCTCTCTCCCCAAGCTGTCAAGCAGCTTTTGGATGGTTCCTATTGGGCGCCAGACAGAGCGCTGGAATTGATCGAAAAGACCATTGAGAACTCAATTTGTGTGGGCGTCTTTCTCGATGAAGCATTGATCGGTTTTGCAAGAGTGGTCACTGATAAAGCCGTCTTTGCGTGGATTGCCGATGTAATGGTCGCAGAAGAGCATCGGGGCAAGGGAATCGGGAAAGAAATCGTCAATTTCATTCAGGCACATCCTGATATTCCTGAGCATTCCCAACTCTTGCGCACACGCGATGCACACGGGCTGTATGAAAAATATGGCTTCAAAAAGAGCGAGGTCATGTCGAAGTAGTTTATGAGGTGATGATGGAAGCCTTATTACTTTCCCACAACTCCGATGAAAGTGCCGCACTGCGGCTTGGTTTACAACGTGCGGGCTTTTTCGTGCGTATCAGCATGGATTTTGAGAAGGTCATCAGCGATTGGCGCGAAAACACCGCCGATCTGATCGTGCTCACCTTTCCTAAACAAGATGTACATCTCAGCGCCATCAAACAATTACGCGCCTTTACGCCAGCGCCGATCATCGTCGTGACCGAGTACAAAACCGAAGATGGCTATATTGCCCTACTTGATGCGGGCGTGGACGAAGTTCTCTTCCGCCCATACAGCACACGCGTTTTTATTGCACGGGTACGTGCGCTAATGCGGCGTGTCTCAGGCGTGCCGCTTTTCAGCCTGCCTATCCTGACCAAAGGTGACATCGTCCTGGAGCCATCAGAGCGCACAGTAAAAGTCAAAGACCAAGCACCCCAACGCCTGACGCAATTGGAGTTTCGTCTACTCTATATTTTGATGGTCAACGCAGGGCAGACTCTCTCATCCGATCGAGTGATCGAATATGTTTGGGGGTATAGCGGCAAGGGCAGCCGCGATCTCGTACGCGGGCTGATTAAACGTCTCCGCAGCAAAATCGAGGAAGACCCGCAGAATCCACATTATATTTTGACAGTGACGGGGGCTGGATATACGTTAAAACCGTAGAACTACGGCGTAAAAAACTTTATACAAGAAAGAACTTTTGGTACAGTTTTTAATCGCTTTTTTCAACAAAATTTATACGCCCTGCCCGTAAAATGAGAGCTAAGTCAAAGCCACGAGGCTTTGTTCACTCTCATTTTTTGTTTTGCTTTGGAGGCTCTTTTGCAATGAAAGCAAGCTGCGTTTCTTGTCAGGAAATGGTCAGTACGGGAAATAATCCTCGTCTGGGTGATATTGTAACCTGCCCAAAATGTGATGCGCGTCTCGAGGTTGTTTGGCTCGAACCGCTCGAGCTTGATTGGCCCGCTGATGAATACGAGTATGACGACGACGATGAAGGATATGACGATGACGACTTCTAAGAAGAAGCCCGTAATCGGCGCCTGCCCTGAATGCGATGCGAATGTCGTATTTACGAAGGCACCCTTTTTAGGGCAGAAGAAAACTTGTCCTGAATGTGTAGCGGAGTTGGAAGTGATCGGTCTCTCACCAATCGAGTTGGATTGGGCAGACGAGTACGAAGACTACGATGATGATGTCGATTTTGACGACGATGATTTTTAAATCTTATCGCTAAATAAAATCCCCGCTCTTTGATGAGCGGGGATTTTTTCTAAAGTTTGTCGATAAAGTCTTCGAGCGCCTGAGCTACTTCGTGTGATTTTTCGATCATGAGCATGTGACCGGCGCCTTCGATCTCGACTAGTTCGGAGCCTTTGATCTCTTCGTGCAAAGCATGTGAATATTTGAGCGGGGTCATTTTATCTGCTGTGCCGCAGAGAAGCAAAGTCGGTTTCTTGACTTCGTCCAAGCGCTCGCTGACATCGAAGTCGTTACAGGCAAGGAAGTCGCCATGCAGGACGGTGGGACGTGTCTCTTTTTCCATACGCTGGGAAGCGAGTTCGCGCAGATGGGGGTCTGCACCAGCGCCAAAGGCCCAGTCGTTGATCGTTTTTACCGCAAGAGGGAATGTTGCAGGGTTGGCTGCGTTTTCAAGAATTGACGGAGCCACGCGCAAACGGCTGCCTCCTGCCACCATAACGAGAGCAAGCACACGGTCAGGAGCGTCCAGCGCAAGCTGAAGGGCAATGGCGCTGCCCATCGAGTGTCCAACGATGACGGCGGCGGGCATGTCAATCGCATCCATAAAACCCTGGACGGCATCTACATAATCACGGATACTTTGGCGCCCGATGCCTTCCGATTTTCCGTGGCCGGGGAGATCAAGCGCGATGACACGAAAGCCATTTAGGCGTCGAATATCAGGCGGCCAGTAAAGGTGGGAACCACCTGCGCCGTGAATAAGCAGAATGGGCGGACTTTCAGGATCGTCTGCCTGGTGAGAGAAGTAATAGAGACCGTCTGCGCTTGGCATTAAGTGAACCTTTCTATTATTTTTTCGAGCGGTGAAGACGGTCGGCAGCGTCTTCGGAGAGAGGGATATAAACCTGCACACTTGTCCCCTTATTTGGCGCAGAATCAAGATGGAGCAAGCCATTAATCAACTCGGTACGTTCTTTGAGATTAACCATTCCCAATGAGCCGCGTTGTTCATAATTTGTATTGACAGCCTGCACATCAAAGCCAACACCGTTATCTTTGATCTCTAACAGGAGCAGGCTATGTTCCAAAGCACGTAGACGCACTTTTATGAGTGAGGCTTTGGCATGTTTACGGGCATTGTTGACGGCTTCTTCTGAAATGAAGAAAATCACACCCTGCTTGCCCATTTCCAGTTGTTCGATGACTTTATCGTCCACGTCAATCTCGACGCGTTGATCGTAAGTTTCTTCCATTTTTTCGGCCATCGATTCGAGTGCGGCGCGTAAGCCCTGCGATTCAAGCACGAGCGGACGCAGGGTGAAAAGCATGTGACGAATCTCTTTGGTGGTGCGACGCGCCAACTCTTCAACGCGTACCAGTTCACCTTCAACTTTATCAGGCGCCTTCGTCAGCATCATGCGGATGAGATTGATGCGCATCGCAATTGCCGAAACCGACTGTGTCGGGCCATCGTGCAGATCACGAGCGAGTTTTTTGCGCGCTTCCTCCTGCACTTCAATCATGCGCTCTTTTTCTTCAACCAGATCTTGATACAAACGCGCATTCTGAATAGCGATGACTGCTTGCCTGCTGACAACATCCAGCAAATCACGGCGGTCTTGCGTGAAATAATCAGGCTCAGGATGTGCAAAAAGCAAAGCCCCATAAACCGTCAAACCTGTGCGGAGCGGCAAACAATAACTCGATGTACACGAGCGCAAGGCAATTACACGACTAAGTTCAGGATCGTAGCCTATATTTTGGGTTAGCACTGGCTCGCCATCTGCAAAAGCGCGGCTTAAAATTCCATCAGCGCCTTCAAAGGTCAGGCGCTGGTCGGCACCTGTAAAACGACGCGAGCTTTTCACAATCAGTGAGTTGCCAACAAAAAGCAGCACTGCGCTCACAAGTTGATCCCCGAAACCATCTTCCATCTCAGGATTCAACGCCTTTACACTCAAATCGAGCGCGGCTTCAAGCACATGGCGATAACTCAAGGTTGAAGTCAAAGTGGAGGTTAATTCATAAATCGCGCGCAAACGCTCGTTTTCCATGTGGCGTTTTTGACGCGCAATATCCTGGGCATCTTCACGCTTTTTACGCAAGGTGTTAATCATACGATTGCTCAAAAATCCAAAGAGCAAACCCAAAAAGAGCGTTACCCCTGCCGCAATGCCGCCAAAGACAAGTCCGCCAGCAAAGTAGGTAAAAAGCAGTTCAACAGCAGCCATCACTGCCCCAGCCAGCAAACCACCTAAAACTTCATAATAGATTGCTCCACTCAAAATCGGTAAAATTGCAATCCCGTAAAATGCCCCCATAAAACCGCCTTGCAACCAAAAGAGCAAACTCGCAAACAATAAGTCAACGCCTATCACCAAAGGGCGATGATTAGCAAAGCGTGTATTTAATCCCGCCATCATACTCAAAATCAAATTCCACAACACTAATGCGAAAAGCGGGAGAAGCGAAAAAAAGCTGCTGTTTTGAAGCACCGTCGCCCCAAAAGCAAAAAGCATAAACCAGCGCAACGAAATTGCAAACCAGTCAGCAATATAAGGTGAGTCAAATTTTCGCATGGCTCTATGATACCCGAAAACTATCCCTTCGTAAGAAAAGTCTCATTTCATTTTCAGATTAAGAACTGCGCTGCATCCACACGTTAGATTTCGTACCCCATCTTTTGTAACGCAGCGCCGAACCGTTCCCGCATTTCGGCTTGCTGATCGTTTGTATACTTCTCTTTGTACCGACCAATTTTCCCTTTAAAGAAATGCAAGCCTTGTTGCCCCGCATCTGCTTTACCGGGGCGATAATTCTCTACCACACCCTGAACGGCATCATCTCCTGCATCCAGACCAAGATAGTCAAGCAGACGTTCGATCTCAGCGTCGTAGTTCATCAACAGGTCTTCGTAACGTGCCACGAGAACGCGCTTCTCGCTCATCCATGCGTCCCATACATCGACGTAGTCTGCCATAAAGTCAAGCGTCTTCTCAAAAGTATCGTACTTTGCAAAGAAATTCGGGCGTCCCTGTTCAGCGGTACGGCGACCATATTCGTACGCCGAGAGCATCGCATCGCGTGGGTCGCGGTAGATGTAGACAATCCGTAGCAAGCCGAGGGTGGCGAGCGTCCGCGACCAAATTGTGGGGCCGGCATGCGCCTTGAGCACGAAATCCCGCCCCATTAACGCAGGGATCATCACCATCCCCAAACGGCGTAACGACAATACACCGATATTGACGTTCACTTCGGTCAAAATCTTTTGCAGATGATATTTTTCACGGATCTCGCGAGCATCGTCATAGCCCGCAACTTCCATCAAATCGTGGATGATGTTGTAGTGCCAGCCCGACCCTGCGCGCGGCATCCCTACGGAAAGAACGATCATAATACTCCTATGACTCCCCTCGCCCTTTGGGACGCAAAGCGGTTTCTTTTCCAGAGGGGCTGGGGGTGAGGGTAGATGTTAGCCCCAAAATAATACCAAAGTTCACCCACAATTCGGCCATCGCAAAGGAATCTTGCATGAAGTAGTAGATCAAGATCGCTACCCACGAGAAAAGGCCCGCAACGCCAGCCACTTTCAGTCTATCATGGCGCAATGCATCAACACTCTGTGCAAGGATGGCAAGCAAAAAGCTGACGAAAGTCATAAAGCCAAAGAGACCATTCTCGGCAAGCAGGCGCAGATAGAGATTTTTCGGGTTAGGGTATATGCCGCTATCAAAAGCAAGCTGCTCGGTAATTTCAGGGACATTTGAGAGTGACCAATCGGGTAAGTTTTGAAAAAGATGGAAACCACTGCCTCCAAATCCTGTACCCAAGACCGGATGTTGTAAAAAGACCTGCACAGCTGACCACAGATAGCTCACGCGCCCGCCAGCTTTGGCTTTAATAAAGTAATCGGCAAAGTCATCTGCCTGGGCAATCCCAGTCCAGATGCTGCTGAAATAATTCCGTTGAGAAAGCAATACACCTCCACCCCAAAGCGTGCCAATAAAAAGGAATACGATACCCACACGCAATCCTAGCGCTTTTATATCGAAGGATTTGGCGTCATCCTTTACGTTACGAATAGGATGCGCAAACCACTGCCAAACACGCTGAATATCCTTCCGACCTGCGACAAGAAAGGTTAAGCCTGTCGCCGCGAGCGCCATCAACAAACCGCCGCGCGAGTAGGTCAGGAGAAGTATCAAGACAGAGGCTAGCAAAAGCAAAGGCTCCAGCCAGCGGAACTTCGTCGCACGGAAGCGAAGCAAAAGCGATGCCACCAGCCAAGGCAAGTAAAGAGTCGCGATCTGCCCCGCCAGCCAGGAAGCTTCAAAAGCAAAGCCGGAAACCCGCTTAATCTTGGGGATACCGCGCATTGAGAAAAGCAACTGCCATTCAGAAACCTGCGCCTTGCTCAATAAAGGCGTATAAAAGGACAACGCCTGCACCCCAGACCAAAGTATTGTCAGTCCCAAACCGGCATAGAGCCAAAGCAGAGAATGACGCAAATCATCGCTATCACGATTCATCCATAAGGCAGCCACGAAGAATGACAGGCCAATGATGAACGTTAACAACGTGCGCAGTGCACGTCCCCAGTAGTCATTTCCACGCAGTTCAACAGGCGCCAAAAATGCTCCGGCTGCCGTCGTGAGAAGAGCAACCAGCAAAAAGACAAAAAACGGGATCAGCGCATTGCTCCACGGCAGCTTGATCTCTTTGCGTAACAGGCGCAGCGCCAACACCAAATACAGCAGAGCAAGCGGATAAAACGCCAGCGGGCGCACATAGGTATGTTTCCCCAGAAGTGGGAAATAACGAAAACTTGTCACTGGCAGGGTCAACAATACTAGTCCCCATAAAACCCGCGCGAGTTTTTCCATACTGAATCGAACAGAGCTACGCATCGCTCGTCCCTGTTAGCAAAATAGCCAAAGCCGCCACCAGCAATATCGTCACCGCACCCAAAAGGACGTATTCTCCGAGCGAATTGCGACGTCCCATGCGCAAATTTTCAGTCTGGTTGGGAGAAACCTCCACATACGATGAGATGCCCAAGCTCCCCGCTTCCAAACGCGCCAGATCATCTTCCACATCGGCAAGCGCCGTGTCGCCATTCTCAAGCGCAGTCATGATCGCCTTCAAGGCGGTCGCATTTACCGCGCCCTCGCGCGCCTGCTCTGTAAAACTCTCCACCCACACAGCGACCATCTCCTCCGCGCGGGCGGGATCAGGATCATCGGCATAGAAGTGCCAACCGCCATCTTCGGGCTGGGATAGATGGAGACGCTCGCCGCGTAAATCTGCTACCGTTAAATCGGGGAATGCCTCACCCACAGCAGATACCGTTTCATCCGCCCAGGCGAGTTCCACCAACTTGCGCGCCTCGCGTTCGAGATAGTAGTAAACGCCACGATCATCGCCATAGGTCCACGACTCTTCGATGTTGAAATCGACGACCACAGTCGCCTGTACTCGATACATCGGCGGGAAGAGATAGTAAATTGCCGCGCCAATCAACGCGCCCAGCACAGAGCCTAATAACCAAAACTTCCACGCGCGCAAGAGACGCAGAAAATCATCAAGGGAGGGAGGGGAAAGCAGCCATTTCTTCATAGATTTATCCTGAGTGGAGATATAAATTTCGTCTGGACTATATCACAAGCCGGGACTATTTTATACGCTTTTGTACAGATAGACTACAAAAGTTTTTGAGACTTTTGTAGTCTATCGCATAATCTGCCGATAACGCCCATTAAACGGTAACAAGCTTAGGGCGCGAGCGCAGGGCGAAGAGGAAGATGCCCAGAGCTACGATCCAAACCATTAACATGGTTGTCATCATCGAGGCGGGGCCGTCTCGGTCAATCTGCTGTCCGATCAGCCACGGCAGGGTCATCGCACCGAGACTCCCCGCAGCCCAGACCCTCCCTGTCAATTTCCCGGAAAGTTTCATGTTCTGTTGAATAAAGGTAAAGGTGGAGGGGAAAAGCGCGGCGACGCTGAGACCCATCCCCAACGAGCCGATCCAGACCGCGAGGGCATGGTCACGGAGGAAGTAAAGCACGCCTGCACTGACGACCGCACCGAATAGATATCCGATGATGATCCGGCTCAGTTTGAAGCGCGCCGCGACAGGGATGGCGAGCAAACGTCCAACCATGACCGCCACCCAAAAGAGCGAATTGAGCGTATAGGCGGCATCCTCGCTGCCGAGACCGCTGCTGGCGAAGAAGGTGAAAAGCCAGCCACCGTAAGTCACTTCCGCGCCGATGTAGATGAATGCCAGCGCCGCAAAGGCGATGAAAAGCGGGAGATTGGTCAGGCGTGCTTCACTTTTATCGGCACGCGGCGGGATTGCAGGAGAGGCCGTGAAGAAAACCCAGAGCGCAATTGGCAACATTGCCAGCGCCATGCCGCGATACCCCCACAGCAGCGAAACTTTGCCAAAATAAATCGGGACAATAAAGCTGCCCACCCCTGCAAAAAAGAACAAGCCGTTTAGATAAGCAGCGAGCTTGGGCGGTTGGGCGCGCACGAGCAAGGTATTTGAGCCGACATCCAAACCACCCTGCATCACACCCAGCACGAAAAAGACGAAGGAGAGCAGCGCCATGATCTGCATATTCGGCACACTCGCCAATGCCAATGCCGCGCTCAAGAGCATCATCGTCAGAACACGGTGACCGTGAAAACGGTCAAAAAGATAGCCCGCCAAAAGCGAGCCAGTTAAATAGCCAAACGAACGTGCGGTAAACAAAATGCTGATCGCCCCAACCGTCACACCAACGTTTTCCGAAAGCGCCAGCAGGCTCGGGCCCAGTGAAGCAACAACCGCGCCCAAAATCCAGTAGACGCTGTAATAGGCAATGATCTGGGATATGTTTTTTTTCATGTAGGCAATTCCACCAATCACTTGTAGATATTGCCTACATTATAACGGCGTGGGCCAAACCTATCAGCTTACAATTTATCATTTATCACTGTTCTTCAGGAAGAAAAGGCTGCCAAGATGGGACAAGGTAATGAAAAGGAAGTTCTCCTCCACCAATCAGAACCTGCACAGGCTGAACAGATGGATCATTTATGGCTGCTTCAAGATTCAGAATATATAAGTCAGTCTTACCAGATGATGAGATGTTGAAAGCAATATAACTATCATCAGGAGACCAAAAGAATCGAAGATTATTTACGGCCCGAATTGGAGATTCTTGGAGCTTCTGTAAAGCAGTGCCATTGGGGTCGATCTCATAAATTCGCCATCGACCATTCTGGCAACTAACACCAATTACCGAATAGCCCTTAGATGATTGCTCAAATGCGAAACGGCCATCGGAACCCTGACATTCTTTAAAGGGCTCAAGAGTGTTGCTAGTTCCGTCAGGCTTCAACCAAGTCCATTTGGTTCGGTTCAATAGGATGACCGTTCCCCCCTCATACCAGCTAATGACATTCTCATCGATACGCGCATATTCAAGTAATGAATTATCGCTCACATCAACCTGATACACTACCCATTGGGTTTTACCATCTCGATTAAGGGAGGCAAGATAAAAAACAGACTGTCCATCACTGGACCAGCGAATGTCAGTTTCACTGATATTCTCATTGGATTGCAATTGGGACGTGATATTTATCTGTTTTTTTCCATCAACATCCATAACATAAACTCGTTGTAATGTCGGGTCTTGTAAATCGTTGGCAACATAAGCGATCTTGGTACCGTCAGGCGACCAATAGATTTTTGGTGTCAGGACAGGAGATATGTTAACTTCAGCTAGATGCATTACACCGCTGCCATCAATATTCGCCATATAAATATCTGCTGTTTCTGTAAAGCTTACGAATAGCAGCTTTGTCCCATCAGGTGACCAAACACTCGAGGTTCCATTGCTCAAACGGTCATCCCCGTTACTGGCGGATATTTGAATCGGGACAGAACCATCTCCATTCATTACATAGATATGGAAATGTCCATCGCGATTGCTCTCGAAAGCAATGCGTTCTCCATCCGGGGACCAAACTGGATGTACATCGTAGGCGCGATTATTGGTCAGGTTGGTCAAGTCGCTTCCATCCGGACGCACGGTGTAAATATCCAGATTTCCGTCTTCGATTGCTGATGTGAAAGCAAGCAGACCTTGCGTGTCTGATGACATGGAAAGCTCATCACTGGTTTGGGGGTCATTTGAGACAGTTTCTATCTCTGATGAAAGAGGAAACACCGCATTAAATACAAAAAACAAGCCAACCAATATAGCAATCCCTAGAGTGGTACTCAAACCAATTTTGATTTTGTTGAACATAATAATCCTCCGTGTCTGTGAATGGAATTTCATTGTCACATTTCTAGAAGGACCGTCATAGGCATCCCATCGGGCATGGAATCCACCCTGTAAGCGGGTCGTCAACGCAGAGAGACTTTCAGCTTCAGCGCGGCAGGCTGCGCACTCAGCGAGATGCGCTTCAAGCACATCCTGCTGCGCAGCTGTAAGCAGCCCATCCAAATTCCTGAGCAGATAACGTTTGGCTTTTTTATGCGTGATCCCGTTCATCTTACTCTTCTTTCAACAGGGCGCGCAATTTTCTTCGCGCATGGTTTAGTCTCGAATGGACTGTCCCAACAGGGACGCCGAGCACCGTAGCAATATCTACTACCCGCAAATCATGATAATAACGCAGGACGACGGGAATACGGTGTTTATCATCCAGTGAGCGGACAGCTTCCCAGAGCACGGCATCAGATTCGTTTTGCATCACATTTTTCTCAGGATGAGTTTCTGCCTGCGAAAACAGATTCTGCAGTATCTGGTGCAACTTTCCACGATTCCGCTGGCGTCGAAGGCGATTACGACAGGTATTGATCGCGATGCTAAACAGCCAGGTTTTAAACGAAGCACGCTCGTGGAACGTGTCGATAGCACGCAAAGCAGCCAAGAAAACCTCCTGCGTTGCATCATCGGCTTCGTCGGGGTCATCGAGGATGGAAATCGCCAGACGGTAGACATCCCTTTGATAGGTATGCACCATCTTCTCAATTGCCCTTGAATCTCCATCGCGGCATTGTTCTAGCCAGTAGCTGTCCATAACGGTCATTCTAAAAAATCAGACACCGTTGAAGAAGAAAACCTTCATTATTGGTCTCAGGGAACATCTCAAAACTTAGGCGCTGTAATAAGCAATGATCTGTTTTTTCATCGACATAATCCATTTAATAATATCTCCCCTGCTTGGAATCTTCAGCACTGCAAGCGCTCCCGATGCGGAGCATCGGGAGAATGGAAAAAGAATGGGCACATTATAACTGTGTTCCCAAACTCAAGCATGATCCTGTGAGGAGCACGCACTCGCGACGACGTGGTCTCATCTTTCGAGGAGATTGCTTCGTTGATAAAGCCGCCTCGCAAATCCCCCCCCTAATTAAAACTCCCCTTCCATCGAGCCCGCATAGCCCGTCATCTCGACATAACCGCTGCCCGTCAACGAGCCGCTGACCTTGACCGCCCCCTCCCAATAAAAATACGAGACATCCATCTCTTGCGCGTTGAAATACGGCGCTATATCCAGTTCGAGATTTAAGCTAGGGATGCTGACCGTCCAGGCGGATGGATAAACCCCACCGGACTGCGGACTAACCCACTCGTCCCGCACCTGAATGTCAAATTGGTTCCACTCAAGATGCGTGGTGCCCCCCTCGGCCTGGATATAGGTCCCGCTCGAAAAGGGATCGATGCTGCCATCCGCACGCCGAATTTGGAAGAACATCAGCTCGCTGCCATCATCGAGTTGCAGCGAGAACCAATCCCAGCCAACCTGTCCTTCAGAGAGGGCACTGGTGCTGAACTCGTGATCTTTCCAACTCAGCCCATTCACGTCAAAACTACCCCGCTCCGTGCGGACAGTGCCGCTCGTCTCCATCCGCGTTTGACTGTAATAATACGAAGCATTACCAGGGTCTTCCCCTTTTTGACTGTAACCCTCGTCCCCTTGCAGGATGATGCCCTTCGTATCGTTCAAAATCAGATCAAGCGCAAATTCGCCCTGCTGTGCCACGAGGCGATATTGATTCTCACCGATCTCTTCGACCTGCCAATCTTCGAGCCAAACCTGATAGGGCGCAGACTTCGCCCCAGCCAGATCAGCCGAGCCGCGTGTAAAACGTTCAAAGGCTTCATGCTGCTCAGCCTCCACGTCGCTAATCGCGAAATGCCCCATATAAATTTGATCCGCGCCCCAATCGGAATCTCGTTCCGTGCGCTCTTCGCTAGCGACCAAAGCACGGCGAAAGAAGGTCAATTGATAGCCAAAATGCTGCCCATCGTCCGTTTCAAGATTGCCTGTGTAATACCACCACTCGGTCTGATAATCGGGATGAGCGCCCATATCGGCAGGAAAATCCCAAGTTCGGGGACCTTCCGCACGGGTGAAGTCGCCGCCCTCGCTCAGGTCAGCGACCAGGCTGGCAGAGGGCAGCGTCGCTTCAGCGGGCTTGTGGGTGATGGCGATGTAGATGGCTAGGGCGAGAGAAATAAGTAAGAAGGTAAGAAGTTTTTTATTCATCATCATTAAGATTCAAACACAAAGAGCACAAAGGTCTCCAAGAAAAAGCTATTAAAACTTTGTGCCCCTTTGTGTCCTTCGTGTTAAAAAATCAATCATCCGCCCGATCGCCAAAGATCTCCCAACCCCGCTCCAGCGCCACGGATTTGAGCATCTCATCAGGATACACAGCAACGGGATGATCCGCCATCTCCAGCATCGGGATATCTGCGGATGTGTCGCCATACGCCACGTCGACACGCTCCACACCCAGGCGTTTTTTGATCTTGTCCGCTTTCGCCTGCCCGTGAGCGACGGGTTCAGTCAGCGACATTTGTCCGTTTTCAAACTTGATCTCGGTACCCAATCCCTTTGCGCCGATATGCGCAGCGAAGTGAGCGACGGTCGGCTGCCACATGCCCGTAGCGATATAGACATCGTCGCCCTGCTGCACATGCCCACGGATGCGCTCAATCATATCCAGGCGGCGTTTGCGCCAGAGTTGGGTTTCCATGGTGTAGGCGATCACCTCTTCAAAAAGTTCGGGAGTGGCGTCTTTCAACATCGGCATACAGTTAATGAAGAGTTCTTTCACCCACGCATTCCAGTCGATCAGCCCACGCTTCGCCAAAAACCAGGATGGGGCGATCTTCGCCATATACAGATTTTTGCGTAATTTACTCTGATTTTCGCCGACCCAGCCCACCAACCCCAAAACGGGTGAGCCGTGTGAAAGTGTGCCATTAAAATCCGAAACAACCAGCATATTTCCTGCTCCTTATCCATTCAATTGGCGGAGTATACCACTGGGAGATGGTGAAATCAGCCGATTCGCAGAGGGGAAACGCCAAAGTAGAGGGCTAGGCCTAAGATGGTTGGGGCGTTAGTTTTTTTATTGAGAAGAAAATTATTCCGAATGCCTTCATACATCAGTTCACCTTGTGAATTCTTATGCTGTTTGGGTTTGTAAGAAAGATATAGGATTGTATAATTGTCATAGACTTTTGAAATAAGACATGTTTCAAAGCTAAACAAGGGTATCATTCTTGAGGGTTCTTTGAAAATAAAGGGAGTTCATCCGTATGGCAACAGACATCTACCTAACACTAACATCAATAGTACTCGCTTCTTTATGTAGTCTTGCATCTGTAATTATAGGTTTTCTAGGATTTGCGTTTGGCGTATACGTACATTTTAGTAATAGAAAAAGTGCTAATTTAAAATACTCAATTGATCAACTTACGGATTATGATTTACCTGAAGGAATTACATCCTCAATAAAGTCAGTACCCTTTTCTATTGAAATTAAGAGTGTTGGTAACAAACAAGTTGAAAATATTCGTATCAGGTTAGATACAGTAAGCCAATTGGAAGAGTTTCAAGTTGAATCATCCGAAGAATATCAGAAAATACAGGATATAAAGAGAGCAAATATAACACTGCCTATACTAAATCCTGGCGAGACCATAAAAATAACAGGTCAATGCGAAAAATTAGGGGATGTAAAAGACTATATAGAGTCACTTGAAGTAACTCATAGCGAAGGTGTGGGAGAAAAAGCATCATTTTGGTAAAAAATAGGAGGCTGCATATATGGATAACCACAATAATGAAGAAACCACTCAATATGATTACGATGTTGCTCTCTCATTTGCTGGAGAGGATAGAAAATATGTAGAAAGAGTTGCTGAAATTCTCCATGAACTGGGTGCAAAAGTGTTTTATGACAAGTATGAAGAAGCGGATTTATGGGGCAAAGATCTTTACACTCACTTGGATAATGTGTATCAGAAAAAGTCCAAATTTTGCGTAATGTTTATTTCAAACTCATACAAAGAAAAATTATGGACTAACCATGAACGTGAAAGCGCACAAGCACGAGCATTTACGGAAAAACGGGAATATATTCTTCCTGTAAGATTTGATGACACAGAAATACCAGGTATTAGACCTACTACAGGCTACATAGATTTGCGCCAGAAAAACCCTTCTGATTTAGCATATTTGATTGCTGAAAAGTTAGGAATTGATGTAGAACTGAAAGAAATTATTGAACTTTTGAAAATGTATCTTCATGATTATGAAATCACTATAGATGGCTATGACATGATTTTTGATTGCGAAACAGAAGGTTATCACGGAGAGTTTCCTGTACGTCTAATGCTTGAAATGTACCGCATGGATTTATTAATTGACATGTTTGTTTTGCCCAGCATCATACCTTGGTGATTTTATAAAAGCGCCTTGCCATCAAAACGGGATGATAAAAGAACGAGCATTTCGAAAATGCTCGTTCTTTGCTTTTAAGTAGTGCGTCGCACCTGCTTCGAGCGGATGAATGCCCATCGACAGGCACAATACTCTCCGACGAGAGAAATTCAAACGGCTGGTGCGACGCACTGCCTGCCCACCCAAACTCTAATCAAACCGCATCGCCTCCGCAGTATTGCGCTCGATGATCCGCTTCGCAGGATACAACCCCGCCAGCACCGCCGCCAGCACGCTCAAGATCAGGGCCTGCACGAAAGGCTCGGGGACGATCTGCATTTGGAGCGTCCAGCCGAAGGAGCGGCGGTTGATGATGTAGACCAAAATCAACGCCAGCATATAGCCCGTCGGCATGGCAAGGACGCCCGCCACAGCGCCCATCAACCCCGTTTCGAGCGTGATCAGTCGCCATAGCTGTTTGGCGGTCAGCCCGATGGCTTTTAAAATGGCGAGTTGGCGTTGTTTGTCGAGTTGCAGCGAGAGCATCGCCGAAAGCACGCCCACAAAGGCTACAAAGGTGGTCATCAGTTGGAGTGCGCCCGTGATCGCAAAGGTGCGGTCGAAGATATCCAAGGTTTCTCGCTGCAGACTCTGATTGGGACGAATGAGCAAGCTCTGGGCAGGGGCGATCCGTTCCTGTAAATCCCGCACAAAAAGGTCCTCGTCCACCCCATCCGCCAAGGTCAGCGCCACCGCATCCACAGCCGCATCATCCCAGATCGAACGATACACATCCAGCGACATGATCACATTGCCCTGCGTCGACGCATAGTCGTAATAAATGCCCGCCACAGGGAAAACCCGCTCGCCCGCGGGCGTATACAGCGTGATCTCGCCGCCATTCAGGGGCAGCCCCAGTCGGTTATAAAGCGGCTCCGAGATGATGATGGCACCCTTTTGCATCTCATCCCAAATATTTTCGGGCGGGATGTCGGTGGCGAGATACAACTGCTCCATGCCGTCGTTGGGATTATTATTCGCCGAGATGACGATGGGACCCTGCGGCGAGTCGACGATGGTGGATTGCAGGAAATTGGCTCGGACAACGCCCTCGGCAGATTCGATCAGCGCCAACGCTTCTGGACGAATGGCTTGCAACGGTTGAGAGAGCGTGGTGCCCGGCACGGAAATGTATACATCACCCTGCAAGATTTGGCTCATCCAGGTTTCAACCGTAAAGCGGAACGAGCCAACCATCAGGCTCACGCCGATAGTGACCGAAATGGATACCATTAACGCCGCCACCGCCACCGATGTGCGGCTGATCGAGTTGACCACTTCACGGGGCGCCATGCGACCAAGCACGCCAAACAGGCGGCTGGTGATGCGGCTGCTGAGTGCCATCAGCCAGATGGTCGTGATGGGTGTCAGCATCGCAAAACCGAAAACGACCACAAAGGTGCCCGCAAAACTGATAATGAGATTTTTGGTGGGGATAAAGAGAATTGCGCCACCTGCCACGATGACCAGCGCCCCCGCCAGCCCCAGCCAACGCACGACCTTTTGGGCTTTACTCTCCAGATTGGCGCGTGAGAGCGCCGTGCGGGGCGGCACACTGGCGGCTTCCCAGGCAGGGAATGCGGCGGTCAGGACGGTTGCCAGCACGCCCATCAGCCCGCCTTTGACGAGACTGTTGACGGGGATAGCGACATCCTGGACAGTGGTGACGAAGAAGAGGTCGTTGATCGTCTGTGAGACCAGCCCGACCGCTCCCCGCCCCATCAGGATACCGAGCAAAATACCAAATCCCGCCCCCAGCAGGCCGATTATCAACGCTTCGGCGATCACCATGCGGAAGACTTCGCCACTGGTCACACCGAGGCTGCGCAGCGTGCCAAAAAGCGGTCTACGCTGCACGACCGAAAAGGTCATCGTGTTGTAGATCAGGAAGAGCGCCACGACCAACGCCAGCAAAGAGAGCGCCGTTAAATTCAGGCGAAAGGCGGCGGTCATCTGCTCAATGGTGCCGCTACGTGCAGCGACGGGCAAAATCTGCGCCCCATCGGGCAGGGCGGCTTCGAGTTTGGCTTTGGCTGCTTGGTCGGGGATGATGATGTCCACACGGTCGAGCGTGCCAAGGCGACCTGTTAACTCTTGCGCTGTGGCGATGTCGGCGAGCAGCATCCCGTCGAGGGCGCGGCGGCTGAGACTGTCGCTGGGGCGCAGCAAACCCGCAATAGTGACGGTTCTGCTTTCGCCCGCATATTCGAGATTGAGCGTGTCGCCGAGTGAGAGTTCAAAACGCTGGGCGAGATTTTCGGAAATTAAAACGCTATTTGGCTGGACGAAAAAATCGGTCAGCCCACCGATGGGCGCATCGCTCTGCTCGCCCAAATAACTGCGGAAAGGCGCTTCGGCAAAGGGATCGACCCCGAGCAGTTGCAGCGTCAGATTGTCGAGGTCGGGGGCGAGCAAATAGTCGCTGACGATGGGCGCGAGCGGAATCTCAAGCCCCGCACGGCGCAAATCGGCATAAACTTCATCGGGAATAGCGCTGCCACCCAGCGAAAGATAATGCGTCGCTCGCCCAGCGATGGATTCGGTCGATAAGTCGAAGGCTCGACTGGCGCTCTCGTTCGCCATGTCGATGCCTACCACGACCGCCACGCCGAGCGTGATGCCCAAGACCATTAATGCGGATTGCCAGAAGTGGCGGATGAGATAGCGCCAACCAACGTTGATGAGGGGGCGGGGGAGGAAGGGAGCGCTTTTCATCGAGCTCCCCCCTCTGTCCTATCGGACATCTCCCCCCGATGGGGGGAGAAATGGCGAGGGGATTGGCGGTGGAAAAAGCAGTTGCTCCTTCCCCCCTCGGGGGAAGGCTGGGAAGGGGGCGGGAGCGGAAGCATCCTATCTAACGTCCGCTTTACTCACTTCCACTAACTTGCCACTTTGCATTTCAAGAATACGGTCAGCGTAGATGGCGTTGTCTTTGCTGTGAGTCACCATGAGCATGTTACGCCCTGCTTGGCGAGTGAGTTTATCGAGTAAAGCGAGTACCTGGACGCCCGTCTCTTCGTCGAGGTTGCCGGTCGGCTCATCGGCGAGAACAAGCAACGGGTCGTGGACGAGGGCACGGGCGATGGCAACGCGCTGCTGTTCGCCGCCCGAAAGCCGTTCGGGGAAGGTGGCTACCCTATCGTCCAAGCCGACTTCTGCCAATAGCTCGGTAGCCCGTTCCTTTGCGGTGCGAAGCGGTATGCCGTTCAGTTCGAGCGGCAGGGTCACATTTTCCAGAACAGTCAGCGTTGGAATCAAGTTAAAAAACTGGAAGATGAATCCGATCTCAGTGCGGCGGAAGAGCGTGCGCTGGGTCTCGTCGAGAGCGGAGATATTAATCCCGTTGATCTCGATCCCCCCCGAATCAGGCTCGTCAATGCCGCTGATAACGTTCAGCAGGGTGCTTTTTCCACTGCCACTGCGACCGAGAATGGCTGCGAACTCGCCTTGGGCGAAGCTGGCGCTCATCCCCTGCAGAACAGGACGAGTTTGATTGCCTTCTTGAAATTTCTTGTGCAGGTTATTAAGTTGAATGAAATCGGATGCTTGCATGAAAAATCCTTTAGCGTGATTCTGCGGGCAAGCTGTCACCGCGGACGGTTGCCCCAAGAACCAACGCCGAGCTGATAATAGCTAAGTTTTTAATAATATACTGCCCTTCGAGGGTTAGGCCAAAGGGAAAACTCGTCCAGCAAACTTCAGGCAGAAGCAGTAGAGGCAGGGCTGTGCCCGGCATCTGCAGAAAAAGCAGCAAAATGGTGAGGCGCTCGAACTTTTTGGTAAAGAAACCCAGCCAAAAGCCGAGACCGATGGCAACTTCCCACAGTGCGAGAATGGGCATGAATATATCGGGGTCAACAAAATAGATCGTGTTGCGCACCAATTCTTCGGCAGGGCTGAGCCCAGGGATAAATTTGAGCGCGCCAAACCAAACGAAGATCAAACCCAAGCCAAAGCGCAGGGCAGGGAGACTATATTTCGCCATCCAGCTTGTGATCTGGATGTCTGCTTTTTCATAAAACGTGCGTATCTGATTCATGTTTCACCTTTATATATGATCTACCAATAAAATTCAGACAATAAATGTCCATTAGGAGTATAACAAGATAGCGCCTTTTCGACCCGTTAGAGTTGTATATAAAAAAGCCCTCCACTTGGAGGGCTTTGCGCTCAGTTCACTGCGAGCAGCCGACGAATGAATGTAGTTTTTTTCTTCGATCAGTTCGGTGAAATTCTAATATCGCCTTTTTAAAATTTTTGTAGGTTACCACCAGTTCCAACACCACTTCGGAGTATTTTGTTTAGCGGAAATTATAGTTTTTTATGTATTATCGATCCGAAGCGGGATTCGACTATTTTTTGCGGAGCAATACAAAAGCCAAGATCGTATCCACGATAGCAGCCAAGAGTAGCATGGTGCTGGTCGAGTCATACAATTTTGTATTACCGGTGGCAAGTAAATTGACCGTGATTACCGCGATTCCAACGAAAATCAAAGCCGTGAAGATCGTCAGTCCCAGCGCTTTGCGATTACCGTTGGATGCTTGATACATTTTAAAGCTGGTCAGCCCAAATAGAATGGTCGACGAAATGGCGATTATCGTCATGTATTTGTGCAGCGGACCGAGGTCGCTTGCAAAAACGAGCGTGCTGATAAGAATAAGAATTTTGGAATTGCGCATGTTTTTTCTCCTTGTTAATTGTTAGTTTCCGCTAAATAAATAACTTGGCGTGAAGAATTGTTTTGCTATGGAGCAACGTCTTCTACATCCACGCCGTTGGTAAGGTCCGTAACCCATTTGTAAAAAAGCACACCATTGACGGACTCTGTATAAAAACGCTTGGTCGGCAGAATCATGTGGTAGGTGTCATTCACTGTATAGGTGCGAAAGTTGTCAATCTCCGCACGAATATCGGCATGGTTGGCAGCCAGCATTTCAGCGAGCGGCGTATCCAAGCCCGAACTCATCGAAACGAACTGTTGCTCAACTTTGTCTTCATCAACATTGAATTGAGTAAAAATGACATCAGGATAACGTGCACCGTTCACGATTGTTGACGTTTCAAAATTCAAGTTCTCAATCGGAATATCCGTAACGCCCAACTCATTTTGCATCAACGAGAGCGTGCCCCAATTTTCGAGCGTATCGGTCATAGGGAAATGGTAACCACCACTGCAATCGCCCAAAGTCGCAATTTGAGCATTGGGATATTGCTCGGCAACGAAGCCTGCATAAAAAGGCGCCGAGATCGCCCCCGCACTGCTACCCGCGATAAAAATATGGTCGAGCTCGTCAAATTGGCTGTATGCCCACGCCAGCGCCGCCGTGCTGTTCACAAAACCCTTGTGATTGATGCCTTCATTCACGTTATCCCCAATATGCGCATCGGCAGTGCAGTAGGGAATAAAGAGCATGTTGTAATCTCGGAAGGGATTAAGTTCATTATCCAGATCAAATATCCCACCCTGAAGCGCAGGATGATCCTGATCCCACATCATGCCACCCTTTGTCGATTTATCTCCCTGGATATAAACAGTCGGATCAAAAAGCTGATTGTTTTCGAGTTCGCACGGGAGATTGGCTGGGCAGCCGCCCCCGGGCTGGAAGAAGATGAGGAGATTCTTACTCTCCGATTGACGCGTGAAAAAGGCATATGGGGAGCCGCCCGCGCAAATCGTATCCCCGCCCGGAATATGGGTTTCCCAATCGCTATTCTCGATCTTTGCACTACAAGATGCTGCGCCTAAAAGCAAGATTACAGCAAGAAAAAAGATATACCAAACCTTCTTAAACATAAAGCCTCCTGTTCAAAATAACGCAGGAGACTATAAGGTAGAGCACGAATACTCAAAAGAGCAGAGGTATCGGGTCTTTGTTCATTTTTATGGATTTCTTGAAAAAACAATGAAGTCTTCTCGAAATTGCCCAGGGGTTAAACCAACTTCATTTTTAAACCAGCGCGTAAATTGAGAAGGGCTGGTAAAAGACAAGGAAAAGGCGATTTCAGAGATCGAATAAAGGGTATGAATAAGTTGACGCTTCGCTTCCAAAACCAATCTTTCTGTAACAATCCTCCCAGGAGTCTTCTCGGCTTTCTCTCGCACGGTTTGTACAAGATGATTTGCCGTGACTCCCAGAATTTTGGCCAACTCATATACTTTTTTGCGTTCAAGGTAATGCTTGTCCACTAACTGATAAAAATCACGCACCAAACGCGAGGCTGCATTAAAAGATACGCTACTATTTTTCATCGGTTCTGTTTGCAAACGCCGCATTTCTAACAAGACAACATTCAAATAAGTCAGTAGCGTTTCATCGTAGCTACCAGGATCTGAGACCGCATCACAGCGATCTAAGGCTGTGCTAAAAACGAAATCAAAAAAATCATAGCGAGAAGCTGGAACATCTAATATATAAGGGGAATCACTTTTTTGTTGCAGTGAATACAGAAAAAACGGGAAATCTTGATTCTGTTTGATGTATAACCCCTTATCAAAACCAAAACCGATCTCCTTGCCATCCAATTCATTTTCCCATGCATGAACCTGCCCCGGCGCAATACAGACCAGTGTCCCCTTTTTAATGTTGTAGTATTGAAAATCAACAAATAAACGCGCCTGACCTTGGAGCAACCAAACCAGCGCAAAAAAATCATGCCGATGAACTTGCGTACAACAAGTTAATTCATGAAATTGCCCAATGAGTCCTTCAGGGCAATCTCGCAAATTATCTAAATCTAAAATAAACATAAGTATATTTTGCCATAAAAACAAGCAAGCTCAAAGCAAGGCCATCAAAAAAGCCCTCCGACTGGAGGGCTTCGCACTTATTCCACAGCAACCAATTCAACTTCAAAAACGAGCGTCGCATTCGGCGGGATAACGCCGCCAGCGCCGCGTTCACCGTACCCCAAATGCGAGGGAATAGTCAATTGAGCAATACCACCGACCTTCATCAGTGCGATACCTTCATCCCAGCCTTTGATCACCTGCCCAAGCCCCAACTCAAACTCAAGTGGCGCGCCGCTCTCGTACGAACTGTCGAAAACTTTGCCATCCTGAAACTTGCCTTCGTAATGCACACTGACGGTTTTCCCCGCCACAGCTTGCGCCCCTTTGCCTCTTTTGATTTCTTTATATTCCAATCCGCTATCGGTTTTCATGGTGAATGTCTCCTAAACACAAAATGTGCAGGTGACTATCACTTTCGGATGTGACAGTCACCTTATTTTCCAAAAGTGCGCGTATTTTACTCGAGATAACGCACAAAATACGCCGCAATCCCAAAAGCGACAGTCAGATTAAGCGACTCTTTTTCACCCAACATCGGGATATATAAAATCCGATCTGAAATTGCCAGAATATCTGGATCGACGCCCGCAAGTTCGTTACCGATCACCAATGCAATCTTCCGCGCGGCAGGCGGTATGCCCATCTCAAAGAGCGACGCGGATCGCTCGCCACCCTCAATTGCCCAGAGATCAAATTGCTGCTCACGCAGCAAGCGGGCTGCCCAAACCCCATTATTGTGATGCTCCCACGCGACGAGTTTTTCCGCGCCCAAGGCCGTCTTCGCCAGGCGCGGGTTTTCAGGCGTGGCCGTCATGCCGCAGAGATGCAGCTTTGCCACCCCGAGCGCTTCTGCTGTCCGAAAGATCGAGCCGACGTTGTACAGACTGCGGATATTATCGAGCAGCACATGCACCTCGAGCGGGTTTGGCGGCATTTGCCCCTCACCGACGAAATGTCTCGGGTACACATCCCCAGCCAAATGCAAGGGTGCGCCGCACTTGGGGCAGGTAGCCAGCGCTGTTTTACCGATCAACGACGGAAAACGGAATCCACAATCTGCATTGCTGCATTCCTGTGTCTGAAAAAGGGGTGTTTCGGGCATTGCTCCATTATAATCGGCACATGGATTTTGAAGGCATCCTCTATACCAAACTCATCCAACGGCGTTTTTCCTGCCGGAAATATGACCGCGCCCCGATAGCGGATGAAAAACAGGATAAGCTGATCGCTTTTCTAGATCACCTACCCGTTTCACCTTTCGGGACGCGCCCGCGTTTTGGCTTGGTCGCCGCGCAAAAAAATGACAGCCAGTCCCTGCGCGGATTGGGCACCTACGGCTTCATCCGCAACCCGGCGGGATTCGTAGTTGGCGCGATGCCGCCCGCCAAACATGACCTTGAAGATTACGGCTACCAGCTTGAGATGATCCTGCTCTATGCCACCGCGCTTGATCTGGGCACTTGTTGGCTGGGCGGCACCTTCACCAAAAGTCGTTTTGCCGAAAAGATCACACTGAATGCGAACGAAAATATGCCCGCGATTGCCGCGCTCGGTGAGTTTGCCGAAAAAGACCAAAAACGGATGGGGATCATCAGCCAAGTGGCTGGTTCATACAAAAGACTGGCCTGGGAAACACTCTTCTCAAACGTGATCCTGAAAGAGCCGCTTTACCGCAATGAAGCTGGTCCTTATGCTCGCGTGCTGGAGATGGTGCGCATCGCGCCCTCAGCATCGAATAAGCAACCCTGGCGCATCGTGCGCAATGGCAATTTCTGGCGGCTCTATCTGCGTCGCACGGCGGGCTACCGCGACGATCCGCTCAAACGCTTTCTTGATCTCGCCGACATGCAGCGCATCGACATGGGTATCGCCATGTGCCATTTTGAACTGACAGCCAAAGAACTTGGCTTGGGTGGTCAATGGGTGGTTGAAGAAGAGCTCGATAAATATCCCAACCCGAAAACTGAGTACGTCGTCAGTTGGCAGGAACTATAATCACGCCATGCTGACCTACGCGCGCAACTTCATCTCACTCAAGCTCGGGCAACGTACCCTTGATCCGCGCCTGGCGATTTACTACATCACCGAGCAATGCAATCTGAACTGTACCTACTGCGAAGATTTCGGTGCGCGCCGCAACCATGAATTTACAAATCCAAGTTTTGACGATGCAAAAAAGATTCTCTCTATCATCCGCGACGGCGTACCGAATCTGTGGATCACGGGCGGAGAGCCGCTTTTATCCCCGCATATCAAAGATTTACTGACCTATGCAAAGCGGGATTTACATTTCAAATCTCTGAGCATGATCTCAAACGGGACGCTTCTACCCCAGAATTTGGGCTTGCTTCCATTATTGGATAGGATAATTATCAGCCTTGACGCTGTCCAACCATCTGCGTTAAACGCCGTCAGCGTCCCCACCAACCAAAGCGAACGCCTGCTCGAAACCATCCGCACAGTTGCCGCACGTCAAAAAGCGGACAAGTTCAAGTTGATCTTGAACGCGGTCATCACCCCCGAAACCCTGCCACATCTCGACTCACTGATTGACTTCTGCACGGAAAACGGCATCTTGCTCTCCTTCTCTCCCCAAGCCGTCAACAACTGGACGCGCTACGAACTGCTCGTCTCGCCTGATTACAAAGCCTTCACGGAAAAGCTGCTCTCGCTCAAAAAGCAAGGCGCACCGATCTTGGGCAGCAAAACCTATCTCAAAATGCTCTTCAAGCAAACGCCCTACGTCTGCTACCCGACCATCATTCCGCGCATCAAGCCTGATGGCTGGTTGATCTATCCCTGCCTGCCGATGGAGAAGGAAGGCGGCGAGGTTGGCGGTCGCCCCGTCAATTTGCTGGATGTTTCCTCGTGGAAAGAAGCCTGGAATACAGCCATCGCCCGCTACGGCGAAGCGCCGACATCGTGTACATCCTGTTTTCAGCAGTGCTACGCCGAGCCATCGTTGATGCAGGCGCATCCGCTAACGTGGGCGGTAGAGAGTATTCACAATGGGGTTGATTTAGGGACGTATGCGCCAGGGTAGGCTGACGAGTGATGAGTGATGCGTGAGTTTTTTCACCACAGAGTTCACGGAGCACACGGAGTTTTTGAGTAAAAGAGAGAAGAGCAGTGCGTCGCACCAATTTCGACGGGACAATGCCCATCGACAAACTGATACCGTTTTATTGGAATAAATCTAACCTTCTGGTGCGACGCACTACCCGCCCGCACAAGAAAAGGTAAGACCATTTCCAAATTCATCACGCAACACGTTTCACGTCAGGTCTTGCATAATGTGCAAACACATAAACACATGACACATCCACAACATGACACGATAATAATTGGCGGCGGGATCGCCGGACTGACAGCCGCCCTGCATCTCGCGGAGCGCGGACTGAAGCCGCTTGTGTTGGAAGCCGACCCGAATTGTCTCGGCGGGCGGTTGGCAGGGGGAGAGACCGTCGACGTGAACGGCTACAAATTCCGTCTGGAGCATGGGATGCATGGCATCTGGTCGCAGTATCGAAATTTTCAGGCGATGCTCTCGCGCCATAATCTGCGCCCCGTTTTTGTCCCCGCTGAGGATGAAGAGTGGATTTTTTTGCATGGCTTGCTCAAAAGGGCAAGGGTCGGAGCGGCGATCAGACGTAGCCCATTCCCCCCGCCGCTGCATTATCTCGGTCTATTTCTCAGTCCGCGCTTTTTGTGGATGCTGGATGCGCGCGACTGGGGCTTGGCACTCTTCCGCACCTGGCAGAGTTTGGTGATGGGCGTGGGCGTCGATCCCTTTGGCGAAGCCCAACCGCTCGAGGGGCTAAATCTCGGCGATGAGACACGGCTTTGGTCGCCTGCGCTGCGAGCATTCTTTTTGGGGCTGGCACGCAATGGTCTCTCGGCGCATCCCGACGAGGTGCCGATGTCGGGCTTTCTCGCCTTTTTGCGTTTTTACACCCTGCTGCGGCGGGATGCGTGGGTCTTCTCGTATCTGCCCGATGACGGGGGCACGAGTATCACCGAACCGTTGGGGACGCGCATCCAGCAATTAGGCGGAACCATTTTGAAATCCGCGCGCGTTTCGTCCTTCCGCCAAAAGAACGGCAACTGGCTGGTCGAGTGGCAATCCGCAGATGGTCTACAATCTGCCGAGGCGGAGCATCTCATCGTCGCCACTGATTCTGCGAATGCGGAAAAACTCATCAAGGGCAATCTGGATGCCGAGCATTTATTCTTCCCGCGCTCGCTGGCGAATGCGGTGGTGCGCATCTGGTTCGATGCCAAGCCGAAGCGCGGCGCGGAGGCGGGCATTTTTACGGGCGATTTTATTTTGCATAATTTTTTCTGGCTCGACCGCATCAACAACCCCTTCCGCCGTTGGGCGCGCGAGACGGGCGGCAGCGCCATCGAGGCGCATATTTACGGACCCGACGAGGTGCTGGCGCAGCCCGACGCGCTGCTGCTGACGCGCGCCGTGCAGGATGTGCAAAAGGCGTGGCCCGAGCTGCGCGGGCATCGCATCCACGCGCATTTGCAGCGCAACCCCGCCACGCATACCCTGCCTGCGGTGGGCGGCAAGGACGTCCATTTGGGGACGCAGACGCCCTGGGATCAGCTCTACTGCGCGGGGGATTGGATTCGGCATCCCGCTCCCGCCTTTTTCATCGAACGCGCGACGCTCTCGGGAATAGAAGCTGCGAACGCCGTCCTGACATCTCGGCAAATGGACGCTTGGCAGCTGCTCCCCTACCTGCCCCCCGAACCTTTTGCCGCGTGGATAGAGGGTCTGATGAAGCGAGGACGCAGGAAGCGGCGGGAGAAGTTAGGGAAGTAGTCAAAATATTAATGCTAGAATAAAAAAGTGTTCACAATTCAATATCAAACAAGCTGGGAGGAAGAAATGGAAAAAACTTTATTTATAGGAAACGGAATAAATCGATTATCTGACAACAACACTTCTTGGGAAAATATCCTAAGAGATTTAGCAAAGTATGTAAACAAGGCTGACTTGCTTTTTGAGCACATCGACGATAAGCCTTTTACATTAGTCTTTGAGGAAATATTTCTTAGGTCTGCTAATACAGACGGTACAAGTGAAATTGAATTAAAGAAACGAGCTGCAAAATTAATAAATAACATCCCCCATAATAACTTTCATACAAAAACTATGAATTCTAGCGTGAAACATATTATCACGACAAATTATGACTATAATTTTGAGAATTCAATAATTTCTAATGAAAATAAATCAAGTACCACTTCTGAAACAAAATACAGTTTATATAGACGCAGAACACAAAGCTCTAAAAATGTTTGGCATATTCATGGTGAATCTTCAATCCCAAACACATTAATGCTAGGTCATGAACACTACTCAGGCTCACTTCAAAGAATACGAAGTTATTTGACAAGCAGAAAAAAAACATCTCCCTTTATGTTGGGTATATTTGATTTTGATAGAAACGAGAGCACATACTCTTGGGTTGATATTTTTCTTAGAGATGAAATCCATATTTTAGGATTCTCATTGGACTATACTGAAATCGATATTTGGTGGCTCTTATCATATAAAGAGCGCTTAAGACTTGGGCACAAAAGACAGATAGGGAAAACCTTTTTTCATCAATTCCATGCAAAGGAATTAAGCAATAAGGATCGTGCTAAGCTAGGACTACTAGAATCATTTGGAGTAAATGTCATATCAACAAAAGTCAGCAATAGTTATCAAGAAGCATACGAAAAAACTTTCAGAAAACATTTCCAATAGTAAAAAAAAGCGACGATGTAAAATAATGAGAAACACAATCTTGGTATCAGGCGCAGGCTCTGGGATCAGACGGGCGCGTAAATAGCAGAGACCGAGTATCTTGGAGATACTCGGTCTCTCGTTTAAGAACTATCTTGGCTTTGCAACAAAAACCGGGAAGACCCGTTCGGTCTTCGCCTGAACCTCCTGATAAGGAGGGGAGGCTTCGACAGCACGCCCACAGGCACTGGCGTTCATCAAAAAAATCAAAACTTACGCACAGGTGCTTTCTGTTTCACTTTGAAAAGGACAACAAAAACAGCATAACCAAATAAAGCGCCAAAGCCGATCTGGCTCATTACACCCAAGAGGTCTGTGCTTTGCCATTCCTGTACAACCTTGCCATTTTCAACCTTACGGATAAAGATGCCGTGAATTTCCAAATTCTTCTTGTTCGCTGGCGCACCCATAAAACTACCTGTATTGACTGCAGTAGAAATAAAGCGGACAGAAACCTGATTCCCTTCAGCGAGCACATGCGGGAACTCCATCTTCAAGCCAGAAAAGGCTTCCTTCATATTCTGCATAAAACCGATATATTCATCTTTGGTGAAGTGCATACCGTCGCCAGTATAGGTGAAATCATCTGCTAAAAGGGAATCGAGTTTATCCCATTCATCATTCAAGATCGCACGCGAGACGTTTAAGGCAACTTCTTTGTTTTCTTCTAGGGTGGACATATTTTCTCCTTGGGTTATCACTTGTTTTTTCGTTCGGCGCATTATATAATCAAACAGCCTAAAATCACAAGTACACACTTTTAAGTGCTATAGTACCCAAAAGGATACCTAGAGATGAATCAAGACGCCTATTTTTGTCCCGTCACCGCAACAGTCTCTGTCGTTGGCGGAAAATGGAAACCAATTATTTTGTGGATACTTTTTCAGGATACGCACCGTTTCAGCGAGCTAAAACGGTTTATTCCCAAAATCACGCAAAAGATGCTCACCCAACAACTCCGCGAGTTGGAAGCAGACGGGATGGTTCACCGCGAAGTCTATCCCGTTGTGCCGCCCAAAGTGGAATATTCCTTGACCCCAAAAGGCAGATCGCTGGGCCCCATCCTAAAGGCGATGGAAGCATGGGGCAACACCAATATGCACGTCTGAAATCCCAGTGCAGCTCAAAGAAAAACTCATCTCGGCTCCGTAACGAGGAGCGGCATGATATGTTCCATCCTTTCCTGATAAGGCGGGAAGGATTCAACAGCAATCGCCCACAGCGCTGGCGTTCATCTACATCATTTACTTCGCTTCAGAATTGAGCGGGTTCTTGAGGCTGGCATATCAGCAAGAACAGGCTCGTTTGTCAAATCGTATATAATGGATGCGAGAAAGTACGCCACGGAGGAAATATAATGAAGGCAAGTTTTACAGAAACCTTTTTTACCAATGAAGGCAAAGAGATCAAAGGGGAGGCAAAGAGCATAATCCTGCCCTTCACACGCGTCAGCGCACGCGCTATCGTGATGCGACGCAAGGATGGCGCAATTCTGGCGACCTTGCATCGAAAAAATGGCAGCTACGCCTTGCCCGGCGGCGGCGTGGATGATGGCGAAAGCCCCGAAGATGCACTCATCCGCGAGCTTGACGAAGAAAATATCGAATTGATCAATAGCGATGAAGATTGGCGCGCGCGCATCAGCGTCAATTATTTTGATGGCTATAAAGAATTAACGCTTTGGTATCTATTTATCGTTGACGAGGCAAATATCAAACCCTGTGATGAGAATATTGAAACGAAATGGGTCAGCCAGGATGAAGATATTTGGTATCCGCTCATGCGTGAGAAGATATTATTGGCAGTCAGCACCTTTAGGCCGGATCTCGTAAAACAGAGATTGGAGTTGAGCGAAAAATAAGCAAATCGTCATAAAGCGCTGGCAGATACTAGAAGAGCTGAGCGGATTTGCTCAGCTCTTTTTGATTCATCTTGGTTCTGCAACAAAGATCGGGATAACTCGCTCAGTCTTCTCTTGATACTCCTGATAAGGCGGAAAGGCTGCGACAGCTATTGTCCACAGGCGCTGGCGCTCGTCGGCGTCATCCACTTCGCGGACGAGCATTTCATGCACTTCGGTCGCGTCGCGGATCTCTACATTCGGGTCCGCTTTCAGGTTGTAGTACCACTTTGGGTGCGTCGGCGCGCCGCCCTGCGATGCGATCAGAATATAGTTCTCGCCATCCACCACACGCATTAGCGGGGTTTTACGAATTGCCCCCGTCTTATGTCCACGATTGGTAACGATGATGACGGGCAATCCGGTTTCGCGCAGGGTTGTGCCTTCGGTCCCGCCGCTGCTTTCGTAGCGTTCAACATGATCGGCAACCCACTTACTGCTGCTGGGAATATATTTGTCCATACTTTACTCCTTTCGCAAATTCTATTGCCCTGATTATAAATTACAATATCCTCAGCCAACTTTTATTGGAAGGAGTAACCAATGGCAGAACAAAATTCCCCTTGTGAACGTGAGGAAGCAAGTCAATTTGATTTTTGGTTGGGCGAATGGGATCTCACCTGGGCAGAGGGCGGCAAAGGCACAAACCATATCGCCAAAATTCTCGAAGGCTGCGTCATCCACGAATCCTTCGACGGCAGCCCATCCATGCCCCTGAAAGGCATCAGCCTCTCCACCTTCGATGCCAGAGCAGGACGCTGGAAACAAACCTGGGTCGACAATTCAGGCAGTTACCTCGATCTCGTCGGCGGGATGGAAGGCGACAGGATGATCCTTATTCGCGATACAGTACTGGATGGCAACCCCATCAAACAGCGCATGGTCTTCTACAATATCGCCGAAAACGCCCTTGATTGGAATTGGGAACGCTCCGAAGACAACGGGACAACCTGGACATTGCTCTGGCAAATCCACTACCAGCGCAAGTAGCCACCCCGAGCCGCTGATACGCGAATGAACAAAGAAATCCAGCAAGCTTTAAAAACGGAACACACTCGCGACGCAGCGGTACCGCGATCAAGTCGACTCGATCGACGAGTTGGTTGAGCACAGCCCCATGGTGTTTTTTTTTTGATGAAGAATGAGATGAGCATCTCCATGGAGGACGCCGTATGAAAACAGCAAAGCAAATTCACATCTATTTACACAAGGTCATTATTTCAATGCTGGTCTTGTCAATCGTAGCGGCATGTGGTCCTTCGCAAGAAGCTCTCGAATCTGTTGATTACACCCCGCTCGTCCGGGATGGCTGGTCTGTATCCACGCCGGAGGAGCAAGAACTGGATTCTTTGGCTGTAGCAGAGCTGTATCTCAATGCAGGTGAACTGGAAACCCTGTACAGCTTGCTCGTTATCAAGAACGGCTACTTGGTCGCTGAAGATTATTTCAACGACGGGTCGATCTATAAAAAGAATCGGCTTCAATCAGTGACCAAGAGCTTTACATCAGCACTGGTCGGGATCGCTCTCGAACAGGGCTGCATCTCAAGCGTTGACCAGAAGCTGCTCGAGTTCTATCCAGAAGTCGCTGACGAGATCACCGATCCCAGAAAAGAAGAGATAACGATACAAAATTTATTAGAGATGCGCGGCGGATACCCGAATGAAGAGGATGCCCAAGAACTCTGGGATGGACTTTTATCGGGCTACTATCCACATCTTATTGAAGATTTTCCGTTGGTTAGTGACCCCGGGACTCAGTTTCACTACAGCAATCTGTCATCAAACTGGCTGGGTATCATCGTGGATAGGTCTTGTGGGATGAACATGAAAGCGTACGCGGAAGAGAACCTGTTTCCGTACCTTGACATAGAGCCCGGTGAATGGGGACAGGACGCCGAAGGACACAATAACGGGTGCGGGGACCTCCACCTGACAGCACGCGATGCCGCCAAATTCGGGCTGCTATATCTCAACGATGGTGTATTCGATGGAAATCAGGTTATCCCGGCAGATTGGGTGGAAAATTCCTTTCAAACCCATTCCGTGAATGAAACTTTTGTAAAAAGAGTGGGCGATTTTCGTGATATTGGCTATGGCTATCAATGGTGGTCCGCCAACGCAGGCGATCATCATGTCAACTTTGCCTGGGGGCATGGCGGACAGTTGATCGTGCTGATCGAAGACCTCGATATGGTGGTCGTGACCACTTCCTACCCATTTTGGCTGGAGCATAACGACGAATCGTGGAAACACGAGAAGGCAATCCTGACGCTGGTCAGTAAATTTATTAGCGCTTTAGATGCTGAGTGAGCCCCCCTGTCCCTAACGGGACATCCCCCCATTTTGCAAGCAAAATAGGGGGAAAATAAAGTTGTCGTCAGGTCTCCCCTAAATTCCATGCTTTTGGAATTTGGGGGAGATGTCCGAAGGACAGAGGGGGCTGTATAATAAGAACATTGATTATCGGTACGGTTTAGAGAAAAGGATAAAAATAAAAACAATGACTTGTAAGCAACTTGGCGGCGCATGCGACCTGGAATTCCACGCAGAGACCTTCGAAGAGATGGCAGAGATGAGCAAAAATCATGGAGTGGAAATGTTCGAGCAGAAAGACCCTGCCCACCTTAAGGCGATGCAGGAAATGCAGGCGCTAATGAGCGAGCCAGAAAAGATGCAGGCCTGGTTTGCAAACAAGCAGAAGGAATTTGAAGACTTGCCGGAAAAGTAGACGAAGAAGAGAGAAGAGCCCTCCATTCGATGGGCTCTTTTTTGTATATCAGATGGATGTATGTATAATGGTCGTATGTTTTTTTAACAGAGTTATGAAGAGTGGAGATTGTTATGCGCCGAAGCATCGTTTGGGAAAGAACTCAGATTTACGCATATTATGCCCAGATGGTAGCAATATATGATTTGCTTTCCGCAGAAGAAAAAAAAAGATTTAGAAGAATGGGAAAGAACAAATGTTGGGCTAGCGGGGGAATATGCTACGTCAGATTGGCCTGGATGGATCAAGCATATTGGTAAACGGCCCGAGTTTGCTCCAATTAAAACATCCAATAAAGAACCCATTCCAAATGAAACAAGGTGGCTTGTTTGGGAACGAGATAATTTCACATGCCGACACTGTGGGGCGAGAACTTTACTAAGTGTTGATCACATTATTCCGGAATCGAAAGGTGGTACGTTAGATTCAGAGAACTTACAAACGTTATGCCGTTCTTGCAATTCCCAAAAGGGAAATAAGATGGTGGATGTACCAAGACGAAAAAAAGATAGTTAGGGTAAAACTAAAATGAAACGGCTTTTTTAAAGAAAAAAGTGCAACTCACCTCCAAGATGAGTTGCACTTTTACTTTTAACTCACAAACTCAAATTACGCCGCAACCGCATCCTTCACAAATGCCGCCCCCTGATCCATCGCTTCGAAGTTGAGCGGCAGGGTCTTTTGGTGGCGAGCAGGGAGGTGCTCTTTAAGCGAGTTCTTGACCACGTCAAGGGGCAGGATCTCTTCAGATGCCAGCAGGGCGCCGACCATGATCATATTCGTCAGACGCGGGTTGCCGATCGCTTCTGCCATGCGGGCGGCGGGGATGTAGACGCCGCGCACGTCGGTGCGATCCATTTCGCGGTTGATGAGCGATGCGTTGGCGAGCATCAAGCCGCCGGGTTGCATGAGCGGCTCATATCTGTCCAACGAGGGGAGATTCATAGCAATTACGGCGCTGGGATTACGCGTCAGGGGTGAACCAATTTCTTCATCCGAGATCGTTACGGTGCAGCGGGCCGTGCCGCCACGCATCTCCGGTCCGTAGGAGGGGATCCAGGTGACATGCTTGCCTGCATCCAATGCGGCGTAGGCTAAAACCTGACCGGCAAAAAGGGTGCCTTGTCCGCCAAATCCTGAAATGATGATACTTTTTTCCATAGGTATTTCTCCTAAATTTCAAAAGGAAGACAGTCTCTGAGTGGAGGCGATACTGGTGGCTGAGTAGGGCGTAGCCCGTATCGAAGCCCAGCATCGGCGTAGTCGAAGAGCGGCTTTGCAAGCACCGTCCTTCGACTGCGCTCTCTTCGTTCGCTCCGCTCAGGAACTGGATTATTTACTCTATACGCGCAGCTTCTTCACTTCGTCGATGACTTTGTAATCATCGAGCGGGAAGTAGGGAACCATTTGGTCACGGACAAAATGCAGGGCGTCGACCGGGGTCATGCCCCAGTTGGTCGGGCAGGCGGAGAGCAGCTCGACGATGGAGAAACCCAAGCCGCGTTCCTGCACTTCGAAGGCACGGCGAATGGCTTTCTTCGCTTTGCGGACGTGTGCCGGATCATGCAAGCTTTGACGCACGACATAGCTGGCGCCGTCAATGGTCGAGAGCATTTCTGCCATGCGCACGGGGTAGCCCGCCACTTCCACGTCGCGCCCCAGCGGGGAGGAGGTGGTCTTCATGCCAGGCAGGGTGGTGGGCGCCATTTGTCCGCCGGTCATGCCGTAGATGGCGTTATTAATGAAGATGACGGTGATATTCTCGCCACGGATGGCTGCATGGACGATCTCCGCCATCCCGATGGAGGCCAGGTCGCCGTCGCCCTGATAGGTGTAGACGGTGTTTTCGGGGCGCACACGTTTGATGCCGGTCGCCATCGCGGGGGCGCGTCCGTGCGCCGCTTCCACAAAATCGTGGTTGAAATAATCATAGGCAAAAACCGAGCAGCCCACCGGCGCAACGCCGATCGCCTTCTCGCGGATGCCCATCTCATCGAGCACTTCCGCCACCAAACGGTGCGCCGTGCCGTGTGTACAGCCCGGGCAATAGTGCGTGGTGGTTGTGGTCAGCGATTCAGGGCGTTCGTAAACAACATTCAAGTCAACTTTTTCCAAACCCATTATTCACCTCTCGCAATTCGTTCTTCAAGGCGTTCAAGCCACTGGACTTTTTCCATGCCGTCTTCGATCACTTCTTCGCTGATGTTGATGCGGCGGATCTCGTCCAGAATTTCATCGGGGAAGGGCGTTACACCGCCGATGCGACCGTAGAACTCGATCGGGACGCGCCCGGCAACGGCTTGCTTCACGTCATCGAGCATCTGCCCGGTGTTCATCTCTACCACTAAAATCCGTTTAACGCGCTTGCTCAGTTCTTCGATCTCTTTCTTTGGGAAAGGCGCAACGGTGATCGGACGGAACAACCCGACTTTGATCCCCTCTGCCCGTGCCGTTTTTACCGCCGAAGAGCAGACCCGCCCCGCGACCCCAAAGCTGATTACTGCCACCTCGGCATCATCCAGTTCATATTCCTTATAGCGGACTTCGTTCTTTTCAATTTCCATCCAGCGTTTCAGCAAGCGGATGTTGGTTACTTCCTCATCCGGTGGATCGATGTAGATCGAGGTCAGGATATGTGGATCACGATCCTTTGCTCCATAGACTGCCCAGTCCGGCGGGGTCTTGCGCAGTTCACGCATGGGGGGCAGTTCAGCCGACTCCATCATCTGCCCAAGATTACCGTCCACAACGATGAAGACCAGCGAGCGATATTTGTCTGCCAGATCGAAAGCAAGTGTGATATAGTCGATCGCTTCCTGGACGGTGGCGGGCGCTAAGACGATGGGGAAATAATCGCCATGTCCGCCGCCCTTGACCATCTGATTGTAATCACTCTGCGAAGGGGCAATATTTCCCAAGCCGGGACCGCCGCGCATCACATTGACGACCACTGCGGGGACTTCCGTCCCTGCAATGTAGGAGAGCGCTTCCGACATCAAGCTCAAGCCCGGGCCGGAGGTCGCGGTTAATGTGCGTTTACCTGCACAAGCCGCGCCGTAAACCATATGGATCGCGGCGATTTCGCTTTCTGCCTGCAAAAATGCACGTCCGAGGGCGGGCATACGTTTCGCCATATATTCTAGAAACTCGCTGGCGGGGGTGATGGGATAGCCGAAAAAGCCTTCCACACCCGCACGTACGGCTGCTTCTGCAAATGCTTCGTTGCCTTTGAGTAATTCTTTTGCCATTCTTGTAAACTCCTTGTGTAGAGCCTAATTTTGTTGAGGTGCCAATGGAGAGTGTTTTGCCAATAGTGCTCGTGAAGCGTGATGCGTGGTGACTTCACGTTTTACGTTTCAGAAATTACGCCGCAACCTTCTTTCGCGGCTTCTTCACTTCCCGATAAACCGTGATCGCCGCATCGGGACAAACCACCGCGCAAATCACACAGCCCGTACAACCATCAGAGATCAGATGAGCCGGATGGTAGCCCTTTGGTGTGAGATGTTCCATATCCAAGGCAATCACATTCTGTGGACAAGCATCCACACAGAGTCCACATCCCTTACAGTGCATCGGATTTACTTCGATCGTACCTTTTAAAGCCATAGGTTCAAACTCCTTTATGTAATCATTTCTCCCTCCCCCTTCCTTTTCTCTTGAGGAAGAAGGATAGGCTGAGAATGAAGTCACAAACGAACAAAGAAAAAAATAGGGTAGGCCTACGCCTACCCTATGGTTAGATACGGTTATTCCAGCCGGAGGGCAATAATCTCGGCTATGTCTAGGACTTCTATTTCGCTGCCTTCCACTTTCTTGGCATCTTCCATCATTGTTAGACAGAAGGGGCAGCCAACGGCGAGTGTGCCTGCGCCACAGGCCTTTGCTTCTGCAAAGCGCGTCTCGCTGACAGCAGCCTCACCATGCTCTTCTTCCTTCCACATCTGGGCACCACCCGCACCGCAGCAGAAGGACTTTGCATTATTATGTTCCATCTCTACCATATTAAGAGAAACACTCTTGAGTGCATCTCGAGGCGCGTCATATACTTCGTTGTGACGACCTAAATAGCAGGGATCGTGGAAAGTCACATCGTCGCCTTCAACGTCTTTCAGGTTCAGCTTACCCGCACCGATCAATTCATTAATCAATTGCGTGTGGTGAATCACTTCGTAGTTACCGCCAAAGGCCGGATACTCGTTCTTGATGGTATGCAAGCAGTGCGGGCAGGTCGCCACGATCCGTTTCGGGGCAACTTCGTTCAGCACTTCAACGTTGGCGGTCGCCAACTCGAAGTAAAGATACTCGTTCCCTGCACGGCGCGCGGAATCTCCGGTACATTGTTCATTCTCACCTAAGACAGCATAATTCACACCAGCCGCATCCAGAATTTTAGCAAAGGCTTGCGCGGTTTTCTGTGCACGCGCATCTGTTGAAGGGGCACAGCCTACCCACCAAAGAATATCCGGTTCGGGATTCTCTTCGATGGTCGGGACTTTGGTCTCGATATCAGCAGTCCACTTCATACGTTCGGTTGGCGGGACGCCCCACGGGTTCAGATTCCGTTCCATACCGCGGAAAGCAGGTTCAAATTCTTTCGGGAAAGCGTTGTCCATAAGTACGAGACCACGCCGCATGTCGAGGATGTCGCGCATCGGTTCGTTGCCCATCGGGCAAATATCCACACAGGCACCACACGAAGTACACGCCCACACCGCTTCGGTCGGGAGCAGGAAATCCAATAAAGGTGGGCTATCTTCACCGGCTGCAAATTCCTTGCCGTGATGTTTCAGATAATAGCGTTTATTGATCTCCAGTGTCGCGGGCGAAAGTATTTTGCCCGTGTTATAGGCCGGGCAGACTTCCTGGCAGCGGTAGCACATAATACAGGCGTAGGCATCGTTGATCTGTTCCCAGCCCAAATCAGCTAGCGTGGAGGCACCAAACTGCTCGATGCTCTCATCGTCAAAGTCGATTTTTCCCAATTCACCCATCGAGCGGCGTTCGGGTTTCAACAAAAAGTTGATCGGGCCAAAGAAAAGATGGATATGTTTGGAATAGGGGAAATAGGGCATGAAGGCGAGAATCAAGCCGAGGGCAATCCAGAAGGAGACGTGCACCATCACGTTGAGAGTCCCGTGACTCATCCCCGACCATAGGCCTGCTACCGCGCTGGCGAAAGGCTGCCAAGAATCAGCTCCTTCTGCCGCAAGCAAAAATGACTCGCCGAGAAAGCGGAAACCGATATGGAAGAAAATAAACGTTCCCACAATTGCCGAGTCACGCGGGATGACCTTGCGGGCATCTTCGTCGAGCATCACGTTTTCGCGCGTGCCCAAAATGGCGGGCTTAAAGACAAAACGCCGCACCATCAGGAAGATCATACCGACCAACACGCCAATCGAGAGAATATCTGCGCCCAAACGGTAGATATTGCCGATGACGCCCTGCCCCATAAAATGAAAATCGGGAATGTAGGCTTGGAGCACATCCCCGAGATTAACGAGCAGATAGTAGGAAAAACCCCAACCTACAAAAGCGTGGAAAAGGCTCGGTGTAAAACGCAAACGGAAAACAGGCTGGAAGGTCAACACCTTGTAGAGCGTCTTCCCGATCCGTTTTTTGGCTAAATTCCAGTCCGGTTTTCCCTGACCGCGCCCGATAATGGCAAGCATCTGTTGGACGCCTTTCCATGTATAAAACAGGGATACGGCAACCGCTACGATGAATAAGATCTTTTCAACAGTTGTCAGCATTTCTCCTCCAAAGACGATTTTGTCCCGCTTTTGTGAAGTCGGACAACGCGGGACTCTAAAAGTCTAACACGCCGTCCCCCTTTTACTGAATGATGAATGTCCGTTTTTTCGTATGAGAGAATTAACAAGCGTGAATAAAGCTCAAAACCGCAAATCCGTGTGTTCGATGCGCATTAGGTATTCATCGCCCCCGCCATCAGGGTGTGAAATGATCTTCACATAAGAAAAGCCTACCTTCTCATACACACGGATGGCTGCTTTGTTCGTCGGGGCTGGGCCAAGCATGCACACTTCAATCCCAGCCTTGGCAAAAACGATCCCTTTTAAGAAACGCCGCAAAGCCGCGGTTCCCAGTCCCTGGTTAGCATAAGACTCTTCACCAAGAAACAGGTCGACCCCGGCTGAATGTTCATCCGTTTGCACAATGGCGTTGTACTCAGGATAGTCAACGATCTGATAGGTCTGAATATAGCCTGCAGGCGTCTTCCCGTAATAGATCAAATAAGGTTCGGTGGGGCTTTCTCCGGTTATCCTGCGTCCATATTTTTCCCGCACATCTTTATATGTATAATTGCCTTTTCCATACCAGCGGCTTACAAATGCTGAATTAAGCCAGCCAAAGAGCAGGGGCAGATCATCGAACCGCAGCTTTTGAAAATTGATATCATCAAAATTCATGTGCATTCCCTTATCAGCAGAAGCTTTTGACCTCGTCAAGATTTCTCATAGTATTGCTTTCCCTAAGAATATAACAAAGAAGGCGCAGACTGCACAAGTCTACGCCTTTCGTTAAAGAAAACAGGAGTGTTTTGTTTTTTAAATTACTGGCTGGCTAAAAAGGCAGCGATCTTCTCATCAAATTTGGTGGCGGCATCCATCAGAGAGACAGGCGGCTCTTGTCCATCAAGGTACATTGTAATGACAAACGTACCGATAGAATCGTGGCGGAAGACGACTACATCAAGGCGCATCCCCATTCCTTCAATATCGGTGACAACTGTCATCCCGGCAGATGAGTCCCCAATTGTATCTGTAAATTCTGGCAATTCTTGCGGCTCTGAAGTACCCGTATCGCCCATACCGCCCAAGAAGGATTTAATCAATACATCTGGTTGGTTGAGAACCAGGTCAAAACCGGCTTTGTCCAAGGGTGATTGTACCAATGTGGTGAAGCCCATAATCATCTCAAAGTTGGTAGGTTCCAGCAAAGCAAAGAAGCTTTCAACTGTAAACTCTTCAGAGTTAAGATCTGCTGCAGACATGCCCATTTCTTCAAGAGAAACTTCTTGGAATGCTACATCAGGGAAGTCTGCTGCAACCAGGACTACTTCGGAAATATCCATATCCGGGATAGCGGTGGGGATGGCGGTGGGTTCTTCTACCGGAATGGGTGAGGCAACCTCTTCAACAGGCGCATCGCCTGCATCTGCAACAGCGGGCTCATCCGGAGCAGTTTGAGAGAGACCACAAGCCATGATAAGAATACTTGCGATCAACAATAACAACAAAACTTTCAGATTTTTCTTCATTAACAATCTCCTTTTGTAATTTTAAACAAAAATTCTTCTCCCGTAAAACTTTTCTACGAAAAAAGAAGTATATCGTTTTTTGAGAGAATTAAGCTACGTTACTTATTCACTAATATCGTCGACGTAATCTTTTGTCCCTACACAGACGTCGGTCAGATTTTGGGAGAGGTTCTCCCAGTTAAGCTCCTGATTTGCATCCAGCGTGGCATCAATCGCAAGCCCTAAACACCCCGCTCCGGCATTGTAATTGACCAAGGTAAACCGCCACAGGTCTTCGTAGTCAGCAGCCTCGCCAGCAAATACGCCTGCATTATTGTAGACCACGTATCCGGTTTGTTCGCAACTTGCACGAAGAGTGTTTGCAAAGACACTTACGCTAAAATCGGCTTGTGCCAAATCCACCCCAAGTTGACAGGTATCACAAGTCGCGTTGACGCTGAAGACGAGTGACTCACGCAGGTACGCCTGTTGTTCTGCATCCAAAGACAAATAGCCACCGGCACATTCTTCTTCATCCAAAACTACCGGGCAGAACTGTTCAAAAAAGATCGGGTTCCACAAGAAGACAAAATCCGCGCCTTCGACCGTGAGTTGTCCAAGCCCCACATCTGTTCCTGCGTTAAAAACGCCGGGCCAAAACTGGCTTTCGCGTGCAAAAAGACGTTTTAGCAAAACTGCCGGGACACTGGTCTCTTGCGCCGCATCCATGATGAGTTGATCGAAGCGATTTTGCCACTCGACCATGGCGGGCTGGGCCACTTCCAGGCCACAGGTTGTTGCCTGATCGTTGGCATCAATGCCAAAATCAAGGCACTGGCTGGCGTCCACCAATCCATTTTTGATTAGGTTCCCTGCCAGATAGTCATAAGAAAGATCGGATTCAAGCTCGCTTACATCATCGGGCGTAGAAAGCCAGGTAGATACGCCTCCGACTGGCGGGAAGGCATCCCAGCTTTCGGAGCAGCTTGGGTTAGCTTCCCCGCGCCATTGCGTGCTGATGACATCCACATACCACAATGGCATTTCTGGGTCAGAATCGCTATAAGAGACACGGATACGTGCATCAAAAAGCTCGCTGGTATCGCCGTAACTGGAATCTGCCCAAAAGGTAATTTGCATACCTTCTTCGTCTGTTTCGGCGATAGGCAGTTCACAAACGGAACCCTGACAGGAGAAAGATTCTGTCTCCATATTGCCGCTAATGCGCAGAATTTCTTCACCGGAAACTGGCTCGTCGCCATGCAGAACAAGTGTCGGGGGGCGTTCGCAACGGTTTGTTCCATCCTCCACGAGACAATCTGGCAAGGTTATCCAGACCATCGGCGGCGGCAGCGCAATCGCAATATCCTTTTGCGCTGGCAGACTGGAAGCAAGGTGCATGTAATATCCAGGACAGTTACTGGCGTTATTGGAATAAATCTCGGGAGGACAAACTTCCTGCTCAAACCAAGCTCTTGAAAGTCCCTCACCGCACTCAACATAAACTTCTGAAAGAGTTGGCAAGCCTTCGTGCTCAGTGTTAATCTCGCAGACCAGTTCGCTATCTGCCCATGTGAGCATCCACCACTGGTATTTTGTGTAATCTAAAGGAATATATGTGAAACGATCGGGCCCGGTAGGTGAATTGGATGCAGCCGAAACATGCCTTGCCAGCGTGAGCATAAGAACCCAACTCAGGAAGAAAAGAATTACCCCCATAGCTTGTTTGCGTTTATTTTTGAGAGCCATAGCTCCTGATCCATTCAAAATTATTAAATAGATTATAGCAGATGAGTGGATGAGTTACACCTGTTAATTTATTCAGGCATAGGCTATGACGATGCGTGAAACGCTCCCAATAAAACAGCTGGAAACCCGGCGAGAAAAGTCGCTTGCATGGAGGCTTGCCCCCCTCTTTAGCAAGAACCGACAGTTGCGAAATTCGCTAACTATCGGTTCTAATCGTGATATTCTTTCTATCTTGCATCCTCGTTATCACTTAATTTTTTAAGAGCTTCTTGCAGCACTTCCACCGCCTGCCCATATTCTACCAATGAAATGTGCTCGTTTGGGGTATGATCCAAATTTGAGTCACCGGGGCCATAGACGACTGCCGGACAGTTCCAGACTGGCGCGACGATGTTCACATCCGCTGTGCCGGTTTTGACGAGGAAGCCCGGTTTGCCGCCAGCGGCGCGGATGCCTTTCAAAAAGGCGCGCACAAGCGGCGTATTGCGGTCGGCTTTATAGGCGGGGATAGCAAAGGAGCGTCGCTCCACATGTTCGGGCGAGGCAAGTTTCTCTAGTTGGGCGTACCAAGCTTCGGGCAAAAGCGTTTCGGGCAGTCGGGCACCGATGTTTAGATTTGCCCAGGTCTCGAATCCGTCGTCTCCCGAAGAAATTCCACGCAGCGAAACCAAAAGCTGATCGAAGGCTTTCTGCTTATCGGCGTTAAACTCGTCCACCCAGGCGCGCACCTTGCCCCAAACGGCGAACACCGCTTCGGAGGCGGTTTCGTCGGCACGTGCGGAGTGCGCCATTTCGCGGCGGGCGGTGATAGTAGCGGATGCGCTACCCTTATAACCGAGCGTGACGCGCTGCCAACCCGACGGCTCGCCGATGATGGCAAAATCAGGGCGATATTGATCGACGACATGCCGCGCACCGATGGAATCACGTTCCTCGTCAATCGCGCCGATGACGATGAATTGCCAGCCGCGCACCTGACCCAAACTTGCTACCGCGTCAACAAAGCAGGCAAGCGGTCCTTTGGCATCGACCGAGCCACGCCCGTACAGTAGGGGCGACTGGTCAGTCGCCCCTACAATTTGAACATCAATTTTGCCCGGGACGGTATCAATATGTCCCAGCAAAACAACCTGCTTCTCACCCTCGCCCATCACGCCAACGGCATTGCCAACTTCATCTTTGTAGGCTTTATCAAAACCGAGATGTTTCATACGCTGGATGAGATAATTGACGGCATTCTCTTCCTGCCCCGAGGGACTGTATTGCTGGACGAGCTCGATCAGAGTTTGGGCTTTTTTTGTATTTTTCATATTATCTAAAAGATACTTAAGAAACGGTCAATGACCGTTTCTTGCGGTTGAGCTAGAAGAACAGGCAAATTATGGGCTTCAGCTTCTTTTTGAAGCCATTGCCCATATAGCCAACTTGCGTGTGCAAAGGCTTTTTGTGTATCTTTGTCGGCTTTGTTAAAACCGCGACCACGTTTACGCAGATTTTCTAAAATCTTTTTTTTATCATCCTCCACAAGAAAGACTGCTTGAACTTCTTTATGGGATAGACTTTGTTGAGCTAATGAAGGGAGAATTCCATCACCTTCAATGATTATTCTTCCTGTATCTGGCACCATAACGTGGTGTTCGATGATCGCTTTGAGCGGCTTTTTCATAGCCTTACCTACTCGAAGCCAATCAGTAAATATTTTGTCTGGCTTTTTCCAGTCATCTGATTTGTAATTCAGGAAAACATGTAAATCGGGTTGTTGTGCTTGCGTTGTAACCTGCTGGAGTGCAATTCGGATGTCATCGACCATTAGAAAAGATGCTTTTTTCTCTTCAGCTATCTTTTTGGCAACATGCGTTTTCCCTGAGCCGGAATTACCGCCTAATAAAACAATGCGCCAGTCTTGCGTGTTCACTATACCAGTACTTCCTTCAATGCCACAATCACCTTATCCAACTGCGCTTTTTCGATCACAAGTGGTGGCAGCAGGCGGATGACGGTCATCCCTGCGGGGAGGGCGAGAACGCCTTGCTCAGTGAGGGCTTTGAGATAAGGGGCGACTTTTTGTTTGAGTTCGATACCGATCATTAAGCCTAATCCACGCACTTCACGGATGAGCGGGGATTCAATCTTCTGTAATTCGGCAAGCATGTAAGCGCCCAATTCGGCGGAGCGCTGTGGAAGTTGATCTTTCTCCTGCACGTCTAGCGCAGCCAATGCACACGCCGCAGCGAGGGGATTGCCCCCAAAGGTCGAGCCGTGGATGCCGGGATCGAGTGCGCCGATCCGTTCGCCGATCAGGACCGCCCCAGCGGGGACGCCGCCAGCAATCGACTTGGCGAGCGTGACAAGATCGGGTTGCAAGTCGTGATGTTCGAGGGCGAGCAGTTTGCCTGTGCGTCCCCAGCCTGTCTGGACTTCGTCGATGATGAGCATGACGCCGCGTTCACGGCACAGGGCTTGGGCACCCTGTAGATATTCGGTTGTGCCGGGGTGTACCCCACCTTCGCCTTGCACCACTTCCAGGATAACGGCAGCAGTTTCCTCGTCAAGGGCGGATTCGAGCCGATCCACTTTATTGTACGGGACATGTTGAAAATCCGGCACAAGCGGCATGAAGGGCTCGCGATAATGTTTGTTCCAGGTCGCCGAGAGCGCGCCCATACTGCGACCGTGAAATCCGCGCATGGTGGCGATGATCTTGCGGCGCTTTGTGCTGTAACGGGCGAATTTGAAAGCCGCTTCGACCGATTCCGTGCCTGAGTTGGTTAGGAAGACACGCTGCATCCCTTTGGGAGCGATGGAAATGAGTTTTTCTTCGAGGGCGGCGCGCTGCGGGTTGTAGAACATCTCCGGGCAGGAGATCATCTGTTGGGATTGTTCGGCGAGCGCGGCAATGATTGCGGGATGCGCGTGACCGAGATTGGCAGCGCCCTGCCCACCGACGCAGTCGATGTAGGCGTTGCCGTCTTCGTCGTAGAGGGTTGCGCCTTGTCCGTGCGTGATGACGAGGTCACGTTTGGCATAGACACCCGATGTATAAGTGCTTTCAATTGTTTTTGTATCCATAAAAGCCTTTCAATGCGTAAAGCGTATTACGTGTTGCGTAATGACCTTGATAATGGGTAACCATTACGAAATACTAGCCAATAATCGTGCCGTTTCCTTGAAGCGCGTTACTGATTGGATTCTCAACCCGCCCATCAGCAATAATCACTTGCCCAACACCACCTTGCAGGGCTTCTTGTGCACCGAGGACTTTTTTCTTCATGCGTCCTTCGGCGTAGTCGAGGGCTTTTTCGATGCCAGCAACGGGGACTTCTTTAATAAGTGTACTTTCGTCTGGGAAATTGGACATCAAACCAGGAACAGCGGTGAGCAACATAAGCGTATCGGCGTTGAGTGCGCCAGCGATTTCGGCAGCGGCTCGGTCGGCGTCGACGTTGAGGGCTTCGCCTTTTTCGCTCATTGCCAGTGGCGCTACGACGGGGACATAGCCCGCATCCAGCAAAGTGTTGAGCAGGTCGGCGTTCACGGCGTTGATCTTGCCGGTGTAATCGTCCTTGAGCATTTTGCGTTTGCCATTCTCAACAATACGGATGGCGGATTTGCGTTTTGCTTTCAGCAAACCACCGTCCACGCCGCTGAGACCGAGGGCGTTCACGCCAAGCATTTGGAGTTGCTCAACGAGAAAAGTATTCACCTTCCCGTTGACCGCCATCGCAAAGACTTCGAGGGTCTCACGGTTAGTGTAGCGGGAGGTGTAACCCGAGGGCGATGTCACAAAGCGGGGCGGTTTGCCGACCGCTTCGCCGAGGGCGTTCGCTTCGGCAGAACCACCGTGTGCGAGCACGAGCTTTTGCCCTTCGGCGATCATTTTTGCGGCGTCTCGGGCGATAGCGGAGAAATCCACACCTTCGGTGCCGCCTAATTTAACAACAGTAATTGAGTTGGTCATTTTTATTTCCTAAAAGCATCCAGTCTCTGAGCGGAGCATCGAACGTGAGTGAGATGCGTAGTCGAAGAGCGGTGTTTGCAGATGCCGTCCTTCGACTGCGTCCTTTGCTTCGCAAAGTCCTCCGCTCAGGAGCTGGGCTGTTCCTTAAATCGGGTGCAAGCCCATAAATTCAAGACCCAGTGTTTCTTCAAAACCCAGCATCAAATTCATGCTTTGGACAGCCGAGCCAGAAGCGCCCTTCATCAGGTTGTCGATGGCGCAGATCGAGATGACGTGGCCCGTTTCTGGGTTCAGATCGAAGCCGATGTCGGCGTAGTTCGAGCCAGCCAAAATCTTCGGTTCGGGGACGCGGTAGACGCCCCGCCGTTCTTTGACGACACGAATGAAGGGGTTTTCGGATTGGACTGCGCGGTACGCTTTCCAGAGATCTTTTAGGGCAACCCCATCTTTGACGGTAGCGTGGACAGTTGCGAGGGCGCCCCGCACCAGCCCGACAGAGGTCATCGTTAAGGTGACATCTGTGAAGCCCGATTCCTGGATCACTTCGGCGGTGTGGCGATGCCCATAGGGAGCATAGGTGCGGACGGTGCTGCTCCGTTCAGGATGATGGGAGCCAGCATTCGGCGATGCACCGCCTTCGGATGAACCAACCTTGAGTTCGGCGATTATCGGTTTGCTCTCATCTAACAATCCAGCCTTCACTAACGGGAGCAAGCCCAAATTGGTAGCGGTGGCGTTGCATCCGACTCCACTGACGTATTTGGCAGTCTTCAGTTCATCCCGATAAAGCTCGGGCAATCCGTAGACGAATTTATCCAGCCATTCGGGGGCGGCGTGATCTTCGCCGTACCACTTCTTGTAAAGGGCGGCATCCCGCAGCCGAAAATCGGCGGAAAGATCGACGATATGCTCGGCGACTTCGGCGTACTTCTCGATATTGTGCTGCGCCTGCCCGTGCGGGAGGGCGAGGAAAAGCACATCGGTGGGGAGAAGTTCAGCAGGATCAGTGAACTTGAGCGTGGTCTGCTTGCGCAGGTTGGGATGGGTCTGGTAGAGGTACTCGCCGAGCTTCTGGCGGGAGGTCGCCTGGACGACGTCGACTTCGGGATGGGCAATGAGCAGGCGCAGGAGTTCTCCGCCGGTATAGCCCGATGCGCCGATGATGGTTGCTTTTATCATAAATAATTCCTTTTTCAGTTCCTGAGCGGAAAGCGAGCGAAGCGAGCTTGTAGTCGAAGGACGGTTCTTGCAAAAGCCGCTCTTCGACTGCGCTCCGCTCCGCTCAGAGACTGTGCTTCTTTATAAAACTTCAATCTCACGCCGAGCCACTTTCATTAAGAACTCGACAATTAAACGAGGAATATCGACGCCAGTGGTCGGGGCAGCAGTGTGAAATTCCATGGTGTGATTGATTTCATTAACCAAATAGCCTCGTTCGGGATGCTCGATCACATCCACGGCGAGGAGGCCGCCACCAACGGCGATGGCTGCGTCACGGGAGATTTTGGTCAGTTCGGGCGTGAGCGGACAAATTTCGCCTGCGCCGCCACGAGCGGTATTGGTGATCCAATGCGGGGAGTGGCGATAAATGGCGGCGATGGGTTCATTGTTGATGACCAGCACACGGATGTCACGACCGGGTTTGTCAACGTATTCCTGAATGTAGAAAATGGAATGTTCGTAGGAACCGAGCACGTCCTTGTGTTCGAGAACGGCTTCGGCGGCATCACGATCGTTGATCTTGGCGAGCAGACGTCCCCATGAGCCGACCATCGGCTTGAGCACGACAGGATAGCCCATCTCTTCGATAGCATCGAGGGCGGCTGCGACAGTGTAGGCCACACGGGTTTCGGGTTGCGGGACATTTGCACTTGATAATGCACTGGCTGTGGCAAGTTTGTTGCCGCAAATCTCAGCCACATCGGCGGTGTTGACGGTCGGGATGCCCCAGGCATTCAGGATACGAGTTGAGTAGAGTCCACGGGCGTAGCTGATACTGCGCTCAAGGATGGCGTCGTATTTCATCCAGGGTTCGGGGTTGTTCATGTCGAAAAAGAATTTTCGGTCGTCGAGGCGATCGTAGTCAATGCCGAGCTGCTCGAGGACGGTGAAAATCCATTTTTCTTCGACACGTACCCGAGAGTAGAGCACGCCGACTTTGGGTTGTTTTTTCATGGTGTTTAGAGAGTAGAGATTAGAGAGGAGAGAGTAGTCTATGCTAATATCCAGTCTCTGAGCGGAGGACTGAGCGATAGAGAAGTCCGTAGTCGAAGAGCGGCGTTTATAAATACCGTCCTTCGACTGCGCTCCCTATCGGTCGCTCCGCTCAGGAACTGGACGTATCTTTAATAACAAATCACTACTCTCTATTCTCTAATAATCTAATTCCTATTCTCCCCAATCTTCCTCTTCCATCGGAGCAAGCTCGACAGTGACGGGTTCAAGGGAGGTCACTTCAAGGTCAACGCCGCAATCGGGGCAGACGATGATCTCATTTTCTTCGGTGCCTTCGTCGAGTTCAAATTCGGCAGCACATTCGGGGCAAGTAGCAGTAGACATGGGTTTTTCTCCTTATAAATAAATGGTTTATTTTGTAATATTTGCCAGTTCCTGAGCGGAAGGCGAACGGAGTGAGCCTGTAGTCGAAGGACGGAATTCGATAACGCCGCTCTTCAACTGCATGCTTTGCTTCGCAAGGTCCTCCGCTCAGAGACTGGATAGCTCTTCCTTCGCACGTTCGATCTGCGCTTTCACGGCATCGGGGGCAGTACCGCCAATCGCCGCTCTTTTCGCAATCGAGGCTCGCGCGTCGTAGACTTCGTAGACTTTCTCATCAAAAACTTTGTTGATGGCTTGGTATTCTTCAAGCGTCAGTTCGTTGAGCGGCTTTTGCTTATCGATGCCAGCCCGCACGACTTCGCCGCTGATGGCATGGGCTTGTCTAAACGGAACATCCCGTTCAACGAGGTAATCCGCCAAGTCGGTCGCCATCATGGATGCGTCGATGGCAGCTTCCATGCGGGCGGGCTTGATCGTCAGCGTGCGCAGTGCGCCAGCGATGACGGGCAACATCACCGTCAGTGTGTCGAACGCCGCAAAAACGGGAATCTTATCTTCCTGCAAATCCTTGTCGTAGGTCGAGGGCAAGCCCTTCAGCGTCGCCATCAAGCCCGTCAGGTAGCCGAGCAGCGTGCCCGCCTTGCCCCTCGTCAACTCGAAGGGGTCGGCGTTTTTCTTTTGCGGCATCAGGCTCGAGCCGGTGCTGTAGGCGTCGTCGAGTTCAAAGAAACCAAACTCGGCGCTCGTAAACAGGATCACCTGCTCGGCAATTTTGCTCAGGTGCGTGCCGATCAGCGCTGCTATGAAAAGGAACTCTGCTGCAAAATCACGGTTGGATACGGCATCAAGGCTGTTCATCGCAGGTTCGTCAAAGCCCAACGCATCGGATAGTGCGACTCTGTCGATGGGATACGGACAACCAGCTAATGCACCGCATCCGAGAGGCAGGACGGCGACACGGCGGGACAACTCTGAAAGTCGGGCTTGGTCCCGTTTAAGGGGCGGATAGTGCGACAACCACCATTGGCTCAACAAGATCGGCTGCGCCCGTTGCAGATGGGTGTACCCGGGCATAATCATGCCGAAATCGGCTTCTGCCCGTTCTACAAGAGCGGATTGCAAATCAACCAGTGCGGCATCCAAGGCAGGGATATGATCCAACATCCACAGCCGAAAATCGGTGGCAACCTGGTCGTTGCGGCTACGCCCTGTGTGGAGTTTGCCCGAGAGCGCCCCGATGATCTCACCGAGGCGGCGTTCCACGGCGGTGTGGATGTCTTCGTCGTCGGGGTTGACGGCAAAGGTGTCGGACTGAATCTCTTGCTTAATTTGACGAAGACCAGCCTGAATTTGGGCGTGTTCCGTTTCATCTAGCACATCAGCCTTGTAGATGGCTTCCGCCCAGGCGATCGAGCCGCGCACATCCTGTTCGGCCAACCGAATATCAAAAGAGATGGAGGCGTTCAGGGCGAAAGCGTCTGCGTTGGTTTTGTTGGCGAAACGTCCGTGCCAGAGGGGTTGGTTTGTCATTTTGGTCTCCTTGTAGTAACGACTTTAGTCATTTAAGGGCTGAAGCCCTTACTACGAGGTTAGTCTCGTTTAAAGCGGCTGTAATCGGGTTTCGGCAAGTTCATGCCCGAAGTAGGCAGATTATTGAGAGCACGCACTTTAAGCGGCAAGCCGAAAAGGGTAATAAAACCTTTGGCGTCAGATTGATCGTAAACATCCTCCTGACCAAAGGTGGCGAAATCTTCGCGATAGAGGCTAAATGGACTTTTGCTGCCGGCCGAGATGATATTGCCTTTATAAAGCTTCAAACGAACGGTGCCGGTTACAGGGCCTTGTGTGCTGTCGACAAAAGCGTCGATGGCTTCCTTGAGGGGCGAGAACCAGAGCCCGTCGTAGACGAGTTCAGCATATTTGAGCGCGACTACATCCTTGTATTGGACAGTAGCGCGATCAAGAACGAGGGATTCAAGGTCTTTGTGAGCAGCCATCAGGATGGTGCCGCCGGGGGTTTCGTAGACACCGTGCGACTTCATGCCAACGAGACGACCCTCGACTAGATCAACACGCCCGATACCATGCACGCCACCGATGTGGTTGAGCTTGGCGAGCAATTGGGCAGGACTAAGCTTCTTCCCGTTGAGCGCGATTGGGTAGCCGCTATCGAATTCAATCTCGACATACTGGGCTTCGTCGGGCGCGTTTTCGGGGGCGGCCGAAAGCAGATACATGGACTCTTGGGGTTCAACCCAGGTCTCTTCCAGGTCGCCGCCTTCGTGCGAGATATGCCACAAGTTACGGTCGCGGCTGTAGATGGATTTCTTGGTATTCGGCACGGGGATGCCGCGCTCAGCAGCATAATCGAGGGCGTCTTCACGTGAGCGGATGTCCCATTCACGCCAGGGGGCGATGACGGACAAACGCGGATCGAGCGCCATGACGGTCAGTTCAAAGCGGACTTGATCGTTGCCTTTACCGGTTGCGCCGTGCGCAATGGCTTGCGCACCGACTTCGTGCGCCACATCAACAAGATGCTTGGCGATCAAGGGGCGGGCAACGGATGTACCGAGCAGATACTTGCGCTCATAAACCGCGCCGGAACGCAGATAGGGCATCAGGTAATCGCTGGCGAATTCTTCGGTCATATCATGGACGATGAGTTGACTGGCGCCGCTGGCGAGGGCTTTTTCTTCCAGCCCATCCAGTTCGGGACCTTGCCCAACATCTGCGGTAAAGCAGACGACTTCGCAGCCGTAGTTTTCTTTCAACCACGGCACGATAACGGATGTGTCGAGTCCGCCAGAGTAGGCGAGAACGACTTTGGTGATTTGACTAGGGTCAGGTGACATGTATTGCTCCTTGATATTTTTATAATCTTAAATATTTGCAAAATAAAAAGTCCTCCTTTTGGAAAGGAGGACTTTGACTATCAAAGTGTGCTTCGTACGTCGCTATCAAGCAGAAACGCCCGACCTTCCCAGGGGGGAGTCAGTGTGTTTACAACGAGGACGACGAACAATAAGGTTTACTAACATGATGGGCAAGAGTTTAGCACCGTGAAAAGGATACGTCAACCCAGAAAACCAAAAAGAAAATAAAGATTGCGTAAAACTTTATTTTTTCGTGTTATTGATCAAAAAATCTGCAAATCGTTTCCGGCAACGACCTGACCATCATAATCTTCGGCGATTTCTTTCAATATCTCTTCTTCGCTGCCGCCCCAGAAAAGTGTGTGATACAAAAGGAGCAATGTTGGCTGGGTTTTCTTTGCGAGCTCTGCAAGTTCGTAAGTGGATGTGTGATTAATGGCGTGATACTTTTGCCAAAATTCATCCTTCTTATCGAAGGCTTTCTTGAAATAAACTTCGTGGATCAAAATATCCGCGCCACGACTGTATTCGATGATACTCTCACAGGGAGCGGTATCTCCAGAGATAACGATGACTTTATCAGGCGTGGTAAAGCGGTAGCCATAGGCATTTGGCCAGGGCCCATGTTTGACGAGAAAAGCTTCAACCTTCACCTTTTCATCCTCGTAAATCAACCCTTCGCTGATCTCGTGTGCATTCACGCGCCAGCCCTGATTGTTCGCTGGCTCAAGTCCGTATAAACGATATTTGATGTCATCGTTATAGGCCTTCAGAATATTCTTCGTCATCGCCTGAATGCCATCGGGACCATAGATTTCCAAGGGTTTATTTCTTCCCATGACCCAGGGCGTTAAGATCAAATCTGGATAGCCAACTGTGTGGTCTGAGTGCATATGGGTTAGAAAAGCAATTATCAGATTCTTGATTTCAAGCTCTTCCAATTTTCCCCCATATCGTGACGTAAGCGCAGCCGCCTGACGGACAACACCTGCACCAAAGTCAACAAGATAGGGCTGCTCGTCCACAAGGATCATCACCGCCGGGCCTGAGTGTTTTGGGTCAGGATTTGGATTGCCTGTCCCTAAAAGGATTACCTTTGTGCGGGGTGATGTCATGTTTTCACTCCATTTCTTCGAATATCGCTCTTTTTTCAAAAACAGTCGATAAAAGAAGTGACCTACTCCTGCTCGGGGTAGAGCGAGACCAAGGTGCTAATGTCTTCAAAGCTGCCATTGGGCGCTTCGACGATCACGCGCACTGCTCCAAAGCGGATATATTGATTCGGGTCAACTTTCATCTCGCTATACGGGATGCGAATATAGTTATCGAACATCTCCTCGAGCGTGGAAGAGTGATCACGCGTGACTGTCTCCGTATAAACCAAATCGCCCACCGAAATATCCGACGAGTTCAAAATATCGGTAAAAGCGTAAAACTCCATCGTGATCTTAAGAGGTGTACCTTCAAAAGTAATCACTTCATCGTAGGCATCATAAAAGACCAGATCAATCGCCACGCCTTCATCCTCCTCATCGGCATCGTCCGAGTAGCTGAAGGGGAGCACCGAAACGCTCGCAAGATTGTTGATAGTGGGATTAACTTTTTCTTCGGGCACCACGTTAGGTTGCGCCGACCCAGTTGGGGTCATGGCCGGCAAATGGGGGGGAATATTCTCCGGGACAATCGTCGCCTGTGCGGGCGCGCTATCCCCCAAAGAGGCTTTGTCATACAGATAAAATCCTGTACCAACCGCAAAGACAGCGCCCAAACACACGCACAATACACCCAGGCAACCAAGCACAATTAGAGTCGTTTTATTTTCTTTCATCGCTTCTCCATCAATATCCATATCTTGCGCCAAAGTATACATCTATTCAGCCAATGCTCATAAAGAATAGGTATAATCATCAGACCTTAAAGCAAAGAGGAACTATGGCTATCGATCGTTTTGGAAGAAATATACATTATCTGCGCATCAGTCTCACTGACCACTGTAACCTGCGCTGTATCTACTGCATGCCCGAAGACATGACCTTTCGTCCCAACCCCGAGCTTATGCAGGATGATGAAATCCTGACCCTGACTCGTTTATTCGCATCGCTGGGATTTGACAAGATCCGCCTGACTGGCGGCGAACCGACCCTGCGAAAAAACGTGGTTCAGATCGTGAACGGGATTGCCAACACCGAGGGGATTCGCTCCGTCTCCATGACGACAAACGGATTACTGCTCTCGAAGCTAGCACAACCCCTCAAGGATGCTGGTTTACAACGCGTCAACATCAGCATCGACACTCTCGAAACCGACAAATTTAAACGTCTCACGCGCTGGGGCAAAGTCGAAGATGTCTGGGAAGGCATTCTCGCCGCAGAAAAAGCCGGATTAACGCCCATCAAACTCAACGCCGTCATCGCCACCGGCTACAACGAGGAAGATGTCGTGCCCCTCGCAGCGTTGACTCTCGAGCACGCCTGGCAGATGCGCTTCATCGAAATGATGCCATTCGCAGGCGCAACCGAGTTTCAACTCACCCAAATGGTGACTGCCAAACAAATGCAGGAAGAAATCGAATCCGAAATGGGACCGATGGAAATTATCAACGGGGGCAAACTGGATGGAGAAGCGCGTCTCTTTCGTTTACGCGGCGGCATCGGCGATGTCGGCTTCATTTCATCCGTCACCCAACCTTTCTGTGCATCCTGTACACGCGCACGCCTGACTGCCGACGGTGTCCTGCGCATGTGTCTGTTGCGCGAAAAAGAACTTGACCTACTCACTCCGCTCCGCGCGGGCGCCACACTCGAAGAACTACGCGAACTGATTTTAGAGACCGTCTGGGATAAACCCTGGGGACACGGGCTTGCTGAAGGTGCATATGCACTCAACCGCGTGATGAGCGAAATCGGAGGCTAAATGCAACTCAACAATGGATACAAAGCCGTCTTCTTCGACCTGGACGGCACACTACGGCACACTGTACCGCTGCCTTCAGACGTCTTCGCAGAGAAAGCGCGCGAACTTGGCTTGAATTTCAGCGAAGAAAAACGACTCGCATCCGGACGCTGGGAACACTACTACTGGGCAAGCTCACTTGAATTGCGCGCAGACAGCGAGACTTATAAGGCCCCCGATACCTTTTGGGCAAATTATGCCAAACGCCGTTTGGAGAAATTGGGTGCCAGCCCTGCCGAGATCGAAGAGTTTGCTCCACCAATAAACGCCTATCTCAAAGATGAATATCAGAGCAAAGATTGGGTACCACCCGAACTCCATGAAATTTTGCCTGCCTTGCGTTCAGCGGGATTTAAGTTAGGCGTCCTATCCAATCGCCGTGACACTTTCATGGATCAAATGCGCGAGCTAGAACTGGATGGCTATTTCGAACTCATCATGGCCGCAGGCGAAGTCGGCTCATGGAAGCCGAATCCCGAAGCTTTTCAGCCGCTACTTCAACACTTCGATGTTGCCCCTGCTGAAAGCATCTATGTCGGTGACAATTACTACGCCGATGTAGTTGGCGCACGTGCAGCCGGGATGGAACCCGTACTCTACGACCCGCGCGGCCTCTTCCCCGACGCTGACTGCACACGCATCACTTCTTTCGAGCAGCTCGTCGAGATTTTATAGAACGTTCACAAAAAAGAAAGGTCCAAAAGGAGTAGAATCCTTTTGGACCTTTTTTTGTTTTATATAGTGTTGTTTAGACCAAAAAGGTGACACCAAAGGAGAAATTATGTCTTGGGAACAGAGAACCATGCGCACCGTCCGTGTGCGAAACAAACAAATAGTTGGCACATTAGCAAACCTGCTAACGGCCATATCCGGCACTAAGGGGAGTGTCGGCGAGATCAAACTACTCAGTGACTCAATGCACACCGTCGTGCGTGACATCACCGTCTACGCCGAAAATGAAGCCCACATGGATGAACTCATTGCAGCCATCCGCGCTAACCCAGGCACCCAGATCGACGAAATCCGCGACGAAGTGCTTGAGATGCACCAAAAAGGCAAGATCGCCATCCGCAGCCGCTACGACATCGACTCGCTCGCCAAGTTACGCCGCGTCTACACCCCGGGTGTGGCTGATGTCTGCCTGAAGATCGCCAAAGACCCTGCCTTAGCGCGCAAATACACCATTACCAGCCACCTGATCGCCATCGTCACCGATGGTAGCGCGGTGCTCGGACTCGGCGACATCGGCGCACTCGCAGGTATGCCCGTCATGGAAGGCAAAGCCATGCTGATGGAATCGCTTGTCGGGCTTTCGGGCATCCCGATCCTGCTCGAGACCAAAGACACCGACGAGATCATCGAAACCATCGCCAACATCGCGCCGACCTTCGCCGCCATCCAGCTCGAAGACATCTCGGCTCCACGCTGTTTTGAAATCGAAAGACGATTACAAGAGCGGCTGGATATCCCTGTCATGCACGACGACCAGCACGGGACAGCCGTCGTCACCACCGCTGCGCTGCTGGTCGCCACCCGCCGCACCGGATCGGACTTGGGGAAAGCTGCTATCGGACAAATAGGGTTGGGTGCCGCCGGATTAGCTACCGTTAAAATGCTCATGAAGTTAACCGGGAACCCTGTCATGGGTGCCGATCTCAGTCAGGATGCCCTTAACCGCCTCGCCGAAGCAGGCGGGATACCATCCACTCTGGAAGAGATCATGGCTACCGCAGATATCGTCGTTGCCACAACGGGTGTACAAGGTCTCATCAAGCCGGAGATGATACGTAAAGGACAGATCATCCTTGCCCTCTCCAACCCCAATGCGGAGATCGAACCGGATGTTGCCCTTGAGATGGGTGCCGCCTTCGCCGCTGATGGAAAATCGGTCAACAACGTACTCGGTTTCCCCGGCATCTTCCGTGGTGCGGTCGACGCGAACGCGCGTGCCATCAGCGACGAGATGTTGCTCGCCGCCGCCACCACCCTCGCAGAATTAACACAGGAAGGCTACCTCGTTCCACATCCGCTCAACAAGAAAGTCCATCAAGCCGTCGCTCGCGCCGTCGCCGAAAAAGCCTTTGAACAAGGCCTGGCTCGCGCGGAATATGTTTCGTATGTAGATTAAACCTTCAAAGAAAGATTGTTACGGTAGCTCTCATGTCGTCTTCGTAGGTGACCGTCACTTTGCTAATGTCTACATGATTTGTCAATTTTGGGGAGATTCCCAACAGGGCAGAGGGATAAACATTTAAAAAAAGCAGGGGCGGGTTTGAAACCCGCCCCTGCTCGATTCTTACAGGGGAAAGCTTACTTCTTGTAAATCTCTTCCTTCAACAACTCACCCAAACGCGCAATTCCTTCGCGGATGGTATCTGGTGTGGAGTACGAGAAGTTCATCCGCAGCGTATTCTCGCCACCGCCTGCCGCGTGAAAGGCTGCTCCAGGAACATAGGCAACATTTCGTTCGACAGCGGTCTTGAAGATCTCGGTCGCATCCATGCCTTTGGGCAAGGTAACGAAAAGGAACATGCCGCCCTCGGGACGTGTCCATGTCACCTCAGCCGGGAAAAGCTCGTCCATTGCTTCGAGCATGGCATCACGGCGTTCCTTGTAGGTCGCGCGGATGACTTCGACATGCTTGTCGATGAAATTATCCCGGCTAACTTCGTAGACTGCGATCTGATTAAAGCTGGATGTATGCAAATCTGCGCCTTGTTTGGCTTGCACCAATTTGCGGATGACGGCCTCGGCACCAATTACCCAGGCAATCCGCAGCCCGGGAGCAAGCAGCTTCGAAAAGGTGCTCAGGTAGATCACGTTTCCATTGTAGAAGCTGTTATTCTGGCCTCGATACCCACTATCCACGACCGAAACAGGCGGTAAATGTTCCCCTTCAAAGCGGATCTGCCCGTAAGGGTCGTCTTCAACAATCGGCACACCGTAGCGGTCCGCCAATTCCACCAATTCTTTACGGCGTTCCAAACTCAAGGTCACGCCGCTGGGGTTTTGGAAATTTGGCAGCACGTAGATGAACTTTGCACCGCGTCGCAGGGCTTTTTCCAATTCGGAGGTAATCATGCCGTGCTCATCCATCGGCACAGGTAGATAATCCGCGCCGTAAGCGTTCCAGGCTTGGATCGCGCCCAAATAGGTCGGATTCTCAACGATGATACGGTCACCGCGGTTGATGAAAATTCTGCCCAATAAATCAAGCGCCTGCTGCGAACCGGATGTGATGGAAATATTGTCAGCGCTAATCTTCAAACCATACCGCGCTGAACGCTCTGCGATCAACTCGCGCAGCGGGGCATAGCCTTCGGTGGTGCCATACTGCAAAGCCTTTTCGGGGCTTTGCGAAAGGGCACGGCTGGCGGCCTCTTGAAACTCTTTAACCGGGAAAACCTCCGGGGCAGGCAAGCCGCCCGCAAACGAGATCATCTCGGGTTTTTGGGTCAGTTTAAGCAATTCACGAATCACTGAACTTTTCATGCCCTTCATGCGGTAGGCATAACGATATTCCCAAGGTGTTTCCATTAACACTCCTTTTGAAAAAGAATAAAAAAACCTGATAAGGTTATAGGAACCTATCAGGTTTAGCTTGCTTAGGTTTGTGGAAAGCTCATAAAGTAATATAGCGTGTCCATATCTTCATTATAACAGTCTGTAAAATTTATTCTGTCACTACCAGTGCAGATAAAAATCAGAAAAAACTACTCGCGAATACTGCCATCCGGCATGGTCGCCCCTTTGAGTTTAGCATCAAACATGACCGCATTACGCAAGTCGGCTCCTGTCAGATCCGCCCCTTCAAGGTCGGCATTCTGCAAAACCGCACCCTGAAAATTCACGTTTCGCAAATTGGCGTGACTGAGATCTGCCTCGCGTAAGTCCGCGTCACGGAAATCCGCATCTTCGCAATTTGCGCCAACCAGAGAAGCGCTCCGGAAATCAGCAGCGCGCAAATTCGCTTTTACCAGTTCCACTTTTTGAAGTTTTGCGTTTTTGAATACAGCCCCTTCCATGATCGCATCGCTACAATCGGCTTCTTCAAAATTGGCCTTCTCAAATATGCTTTTTTCGCAATTCGCCTTGTGCATATTAGCCTCCTTCAAATTCGCTTCCTGAAAGAAGGTCTCTTTCATTTGCGCTTCCTGGAAATCGCAGCCCAGCGCATCTGCACAGAAAAAATCAACTTTTTCAAGCATAGCCCACGCAAAGCTTGCCCCAGCCAAATGCGCTTTCTTCAATTTAGCTTCTCGTAATGTCGCTCGCTTTAAATCAGCGCCTTCCAAATTTGCTTCTTCCAGGTTTACACCATTCATCTTGGCTTCAGTTAAGTTCGCCCCCTTCAAGCTCACCTCCGCCAGATTCGCGCCGTTGAAATTCGCTTCCACCAGCCATAAGGGACCAGGGCGATTCAAAATATCATATAACTGGTGCTTCAAGAATTGTGTCATCTGCAAACTCCTTAGCGCATAAGTAGGAAAAACCTATTCTAATATTATTACACTCTTTGCCAGAAAACACCCGTCCACTCGGGCAAAATCTGCCACTGGTTTTGGAGGACGTTCATCCCCATCTCCTCTCCAAAAAAGAATGTGGATAGTTCTTTGGCTTCGTCCAGCGATTCAAAACGATAATCGGTCCGCAACGCGCCTGACCCGAAACCTGCTTCCGCCAAAAAGGCAAAATATCTGGCAAGATGCGCGGGGGGCGTCGGCTCTATCACGCCTGTGCCCTGTGTCTCGAAGAGAATTACCATCCCATTCGGCTTCAGGATGCGGCGCATCTCTGCCAATCCATCTTCGAGCGCCTGCTTCCAATCATCGCCTCCCCAAACTGCAAGGTAACAAAAACTCCAGCCGGAGACCACCAAATCAACACGATCATCTGCAAGCGGAATCTGACGATGATCCGCTACACCCGTTTCCCAATTCGTCATTCCTATCGCTTCGAGCGAGCGTGCCGCCTCTGCCAACATGTGTGCTGAAGTATCAAATGCCTTGATCGTGCGCACTTTGGGCGCAAGCAGGCGCGTCAGGCGTCCCGTCCCCGCGCCAAGATCGGCAACATCCAAACCATTCAGAGAGATGAGATTCTCGATCTCCTTCAAAATATTCCCTTGGTAATCTTCACGTTGAATCAGGCGTTCGTATTGATCAGCATGAGCATCATAGACTTCTTTTTCTGTGGGCATAGTGCTCCTCGTTAAGAGTGCGAAAAGATTGTACTTATTCTACCTGCCAAACCTAACCTTTTGAAGTTATCTTTTGCTTAACATCAAAAGAAAAGGGCGGCGATATGATATGATTTCCCTATCGCTCACGCTTTGCTCACAAGGAGATAATATGCCTACCAATAACGATATTCTTGCTGTTATTATGGGAGGAGGACAAGGCTCACGGCTATTTCCTCTTACCAAACTCCGTGCCAAGCCGGCTGTCCCGATTGCAGGGAAATATCGTCTCATCGATACCACACTCAGCAATTGTATCAACTCTGGCATCTATCGCGTCGCTATCCTGACACAATTCAATTCAGTATCCTTACATCGCCACATTACCAGCACTTATAATTTCGACACCTTCCATACAGGCTGGGTGCAAATTTTGGCAGCGGAACAAACACCCGAAAGCTCATCCTGGTATCAGGGCACCGCAGATGCCGTCCGCAAGCAGTTGGGCGAAATTCAAGTCTCGGGAGCGGAGCACGTACTCATTCTGGCGGGCGATCATCTCTACCGTATGGACTACCGTGAAATGGCAGAATACCATTTCGAGCATGATGCCGATGCAACCGTCGCCGTTCAGCCGGTTTTCAAAGATGAAGCCCATCGTTTTGGTTTGCTGAAGCAAGGTGAAGACGAACTGATTACAGACTTCGCAGAAAAGCCAAAAGATAAAGAGACCCAAGATAAATTCATCAGCCGTGATGACCCCGAAAAGCCCTTCCTCGGTTCAATGGGCATTTACCTCTTCAAAACACAAGTTCTGATCGACCTGCTTAAGGGATATCCTGAGTATGACGACTTCGGTCACGAAGTGATCCCTTTTGCGATTGAGTCGCATAATGTCTTTGGCTTTAGTTTTGAAGGCTACTGGCGTGATATTGGAACGATCCGCTCTTTTTACGAGACCAATCTGGAGCTAACACTCACCGACGCACCATTCAACTTTTATAGCAAGAGCAGCCCAATTTATACGCATGCCCGCTATTTGCCTGGCTCGATCATGGAAGATAGTCATCTGAAACAGGTTTTGCTTGCAGATGGTTGCCGCATCCAGAAGTCAGATATCACCCACTCCGTGATCGGCTTGCGCAGCCGTGTAAAAGCCGGGGCAAAAATCAAAGATAGCATCATCATGGGTGCGGATTCGTACATCACCAAGGAGACCAGCGGAATTAAGGTCGGCGTAGGCGAGAATTGCGATATTGAAGGCGCGATCCTCGACAAGAATGTTCGCCTTGGGAAGGGTGTGGTCATCAAGCCATTCCCGCGCGGGACAGATATTGATAGTGATTCTTTCACTGTTCGTGATGGGATTGTTATCATCCCCAAAAACACGGCCATCCCTGCAGGAACACGTATCACGCCTGAGGATGTATAATTTTTATATAACGGAAACAAGTTGACACAGGCACGAAGCGGCGCTTTTATCAATCCGGTTAGTTTTTTTTAGAAGGCCGCTGCGGCCTCCGCCGTGTCTGAAGGAATAACAAAAGTGTAGAGTCGCCATTGCTTGACACGCCTCTTTGAAACATGTACACTCTGGGCGTTGGGGAGTAGCCTCCTGCACTCACATCTACAGCAGGATTGAGTTGTCGTCAACACAGAGAAAGGCCAATTTCGGCCTAACTCTCGGCAGCTCAACGCTATCAGGCGCAGGCAAGACCAACACGCGAATCTATGCGTGTTGGTCTTTTTAATCTAACGCGCGCTAACAAGGAAGCTATAAGAAAGGCAATATCCATGACAGAAACCCTGGTAAATCCCCCCTCTGTAGAAAAAAGCGCCTGGCATGCACTTTCGTCTGAGGCTGTGCTGTCTGACTTGAAGGTCGAAGCAGACGGTCTTACTGCTGACGAAGCCGCCAAGCGCCTCGCACATTACGGGCCAAATCAACTTACTGAAGGCTCACGCCCCGGATTTTGGCATATGCTCTGGGCACAGCTGAATAACTTTGTGGTGATCCTGTTACTCGTTGCTGCATTGGTCTCCGGGCTGATCGGCTGGCAGGAATACACCCACACAGGCGAATTTGCTGAATTTGTGGAAGCGGGCGCTATCCTGCTGATCGTTGTCCTGAATGCGGTGCTTGGCATCGTTCAGGAAGGCAAAGCCGAAGAAGCCCTCGCATCGCTCAAAAAGATGGCTGCCCCTGAAGCCCAAGTACTCCGTAATGGAAGAAGAATCTCAATCCCCTCGCACGAACTCGTGCCAGGGGATATTGTTTACCTGGAGGCAGGTAATTATGTTCCTGCCGATGTGCGTCTGATCGAAGCCATCAATTTACGCGTCGAGGAAGCCTCCCTCACGGGCGAATCACTCCCCGTTGAAAAGAACGCTTCTGTCCTGCTCGAAGAAGACGTGCCGCTCGGCGACCGCAGGAATACCGCTTTTATGGGAACGATCATCTCATACGGGCGTGGTCGCGGTGTTGTCACCAACACGGGCATGCGCACTCAACTTGGGCTGATCGCCGAAATGCTCACGACTGTCGAGATCGAAGAGACCCCGCTGCAAAAACGCCTCGATGAACTCGGGAAAACGCTCAGTATTCTCTCCCTCTTCCTCGTCGCCATTGTCTTCGTGGTCGCCATCATCAACTACACCGACTTTGGGATGCTCTTTCAAACCCCCGTCGAATACTTCAAGCTATTCGGCAAAGAGTTGACCGACTCCTTCATCATCGCCATTTCACTTGCGATTGCGGCTGTGCCGGAGGGATTACCCGCCGTCGTGACCATCTCCCTCGCTTTGGGGATGCGCGAGATGGTGCAGCGACACGCCCTCATCCGCAAGTTGTCCTCAGTTGAGACGCTTGGTTCTGCCACCACAATTTGTTCCGATAAAACCGGAACCCTGACACAAAACGAGATGACCGTCACCCAGCTCTGGGTGGACGGCAACTTCGTCGACATCAGTGGCACAGGCTACGTCCCCGAAGGGGCATTCTCTGTCGACGGGCGCGAGATTGACTTCAAAAATTATCCCGCCGTCCTAACAGCCCTTTGGCTCGGCGTACTCAATAACGATGCCTTCATCGAGAAAACCGGTGAAAGCGAAGCACAAGCCACCTATCGCGTGGTCGGCGACCCGACCGAGGGCTCCCTGCTCGTCGCAGCAGCCAAAGCGGGCGGGCTTGCCACTGAACTCGAAAAAGCCTATCCGCGCGAAGGCGAAGTTCCCTTCGACGCGGAGCGCAAACGCATGATTACAATCAACGACGTGGATATTCCGCGCGTTGAAGACCTCTCCCCCTTCACCGACGAACGTTACCGCGATTGGGACATCATCACCGTCAAGGGTGCGCCCGACATGGTGCTGGGACTTTGCACCCAATATCAGGGCATGGACGACAACACCCAGCCAATGACCGACGCTGCCCGCAATCGTATTTTGGCTGCCAACGACAGCATGACCAAAAACGCCCTGCGCGTGATTGGCGTTGCCTACCGCCTTGAGCGAGACGTACCCGACGAGGGCGCCTCCCCCGAAGAATTGGAACGTGACCTTGTCTTTGTCGGCCTGATCGGTATGATCGATCCTGCTCGTTTGGAAGTCCGTCCTGCACTGGAGAGCGCCAAGAAAGCCGGTATTCGCACCATCATGATTACGGGCGACTTCCCGAATACCGCAAAAGCCATCGCCGAAGATATTGGTCTGATGCGCCCCGGCAAGCAAGTTCTGACCGGCGCAGACCTCGACCAGATCAGCGATGACGACCTCGTTGCCCAGATCGAAGAGACGGATGTCTTCGCGCGTGTCTCCCCCGAACATAAGATGCGCATCGTGGATGCTTTGCAAGCCAATGGCGAAGTGGTCGCCATGACCGGCGACGGCGTCAACGATGCGCCCGCTATTAAACGCGCCGATATTGGCGTGGCGATGGGCATCACCGGCACCGATGTCGCCAAAGAAACCGCCGACATGGTACTGACCAACGACAACTACGCCAGCATCGTCCACGCGGTCGAGCAGGGACGTATTATTTACGGCAATATCCGTAAATTCGTCTTCTTCCTGCTTTCGAGCAACGCTGCCGAGATCATGATTATCTTCCTCGCCACCCTGGCAGGGCTGCCTGCACCACTGACAGCCATCCAGCTTCTCTGGCTCAATCTCGTCACCGACGGAGCCCCGGCCCTTGCCCTCGCCATGGAAAAAGGCGACCCGGACATTATGGAGCGCAAACCGCGTCCCAAAGACGAGCCGATCATTCACGGCCCCATGCGCTTGGGCATCATCATCCAGACCATTACCCAAACGGTCGCCGTCTTAACGGCATTCGGCCTGGGGCTGATCTGGCATTTGGAAGCGGGAGCATATGTCCCGGAGGGCGCAAACGCCATCACCTATTTGCTGCAGCACGATTGGCGCGGGATCGACGTCCAAACGGCCGAAACAATGGCATTCGTCACACTATCTCTCGCCGAGCTTTTCCGCGCTTACACGGTCCGTTCCGAGAAGGCTTCACTGCGCAAAATCGGCATCTTCTCGAATAAATATATGCAGTACGCTGTCGGCTTCTCAATCCTTTTGGTTATCCTGGTTGTCAACGTGCCCTTCCTGCAACCGATCTTCAACACGCACTTCCTGAAAGGCACGGAGTGGGCAGTGGTGGTTGGGCTGGCGCTCATCCCCGCAATTTCAGAAGAAATTACCAAATTCTTCCTGCGGCGTCAAAGCTAAAACACAAACGGGCGGCTGCAAAGCCGCCCTTATTTTTTATGTTCATTCCCCTCATCTTTTTAGGCGCACTCACTATTTTGGGGCTAAAATTTGATCAGAGTTGGAAAGAAATCTCGCTGACGGCGCTATTTTGCGCCCTGCTGGATTGGGCGCTCTTAGCCAGCCTGCCTCGTCTGGGACTGTCCTACGGATCGCTAGACCTCTCCCTCCTCTTAATCCACATCGTGCGGATTTTCGTTCTGCTCCTGATTCTCTTTCTGCTTTGGCGGGCGAACCGAAACGCCCGTGCAAAAAACTTGCTCTCGTTTGTGGGCATTTTCCTGCAGATCGGCATCTTGCTCGTCGAGAGCTACGGGCTATATGTTGAACCCTTCCAATTAGGCACAACCATCCTACAAGAATCCGCGCCCCAATTTCTGGATGAACGTCCCTTGCGTATTCTGCAAATCTCCGATCTGCACGTTGAGCGCATCACCCGCCGCGAGGAGCAGATGCTTACCGAGATCAACGCTCTCGCGCCAGACATCATCGTCCTAACCGGCGACTATGTAAATATCGACTACCGCCTGGATGCCAAAACCCACGCCGATACGCGCGCTGTACTCGCGCAGCTTTCTGCTCCTTACGGCGTCTACGCAGTCTCCGGCTCAACCTCGGTTGATATCGCCGAAGCAATGAATGCCATTTTCGACGGATTGGATATTCAGATTCTGGACAACGAGATTATGACTGTTCCATTGCCGAATGACGATCTTTATCTCATCGGCGTGACCATGAGCAGAAACGTGCTACAAGACCGCGAAACCCTTACAGCATTGATGAATACGCTCCCCGAAGAGGCATACACCTTGCTGCTCTACCACTCCCCGGACATCATCTACACTGCCGCTGAAACAGGCGTGGATTTATACCTCGCCGGGCATACGCACGGAGGGCAGGTCCGCGCACCTTTTTATGGGGCAATTGTGACGGCATCTTTTTACGGAAAAGAGTTCGAGATGGGCAGATATTCACGCGCAGCGACCACGCTCTATGTCAGTCGCGGCATCGGCATGGAGGGGTTGAACCTTCCGCGTGTGCGTTTCCTGTCCCCGCCTGAATTGGTATTGGTTGAGTTGGGCGAATAAACCGGCCTTTAAGAAATCTTTACGATCCACATATCTCTACTTTATGTCTTACTTTTACACTAAAAGTAAGTAAGCACTTGGGTATTTCCCAAAGCTTTGAAAAACAGGAGATATAAAAATGAAAACCAAAAGAATTTTGACAATAAGCTTAATCGCGGCTGGAGCGATTTTAATGAGCGCCTGCGAACCTGTGACATCAGTTGTCTCCGCTATCCCAAACGACACAACACCGCAAACATCTACCGCCAATACGTCCCCAAACAATGGCAATGGCAACGGCATGATGACGAATGAAGAATACAATGCAGCGGGACAAGCGCAAGCCGGCAATGGCGGCGGCTATGGTCACAGTGGCGGGATGGGCGCACAAGTACCCACCTATGCAATTGGCGAGATCAGCACAGCCGAAGCGGATGGCTTGGCCTTCATGCGTGAAGAAGAAAAACTCGCCCACGATGTCTACGTGACGCTTTACGATGTCTGGGGATTACGCCCTTTCAGCAATATCGCTGCCAGTGAGCAGACTCATACTGAGTCCGTCAAAACACTGCTCGACATGTACGCGCTGCCCGATCCCGTAGTGGATGACAGTATCGGAGTCTTCGTCAACGCAGACCTGCAAGCCCTCTATAACGACCTGATCGCAAAAGGCAACACATCCCTCGTGGATGCCATCGAAGTCGGTATCGCCATCGAAGAGATCGACATTCTCGATCTGATCGAATATATGGACAGCACTGAAGAAGCCAATCTTGATTGGGTCTATACAAATCTCAAAGCCGGTTCCGAAAATCACCTGCGCGCCTACGTCTCACAATGGGAGATGCAAACCGGCCAGACCTACGTCCCGCAATATCTGCCCCAAGAGATGTACGATACCATCATGAGCGCCTCCAGCGGTAATGGACATGGTGGCGGTCGCGGCGGTCATGGCCAAGGCGGCCAATGGAATAACAATTAGAAAACTGGATAAAAGAAGAAAGAGCAGCAGAAAAATAAAGCGAACATTTTGATCTAAAATTGAGTATAGAGGCTCTCCCAAAAGTTATAAGGGAGGGCCTCTTACAGTTTCAATAGATCACGATCGCAAAGAGGGACGGAGATTGCTTCACGTGCAAAGACATGACTTTGTACAATATCTAAATGACTTGTCCATTAGACAAAAGAATCAAAAAGCGGACTCTCTTCTCAGAAAGTCCGCTCTTTATTTATACTTCTTATTTGCCAACTAAAACTGCATCACACTATCCAGCCCACGATGGAGGCCTTTTAAGTCGCTCACATTGCGGATGGCGAGCAACGCTCCAGCGACGTAGGGTTCGGCGCTGTTGCCAGCTTCGTGGCGGATAATCAGCTTTTGATCGGGCATGCCAAAAATGGCATCGAAGGAGATGATGTAGCCGGGCAAGCGCACGGCGTGGACTTGCGTGCCATTCATGCGTGCCCCACGTGTTTCCTGGACACCCTGGACTTCGTCGAGGGGCACGTCAAGTTTTGCTTCGCCGATTTTGGCAAGACGATTCGCCAACTCACGGACGGTGCCGCTGGGGGCATCCTTTTTCCCTGTGCTGGCATAATCGATCAGTTCCCAATGCGAGATGTAGCGAGCGGCGATCTCGGCGAATTTCTGGGCGAGGACGGCGGTAATGGCGAAATTGCCAACAGCAAGGACAGCGCGTTCCGCTTTCTCAGCGGCAATGGCGATCTCGGCGTAGTCTGCATCGCTTAAGCCGGATGTCCCGACAACGACGTTTGTACCCACGCGCAGGGCGGCAAGAATATTTGACTTAGCGACATCCGGTTTAGTGTATTCGACGAAAACATCCGGTTCGACAGCGAGGGCTTCGGCGGCTGTGGCGTAGATTTTGGCGGAACCAAGCATCTCACCGGCACGGCTGCGTGAAATAGCGGAGACAAGTTCAAGGTCGGGGGCGTTTTCGATTCCCTCTGCAAGAGCAGACCCTGCCCAACCAGTCGCCCCTGCGAGTGTGATCCGAATGGTCATATTCTTTTTCTCTCTTTCATTTTGCAAGTGTAGCGAAATAATCTCTAGGGAGAGCAGACTGCTTCGTCGGACTATCGTCCTTCTCGCAGATTTAATCCTGTCGCATCCAGCGTTTTACGGCTTCGCCGGAATGGTTGTGATTGCCCATTGCCTCGAGCAGGGCAGCGGGATCGGCGTCACAGAGCAAGCCTTCGCGATGTTCGCTGAAAATGAAGCCTTCTTTTTCAGCGTGTTCGATCATGCCGAGCATAGGCTGAAAGTAGCCGCGCACGTCCAGCAAGCCGATTGGTTTGCTGTGCTCGCCGATCTGCTTCCAGGTGAGGGTTTCGAAGAGTTCGTCAAAGGTGCCGTAGCCGCCGGGGAGGGCGATAAAGCCATCGGAGAGGGCGTGCATGCGGGCTTTGCGGGCATGCATGGTTGGTTCGACTTCCATGCGGGCGAGGTTGTTTTGGGCGAGTTCGGGAGTGTTCATACTGGTGACGATTACACCGACTGCTTCACCGCCGTTTTCGATGACACCGTCTGCGACCGCGCCCATTAAGCCCGTTTTTCCGCCGCCATAAATTAAACGGATATTGCGCTTTGCCAACACCGCGCCCATTTGACGCGCCGCAAGCAGATAGTCGGAGTGAACGTCATCGGATGAGCCACAGAAAACACAGATCGAGTTGAGTTTGTTCATTGAAAAACCTTTTTTATTATGTGTTGTATATTGCGTAAGTCTTGGCGCAAATGTTTTTTTACGTAATACGTTTTACTGCGCCAGTTTGCGCACCATTTCATATTGTTCCATATTGACGGGGCGCGTATTTTTGATGACATCCTCGAGGGGGGCCATGGTGATGTCACGTCCACGCAAACCGACCATATAATCGGTTTGCCCTTCGAGCAAGACTTCGACCGCACGGATGCCAAGTCGCGCCGCCAGAAGGCGGTCGAATGCGGTCGGCGAACCGCCGCGCTGGATATGGCCCAAGATCGTCACGCGGGTTTTGAAACCGATATCCAGTTCGTCGAGTTGATGTGCCAGTTCTGTAGTACGGAGGCTTGCGCCTTCAGCGACGATGATGATCGCATCGTGCTTGCCACGTCGATATGCATCTTCAATGACTTTAGCGACATGCTTAACCGTGGTTGGGAACTCCGGACAGAGTACAAGCTCAGCTCCGGCAGCAATACCCGCCTGAATAGCAAGGTAGCCGCTGTCGCGGCCCATTGTTTCAACAAGAAAAGCGCGCGTATGCGAGGAAGCTGTATCGCGCAATTTGTCGACCGCATCCATAATCGTGTTCAGCGCAGTATCGACACCAATAGCCATATCGGTGCCCCAAATATCATTGTCGATGCTGGCAGGCACGCCAATGATCTGGATGCCCTGCTGGGCGAGCACATGTCCGCCGTTCAACGTGCCATCGCCGCCGATAATCACCAAGCCATCAATACCTTCTTCATTCATGCTCCGAATGGCTTCACGCTGTCCGTTCCTTTCGCGGAATCGGTCGCTGCGTTGCGTGCCGAGTATGGTACCGCCCAAGCGCAAAATACCGCCTACATCACGTGGGTTGCGCCAATGCACGAACTCCCCATGGATCAGCCCTTCATAACCATTTTGCACCCCCACCACGCATGCGCCTGCTTCCATCGCTGTGCGGGCGACGGCACGTACGCAGGCGTTCATGCCGGGCGCATCGCCTCCTGATGTGAGCACCCCTATGGTGTAATTGATTTTTTTCTTTTTTGTCTCAGTCATGATTCTTCTCTTTTCACCTGATAGACATCGAAATCACGGGCGACATAACTCTCAGGGAAGATCGCGCGTGCTTCGTTTAGGACATCTCGTTCACGGTAGCGGCGGGATAAGTGAGTCAGGACCAAACGCTTGACCCCGGCTTGCTGCGCCAATTCGGCAGCCTGCCGCGCCGTAAGGTGACCAAACTTACGCGCCATTTCGGCATCTTCGTTGATATAAGTCGATTCGATAACGAGGGTATCGACTCCATTAACGGAATCCAGTAAATTATCGGTTCTGCCGGTATCCCCGGTTATCGCCAAACTGCTGCCCTTCATAAGGGAACCCAGCACCTCGTCCGGCGTGATCCGACGTCCATCGGCAAGGGTGACGCTCTCGCCGTTGACCAAGTCACGACGCTCCGGCCCGAAGGGGACGCCCAACTCATCCGCTTTTTTTGCCAAGAATGGGCGGTGTGATTTCTCTTCAAAGCGGTAGCCGAGGCAATCCGGCCCACGGTGGCTAACAGAGAAAGCAGAAATGCTGAAATTCTTGGCTTCAAAAACAATGCCGGGTTTGATTTCATGCAAAGTTAGTTTGGTGGCCGGTTTCTTACCGCGCAGAACAACACCATAGAGCAATTTGTGGACACGCTCCAAGGTGCTAGCTCCCCCGTAAATATCAAGCTCCTCGAGGGCTTCCCAACGCATAAGCGTGGAAAGTAAGCCGCCGAGGCCGAGAATATGATCGAGGTGCCCATGCGTAAGGAAAATATGATTAAGCCGTTTAAAGCCAACGCCCGATTGCAAGATCTGACGCTGGGTACCTTCGCCACAGTCGACGAGGAAACGATACTCGTCATGTTTGATGATCTGTGATGAAAGTCCACGTCGTATTGAGGGGGCAGATGCAGAAGTGCCGAGAAAGATGATTTCGAACAAGATTTTATTCCTATGATAAGTTAAAAATGCGGGTTTTATTGTACCTCGGTTGTCCGAATTATTTTGTTTTTTCTCGGAAAGGAGGATATGGCTTAAAGGTAACCCTTGAACGACGTAAGCGGATTTTAAGGATATCGAGCCGCCAGTATCTTGTCTGTCCTGATTTACTAAACGGTCTTGACATATAGATAATCTTCAATTAGTATTTAGTGGAACCAATCGAAGGTTGTCTATATGATGATAAAAAATATTACTTCTGTTGCCTTTGCGAAGGCCCTTGCTGATGAGACTCGTCAACAGATTATGAGCCTTTGTTGTTGCAAGTGGCTCAGTGTTGGTGAGATAGTAAGTGCGTTGCGCGTATCGCAGCCCACCGTTTCACATCATCTTAGCATTTTGCGCGAGGCGCGTTTAGTCGATTCAAGACGTGAGGGCAAGCAAATCTTTTATTCACTCAATCAAAAGAGGATTGCAGATGCCTGCTGTCAAGTTGCAGGGGATTTTGCTCCCGAGCTTAATTTGGTGATCGACAAGTAAAAAGGGACTTTTTTTACAAAAACATATCGACAAACATCTATATATAAGGAGAAAATAATATGAACACAGAAAAAGTAGAACTAAATGTCCGCACGGCGGTGCGTGATCGCTATAGCAAAATCGCCGAAACCTTCGAAGTCGGTACCCCGGCAAACTGCGGCTGCCAAACAACAGCATCCTGCTGTGGAGATGCCGATCTCGATCAACTTGCGACTGTGGAAAAACTTTATAAGTCATCTGATACAGCCTCCTTGCCCGAAGAGGTGACCGGGCTTTCGCTGGGATGCGGCGATCCGATCACCTTAGCTGCGCTGAAACCTGGACAGGTAGTTCTCGATCTTGGCTCTGGCGGCGGCATCGATTGCTTCCTCGCTGGTCAACGTGTTGGGCCAGAAGGCCACGTTATCGGCGTGGATATGACGCCTGCGATGCTTGAGAAAGCACGCGCCAACAAAGCAAAAATTGGCGCGGATAATGTCGAATTTCGTTTGGGCGAGATTGAGTACCTTCCTGTTCCCGATGCGAGTGTTGACGTCATCATCTCGAACTGTGTCATTAATCTCAGCACCGATAAACCGCAGGTGTTTCGCGAAGCATTCCGGGCTTTGCGACCAGGCGGAAAGTTGGCAGTTAGCGACATCGTGACAGATGGTCCGCTCCCAACTGGACTTAAATCCAGTTTGAGCGCGTGGGCGGGATGTGTTTCAGGAGCGCTGGATGTTGATGAGTACATAGCAGGCATACAGGAGAGCGGCTTCGTGGATGTGGAACTTGTTCCCGTTTATTTAGATCGGGAACAGGTCGACGAAGCTGTCCGCCAACTCGGAGACGATATCCAATTGGGCGATATGTCGAAAGAGGCCGTTTACAAGGCTGTTTTTAGCGCAAAGATAACCGCTCGTAAACCGCTCAATTAATAGAACATCATGACCTCTGCAATATCTCAAAGTTTGAAAGAAAGCTAGCGACATGACACTTTTCTTGATAAGGACGTTCGTTGGTTGAGCAGGCGATGCTTTTCGCCGTATCGAAACCAACAAGCGATAAAAATAAGCGAAGTTTGTGGTTTCGATACGCTCTCCGCTTCGTGTCGAGCTACTCAACCACCTTCAAAAACAAAAATGTCATGTGGCTAGAAAGAAACCACAAGCAGGATTACGTTAGCTAACCGTTGGGATCATACCTTAGCGCGCTGGGCAATGAACTCCCCCGTCCGCTCTGCGGCGGGGTAGTTCATTTGTATATCTCCAAGGGTACGTTTTCAAAATAAAGGAAAAAAATGAATATATTACTAATAGCAGGGCTTACTGTATTTTTAATACTGGCGATTGTGATCGCGAATAAATTCCGCAGTATAAAAGCGGTCTCCCCGATTGATTTTGTACGGCGGGTGCGGAGCGGTGTCGAGTTTCGTGATATTGAACCAGCAGCCTTACAAGAAATTCTTGCGCAGCAAAACAATCATCCACTGCTGGTTGATTTACGAGAAAAAAACGTTTATGAAAAGGGGCATATAGCGAATGCTATTTCGCTTCCCTTTGACGATTTTATGCACGAAATATTGGTTAATGAGAAATACGAAAAAGACGAAGAAATGATTTTGATCTGTGACCATGGTCTTAAAAGCAAAGTTGCTGCCGATATTTTAGGAGAAGACGAAGGGTTTTCTGCTGTTTTTAGCGTGCGTGGCGGTATGGAAGCATGGAACGAACATGTCAATATTAATATTCGCTCTACACATGTTTTACGCTGTTGTTCGTAGCCTATGGTGTTATGCCTAAAAAGCACTTCATGCTATAATGAAAATGCATGGGGATGACAGGCTTCGACGGAGGAGGCTGGTCCCGAATTGCGAGCCGAGCGGCACCGATCTCGTTAACTCAGTGCAAAAAAACAAGTGCCAATCGCACAAATTACGCTGCTATGCCCCTCGCTGCTTAAGCGAGTAAATAGTGGTCGGTCTCACAGTTAGACCGCGTCCGCCTGTACCGAACTTCGTCGGGTCATAGGGTCGGGCGACACAAAGACGGAGTGCCGCGCACTATGCCACTACATGCGTGAAAGAGGGCTTTCGGGTCCAAGTGGCTGACTGGATGTCTTTCCTGCCGATTGAGAAGCATCCGGTGACGATCATCAATCGGCTACGCTCGTAGATATTTGGTGGTCGAGTCTTTCGGACGCGGGTTCAATTCCCGCCATCTCCACAAAAAAACATTAGCTTTCGCTAATGTTTTTTTTATTTATTTGCCAGGAAAACCCCTCTATCTACACTTTTTCTACACCATGTTAACAAGAATCTTGCACCTTTCGATTATCCTAAAGCAGTAAGTATTAGTTATCAATTGAAAATCTCTTTACAGGAGTAAGACATGGGAAAAATCATTGGCATTGACCTTGGAACGACCAACAGCGTTGTTGCTGTAATGGAAGGCGGACAACCCACCGTCATCTCTTCTGCTGAAGGAGGCCGTTTAGTTCCTTCAGTGGTTGCTTTCAATAAAAACGGGGAGCGTTTGGTCGGGCAAACTGCCAAACGCCAGGCTGTTATTAATTCAGAAAACACAATCTACTCGATCAAGCGATTCATCGGGCGGCGATTCGACGAGACCGAAGCCGAGCGGGGCATGGTGCCTTTCAAAGTAATAGCCGGCCCAACGGATGATGTGCGCGTCAGCATCCCCGTTACCAATCGCGAATACAGCCCACAGGAAATTTCTGCCATGGTGCTGGCAAAACTTAAATCAGATGCTGAAGCCTATTTGGGCGAGAGCGTCACGCAAGCTGTGATCACTGTCCCCGCCTACTTTAACGATAGCCAGCGTCAGGCAACCAAAGACGCCGGGAAGATTGCCGGTCTCGAGGTGATGCGTATCATCAATGAGCCGACTGCCTCTGCCCTGACCTATGGTCTGGACAAGAAAAAAGACGAGACGATCCTGGTCTTCGACTTGGGTGGTGGCACCTTTGATGTGTCCATCCTTGAAGTGGGTGAGGGCGTCATCGAAGTAAAATCTACCAATGGCGATACACATCTCGGCGGCGATGACTGGGATCAAAAGATCGTCAACTGGGCAGCAGATGAGTTCAAGAAAGATCAGGGCATCGACCTACGCGAAGATCGGCAGGCTCTGCAACGCTTGCGTGAAGCTGCTGAAAAAGCAAAAATTGAGCTTTCCACGATGATGGAAACCGAAATCAATTTGCCCTATGTGACCGCCGACGCTTCGGGTCCGAAACATTTGCAATTGAAGCTGAGCCGTGCCAAATTCGAGCAAATGACCGAAGATTTAATCAAGCGTTGTAAAGTACCTTTTGAAGCAGCGCTGAAAGATGCCGGAATGAAGGCAGATGGTCTGAATGAAGTTGTCCTCGTCGGCGGCTCAACCCGTATGCCGATGGTACATGATCTCGTACGCAGCCTGACAGGCGGCAAAGAGCCCCACCAAGGCGTCAATCCCGACGAAGTTGTGGCTGTTGGCGCAGCCATTCAAGCTGGTGTTCTTGCCGGTGATGTCAAAGACATCCTGCTTCTTGATGTGACCCCGCTCTCTTTGGGTGTGGAAACGATGGGCAGCGTCATGACCGTGATGATCGAACGCAACACCACCATCCCAGTGCGCAAGACTGAAGTTTACTCTACGGCGGCAGATAATCAGACCGCAGTGGATATCCATGTCCTGCAGGGTGAGCGTCCGATGGCAAGCGATAATATGTCGCTTGGTCGTTTCCGTTTGGATGGCATCCCACCGGCAGCACGCGGCATCCCGCAAGTTGAAGTGACTTTCGACATTGACGCCAATGGCATTTTGAACGTGACAGCCAAAGATAAAGCCACCGGCAAAGAGCAAAAAGTAACCATCACCGCCTCGACCAATCTTGACAAGAGTGATATTGACGATATGGTCAAACAGGCGAAAGCACATGAAGCGGAAGACAAGAAACGCCGCGAAATGATTGACCTGAAAAACAGCGCTGATAACCTTGGCTATCAAACAGAAAAGACTCTCAAGGAATTGGGAGATAAAGTCTCTGAAGATGACCGCAAGGATATTGAAGGCAAGATCGAAACGTTAAAGAAAGCCGCCGAAGGCGACGATGCAGGTACGATCCGCAAGGCAACTGAAGATTTGCAAAATGCTTTCAATGCCATCAGCCAGCAACTTTACCAACAAGATGAGCAAGCTCCTCCAACCGGCGACATGGGCGCTGCTCCCGCAGAAAATACTGACGATGATGACATCATCGAAGGCGAAGTTAGCGAAGAGTAATCTCAATAAAAACATTCAAACATCCGAAGTTTTGAAAACTTCGGATGTTTTTTTAAAAACACAAAAAGCCGCTGAAATTCAGCGGCTTTTTTTATTCTGTTAGTTTAAGCAGCAAACGCCTGGGTGAGGGGGGCACCCAGACGTTCGCTGCCAATATAATACAACATACTCAGCAAAAATGCAAGCATTAAATGTTAGAAAAAAGTTAACATTTTTGTAAGGTGAGTGCCCTAGATGGGAGTTGAACCCATAACCTATCGCTTAGGAGGCGATTGCTCTATCCTATTGAGCTACCAGGGCGCGGCTGGAATTATAGCATCCCTAAACTTGCACGCCAAGTTTCTGAAAGATGATAAAATCTACCTGTAAACCATTGATTTAATCATTTCAGGAAACAATCATGGACGAAACCGTTAAAAGTTCAAAATTACCTAAAAAAATCGGCCGCTACGAAATTAAATCTGAACTCGGGCGCGGAGGGATGGCAACCGTCTATCTCGGGTACGACGAACGCTTTGGGCGTGATGTTGCCATTAAAGTCTTGCCTGCCGAGTTCTTACATGATCCGCAATTTAGCGTACGTTTTCATCGCGAGGCTAAAACGGTTGCAACATTAGAGCATCCTGCCATTGTGCCTGTCTACGATGTTGGAGAAGCAGATGGTTTACCCTATTTTGTTATGCGCTATATGGATGGCGGATCACTCGACGATTTGCTTGAAAAAGGGGATCTCTCCCTAAAAGAAGCCGCCCGAATCATCAACATCATCGCTCCGGCGCTGGACGAAGCCCACAATCGCGGCATTATCCATCGTGACCTGAAGCCGGGCAATATCCTTTTCGACCACGCAAACCAGCCCTACCTTTCCGATTTTGGGATTGCTAAAACCAGCGATGCACAAACCAATGTAACCGGTAGCGCTATTATCGGTACGCCAGCCTACATGAGCCCAGAGCAGGCACAAGGGCTAAAAATTGACGGGCGCAGCGATCTTTATACGCTGGGCGCAATTATCTACCGCATGCTCTCCGGCACTCGTCCTTACATGGGCGACACCCCCATGAGCATGGCAATCAAGCACATCACCGAGCCGCCGCCAGACATCCTGAAAGACAAAGTTGACCTACCTGTTGCCACAAGTAATTTCATTTATCAGGCAATGGCAAAAGACCCCGACGAACGTTTCCAAACTGCTGTCGAATTAGCAGCGGCGCTTAACTTTGTTGCCGAAGATGAAAATGCGGCTCCGGATAAAACTGCTCCGAGCCGCACAAGGCTTTCGTCACCTACGAAAAAAATAAAAAGGGATGCAACCAAAGCTGCTCCAAAAAAGAAGAAGACCGGCTGGATCGTTGCCGGGGTTGCAATCATCCTGTTAGGGGGATTGGGCTTCCTCAGCAAGTTCCTTTTCCCGGCAGATGTATCGGAACAAACCGCCACCCCAACAGCAGGGGCGATTGCGCAGTCTACTGCTACAGAAGCTGCTCTGCCCGAAGCATCCCCAATCGTGGATGTGGAACCCAGCCCACTTCCATCTCCAACATCTACCCCTGAACCTGTTGGGCCTCCTGTGCTGGGCGGCGCAGACAAGATTGCGTTTATCGGCAGTAACAACGTCTGGATGATGAATGTGGACGGCAGCGACCTGACCCAATTGACGACAGACGGCACCGTCAAGACGGAACTGCATTGGCTACCAGATGGGGAGACCCTCACCTATATTGCGGGTAAATGCGCCTGGAGCATTGACGTGCCCGCGGGGATCGTGGATATTCTAAGTTGCTACAACAGCGCCGAATACCTGGAAGGCTTCAGCGTTTCGCCCGACGGGCAACATGTGGCGATCAGCATGAACCGTGAAATGTATATTGTGCCTTTTGATTTGGAAAAGATCAAAGCTGCAACGACTCGCGGACAGTTATTTGGGCTATCAGGCTGTTACTTCGACAATCTTGGGGTGAAGGATGCGCTCTGGTCGGACGATAGCACGCAGGTCGGGATCAAGTTCCTTGGCGTGAGCGATAATACTCGCGTAGACATGATCCGTGTAGTGGATGTAAGTAGCTGTCTAACGGCGCAGCAGGTGATCGCAGAGATCACCCCCGTGCCGCTGCCACGTATTGATGAGTTCCCGGGCTCTCGCTTCACGATGAGCGGCTACAGCAGCGCCAGCCCTTATATCATCAGCTACGATTGGAATGGAAACGATCTTTTTGTGATGAATACACTCAAGCGCAACGATGGCTTTGGCTACCTGTACCGCTATAATATCGTTAGCCATAAGGCTGAAGAGATAATTCCCATTGACAATATCTGCTGCTACCGCGATGCGCGTCTCAGCCCCGATGGCAGTTATATGGCCTTTGCGTTTCAGGATATTCGTCTTGGTTCAGATGCAGAGATCGAGCTTTATTACGTGCTTTACGGCTCACTCGGCACAGGTGCGACTTACGAGCCGATCCCGATGCCGGAGGGCTTCTTCACCGATCCGCGTGATACGCCGCAATTCGCACTGAGACCGGCAAAATAAGATAACAGAGACATCCGAAGTTTTGAAAACTTCGGATGTCTTTTCTTTCATAGGAGGAAATCAATGACCGAGACACCCCGTCCAACGGATAAGGAAGTGTTAGGTTCTTTGCCATAGGCTATGAGTTTGACCTGTTGCTGGATGAGTTTTTCAAGCAGTAACAGCGAAAAAATCTTTTAAGCTACACAGAAGAAAGAGACCGAGTGTTTGGAACACACTCGGTCTCTTTCTTAAGCCTCTACCCCAATATTAATAAACGGATATGTAATGTTCAACTGTCGGAAAGGGATCGTAAAAGTGGTGCAGGAGCTTTTTCCATTCCTGATATTCTTCAGAGCCACGAAAGCCTTCTGTGTGGGCTTCCAGACTTTCCCAATTTACAAGCAAAAGATATTTACCTTCGTTTTCAAGACAGCGTTGAAGTTGATGCGAAAGATAGCCTTCCATTGAAGAGATGTTTTTTTGTGCTTCTCCAAAGGCTGCTTCAAATTCTGTTTCCAGACCGGGCTTTATATCCAGCATTGCCACTTCAAGAATCATTTAATACTCCTTGTTGTTTTACCCTTCCGCAGGCGGAGCGGCTTTGCCGTAATCCAGCACATCGCGGACACCGGTACCGCCGGTTGGAGGGCCGACAATGCCTTCGTCTTCCATCGCGTCCACGAGGCGGGAGGCACGGGTATAACCGATGCGTAATTTGCGCTGCAACATGGAAACCGAGGCACGTCCCTGTCTGCGGACGATATCGACCGCTTCGTCAAAGAGGGGGTCAATCTTCTTGGCGGGGTTCATCTCTTCTTCAAACATCTCGACCTGTTTGAGCGGTACACCTGTGTAGGGTTTGCTCATCTGTTCCCCAGACATGGCATAGGCGCTTTCCTGTCCATTTTGGATACGCCAAAAATCCACGAGGCGAGCGGTCTCGGTATCGGAGATGAATACACCCTGCAGGCGGGCTGCGGAGGGGGCATCGGGGGCTTGATAGAGCATATCACCACGTCCAAGCAGGCGTTCGGCGCCGGGTTGATCGAGAATGACTCGGCTATCGGTACCGGAAGCAACTGCAAAGGCGATGCGTGCCGGAAAATTGGCTTTAATCAGCCCCGTGACCACATCCACAGAGGGGCGTTGCGTGGCAAGGATCATGTGAATCCCCGTTGCACGCGCAAGTTGGGCGAGGCGCGTGATGGTGCGTTCCGTCTCATCGGGAGCGATCATCATCAAATCTGCTAACTCGTCGATGATAATGACAAGATAGGGTAAGGTTTTGCCGCCCTGTGCTTCCATGCGGGTATTGTAGTCAACGATATTGCGCGCGCCAGTCTGTGAGAATTCATGGTAGCGCTTGTCCATTTCGCGGGTCATCCATTGCAGCGCGCCGACGACACGCTCGGTCTCGACGACGACGGGCGCGAGCAGGTGCGGGATACCGTTATAGCCGGTTAGCTCAACGCGTTTGGGGTCAACCAGTACCAAACGCAGATCATCGGGCGTGTTGTAAAGTAACATGGATGTCAGAATGGCGTTGATACAAACCGATTTACCGGAACCGGTAGTACCGGCAATAAGCATGTGGGGCATGGCAGTCAGGTCAGCAACTTGGGGATAGCCAGCCACATCACGCCCCAGTGCAAAACCAAGTGGCATCTTGGTCGTATTGAATCTGTCGCTTTCGAGGATGTCACGCAGGGCGACCATCGTCATCTCTTCGTTGGGGACTTCGATGCCAATATAGCCCTTGCCCGGCACAGGGGCCTGAATACGGATGCGCGAGGCCGCCAACGCGAGGGCAAGATCATCTGCTAGGGAGGTGATCTTGTTCACACGCACGCGAGTTTTGCCTTTGCGTGTTTCGATGAAGCCAGGCTCCACACCAAATTGAGTGACAGTAGGGCCGCGGTTGATCTCAACGATCTTAACGGGTGCGCCAAAAGAATCGAGCGTGTCTTCAATCAGTTCTGCACGCTGGGTAACAAAATCTTCGTTCATGGTTGGTACAGAGCCGGGGTCAAGAATCTCTGCAATGGGGGGCAGGTACCATTCACGCTGTGCTTCTTCTGCTGGCCGTTCTGTTTCGGAGGTAGCAGCCTGCCCCTCAGCAGAAGCGTATCCGTTCATCTGCACAGGCGGAAGCTCCTCCGGCTGGCGGCGGGATGCCAACATCTCGTTAATGCGCTCTTTCCAGAGATCGTAGATGGTAATGAAGAAAGGACTAACTCGGTCAAAGAATTCAGGGATGGACATATCAAGCGTGATCGTGATGGCAATCAACAGCCAGGCGAGCAGCACAACGCCGACACCAAACTTACCCAGCCCGGTTTGCACGATCCGCATGAAGAGCGCGCCCAAATACCCGCCCCCAATTTTCGCCTCTTCAAAGGTAACGACGTACATCGGGTTTCCTGCAACGATATGCAAAAGAGGCAGGAGCCACAGGAAGATCAATGAAAGTCCGGTGGCGCGCTCAAGCGTTAGCTGCGGCACACTTTCCTGATTGCGTACCACGAGCCAAACACCAACCACAATCAACGAGATCGGAAAAGCCCACGCACCCCAACCAAAGGAACGGGTTAGGAAAACCACCCACGCCTCAACAAATAAACTGCGATTATTTGAAATCAAACTCAGAATCGTCAGGATACCCAAAATACCCAGCACAGTCCCGGCCAGATCAAGGCGGCGGTTAATAGACATACGCTGCCAGAAATTTAACTGCGCAGGCGCGTTATCCGTCTTTTTCTTTGACGAGCTTTTCTTTGCGGGGGAACTTTTCTTTTTGGCGGGAGGCTTTTTGATTGGCATATTCGTTTGGCACCCTGAAAAATTGATGAAATCAAACGAACAAAGTATAGCACAAATGGTCAGTGCGAGGCGCGTCAAGGGATTGGTTTCAGGCAGTATTCCCCTGGCGGATTAACGGATACCGCCCACAGCCAGCGTCATGTAAACCAGCGGAGACAAGCTTCTCATCCGCGCGCGTGCGCTCGCCTTTTGGCTTGCCATATATCCTTCAGAATCTGCCCAACGAATAGCATCACGGCGTTTCATCTCCTCCTCTTGGGAAGTTGGTCGTCTTGCTGGAAAGATACCTTTATGCTAGACTTGATTTAGTTATTTAAAGAAATTATTTCTTTACTTCCCAAATAGACAACAAAGGAAAATATGATGGCTGAAAAAATCTTAATCATTGATGATGATCTGGATACACTCCGCCTTGTAGGGCTAATGCTCGAAAAGCAAGGTTACCAGATTGCTGCAGCCAACAACGGAGAACAGGGGTTACTCAAGGTTAAAGAAGAAAACCCTGATCTAATATTGCTCGATGTAATGATGCCTGATATGGACGGCTACGAAGTTTCGCGCCGTTTACGCCAAGACCCCAGTACCGCCAGCATCCCCATTTTGATGTTCACCGCCAAGTCGCAGCTCGACGATAAAGTCAGCGGATTCGAGTCCGGCGCCGACGATTATCTAACCAAACCAACGCATCCCACCGAATTGCATGCTCATGTAAAAGCATTGCTGGCGCGCTCCATCAAAGCACAGGTGGAAGCCGCTGTTGCAGACAAGAAAGCTTTCATTGTTGGCGTCCTCAGCGTACGAGGCGGTCTGGGTGTTTCGGCTGTAGCCTTGAATCTCGGCAGCTATCTGCAAAGTGAAATGGATGCAGATACTATCGTTGCAGAGATGACGCCAGGCATGGGAACAATCGGTCGCGATCTCGGGTTTGAAAACTACGATGAGTTTTCAGCCCTGCTGAAGAGCGCCCCAGACGCAATTGATAACGGGGTTGTTAGCGATGCGCTCAACAAGCACAAATCCGGTTTAAAGCTTTTATTGGCTTCTGAACAACCGCGTGAATATCCCTTGGGCGAATCGCTGCCACAATATAACGCCATTTTTAAACAACTCGTTGGCATCCCCCGTTTCCTTATTCTGGATTTGGGCGCCAGTTTGCCACGTGTAAACCAGACCATACTCCCGCAATGCGATCATGTGATTGTACTGGTCGAAGCGGCTGCCAATACGCTCACACATACCAAACTGCTACTCGAAGACTTGCTCGAGTTGGGCGTAAAAGAAAACAATCTAACTATCGTGATGAATAATCGCGTTCGCTCAGATATGCTGCTCTCTCTGAGCCAGGTCGAGAAAGCGCTTGAAAAACGGATTGGTGTTACATTTACACCTGCTCCCGAATTACACACACAGGCCATCCGCATGAAAACCACTGCTGTTTTAGTACAAAAGGAAAGCATGTCTAAACAGCAATTTAAAAATTTGGCAGAGATTATTAGCGCAAAAGAGGCACAAGAGGAATGAAACGGCTTGCCAGCCAAGTTATAAAAAAAATCGATATTGCATCGCAGCTTTTTCGGCAAGCCAAACATACCGTTGTCCTTACAGGGGCAGGCATTTCAACCCCATCGGGGATACCCGACTTTCGTTCAGAGGGTACCGGCCTATGGTCAAAGAGCGAAGCGATGGAAGTTGCTTCCCTATCCACCTTTCGCTATGATCCATCTCAGTTCTATCAGTGGTTTCGCTCGCTGGCAGACCGGATCACAAATGCAGCCCCAAACCCAGCGCATCTCGCATTGGCAGAGTTGAGCAAGGCTGGTTATATCGAGACCGTTATCACACAGAATATTGATGTCTTACACCAAAAAGCCGGTTCAAAAAAAGTAATCGAAATGCACGGAACACTGCGTACTCTCTCTTGTACGCAGTGTTTTCATCAGGTGGAATCCGCACCTTTTTTAGCGCCCTTTATCAGTGATGGCACGATCCCGCACTGCCTTGAATGTGGCGCAATCCTAAAACCGGATGTAATTCTTTTTGGAGAGCAGTTGCCTCAAAAGGCTTGGTTTGAAGCTCAACACGCTGCCCGCCATTGCGATCTAATGCTCGTTGTTGGCTCTTCTCTCGAAGTGCTCCCCGTCGCCGGGCTGCCCATGCAAACCCTTGACCGGGGTGGGCATCTCATTATTATGAACCAAACCCCAACCTATCTTAACGTACGTGCCGATATCGTCTTCAACGAAGATGTTGCCACATTGCTTCCCACACTCGCTGAACAGGTTCTAAATCATGGCTGAAAAAATCGTATCTCAAAACATTGATGACTACCGTCGCCTGATCGAAATCGCACGCGACCTTGCTTCCACCCTCGATCTTGACGCCTTGCTCTACAGAATTGTAAAAATCGCTACAGAGATCGCCAACGCCGAAGAAGCCTCCATCTTGCTCTTCGACGACGCGACGAGACAACTCCACTTTCAAGTTGCTACCAATATGGACCCAAATATGCGCGGCGTAGATGTTCCGTTAGAGGGCAGTATCGCCGGCTGGATTTTGACCAACCGCAAACCGGTCCGTATCGGTGATGTGCAAGGCGATTCGCGCCATTTCCCCGGCGTCGAAAATGCGACCAGCTATACAACCGAATCGCTTTTAGGGGTACCGCTTATCACCAAAGACAAAGTTGTGGGCGTGCTCGAAGTGCTAAACAGAAAAGAGGGACATTTCAGCGAAGTGGACGAAGAACTCCTACTCGTCTTGGGAGCTCAAGCTGCGGTGGCTATCGAAAACACTCGTCTCTTTCAACAATCCGATTTAATCTCAGAATTTGTCCACGAGCTGCGCACACCGCTTGCCTCGCTCAGCACCGCTACTTATCTCCTGCTGCGCCCTGAAATTTCACGTGAGCAGCACGAGCAAATCGTTAACAACATCCACTCCGAGACCCTGCGCCTAAATGCCCTGGCATCTTCTTTCCTCGACCTTTCCCGCCTCGAATCAGGACGTGTTCACTTCCATTACAAAAAAGTCGAGATCGAACCGCTCTTCACCGCCTGCCGCGACATCATGCAAACCAAAGCGAGCGAAAGCAATATTGAGATCAAGATTGACATCAAGAAAAACACCCCTGAACTGGAAATTGACCCGGACAAGATCAAACAAGTTATCTTGAACCTGCTCAGCAACGCCATCAAATACAATAAACCCGATGGAAAGGTCACCTTACGCGCTAGGAAAGAAAAAGACCAGATGCGCATCGAAGTCGAAGATACCGGCTATGGCATTCCCGCCGAAGCAATGACGCACCTCTTCAAAAAATTCTTCCGCGTCCGCGAAACAGAGTCAAAGGTCGCAGGTACTGGCTTGGGACTTTCGATTACCAAACAAATTGTGCAGGGGCATAAGGGCACAATCAACGTCAAAAGCCAATCCGGTGCAGGCACGACCTTCATCATACATTTACCCTTGTTTGCATCTCGCGACTAAGAAAACGGAACTCCAGCAGGTAGCTGGGGTTCTGTCATAGAATACTCAAACAATGGAAAAATTATGAAAAACAACAAAAATCTCGGCTATATTATTTTTGGTATCGGTATCCTACTCTCGGTTATTACGCTGTTGCTACTCCCTATCCCCGCATATGGGCTTTATCTCATCCTCGGCAATACCAGACCTGACATGAACAAAATCATCCGCATTCTGATTGCCATCTTTGCTTCATTCATTATTGTGATGGGCATTGCATCGATCGTTTCCTTTATGATGTAAAACAAATTCTAAAATATACTCGTTCTCAACGCCGCCGAAAGGCGGTTTTTTTATCCAATCTCACGTATAACTTCTTTGAAGTAAGACTTCATCAGAGCTTGCCATCTATAAAACAGGCATTGAACATGTTGTATACTTGTTGAACGTATAACACCTTCAAATTTTATCGTTTGATACACCCCGCCGAGGAATAGATTATGGATATCCGTGCAAAAATGCTTGCGCCAAAAATCCCCAAACCTGATGCGGTTCCTGCGAGACCACCATCCACATGGGCGGAAGTGGATGAAAAAGGCCGCTTGATCTTACCTGCTGACATCGCCACAAGCTATGGACTAAAACCCGGCGCAAAGGTCCGCCTGGACTCAGGGGAAGACGTTGTTCGTATGCACCGCCCAGTCACGCAACTCAACAAAGTCTATATTGAGCCAACTGTCGCCTGCAACCTGGATTGCATCACCTGTTTCCGCAATGCCTGGGATCAACCCATCGGGCGCATGACTGAAGAAACCTTTGCGAGCATTATGGCAGGATTGAAGGAAATGGATCCAATCCCCAGTATTTACTTTGGCGGGATCGGTGAACCACTTTTTCATCCAAAAACCATCGATTGGATTGCTGAAGCAAAAGCGCTCGGCGTGAAGGTTGAGTTAATCACCAATGGGACAACGCTCACAGAGAAAAAAGCCCAAGAGCTCATCGACACAGGCCTGGACATACTCTGGCTCTCTCTCGACGGGGCCACGCCCGAAACCTATTCCGATGTTCGCATGGGGGCTGAACTCCCTAATATTCTCAAGAATTTGCGCCGCTTCGCAAAAATGCGCCCGGCAGGGCATTACCCCAAACCTGAAATTGGGATCGCTTTTGTTGCCATGAAGCGCAATATTGCTGATCTACCAGCAGTCATAAAACTGGGAAGATCGGTCAAGGCGCAATATTTTTCGGTCAGCAATCTTCAGCCCGCCACCGCCGACATGCAGACGGAACGCCTATACGAGCAGACCATGCACAATATCGCCTATCTGGATGCACCACACCTGCCGCGCCTGAGCCTGCCAAAAATGGATTTCGACGAGCATACTCGCGAGGCGCTTTTCCAGACCTTCAATAGCCAGTTGAATATCAGTTTCGCGGGCAATAACTGGAGCGGCGCAAATGATACCTGCAACTTCATCGAAAGCGGTACGATGACCGTCGCATGGGATGGCGAGGTCAGCCCCTGTTGGCCCTTGATGCACACCCATACCAGCTATCTGCATGGCAAAGAACGCCTTTCGAAGAAACACAGCATCGGGAATGTACGCGAGCGTTCGCTCCTGGACCTGTGGCTTGATCCCGATTATTTGGCATATCGCGAGCGCCTGCACAACTTCGCGTTTGCCCCCTGCTCCTTCTGCGGGGGATGTGATCTATCAGAAACGAACGAGGAAGATTGTATTGGCAACACCACATTCCCTGTTTGTGGTGGTTGTTTGTGGGCACAAGGTATCATCCAATGCCCGTAATTTATTAGTAGAAAGAAGAGACGCGATGGATGTACACTTTTACGCAACACTGCGTGCCATTATCGGCAAAAAAACGGTCACGGTGGACATGCCCCCAAACACCACAGCATTGGCGCTGATCGAATTGGTCTCAGCTAAACACCCTGCCTTACGTGCGGAACTGCTGGATGCCGAGAATCGTTTTCAGCAGCACATGAAGATGTTTATTAACGGGCGCGAGGCGGTCTACCTCGACGAGAAATTTGAGACCATCATCCAACCGGATGACAAGATCGATGTTTTTCCTCCCGTAGGAGGAGGGTAAGATGCAGAAAATCATCCGTGAGATGCGCGGGATTCCGTTTTTTCTGTTGGTGGAATATCTCGAAGAGATGGGTGGACGCTCATTAAACGATCAGCAAGTTCAGGGTCCGGGGTGGACCGTTACTTTATCCCGTATGGAGCCGTTCAAGATCGGCTCACTATCCATCGGGCAGACGCGGCTCGAAATCCAAATTGAGGATGATGCGGTGGATGAGTTTATCAAGATCTTTGGACAGAAAACGCTCCGCGCAGGCGGTTAAAAAAAGACAGTCACCTTTTCGGTGACTGTCTTTTTTCTTAGATAGGGGAAACTAGACGATCTCAAGTTCCCTGAGTTTTGCTTCGGGAACAACGCCGTTCTCCCAGCCGCGTTTCTCGTAGTATTCTCCGAGCATGTCATCCAGCTCGCAGACGTGACCTTCGGAGCCGGGCATGGTGGAGGGTTCTTCCGTGAAGCGCTTGGGAAGTTGATCGCTACCTGCGCCAAAGCCGACCAAGTTGTTGTAGTGGCGTTCGAGGTTGTAGATGCGTTCACCGGTTTTGAGTACGTCATCAGCGGTGAAGGGAACGCCGACCATTGCCGAGTATTGCAGGGCATATTCGTCTGCGCCCTGTGCGAATGCGCTGAACTTGCAGATGTCCATGCTGTCGGAGAAAGCGTGGAAGTTCTGGAAGATCATGACCAACTCGCCTTTGCCTTTCCACTCGAGCGGATCGACTTTGAGGGAGTTGAAGGGCATTACGCCCAATTCAGCAGCGGGGGTGTAGGCGCGCAAGTGGCAGGCACCGCGGTTAGAGGTAGCGTAACCCAGGCCTTCGCCTTTGAGGCCACGAGGATCGTAAGCGGGGATGCCTTGACCCTTTGCAGTCATCGATAGCTCGGGATGACCAAAATATGCGGCGGTCGCATCTGCGCCTTCAGCCATTACATCGCCAAAGCCTTCGCGTGTGCCAACCATTTCGGCTGCGCGGGTCATGCCGTCAGCATCGCCCCATTCGAGGGTGCCTTCGTCTTTGGTATAGCCTTTTTCGCTGGCTTCCATCCAGATCGAGAGCGGATGACCAATTTCAATGGCGTCGAAGCCGTAGTCGTTGGCAAGGTCAATCATTTTTGCGACCAAGCGAGCATCGTTATTGCCGCAGTTTGCGCCAACAGACCAAGCCGGTTCGTATTCGACCGATTCCATGCGCAGGCCTTTATAAGGGCCGTCTTTGACTTCGACTTCCTTTTTGCAGGCAACCGGGCAAGCGTGACAAGTTGGGTCGTTGACCAACAGATTCTCTTTGATATATTCGCCACTGATCTTTTCAGCATCTTCACCGAAAGAGGTAAACATACTATTCTTGGCCGGTAGTGCGCCAATGCTGTTGGTGATATTCATCAGCACGTTCGTGCCGTAGACAGAAAGTCCACCCTTGCGTGGGCTGGTGATATTCTCTTCTGCCATAATGGTTTTGAGCACACGTTTCTGAACAGGTTTCCAGCCATCGCGATCTTCGGCTTTGACGATGTGTTTCTTCGATTTGATCACAATCGCTTTCAGGTTTTTGCTGCCGCCGACGCAACCGGTGCCGCCACGACCGCTGGCACGATCATCTTCGTTCATCCAGCAGGCATATTTGACCAGTTTTTCTCCAGCAGGGCCAATGGTAATCACACTCAGGTCTTTTTCACCATATTTTTCCTGGAAGAAATCAACCGTGTCATGAACACCTTTGCCCCAAATTTCTGAAGCATCCAAAAGTTGGAAATCATCTTCTGTAATATATGCGTAAACGGGTTTATCAGCCTTACCTTTAAAAACCAAACCATCATAACCTGCCCAGCGCAAACGTGCTGCGCTCCAGCCGCCATGATGGCTATCGGTAACGGTGCCTGTCAGTGGGGATTTGGTAACCACTGCCATACGCCCGCTCATATTTGCTTCTGAGCCGGTCAGAGGACCGTTCATAAAGCAAAGGATATTATCCGGTGAGAGTGGATCAACCTGCGGGCCATTATCGAAAACAAATTTGACACCCAATCCACGACCACCAATATACTTGCGCGCATCATCTTCGGGAACAGGCTTGTTTTCTACCTTGCCCTCCGTTAGATCAATCCACGCGATCCGATTTGCATAACCGCCTAATTGCATTATTTTTACTCCTCTCTCTGGGGTAATTAATTATATGTAACAGGGGAATAGACTTAAATAGTCTAGCATTTTTCAATAAAGGAAGTCAATCCTTAAGTTTTTCCTTAATCAAGAAAAACCCTAAAAACCAGCTAAAAACGCTTAGTGTGGCCAGATTCCCTTCAACAGGAAAAATAAATCCCCCCTTGTCTCGGAATAATCGCGGCAATGTGTTTGGTCGGTGTTACATCAAAAGCAGGATTACCACATTGATACCATTTGTGTTTTTCCGCTTGCGTTTGCGCTTATTTTTTCTTTTCCTGCTTCTTTCCTTTTTTGTCGGTTTCAGAGAGAAATTCACGCGCAGCAATATCGGGCGCCTGTAAAGGATGATGTTCATGCTCAGAGAGATAATGCTGATGGTCAAGCACCCACAAGTAGAGATCGCCTTCGGTTTTATTGGGAAAGTTTTTGAGCACGTCACTCTCGCGGATAACCTTGATAATCGGCATATAAACCGTGTCGTACCAGTGCATCACCGCTTCATCTTCAGGGATGTCGCGTTTTAGATCGAGCCCCATGAAATACCGATGCACGGCGATATGCTCAAGCATACGATAGAAACCATCCAGAATATTGAGTTTAATATCGGAATCAGGACGCAGTTCATCAATCCGCGAGCGTTTCAAAAACTCGACCTTTTGCCCCAATATCTCAAGGTCTTCAGGACGCAGATCAGCATAAATGGAGACTTTTGTTTCACATTCGCGCACCTCTGCATCAATATACGTTTGTCCTTTCTCACGTGCTACCGAAACACGATGATGCCCATCAACAACAAAGTAAACTTCGCCAACTTTGTAGAGCACTACCGCAGGCAGGCTGACATCGTCATAAAAAGCACGATTAACGCGCTGCCAACGTTTGGCGGTATTTGCCTGTTTAGGCAAAAAGGCACGGTCAAATTCGTAGTAACGGTTCAGGCTGCCGCTAATCTGGTCGATCTTGACGACTTTTACGCCTTGATAGATTGGGCCACCAATGGAGAGCTTCTCTCTCACTTCATCATAAGAAAGCAATGTTGTCGGCTGCCCGGAAATGGCCGCCCAAACATCGTTAAAAAAAGCTTTAAATCTTGCACGTCTAAAATCGGACTGCACTCGTTCCGAAAGGGGATCAGATGGCATGGTCAACCTCAATCACTTTATAGGGGTAAATATTCATAATTGTCGTTTTGCCAACTACCGTGGTCGCTGCCTCCAGATTTTGACGGTAAAAATGAGTGTGTCCATGAAAAAGATAACGCGGTTGCGCCCACCTGACAAGCCAATTAAGCGCTTTTAAACCTTCATGAGCTTGAGTGTCGTCATCGTGAATACCAAAAGGCGGTGAATGGGTGATAAGCACATCCAACTTACGACCTCGAAAAATACGCTGATAGAGCAATGCCGGTAAAAGGTTAAAAACTCGCCAATACATCTCTCGCTGCGTATATTGATTGACTCCATCAGGACGATAGCGAATACTCCCTCCTAAGCCCGCGATCAATAAGCCCTTATGAAAAACAACTTTCCTATCAATATTCAGCCCACCCTCAGCATAAGAGCGCTTATGCTCAGAACTATAGACGGGATCATGATTGCCCGGCACGTAGAAAAGGGGCTTATTGAGCAAAGTAACGATATATTCAAGATACTCATAGGGTAAATCACCACAGCCAAAAAGCAAATCAACATCGTCAAAATGTTTATCCGCCACCAGCGAATACATTCGCTCGACTACCTGATCACTCACCGTCAAAACCTTCATCACCACTTCCTAGATCACATACTCCACTTGTGCACCCTGTTCATCAATATAAGTGATGACCGACTTCATCTCACTCAGGTCGATAGAAAGCGTACAAACTTTATCATCCTTTTGCCATTGCAGATGGATGGCAGCGGCATCAGATTCAAGAACAGTAAAATTCCCGTCAAAGGCAGGATACTCATTCCTGAACTGGATCAACTTACGAAGCCGCTGCACGACATCGCGCCCGACCTCCTGCTTGATCTCGTTCAAGGAATAGTTGTGCCTGTTAATATCTCTGCCATCCCCACCTGCGTCGAGAACAGCGAGGTCATTCTCCCCAGCCAACAAACCGACATAGTAGACCTGCGGCACACCGGGCGCAAAAAACTGGATCGCGCGTGCGGCAAGATAAGCATCATCATCAGCGCCAAGCATCGAGTAATAGGTACCACGAATCTGATGAACGTCAAATCCGTCTGGGTCGCGGTATTTCGGGGATTTGATCAAGCTGAGATTTGACCCCCGCTCGAGACAAGTATCCACTAATTTTCTCGCGTCCGTTCCGTCATAGAGACCATCCAGATCGGGTTTAATCGGTACGCCATCATGACAATCCAGCATGGTGAACTGTTTCGCAGGTCGCTCCTTGAGATAGGCAACGAGCGCGGTACTGTCGCGATTGAAGAGTGTTTCGAGCACGCGATAGGGCAGGATGAAATCATAAATCCAGTGTCCCTGCGTGGCGAGTTTGTACTGCGTGCTGTAGTGCGCGTGGACTTCAGGCAGTAGTTCAATGCCAAGTGAGTTGGCGAGTTCAGTGATCCAGTCGAGAAAATCGTAGATTTCCGGCTCGACGAAGAAGAAGCTGGTACCGGGCTTTTTGGTGATATAGCCAACCGCATCCAGGCGTACAATTTTGACGCCGTGTTTGGCGAAATTCTCAAAGAAGTCTGCCAACAATTGGCGCGCGGTAGGTGAATTGACATCAAGATCAATCTGCTCGGAGGGCGTTGTTTTGCCAAAGGTCGTCCATACACGCAGGCTCTCGCCTGTATCCGCAATGGTGAAGTCAGAATAGGGTTCTTCCCGACGCAGGAATATCTTTTTGAAGTCTTCGGCAGGGATTTCGCCATCTGCCCAAATTTTATCGACAGTTAAAAACAGGTCGGCATATGGCGATTTGTGACCATGTTGCAGAAAATCCTTAAAGAATTCAGACTTGGCAGAAATATGATTAACCATCAGGTCAAGCAAAATATCGTGCTTCTCGCTGAGACGACGAATATCTTTCCAGTCGCCGAAAGAAGGCTCAATTTCAAGATAAGTCAGCGGCGCAAAACCGCGATCTCCCGATGAGGGAAAGGGAGGCAGGATGTGGATACCGCCTTGAAAGGCATCCGGGAAATGGGTTTCAAGCACCTCGTGGAGCGCTTTCAAGTCACCGCCGAGTGAGTCGGGGTAGGTGATGAGTTGAACTTTGTTTTTGACTGGCATGGGTTTTCCTTGATCTTTTAATTCTCCCTCCGCTTGCGAGGGAGGAATAGCTTTATTCCACTACGATTACATCATAGTCCTTCGTAATCACAAAATCCGCCAATTGCCTGTGCCCGGCAATGATCTTGTGCTCGAGCTTTAACACATTCTCTATAAAAGGGTCGCCCACTTCGCTGCCACGATTACGCTTTTGGCGATGCGCCAACGTATCCAATCGATTCCGAGCAATAAATACTCTGGTATCCACATTCTTCAACAAGGACGTATATGTCCCCTCGGCAACGACGACTTTTACGCCGGTCAGGTCGATGGTCTCGTCTTCAATCGAATTGGCGTTGTAGTCGATCAACGGCTTCATGATCTTATTCTTTCCAGCGATTGCATCTTTCAAGTTGCCCTCATAAATATCAAAACGGATTTCCACATGTGGGCCCAGCCATTCGGGATCTTCGCGTCGTTTGGCATCGTTCGACTTCGGCGGCAGCACATAATAATCGTCCTGCCCTAGTAGCACGGCTTTGATTCCTGCCCCATCCAACTCATCGGCAATCGCCTTGCCCGTTTCCGACTTCCCGCTGCCAGATTCTCCTGCAACGGTGATGACATAGCGCGTATCCTTTGTCCGAATTTTTTCTAAAATTTCAGGCACGATCTCCTTCGCTGCATCAATATGGTGTTTTTCTAAAACAATGATGTCGCCTTTCATGCGCATCCTCCTACAAAGGTTTTCTTACCGCCAAGACACAGAGATCGCCAAGTCTTTTTGCATTTCTAAAAAAGCTTGGCGCATTTGGCGTCTTGGCGGTTTATTTTTCTTCCAAAGCCTGCTCCGCAAGCACAAATGCACCCAAAATCCCAGCCTTGCCTTCCAGCGCAACGGGCACAATATACTCGTCAATTCGCTCCAAAATCTCGGGGGATTGGATGTAACCGTTCAACTCCGCCAGCGTTTTTTCACGGATGAGCGGGAAGAGATGCGCTTGCGACATCACCCCGCCGCCGAGGATAATTCTCTCCGGGGATAAAGTGCAGATGAAGCTCCGCAACGCTCTTGCGATATGGCTTGCTTCCACTTCCCAGGCAGGATGCCCGACTGGAAGTTCTTCTGCTTTCATGCCCCAGCGATTCTCGATTGCCGGGCCCGAAGCCAGCCCCTCGAAGCAATCGTCATGAAAAGGACATTTACAGACATCCTCCACCGTCGTCGGTAAAGGGATATGTCCCATTTCTGGGTGCAGCAGACCGTGCATCAACTTCCCATTCAGCATTCCGCCTCCGCCGATGCCTGTCCCAATGGTCAGGTAGATGAAATTCTCCAAGCTTTGTGCCGCACCCCAACGCCACTCCCCGAGCGCAGCGCCGTTGACGTCGGTATCGACCACTATCGGCACGTCAAACGCTTCTCGAAATGGTGTCAGCAAATCGGTATCTGTCCAGAAGAGTTTCGGGGTCGGCAGGATGTGTCCGTAGTTAGCGGAAGCAGGTTGAAGGTCGAGCGGACCGAAGGTCGCTATCCCAATCGCTGCCAATTTGCCGAGGCTATTTTCCTGTGTTTGCAGAAAATCCACACAACGAGAAAGAGTCTCCTCGGGCGTGGTCGTCGAGATGCGTGCCTCAGCCAGAATCTCACCATCCGCTGTGCCAACGGCAACAACGAATTTTGTTCCACCGCCTTCAATGCCTGCAAAAAGAGGCCTTTCCTGGCTCATTCTTTTGTCTCCATATCTGCCAGCGCATCCTTGACCTGCGCCTGGAACCAATCTTTGATATCCGCACTGCGAACGATCTCACGTAACGCATTGGATCGGCTGTGCTTCTCTTCAAAGGGCATTTCCAACGCTCGATGAAGCGCCTCGACGGTGCTGTGAATATCGTAGGGAGAAACGGTGAGGGCGTAATCTCCCAACTCGTAGTAGGCACCCGCATACTCTGAAAGGACGAGGACACCGTCTTTTTGGTTGAGCAGCGCGCCTTCCTTAACGACGAGATTCATCCCGTCGGCAATGGGGTTGACGAAGAGTACATCGTAAAGCTGCATGGCAGCGATGGCGCGCATATAGTTGTTACCGAGAATAACGCGCACCGGCTCCCAAAGCGGCTGGCTATATTCGGCGTTAATCATGCCCGCTTCTGCCATAATCTCTTTCAGGTAGTCTTGATACTCGGCAACTTCCATGCGTGAGGGAACCAATAGGCAGAGCAACTTTACTTTCTCGTGGTATTCGGGATGCTTTTCAAGCAGGGCTTTGAAAGCTTCAAGACCACGAATGATATTTTTGCTCGGCTCGCTGCGGTCGACGCGCAGGATCACTTTCTGGTCCCCGACAACGTTGATGAACTCGGATTTTAGCAAGCGGGTTTGGGTATCTTCTGCGAGGGCTTCTATTTTTTCAACATCGACAGAAATGGGATAGGTCAATGAACCGACTTCGCGGTCGTCGATGAAGATGGCATCCCGCCTGCCGCGCGAGTGAACACCCGGGAGGTGGAAGCGGCAGGTTTGGACGAAGTTGAAGGCATCCTGTCTGGTTTGGAATCCGATTCTATTGGACTGCAGCAAGCTCAACAGGAGGGTGTCGCGCATATCTTTAGGCAGGATGCGCCAAGCATCCGGTCCGGGCCAGGGGATGTGGACAAAGGGTTGAATCTGGACGTTATCTCCCAATCCCTTACGCAGGTAGTGCGGCATCATGTAGAGGTGATAATCCTGCGGCAAAATGATGACGGGACGCTCAACACCTTGCAGACTTTCGATAACGGCATTGGCGAGCAATTTATTGATCGGCAGGTAGCCTTTCTTCCAGGCATCCCAGGTTTCTTCAGTGATGCTGGGTGTGCGGGGCGCATCCCAAAGTTGGTGCTGAATAAACCATAGCAAAGGATTTGCGATAATGCCGTAATATTTTTCGTAGGCGGTTCTGCTGGGGCGCACAAGGCGCATGTAGATGCCTTCCACTTTTTGGATTTCGTTGGCATTTACTTTTGCCCATTTGCGGTCGTCCTTGCTCATTGCAGAAGCGATCCAGAGGACTTCGTGCTTTTCAGCTAACGCGCCCAATGCGGTGACTAGGCCACCCGCACCACGTTCGACATCAAATTCACCGTTTTCTTTTTGGGTAAAGGAAAATGGGCCTCGATTTGAAACAATTACGATCAAGGGGGCTTTCCCTGTATGTTTGATGGGCATTTTCTTTACTCCTTTTATCTTGTCTACTCTGAAAAATAGAGACGAGCGTGCGTCGCTCTAACTTCGCAGAAGAAGACTTGCAATCTATCCGAAAATTCCTTTGTAGTAACGGCTGTGCGGAGCCCACTTTAGTGTTTAGCCGTTAAAAGCGACTAAAGTCGCAACTACTAGGTGTTTTTCGGATAGAAACTTATTTTTTTACTGGCTTCACATCAAACTCAGGCGTGACGATCAGATCCGCCAGCGGGCGCAGCGATTGAACAACCTGATGTTCCTGTTCGAGGACTTGCTGGCGCCATTCGTCCATTGATTCTTTACCGCGTACGAGTTGTGCTTTTTTTGTTTCATGGTAGGTCAGATCAATGAAAACTCGTAAATCGGCTTCTACTTTAACGGCGTATAAGCCTTCTACGACCATATAGCGCAGCCCGTGAAAGCTGGTTGTGATGAAATCTTCCTGATCTGTGAGCAAATCCACACAAGGCATTACAGCAACAATCGCGTCCTTGTGAAATTCTTCCAAGTTACGATTGATAAAATCCCAGTTGTATTCGGTGTAGCCGATATTTTCAACTCCGTGGGCTTTACGCCACGGATTGCGCTCGTGTGGGGATGTCTTGTAATAATTATCAACGTGCATCACCTTGGCAGGCGTATTTTGGACTTTAAGCAAATGAGCAACTTCGTGCCCTAACTCCGATTTACCAGACCCCGATTCGCCACCAATGGCAATCACGATCTTCTGCCCATCCATATTATTGATATGTTCAACAATCTGTTTGGCAGCTTTCTTGTGTTTTTCTGTAATCAGTAGAACATCATGTAGCATAGCTATTTCCTCTTTATTCCAAGTTCTCCAAAATCCACGCAAAGAGATTCTCGACATCAGGCACACCCGATGTTAATAAGTCTGCTACTTCAGGCATCTCGCCCGGATAATCATTCGACATCACGCCAACACCGAGAGCGTAGCACCTGTTTTCCTGGCGTAATTTTTGTGCCATTTTCAGCGCAGCTATATCGGTCGTGTCATCGCCGATATAGATCACGCTATCAAGCTCGAACTCATCTACCAACTTTTCAAAAGCGACGCCTTTATCCGCTTTCACAGGCGGGCGTAACTCAAAAATCATGCGTCCCTCGAAGAACTCCAAGTCCATTTCAGCGGCGATTTCCTTGATCTGCGGATAAAATCTGTCTCGAGCAGCTTCCGGGTCTTCAGTCTGGCGATAGTGGAAAGTGACCGTAACGCCCTTATCCTCAACTTGCGTGCCCTCCAGAGCGATTTTCTCCAATTTAGAAACGGAGGCTTCGAGACGCGGTAAATAAGCGTCTATATCAAAATTATGCTTTACTTCACCATTTACACAGCGTTCCAAGCCATGGTTTCCGATGTAGACCACACCGGGTAAAGCCATGCGGGATGTTACGCTCTTGACGGAACGCCCCGAAACAATCGAAACCAGAGATAGTTTATCGAGCAATGCTTCCAATAGTTCATAGTTACGAGGTGTAACCATGGCATCTTCTGGTTTTTCGGTGATTTGACTGATTGTTCCGTCCATATCGGTCACCAAACCAATTCGGTCTGCTGTGACCAGTTTTTTTAAGTATGTCTCCTGTGCTTCCTTCCAATGTATGCCCATAAGGGATTTGCTAACCTCGTTCCATGTTTTCTGTTCCTATAAGATTTCTTTTCCGCGTACCAAAATGTCTTTTGCGTTGCTCCATCTATTTTAACGTACCCTGTTTCGGGCTTCCTCGACAATTACCTTGGCAGCCTTTTTATGTTTTTCTGTAACCAGGAGTACGTCTCCGAGTATGTGATTTTCCTTTTAGGTTATTGATAGCGCAATATATATCTATGCAGATGTGTTTTCATTGACACTTATTGTTCCCCAGGCAACAAGATTTTCTTCTTTAATTACAACTGAATCACCTTGGATGACACTGTTGTCTGGTATTTGTACGATAAATACAGAAACTTCATCTTCATCGCCTATTTCAACTCCTTCCCACCTTGAACGGACAAGTAGCTTTCTGCTTTTTACACCAGCATAACTAAATGGCTTATTTAACTTGAGCAGAAACCAATTATCTACGTTCTTAGAAGTAAGTCTTTTTTCTATTATCCCAGTTTTAGGCAAAAAAGCACGATAGTTTTCGTTTTGATCAAAATATGACAGCAATACTTGCTTCCCGACAATATTCATCGTTTAGCCTAGTCTATCTCTACATCATCAGGCGTAACCACAAAATCATAGCGCTTTCCCTTGTACTGGATGTTGAAACTCATCTTTCGCCAATGGGATGGTAAATTCGGTGAGACTTTTGGCTCTTCGCCGCTGAGATCAAGCTCGGCAAAGGCGCGCAGCGCAAAATAGACCGTGCCGGTCATCACGCCTGCGTGGATGCCCTCTTTCGTCGTGCCGCCCTGGATGTCGGTATAGTCGCTCTTCAGGGATTGGGTGTAAAGTTGCCAGCTCAAATCTTTATCGCCGAGTTGATATGCCAGATAAGCGTGAACCAGCCGACTTAAGGTAGAGCCGTGCGAAGTCCTGTTCAGGTAGTAGTAGAAGTTCTCACGCAGCAGATTTTCGGGCGGTGCATAGCCCAAATCTATCAAAACTTCTTTGACCTGCGTCTCGCCGAGCACGTAGAAAGCCATCAGCGCATCGGCTTGTTTGGCGACTTTATAGTCGTCGGGCGATTCGCCTTCCGCCTTCAGGATGCGATCCATGCGGTGGATATTGCCGTATTTCTGCTGGTAATGTTCCCAGTCGAGTTCCTTGAGGGCGAAATAGCCCTCGAATTGCTCCAGGACACCCTCGTCACTGAGCGGGATGGTCAGTTTCTGCGAAATATCCTGCCAGCGCGCCAGCTCCTCGTCTTCAAGCCGCAGCTTTTCGAGCAAGGTCGCTTTGGTTGCCTTGCTCATTTTCTCAAGTAGATCGAAAGCGCGTTTCAGCGACCAGGCCACAAGGATATTGGTATAGCTGTTATTGCGCAGCCCGCCTGCGGTGGAGTCGGGATATTTCTCGTGGAACTCATCCGGCCCCATCACACCAACGATATCGTAGCGTTCCGTTTCGGGGTTCAGATCGGCTTTGCCTGCCCAAAAACGACAAACTTCCAAAAAGACTTCAGCGCCATAATTCTCCAGAAACTCTTGATCGTCGCTGACCCACAAATATTCCCAAATATTGTAGATCACAGCCAAACTAACATGGCGTTGCAAGGGGCTGTAATCGGGGCCCCACTCGCCCGAAAGCGGATTGAGATGCAAGGTTTGCGTTTCTTCGCGTCCCTCGCTGCCGCTCTGCCACGGGAACATCGCACCCAAATAGCCGCTCTCCTGTGCATATTTTTGCGCCTGCCCCAGACGATGATAACGATACATCAACGCCGAGCGTGTCGTTTCGGGGAAATGCAAATTGATGAAAGGCAAAATATACAACTCGTCCCAGAAAACATGCCCGCGATAAGATTCGCCGCTCAGGCCGCGCGCCGGAATGCCCACATCCAAATCCTTATTATGCGGCGAGGCCGTCAACATCGTGTGATAGAGATGCAGGCGCAGCAGCTTTTGCGCGGTGCGGTCACCTTCGATCTGGATATCGATCTTCTCCCAGATTTCTTCCCAGGCGGCAATGCTGGCATGTTTGATTACATCAAAACTATATTGCTCGGATAGCGCATCCTGCGCCGCAACGAGCGGATCATCCACCTGCTTCTGGTTGGATGCATAAATCGCCACCAATTTGTCTACCGTTAACGCGATACCCCGTTCTACTTTCACCTTAAAGGTTGTTGTTACTTGCCCGGGCGTGTAGGTGGTCTCGAAATCGGGTTTTTGTTCGCTGCCATTCACGGCCACCAATAAACGGGATGATTCCGCAATCAATACATTCGATTGATTGGTTTTCACCAGGAGCGACGCGCGATTCCCCTTACTCTCCTCTGCAACAGGTTCAAGATGTTTCGAGTTCAAATCGCGATAGCGTGAAACGCCCGCATTGACAATATCCCCATCCAAGATCGAACGGATCGTTACTTTTTTATCGTAATTCAGCGGGATGATCTGATAACGCAGCGCAGCCAGATGTGGGTTATCCATGCTGGCTAAACGTTGCGAAACAAGACGAGTTTCATGCCCATGCGAATCAGAGACGACCATGCTGCGGTGTAGTATGCCTGTACGCAAATCCAAACGACGGGTGATGTGGAGAATATCGGCCGTGTTCGGGTCGAACCATTCGCCGCCCTTGATCTTGAAGGTAATCGGCAGCCAATTGGGGGCATTAACAAAATCTTCGTTGCTGACCATGCGTCCGCCAACTTCCGATTCGAGGCGGTTGTAAAGCCCCGCGATATAGGTGCCGGGATAATTATGTTCGCCTGCTGACGTCTCCTCCAGCGCGCCGCGTGTACCGAAGACTCCATTGCCAACGCTCATCAGCGTTTCGCGTGTGCCTTCCCAGCCGCGATGATAGTCAAAATAGCTGATCGACCACTGCTCCCCAACGAGGCGTTTGGTGATCCAATCGTCGATGGTTTTGATGTCGATCTCTTCCATGTCTTCGACGACCATATCGGCACCGTTCAGGCGCAACTCGATGGCGTTCTGCTCACGGGCGATACCGATCACCAAGCCGAAGCCGCCATTTTGCCCCGCCTGTACGCCGGAGATGGCATCTTCGACAATGACGGCGCGGTCATAGTAAACACCAAGGTTATCGCAGGCAGTCGTGAAGATATCTGCCTGGGGTTTACCCTTTAAGCCCAGTTGCGCGGAAACAACTCCATCCACGCGCGTTTCGATCAAATCCAATAAGCCGACGGTTTCGAGAACGACTTTTGCATTCCTGCTCGAAGAGGCAATCCCAATCCGGATTCCTGCATCCCGCAGGCTGTGTATAAAATCCACCGTGCTTTGGTAAATATTGATCTTGCCCGCTTGAATACTCTGATTGAAAAGTTCGTTCTTGCGGTTGCCAAGACCGCAAACGGTGAGTTCGTTTGGGGCGTCTTCGGGGTCGCCGAAGGGCAGCTCAATGCCGCGTGACTCGAGGAAGGAGGCTACGCCCTGATAGCGTGGCTTGCCGTCTACGTAAGGGAGGTAGTCCTGCTCATGAGTGAATTCGCGGAAAGGGGTCTCGGTTTGCTCGGCATGGCTGCGCAGGAAGTCGTCGAACATTTGCTTCCAGGCAATGCTGTGAGTGGCGGCGGTGTCGGTGATGACCCCATCGAGGTCAAAGATAACGGCGTCAAAGTGGTGGTTGGTCATAGTTTCTTTCATCGTGAGACAATCATTTTCAGCATGATTGCCGCATCTGCTTGTTTATCTCTATTCCATTCTTTTGGATCAGATAATGGAATAATAGGTGAGTTCGATTATTAGGCTAAAAAACAGGCTGCGCGTTCTGTTAAGAAATACGCAGCCTGCAAAAGTTCTGTGATTTTTGCGACGAAGCAAATCCAGGTTGAAAGGCTACCCTTTCACGGAGCCTGCCAACATACCACGGACGAAATATCGCTGGAGAGCAAAGAAAACAGCGAGTGGTAGCAGCATGGAAACAAAAGCCCCTGCGGTAAGGAGATGCCAGTCCTGTCCCTTTTCGCCAACGATGGAGGCGAGCGCGTAAGTAATAACACGCGTTTTCTCACCGAGGAAGACGAGGGAGACAAGGTAATCGTTCCAGACCCAGAGGAACTGGAAGATAGCGAAAGATGCTAACGAGGGAACCGAAAGCGGCAAAATCAGACGTACAAAAATCGTGAAGTTGGAGGCACCATCGATATAGGCTGCTTCAAGCAATTCGCGTGGCAGCGTACTGATATAGTTGAATAACAGATAGGTTGCCAGTGGCAAGCCAAATCCGGTGTGCGCCAACCAAATTCCGAGGAAGGTACCGTTGAGTTGTAGTTTGGTGTAATCCTGCAAGATTGGAACAAGTGAGATCTGCAGTGGGACCACGAGGATCGCAACAACCATTGTGAAGAGCAATCCACGACCGGGGAAATCTAGCCATGAGAAACCGAAGGCAGCAAAGGCGGCGATCAAGATCGGGATGATGGTAGCAGGCACAGCCACCGCAACAGAGTTGAGGAAGGCGCTGCCGAGATTGTTGCCCTTGCGAGTGATTTCGTTCCCGCCAGCATCGGTGAAGGAAATCTCTTTGCCCGTGACAACATCTCTATAGTTGTCGAGAGTCAGGTTGGCAGCAAAACCGACCCAAACTTCTTCACTAATGATAATCTTGCGGGTGCGCTTGTTGCCGTACCAGGTTAGTTTTCGTCCGTCGGGGAGGACTACGCCGTCGCGTAGTTCTTCAAATGTTGCAGAGACACCTTCGATTTCCATCACGCCATTGACATCGTAGCTGTCATCCAGAATGATTTCACCTGTGTCTGAATCTTCTTTATGAGGGAGAATTGCCCACCAGCCAGAGCTGAAAATATCTTGACTCTGTCGGAAGGATGTTACCAAAACGCCCAAAGTAGGGATAAACCAAATCATGCTGATAACGATCAGGACGGCATTGATGATAAAAGACGACTGTCTTTTTTGACCTTTTAAACTACGAGTAGCCATTAGAAAGCCCTCCTGTCTTTATTGAATTCTCGCAAGTTGTTGACGATCACCGGAATAACGGCAATCAGCAAGATTATTGCAATTGCAGAGGCGCGGCCTGTATTGCCATAGGTAAAGCGCTGCAAATAAAATTCGTTGGCGATCACGTTTGTGCCGTTATTACCGCCAGTCATCACGCGAACGACATCGAAGAGTTTCAGACTGAAGATTACGATCGTAGTCGTGACAGTAATCAAAGTGCCTTTGATATATGGAATAGTTATCCCGAAAAAAGCCTGAACTTCAGTCGCCCCGTCAATGCGGGCGGCTTCGAGCAACTCATCGGGGATACCTTTGATCGCAGATGAGATGACGACCATCGCGAATCCCGTTTGAAGCCAGACCATGATAATGATAAGGAAGAAGTTGTTCCATGGGGGAATACTCAACCAGGGTTGGGATTCACCGCCCAAAGCGAGCACAATCGCATTGAGTAAGCCAATCTCTTGAATGCCAGCGCCTGTACCTTTGTAAGTGTAGACGAATTTCCAAATTACGCCTGCACCGACGAAAGAGATTGCCATCGGCATGAAGATGAAGGCTTTGTAGACCGATTCAAAGCGGGAGCGATCCGCCAAGACGGCAACGAGCAAGCCAAAACCAACACTGAGCGATGTGCCGAGAATCATCCATAACAGATTGTTACGGAAAGTTTCAAGCATGATCCGATCTGTGAAGGCAAATTTGTAATTGTCGAATATTGCCCATCCTGTTCCGATCCAGTTTTGTCCAAGGGGGTCCTTGAAACTCAAGATCAGTGTACGAAAAACAGGGATCGCCAAATACCATGCCATAATCGCAACAGCAGGACCAATGAAAACAAAAGGTTGGAGTTTTCTTCCCCACTCTCCTGGCAGTTGTTCAACGAACCAGTTTAAAACAACAAAGAGGAGAGCTATCCCGCCAACGCCCCAAAGAATAGCAACCACAATAATAACAAGTTGTGGCGCTTCGCTATCGCGTAAGAAAAGAAAAACCTGCCATAATGCAAAAAAGGTCAGCAATGGTACAAAAAACGAAAGAACTGCTCGTCCTATGGCTTTGAGCATGCCAGGAGGAGATGAGGCTTGCTGGGGTATGGACATGGGCTTACCTCCTATAAAGTGAAATGATTTTGGTGGGCAGAAAGCAAATGCTTTCTGCCCACCTTTTTTACAATCTTATCTCAAGTCCGCTTGCACGGATAGAGAGACAGAAGGCTATTGAGGCCAGGAATCGTCGATCTGCTGCAGAGCAGCTTCCATGTCAACGGTGCCGCTAACATAGTCGGTCATGTATTTCCAGAAAGTACCAGCGCCAACGGAGCCGGGCATCAAGTCAGAAGCATCAAAGCGGAAGGAATCCGCATTTAAGATGATCTCAGCAACGCCACGGGTTACAGGATCGGCGTACCAATTCAGATCAGAGTCGTTGTGGGGCGAAATTGCGCCACCAGCTTCAACCCAACCTTTGACAGAGTCGCCAGTTGAGAAGTACTGAATCGCGGCGCGAACTTCGGGGCGGTCGTTGAACATCGCGTAGATGTCGCCAGCGCCCAGAACGGGTTTACCGTACTGTTCATCAATCGGGGGCAGGTAGAAGAAGTCATAATCTACGCCAGCTTCTTTGCCTTCGGGGAAGAAGGAGGTGATGAAGTTACCCTGACGGTGCAACCAGCATTTGGGCGGGGAGTCAAACATCGGGGCGGGAGCGTCACCAAAGAAGGTGGTCGGGATTGAAGCGCGACCGCCATAGACGTAGGCATCATTGAACCAGATGTCGGTCACGTAGCCAAGAGCTTTCTGAACTTCGGGGGAGTTGAAGGGCAATTCGCCAGCAACCCATTTATCGTAGTTCTCAAGCGAGGTGGTGCGGAGCATGGTGTCTTCCAACCAGTCGGTCATTGCCCAACCAGTAGCAGCACCGGACTCAATACCGATACACCAGGGGGTGTCACCGTCAGAAGCGATGGTCTCGGTGAGAGTCATCATCTCGTCCCAGGTTTCGGGAACGGTGTAGCCAGCGGCATCAAACTCAGCCTTCGGGTAGAAGACGAGGGATTTGCCGTTTGCACGTGCCCAGATACCGGCCATCATAGGACCATCAGGACCCTGCATGGTGCCCATATCAAGCCAGGACTGGAGGTAGTTTTTCTTTAGCCAATCTTCGTTGATAACACCATTTAGGTCAACAACTTGCCCTTTGGCAACCATTGTGGAAAGAAGACCGGGCTGCGGGAAGTCGACAATGTCGGGAGCATCGCCACCGTCTACACGGATGGTGATCGAGGCTTCAAATTCTTTCGAGCCTTCATATTGAATGTCAATGCCGGTGGCTTCTTCGAAAGCTACGATGGAGTCTTCGAATTTGACTGCATCAGCATCAGTGAAGGGGCCGGACATGCTAACAACGGTGCCAGCATACTCGCCATCGTAGGCGGCAGCAAGTTCGTCGCCAGGGGCAACATCAGAAGCTGCTGGTGTGGAGCCGTCAGCAGCAGGCCAGGAATCGTCGATCTGCTGCAAAGCAGTTTCCATATCTACAGAACCGCTAACATAGTCAGTCATGTATTTCCAGAAAGTACCAGCGCCAACGGAGCCGGGCATCAAGTCAGAGGCATCAAAGCGGAAGGAATCCGCATTCAAGATGATCTCAGCAACGCCACGGGTTACAGGATCGGCGTACCAATTGAGGTCGGAGTCGTTATGGGGCGAAATTGCACCACCAGCTTCAACCCAACCTTTGACAGAGTCACCAGTCGAGAAGTACTGCATCGCTGCACGAACTTCGGGGCGGTCGTTGAACATCGCGTAGATGTCGCCAGCGCCCAGAACGGGTTTACCGTACTGTTCGTCAATCGGGGGCAGGTAGAAGAAGTCATAATCTACGCCAGCTTCTTTGCCTTCGGGGAAGAAGGAAGTGATGAAGTTACCCTGACGGTGCAACCAGCATTTGGGCGGGGAGTCAAACATCGGGGCAGGAGCGTCACCAAAGAAGGTGGTCGGGATTGAAGCCTGACCGCCATAGACGTAGGCATCATTGAACCAGATGTCGGTCACATAGCCAAGAGCTTTCTGAACTTCGGGTGAGTTGAAGGGCAATTCGCCAGCAACCCATTTGTCGTAGTTTTCAAGCGAGGTGGTGCGGAGCATGGTGTCTTCCAACCAGTCGGTCATTGCCCAACCAGTAGCAGCACCAGACTCAATGCCGATACACCAGGGGGTGTCACCGTCAGAAGCGATGGTCTCGGTGAGAGTCATCATCTCGTCCCAGGTTTCGGGAACGGTGTAGCCAGCAGCATCAAACTCAGCCTTCGGGTAGAAGACGAGGGATTTGCCGTTTGCGCGTGCCCAGATACCAGCCATCATAGGACCATCAGGACCTTGCATGGTGCCCATATCGAGCCAGGACTGGAGGTAGTTCTGCTTCAGCCAGTCGGCATCAATGACACCATTCAGGTCAACAACTTGCCCTTTGGCAACCATTGTGGAAAGAAGACCGGGCTGCGGGAAGTCGACAATGTCGGGAGCATCGCCACCGTCTACACGGATGGTGATCGAGGCTTCAAATTCTTTCGAGCCTTCGTATTGAATGTCAATGCCGGTCGCATCTTCAAAAGCTTTGATGGAGTCTTCAAATTTGACTGCATCAGCATCAGTGAAGGGGCCGGACATACTAACAACGGTGCCAGCGTAATCGCCAGCATAGGCGTTTGCCAGTTCTTGTCCTGCAGGAGCAGGTTCTGCGCCAGTGGGTTCTGCAGGAGCTGGTTCTGCAGGAGCAGCAGGTTCTTCCGTTGCCGGTTCTTCGGCGGGAGAACAAGCTGAGACAACCATGCCCATGACGAGCAAGAGAGCCAGCAGTGTTAAAAGCGTTTTCTTCATTAGGGTATTTCCTCCGAATAGAGTATAAAAGTTTATAAAAGGGGTGGTCTAGATGCTTTTTCGCTTTATATCGGGCATCACCTCCTTCAAAGGGGTGCGTAAAAAAATATTATCGTTGATTAAATTCTGCGACAGGATTGACGTACGATCAATTCTGTATCCAGAATTATTTTCTGCTCTTTTTCAGGCGTATCCTGAAGTAGGGAAAGTAGTAAAAGACATGCTTCAGACGCCAATTGCTCGGCTGGGAGGCGGACTGTTGTCAGGGGAGGATCAGCGTAAGCCGCCCAAGGAATATCATCAAAACCGATCAATGAGACATCGTCAGGAATCTGCAACCCAGCGTCCCGGAGAGCGGATTTCGCTCCCATTGCCACATTATCGCTTGCGACGAAGGCAGCGCTGAAGCTTTCTCCAGATTCGAGAAGAGATTTCATCGCTTTATATCCGCTACGTGGATCGAAGTCTGCATAGCAAATCATGCTTTCGTTTAGAGGAATTCCTGCTGCAAGGAGGGCATCTTTATAGCCCTCTACACGATCTTGCGCAGCCAAGTAGGAAGCGGGCGCATGGGCAACACAAGCGATTTGCTTATGCCCCAACGAAAGCAGATATTCGGTAGCCCGGCGGGAAGCAGCACGGTTGTCCACATCTACGGTAGCGAGGGTTGAGTTTTCCAACTTCCCGATCAAAACAGTTGGGATTTCCGCTTCTTCCAATTTTCTTAATCCATTATCATCAATCCGAGGCGTCAGCATAATCATGCCATCTATATGCTTGGCACGTGCCAACTCAAGATAAACGCGATCTTCATGTCCTTCCTCGATTGTTTCGATCAAAAGGCGAAACTTGTGCTGCTGCACCACATCCGAAAGTCCCCCGAGAATTTGCGGTAAAAAGGTGTCCGATGAGATGTGATGAGGGCTACGTGTCATCACCAAGCCAATTGCACGAGCACGCTGTGATGCAAGCGCTTGCGCTGTTGCATTCGGGACATAGCCCAATGTATGCGCAGCTTTATGTACTTTGTTTCGCGTTGCTTCAGTAATGTTCACCCCTTGTACATCATTTAATACCAAAGAAACCGTAGTGCGCGAGACTTCGGCTAAATCGGCCACATCCTGACTGGTTACTCTTTTTCTGCTCAAAGGGGGGAATCCTTTAGTTACTAACGCGTTTTACTAACGCGTGTTATCAGTCTAGCAAAAAGAGAAGCGGCTGTCAACCGGTTATTAACAAATTCTTAAATATCTCAAGCTGCCGTGATATTTACGGCGCGTATTTCATAGACATCAAATATGACATAAAAATTATTTTCGACACTGGCAAAGAAAAGCCAGCTTGCTACAATACAGCTATCCCCCCATAAATTAAGAAGGAGATCAAAATATGCGACGAAAAGCAATTCTCATCACTGGTGCGGCTGGCGAAGTTGGTCAGGCCCTTGTGGAAAAGCTCGCCGAAAACAACACAAACGGCACCCACATCATCAGTATGGATATCAAGCCTCTGCCTCCCGAACTGGCGATGAAAGTGCATCACGTTGTTGGCGATATTCTCGATCAGGCTCTCTTCGAACGCCTTGTTAGCGAATTTGACATCACCCACATTTATCATCTCGCTGCGCTACTTTCCACACGGGCAGAGTATAGCCCCATGCTCGCACACGATGTCAACGTGGGCGGGACCATGCAGCTCCTCCAGCTTGCCGCCGAACAATCTGAATGGAAGCGTAGCCCCATCGTCTTCATCTTCCCCAGTTCTGTCGCTGCTTTTGGCATGGGGACGCTGGAAAACAAAGCCGCAAATCCACGCCCCCAGGAATGGGAGTGGAACAACCCCATCACCATGTACGGCTGCAATAAACTTTATGGCGAAACGCTCGGCGTCTACTACTCCAACCACTACAAGCAACTCGCCGAAGACGAGCCCACCATGCTCGATTTCCGCTGCGTACGCTTCCCCGGGCTTATCTCCGCCTTCACCGTTCCCAGTGGCGGTACCAGTGATTACGGCCCCGAAATGCTTCACGCCGCCGCGCAAGGCAAACCCTACGCATCCTTTGTTCGCGAAGATGCCGCCATCTCCTTCATGGCAATGCCAGATGCCGTTACGTCCCTCCTTCAAATTGCCGAAGCCCCGCGCGAGAATCTTAAACATCAAATTTACAATATCACCGCTTTCAGCCTGACCGCCGAAGAATTCGCCGGCTACGTCAAGAAGCATTTCCCTGATGCTCAAATTACCTACGAACCCGACGTGAACCGCCAACATATCATTGACTCGTGGCCCATCGACCTGAACGACGATGCCGCTCGCCGTGACTGGGGCTGGGATCCCAAGTTTGATGCCGAGCGCGCCTTTGCGGAGTATCTCGTCCCCAATATTCGCAAGCGTTACGAGAAATAGCCAGCTCCTGAGCGGAGACTAGATTTTTATTTTCAGAAGACACTGACTCTCCTCAGTGTCTTTTTCTTTGATAGAATCCCTTTTATGGAAATCAGACATCGCCTTGCTCCCAACATTGTTTTACCCCTCATCGCCTTTCTCGCTCTAGCCGCCTGCGCGCCGATACAAACGCCGCCCGCACCTGCTACCGCTACCGAGACATCTGCCCCATCCCCAACAGCAACCATCCAGTGGTTCCCCTCAACATCTACCCCCACACCAAGACCGGTCATCCTCCCCAGCGAAACACCGATCTACCTGCCCGGGCTGGGGAACGAGATATTCGTAGACGATTTCTCTTCCGCCGCCAGATGGAACACCGCATCTTCCGACGAGGGCAGTGTCAGTGTCAGTCGGGATCGGATTACCATCGCTGTCAAAGCGCCAGACTCCTATCTCTTCAGCCTGCGTTCCGAGCCGCTGCTAACGGATTTCTACGCTGAGATCAACGCGCATCCCGCGCTCTGTCGTGGCGCAGACTCATATGGTCTGCTCTTTCGAGCGGATAATCTGGAAACGTATCGCTACAGCCTCGCCTGTAACGGTACCATTCGTCTCGAACTCAAGAAAGCCTACAACCGACCGCGTGTGCTGGAAGGTCCCGCTCCCAGCGGGGATGCGCCCCTCGGCTCTCCCGGCGATGTGCGTCTGGGGGTCTGGGTGGTTGGCCCGGAGATGCGTTTCTTTTTAAACGGCAGATACCAGTTCACGATTACCGATCTTAGTTTGGGAATGGGAACGCTGGGAGTCTTTGTCCAATCGGCAGCCGAAAACACCGCAACGACAGTCACATTCTCCGATTTAATTGTACAATCGGTATCATATGTCAGCCCGACGCCGACAATGACACCATCAAAGACACCCGTGCCAACCAGTACGGTGAGACCGGAATAATCCGTAAGGGCGACCCATCGGCTCGCCCCTACCCAAAACGGGAAATAATTTATGGCCTACAAAAACCGCATGAACGACCTCGACAACAAGACCTGGTTGAAGTTCCAGAAATCATGGTTCATCCACAACCCGCCGCGCCGCAAAAAGGACGTGCTGACGCACCCTGCTAAATACCCCGAGACGATGGTGCAGGAGTTCATCGAGTTTTTTACGATGGCGGGCGAGACCGTACTTGATCCTATGGCCGGGACGGGGTCGACGCTCGTGGCGGCCCTGCGCAGTGGACGTCACTCGTACGGGATCGAGCTAAACCCCAAATACGCGGGGATCGCCCGTGATATTCTCGCCGAAGAAAAAGCCGAGATAACGGAAACAGGCGGTGATGCAAGTGCGAACGCGGTCGTCATCAACGGGGATGCAGCGAACGCGACATCCTTCGACATCCCGCAGATCGACTATCTGATCACATCTCCACCCTACTGGGATATGCTGCACGCGCGCGGCTCGCAGACGCAGAAGAAACGCCGCGAAGAGGACGAGCTGGATGTGGTCTATTCGGAGAATCCCGATGATGTCGGGAATATCCGTGATTATGAAGAATTTCTGGAGAAGTTGGTCAATATTTACGCGGCGATGAAGCCGCTGCTGCGCGAGCGAGCCTATTTGACGATCATTGTCAAGAATGTGAAGAAGGGCGGCAAAATTTACCCGCTGGCCTGGGATATTGGGCGCGAGTTGGGCAAGGTTTATACGCTGAAGGATGAGAAGATCTGGTGCCAGGATAACCAGCGCCTGGCGCCATACGGGATGGGGAATGCCTGGGTCAGCAATACCTTCCATCATTATTGTTTACAGTTTCGGAAAGAGGATTAGAGAATAGAAAGTGGAAAGTAGGGGCGGACGGCTGTCCGCCCATTAGGAGGAAAATATGGGCAAAGGTCGTTCTAAAAAGCCTGTTGTTGAGCAATATCTGGAAGAAGTTGAATGGCAAAATCAGCGCAGGAGTTCGCCAAAAGGATATTATGGGAAATGGTTTGATCCTGCTTGGGTTGGAAAAAAACGTTCCCAATCTCAACAAAAGTATTCCAGTGGTTGGGCAATTACAATAGGTGGTATTTTCCTGTTCTTGGTTGCGGTAATCTGGGCAAATGGTTATTCAGCTCTCCCCATGATGCTTTTCTTTGCCGTGCCAGGAATAATCATCTTCCTTGCAGCCAGAGATGGGGAGAAGAAAAAATAGGGGCACGATCTTGACAGAAGGGCAGGTGACTGTCACTTCCGAGAGGTTTTTGTGATAAAAATGATTTTGCCAGCAAGCACAGCTTTTCGATAAGGCATCATGTAAGTGACAGTCACCTCGTGATTTAGGGACAAAGAAAAATGGCAAACGAAGAACAATTAGCGATTTTGAAACAAGGCGTTGATGTTTGGAATCAGTGGAGGAAAGAAAATCCTGATGTAGAGATTGACCTCGGTTATGCAAATCTCGGCAGTTCAAAATTTCTTCAAGAAGCTCTTAGCACAGGTAAACACTTTAGCTTGGCCGATGTTGCCGTCGATTTAAGTGGAATAAATCTTAGTCAGGCCAATCTAAATTTTGTTGATCTCTATGCTGTTAATCTTAGTAGTGCCAATCTGCACAATGCAAATCTCACTGGCGCGCAATTAACTGGAAGCAATCTGTGCCAAGCTGATTTTTCTGCTGCTAATCTCCTACAAGTTGACTTTAGTTGGGCAAAACTTATTGAAACAGATTTTTTTACGGCAAGTATGGGAACAACTTTTTTTAGTAATAACGATCTTAGCAAGGCTATTAGCCTTGATGCAGTTATGCATGTAACTCGTTCAACTATTGGTACAGATACTCTCCAAAAATCAGAAGGAAAAATCCCCGTCGAATTTCTACGTGGCTGTGGTCTTTCTGATTTAGATATTGAGTATGCAAAACTTGCTGATCCTGACATGAGCAATGAAGAAATCAGTGAAATCACCCAAAATATTTTTGACCTAAAAGCCACTCGCCCAATTCAAATTTCCCCCTTGTTCATTTCATACAGTCATGCAAATTCCGCTTTCGTAGATAAACTCGAAACCAAACTCAACGAAAATGGCATCCGCTTCTGGCGCGATATTCATGATGCCAAAGCCGGGCGGCTTGAAACCCAAATCGACCGAGCCATTCGTCATAACCCGACTGTTTTGCTCATTCTCTCAGAGCATTCCACATCCAGTGATTGGGTGGAACACGAAGCGCGTTTAGCCCGTAAACTCGAAAAAGAACTCGATCGGGATGTGCTTTGTCCCATTGCGTTGGATGATAGCTGGGAAACCTGCAATTGGCCCGAACGCATCAAAGAACAGATCATGGAATACAATATTCTCGATTTCTCAAATTGGGAAGATGATGCAGAGCTTGATAAGATGTTCAAAAAGCTCATCGACGGGCTGGATGTGTTTTATAAAAAGTAACATGTAAGGGCGACCCGGCGGGTCGCCCCTACCCAGACAACATTACAATCAGGGTCATTGGGTGCGGTGATCGGACAATTCAAATCCCTCGTCACCAAACGCATCAACACCCTGCACAATTCCCCTGGCGTGCCGGTATGGCAACGCAATTACCACGATCGCATCATCCGCAATGAACGGGAAATGGCCCGCATCTGGGATTACATCGAATCCAACCCCGCACGCTGGGACGATGACGATGAAAATCCACGCAATTGGTAATTTTTTTCCAACGGAGGGTATATGAAGATACCTGAACATTTCAGACCACCTGTAATCATTCTATCCATACTATCGTGTTTCTTCTGCACAATCTTTATGATTGCCACTGTAGCGAGAATAATCGAAGCTCCATATAATGAGCCGCATTTGTATGATGCATACCGCCTCTACAAATTTAATCCTGAAACTATTTTAGAAGAAATAGGTCAAGAAGATAAAGACTTGTTTTCCTTTTCTCTGGATGAATCGACAGGAACGCAGTATTTTTCCACCGATGCTTTACCTTCAGGAACATTTGGTTGGTCACAGGAAGATTATTTAAAAGTAGCTAACGCACATAATTTCCAGACGCAACAAGAAACATTAGATGACTGGTTGTTATATTCTGGTGCAAAGTTTGGCATAACGAATTGCAAAAACGAAATAACGGGATTTGATTATGCTTGGTTACATTTTTACAAGGAAGAGGGAGAAACATACCTTACATCCACGATGTTGATTTTCCCTTTACATGAAGAAATACATTCCGGTGGACCAATTTATGAGCATTACCAATACGATGATTGGATAGGCATGGATGTTGAAAATCTTAGCCTAACTGCAGAAGATGCCCTAACTATCGCAGAAAGCGCGGGAGGCAAGTATGCTCGCCAGATTGCTTCAGATAATTGTCGTGTCTCGGTTAGACTACGACCAAAAGAAATTAGCGTAACTTATTGGTCTTACGATGAAAATGCACAATCTTTTATCCTTTTTGAAGTGGATGTAAATCAAAAAACAAGCAAATACAAGATAACTGTTCATCTCAAAGAATAATCACTCAACACATTCTTATACACACTACACTCTCTCCGTTTTCCCAATAAAAGAACAGGTATAATCCCCCGCATGTCACTCACACCCGAAGAAGTCAAACATATTGCCAAACTCGCCCATCTCGAACTCAGCGACGAGCAGCTTGCCCTCTACCGCGAGCAGCTCTCCGACATCCTCGACCACATCGCCAAGCTGAACGAACTGGATACCGTCGACATCTCCCCGATGGCAAACGCCGTCGAGGGTGCCAGCCCCCTGCGCGCCGACGAGATCCGTCCCTCCCTGCCCAACGAAAAACTGCTCCAAAACGCCCCTGATAAAGCAGATGGACAGTTCAAGGTGCCGCCCGTTTTAGGAGGCAAGAAATGAGCCTGCTCACCGATCTCAAAAATGGGATAACCACGAGCCGCGCCGCGACCGAGGCTTGCGTGGCACATGTGGACGCATTGGATTCATCCCTGCACGCTTTTCTGCATCTCGACAAGACCGCCCCCGAACGGGCTGCCAGCGTGGACAACGCATCCAAGCCCCTGGCTGGGTTGCCCATCGCCGTCAAGGACGTCCTGATGGTCGAAGGGATGCCCGCCACCTGCGGCTCCAAAATTCTCGAAGGCTTCATACCGCCCTTCACCGCCACCGCCGTCCAGAAATTGATTGACGCAGGCGCAGTCGTGATCGGCAAGACCAACACCGACGAATTTGCGATGGGCTCCTCGACAGAGAACTCTGCCTATGGCGTGACCCATAACCCCTGGAATCTCAACCGTGTGCCTGGCGGCTCATCGGGTGGGAGCGCTGCGGCGGTCGCTGCGGGCTTGGTCTCTGCCGCTTTGGGAACAGATACAGGCGGCTCGATCCGTCAGCCTGCCTCATTTTGCGGCGTCAGCGGCATCAAACCGACCTATGGACGGGTATCCCGTTATGGCTTGGCGGCTTATGGCTCATCGCTCGATTCGGTTGGCGTACTCGGTCGCTCTGTCGATGATCTGGTTCCGCTCTTCGACGTGATGGTCGGCAAAGACATCATGGATGCCACCACCGTCGATGCGCCCGCGTTAACGGTAGATTACCCAACGGATGGCACGTTAAACGGAATCAAAATCGGTGTCCCTGCCGAATACTTCGTTAAAGGGATGCAAGCCGAGGTCGAGGGGCGTGTCCGTGAAGCGATCGGAATGTTGGAAGAGCTTGGGGCGCAGATCATCCCGATACATCTCCCGCATACCGAATATGCGCTTCCCGTCTACTATATTTTGGCGCCTGCTGAAGCCTCGGCGAATTTGGCGCGCTACGATGGCATCCGCTACACGCCGCGTGAGAGCGACGCCAGCCTGCAGGACGTTTACCGCCAGACGCGCGGCAAACGCTTTGGCGCGGAGGTCGAGCGGCGCATTATGCTCGGGACGTATGCGCTTTCGGCGGGCTATTACGATGCCTACTACGGCAAGGCGCAGAAGGTGCGCACGCTGATCCGCCGTGATTTTGAGACGGCGTTCGAGACGGTGGATGCGATCGCTGCGCCGATTGCGCCGACAACGGCTTTTGAGATCGGCGCGCATGGCGACGATCCCTTGTCGATGTATTTGGAAGATATTTTCACGCTGCCCGCAAACTTGGCGGGGGTGCCCGGCTTGGCGCTGCCCGTCGGCTTCGACGGCGACCAGATGCCGATCGGGATGCAGTTGATGGGCGCACGTTTCAGCGAAGAGAAGCTCTTTGCCATCGGGCGAGCCTATCAGGCCGCGACGGATTGGCATGCACGGAAACCAAATATTGGTTAGGAATCCACGAAGAGACACGAAGTCACACTAAAAAGAGCAGCGCAAAGCGCTGCTCTTAAAAACTTCGTGCATCTTCGTGTGACTTCGTGGAATCAAAGAGGAAATTATGAACATTTTCGTAACAGGTGGAGCGGGCTATATCGGCTCAGCGACCGCAGAAGCACTCTTAAAAGCAGGACATAATGTCACCGTCTATGATTCGCTGGTGACGGGCTATCGTGAAGCAATCCCTGCAGGCGCGGAGTTCGTCCACGCGGATTTGGCGGACAAAGCTGCGCTCGAAGCTGCGCTTGCGAGCAAACAATTCGATGCCGTGATGCACTTCGCTGCCTTCATCGAAGCGGGCGAGAGCATGAAAGACCCCGGCAAATTCATTCAGAACAATCTCGTCAATTCGGCGGGGCTGATCGAAGCGGCTGTGCAGGCAGGCGTGAAGCGGTTTGTGCTCTCGTCGACAGCGGCGGTTTACGAATCGAGCGATGAGCCGTTGAGCGAAGAAACCACGCTGGGACCGAATAACACCTACGGCTATACCAAACTGGCGACCGAACGCATTTTAGAGTGGTATCGCAAAATTCACGGGTTGCACTTCGCCGCGCTGCGCTATTTCAACGCATCCGGTGCAGTACCGGGACGCGGCGAAGCCCACCAGCCCGAATCGCATCTCATTCCGTTGGTTTTGCAGGTGGCGCTTGGGCAGCGTGAGCATATCGGTATCTACGGCACGGACTACCCCACGCCCGATGGCACCGCCATCCGCGATTACATCCACATCGCTGATCTGGTTTCCGCACATTTGCTAGCATTGGACGCTCTTGGCGAAAAAGACAAGCTGGTCTATAACATCGGCACCGGGACGGGCTTCTCGGTCAAAGAAATTATCGACGTTGCTCGCAGTGTGACGGGGCACGCAATTCCCGCTGTTGAGACTCCCCGCCGCGCAGGTGATCCCGCTCGTTTGGTGGCATCATCCGAGAAAATCCAGCGTGAGTTGGATTGGAAAGCCGAGCATTCGAGCATTCGGAATATTCTAAAGACCGCGTGGGCGTGGCACGAATCACATCCCAAAGGATGGAAAGGATAGAACGCGGATGTCACGGATTCAACGGATTCTCGCGGATTTTTTAACAGTTCTTAAATCCGTGTAAATCCGCTTGATCCGCAGAATCCGCGCTCTATATTTAGGAGAAAACAGTGACATTTATCGTCGTTCTCGTCGGTTGGATATTCTCGCTTTCTTTGCATGAGTTTGCGCATGCGCTTGTTGCCTATTATGGCGGCGATACGAGTGTAAAAGACAAAGGTTATCTGACCTTTAATCCGCTCAAATATACGCATCCGCTTTACTCACTTGCCCTCCCCTTGCTTTTTCTCGTCATGGGCGGAATCGGGTTACCGGGTGGCGCCGTTTATATCGAGACTTGGCGGTTACGCAGTGCAAAATGGCGTAGTGCCGTCTCGGTAGCGGGACCAAGCGCGAATATTATTCTGGTGATCGTGATTGCGATTGTGCTTCAGTTTGCCCCCGCCACACCATCCGCGTTTTGGGCGGGATTGGCGTTTTTGGCAATGCTGCAAATTTATGCCGTTGTGCTTAATTTAATCCCTGTGCCGCCTTTTGATGGATTCGGCATCATCGAGCCTTATCTCAGCCGCGAGATGCTCGAACGCATTGAGCCGATCCGCGGGATGATGATCTGGATCGTCTTTGCGGCACTATGGTATGTGCCTTTTATTGGTAATCTTTTCTCAACTTTGATTTTTAGCTTGGCTGGACTATTGCACATTCCCCTTGATCTAGTTGGTCTGGGGTATCAGCAATTCTTTTTCTGGAAATAGACTTAAGGTGACTGTCACTTGCGAAAACACTTTTTTAAAAAAGCGTCTCTGCTTTCAAAGACATCCAAAAGAAAAGATTCCATGTAAGTGACAGTCACCTGTAACCATGACCGAAACAAAAACGCCCACCTTTACCATTGACACAATTCCCATCTACGGTGATGCGATTCTCGCACCGATGATGGGCTTCTCCGACGAACCCTTCCGCTCGCTTTGCCGCGAGTTGGGCTCGTCGATCAGTTATACCGAGTTCGCTCGTGCGGAAGGTTTGATCCACAATATGCGCAAGGTCTCGGAAAAATTGCGCTACCGGGAATCGGAACGCCCGGTCGCATTCCAAATTTATAGTCACAACGTCGACGCGATGGTTGAATCTGCGTTGAAAATTCAGGAACTTCAGCCCGATTTCATCGACATCAACATGGGCTGCCCGACCAAAGCGATCGCCAATAGCGGCGCGGGTGTCGGGATGATGCGCACCCCACTCAAGGTGGCGCGTCTCTTTAAAAAGCTCTCGCAAGTTTTAGAAGTGCCCTATACCGCAAAGATCCGCATGGGCTGGGATGACTGCCAGAATTACATGCTTATCTCGCGCATTGTCGAGGAGAATGGCGGTTCGCTAATCGCCATCCACGGGCGGACGCGCGAGGGGGGACGCGAGCGCACGGTTAATTGGGATGTGATCGGCGAAGTAAAGCAGGCCGTTAATATCCCCGTCATCGGGAATGGGGATGTGAAAACTGTCGCGGATATCGGTAAAATGCGCGAGTACACCGGCTGTGATGGGGTCATGATTGGCAGGGCAGCGATGGGGAACCCGTGGATTTTTTCGGGCAAGGACCGAGATGAGGTCACGCTCGACGCGGTGCGGGAGATGATGGTCGAACATCTCGCACGGAATCAGGCTTTTTATGGCGAGGCGCTCGGGCTGAATCTATTCCGCAAACATGTCGTGCATTATATTTCTGCCTATCAGACAACGCGCCGTTTTCGTCGCGAATTGCTAACGCGTGAGAATACGCAGGAGTTTTTAGATCTACTGGATGAGTTGGAGAAATTCCCGTCACATTTCGATGATGATGTTACATAAAAAGTCCCCGAAATCGGGGACTTTTTTCGTTTATCTTACTCGGCTTGCGTTTCTATCTTCGGGGAGGCACGAAAACAAGTATATAGCTGCTCGACATCCTTGCTCTGGATGAAAGCCGTCAACTGGTCATCTGTCTGAAGTTTATTCTCACCGTGTGGGATAAGCACCTTGCCATCGCGCCGTATCGAGATCAGGATGCAGTCGTGCGGGAGTTGTTCGGCTAATTCGCTGATCGTCTTGCCATTTACGTTTGACGTCGCGGTCACATTCAGGTCGACAAACTCGGTACCATCAATATTGCGTGTTTGCAAGCGTTGGGTGCGTTGTTGAATTTCGGAGCGTTTCGCGATGGCTAGTTTGTAGGCTTCAACAATGTCTCGGCGTTGAATTAGGCCGACCAAATGCCTATCATCTTCACGCGAAACAACGGGTAAGCGACCAAAGCCACGACGACTCATACGATCGAGCGCGTCGCCGATATTCTCATCCGGATAGGCTTTGAGCAGATTATTGTGTTGCGTAGCAATTTTTTCCACCGCTGTTTTCGAGAGCGATTTGCCGTCATTAATGGCACGTTCTAAATCACTAACTGTAACCATGCCCCAGAGCTTGCCATACTCGTCCAGAATGGCTAATCCATGCCGCCGACTGCGATTAAAGATCGTAGACAATTCCTTAAGATTAATGTCTTTCGCGACCGTACTCAACTCGTGAGTCATCACCTCGCTGATCAAAACTCCTTGCATGACATCTACATCACGACCACGCTGTAAGCGGACCCCCCGACGAGTGAGTTTGAGCGAATAGATCGACTCGCCTTTCAGTAGTTTTTGTGCAACCAGTGTCGCAATGACTACCGTTAGCATCAGTGGCAGCATGATGCGGTAATCACCTGTCAGCTCGAAAAGGATCAGAACAGCGGTCAACGGGGCGTGTGCGGTCGCGGCGAAGAAAGCACCCATCCCAACGAGGGCATAGGCACCTGCCGGAGCCAACAAGTTCGGAAAGACGAGTTTGACTATAATTTCGAAAGCCGTGCCGAACATGGCGCCCATGAAGAGAGCGGGCGCAAAAACTCCGCCCGAACCACCGGAGCCAATCGTCAGGCTGGTAGCCATCATTTTAAGTACCAAAAGCACCAGGGCTATTTTTAGGGTCAATTGGTTGGCGAGTGCGGCTTCGATGACATCATAACCGACATTGTAGATCTGCGGTGCACGTTCCCACGTTACTCCGGTCAGATGTGGGTAAACGAGCGCGACGATACCGAGCAGCGCTCCACCAACAGCGGGCTGCACCCACTCGGGGACGGCTTTCCATTTGGCGAAAACATCCTCCGACCAGTATAAAAAGCGCACGAAGAAGGCGCCTACCAATGCCGCCGCAATGCCCAGAATAGGATAAAAGGCAAATTCCCAGAGCGAGTTGATCCCATATTCAAAAGGGATGGCGAAGGCGGGAATATCGCCAAAGACAGCTCGCCCGATCACGCTGGCGGTGACAGCGGAAACGACCACACTGCTGAAGTATTTGACGCTGAACTCACCAACGATGATCTCAAGGGCAAATACTACACCAGCGATGGGCGCATTGAAGGTTGCGGCGATACCGCCCGCAGCCCCGCAGGCTACCAGGTTACGGATTCGGTCGTCGGAGAGTCCCATTCTCTGTCCTAACGTGGACCCAAGCGCTGAACCGATCTGGACGATAGGGCCCTCACGCCCGACCGAGCCACCGCTCCCGATAGAAATAGCGGATGCCAGCGACTTGACCACAGCCACCACCGGGCGGATGCGCCCGCCGCGCAGTGCGACGGCTTCCATCACTTCGGGAACACCGTGCCCTTTGGCTTCGCGAGCGAAAAAATAGATCAACGGACCGACGATCAATCCGCCGAGGACCGGGATAATGACAACGTATGCCGTGCCCCACGTTTGGGTCAGGCTCGGAAACCAATCGTATCCGATCCACTCCACTCCCTGAATGAGATAACGGAAGATAACTGCGCCAATGCCGGTGCCAATCCCCACGATCATTGCCGTGCTGATAAAGATCGCATCTGAGGGCGACTTGAGCCATCTGGTAAAACGTTTATTGCGCATAAAAACTCCTTTTCAATATAAGATAATGACCATCCTTACACATTACACTTTTGTAATGCGAGAATTGCCATAGAGCATAACTTTTTTATTATAGTCCTGTTTAAAAATGGTAGTATAATCTCTGCCGCATACTCTTTGGCGTCCTTGCGGGGCGTCTTTTTTTTGAGGAAAATTATGGATAGATCTAAAGTTAAACGCGTTGTGTTCGGTGAACCATTCCCTAATAGTATGGCAATTCACGAACGTTTGGATAAAGTGAGGGGTTTGGCTGTTTTTGCATCGGACCCAATCAGTAGTAATGCTTATGCTACTGAAGCGGTTATGAGCATTTTGATCGTGCTTGGCAGTGGCGCATTAGCCACAATGACCATGCCGATCGTCATGGCGATCGCAGCGCTCGTGCTGATCGTCATCTTTAGCTATATTCAGACCATTTTGCATTATCCCAAAGGCGGCGGCTCTTATATCGTCGCAAAGGATAATCTTGGCACCCTGCCTTCGCTGATCGCGGCGGCGGCCTTGCTGACTGATTATTCGCTGACGGTTTCCGTCTCGGTTTCAGCCGGTATCCGCGCGATTGTCTCTGCCTTCCCCGGAATCTACGATTTTCGCGTTTGGCTGGCACTCATCATTATCGGCATCCTGACGTGGATGAACCTGCGCGGCGTACGCGAAAGCGGATCGGTTTTCGCCGTCCCGACTTATGCCTTTGTCGTTGGTGTTCTGGTCATTATCTTGATGGGGATCGTCCGCAGTTTCGGCTTGTTCGGCGCCGAACCGCTGGTTGCCCAAGAGATCAGCTCGGAGTTACTCACTGACCAATTAACGCAGGTCGGTATCCTGTGGATTGTCTTGCGCGCCTTTGCCGCAGGCTGTACCGCACTGACCGGTATCGAAGCGATCAGTGACGGCGTCCAAGCCTTCAAGCCCCCCGAAGCAAAAAATGCTGCCCAAACGATGGTAACAATGGGCGTTATCGCCATGTCGCTTTTCGTAGGTATCAGCTTCCTTGCGACTCGCTTGCATTTGATGCCCACCCACCACGACAGCCTGCTCTCGCAGTTGACGCGTACTGTAGCAGGTGACGGTTTCCTTTACTACTGGGTGCAGGTCTTCACCATGCTCATCCTTGTCTTGGCTGCCAACACCGGCTATCAAGATTTTCCGCGTTTGAGCTACTTCCTCTCCCGCGACAAATTCATGCCGCGCTGGATGCGTAACCAAGGCGAACGTCTTGTTTTCAACGGCGGCATCCTTACGCTGGCAGCTATCGCCTCAATCGTAGTCATCATCTTCCAAGCGGACGAGTTCAGAATGCTGCCGCTTTACGCCATTGGCGTAATGATCAGCTTTACGCTTTCGCAATCGGGTATGGTCAAACTCATGACCAAAGTCTCAAAACTAAAACCCGGCGAAAGCATGGATACATCCGAAACGCATCTCCATCACGAGAAAGGCTGGCAGTGGAAACGTGCCGTCAACGCAGTTGGCGCTCTAACAACCTTTATCGTCTTTATTGTTTTGGTCGTCACTAAATTCACGGAAGGTGCTTGGATCATCGTTCTTGTCATTCCGCTCATCATTTTCATGTTCTACAGCATCAACCGCCACTATGAGAATGTTGCTGAAAACCTGAGCACGCGCACCTTGCACGAGCGCGAGATCAGCGGCGTAGCTGACGTCGTCATCCTGCCGATTGGCGATGTTCATCGCGGCACCTTGCGCGCCTTACAGTACGCCAACCTGCTCAGCGAAGATATTCGCGCCGTTTATATTTCGACAAGCGAAGAAGACAAAGAGCGTTTCATGGTGCGCTGGAATCGCTTCCCCAATTTGGTTGGGAAGGCTAGATTGGTTGAAATTAAACATGACTACCGTGACTTCCTCCCCCCGCTGATCGACTATATCGAAAAGGTCAACTGCGAAGAGTTCCCCGATCAATCTATTACTGTGATGATCCCTGAAGTGGTGATCACTGATCTGGCAACCAGCGTTCTGCACAACAAAACATCTATGATGCTGCGCAATCGCTTGCGTAGACACATTGACATCATCATCATCGACATCCCCTTCCACATCTTGGATCCGGAAGAAAGAGCCGCGATGTTGACGGGGAGATCTGATGCCAACGAAGCAGATGCAGAAAACCCCGCCTCACCCGCGGACGAGGAACCTGCTTCCGAAGAATAAGAATATCCTCTACCAATAACAATCCCCCCACATTCTATGAATGTGGGGGGATTGTCTTTTAAGGTCAGGCAGCAATGGTAAAATCGGTTTATAGGTTCTTAACAAAGGTAGAAAAATGAAAAATAATTACGGGCATCTAAAAGAAACAGTTTCACCGGGAATATTTACCGAATGGCAGGAAGTCGATGTAGAGATATATGCCTTCTTTGATTTGGGGATCAAAGTAGCGATAAATGATGAGTATATGGGGTTGGTTTATGCAAATGATGTTTATGACCAGTACCATAAAGGCCAAAAACTCAAAGCCTATATAAAACTTGTTAGAGAAGATGGGAAGATAGACGTTTCCTTTCAGCCAAAGCAAGGCGAGCATGTTCTTTTAACGACAGATAAAATTCTGGCACATCTTAAGGTAGTCGGTGGAAAATCAAGCTTTAACGATAAAAGCTCCCCTGAAGATATAAGAAATGAATTTCAAGTCAGCAAAAAAGTCTTTAAGCAAGCCATCGGCAAATTATATAAAGAAGGCAAAATAAAGATTGCTGATAAAGGGATAGAGCTTTTGAAATAAAAAATAAAGTCGGGGCAGGTCTAAGACCTGCCCCGAATCGTATCTACAAGAAGACTACAAAAATCTTGAAGATTTTTGTAGTCTTCTTCTTTTACTTCCCTCCAGCAATCTCTGTCAACGCCTCCCCTAATATTCGAATCTCTTCAATCGTGTTGTAATGCGTCGCCCCGACGCGCACCATGCCGCCGCTTTCTTCCAAGCCCAAGCGTTCAGTCACATTGATGGCGTAGTAATTCCCATCCCAAACGTAGATGTCGCGTTCGCCGAGTTTCTCCGCCACCGTGCGTGGATGAATGCCATCCAGCCGGAAGGAGAACGTTGCCACACGCTCATCGGTTTTGCGTGGATCGGTTTGGCCGTAGAGGGTTAAGCCCGGCACCATCTCGAGGGTCGCCAACAAGGCTTGATTGATCTCCTGTTCGTAGGCGTTGATCGCAGCCATGCCCTTTTTGAGCGTCAGCACACGCCCGCTGTAGCCATCTTCAATGAAATTATCGGCATATTCTTCCCCAAAGGTTTCGCCGACCCATTCAAAATATTCGATTGCGCCGAGCACGCCCGCAATCCCTTCGTGGTTTTGGGTACCAGTCTCGAATTTATCGGGTAGTTCGTTACTCGCCGGGCGAACCTTGTAGGCTTTCAATTCTTCGAGCAAAGCCTTTTTGCCATAGAGCACACCAGCGTGCGGTCCAAAATATTTATAGGGCGATGAGACCAGAAAATCGGCGTCGATGTGTTGCACGTCAATGATGCCATGCGGTGCGTACTGGACCGCGTCCACATACACCAGCGTGCCAACTTCGTGTGCCATCTTGATGATCTTCTTGATCGGGTTGATCGTCCCCAGTGAGTTAGATGCGTAGCCGACCGCCAGGAATTTGGGTTTCTTCTCAAGGGCGGCGGCCAAACTGTCCAGCATGAGCGTGCCGTCTTCCACATCGAAGTCGACCCAGTTCATGACCGCACCTCTGTCCTCGGCAGCCAGCAACCAGGGGGTCACGTTCGCATCGTGATCGAGACGCGTCACCACGATCTCGTCACCGGCATTCCACATCCGCGAGATCGAGCGGCTGAGATGCAGAGTCAGCGTGGTCATATTGTTACCGAAAACGATCTCTTCGGGGCTGGCAGCGTTGTAGAAATCCGCCATCGCCTGATGCGCAGCCTCCAGCACGGCATCGGATGCGTGGCTGGTGGGGAACGCGCCGCCGTGATTGGTATTGTGCTCGACCAGATATTGGTTGATACGATCGAGGCTTTGCTGGCAAATTTGCGTGCCACCGGGCCCATCAAAAAAAATCGCCGGGCGGGCCAACGCGGGGAATTGTGCACGAATTTCAGGAATATTTAGAGCCATTTTTTCTCCTTTGGTTAATCGAGCATTTCGGCTTTGGCAAAATCTTCGGGGGTATTCAAATTCCAAAACGCCAGCCCGTCAGGCGCAAGGGCGGCGGTCTCTTCGAGTGTCAGCGCATGGATATTGACCTCACCAAACCAGGAGATGACCTTCCACTTATTGGCATCGAGCGCTTTTTCAATCGGATGCAGACAGGTTTCGCGCCGATAAAGCGCGTGCAGCGGCTCAAGCCCATATTCGGTTTGCGGGATGACAACATCCGCTTCGCGCGTGGACATCAACGTGCTCGCCGCGCTAAAAAATTGCTTGCTGGCAAAGGGCATGTCACAAGCCACGACCGCCACCTGACCGTGTGAGGCGGACTTCAGCGCCGTATACAACCCGCCCAACGCCCCCCGCTCAGGGATAATGTCGCGGAAAAGCGGCGCGCTGAGAAAGGCGTAGTTCTCGGGCGCATTCGTCGTGACGATAATCTCATCGGCGAGGGACGCAAGCCGCTCCATCACATATTGGATGAGCGGTACGCCCCGAAAGGGCATCAGGGCTTTATCCTGTCCCATGCGGCTCGATTTGCCGCCAGCTTGAATTGCGAGGGTTAGCATAAATGGATTATAGTTGGAAGGCGGAAAGTTATAAAGCGTCAACCAGACAGGAAAGATAAAAATATCTTCATTCAGAAGCGGAAAAGATAATGAACCTATCTCAAAAACTCGACTTCCTCACCGCGCCCGGTGAACTCTACGAGAAACTCGACAAGAACGCCCTGCGCTGTGTTGCTTGCGGGCATCGCTGCCTGATCCGCGAGGGGAAGCGGGGCATCTGCCAGGTGCGTTTCAATGAGGATGGTGAGTTGCGCGTGCCCTTTGGTTACGTCGCCGCGCTGCAAGCCGACCCAATCGAGAAGAAGCCCTTTTATCATTTACTCGCAGGTGAGAATGCGCTCTCCTTCGGCATGTTGGGCTGTGATTTACACTGCGACTATTGCCAAAACTGGTTCATATCCCAAGCCCTACGTGATCCCGCCTCCGATGGTGCAGGGCGGACCGTACGCGAAGTCAGCGCAAAGGGCCTTGTTGATTTGGCAAAACAAGCCGATTGCAAAATTATCGCGTCCACCTATAACGAGCCACTCATCACCGCAGAGTGGGCTGTCGCGGTCTTCAAGGAAGCGAAAAGGGCGGGATTGAAAACGGTCATGATCTCAAACGGACATGCCACGCCCGAAGCCCTCGACTATCTCGCGCCGCATCTCGATGGCTACAAGATCGATCTAAAATCGATGCAGGAAAAGAATTACCGTCAACTCGGCGGGACACTGCAACATGTGCTGGATAGCATCGTTCACGCAAAGGAATTGGGATTATGGGTGGAAGTGGTCACGCTCGTCGTGCCGGATTTCAACGACTCAAACGCGGAGTTGTGGGAGGCTGCCCGTTTTCTGGCATCTGTTTCCCCCGACATCCCCTGGCATGTGAACGCCTATCATCGCGATTACAAAATGACCGAGAACGAAAACACGCCCCTCGAGACTCTCGTCCGCGCCGCAGATATGGGACGTGAAGCCGGACTGCGCTATGTCTACGCCGGGAATGTGCACGGGCGTGCGGGCGAATATGAATCGACCTTTTGCCCAAGCTGTCAGCGGGCGTTGATTAAACGGGTCGGTTTCTCTCTACAGGATTATCAACTCACAAAGGGAGGCAAGTGTCCTCACTGCGATGCGGTGGTGGCAGGTGTCTGGGATGAGAATCCAGACAGCGTTCCATTAAATGGCTCGGGGGTGCCGAGAGTCATCTGATCCCAAAAAAAAGAAAGAACGGGACGGAGCGTGGCTCGACAAGGAAAAGCAGACAGAACGCAATCAGGCGGATTGGACGGATTTTCGCGGATTTAACAACGATTTAAAATCTGCGCAAATCCGCGAAATCCGCGTTTCATTTTTCTCTTACGTTGTTGGTATAATCCCAAAGTCGAGAAATTCCACCATTCATCACTCACAATTCTGCATTCAAAATGACTCACCCTCTAAAAGTCTTCCTTTCTCACGCCCACGCGGATGCGAATGCCGTCCGCTCCCTCTACGACCGCCTCGTCGCGGACGGGGTGGATGCTTGGCTCGACAAGGAAAAGCTCATCCCTGGGCAAGACTGGGAACGCGAGATCCGCAAAGCCGTCCGTGAAGCGGATGTGGTTGTTGTTTGCCTTTCAAAGCAATTCAATCAACGCGGCTATCGTCAAAAGGAAGTCCGTATCGCCCTCGACGAAGCAGAGATGATGCCGGAAGGTGAGATTTTCATCATCCCTGCGCGATTGGAAGAATGCGAAAATCTGGATAGTTTGCGAAAATGGCAATGGGTGGATTTATTCGAAAACGACGGTTACGAAAAGCTCATGGCTGCATTACGCCTGCGCGCGCAAAATATTGGAATCAGGCTTCAGCCAGAAACAAGCGAGCATAAAGAGCCTTTTGTAGTCAACAAAAGCGAAGCGGAAGCCGTTAATAAACAACCTTCTCAACAAACATCTCGCTCCAAAAGAAAATCGATTAAAACAGAATATATCGTTGCCCTGATCGGTGCAATCGCTACGATCATTGCTGCCATCCTTGGTTCGCCACTTATCGAAAAGTTGACAAACGCTCCATTGGTGCCTGCACCAACGATTATTGTAGAGCCATCTGTCACGCCCCTAACTGCAAAAACTTCTGTTCCCACACTTACTCCCCAGTCCCCAACATTTAGCCAGACCCCATTATCGCCATCAGAGGGATTTTCGGACACTGACCCGGCAGGGAACACAACCCCGATGCAATTTGTGGATGCGGGCGAGTTTACGATGGGCAGCAATACCAGTTCATACACAGAGGAGCGACCCGCGCACACGGTTTATCTGGACGCGTATTACATCGATACCTATGAAGTAACCAACGCGCGCTACAAAGCCTGCGTGGATGCGGGTGTCTGCCAACCGCCACAGGAAACCAGTTCCGCAACGCGCACCGATTATTATGGAAATCCCGACTTTGCTGATTACCCCGTTATTTACGTGGACTGGGAGATGGCTGTCACCTATTGTGAGTGGCGCAGCGGACAGCTTCCCAGCGAGGCCCAATGGGAGAAAGCCGCTCGTGGCACGGATGGGCGCAGTTATCCCTGGGGCGAAGGCATTGATGCCACCCGAGCAAACTATGGCTACAACATCGGCGATACAACCGCTGTCGGTAATTACAAAGCAAACAAAAGCCCGTATGGAGTTTATGATATGACCGGCAACGTCTGGGAATGGGTTGCCGACTGGTATTCAGGGACCTACTACCAGACATCACCGGCTTCCAATCCTACTGGTCCCGAAAGCGGACAATATCACGGCTTACGCGGCGGTTCATGGACTGATGCAGAAGAATTTGTGCGCACCTTCACCCGCGGCTGGGATCAACTGGAATATTTCGAAAACGTTGGTTTTGGGTTTCGCTGCGTGAAAAACACGTTGCCTGAGTAATAAGTTTCGTAGAGGGCGCGGACGGGGGGATGCCTGGCTGAATAAGCTCGGTATAAGATAGTCATCATCCCTATATCTGGAATCCCAATTGAGTCGAACCATTCAGTTCCACAGGGGTTTTCACGATCTGACGAAGAATTTAGTTCGCATTATTCAAGGGGCAGGTACAATTCTAAAGCAGGGAGTTTGTGCTCTATGCTTTATTCCATATTCATTACTGAACAACACAGGAGAAACTACCTCAATTTTCAGGTGGAAAAAACATGTCTCATTACCAAGAAAAACGCCCCATAAAGGTTTTTATATCCTATGCTCATGAGGATAGAGCTAAGGTTCGGAAGCTATATCAATATCTTGTTGATGATGGAATGGATGTCTGGCGTGATAAAGAAAACCTTATCCCAGGACATAATTGGGAATATGAAATCCGTAAGGCAGTTAGGAAAGCGGATGTAATCATTTTATGCATCTCGAAGAAATTCAACATGGCTGGGTATCGACAAAAAGAAGTTATGTGGGCTATCGATACCGCTATGGAAAAGCCTGAAGGAGAGATATTCTTAATTCCTGCGCGCTTGGAAAATTGTGAAGTCCCAGAGCGTTTGAGTAAATGGCAATGGGTAGACCTATTTGAAAAAAATGGATATGCAAGATTGAAAGCTGCCTTAAAAATTCGCGCAGAGACAATAGGGGCTTCACTACATTTCAAGCGTCGTCGAGATGATACTCCAATAACAGAAACTCGCTTGTCAAAATCAAAAGTAACCGAGGCGTTAGAAAAGCGCCGCAACAAAACCTTGTGGACTCCAATTTCTATTTTCTCAATTCTTGTACTTGCTGTTATTCTTTTGATACAAACGTGGAATTCATCAAATATTGAGCAACAGGTTTCCCCCACAGTAATACCTTCTGACAAAAGTGCATTACTTCCTCAAATTACCGATGTCCCCAATACAGAAACTGTAGTTTTAGCAGATGCAACATCAACTCCATGGGAAGCAATATCAGCCGAAGATTCCTATCGAGATATGGTGCTGATTTCAGGTGACACATTTATTATGGGAAAAGACACTTTTGAATTTAGTGCTTATGATGAAGGTCCAGCGCATGAAGTGTTTATTAGTACCTACTATATTGATAAATACGAAGTAACTAATGCAGAATACTTAGAATGTGTAGATTCTGGGTTTTGCCAGGAACCTAATACGCTCAACAGGCTTTATCCCGATCCTAAATACGCTAATCACGCAGTTACTTTTGTTAGTTGGGATATGGCGGTTGCATATTGCTCTTGGAGAGATGCTCGTTTACCTACGGAAGCTGAATGGGAAAAAGCTGCTCGAGGCCCATTTAGCTATAACTTTCCCTGGGGTAATAACTTTGATGGAAATGCCCTAAACTTTTGTGCCAAAGAATGTGGAGAAGATAAAGCCCACCAAGAGTTCTATGATACTTATCCATTGACATCCCCTGTGGGGGCATTTCCAACTGGACAAAGCTATTATGGAGTTTCTGATATGGCAGGGAATGTTTCGGAGTGGGTTGCTGATTGGTATGACGATGAATATTACTCAGTCTCTCCTGAAGAAAACCCACTTGGCCCAGAAATAGGTGATTTTCGAGTATTCCGCGGTGGCGCATGGTACCATCCCATATCCAAACAATATTTATTCAAACGGGATAAAAGGAACCCCGAAACGATGGTGAATTATTTGGGTTTCCGCTGTGCCAAAGACGCTCCTTAAACCAGAGTAAAGACTTCCATACCATCGGAAGTCTTTTGCTTTAACGGTATAATCCCCCCGCAAAACTAATCCCTAATCAACCAATCCCTAATCAACTATGAAAAAATCCCTCCAAACCATCATTCTTGAACTGCAAAACTTCTGGGCAGCCCGTGGCTGCACCATCGCTCAGCCTTACTACACCCAGGTCGGCGCGGGGACAATGAATCCTGCCACCTTCCTGCGCGTACTCGGCCCCGAGCCATGGAACGTGGCTTACGTCGAACCCTCCGTCCGTCCCGATGACGGGCGCTACGGCGAAAACCCGAACCGCTTCCAGCAGCACACCCAATTTCAGGTCATCCTGAAACCCGATCCCGGCGATCCGCAGCAGCTTTACCTCGACTCGCTCAAAGCGATCGGCATCGATCCGCGCGAGCACGACATCCGCTTTGTGGAAGATAACTGGGCGCAGCCTGCCATCTCCGCCTGGGGCTTGGGCTGGGAAGTCTGGATGGACGGGCAGGAGATCACCCAGTTCACCTACTTCCAGCAGGTCGGCGGCGTGGCGCTCGATCCTGTTGCGGTTGAGATCACCTATGGCCTTGAGCGCATCCTGATCGCCCTCAACAACGCGGGCGCCATCTGGGACGAACCCTGGAGCGATGCCGCCACCTATGGCGAGGTCAGTCATCAGGGCGAGTACGAACACAGCAAATATTATTTCGAGATCGCCGATGTCGACCGTCTGCGCCAGATGTACGCCGACTTCGAAGCCGAAGCCAACGCTTGCCTCGATGCCGGTCTCGTCCTCCCCGCACACGACTATGTCTTGAAATGCTCGCACACCTTCAACATCCTCGATACGCGCGGCGCCGTCGGTGTCACTGAACGTCAAGCCTTCTTCCGCAAAATGCGCACCCTCGCACGCCGCGTTGCAGAGACATATCTTGAGCAACGCGAGCGTCTCGAATATCCTCTGTTGAAAGTTGAAAGTTCAAAAGTTACAGGTGAAACCAAAGCCGTAAAAGCACCTTCAACCTTCAACCTTGAACCTGCCAACTTTGTTTTGGAGATCGGCGTCGAAGAACTCCCGCATGGGGATGTGGAAGCCATACTTGCTCAGCTCCGTGAGCGGATTCCGCTATGGCTGGATGAACTCCGTCTCGGATATGATGACATCACGGTTCACGCTACGCCTCGACGTGCTACCGTTTACGTGCAGAATCTCGATCCCAAACAGGATGACCTCGAAGAACTTGTCAAGGGTCCGCCCGCCTCGCGTGCGTTCGACGCTGAGGGCAATCCCACCAAAGCTGCAATGGGTTTTGCGCGCGGCAAAGGCATCGACGTTGCCTCCCTCGAGAAACGGGAGATTGACGGGGGCGAGTACGTTGTCGCCATCGTGAAGCAAGCCGGAAAGGCGAGTGGCGCGGTTCTCCTCGAAGCGCTCCCTGCCCTCGTTGCCGAGATCCACTTTACCAAATCCATGAAGTGGAACGAGTCCGGCATCGCCTTCTCGCGCCCCATCCGCTGGTTTGTCGCCCTGCTCGGCGAGACCGTCATCCCCTTCGAATATGCGGGCGTCACGGCGGGCAGCACCACGCGCGGCTTGCGCCCCTACGGCTCGCCCGAAATCGAGATCATATCCGCCGATGCCTATGTTGAGACCATCGCAGACGCGGGCATCGTATTCGACGAAGCCAAACGACAGGAAATGGTCTTGGCGCAGGTCAAGGATATTGCAGCATCGGTCAACGGCGAAGCGCTCATTGAAGATGACCTGCTGCTCGAAGTGACGCATCTCGTCGAAAAACCGACCGCCTTCCTCGGCAAATTCCCCGAAGAATATTTGTCTTTGCCTCGTGATGTGCTCATCAAAACGATGCAGAAACATCAAAGGTACTTTGCGGTTGAAGGTTCAAAGTTACAGGTTGAAGGAGAAAAACCTTCAAACCTTCAACCTTCAAACCTGCTACCTTATTTTATCGGCGTCCGCAATGGTGATGCTGAACATCTCGACATCGTCACCGAAGGCAACGAACACGTCATCAACGCCCGTTTTGCCGACGCCAACTTCTTCGTGCGTGAAGACATCAAGAAACCGCTTGAGAAATTCCGCCCCGAGCTGAGCACGCTCACCTTCCAGACCGAACTCGGCTCGATGCTCGACAAATCTGACCGTATGCTCAAGCTCGGCGCCGATATCGCCGCCCTGCTGCGCATGACCGAACCCGAAGATTTTCACGATGTCGGGCGCGCCGCCTACCTCGCCAAAGCCGATCTCGCCACCCAGATGGTCACCGAAATGACCTCCCTGCAGGGCATCATCGGACGCGAGTACGCCCTGCGCAGCGGCGAAAACGAGCGCGTTGCGGCAGCCATCGGCGAGCAATACGAAACCGTCCCGCAGTCCAAAGTTGGCGTGGCATTAGCCCTGACCGACCGGATTGATTCTCTTGTGGGATTATTCGCAGCGGGACTCGCTCCGACAGGGACGAAAGACCCCTTCGCATTGCGCCGCGCCGCCATTGGTGTCGTCCAACCGCTGCTCGAACACGCCCTCGACTTCGACTTGGTCACTGCGGTGGACGCATCTGCCGCCCTCCAGCCGATTCCCGTTTCCGCTGATACCAAAGCCCAGGTGCTCGACTTTATCGCCGGGCGCTTAAGTGTTGCCCTCAAAGAATCCTACCGCTACGATGTGGTGGATGCCGTCCTCGCCGCCCAATCCGATAACCCCGCTGGCGCGAAGCGCGCTGTGGAACAACTCCAGGCTTGGGTCGAGCGCAAAGATTGGGATGAGTTGCTACCCGCCTACTCGCGTTGTGTGCGCATTATCCGCTCGGCGAAGGTCGATAGCAGTGACTTCGTCGTCAACAAAAGCAAACTCGTCGAAGATGCCGAGAAAGAACTCCACGCTGCTGTGAGTAAAGTCAGCGCCCCCACTAGCATTGACGATTTCCTGAAAACCGTCGAAAACCTCGTCCCCGCCATCAACACCTTCTTCGACAACGTCCTCGTTATGGACGAAGACGAAGCTGTCAAGCAAAATCGCCTCGCGCTGGTTGGCAAGATCGCCAGCTTGGCAGATGGCTTGGCAGATTTGAGCCATCTCGAAGGGTTTTAAAAATTTCCCCATGTAGTAATGGCTTCAGCCATTCAAAACGACTAAAGTGGCCACTACAAAGTGTTATAAAAAAGCCGCTGGATTTTCTTTCCAGCGGCTTTTGCTTTTCATGGAAATGAATTAGCCCTTCAAAACAACCCCGCAGCGTGAACCAACGGTCACTTCGGCCACATCACCATTTTGAACAATTTGTGCCTTGCCAAAGATAGTCTCGTTTTCTACGCCTTTAATGGAAAAGTTACGCTCTTCTTCGGCAACGTTTAACGCAATGACGATACGCTCGTCGCCCAGTATACGCTCAAAGGCATAGGTCTCTTCGCTCACATGGATCGAGTTGAACGTTCCTGTCCGCAAAGCGGGGTGCGCTTTGCGCAGAGCGATACAGGCTTTTGTATAGTCGAGCAGGTCTTTGTCCCAGGTGCTTTCGTTCCAATTGAAGGATTTGCGGCAGTCGGGGTCGTGACCGCCGTCGATGCCGACTTCGTCGCCGTAGTAGACGGTCGGTGCACCGGGGAAGGTGAACTGGAAGAGATAGGCGAGTTTGAGCGAGTTTTTGTCGCCGCTCAGGCAGGTGAGCGCACGCGGGGTATCGTGGCTGTCGAGCAGATTCATCTGCACCTGCGTGATGGCAGGGTCATACCAGCTTAGGATGTCGTCAATTTGTTGGGCGAACTCGTGTCCGTTGAAGGGACGCACTTTGCCTTCGTAACCGCCTGCTTTGGCGACTTCGGCAACGTCGAGGTATTCGCGCCCGAAGAAGCCCAACTCGGCAATGGTGACGGGATAATTCATCACGGCATCAAATTGGTCGCCCTTTAACCAGCGTTTGGATTCATGCCAAATCTCGCCGACGATATAGGCTTCGGGGTTGATCGCTTTTACACGGTCGCGGAATTCCTGCCAAAAGGCATCGTCGTCGATTTCGGCGGGGACATCCAGCCGCCAGCCGTCGATGCCGAATTTGAGCCAGTACTCGGCGATGTCGAAGATGAAGGCACGCACGGCGGGGTTATCGGTATTCAGCTTGGGCAGCGCAGGGAGGTTCCACCAAGCTTTATAGCCGATGGCTGTTAGAGCGTCCTCCCGTCCCAGCGCAGCGGTTTCATCCGCGTTCGGATACGCGCCCCATGGGCGTCTTCCATAGAGTCTATCTTCATCAAAATGGAACCAATCCACATAGGGGGAGGCAGCACCGTTTTCCAGCGTGTGATTAAACTGCCAGAAGCCGCGGCTGGCGTGGTTGAAGACGCCATCCAGCACGATCTTGATGTCGCGTTTGTGGGCTTCGTCGAGCAGTTGGCGCAGAGCCTCGTCACCACCGAGCAGCGGATCGACTTCGTAGTAGTCGAAGGTGTGGTAGCGGTGGTTGGCGGGCGACGAAAAAATGGGATTGAAGTAGATGGCGTTGATGCCGAGGTCTTCGAGATAGTCGAGTTTTTCGGTGACGCCGTAGAGGTTGCCGCCCTTGAAGCCGAAGGTGGTCGGGGCGCTGTCCCATTCTTCGAGATTAAGATGCTCTTCGCCCGGCTGCGGGACGCGCGCGAAGCGGTCGGGGAAGATTTGGTAGAAGATGGCGTGTTTGGTCCATTCGGGGGTGGTGATGGTCATAAGTGGGGTTCTCCATTAATAGATTTTGTCATTGCGAAGCGGCAGCAATCCCCACGATTGTGCGGGAGACTGCCATGCCGACGACGTGTGCCCGAAAGGGTAAGTGCATCGTCGGCTCGCAGTGACGTGTGTTTTTTATAAAATCAAGTTCGCAGGTTGAGTAGCTCCGAGTTCTTTTCGAGGAACATATCGAAACCAAGAACGGCATTGCACAATATCGCTTTGCCTTGATTTCGATACGGGGAACGATGAAGCTGTTCCCCTACTCAATCAGCGGCTTGGCTAGTTATGGAAGATAATAACTTTTCTATCTTCACTATCTGTTCTTCAGCAGAAAGAGATAAAAACTCAAAAAATGATGTTTCCGGCAAATCAATTTCTCCTGTTTTTTCACCTGACCCATATTTTATGTCGTATGAATGACATTTCGGGCAAATAGGCCTATGAGCCACATCCATCTTTTCTCCATTTATAGGGTCAAGACACTCTGCTAAAACCCATAGAAAATGTTTTTTATAGCTCATTTTCTTCTCAGTTAGGTTGTCAAAAATTTCTGAAACTTTGCTAAAACCTTGATTGCCTATCGTAGTGAGATAAGAAAATCTTTTTCCGCTTTTATCTCTCACAATAAACTCACCATAAGCTAAATCTGACAGCAAAGGCATATCAAACGTATGGTGACATTCATTACATATACTTTTAAATTTGGAAACTATCATGCTTTTCTCTCCGCAATAATCCGCTTATAAAAATCCAGCAAATCCTTATCCTGCGCATCACCCCAAAGCATCGGCACACGGCTGACGTGGATTCCGCCATCTTCCTGCGAGCTTTTTTCGTGCGTGAGACCCACTTCGGTGCCGTAGTAGATGATCGGCGGGCCGGGCAGTTGCATCTGGATTTTGGCCGCTTTCTTCAGTGAATCCTTGTCGCCGCCGTTGATCTGCAGGAAGCGATCCATGTCGTGATTGTCGAGGAAGGTCGGCATGACGAAATTTTCAGGGAAGTAGGATATGTGGCGTTCGATGAAGCGTTCGAGGTCGGCTTCGTCGCGAGTTTTAAAGCCGTAGGTGCGGCGCAACGCGTCGGATGAGAAGAAATCGAGACAGCCATCGAGCCTGCCGTAGTAGTGCATTTGCACATCGGGCGCGTCGATGACTTCACCAAAACAGAAGGAATCCGCTTTTTCGGCTTTGCAACCCAGCCAGAAATCCGTCCAAAAGTCGGGGGTGGGACCGATGGCGTAGTCAAGGCGATAGCCATCGACATCAAATTCGCGGATCCAGTAACGAGCGGCGTCGATCATCCATTTGCGGGCGGCAGGATTGGTGTAATCCAGTTGGGGCATACGCGGCGAGCCAAAGAAGGCGCGGTAGCCGACTTCAGAGTCGTCGAAGGTAAACCAGTCGCGGAAGGGGCTGTCCTCATTGGCATGGGCATCAACAAAGATCGGGTGTGCGTCTGAGATGTGGCTGCAAACGAAATCGAGCAAAATGCGGATACCGCGCGCATGCGCCGCATCGACGAGGGCGCGTAGCGCTTCGTTGCCGCCGTAGCGTTCGGCGACGTTGTAGATGTCGGTCGCGTCGTAGCCGTGATGCGAGGGGCTGTCAAAGATCGGGCTGAGCCAAATCGTGTTTACGCCGAGGTCTTCGATGTAGTCGAGTTTTTCGATCACGCCCCAGAGCGTGCCGCCGAAAAAGCCAAGCAGGTCGTCGGGCGTTTTCCAGTCGTCGCCTTTGCCGGGAAAAAATCGGTCGACGAAGACCTGATAAATGACCGCATCCTTTGCCCATTGCGGCGGCGTTAGGGTGTCCACACTCAGGGTGAAAGCGTTGCCTTTTGCACGGTCACCAGGTTGGATGTCCGGGAGTGGCTCGCCCTTGAAAAATGCGCTCGTGGCGATCTCAATCGAGGTCTGCACTTCGGGGAAATCCGCGAAAGTTTCACGTCCATCTGCTTCAATGGCGCTGATGCGATAGCGCAACACCGTGCCGTCGGGCTGTCCTTCGAGGGTCAGCGTCCACGTTTCGACGTAGCCCCAAACAAGCGTATCCCAAAGCGTTTCTTTTTTCTCGAAGTCGAGCAACTCGCCGTCGAGATGGCAGACCACGCGCTCGGGTTTCAGGTCGGGTCCGATGTTGACCGTGAGCGTGATCGGCTCGCCGGGCTTGGGGTCGCGCGGCTCGATCTGGTAGGCGTGCTGGATGCCGCGACGGCGGGCGCGATGGTGCATGAGTTTGAGGTCGTCGGTGGCGAGGGTGCCAAATACGAAGTCTTCCATAAATTCCTTTCACCCCTCACCCTAGCCCTCTCCCCTAAGGGGAGAGGGGACAGTCCCTTCTCCCTTGAGGGAGAAGGTTAGGATGAGGGTGAGATTTGATTAGGGAGTTAGTTGAATAATGCCAAACCCCTTCCCGGGGATGGACGAAAACGGGACGTAAGCATCAAAACCGCCATTGGCATTGATCGTGATCTCAGCTGGGTTCGCTTCGCCGAGCAGGGATACGGCGCGCACGCCTGTCGGCAGGTTTTCATTTGTGAGCGTCAGGGCGTAATCCGAGCCACTGACCGTTTCACGGCTGGCGTTGATAACGACCAAAATCTGCTCGTCGGCGCTACGGCGCATAAAGGCGTAGACTTGCTTCGAGCCGCTTTCAACTTGCACCCAATCGCCGTTCAGCAGAGCAGGGTGCGTGTTGCGCAGATGGATCAAGTCGCGGTAATGATTGAGCAGGGAATCGGGGTCGTTGTTCTCGCTGCTGACGTTGAAGGTTGGCGTGTCGGGCGAGGGCGCGCGCCAGGGCGTACCGCTGGTGAAGCCCGCTTTGACGGTATTACCATTCCACTGCATTGGGAGGCGGATGTCTTCGTCGGGTTTGACGCCCGTCATACCGATCTCTTCACCGTAGTAAATAAAGGGTACACCCGGTGATGTGAGCTGGATGGTGGCAGCCATTTTCGCAAAATCGACGTTGCCAATCATCTGCGACATGGTGCGATTTTGATCATGGTTGGCAAGGAAGGTGGCGTATTGGTTCGATGGGAAGTTGTACACCATCTGAGCGAAGAAGCTTGCGGCGGCTTCGGCATTTGTGCCTGCGGCGGCGTCGAGCAGCGCTTCAGCGAGATCGAAGGCAAAGACCACGTCCATCTCGTCGCCGGTGTAGTCAAGCAATTCGTTCGTGCTCGTCCAGGCTTCGCCGACGGAGAAGGCATCGGGATTGACAGATTTGTAGAAGGCGTTGTACTCAGTCAACCAATCGTGAGTAAAATTTGTGTTTTCCTGTGCTGTGCCATCTTCGATAAAATGTTTGATAGCGTCAAAACGGAAACCGTCCACACCCATATTGTCGAGCCAGAAGCGGGTGATATTTTCAATTTGATTGGTGACGACGGGATTTCGTAAATTAAGATCGGGCATCCCATCCCAGAATACGCCGTAATAATACGCGCCGTTCAGCGGATGCCAAACGCGCTGCCCCCAAGGGCCGACATAATTCGGGTTGGTGTTCGACCAGACGTACCAGTCGCGGTAAGGGGAGTTGGGATCTTTTGATTCGACAAACCAAGGGTGCTGCACGCTGGTGTGGTTGATGACCATGTCGACGATGACGTAGATACCACGTTTATGGGCTTCATCCATCAGACGTTTGAAATCTGCATTCGTGCCGTATTCTTTGTCTACATTGTAATAATCGACGACATCGTAACCGTGATAGCTGGGAGATTCCATGATCGGCATCAGCCAGATGCCTGTAATGCCGAGATCGTCCGTGGTGTTGGGGTTGCCATCGTTAAGATAATCCAGTTTCTCGATGAGACCATTGATGTCGCCAACCCCATCCCCATCACTATCGTAGAAGGAACGCACGAAAACTTCGTAGAAGATGGTTTCGTTCCACCAGTAATCGCGGTTGGGATCAATCGTCGGCGCGGGCTTTGGGGTGTTGGTCGGCTCGGCGGTGGGGCCTGCAGCTTTGGTCGCTTCGCCAGCGGCAATCGCAGTTGCGAAGACATCCGCGGAGGAAAGGGTACTCTCCACAGGGACAGGCGTGCTTGTGGATAAATCTTCTACGGGAGCAGAGGCAGGTGGCTGGCAGGCGGCGAGGAGTAAGGCAAAGATGATGAGGGGAAAAAGTTTTTTCATAAACGCTTCTTTCAGATGCTAAATTATTACTACTCTTTCATCCCTTGGATGAAAGAAAGCCGCACTGAAAAACAGTACGGCTACTTCGATCAAAGGAATGTATTTGGGCATCTTTTCTTTCACCTACCCTTTGACGGCTCCTTGTGTAAGACCACCAACGATCTGATCCTGCAGGAGCAGGTAAATGGTCATGATGGGCAGTGCGCCGATCAATGCGCCAGCGGCGAAGGCACCCCATTTCTTGGAGAACTCACCGCCAGTGAAGATGAAGAGTCCGACCATGAGCGGATATTGATCGGTGCTCTTGAGCAGAATGCGAGCGAGGATGAAATCACCATAGGTGCCGATGAAGGTTAAGAGAGCGATGACAACGAGAATCGGGCGCATGAGCGGGAGCAGTAGTTGGGTAAAAATCTGCCAGTGGGTCGCGCCATCGACCATCGCGGATTCGTCAATATCACGCGGGATGGTGTCAAAGAAGCCTTTCATCAGCCAAATGTTGACGCCCATCGCGCCACCCAAATAGACCATAATCAATCCGGCGTGGGTATCCAAACCAAGGGCGGGGATGATCGCTCCAAATTGGGTAATGAGCGTAAACATCGCGATCATCGCCAGCAAACCGGGGAAGACCTGAATAAGCAGAATCATTTTGAGCATGGTCTGGCGTCCCTTGAAGCGCAAACGCGAGAAGGGGTAGGCAGCCAAAACCGTGATCGATACTGAAAGCAGTGTGGTAATCGTTGAAATCTTGATCGAGTTCCACAACCAGATAGGGAAGGGGTACTCCGGGGTCTCGAAGAGATATCTGTAGTTATCCAGGCCAACATGATCGGGAATCAGTTGTGCTGAGGCCAACGTATTGGATGGATTGAGAGAAGCCGAGATAACCCAAAGCACAGGGAAGATCGCAAACGAGATCAATACAAGAGCAACCAGCCAACGGATCACATGCCCCATAACGGCGCGTTGTTTGAAGGATAAGTTTTTAAGCATTTTCACCAATCTCCTCCCACATTTTTGTGTATTTGAATTGGAATAACGTGATCACAGCCACAATGATGAAAATGATGATGGTGATCGCAGAACCCAAGCCGTATTCTTTTGATCGTCCGGCTGCGAAAGCGAAGTTGTAAACATACGAGATCAGGATGTCGGTATAGCCTGCTCGTGTGGGCGAATTCGGTATCGGCGGACCACCCTCAATAAAGAGGAAAATCAGGTTGAAGTTGTTGAAGTTGTAGACAAAAGAAGCTACCAACAAAGGCCCTACCGAAACCAGCAAAAGGGGCAGGGTGATCTTGAAGAATTTCTGGAAGGCATTCGCACCGTCGATACCGGCTGCTTCGTAAAGATCTTCAGGAATCGCTTGTAGCGCGCCACTTGTGACCAACATGAAGTAAGGGTAGCCCAGCCACAGGTTGACGATCAGGATGGCGAGTTTGGCGAGGTTCGGTTCCACTGTCCACGAGGGAGAGATATGGAGGATGGTTTCGAGCACGCGGTTGATGACACCATACTCGTTATTGAACATACCGCGCCAGATAATGATCGTGATCAAGCTGGGGATGGTATACGGGATCAAGAGGAAGGATTGGATGATTTTACGTCCGGGCAAGCTGCGGTCGTTGTAGATATAAGCGATGGCCAGACCTAATGAAAAGGTCGTGAAAACGCTCATAAAGGCAAAGATAAAGTTCCACGAAATGATATGGAAGAGCGGCCCACGTAACGCCGAACTTTTGAAGAAGCGTGAAAAGTTATCAAAGCCAACAGATGCACGGAAGCCGAAGGGCAGGGTGTTGCCGTTCGAGGCTATCCAGGTGCCCTCACGTGCTTTGTAAACGGTACCCGTCTCAAGGTCCAGGAGCGTATCCTGCTCTTTGTCATATTCATACTTAGGTTGAAGTTGGGATGCTTCCCGCGCGGAGCGGATGCGGACGCCATCCAGTTCAGAACCAAATTGAACATTCGAGATGGTCTGATTACTCGCCATCTGGAGAGCATTCAAGCGCTTGTAATCTCCTACAGATGCGGGGATACCGTCTTCATCCAGTTCGCCCAGACCTTGCGCTTCAGTTGCGGGGATTAGCGGGATGCCAGGGTAAGCCAGGTAGGCTTCGCCAGCTTCATTTTGCAGCCAGAGGGCATATTCGTCGTTCTCGTTGATGTAGCCTGTCCACGAATAGGCAGAGCCGCCTTCCGGCAGGTAACGCTCCTGCAAAAAAAGCTCGATGGATTGCGGCTTCGTGACCAGATGCCCATCGCCGTAATTGGTGAAGGCGACAAAGATGGTCAGGAGGATAGGCCAAATGGCGAACATTGCCATAAAGACCAGGCCGACCAACATCCAGCGTAAGGGATATAGGTCTCGCGCCAGAATGATATAGTTGACTGCCCCGCCCACCAGCGCAACGACAATCCCAAGTTGTGAGTAGCCCTCAGCAAAGGCTCCAACCGTAAACCAGATCACAAAGCCGTCAATCGCTAAAAGCAAAAACAGACGCAGTGTCACCTGCCATAAGGTTGCACTTTGTTGGGCTTTCTTCATGCGTTTTTCACTAACTTCCATAACACTCTCCCAGATACATTTTGGAGAATACGATAGTCTTACAGTCCCCGCTGCCCCTACATTCTATCATTTGATAATGCCTAAAAAAATAAAAAGATGGGAGGCTCCGCTAAGCGGAGCCTCCCAATATTCGAACAGTATTACTCGGTTGCAATTTCCAGCAAGTGGCTTTCAGAATCGTAGGTGAAAGTCACGGAACCGTCAGCAGCCATGGAGAAAGCGTAGTTATCGCCTTCGAGTTTGCCATCAACGCCGTAGTTTTCGGTCCAAGCGCCGTCGTGGGCAACTTTGACTTCGTAGTCACCAGCAGCCAATTCAAAGGTGCCGGAGTAGGTGCCGTCGCCGTTGTCAGCAAGAGCGGAACCTTCACAAGCGGGATCCCAATCGCCTTCGCAAGCGCCGGAAGCAGCCTGCCAGGAACCAGGAACATTGACCATGCCAGCGGCTGCGCCCGCGATCAGATCGCGGATTTGAGCAGCAGCGTTGCCATAAGCATCAGCAGATTCCTGCTCACCATTGATGACCAAGGTGGTTGCGTCACCCCATGAACCCCAAACGGAGCCCATTTCAGGGATATTCGGCATCGGCTGTGCGATGGAGGAAATTTCACCGAAGGCAGCCAAGTCAGGATCATCACTGGTAACAGACAACCAAGCGGAGGGGCGGTTGCTGCCATCAGCCAAGAGCTGCATGGATTCATCGGTTGCAAGGAATTCGGTCAGGAAAGCCTGCGCAAGCAGAACATTGTCGCTCAAAGCGTTAACAGCGAAACCCTGAACACCACTGAAGGGAGCGCCAACAGCAGCAGCAGAGGGGAAGCTGGTAATCGCGTAAGGAACACCAGATTCGCGCAAGCGATCAAGAGCCCAAGGCCCAGCCATCAAGAAGGGGGTTTCTCCGGTCTCGAACTGAACGTGACCAGTATCCCAATCGGTGCTGCTGCTGATATAACCAGCTTCAACATTGGTTTTGATGAAGTCGCCAGCGGCGATCATACCTTCGCTGTCGATACCGACATCGGAGGCATTGTAGGAACCATCTTCGTTAAGGCCGAAGATGTAACCACCGAAAGCAGTCATCAGCGGGTAAGCATCGTAAGTGGTACCGGTCAGTGCGATAGCAAAAGAAGCATCGCCAGCATCAACCAAGGCACCACCAACAGCGATCACATCGTCCCAAGTAGTGGGAGCGGCATCAACCATATCGGTGTTATAGAAGAATGCCATATTCTCAACAGCATACGGAACACCAACCAACTCACCACCGTAGGTATAAGCCTGCAAAGCAGCGGGGTTAAAGCTGGCAGCTTTATCGCCCAGGTCGATCGGGGCAAGCAAGCCGCTATCAGCAAAACCACCCAAGCGGTCATGCGCAAGCATGATGATGTCGGGGCCTTCGCCGGCGGGAGCAGCAATGGGGAACTGGTCATTGCGGTCAGGAACGTTCTCGACGATCAGACCAATGCCATATTCTGCCTGGAAAGCATCAACGAAGCCCAAGAGCACCGGGGTCAACATATCGTCAGACCAAATGGTGATATAGGTATCGAACTCTTCAGCGGCAGGTGCTTCGGCAACAGGCTCTTCAGCAGCGGGTTCTTCGGCTGCGGGAGCTTCTTCCATCGGCTCTTCAGCCATGGGTTCTTCAGTAGCGGGCGTAGCGCCACCACAGGCGGCGAGCGCAAACGATGCAATCAGCACAAGGCTGAGCAAAACAAATAGTGATTTCTTCATTCTCTTTTTACTCCTTCGTAAAAATTTGTAGGGTTTGTTTTTTTGATTAAAGATGGATATGTCTATATCGAGGAAAGACATCACCTCCTTTATCCTGAAATAAAGCATAATAATATAATATCGTTACGCACTTGTCCGCAGCTTGTTTCCGTACTCCGAACAAAGGATTTGAAGAAAAATAGCATTCCATTACGCTCTGTCCACAGTCTGCGCGAGCAAATCATGTTTGCCTTCAGCAACATCATGCACAGCCAGACTCAATGCCTGCACCACCGCACCCAAACTGGATGAGCGTCTGCGCAAAAGAGCCGCCGTGATGCGAACATTATCAGCCGCCGCAGGCAAACTGCGCTGTGCAACCGCCTTGCGGATCGGTTCAAGAAAAAGATCGCCAATTTGGGCAACACCACCACCCACCACAATAATATCGGGGTTGAAGATGTTAACCAAACCTGCAATCGCCACACCAAGATGCTCACCGGCTTCTTCCATGATCTGCTGCGCAACAAGATCGCCGCGTCGTGCAGCAGAAACGACATCTTTGGCTGTAATATCGTTTGACGGGATTTGGGAAATTTGTGTGCGCTGCCCAAGCTTCATAGCTTCTTGCGCACGTTTGGCGATTGCGTGCCCGCCCGAGAAAGCTTCCAGACAGCCTCGATTGCCGCAGGTGCAAAGTGGCCCGTTGTTATCCATCGTTAAATGTCCGATCTCGCCCGCCGACCCAGTTGAACCACGATAGATCCGTCCACCGATCAACAATCCTGCACCAATACCGGTACCAACTTTGATATAGGCAAGGTCGCGTGTGCCACGTCCAGCGCCATAAGCCCATTCACCCAAAGCACCCAGTTCCGCATCATTATTGACCGAAACAGGTCGCTTCCAGAGCTTTTCGAGCGTGTCGCGGATGGGGAAGCGATCCCAGCCCGGCATAATTGGCGGTGCGATGACCATACCCGCCCCGCTGTCGATTGGGCCAGGCACGCCGATCCCAATCGCCGATAACGAGGCGGTGTTCAACCCTTTTTCAGCCAGCAGATTTTCGAGTAGGCTATTGGCTTCGTCAATACAAAGATCAGGCCCCCGGGCAATATCAATGCTGATTTCTTTTTCAGCAATCGCATTGGCGCCGAAGTTGGTTATGACCACACGCAGGTGGGAAGCACCCATGTCGATACCAGCCACATAGCCAGCATCGGGATCAATTTCAAGCAAGGTACGCGGACGCCCACTGGTTTTTGCGCGTTGTTTCGCGTCCCGGATAATGCCTGTTTCAATTAGATCATTGACAATCGTGCTTACTGCCGCCCGGCTAAGACCAATTCTTTTGGCAATGCCAGCGCGCGAAATGCCCCCAGGGGTAAAACGAATCAAATCCAAAACAGTGTGTCTGTTAATATTTTTTACGTTCTGTTGTGGGTTATGGGTGAAATAAAGATTCACAATTCGATCTACCTACATAAGTGTTACGAAAATAAGGTCGCCCTATATTAGCAAAACAAAAGAGCTTTGTCAATATTTCTAACAAAGATCATTGATTGATTAGTTTACAAAACAAAAAGAACTGCGCAAACACCTCTCTTGAAGGACTTATATTGAACAGATCAAAGGATGTTTGTTCATCTATCTAACTTATGTTTTTTAGAAAGAAATTGTATTTTTCCCACTACATCCCCCACGCACAAACTACTTAGACTTCCAATGCGATATTTTCTTACCGGAAATATTCACAGCAGGATTTGCCCAAGCAGTGTCCGCCGCGGCTGGCAAAGTCTTCTCAGCACGCTGGATATTCACAAGATGCTTGACCATGACGACCATACGTGACCCAGCGCTTGCTTCCATTTCTTCAAGAATCGGTTCGACCCAGGCCTGATACGCCCGAACGCAAAAATAAACGGGACGCTGCCTCCGATTAACAAGATTCTGCGCGAGCAAGCCGAGTAACTTCTCTTTGACAATATCCGCATTGGGATGGATCAACGGGCGCAGGAAAATACCGCGTGCGCCGTAAAGCGCGTCCACATAGGCGAGCAATTCATCGTTCACGCAGACCAAGCCACGCTTCGGGCGATCAAAATTCTCGACCTGTTGCAAAAGTGGCGGGACGAGTTGACGTTGCAAACTTTGGACAGCAATGCTATCGGTCGCTTTGACACGCCGCCAATAGATTGGGCTTTCACTTGGTAGTTCGACCGCACTCAAATCCCAAACTCGTTGGCGCCCATAGACCGAAAATCCGCTTTGGCGCAATGGCTGAAAGAGAGGGCTATCTTCTTCGATCTCAGCGACAACCAGATAAGCACGCCAATGCTTTGCTTGCTTAATCAAATGCTCTATTAAGGGAAGCACATCCGCTTCGATTGCACAGGCAGGCGCAAGATAAGTCAGGCGCGCAAAAGTTTCCCCTTCCTGCTGGCGGATGCTGCCGAGTAGCGCCTCGCCACCCTTGCGCTCGTGGATCGCCGTGTAGATACGCCGCGTCGGATTGAAATGCGCCAAAAAGTTTGCCACCCGCAACGGGTTGCCGCGCGTCAATATCCGTGCACAATCGAGCGAGATGATCTCATTGCGGAAGTGCGACAGTTTGGGCAGATCGAAGAATTCGAGCGGGCGAGGGGTCATAAGAAGTGCATAAAGCGTAGTGCGTACTGCGCATTAGGACATTACGAGATACGCAATACGCACTATTTCTGAATCAGGGATAGAAAGTATTGATGAAATCTGGTGTCCCCCGTCAATTCAGGGTGAAAGGACGTCGCCAGTAAACGGCCTTGTTGGGCGGCGACAATGCGACCATCTTCGAGGGCACAGATCACTTCAGTGTCAGCGCTGACTGATTCGATGATCGGCGCACGGATGAAAACTGCGTGAAAGGATGCATCCGTTTCGGTAGCCTTCTTTACTACAGGCACATCGAGGGCCGCTTCAAAGGAATCGACCTGCCTGCCAAAGGCATTTCGTTCGACGGTGATGTCCATCAGCCCGAGCAGCGGTTGCTCTCGTCGGGCGTCTTTGGAGAGCAGAATTGCACCGGCGCAGGTTCCCCAGATAGCGTGACCCAGCCCAAAGTCGCGGATGGCTTCGAGCAGACCGTATGCGACCATCAGCTTGCCGATCGTAGTTGATTCGCCGCCGGGGATAATCAATCCATCCAGATCATCCAATTGCGCAGGTAAACGGACTTCCGCTGTCTCTGCACCGAGTTTTTTGAGCATCACAATATGCTCTGCAAAATCGCCCTGCAGGGCGAGTACACCAATTTTCATTTTGTTACCTGTAGGGGCGGGGTAACCCCGCCCCTACAATATCAATTTACCAACCGCGTCCGGCGAGTTTATCTTCTTCGGGCATCGAGGAAACGTTGATGCCGACCATCGCTTCGCCAAGGTTCTTGCTCACATCCACAAGAATGCTGGCGTCCTGATAGTGTGTGACAGCTTTAACGATGGCTTCCGCACGTTTGGCAGGATTGCCGGACTTGAAAATGCCGGAGCCAACGAAAACGCCGTCGACACCAAGCTGCATCATCAGCGCCGCGTCTGCGGGAGTAGCGATACCGCCAGCCGCAAAATTAACCACGGGCATACGGCCGAGTTCACGGGTCTCCATCAAAATTTCAAAGGGAGCGCCCAGCTCTTTGGCGAAAGTCATCACCTCTTCAACGGGCATATTCTGCAAGCGACGAATATCGGCATGCACGGTGCGGGCGTGATACACAGCCTCGACCACGTCGCCAGTACCGGCTTCACCTTTGGTACGCATCATGGCAGCGCCTTCGCCAACGCGGCGCATGGCTTCACCAAGATTACGGCAGCCGCAAACAAAAGGCACCTTGAAATCGTGTTTCCAGATGTGATAATCTTTATCAGCAGGTGTCAGCACCTCTGATTCGTCGATATAATCAATCCCAAGCGCTTCAAGAAGCTGTGCTTCCACAAAGTGACCAATCCGCGCCTTCGCCATCACGGGAATGCTAACAGCATCCATAATGCCAAGGATCATATCGGGATCACTCATACGAGCGACACCGCCCTGCGCTCGAATATCAGCCGGAACGCGTTCCAACGCCATCACAGCGCACGCGCCCGCCTCTTCAGCAATTTTGGCTTGTTCAGGGGTGACCACGTCCATAATCACGCCGCCCTTCAACATCTGAGCCAGCCCCTTTTTTACAGCAAATGAACCAGTTTGTTCTTCCATTTCAGAACCTCCAAATACGAAAAAATCTATTTTGATTCTACCACTCCGGGAGAACAATTCAAATCGAAAACCGATTACAATCATGAGAAACCGTTCATAGGAGGGCTCATGTCTCGCCTTATAAAAAAACTGACTTTTTTGACACTCACAACCGGATTGCTACTGACGGGCTGTTTTGCCCTGTCTGAAGAAGCGGATGCGACCCCATCCGCCACCGCTTCGCTCGCAGTCCCGGAAGCTGCTTCCGTGCAAGAGGCAACTGCCACGCCCGCACCAAAACGTGAGCTAACCATCTGTCTCGGCTATGAGCCGAATACCCTATACCCGTACGACAGCCCCAACCCTGCGGCGAAAAGCATCCTTTCCGCCATCTACGAAGCCCCGCTTACCCGTCGCAGCTATGGCTATCAGGCGGGTATTCTCCAAAAAGTGCCCTCCATCAAAGATGGTGATGCCAGCTTCATCTCTGTTCCCGTCGAAGAAGGCGATTGGGTTGTGGACGCAGAAGGCAACCTCAAAGAACTCATTCAGGGCGTGCGCGTCTACCCCAGCGGCTGCCACGAACCTGACTGCATCCTGACCTATAAAACGGATATGGAACTGAGCATGGAGCAGATGAACGTCACCTTCCGCATGATTGATCTACAATGGGCCGATGGTGAACCGGTCACATCCGACGATTCGGTTTACGCCTTCGACCTTGCCATCGCCAGCAAAGACCCATCCCAAAGCTACATCCTTGAGCGTACTGAAGCCTATGAAGCTGTCGATCCCCTCAGCGTGAGTTGGCAGGGCGTACCCGGCTTCCGTGACAACACCTACATGACCAACTTCTGGCAGCCGATGCCCTACCATATATGGAGCGAGTTTGAAGCCAGCGAACTGAGCGGCTCGGACGTCGCCTCGCGTTACCCGCTCGGCTGGGGCCCCTTCGTCGTGGACGAGTGGTTCCCCGGCGACAGCATGCGTCTCGTTAAAAATCCGCTTTACCATCGCGCAGATAAAGGCTTGCCCTATCTCGATGTGTTGAACGTCCTTTTCGTCCCCGATCCAAATACCGCCATCGCCTCCCTGCTGGACGGTGAATGCGATCTACTTGATCCTACCATCCCGCTCGATGAGCAAACAGAACTCTTACAAGATTTAGATTCATCGGGACAGGCACAACTTCTCTATAGCGAGCAGATGTCGGTCGAGAGTCTCTATCTGGGCATCGCCCCTGCCTCTTACGACGATGGAACTGTCTCGGGCAACGACCGCGCCGAATTTCTGAGCGATCCGCGCACCCGTCAAGCCATCGCGATGTGCCTCGACCGTCAGAAAGTCGTCGACAATGTCCTGCATGGTCTGGTCAGCGTTCCCGATAGCTACATTCCTAACGAGCATCCGCTCTACACACCACTGCTTGATCTCTATGCCTTCAACCCGACCGAAGGCGCAGCCCTGCTCGAAGATGTCGGCTGGAAAGACCTTGATAACGATGAAAGCACCCCGCGCAGGGCCTATGGTGTTGGGGGTGTGCCCCCCGAAACAGAACTGGTTCTGAATTACATCACCACCACGGCTATCCAAAGGCGGCAGGTCAGCGAGATACTCGCCGCATCGCTCAACCGTTGCGGAATTGGCGTAAATGTTGAATATCTTGACCCTCAGGCATTCTACGCCCTCGCACCCGATGGCCCCCTTCTTGGACGCAACTTCGACCTTGCCCAATTCGCGATGGGCAACGAAAGCCTGTTGCCGCAATGCGATTGGTTCACGAGCGACGCCATCTCCACCGCCAAAAACGACTGGTTTGGCGCTAACTTAAGCGGTTACAGCAACCCCGATTTTGATACCGCCTGCCAAAGCGCCCAACATAGCCTGCAAGGCGAAACCGCCTTCACGACAAATTACCAGCAAACGCTCGCCATCTACGCCGAAGACTTGCCCGCCATTCCGCTTTATCCTTACCTGCGTGTCGCCGCTGCGCGAGCCGACATGTGCGGCTTCGACCTCGACCCAACCGCCCTAAGCCCGCTTTGGAATGTAGCCGAGTTCGATTATGGGAATTGCGAGTAAAGGATACGTCGCGCAGCCATCCAGCTTGATTCCGTTTAAGTCCGGTGCGACACATAACATCTCGCCAAAAAGCGGTATAATCCCAAGCCGATATTATGAGACGAAAAGCAAAATCCCCTGAAGACCTCAGCATCGGCGAGTTGCGCCGTCTGCTGATGGAAAAGCGGCGCACGGTGCGTCAGGATCGACTGGATCATTACCGCCGTACGGGACGCGTCATTCAGCTTGCGGCGAACCAGCCGACCGGACTGGAGATCAACCCCGTCATTGAGACGCCCGCAGAAGAGGAACTTGCTCCCGTTAAAGAAAGACCTGCCCGAAAAAGTTGGACAGACCGTTTCCTGCTTGGCGTTGAGATTATCGCCGTAATCGGTTTGGTCGGCGTCCTCTTGAGCGGATTTGGCATCTTGCGTGATCTGAATGCCGAGTTTGCGACCGCCCTCGAACAGCCCACCATCGCACCGACTCCGCTCGTCACGGCAGTGGTACTCCCATCGGGGCACACCCCGCCGGACACAGCCGGAAACACGCGTCCCAACGAAGCGGAGATACCGGAGCATCTGCGCCCAATGGTGCAATCCATCAAGGATTTGCCCATCCCGCCAGCCAGCCCGGAACAAGCCATCCGCATCCAAATTCCGGCGCTCAATGTGGATGCCCCCATTGTGCAAGGCGACGGCTGGGAGCAATTGAAAAAGGGTGTTGGGCAACATTTGGGAACGCCGAACCCGGGCAAAGTTGGCAACATGGTCTTTTCGGCACATAATGATGTCTATGGCGAGATTTTCCGTTATCTCGACCAATTGCAACCCGGCGATGAGATTTTGGTCTTTACGCAACAACGCCAATATGTTTATGTCGTTAGCGGAACACAGGTCGTCGAGCCAACCCAAGTCGAGGTGATGGCGGCGACCAACAACCCAACAACAACTTTGATCTCTTGTTATCCTTACCTGAAGGATAATCAGCGGATCGTTGTATTTGCAAATCTAAAAAATTAGTAGGAGTAAGAAATGGCTAAGAAAAGCAGACGTTCCAATAGCAGAAAACCAGTGAAAGCAGTGCGCGTTTCACGTACTGAACAGGAGTTCAATCCTGATTACACTGAGATCAAAAACGACCTGAAACGCATCGGTCTTTTGGCTGGCATGTTTCTGGCGATCCTGATCGTACTTTCGTTCGTTCTTTAAGTTCTTCCCCGCTTGCCAGAGAGGAATACGGCTAATAAAACGATGACAAAAAACACCTTCGACATCATTATCTTGGTTGGACGACCAGCGTCGGGCAAAAGCGAGATCATCAACTATCTTAAAAACAGCAACGACGAGAAACGCCAGGATCTTTTTCACATTGGCAAACTCGACTTTCTGGATGATTTCCCAATGCTCTGGGCATGGTTTGAAGAAGACTATATCCTTGAGAAAATCCTCGATAAGCCGCGTCTGCACTCCGATTCAGATGGCTACTTCAAGTATGAGCATCTCTGGCATCTGCTGATCGAGCGCTTCAATATCGAGTACCCCAAACGCCTGCGCGAAGAGAATTATCACGACAAGAAGACCCTCATCATCGAGTTTTCGCGCGGTAGCGAACATGGCGGCTACACCGACGCCTTCCCGCATCTCGACGAGAATATTCTCAGCCGCGCCGCTATCGTCTACGTCAACGTTCCCTTTGAAGAGTCGCTGCGCAAGAACCGTCGCCGCTTCAATCCTGACCGCCCCGACAGCATTCTCGAACACGGTTTACCGGATGAGAAGCTCGAGCGTCTCTACAAAGAAGACGATTGGGCAGAATTCAGCAAGGCAAATCCCGAGTTCGTCAGCGTACGCGGTATTGACGTGCCCTATGTCGTCTTTGAAAACGAAGATGACGTTACCACCGATACGCCTAGTTTGCTCGCCGAACGGCTCGAAGAAGTTTTACAAAAGCTCTGGGCTTTGAAGAACAAGTAACCCTGTAGGGGCGACCGACTGGTCGCCCCTTTTTATAAAATGCAAAAACCGTTGATTATTGCACATCGGGGAGCAACAAAACTCGCTCCGGAAAATTCTATTTCAGCATTCGAAGCTGCGATAGAAAAGGGCGCGGATGCAATAGAGTTTGATGTCCATTTCTCAAAAGATAATCAACTCGTTATTCATCATGATTATTTTCTTGGTAGGACAGAAGATGGTTCAGGCTTCGTTGGGGACTTCACGTTGGAAGAATTGCAAGAGTTCGATATTGGCTCAAAATTTGATCACACTTTTTCCAAAGAACGTATGCCAACCTTGAAGGATATTCTTGATATTGGCAGGGGAAAAATCCGCTTTGAAATTGAACTCCGAAACCCAAGCATTCTCTTTCTACAACATGTTTTAGGGGAAATTGAGCGTACAAGAGTGGAAACTGATGTTGAACTTACATCTCCTCATACCCCGCTACTTTTGCATATCAAAAAACATGCTCCCTACATTCGCACAGGCGTATTCTTCAACCCTTTTCCAGCATGGAAATCAAAAGAGTTGGGGCAAGAACATCTTATCGACTGGATGAAACTGTTAGATGCACAAGTTGCGCATTTACCTAAAGTTTTGTTGGAAAATGATTTTCTTAAAAGGCTTCACAAAGAGGGTATGCTTGTTCATGGCGCAAACCTAAACAAGCCAGATGAAATAAAAGAAGCTCTATCTGTTGGCGTTGATCAACTTTCAACAGATGATCTTGACACGGCTCTAGACATCGTCGCTACAATCAAATACTGAAAACAGGATAAAATCACCCCATGCCCGACCAAACCTACGAAATCACTCTCGATAAATATCTCTACGGCGGCGAAACAATGGGACGCCTGCCCGAGCCAGACAACCGCGCAGTCTTCGTTCCTTATGCCCTGCCCGGAGAACGCGTCCGCATCCGCCTGACTTTCCAGAAAAAAGGCTTCGCCCGCGCCGAATTGCTCGAAATCCTTGAAGCATCACCGGAGCGTATCGCGCCCAAATGTAAACATTTTGGCGTTTGTCAGGGCTGCGCTTATCAGCACATCTCCTACGAAACCCAGCTCAAAGCCAAAGCCGAGATATTGCGCGATCAACTGACACGTATCGGCAAAGTTGAGAATCCGCCCGTCAACGATACCGCCCCATCGCCGCAGCTTTGGAACTACCGCAATCAGATGGATTTCCTCGTCAGCGAGCGTCACATCCCCGAGAACAAAAGCCCCAACCTGCTCTACCTTGAAGAATGTCACCTTCCTGCACCTGCCATCAACGAATTTTGGGAAGACCTCGAGTTCGGTGCCAACGACCTCTTCGAGCAAATTTCCCTGCGTCAGGATGCAGCCGACAACCTGATGTTCATCTTCTACTCCGACAACCCCGAAACGCCCGAAATGCGCCTGCTCGACGATCTCTCGGTTGTCCACGTCAACAACGGCGAAGCCATCATCATGGGCGGCGATGACCATCTCGTCAATCTACTCCACGAGCGTCCCTTCCGCGCCTCCCCCACCTGCTTCTCGCATTCCAACCTGCCTGTTGCCGAGCAAATCATCACGCATCTGCTCGAAACTCTCACGCTCACGCCCGAAACCAGCCTGCTCGAACTGCACAGCGGCATCGGCTCCTTCAGCGCCTTTTTAGCGCAGCAAGTCGATCGGTTGGTCTGCGTCGAATCAGACGCTGCCGCCTGCGACGATTTTGCAATCAATCTGGATGAATTTGAGAATGTGGAACTCTACCAGGCGCAAGCAATGGATGTACTCCCCAGCCTCGATTTCACCCCGGACATCATCCTCGTCGACCCGCCCGTGGGGGGGCTTGGTCGCCATACCCTCGACGGGATTCTCGCCCTCGGTTCCGCCGAGCTAGCCTACGTCTCGCGCGATCCGTCGACATTGGCTCGGGATGCGGCACGTCTGATCGAGGGCGGGTATCAGCTACAGTCGGTCACCCCCTTTGACGTCGCTCCTCATACCGCGCAAATTGACAGCGTGGCGATCTTCGTTAAATAAAAAGAGACTACAAAAGTTTTTAAGGCTTTTGTAGTCTCACCTGTCAGGCTAAATCTTCCCGCTCCACCCCATCAAAGCCCAAAACAAAATCCGCGCCATAGGCCATGCTCGGCGTCTGGAAACCGACCTTGAAATCGCCCGCCAAAATGTGCTCGGCGATAGCGAGGCTCGTTATGGCCGTGAAACCGTAGGCTTCGGGCGTGCGTAGCTTGGCGCGTATCGTTTCGCCTTTAGCATTCTCGGCCTCGGCGATCAGTAGGCTGAATCCTTTTTTGTTTTGTTCGGGAGATGGGCCAGGAGGGAAAAGTCCGATCAGTGCCTTAAGCAGTTCCTTTGCCGGGCGGTTATAGAGCAGCCAGCCGAGATAGGGCATCACTTTCATCGTGCGGATCGCAATTGCGGGGAAATGCATATAGGTTTCGATATTCGGCACACCGCTGCTGTGATAGGCCGTCGCCACATCTCCCCAAGGAATCGACGTCAACTTAACGGGACCACGCCCAAAATCCACATCAGGGGTCTTCCACGCAGGCGGGACTTGGACAAGCTTCCCGTTCTTGCGAATGATGCCGCGGCGTTCGATATTCTCAATTCCCGAACGGGCAGTCCCACGCGAGAAACCACCGCCCACACTGCGAATGAAGAGGCGTAGCTGTGTGGCATCGGGCAATTTCTCTTTGGCGTAATTGAGCAAACAGTCGGAGGGAACCACGTCAAAACCTGCGCCGGGGGTCATCATAATTCCTGCGGATTTGGCGTCCGCATCCAGCGCGGCGACCGCTTCGAGTTCGGGGATGCCGCCACCGATGTCGAGGTAGTGGGTGCTCGTGCGCAGGCAGGCCTCTGTCATGACTTTGTAGGTATAGCCGAAAGGACCGGCGCAGTGCAGCACCACGTCAACGTCGCGGAGTGCGGCATCCAGTTTTTCGGTTTCGGAAAGATCAAAAGCGGACGAGGGCAAGCCTAAATCCACGCTTTGTTTCGCGAGCTTTTGGGCGTCGCGCCCGCTGAGGATGGCATCCAATCCTTTTTTTGCAGCCAGTTGTGCGATCAGATTTCCAGCGTAACCATAAGAGCCGTAGATGAGGATTTTAGCCATTTTTGAGCGTATCCTTTTTGAGAAAAATGAAAACCCAAACCGCGCTCAGGATGAGCACAATACCGTTTAGGTAAAAGGGCGAGCCTTGACCGACCTGGTCGTATAAGGCACCGCCGATGAGCGGGCCGACGACCATGCCAAAGCTGGTCCAGAAGTCGTAGAGACCATAGCCGAGACCAAGGCGGTCGCTGCCGTTCAGTTCTGCGACGAGGGCTGCTTCGGCGGGTTCGGAGATCGACCACATAACACTGGCTAAAGTGTAAAGAACTGTCAACCACAGAATGGAGGGAAGCCCAGGCAAAAGTGCGGAGATGATGCCTGTGCCGACCATCCCAAGTGCGATCATCGAAATGCGCCCATAGCGGTCACTGAACGCTCCCAAGCGAGATGCGAGAAAGGCACTAACTATGCCCGCTGGAAAGAAAGCCCAACCGAGCGTGTAAACATCAACAGTGAATTTATCCTGCAAATAGATGAGGTAAATGGGCGCAAGCATGGATTCGGATACGCCGGTAACAAAGACGACCACCATTAGATTAATGAGCGCACGCGGACGTTTTGGTGTGACTTGGGTAAGTTTCTCAGAGGGTTTGGTTTCAGGAAGATTACGCCAGGTCAGCCAGGCACCGACCGCCATCAGGGTGGCATAGAGGAAGAAGGCCAGTTCCCAACTTACGTCACTAGGGAGATTGAGCATAATTCCGATGCCGATAAAGACCCCGACCATCCCCCCGCGCGAGGTAACTTCATCCACGCGCCCCATTGCGCGCCCGCGGGTTTCGGGCGTGGTCAAGTCAGCGACGATGGTGTTGAGCGCGCTCCACAAGAAGGCTGAACCTGCACCCTGGATCAGACGAGCGAGATAAAGTCCGTTGAGCGAATCAGCAAAGGCGAACGCCAACATTGATGCGGTATAAAGCACAAGAGAAGCAACGAAGAATATCTTACGTCCGATGCGATCCAAGCCCCAACCGATGAAGGGGCGCAGCAACAGGGTGGTGGCCGTAAAAATGGAGAAGAGTCCGCCAATCTCAAGAGCGTTGGCCCCAAATTCTTTGCTAATAATAGGCAGAGAGAAGTAAAGAAAGGTAAAGGGAAGTGACCAGAGAAAGATAGGGGTGTGGAGAACTTGGGTTGGTTCTTTTGATGTTTTCATTTATATCCAATAGAACGCAGACTAAACGGAAAGTATTTATCTGTATCTAGCAATATGACAGTTTGTCAAAAAGTGTATCCGTTAGTTGAGTAGGCAATGCCTTTCGCCGTATCGAAACCAACAATTCAAAGAAGATAATGAGATTTTTGTGGTTTCGATACGCCTTTCGCTTCGCTTCAGGCTACTCAACCACCTTCAAAACAAAAGTATCATGTGGCTAGCAGTGTATTAGATTTCCGAAAGAACGATCAGCTTATCATCCTCGTTAAAGAGAACCGCCTGTGCCTTATTCGGATTGATATGCACGCCATAATTACCCTCTGCATGATTTGCATCCGCTGCTAAACGGTAGCCAATGGCAGTTTGCCCGCAACGGCGCGCAGCCTCAACCAGCGTGTAGAAATTGACCGGTTCTCCGGTGACCACATAATTGCTAATTGGTTTCAGGTAAATCTCGGAGCCATCGGCATCAAAGATGTCGGTAAAAACATCATAAAGATGTTTATTCTCTGAAAGCTGTGCCATCATCAAACTGATCAGATGGTCGCTGACAATAAAATCATTCACCTGCGTTACTTCGGCCAATTGGCGATTACGCAGGTCAAGCATTTCACTGACGATCGAGTAAGGGCTATCTGATTTCTCGGCAATATCACGTAAATGCAGCAAGGTGACGAGCGTGTTTGAATCGGCATCCTGCATGCTCAAACTTCCACAACTGAGCACAATAATATGCTCATACTGCTCCGTTTGCAACTCATCAAGAAATTGACGACTGGTCGGATCGCCGACCCTAAATTGGACATCAAGATGGTCGACAGCCGCCGCACATTTTCTGAAATTACGACCAACATTCTCTCGCGTTACAACCAAGACCTTTGAGTCTTTGGCGACATAATTATTCAACTCACACAAGATGGTTGGCGCACAATGATTCCAACCGATGATGAGCGCTTTTTCTGCGGATGCCGCATTTTCTTCAGCTTTGATCTTGATCTGGGACTCAACAACCGGAAACGCCCGCAACCCGGAAATTGCCACCGTGTCATCGTCTTCGGATATGGCGAAAATCTGATCACCGCTTGCGATCGGCGTCCCCATCGAGGGATTCATTAAGACCGTCCCGTTCACCTGCCGCAACCCGATCACAGAAGATGTTTCGTAGGCGCTGAGCACTTCTCCATACGTTTTACCCGCAAAAGTATCGGCGGGAGCCAAATAAATTTCATCACCATCAAACTCAAAAAGCTGCGTGTAAATGACCGAAAGCCCCGATTGGCGTGAGGTCTGCGTCATGATGCGTGCGATCATATCACTCGTCATGATCGGCTGCACCTTATCCCGTTCGCTGATCGTTTTGATCACATCGAGATTCTTCTCATCGAGAAGTTGGGTGACGATATGATAGGGTTTCTCATCCCGGTTGGGGTTGTTGGTGAGCGCAAGAATCACTTTGATGACATAGGCATCTTCATCGCCCTGCTCGGGCGGCAAAATGATAATCGAACGCGCCTGATGGGGATTTACGATCTCAAGCTCGGTCAAATCGATCGGGTTGCCGCTGCGGAAGATAACTCGCGTCTTGTTGCCGCGCTTCTTGACACGGGCATTAAACTCATCTTCCATATCAAGTTTATCTTTTTCAGCAAGCACAACGATATGGGCATGTTTTTTGTTCTCTTTAGCGGTCATCAATTCAGACAAGATGATGAAAATTTGCGGGGACCAACCCAAAATCACGGTGTGACCCTTCTCTATCACCATCGAGCGTCCCTTGCGGAGACGTTCCAATTGTTGATCCAATTCATTGCTGAGAATACCGATCAGGGTACTGACGGTAAAGATGCCGCCCAATGTCACAAAGAGCATGCTTAGGCGATACTCCAAAATCCCCTCATCCCCGCCCATCGTGCCGGGGTCAAGGGTGCGCATCAAGCTGCTCCAGACCAGATGAGTAAAGCTCTCTTTTCCGGGGGAGATGCCGCGCAGATCAACGTAGCTGGCTGTGATGAAAATGATAATGATCGAGATCAAAAATAACCCGCTCACAAGAGCAGGCGTACCGAAGGACATGAAGCGATCCCACAGGTAATGTGTACGTTGACGGAGAGTTGGGCGTTTAGAGGGCATGGGCTAATTATACAGAAAAATATGGCGACGGAGCGGGGTAGAGTAATAGAGGCTGTCCTGGATAGACTAAACCCCAATTTTCGAGTAGAACTCAGGCAGCCCGGCGACATCGACATGCAGACGGAAGAGCGCGCCAGCGCCCTCGCCCTCATCGGCTTTAGTGCTGCCATTTAGCGCCGTGGTGATGTAGAGATCGCGCAGGTCGTCGCCGCCGAAGCAGATGCTGGTAACTTTCTTAGCCGGGATTTCAATATGCTCGAGTATCTCGCCGTTGGGCGCGTAGCGATAGACTGCGCCACCATCCCAGCGCGCAGACCAGATGCAACCTTCGCTATCGACAGTCATGCCGTCGGGGACGCCCACGTTGGGGGGGAGCTGTTTCCAAAGGCGCTGATTGCTGATTTCGCCACTGGCTTCGTCGTAGTCGAAAAAGTGGATTTTGCGCGCATCCGATTCGGTGTAGTAGAGGCCTTTTCGATCGGGGGTGAAGCCGAGTCCATTGGAGATGGCGATATTTTCGAGCAACGGAGTCAAGTTCAAATCACGGTCGAGGCGATAGAGGCGTCCCCCGTGTGTGGCGGAGGGCATTGTCCCGCAGAAAACACGTCCCTGCGGATCGGCGATCACATCATTGAAGCGGCTTTCGCGTTCGGCGGGAATCTCGTCGATGAGCGGGCTCAGTTCTCCGTCGCGCCAAAGGGCAATTTTGCCGCGCTGCATGAAGAGCAACAGGCTGCCATCCGGTTGAAAGGTGAAGCCGCCAACGGAATCGCCGCTGTAAATTTGCTCGATCTCGCCCTCGGCGGGATCGTAGCGAAAAAGGCGACCGGTGATGATGTCGGTCCAGTAGAGGCGTTTTTCTGCGGGATGCCAGAGCGGGTTTTCGCCGATCTGGGTAGCTTGGTCAGTAACCAGTTCCAGTTTCATATTATTCCTTTTTATCCTTGATTGCATGTGCGATCTCTGCTGTAATTTGACTTGTCGACTGCATACCGTCGACGATGATATCTGCGTGACCTTTGACGCGACTGCTGACATTCATATACATGGAACGAGCGCGTTCATATTGCGTGGCCCAGGTTGCCACGGCATTAAGTTGATGAGCCAAATCTGCTTGGGCTTCTTGCTCGAACGTGCCTTTTGACATCCAGGTTTCCATATCTAAAACGCGTTGAATCATGCGCAGCACGCAAATATCCTGAGGCACATCCAAGTAGATCACCAGATCAATCAGTTCGCTGATTTCATCCCTTTCGCGGCCGGAGGGCTCTTCGAGCAGGATATAGTTTGCAGGCTGGACAACCTTATCCCCCAGCGGATAGATTATGGATTCACCGTGCAGCAATGCCAGCAGATCATCTTTTAACCTTGGAACGCGAATACTGCTGGGATCAGCACCATCTTGCATCCATTGCTGCATGTCGTCGGGCCATTGGACAAAGTTTTCGTAGTGATCAAAGGTCAAGACAGGTGCGTCATTCAAGGCTTTGGAAAGCAGCGCTGCAATTGTTGATTTTCCTGCGCCGACAGAACCAGAAATAACAATGAGATTAGGGATTGATTCAGAGTTCATGAGTTTCTCGCTTTCAGGAGATTATAGAGTATTTTTGCTGAGAGCGAGGAAAGACCTAAGAGAAAAGAAAAACTGCCCGGTCGGGCAGTTTTTTTATTCCCTTTGGTTTCAATATGGATATTTTTGCATAATCCTAGCTGATGCCCCATCATCTAGGCAAGACCACATCACGACTGGCTCCTGTGACCAAAGCCCATTTTCCAGCTACATTCAGCATAAAGAAGTCTACAATCAGAAGTCTTTTCCGCAAGCTTCGTATGGCCAGAGCGACGACATCGTAGCCAACATAGCTGCCGTCCAGTCTGCATCTTGATTATCCCGAATCACAATCCAGGTCAGCGTTTCGCCAATCAGCGAGACATCTTCCGCTGCGGTTATCTCTGTCTCTACACACCAGACTTCCATATTCGGAGCCCTAGGTGTTGCACTTTCCACACCCGGCCAAGCCTGCTGCGTTTGATAGGTGATAGTTGGATAAGAAGGAAGCGATTGCCAGTAGGCTTCAAGGGCTCTCTCGGCGTCAGGTGGAAATGAGCTCGCTGAAGAACAAGAAGCAAGAAAAATGCTTAGAAAGATCGCGACCAAGAGCAATCTGGCGCTTGAGAATTTCTTCATTCCATTTTGGCGTTTTTCGCCGATTTGGGTGGTTTGGTTGGTGATCAGTTGCAGGGACATGGGTTCATCTCTTCAGGAAGATTATAGAGTATTTCGTTGTTAGCAAGGAAAGATGTAAGAGGAGAGAAAAACTAGTAAGTTAGCAATAATCTATCGGATACATTTTCCCCATCAAGTGTTTGTCCATTCATTTGAAATCTCTTAAGCATTGAGCGACCAGCATCAATAAAGACTTCTTTTTCAAATAAGTCATCAGGGATTGGTAAATCGCAAATTAAATCACCAGAGCGTTTTGTTCCGTCTATGCTCAATGCAACATAAACTCCTTTTTCTTTAGCTTCCCTGATAACTTTAAGTAAGTGTTCTAAACTAAAGGATTGTGCCCCGTATAAAATGGCTTGACTATGAGTATAAGGTGGGTCACAATATACTAGGTCTCCAGGCCTTGCCATCCTAATAGCATCCTCATACTCAAGATGCAAAAAAGTTGCTCCACTAACTCGCTTATGCCATTCTGCAACTCTGCGAGAAAAGCTTTCAGGAGATATTGGATTATGTATGCCGCAAGGCGTAGACATATATCCGTCAGCTTTGCGAAAGCGAACCACGCCACCATAGCAAGAGCGAGTAAGAAAAAGAAAATCAGCACCATTGGGAAATTGATTATAAGAAGCCTTGATCTTTTCATAAACTTCAACTTTATCCCCGGCTTGCATTTCTTCCCAACGCTCTCTGTACCAAAGATTTAAGGTTTCAGGAGATTCTTTTAGAGTCTTCCAAATATCAATCAAAGCTTTAAAAGAATCAGAAGCAACAGCTGATTGCGGAGCCAAAGTACCTAAGACACCTGCACTACCAAGAAAAGGCTCATAATAAGTGCCAAAATCTAGAGGAAAATACGAAATAATTTTATGAGCCATGCGTAATTTGCTTCCAATCCACTTCAGAAGCGGTGCACGAAACGGCTCAACATGGCGTTTTTTGTGAGTATCTTCTTCAAGTAAATAAAGTTGAGCTGTGTCTTTAATTATTTTCATAGTCATAATATATCACCACTTATACAGTATCCCATTTTAGGATATTTGTCAATGGAGTCAAAATGAAATTTGAAAATGAAACAGAGCAAAGAGAAAAATTATTTTGCCTTCTTAAAAAAATAAGAGAAGAAAATAATCTCACCCAAGTTGTTCTTTCTGAGAGACTGGGAACTCCTCAATCATTTATTAGCAAGTATGAATCAGGAACTCGGCGACTTGATGTTCTAGAAATAAGGCAAATCTGTTTAAAAGTAGGAATATCAATGGTAGATTTTATTGAACGTTTAGAGGAGGATTTAAATGAAAGCGCATGAAAACTTTTTAGATTTACCCAACAACTTCTGGGCGCTTGTTCGACTGGTTAGTCAAGAGGTCGGCTATACGGATAGAAAAACAAAAGATGTAAGAGTTCCATCAATCGAGGATATTGTTCCAAAATTAGAAAACTTCGATATTGATTATGACAGATGGAGCCAGATAAAAGCCAAGAATGAAAACTTTGGAAACTTACTGCATGACTATTTCACGTATAGGGCAGATATTCTTAATCAATATGTTCAACCTAGATTAATGGACGCAGAAAGAGCCAAAGCCACTTTTGAATACCATCGTAAACGGCTCAATCCATCCTGTCCTCTACCAATGAACAAACAAAAAAGAGAGAAAAAAGCCCCTTCCTACTTAACAGGCTTAGTCAATATGCTCGTAGAAGAAAATGCCCAAGGATATTCTTGTGATTACGATCCTCAAAAGCTAACAACAATCACAAGAGACGGAATGCCTATTAGAACCTTAGCAAGACGAGTTGATGGAGCTTTCCCCAGCAGTCATAATCCTATAGCAATTTGGGAAATTAAAGAATATTACTATACAACGACGTTTGGAAGTCGTGTCGCAGATGGGATTTATGAATCACTACTCGATGGCTTGGAATTGCAGGAATTACGTACAACTGAGGGAATTGACATCAAGCATTATCTAATCATTGACGCACATGATACTTGGTGGACACTGGGAAAATCCTACCTATGTCGTATCATTGATATGTTGCATATGGGACTTTTAGACGAAGCTTTATTTGGGTATGAAGTTATAGAGAGATTACCAGAACTTGTCCAAGGGTGGGTACAAGCGCTTCGAAATTAAGTATCGTTTCTAAGCCCCAACCTCTTCAATGCGCCAATTCTCGTTGCCGAGCACCGTCTTCAGGCGCGTCAGCATTTCGGGGCAGATGCGCGTGGTATCGTTCGGGAAGTCGATCAGGTGCCCCTTATCGCCCTCGAAAATCTTCAACGAGAAATGATCCCGCCCGGGGAAGGAGATCAGCACGCCGTGGATATTTTTCAGGCGGCGCTTATCGCGTTCGATATTTCCGTTGGGGCGCAGCGAGACGGTGATGAGCTGCGGCGCACGCTCTTTTGTGGGCGCATCCTGCGGGATGAGCGGCGGCATGATACGCCGGATCTCATCGAGACGCTCGGCGGTTCTACGCTCCATTTCGGCTTCGACGATTTCGCTCGTGCCCTTAACCGGATCCCCTTCAAGAGGCATCTCATCGGGCAATTGCGGAATATCCCCCAACTCTTCCGGCGAGAAAAAGTCTGACTCGTAGACGAACTCTTCCCAATCGGGGGGGAAGTTTTCGGGCGGCGGTGGCATATCGTCGAAGAAAGCGTCATCGACTTCAACAGCCGGAGGTGGAGGAGCTTGTTTTACAGGAGGCGGAGCCGTATAGGTCGCAACGGGTTCGCTCACTTTTTGGGCGGGCGCCTGCTTAACAGGCGGCGGAGTTATCGTTTTAGCGGGCTGCTGCTGGGGCGCTGCCGGTTGACGGGGCTTCGCTTTGGGCGGGGCAACTTTCTGTTTAACGGGAGCAGCTTTCTTCTCCGCGGGCGCTTTCGCCACCTTCTGCAATTTTTCCGCGTTCGCTTCAACCGCCGAGACGACCAGATCAAAATCCGTGCGAATTCGATCCACAAGAATTTTAGGCGGTGTCGAATTTGTATCCGCTTTGCCCTCGATGATAACGATATTGCCCTCGACACAAAGCTCACGCGATTCCTGCCAAGTGCGCGGGAAAACGACCAACTCGATGATGCCGTGCATATCGTCGAGGGTGACAAACCCCATTGGTTTGCCATTTTTGGTTTGGTAGGGGCGCACGCCCGCAATCAGCCCCGCGACGCGTACAAATTCTTCGTGGTTGGCTTCGGGAAGCGTGGTTGATTTATAGGTGATGATCTTTTTGAGCGTTTTCTGATAAGACGAAAGCGGGTGATCGGAGACGTAGATACCGATCAGCTCGCGCTCCCAATCCAGCTCAACGCGCTGGTCGATTTCGGGGCCGGGCGTCAGTGTGATCGTATCTGTGGTGCCGGTGGCAGCCCCAAAAAGACTCAGTTGTCCGGCATCTTTGGCTTTGAAATGTGCCGCGCTCACGCCCATCAGACGTTCGAGCGAAGCCAGTAAAGTGCTGCGTGAACCAAATTTCGAGAGCGCCCCAACCTTAATCATCGACTCAAGGGCGCGTTTGCCAATCGCACGCAAATCGACCGTGCGGATGAACTCGTTAATGTCAACGAGTTCTTTGCCTTCACGGGCTTCGATCAGCGCTTCAACCGGTCCGCGCCCAACGTTCTTGATCGCGCCAAAGCCAAAACGGATCGCGGTCTTGCCATCCGGCAAATCTTCGATGGCAAAATCCCATTCACTTTTGCTCACGTCCGGCGGCAAAATTTCAATGCCCATCTCGCGCGCATTCGCGGAATAATGCGAAACTTTGGCCGTATCGCCATAAAAGACCGACATCAGCGCGGTCAAAAATTCAGTCGGGTAATGCGCTTTCAAATAAGCCGTCTGCACAGCAATGGTGCCGTACGCGGCAGCATGACTCTTGTTGAAACCGTAACGTGCAAATTCTTCCCAATCATCAAAGATGGCGGTCGCGACATCGCGCTCGATGCCGTTATTCACACAACCCTCGATGAACTTGTTGCGGTGACGCGCGATCTCTTTGATCTTTTTCTTCGCAATCGCTTTACGCAGGTTATCCGATTCAGGCCCCGTATAGCCGCCCAATTCCACCGACGTGCGCATGATCTGTTCCTGATAGATCGGAATGCCATACGTGGATTCAAAGATCGGCCGCATGCTTTCGTGACGATAAGTGACTTCCTCACGTCCGTTCATGCGCTCAATATAGGATGGGATGAACTGCATCGGCCCCGGACGATAGAGAGCGACCATAGCGATCACATGGTCGAGTGTGGACGGTTGCATCTTGACCATCCACCCGGTCATGCCACCGCCTTCCAACTGGAAGATGCCCGCCGTATTGCCTTCACCGATAATCTCAAAGGCTTTCGGGTCATCAAGCGGGATGTTCTCAAGATGATAGGTTTTGCCGTACCGTTTTTCGATCTGCTCCACTGCACGGGCAATGACCGTTAGCGTGGAAAGACCCAAAAAGTCGACTTTCAACATGCCCATCGCATCCAAAATGCCCATCTCAAATTGGGTGACGGTCTTGATCGGCGTATCTTCCGAGTTCGATGTCGGGCGATGCAAAGGCAGATACTCGACGATCGGCTTATCGGCGATCACCACGCCTGCGGCATGTGTGCCCGCATTGCGGACAACGCCTTCCATGCCCATCGCCGTATCGATTAATTCCTTGATCAACGGCGAGGAGTTGTAGGCTTTCTTAAAATCAGGCACATCGTCAAGCGTCCCCGCAAGCGTAACGGTCTTGCCCGAAACAGCAGGGATCAGCTTGGCGACCTTGTCCACTTCGTTAAGCGGGATATCCATCACGCGCCCCACATCACGGATGGCGGCTTTCGCGCCCATCGTACCGAAGGTGATGATCTGCGCTACCTTATCGTCGCCGTATTTCTCGGCGCAATAGGCCATGATCTCGTGACGACGGTCGTCACGGAAATCAAGGTCAATATCAGGCATCGAGATACGTCCGGGATTCAAAAAGCGTTCAAAGATCAGATCGTGATGGATCGGGTCGATCAAGGTGATCTCAAGCGAGTACGCGACGATCGATCCCGCCGCAGAACCGCGCGTGGTGTATAAAATTTTCCGTTTTTGGGCTTCGCGCACCAGATCCCAAACGATGATGAAGTAGGCATCGAAGCCCATATTATGGATAACGCCCAACTCGTAATTCAGACGGTCGCGAATGACCTTGTCATCGGCGTGTTTGCCGTAGCGCATTTCCAGGCCCTTTTCACAAAGATGGCGCAGGTAAGACTCTTCCGTATGCCCATCCGGCACAGGAAAGTGGGGCAGGTGATATTCGGTGAAATCCAGACTAACATTGCAACGCTCGGCGATCTCGAGGGTGTTGCTGAGTGATTCGGGCACTTCACTAAAAAGCGCACTCATCTCTTCCGGAGAACGTAGATAATAGGTCGGGTCATTGCCAACCTTCATGCGGTTCTCGTCTTTCAACAAAGAGCCGGTCTGGATGGCAAGCAAAACATCCTGCAAACGGGCATCATCCGGTTTGATGTAGTGGACGTCGTTTGTCGCCACATATTTCGCAGAGTAACGCACGCCAAGATCGAGTAGTTGACGGTTCAACTCGGTCAATTCAACAATATTATGCTGCTGTAATTCGACGTAGAAATTATCCTTGCCGAAGACATCGTAATACCAATTCATGCGCCGCACAGCTTCGTCGGGGTCTTCCTTGAGCAGCGCACGCGGAATTTCAGCGGACATACAACCCGAGGTGCAGACCAGCCCCTCGGCGTGCTCGGCAAGAAAGTCGTGGTCGATACGCGGATAGTAGTAGAAGCCTTCGGTTTGTGCGGCTGAGGCGATCTTGAGCAAATTCCGGTACCCTGTTTCGTTCTGGGCAAGCAATAAAAGGTGGGAAGACCTCTTATCCAGTTTTGAGTCGCGGTCGGTCATCCCGCGCGCGGCCATGTAGGCTTCCATCCCGATGATCGGTTTGATCTCGGCCGCTTTGGCAGCATCGTAAAATTCCTTCACGCCGAACATCGTCCCATGATCGGTGATGGCAACAGCCGGCATCCCCATCGCTTTGGCGGTTGCGACGAGTTTTTTGATATTGCTCAAGCCATCGAGCATCGAGTATTCAGTATGGACGTGAAGGTGTGCAAAAGACATAAAATTTAATTAAAATCCAGTGATTTATTGGCGGGAAGGCTGTGAATTTGAACAAACTTGATTATAGCACGCGGGACTTTTTTAGAACCTATGTTTTGCTTAAAAGTTGGGATGTTTTAAGGTTGGGCACCTGTATAATAGTAGCAATCGATTCTGTTCACGTGAAGGGAGTAAGGATATGTCAGAAAAGAAAGAAGATAAAGAGAAGAAAGAAAAGAAAAAGAAACTTGACCCAGTCAAATTCGATGAATATAAAACTTTTGTGGGTGATACAGCGCGGTTTACAGATAGGCGTCAAAACATATCGAACTTATACGTTTCGGTAAATTCTTTACTGCTCACTGCAATTGCCTTTATCGTAAAAGATGCAAAGCTTGAACAAATCTGGGCCCTGTTTTTCACAATTCCGCTTGCTATTTCCGGGATTTACATTTCTCTTTGGTGGAAGCAACTCCTACACAAATATAAGCTCTTGGTACGCTTGCGCTTCAGAGTATTGAGAGAAATGGAAGAACAGGAGGGGTTACAGGGAATGGAAGGGATGTATCACCGTGAAGACGAGCTATACCCTCGCGATAAAGATGGCACGGTAATTGATGGAAAAGGACTTAACATTTCAGATTTGGAGACCAAACTCCCCCAAATATTTATCATTTTGTACTCTTGTGCTCTTGCAGGCATTGTCATTGCCCTGAGTATCTATTTAACTCAACAATTTATCTAACCTCATGGCACTTTTGTTTTTGAAGGTGGTTGAGTAGCCTAGGATAACGCCTCCGCCCTCTCCTTTTGGGAGAGGGCGGATATTTTGTTAATACAACTTCTTCCCCATGCTAATCCGTTCTTCGACGTGAAAGCCGAGTTCTTCGTAGAGGGCGATGACGGCGCTGTTCGATGAAAGCACCTGTAAGTTGACTTTCAGACAACCGCGTTCGTGCAACTTCTCTTCGATGGCAGCCATTAGTGCGGATGCGATACCTTTGCGCCGCAGGGATGGAGTCACGGCGAGGGAGTAGATCCAGCCGCGGTGGCCGTCGTAGCCGCCCATTACGGAACCGACGATCTCACCATCCATAACGGAAACAAGCAGGAGGTCAGAGTCGGTGCGCAGCTTTTTATCCAGCGAAGTAGCAGGATCATTATGCGGCGAATTGGCCGGAAAAATCTCCGACCAGAGTGAGAGCAATCCGTCCCTATCATTTTCGTGATAAGAACGGATTTTGTAGTTTATCGACTCCATCCGCCAGGCAGAAGGGCGACGCCCACGTAAATGAGAAGAAGGCTGGCAACGATCGTGAGAAAGGTGTTGCGATGATAGACGTCGGCTGCGGCATCGCGCCATTTACGCGGCAGGTGCGCCACGACGGCAGCCACGATCATCATGATCATATGCTCGATGCGGTAGCGCGGAAAGCCGCCACCTTTGACGCCCATATAAATTATAAAGATGGCGCCAAGCAAAACCTGCGCATCGAGCAAGCCGCTGTACATAGCACTCAGGATACGAGCGGGTTTGGGGTAATATTTTTTTGTCAGCCAGCCATTGCCGAAAAGAATCAGCGCAGCGATAGCTGCAAGGACAATGAACCAGCGCAGCCCCGAGTGGGCCTGAAGCAAAACAAGTGTAATATTCATGGTTTTTCTCCTGAATAGAGGGTTAAATTTTCGTGTACAATGGTCATCATACCATTCCTGGAGGCTAAAGATGACCTACGAAACTATTTTAACCGAAGTTCAAGATAAAGTGGGGTTGATTACTCTAAATCGACCTAATGCGATGAATTCTCTCAACAGCGATTTGATGACCGAACTGATCGAAGCACTGCTCGATTTCGACATCGACGAAGAGATCGGCGCGATTGTGATCGCGGGCAGCGAGCGTGTTTTTGCAGCGGGCGCAGACATCAGCGAGATGTCTGAAATGTCCGCGGTTGATATGCTCACGAATAGTTTTGTGGAGCTTTTTGACGGCATCCGCGACGTCAAAAAGCCGATCATTGCGGCGGTTTCGGGTTATGCCCTTGGTGGCGGCTGTGAACTGGCGATGTCTTGTGACATGATCGTTGCCTCTGAAAAAGCCAAATTCGGACAGCCGGAAGTTAATCTCGGTGTGATCCCCGGCGCGGGCGGAACGCAGCGACTCACCCATGCGGTTGGCAAGGCCATTGCCATGGAAATGGTGCTCAACGCCCGAACGCTTTCTGCCCAAGAGGCCCTCGAATTTGGCCTCGTCAACTATGTCGTCCCCGTCGAAGAATATCTCGACAAAGCCATGAAGCTCGCAAAACGCATCTCCGTGCGTGCGCCCCTCGCAATCCGTCAGGCGAAGGACGCGGTCAACAAAGCCTACGAACTTTCGCTCACCGAAGGTCTTGAGTTTGAGCGACGGGCTTTCTATTTCCTCTTCGCTACCGAAGATCAGAAGGAAGGGATGAAAGCCTTCACAGAGAAGCGCTCTGCTGAGTGGCAAGGGAAGTAAATTACAAAACAACACATGCCTCTGCGAGGAGCATCTTCTTGCGACGAAGCAGTCTCATCTTAGACGAGATTGCTTCGTCGGGCTTAAAGCCCTCCTCGCAAAATCTTCATATTTACGGGGGGCTTTTCTTATCTCTTCACTGCGTTATAATCTAGCGGCTTATGAAGATACTAACCGTCCTTACCTATTACCGCCCCCACACCTCGGGGCTGACCATTTACGCTGAACGATTGGCAAAAGCCTTTGTCAAACGCGGCCATGAAGTGACCGTGATGACCACCCAATTTGAGAAGGATCTGCCGCGCGAAGAGACCATCGACGGCGTGCGGATCGTGCGCGTGCCGGTCGCCTTTCGCGTCAGCAAAGGCGTCATCGCTCCCACCTTTGGCTGGGTTGCCACCAAATTAGTAATGCAGCACGATGTTGTCCAGTTGCACCTACCCCAATTCGACGCCCCGGGCGTCGCCTTCCGTGGACGTCTGTTTGGCAAACCCTCCGTCCTGACTTATCACTGCGATCTTGACATGCCGTCAGGTTTCTTCAATCGCATCGTCAACGCCGTTGTGGACTTCCAAAATAATATGGCGGGGATTTTGGCAAATCGCATCGTGACGTATACGCAAGATTACGCCGATCACTCCCCCTACCTTTCCCGCTACAAACACAAATTACGCACCTTCCTCCCACCCGTGGAACTCCCGAAAGTCAGCGACGATGCGATCACGGCTTTCGCCAAAGAACACAAGATCGCCGAACGCCGCCCCGTCATCGGGATGGCGACTCGTTTCGCCGCCGAAAAAGGTGTCGAGATTTTGCTGGATGCAATGCCTGCCATACTCGAAAAATATCCGAATGCGCAGGTGCTTTTTGCCGGACAATATCAAGCCGTTTTCAGCGAGCAAGCCTACGCTGATCGTCTGATGCCGCGCATCAAGGAATATGAAGAAAGCGGACACTGGACGTTCCTCGGCATTCTCAATCCCGCCGAAATGGCAGCCTACTATCCCGCCCTCGATGCCCTCGTCGTTCCCTCGCTGAACTCGACCGAAGCCTTCGGTCTCGTCCAGATCGAAGCGATGCTCAACAACGTGCCTTGTGTAGCCTCCGCGCTGCCCGGTGTTCGTCAGCCGGTCAAGATACACGATATGGGCGAAGTCGCCGCGATTGGCTCTGCGGATGAACTCGCGGATGGGTTGCTGAAGATATTTGCCAACAAAGAGCAATATCGCTGTGACACCGCCGCCCTTGCGCAAACCTATGACCCCGACAGCGTGGCAATTGAGTATGAGAAGATGTTTGCGGAATTAGGCGTCAGGTAATCAGGGATTAGGAATCAGTGATGAGTAACGAGTGATTTTCACGTTTCACGCATCACTCGACACTTTTCAGAAAATCAACTATGTCAAACGAACACTCGAGAGATTTCTTATTCGCCCATTTGCGAGATTTACCCTACTTCCGTGCCCTTGTGCGGGGTGTGGAGGCGACCTATTACCAAGACATTGACCTACCCAAGCCAACCCTAGACGTAGGTTGCGGCGACGGTCATTTCACGCAACTGACCTTCGACCGAAAGCTCGATGTCGGTCTCGACCCCTGGCATGGACCGATCCACGAGGCGGGCACACGCAAGGTCTACGAGTTGCTGATCGAAGGCGATGCTGCGCAGAGTCCATTCCCGGACGGGCATTTTGCTTCTGCGTTGAGTAACTCGGTACTCGAGCATATTCCCCACATTGATGCCGTTTTAACGGAAACAGGCCGCACGCTAAGAGCGGGTGCGCCTTTTGTCTTCTGTGTCCCCAACGAACGCTATCTATCCGAACTCGATATCCCGCGCCGCCTGCGTCAGATCGGTCTGAAAAAGTTCGCCGACTGGTACACGGAGTGGTTCCGCTTCATCTCGCGTGTCGAACATGCGGATGGTCCCGAAGTTTGGGAAAAGCGCCTGAACGAGGCTGGTTTTGAACTAGTACGCTGGTGGCACTATTTCTCGCCGCAGGCGATGCGGGTGTTAGAATGGGGACATTATTTTGGGCTGCCTTCGCTGATCGTGCATGTCGTGACGCGCAAGTGGCTGCTCGTGCCCGAATGCTGGAATTTGTGGCTGACCGAGAAATTCGTGCGCCCGTATGCCTCCGCAGAACCCGTCGATGACGGCACGTTTACCTTTTATATTGCTCGGAAAAAATAACACCAGCCCCTGAGCGGAGGACTTTGCGAAGGCAAAGGACGCAGTCGAAGGGCGGCATTTGCTAACACCGTCCTTCGACTACAGGCTTCACATCCGTTCAGCCTTCCGCTCAGGAACTGTTTGACTTATGAAACATAACGATTCTTTCGATAAAGACTACTTCTCCACCCACACCTACGAAGACGTCTCCTTCGCCAAGTACAGCATGTACTGGTGGTCGAACCGTTTCAACGCCATCCTTGCCCGCCGCTATGGAAAGCACGGCACTCGCCTGCTTGAGATCGGCTCAGGGATGGGGCATTTAATTGGCTCGCTGGAGCCAGATTTTGAGACCGTTGCGCTGGATGTGAATCACTGGGCGCTGCTCCAATCTCGTGATGTGGCCCAAAATACGGGATTAAACGTCGGCTCTGCGGAACGGCTCCCTTTTGCGGATGCCAGCTTCGGCGTGGTCATCATCAAGCACGTCGTGGAACACCTCCAAGACCCGGAACTTGCCATCTCCGAATTGGGCCGTGTGCTCGCCCCCGGCGGCATCCTGCTACTCGCCACCCCCAACCTGGGATCGCTGCTCAAGCCCCTCAAAGGCGACAGATGGATCGGCTACCAAGACCCCACCCATATCGCTCTCAAAGAGCCAGAAGAATGGTTATCGCTCATCGAAGGCGCAGGCTTCAAATTCCGCAAAGTCTTCTCCGACGGCTTCTGGGACGTGCCCTATATTCCCGTCATCCCACCGATGTTGCAAAAGCTGGCTTTCGGCTCGTTAGGTGGCTTTCAGGCGATTATTGGTCTCCCCTTCCTGCCGATGCGTTGGGGGGAGAGTATTTTGGCGATTGCGGAGAAGAAATAGGGGACAAGTTTTTATGAAGAAATTTGTCAATCTTATTATCACTTTTATATTGTGGGTTGTCGCTTCAATCGTAAGCAATATTGTTGGGCAATATGTTATGAGTCTTTCTGGCGGCTCAGATTGGGCATGGATAATAACAATTCCAGCAGGCTTTTTGGTTGTAGGTCTAATAACTGGAGTTAGTCAATGGATTATTCTAAGAAATTATTTAACTCGAGATGGTTTATTTCTTTGGGTGCCATTAACCGCTATCGGACTTCCTCTAGGATTTATCTTAGGTGCCCTATATTCAGTCTGGACAGACCCAACGCATGTCAAAAGCGCAAATCATTGGCTCGCTCATTACGGCTGGTCTTCTACAACAACGATAGCTTGTATCGCAGGAGCCTTTTTAGGCATACTTCAATGGCTTATTATAAGAAACAAAGTCAAAGGTTCACTTTGGTGGATTCCAATATCTAGTTTAGCTTGGGGAATTGGTACAACAATAGCCGTCGATTATCTATATACAAAATATGTTTTCGAGAATGGCATAATTCTGGGTATGATTGTTGGAGTAATAACCGGTCTTGTTATTGTTTTTTTGATAAACACTCCAAAAACAAAGAAGAAAGAAACTACTGAAAATCTAATAGAGTCTTATGTCCAATCTAAACGAACCCAGTATCCTTGACTTCCTAAAATACAAACTAGGGATGATCGATTCTCTCGAACTCCCTAACGAAGAAGGTGCCGAAATAGCAGAAGAAATGATGGTATTTGAAGAAGACGAACCTTCAAACCTTCAACCTTCCAACATTCAAACAGGCTCCTTCCCTCTATTTTCACTCTTAGGCTTACTCTCCGCCCTCCTCGCCCAAGGCATCTTCGACCGAGCGAAAAACGCCGCATCGATGGGCGTCTTTTTTTATTTAATCGCCTTCGGGATTTTGGTACTCGCCTACTGCAAAGGCGAATGGGCACTCCCCTCCCGCCGCCCCGACGAAACAGCCAACGGTTTCGACGAAAGCGTGCAACCCGTGCTCTTCTTTGCAGGCATCTTTCTCGCTATTTTCGCTTTCATCGCTTTTGGCTCCTTCCCTGGCACGAATTTTCAAGACAACCAATTTACTTTCCTGAACACATCCACTTGGCTCTTATCCGTCTTCCTTTTAGTCAAATCCTTCTGGCAAAGCCCCCCTCTAACTCCCCCCGAGGGGGGGAGAACTTCCTCCTTTTCAAAATCATCACTCATCACTCGTCACTCATTACTCCTGCTCCTCGCAACCCTCATCATACTCTTCTTCCGCCTCTACCAAACCGCCTCCGTCCCCGCCGAACCATTTAGCGACCACGCTGAGAAAATTCTCGATGTCTTCGATATCTCGCAGGGGCAATATCACATCTTCTTCCCTCGCAACACGGGGCGGGAAGCCATTCAGATGTATTGGACATTGCTCGTCGCCAAGGTCTTTGGCACGGGGCTTTCCTATTTGAGTCTTAAACTTGGCACGGCGTTGCTCGGTCTGCTGACATTGCCTTATGTATATTTGCTTGGGAAAGAAGTTGCCAACAAACGGGTTGGCTTGATTGCCTTTTTCATGTTCGGTATCGCCTATTGGCCCAATGTAATCAGTCGTGTTGGCTTGCGTTTCCCGCTCTATCCGCTTTTTGTGGCGCCGACACTCTTTTATCTGCTGCGCGGCATCCGCCGTCAGAGCCGCAACGATTTTATTTTGGCGGGGCTTTTCCTCGGGCTGGGATCGCACGGTTACAGTCCCTTCCGTATCATGCCATTTGTAGTTGTGGCGGCAGTTGGGTTATATCTGTTGCACAAACACTCCAAAGGTGTTCGTCAACAAACTTTTATGCAATTGGTCATTCTCGCCTTCATTTCGGTGATCGTCTTCCTGCCGCTTGGCCGCTATGCCCTCTCCGACCCCGAAGGATTTTCATATCGTGCTGTTTCCCGCCTTGAAACTGAGAGCAGCGGCGCATTCGGGGTTTTTGTGGATAATGTAATCGATGGGCTGGCCATGTTCAACTGGGACGACGGCGAGATTTGGGTACACTCCGTGACGCATCGTCCGGCATTGGACGTGGTCAGCGCCGCATTATTTTTGATCGGTATCCTCTTCTTGATTCTGCGCTACGCCCGGACGAGGCACTGGCTGGACCTTTTCTTGATTCTGTCCATTCCGCTTTTGCAACTGCCCTCGACTCTGTCGGTCGCCTTCCCTGCTGAGAATCCGGCGTTGAACCGTGCCGGAGGCGCGGCGGTGGTGGTATTTGTCGTCGTCGCACTCGCTTTCGATGGGCTGCTCACAAGCCTAAGGTCGAGTGCGAAGCGGGGACCTGCATCTGCGTGGGCTGTGGGAATTATCCTGATTCTGGTTTCGCTGGGACAGAATTACAATCTTGTTTTCGATCAATATGCCAACTACTTCAGAGTGGGCGCGTGGAATTCGTCTGATATGGGACAGGTGATCCACGAGTTTGAAGAGACGCACGGGCAGACCGACACGGTCTGGATCGTGCCTTTCCCGCACTGGGTCGATACACGTCTGCCCGGGGTTTGGGCGGGCATCCCAAATCGTGATTTTGCGCTCTGGCCTGAAAATCTGGCAGAGAGCCTGAACTATCCCTCGCCGAAGCTCTTTTTACTCAAGCCCGAAGATGAGGCGTCGTTGATCGAGTTGCAGACGTTGTACCCGAACGGCATCGTAAGCCGCTATAATGCTGAAATTGCAGGGCATGACTTTTTGATGTTTAACGTGCCTTGATTGAAACGTGATGCGTGATGTCTTTGCATAAGTCACTACGATTTCGATACGCCTGACGATAAAACTGTCTGGCTACTCAATCTCCGCTAAATTTACAAAAAACAGCGCAGATTGAGTAGGACGATAGCTTTTCCATCGTCCGTATCGAAATCACAGCGGCTTTAGAAAATTTACGCATCACTCGTCATGAATTGACCTTATGAAAAAAAAACAAGAAACCTTCTACGATCTTCTTTTAGTTCTCATCCTCGCTGCCGCAGCCTTTTTACGTTTAAACGGTTCCGACTGGGGCGAGATGCAACACCAACACCCCGATGAACTCTTCATCACCGGCGTTGTTGGGAACTTGCGCGCGCACGTCTGCATGGATGAAATCACCCCCATCAACACCTGCCCGCCCGAACAGCAGCGCTGGATGAATTTCAGCGAATATTTCGACACCGCCACATCCACGCTAAACCCCGCCAATCGAGGCAATGAAGCTTTCGTTTACGGGACACTGCCGATCTTCATCGTCCGCTACACGGCTGAGATCATGCCGATGCTCGGCGACTGGCTGCTGAATAACAACGTCACTGATCCCGCCCTGCTTGAATGGGCGTACGATCTCAAAACCGTCAACATCAAACTGTTGGGACGCCAGTTCTCCGCCCTCGCAGACTTGGGTACGCTCTTCCTGCTTTACCTGATTGTGAAGCGGCTTTATGGGGGAAAAACCGCACTACTGGCAACGACCTTCTCGGCTTTTGCGGCGTTGCAAATTCAGCAATCGCATTTCTTCACCACCGACCTTTTCGTCAATCTCTTTGGATTCTTAGCGATCTATTTTGCGGTCTTAATTCTCACAGAAAAGGATTCAACCACGGAGTACACAGAGACCACAGAGAATGGAGAAGAAACAGAGAAAAACTCTGTGAACTCCGTGCTCTCTGTGGTGAGCCTTAAATTCCTGTGGTTGAGCGTCGCCTTCGGCATCGCTTTCGGGATGGCGCTTGCCTCCAAAGTCAACATCTACCCACTTGCCTTTCTACTCCCTGGCGCATTCATCGTGCGTGGACTAAGTGACCCCGCCGAAAAAGAGCGCCTGCTCAATCCGATCAACGTCAACCGCATTATTACCTTCCTCGTCGTTGGTGGCGTCGCTGCCGTGCTCACTTTCCGCATTTTGCAGCCCTATGCCTTCGACGGTTTATTGCCCAACCAGCTTTGGGTTGATAAGCTTCTTGAGCAGCGTGCCCAAGCAACAGGTGAAGCCGACCTGCCTTGGAATCTGCAATGGGCACGTCGCACGCATCTCTACTCATTCACCAATCTCACTGTTTGGGGTTTGGGGCTGCCGTTGGGCATATTGGCTTGGGTCGGCTTCCTGTCGATGGCATGGACCATCTGGAAAGGCGAGCGTCGCCATCTCCTGCTCTGGGGCTGGACAGCCTTCTACTTCATCTGGCAATCCATGCAGTTCAATCCCACCATGCGCTACCAGCTTCCGATCTATCCGCTGCTTGCACTCATGGCGTCATGGGTCGTCACCCGCAAATACTCGTCACGCATCACGCATCACGCGTCACGTATTATCGGCACCCTCGTTCTTATTCTCACCATCGCCTGGGGCTACGCTTACCACACCATCTATACGCGCGACGAAACCCGTATCGCTGCCTCGCGCTGGATTTACCAGAATGTACCGAGCGGCATCAACGCTCACATCACAACTACAGACGGTGAGTTTATTCAGCCGCTGACCTTCACAAATGGCGCTGTGATTTCACAGGACGCACCCTTCACGACGACTCTTATCCCGATGCAGGATGGAATTTTGACAGAAATCTCGCTGGGATACATCGACGATACGATGGGCGCAAGCGAACGTGACCTGCGCCTGCTGGTCGCCTACGCAGCGAATCCCCTCCCCGAACAGATTCTTGCCCAAGCCGTCACGACAGCAGACTTCTCGACGAACGACGACCCACGTGGCATACCGCTAACCCTGCAACTTGACACGCCGCTTATGGTAACGAAAGGCGAGTATTTCACGCTCCAATTTGAGACAGACGGCAACCTGACCATTAGCGGAGCAGCGGTCATCAACGAGACATCCTACGATTACGGCTTACCTTTCCGCATTGACGGATTCGACGCCTTCGCAGGCATGTATCGCGGCGATCTGGTGCTCGAAGTTTACTGGGACGACAATGCCGACAAACTAACCCGCCTAACCAGCTACCTCGACCAAGGCGATTACATCTTTATCCCGACCAACCACCAATATGCGCAGATCACGCGCCTGCCCGAACGCTACCCACTGACGACAGAATACTACCGTCAGTTGATCGCCTGTGAAGGGGAAGACATTATTGCCTGCTATCGAAATGCCGAAGTCGGTATCGAGGGCAATCTCGGCTATGACCTGGTCGGTGTTTTTAAGTCCTATCCGACCATATTTGGCATCTCGATCAACGATCAAGCCGCCGAAGAAGCCTTCACCTTTTATGATCACCCCAAAGTTTTTGTCTTCAAAAAGAGAAATGATTACAACCACGCTGAAGTCGCAGCCATCCTCGGCGCAGTCGATTTGAGCAACGTCGTCCATCTGACGCCCAAAGAAGCCGCCGACTACGAAGCCAAAGACCTGCTGCTCCCCGCCGATGTTTGGGAAGAACAGCGTGCTGGCGGCACATGGACAGAGCTTTTTAATCCCAATCGACTGGTCAACAAAGTGCCCGTCATTGGGATGCTCGTCTGGTATGTCTTTGTCTTCATTCTGGGTGTCTTCACCTATCCCATCGTGCGGAGAGTTTTCCCCGGATTAGCCGATAAAGGTTATCCCCTCGCGCGGATTTTTGGGCTGCTGTTGCTGGCGTATTTCTCGTGGCTGCTCGGCTCGGTCGGCGTGGCGTATTCTCGTTTGACAATTGGACTTGTTTTTGCAGGGATTGTGCTTGTTGGCTCCTTCCTCTTTTACAAGGAATTTGCGAGGAGCACGCTTTTGCAACGAAGCAATCTCCCTGTTGAAGATGAGACCGCGTCGTCGAAAGAGCACCCTCCTCGCGGATTCATGCAATATCTAAGAAAAGAGTGGAATTCCAATCGCCGCTACTACCTGATGATCGAAGGTCTCTTCCTGGCCTTCTTCCTGATCGATCTAATCATTCGTGTTGCCAACCCCGATCTTTGGCACCCGTCCAAAGGCGGCGAGCGCCCGATGGACTTGTCCTATTTACAAGCCGTTTTGCGCAGCACATCCTTCCCGCCTTATGACCCCTGGTTTGCTGGCGGCTATCTGAATTATTACTACTTTGGCTTTGTGCTGGTCGGCACGCCGATCAAGTTGCTTGGTCTTACTCCCACGATTGCCTACAACTACCTCCTGCCGACGCTCTTTGCACTGGTAGGAATTGGGGCGTTTTCAATAGGTTGGAATCTTTTGGGAGGAAAGAAGAAAGAAGAAACGAGCGCAGTTCCTGAGCGGACGCTGAGTAGCCCGAAGGGCGTATCGAAGCGGGAGACGAAGGACGAAGCGGATGCCGCAAAAAACCGCTCTTCGACTACGGCTTCACATTCGTTCAGCCTCCGCTCAGAGACTGGTAGCAACTTCCTCGCAGGGATTGCCGCCTCCGCCTTCATGCTCCTGCTCGGCAATCTTGGCACCATCCGCACGATTTACCAAGGTTTACAGCGCATTGCCGACCCGACAGCGCATACTGCCGACATCGGCATCTTCAAGCATTTCTCCTTCGCTATGCAGGGACTATGGAAAACCATCACCGAAGGCGCATTATTGCCGCTCGGGCGCGGAGATTGGTACTGGTTCCCCAGCCGCGTGATCCCTGCGCCGGGCGATGTCGAGCCGATCACTGAATTTCCACTTTTCACCTTCCTTTACAGCGACTTGCACGCCCACATGATCGTCCTGCCCTTAGCATTGCTGGCAATTGCTTGGGCGGTATCCTTTTTGGGGGCACGCTTAAACGGGAAAAACTCGCTCACCCAAATCGGAGTCGAGATAACGGTAGCCAGCCTCGTCGTCGGGGCGATGCGCCCTACGAATACCTGGGACCTCTACGCTTACCTGCCGCTGCTATCCATCGTCATCGCCTATGCCCTCTTCCGTTTTTCATCCATAAACTTGAAACGTTCATCCTTCTACGCCTTGGCTGGCGTGGCGCTCTTCTTCATTCTCGCCAACCTTTTTTACCAGCCCTTCATCGCCAACTTTGGGCAGGCGTACGGAAAAATCAACCCGTGGAAAGGCACGCACACGCCGCTGGGATCATATTTTGCGCAGTGGGGGTCGATGCTCTTTGTGATCGTTTCGTGGATGTGGTCGGAGACGCACGCGTGGATGGCGCGCACGCCCTACTCGGCACTCGCAAAATGGCGCGGGTTGATGCAGGGGATTATCGTGTTGCTGCTCGGATTGTTGATTGGATTGGCGTATCTCGAAGTACGCGTTGGATGGATTTCGATACCGCTCGCCCTTTGGGCTGGGTTGCTGATCTTGCGCGAGGAACTCGACGAGGGGAAACGTCTCGTTCTATTCCTTGTCGGGACGGGGTTGCTCCTGACGACCGTCGTCGAAGTGATCGTGCTCGCTGGCGACATCGGACGCATGAACACTGTCTTTAAGCTCTACCTACAAGCGTGGACCTTCTTCGCCATGAGCGCTGGCGCAGCCCTGCTGTGGTTATTGCCCGAAATGAAAAAATGGACACAAAACTGGCGCATTTTTTGGCAGGTTGTGGCAGGGATGCTCCTGCTCGGCGCAATGCTCTTTACCGTCACCGCCACCATCGACAAAATGCGTGATCGTGTTTCCGTCGCCACCCCGATGGGCTTGGATGGCATGGCATACATGCGTAGCGCTTCCTATTATGATCAGGGCAATATGGCATTAAGCCAGGATTACGCAGGCATCCAGTGGATGCGTGAGAATATCATCGGCTCGCCGGTCATCGTCGAAACGAACACACCCGAATATCGCTGGGGTAGCCGCTATACGATCTATACCGGCCTACCCGGCGTTGTCGGTTGGAACTGGCATCAACGTCAACAACGTGCTCTGATGTCAACACAGGTCACCGACCGTGTAGCGGAAGTCAACGCCTTCTACCAAACCAGCGATTTGCACGAAGCGCAACTTTTCCTGCAAAAATACGATGCCCGCTATATCGTCGTAGGACAACTGGAAAAGAACTATTATCCTGGCCCCGGGCTAGAGAAGTTCGAGCAACAAGATGGCGTTCTCTGGGATGAAGTCTTCCGTGAGGGAGAGACGGTTATTTATGCGGTGAGATAGGGAAAAGATGGAAAACGAACCCACAAAAATAAAACTCTGGTCACCTGAAACGATTGGAGTCACAGCCTTCTTTCTGGGCTTTCCGGGCGGCGCTTTGCTGTCCACGATCAATGCACAGCGCATGGGGGATATGCCCAACAAGAAAAAGTATGTTTTGAATGGGGTTTTATATGTTTTCGCGTTTGCTTTCTTTCGATTATCCTTTCAAGACAGCGTACTAACAAGCCTGGTCGGCATAGCGAATATTTTTCTAGCATATTGGCTCTATCATGATATGAAAGATGAGATCGAAGAAAACACCGCAGGGCAGGATGTGATCTATATGACTTGGTGGAAAGGAGCTTTGATCGCTTTAGGCACCTTGATCGTGATCACTCTTTTTTATCTTCTTTTCATGACTGTACTGAAGGCGCTTTCATCGCAATAAACACAAGGAAAAACTATGGGGGAAACGAAATATATTTTGACGGGAATTTCGTATATGCCCATTTTCTGAGTAGGCGGCTTCAATTCGCAACAAATCAAATTCTGAAACTTTCAAAATTGTCAGGCAAGAATGAACGAAAAATGTTACAATTTACTCGGCTTAGGGTAGGTAATGTTGCCGATAGTGCATCAAAAAAAGCTTTCCCAAACAGCAATAATATAAGAATAAAAACAGAAAATATTTATCAGGAGTATTTCCATGAACATAAAGATTATGAAGCGGTTCACTTTCATTGTTCTTTTTTTTGTCGTTATAGGCTTCAGCGCGAAATGGGCATATGCACAGGGCGAGGATGACCTATCGGGAGAAAGCATCTCTACGATCGGTTTTAGCTCTCCTGTTATTCTTGTAAACGACCCCAATTTGAAGAACATAAAAATTCCAACTGCCGTACAGTCGAATGACTTGGGAGCAGCCAGTGCGACATTTATCATTGATTATGTCTCAAATGGCGGCACAGACCTAAAAGGAAACACCTGCCTAACTTTTCCTGACAATGCAAAAACTGCATTTGCTGCAGCGGCAGATATTTGGGCAAATAAGATTACTTCAACAGTGCCCATTACGATAAGAGCTTGCTGGGCAAATTTGGGAGATCCAAGTACCTTAGGCTATTCAGGAGGGGGACCGCTTCACCTTCTTTCAAATGGTTTTGTGTATGGTGGGGCCTTGGCAAATTCACTCGTAGGTTACGATATAGATACATCAGCTTATGATATGCAGATTACCTACAACACAAACTTCACTTGGTACTATGGCACAGATGCGAACCCGCCAGCGGGACAATTTGATCTGGTTACAGTTGCGGCCCATGAAATCGCTCATGGGTTAGAATTTGGTGGTTCTGCCTTTGTAATTGGTAGCTATGGATACCTCGGATATGGCGATACTCCTCCATACTACCCTTCGATCTACGACACTTTTATTGAGGACGGAGTGGGTACCAAGCTGACTTCTTATACAGATGGCTCTCTTGCCCTGGGGACAGCTTTACAGTCCAATAATCTTTGGTTCGATGGCCCCAATGCGAATGCTGCAAATGGAAATGCAAGAGTGAAAATATATGCACCACCAACCTGGAGCGACGGTTCCAGTTATTCTCATTTGGATGACAGCACATTTTCAGAAACAGAAAATAATATGATGGTCTATGCCATTGGCTCTGGTTCTGCAAACCATAACCCAGGAACTGTAACATTGGGTTTATTCGACGACCTTGGCTGGGATGTAGTATACCCACCAGCAAATGATAAATTTACTGCACCGATACTTGTTTCATTGCCTGCGGGGCAAAAAGATGCCAGATATACAGGTGGAGCAACAACTGATCTGTCAGACCCCGAGATCAACCAATGTGGAATAACGGGCAAAGGGAATGGCTCTGTTTGGTACAAATACACGCCTGGGACGAACGAAACAGTGGCTTTTAATACAGTAGGCTCTGATTTCGACACCTTTATCGTTATCTGGAAAGGGACAACTGTTAACACACTCACCTTTGTTACTTGTGATAAAGGCGGAGAAGCAACAGCAGGCTTTCAAGCAACTGGCGGGGACGTTTACTACATCGAAGTCGGGAAGCCCTAAATCCCCAAATTTTTACTTTTAGCATTTCAAGAACCGTTGAAAACTATTTCAACGGTTCTGCTTTTTATATCGATAAATTCCTGCGAGAAATTCATCCGGCAGTTCTTTGCTTTTTATGGTTAAATACCTTCGCAATGAATGAAAAAACTCTCTCCGTCCTTGAATACGCCAAGATCACCGAGCGCCTTGTCGGTCACTGTGCCTTCAGTGCCTCGATGAACTTGGCACGCAACCTAAAGCCGACCGCTTCCTTCGAGAAAGCCAAAGCACGCATCGAAGAGACCAGCGAAGCGCGCCACCTGCTTTCACTCAACGATAGCGCCAGCGTCGGCGGTGCGCGCGATATACGCGATAAGATCACCTTGGCCGCGCGCGGCGGTGTGCTCGAAACCACCGATCTACTCGACATCAAGGGGACACTCGTCTCTGCGCGGCGACTGAAGAATCTCTTCGAGAAAGGCGATCTTGACCCCGAAGCCTATCCCCGTTTGAGAGAGATCGCCGAAACGCTCCCGCCCCCCCTTGGGCTTGTGGATGCGATCTCAAGCACCATCTCGGAGAAAGGCGATGTGCTCGATTCCGCCTCATCGAAACTAGCCTCGATCCGCTCCGAGCGGCGCGTGACTCACTCCAGGTTAATGACCAAGCTCCAGAAGATCGTTAGCAATAATGCCAGCATCTTGCAGGAAGCGCTCATCACCCAACGCGACGGTCGTCATGTTGTGCCTTTGCAGGCGCAGTTCAAGGGAAAACTCAAAGGCATCATCCACGATCAATCCTCGTCGGGAGCGACGCTCTTCGTCGAGCCGCTCAGCACCGTTGACCTGAACAACCAAGCCCGCGAACTTCAACTTGCCGAACGCGATGAAGAACGGCGCGTGCTCGCCGAGCTCTGTGCTCAAATTGGTGAACACGTCGACGTGATTAACTCAGGCGTTGAAGCCCTCGCCGAACTCGATTTAGCCTTTGCAAAAGCAAAATATGCGGATGCGATCGACGCTACCGAACCCCTTTTAACGTCTAAACGTTCGAACGCTAAAACGTCGAAACCTGCCAATCTGCCAACTTTTAAACTCATTCAAGCCCGCCACCCGCTGCTTGACCCCGCTACCGTTGTCCCGCTCGACATTACGCTCGAACCCGAAACGCGCGCCCTTGTCATCACGGGACCAAATACAGGTGGCAAGACCGTCACACTCAAAACGGCGGGCTTGCTGGCGCTGATGGCGCAATCGGGGCTGCACATCCCTGCTGAGTCCAGTTCGGAGCTGCCCTGCTTTGGCTCCGTCCACGCCGATATTGGCGACGAGCAGTCCATCGAGCAGTCGCTTTCGACCTTCTCAGGGCATATCAAAAACATCAGCGAGATTCTCAAGAAAGCGGATGAGAATTCGCTCGTCATCTTCGACGAGCTTGGTGCAGGCACCGATCCGCAAGAGGGCGCGGCGTTGGCGCGCGCGATCCTTTCGGCGCTGCTCGATCAGGGCGCGCTGGCATTCGTCGCCACACATTACCCGGAACTGAAAACCTTCGCGCATACCACCGAAAAGGTGGTCAATGCCTCTTTGGAATTTAATCTCCACACTCTGCGCCCGACCTACAAGTTGACCATCGGATTGCCAGGGCGCTCGAATGCGCTCGCCATCGCGCAGCGGCTCGGACTCCCCCAAAGCGTGCTCGTTGCAGCGAAAAGCGATATCGACCCAAACGATATTCGCGCCGACGACCTGCTCGACGACATCCACCGTCAACGCAAGGAAGCGCGCAAAGATCGGCGTAAGGCGCAAGATGCACGCGTCGAGGTACACCGCCTCAAACGCGAATTAAATCAACAATTGGAAAATATCGAAGAAGAGCGCATCAAGATTCTCGACCAAGCTCGGAACGAGGCAAAAAGCCAACTCGAAGCGATGCAAGCCGAAATCCAGGAAATGCGCCGCAGGCTGCGCGAGGCAGAGAAACCGCTCGAAGAGGTCGAAGCTGTCGAAGAAGAGATCAAAGTCGTTGAACAGAAAGTCCCGCAGCCCATCCGCAAGAAGAAGGTGAAACCCGTAATCAGCAAACAGGAATCTGTAATCAGTGGAGACCCTGATCTTGGCGATACTGTGCTGGTGGAGACTTTAGGCGCGGACGGCGTTGTGACGGCACTCGGCAAGGGAGAAGTGGAAGTGCAGGTTGGTGCGCTGCGGATGTGGGCAAAGCTAAAAGACGTACGTCTGAAGAAGCGTGCTGTACGCGAAGAGAAAAAGGTTGAGAGCACGGCTGTGCGCCAGCCTATTGCGGCACTGCCCAAAATGGAACTCGACATGCGCGGCGAACGCGCTGAAGATGCGCTCGATATTTTGGAGCGTTATATTGACCAAGCTTATCTCAGCGGGATGCCTTTTGTGCGCGTGATCCACGGCAAGGGCACCGGGCGTTTGCGCGAGGTCGTGCGCGAGGCTTTGCACGCGAACCCTTATGTGAAGTCCTTTGAAGAGGGCAAACAAAATGAAGGCGGCGCGGGCGTGACGGTTGTGAAGTTTAATGAGTAGTTTTGCCCCCCTGCCCAACAATTACAGTCTCTGAGCGGAGGGTTGAGTAACCCTGAACGAAGTGAAGGGTATATCGAAACCCGTAGTCGAAGAGCGATTTTATACGAATCGTCCTTCGACTACGGGTTTTTTCTTCGAAAAAACCCTCCGCTCAGGAACTGTTACTTCCCACTCACTGCCCGCCAAACCGCATCCAACGCCTGCAACGCCGAGTACCGATGAAGCTCAAGCGCTTCATCGGTCAGGTAAATGTCGCCGAGAAAGGCATCTTTCTTTTTTGTGTAAAGCCCGCGGTTCGGCAGGTCGGCAGTAACAGGATAAAAATTCCAGAGCGGCAGACCATATTCAGCAGCCAACCCCGCCGTCTCGAGATTGATGCCATGATCGCCTTCGCGGTTGTCGGCTTTGGTCGCCAAAATAGGCACCACACCAGCCTCCAGTAACTGATCGATGATCTTGCGCATATAACGCTCGTTGCGCGCCTCCCAATGCGTGCCAACCATGATCAGCGCAAAGGATGGTCGGTTCAGGCGCAGTTCGCAGCTAATGGGGCTTTCAGCCTCGCCACAGCCATATTCACCCTCATGCCACTCCGCCCAAAGTAACGCCCCCGAAGTTGATCCGCTTTTCGATGTTGGACTGGGACGCCCCAGTGATTCAGCAAAATAGAGCACAGTTTCTTGCAGTTCTTGAGGCAGTTCGGCCCGTTTTTCGGCATCCGCATAAACGCCCAAAAAGGTCTCGGGCGTGCTCTGGCAATCGCCCAGAATTGAGAAGGCACGCGGATCATTACCAAGGCTGAGCCCACGTTCGTAGACGGTGCGCATCTCTGCAGTGACGATGGGGATTACGGGCCAATCCATCCAGTTTTCGGGATTGAGAGAGAGTGTTGCGGGGAGCGGAGTCACCGTTGGCGGTACGGACGTGGCCTCAACTTCCTCGGGCGTGGATATGGTCTGCGTCGCCCGAGGGGGAGTCGCGCTAAACGTGGCCGAAGGGCTGGGGACAACGCTCGGAGTGGGATTTGGCGTAAGCGGTTGGCAGGCAGATAAAACGATCCATAACGGAAGCAAGCCGAACAACAGGCGCGTGACGCGGCTCATCGGTCGTATCCACAGACCAGCCAGTCACCGCCATCCTGCACAAGATGATATGTCCGCTCGGAGAGATCAAAGCTGCGAATTTCATCGCCATAGCTGGCTTCGATGCTGCCGCTGCAGATCACATCTGTACCGCTTGACTGGCAAGCCAGATCCTTGAGCGTGGTTTGGACAAGGGCGAAAGAATCCAGCTCGAGCAGGGCATCGAATTCGTAATCGGCACAGACGAGTGTGAGCAGACGCGCTTCATCTTTGGCGGCGAGAGCGGTCAGAAAATCTTCAACGGCTGTTGCGGGGGCTGCATTGCAGGTCGTAAGGAAGATGGTTAAGAGAAGGATCGCTTTTTTCATGGGACTCCATAACAATAAGAATTTATAAAATTCTAAAGGATGATGCTGATTTTTGATACCATCAAGAATTAGTAGAGGTGCTTCGCTGGTTGGCGAGGCTCTTTTTATCTATCTTGGTGTATAGTTAATTATCAATCAAATTGGAGAAAATTATGAATATCTTAATCATCGGCGGAACGCGCTTTGTTGGACGACATCTGGTTGAAGCTGCGCTTGAGCGTGGGCATCAGATCATGCTTTTTAATCGCGGAAAATCGAACCCGGACGTATTTCCTGAGGTTGAAACGATCATCGGCGATCGCGAAAGCGACCTCGCCAAATTGGACGGGCCTCGCTGGGATGCGGTCATTGATACCTGTGGCTACTATCCACGGATCGTCGATCTCTCAGCACAGACGCTGAAGGAATCTGTCGGGCAGTATGTTTTCATCTCAACGGTTTCGGTCTATGCCGATTTTGATGCCGTTGGCATGGATGAAGATTATCCTTTGGGAACCATCGAAGATGAAACAGTTGAAGAAATTACGGGCGGGACCTATGGCCCTTTGAAGGTATTATGTGAAAAAGCCGTTCAGGAGACTTATGGCGAACGGGCACTGATCATTCGCCCGGGCTTGATCGTCGGGCCTTATGACCCGACCGATCGTTTTACCTATTGGCCACTGCGCGTCGCGCGTGGAGGGCAGGTGCTTGCCCCGGTTGGCGTGGATGAACCGACTCAGTTTATCCACGCACGCGATCTGGCGGACTTTACACTCAGGCTGGTGGAAGAGAAGGCGAGCGGCGTCTACAACGCCGTTGGTCCGGCGCAGCCGTGTCCGCTTGTGGAATTGTTGGAAACCTGTAAAAAGGTCAGCGGCAGCGACGCGGAATTTATCTGGGCGTCTGAAGATTTCATCGCCGAGAAAAAGATCGCCCCGTGGACAGAGTTTACGCTCTGGATTCTTGAATCTGAAGGTGGTGGGATGTCGCGAATCAGCAATGAACGCGCAAAGGCTGCCGGACTGAAATTCCGTTCGACAGAGCAGGTTGTGCGCGAAACGCTGGCATGGGCACAAACCCGTCCCGCAGACTACGAGATGAAGGCTGGTTTGAAACCGGAGCGCGAAGCGGTCTTGCTCAAATTACTAGCGGAGAAAGAATAAACTTCCCCATTGACTCGCACCTTACAGGAGGGTCTATACTGTCAGCACTGATGGCCATCAGCGAACAAAGGTAGACTTATGATCAAGATCGGTGACTTTTCTAAACTGGCGCACGTTTCCATAAAAACCCTGCATCACTACGGTGATCTGGGTTTGCTCAAGCCAACGCATATCGACCGCTATACCGGATACCGTTACTATCGTCTGAAACAATTGGGGCAGCTAAACCGCATCCTGGCATTGAAGGATCTAGGCTTCTCGCTGGAACAGATTGCACACCTGATAAGTGAAAACTTGTCCATAGCCGAGATGCGCGGAATGCTGCGCATGAAACAGATGGAATTGGCTGAAAAGGTTGAAGATGAGCAAGCCCGGCTAGCCCGCGTTGAGATGCGCCTGCGTCAAATTGAAGTGGATGGTTCTCCACCGGAACGCGACGTGGCGCTCAAGGATGTCCCCGCGCGAACAGTGTTATCCGCCCGTGCTGTAGCGGCAACCGAAGCGCAGTTAGCGCCAGCCCGCCAGAGTTTGCAGCAGTTACTTCAGTATTATCTGGATTTGGCCAAGCTGAAAGTCACAAGCCCCTGGTTTGCACTGCTCAACGATCTGCCCTATCAAGACACTGACCTGGAAGTCTCTTTGGCTGTGGGTGTCAACCTGCGCCGTGGACAGCGGGCTGGTGACTGGGCAGGAACCCCCGTCGAATTGCTGGAGTTGGCCGCAGTGCCTACAATGGCAAGCCTGATCCATCCCAGTGAAGCTGACTTACTGCCGCAAACCTATTCGTTTTTGTACAGTTGGATGCAGTCTAACGGGTATCAACTCGTCGGTCCATGTCGTGAGATCTACCTATCCGAGTCAGGGGCGGATATGCCCCTGAATACCAGTTTTGAAACCGGGATGGTTGAAGTTCAATGCCCCGTAGAGAAGACCAGAATTCCGGTTTCGATACTTTCACCTGATAAAAAGGAAAAAACGATGGAACCCAAAATCATTAAACGACCGGCTTTCAAAGCCGTTGGCATGTCTTATGTTGGCAAGAATGAGCAAGGTGAAATCCCGCAAATGTGGGGTGTTTTCAATCCGCGTGCGCACGAAATAAAAATGAGCAGTGAAGAAGAGTATTTTGGCCTCTGCTTCAGCAAGGTTGAAGGCGCCAAAGAAGGCGAGTTTGAATATGTTGCTGCTGCACAGGTTGCCAGCGATCAAGATATTCCGGCAGGCATGGTCTATCGGCAAGTACCCGAATATACCTATGCCGTCTTCACCCACCACGGTAAATTGGATACGCTCAGTGAAACCTACGAGTACATCTATAACTCTTGGCTGCCGCAGTCAGGGAAAGAGCTTCACCCTGATAAGTTCGATATGGAAGTTTATGATGAAGACTTCCATATCGGCTCAGATGAGTCCAAGCTCTATATTTACGTAGCCATTCAATAGCGCTACCCTACTCCACTTTTAGTAAAAACTCCCCCGCATTAGCGGGGGAGTTTGGGTTTATGCAGGTTGTTGTTTATTCTCTTCGCGCATTCCCCAAATACTGAGCAATAACGCTAAAAAGATCAGCACGCTGACGAGCAGAAAGGTGCTCTGTAAGCCAGCCACCTGTGCGGCAATGGGGGCGGTGGTCGCACCGCCCGGCAGGACATTGCCAACGTGCTTGAAAACCTGTCCAGCCCAGAGTGCACCGAGGATAGCGATACCGGCAGTCTGCCCGAGGGTGCGCGTCACGCTCAACATACCGGAAGCAATCCCAAGTCGAGAGCGCGGGGCGGCGCCCATGATCGCCGAGTTGTTGGGGGACTGGAACATGCCCATCCCGATGCCGACCGGCAAAAAGCGGAGCACATATTCCAGCATGGTCGTTTCGGCATTCAACCCACTAACCAGGATAAAGCCGATCGTCAGCATCGCTAATCCTGCCACTGTGATGGGGCGCGTGCCGTAACGGTCGGACAGTGCGCCCGAAATAGGGGCTACGATACCGAGCGCCAAGGGGACGACCGCCATCAACATGCCGGTTTGCTGTGGACCGAATCCGAGCACGTTTTCGGCATAAAAGGGGATCAGCAGAATCGAGCCGGATAAACAAAGGAAGACGATAAAACCGGTCATGAGCGAAACAGAGAAAAGACTGTTTTTGAAAAGGCGCAGATCGAGCATTGGCTCGTCGAGACCCAGCTCCAGCTTGATAAAAATGCCCAAAAAGAGAAGCGATGTACCCAGAAGCAACATGACGGGCAACTCGCCAAAGCCGATCCGCTGCCCCGTTGTCAGCCCGATCAAAAAGCTGAGCAGTGTCACGCAGAGCGTCACCGCGCCCCAATAATCAAAGCGCTGCCCGCCCGCCGGTTGGAAATTGGGCACATAGCGGATCACCATCCACGTGCCAAGAATGCCGATGGGCAGGTTGACGAAGAATATCCAATGCCATGAGAAGTTTTGGATGATGAATCCGCCCAGCGTGGGACCGATGGCGATGCCAACCGAAACGATCGTGCCCGTGATGCCCAGCGCGCGCCCACGCTCGTGACCCGGAAATGCTTCCGTGACAATTGCCATCCCGAGCGCCATCGTCATGGATGCCCCTACTGCCTGCACGACGCGGAATCCGATCAAGGCATGGATCGTTGGCGAGAGGCCGCAGAGCACTGACCCAAGTGTGAAGACGATAAAGCCCGCCGTGTAGATGCGCTTCTTGCCGTAAATATCCGCCAAACGACCGACTCCCAGCATCAGCGTGGTGACGGTCAGCAGGTAGGAAAGCACGACCCATTGCACGAGCGCGAAATCGGTCTCAAAGGCGTGGACAAGAGTCGGCAGCGAGATGTTGACAATACTGCCGTCGATGGTCGCTAAAAAGATACCCATGCTGACCGCGGAAAGCACGAGCCATTTTTTTGAATAATCTACTTCGGGGGGATTGGTTTGCATAATTGTTCCTAAGGCGTGAAAGATGCTGGATTATATCGCAGAGGATACTTCAGTGGCATCGTTTTTTGCACCCCCATCGAGTACAATATTCTCCATGACCCACACAAACGATTTTAATATCCTGCACCCCGAGCCGCTGCTGATCGTCATCTCCGGCCCTTCGGGGGTTGGCAAGGATACTGTTCTGCACCTGATGGAAGAGCGCGGCGACCAGCCCTTCCACTTTGTTGTCACCGCCACCACACGCCCCATCCGTGAAGGCGAAGAGCACGGCGTGGATTATTTCTTCGTCTCCAGCGATGAGTTCGCACAGATGATCGAAGATGATGAGCTGCTCGAATATGCCATCGTCTACAACGATTACAAAGGCATTCCCAAACAGCAGGTGCGCGACGCACTGGCGAGCGGAAAAGATGTCATTATGCGCCTCGATGTTCAGGGCGCGGCAACCGTGCGTAAGATGGCGCCGGAAGCGGTACTCATTTTCCTCACCACAGCCGACGAAGAGGAACTGGTCAGCAGGTTGAGGGCAAGAAAGACCGAAACAGCCGAGGGGCTGAATCTGCGCATCGCCACCGCACGTCAGGAAATGAAACGCGCCGATGAGTTCGATTATGTCGTCATCAATACCGATGACAAACTGGACGATGCGGTCGATACGATCCAGGCCATCATCCATGCCGAGCATCACCGCACCCATCCGCGAAAGGTAAGCCTGTGAACGAGACTCCCGCACCGAACTATCAGCAAACACCGCCGCCCCCGACGCAAATTGCGCTGCCTACTGCGCCGCCGCGCGTCACATATACCATCATGGGCATCACGATCGCGGTCTATTTATTGCAAATGGCGAGCCAGTTTTTCTATAACGGTGCAGATTATCCGGCCTATTATGGGATGAAGATCAACGAGGCTATTCTCGCCGGACAACTTTGGCGTCTTATCACGCCCCTCCTCTTGCATGGTTCGCTGATGCACATCGGCTTCAACATGTATGCCCTCCTCGCCATCGGCGCAGGCATGGAAAGCCGCATGGGACACGCGCGTTTTCTGCTGCTTTATCTCGCCGGCGGATTTGCCGGGAATGTCTTCTCCTTCTTCTTTACAGATGCGAATTCGCTCGGCGCCTCGACCGCGATATTTGGCTTGCTGGCTGCCGAGGGCATTTTTCTGTATTTGAACAAAAAGCTCTTCGGCCAACGTGCTCAAAAAGCTTTGAGCAACATCGTGATGGTTGCTGCCGTCAACCTGATGATCGGCTTATCCCCCGGGATCGACAACTGGGGGCATATTGGCGGCCTGCTTGGCGGGCTGATCTTCGCCTGGTTTGGCGGCCCACGCTGGGAAGTAGAAGGACTCTACCCCCTGCTGCACATCACGGACCGACGAGATATGCGCGATGCCATTACGGCTGCCTTGATCGTTTTCGCCATCTTTGGCGCAGTTGCGCTGCTGAAATTCTTTGGGATGTAAGTTCTCGCGAACAATTCCTTTAAACTAATGATTAAGCGAAGCAGGTGCTTTCGATACGCTCCCAAAGAAGACTCGGAGCGCCTCAACCAACAAACGATTTTTCTCAAAAAGTCTCCGGTAAAGGGTATTTTGTGCAACTCCTAATTTCGCCCATCAGCCTCATTGCTCTCTCCTTTCTCGGCGGGATCGTGCTCGCACGTTATGTCCCGCAAGAGACGAGTCTTTGGCTGCAATACGGCACGATCTCGTTAGCGCTTGCAGCGATTTCGCTTATCATCCGGCGCATACGTGAAAAAACACAAACCCCGGCCTGGTTTCTGCGCATTTCCCCAATCTACTTTTTACTGCCTTTTTTCTTCTTCTTCGGCGCAACCTATTTTCAATACCAGCAGCCCAAAGAAGATGACCCTTTCGACATCATCTGGTTCAGCGACCGTAACTATGAAACGTTAGTTACAGGGATCGTCTCTGATGCGCCCGATTACCGCGACACCTACACCAACCTCCAGTTAGACGTGGTTGAGATCAATCGCCCCGACAAGAAAGATCCCCTCTCAGTACATGGCACAATTCTAATCCGCGTGGATGCGGGCGAAACCTATCACTACGGCGATCATCTGCGCGTGCGAGGCAAGCTCGAAACGCCCCCCGAAAACGAAGAGTTTTCCTACAAAGATTATCTTGCGCTGAGCGGCATCCACGCTTATATGTCCAACGCCGAAGCGACCTTCCTGCCCGAAGAACGCGGCGGTCATTGGGCAAAGACCTGGATTTTCGATCTCAAAGATCGTGCCCTCGCGAATGTCTACGAACTTTTCCCCGATCCCGAAGCCTCGTTGCTGGCGGGCATTTTGCTCGGCGTCGAAACCGGTCTCCCCAGAGACCTACAAGATGCTTTTAAGGGCACGGGCACAACCCATATCATCGCGATTTCCGGTTTCAACATCACGATTATCGCAGGGCTTTTTATCTCCCTTTTCGGCAGACTCTTCGGCAACAAGGCCGGTTCAGTTCTCGCGATGATCGGTATCGCTGCCTACACCCTACTCGTCGGCGCGGATGCAGCCGTCGTGCGTGCAGCTGTGATGGGTGGTTTTGCCTTATTTGCCAGGCAGGTCGGCAGAAGACAAGATGGCGTTACCTCTTTGCTTGGGGTCGCTGTGGTCATGGCGCTCATCAACCCGATGGTTTTATGGGACGTCGGCTTCCAGCTTTCCTTTGCCGCCACAGCTGGTCTGATCCTTTACGCCGAGCCGCTTGCCAACTGGTTTGTGCGTCAGGCCTCGCGGATCACCACCCCTGAACGTGCAGAGCAGCTTGCTGGCCCCGTTGGCGAGTATTTCCTCTTCACGCTCGCCGCTCAATTCGCCACGATCCCGATCATGGCCTACCACTTTGGGCGCATCTCGATTATCTCCTTTATCGCGAATCCCTTCATCCTGCCCGTCCAACCGGCCGTGATGATCCTCGGCGGTCTGGCGCTCATTGTCAGCCTGCTGCTGATGCCGCTCGGCAAAATTCTCGCCATCTTCGCGCTGCCCTTCACCACCTACACCATTCGAATGGTGGAATTATTCAACCGGATGCCACATGGTGTGATTGTGCTGGGGGATACGAAACTAATTCTGATCATCATCATCTACCTCGTGATGCTCGCGTGGACTTTTGCTGGTTTCCCTTTAAAGAAAATTTCCAAGCCCGTTTACGCGGTCACGCTAACTCTCGTCGTCTTTCAGGTCTGGCGCATGGTCTTCTCCCTCCCCGACGGGAACTTGCATCTCACCTTTCTCAATGTTGGCTCTGCCGATGCCGTCCTCATCCAAACCCCGGATGGCAGGACTCTGCTCATCAACGGCGGCGAACGTATCTCTGATCTTTCTGCCGAGTTGGGCGAACGCTTACCGCCCTTCGAGCGTGAACTGGATTGGTTGATCGTCGCCTCCCCGCAAGAAGAAGATTTAGCCGCCCTGCCGCGCACGCTTGAACGCTTCTCCCCCGCACAGGTCTTGTGGAGCGGTAATCGCGAAGCATCTTACGCTTCGCGCGCCCTCGACAAGTTTATTTCCACAAACGGGATACCTATCAGCCTGGCGGAAGCGGGACAAACGTTGGAACTTGGGCAGGGCGCTACTTTGCAAATCCAAGCTGTGGGCGCGCGCGGATCAGTTATCCTGATCGAATGGGATTCTTTCCGCGCCCTCCTGCCAATCGGCATGGATTTTGATAGTCTCGCTGAAACGCAGAATTTGGGGACAATGTCGCTGCTCCTACTGCCTGATTCGGGCTACGCGCCGCTCAATCCCCCCGAGTGGATAGCCGCCCTCGACCCGCAGTTGGCGATCCTGAGCGTCGCCGCCGATGACCGCGACGGGCTGCCCCACGACTCTACTTTGCGCACACTGGAAGATTACCCACTCTTGCGCACCGACCTGGACGGCTGGCTGCACATCTCGACCGATGGCACGCAAATGTGGGTGGAGAAGGAAAAATAAAATTCCCCTAGAATTTTGTATCTAGGGGAATGATAGGTGATAAAGGGTGCTATTCACCAAAAGCAGGAATTTCCTGTTCGCAATAAATTTTATTCTGCCGGCATCGGTCGCCAAA
>JBNLFG010000009.1:0-204329 GCA_050305405.1 Anaerolineales bacterium | reverse complement strand
CTTCAATCTCAAGATCGTTTGATTTGAGCACTTTCTTACCAGGCAGATGAAATTGATCAGAGCGAATCAGTACATCTTCCACTTTTTTGATCGTTCGTGAGACTGCGGATTCACTGATGCCATAAGAACCTGCAATATGAAACTGCGTACGATATTCTCGCCAATACATCAGCGTCATTAGAAGTTGATCTGCCCGACTAAGCTTTGGCGGACGACCAAAGCTGGGTAATTTTTCTTCTAAAACGCCAAGCATTTTCTCGAATGTGCTTGGTAAAACGCCTGTTAGACGTTTGAAGTTTCTCTTTTTATCTCTTCATATTTCATTTGCTTATTATGGCACAATTAGTACTTATGCAAGAGGTCTAATGAAGAACCTCCGCCACATACGGACGTACAGGGAACAAATTCGAGCGTTGTCCAACGCTTGAATGTTGTGCTCAGGTGTGACGGTGGTAGAACGACATTAGGATGTGTTTCCTTTCAAAGTATTGTTGTGAACAATAGCGCAATCTGCTATAGGACGCAAGCACAGAAATCATTACTATACTCCAATGCGTAAATGTCGATTGTCATATTTTCTGCTCAAAACTTGAAAAAAACCTCATACTAGAGCCTCTTTCACTTGCTCTGAAATCAAAACCTTCGTATACTACTTAACATTAAAAAAACATCCCAGAATAGGAGGGAAAATGAAACTCTCAAAATTTTTTCTTACTGTATTAGCCTTCGCTTTTCTTTTCTTGCTCATCCCTAAAAAAATCGCACATGCGAATAGCACCCTGTATGCAAAGCCAAATGCTACCGGAGATGCCGACTGTAGCTCTTGGGCCAACGCTTGCACATTAGCAACGGCCTTGTCGAGTGCAACATCAGGCGATGAAATCTGGGTCATGGAAGGGGTCCACACTCCCGGCACGTTGCGCACAGATACCTTTCGGCTGGTTAGTAACGTAGCACTTTATGGTGGCTTTAGTGGTGCAGAAACCAATCGCACAGAGCGTGATCCAGCCCCCGCTACAAATAACACTACTCTTAGTGGAGAAATCGGCACAGTAGCACTTACTGATAATATTTATCACGTCGTTACTGGCGTTAACAACGCTACGATTGACGGTTTCACCATTACAGCCGGATACGCAGATGCTTCCATTCCAAATAATCGTGGCGGAGGGATGTATAACTTTAGTAATAGCCCTACCCTTAACAATATCATATTCAGTAATAACACCGCAGAATATGGTGGCGGAATGTACAATGCCTACTCAAACCCAACCGTAACAAATGTAATCTTTAGTAACAACTCTACAAGCTATTTTGGCGCTGGTATGTATAATTACACTAGCAGCCCGACAATCACGAATGTCACCTTCGATAATAATTCCGCCTCTAACGGCACCGGCGGCGGGATGTACAACCGCGCCAGTAGTAGCCCAACAATTACAAACGTAACCTTTAGCAATAACTCCGCCAGTTTTGCTGCCGGAATGTACAACGCATCGAGCAGTAACCCGACAATTACCAATGCAACCTTTAGCAACAATAACGCGAGCAATTATGCCGGTGCAATATACAACCATAGCAGCGCTCCAACAATTACGAACGTGACCATTAGTGATAACTCAGCGGGGTATCAAGGTGGCGGCATGTATAACTCCTTTGAAAGTCACCCCACCCTAACCAACATAATCCTTTGGGACAACACAGCCTCCACGGGCAATGAAATAGAAAATATCAACGACAGCGCTCCTGTAGTTAGCTATAGTGTCATTCAAGGCGGCTATGCCGATGGAACAAATATCATTACAGAAAACCCTGCTCTCGGCACATTAACTGATTACGGTGGTCCAGGAATGCAAATATTGCCAATTGGTGGCGCTTCTTCTGCCTTCAATACAGCAAAGGTCGCCTCCTGCCCGGCAGAAGATCAGCGCGGCCTAGCCCGTCCAGAGAGTACAGGCTGTGATATTGGCTCATTTGAAATGGAACCTATCGCAAACGACACTTTTTCATCCCCGAAAAACATAGACACTCTCGGAAATCAGGAGGCTCTAAATACATTCTTTGCATCTTCTGCTCTAGATGACCCAACATTAACCGAAGCATGCAAGATTGATGGAAAAGGACAAGCAACTGTTTGGTATACATACATAGCGGATAGCAACACAGCTATTTCATTGGATACCTTTAGCGCACACTATGACACATTCATTGCCGTTTGGACCGGAACACACCCCGGCCTCGACTTGGTTGCCTGTAATGACAATGCAAGTGGGACACAGCAATCACAAATTGCATTTCAGGTAGAAAATGGGACAACCTACTACATCGAAGTCGGGCAACCGTAGCCCTTTATAAAAGTCGCCAAAAAGCCGCTTAGAAATATCTGTTGGGTGAATGTCGATTGTCATATTTTCTCTTTTCTGGCGATATAAATCAAATATGTGGGTATAAATTTCGTCCGAAAATGTCTGTGACTGCGTAATCTCTCAACGCATATATACCCTTGTAAACAGAAGTAAAACACGAATGGTAAACTGACCATAGAGACTTCTTCTGATAAGGGTACAAGCATCTATATCGATATCCCCTTAGTGGAATTGATTTCCGCCATCAAGACGATCATGGCTGGAGAGATGTATGTCCACCCAAAGATGACCAAATCCCTATTGGAAGGTTTACTGCCCAACAGCGGGGAAAATGAAGATACAGAACTATGGGAGACGCTCAGTGTTCGAGAACGCGAGGTGCTTAAGCTGGTGGCACTGGGACATACCAGCGCTGAAATAGCCGGTTAATTAAATCTAAGCGCCAAAACTATTGAGACATATCGCGCAAGAGGCATGGAGAAATTGGGGCTGCGTACTATTGAGCGAGATATGGCTGCCATAGCGGATGAATAATGGCAGGAAGAGTTTTGTCAAAAGTGGCGGGTTTTCCGCCATTTTTGTTTTAATGGTTGAAATCGTTTAAATGTGTACAGCTTCTTAAGATGCCATATATAATGCGATTTTTTAGAAACTGGCGGGACATATGACCGAGCAAGTGTGGTTTTAGAGATACTTTCAAGAGACACGCTTATTAGAATAATTTTAATTATTTATCTCTAATAGGAGTTTGCTTTGTCACCACAATCCATTTTTTCTTTACGAGAATCTTTTATTGTGCGTATCTGGCGGGATCATGAAGATACAGATTTGTGGCGTGGACAATTACAGCATGTTCGCAGCGGGGAAACGATAGCTATTGCAGATATTAGAAATATTGCTGTCCATCTGGATGATTATCTAAAGAAAAGCAATCAACAAAACACGGGTCTAAAGTGAGTACCCATGGATACCATTGATCGCATTCTGGTTGGTCATCATAGCTTGACTGTGCGCCAACCTACAGCACAGTGAATATTGATTATGAGACAGAAGTTTTTCTGTAAGCTGACGAGGAGATGAGATGAAGAAGAAAATCGTTAGTGTTCTTTTACTTTTGACCTTGGTATTAACTGCCTGCCATATGCCTGTGGCTAGTTCGGATACCACATCCCCCGTATTACAGAATGCGGGCATATCGGCGCAAAATGTCTTTTACAGGGATAGCAGTTGTGGTCCGACGCGAGTAACGATATTTGTGGACGTAAGCGACGATTCCGGATCGCTCGCGACCGTGGGCTTGCAGTATCGTTACCGAGCAGAGAGCAACTTTGGAGCCTCTCTCGCGTGGACGGACGTAAGTTTGCCATCTACCGGTAACGGACATTATGCCGGGGAGCTGGATGTTGCCACTGAAGCGGAATCAATTTTGGGTCAGGGTAGCGGCGCGCTGGAGTATCAGGTTTATGCCGTTGATATGGCGGGAAATCTCACCACCAGCCCGGAGAAGAATGCCCGTTCCATCTCCGTGCAGTATTGCAATAGCGGGATAGCCAGTGATCCATTCACACCCAGTAATAACGATACCGCGCCGCCAGCACCACCGGTTGCTTCGCCTTCACCTGTACCTATGGGAAAAGCAGATGGCACAGGCTCCTCAGCATCGCAAGCGACCAATACCGGCGTTCCCTCAGGCGGGTATGGCGGTGGAAGCGGAAATAGCAACCCTACTCCTGAGCCAATCGCTGATAATGACACTTTGATTGGCAGTGCAGAGTATCTGGAAATTGACGCACTTAACGTTTCGCCAAACGTGATCTATTATGGGCAGTGCAATAATAACGAACCAATCAGTGCTACGTATTATCTTCAGATCACGCCTTATGAAAAATATGCCAGCGGAGTAGCGAAATTTGTGATCTATGACCCTGCTACCGGGAACCAAAGCGGGAATATTGGCGATGATCTGGATCACGATGGGAATGGTAGTTTTTCCTTCTGGACGGGAGAAGGATTTAACGCTGGAGTGGATAGTATCCTCAACGGGAAGGCTGGGAATTTGATCTTTACTGCGGAAGCGGTCAGTGTAGATGGTCTACGCTCGACGACTACAGGATCTATTTATATAGATCTGCTTCCTTGTACTGTTACAACGCCAACTGTCCCCCCGGTGGTTACGCCGACGATCAATTATTTCACAGGCCCTAGCGGTGCGGTTGAACCAAACAGTTCCTATACCATCGAGTGGGGCGCTGCGGATGCCCTTTGTCCTCTCTTGTTGGATGGCGTGGAAGTTGATAAAACCGGATCAAAGACAGTACAAGCTCCCTTTGTGGTTGGCAGCGATACAGTAATCCACACGCTCATGTATAGCGGGAATTGTTTAACCCAGACATCTACCTATAAGGAATTGTTCGTTATTGTTGAAGCGGAAAACTCCGCCCCAACGATAGTAAGCGGCGGTTTAGAACTGGGACATTGGGATTCTATTGATGTGGATTATGCCGGTGGAGTGGATATAACTTTTGTCCAGGCTGGCGACAAAGGTCAATTTTATGGTGAAAACGGAACTGTGCTGGCTGAATGGCCCCATGGAAACAGCGGAGATCCCGGCGCTGACAATTGCCGTTTGGAAGCAGGCGCCCGTGGAAGTGGGACATTTGATATTTACGGCTATAACGTTCATGACTATGTTTGCTACATTACAGGCAGCGGAAATGCGGGGTCTTTAAATGTCTCATATATGGTGCTTCATGACGACCCATCTGATGCAAAGATCATGATTACTTATAAGACGGCAGTACTTCCCTAACAGCAAGGAAATGATGAAAAAGAAAATGTTGTTCTTATTGAGCTTTGGTTTGTTGTTGATAATGGCCTGTGCTGTTGCCGAGCCAACGACAGCGCCGGTAACGGTGCCAACAAGCGCGCCCGCGCTCAACACGCCCAGGCCACAACAACCGGTGCCACAAAACCCAACAGCGCCGCTGGTAGCGGCAACATCTGCCGATGCCGGTATTTATAATGTCCAGTTAGAAGCAGGCGCATCTTATGATTTCGATACCTTTTCTGCCGCTCAAAATGCGACCGTCGATTTCTCGCTTAGTTCAGATGCCGGGCTGATGCAGCCCCAAAACGGCGCTCAGATGAGCGGGTACGCTGATCTTTCTCCTTTTGAGAAAAGTGAGTGTCAGGCAGCGGTAATGAGTACCGAGCCACTTGCCTGGCAATCTGATCTTTATATTTGTTTCAAGACAAATCAGGGGCGCTACGGATATATCGTCATACGCGAAGGTGCATCCGATGCGATCTGGTTTGATGCATATTTATTCCCATAATTCACAAAGGAGATCGCCATGAATAAAAAGAGTCTTTTCCTCGTAAGTTTCTTGCTCGTTGCCATTTTGGCAGCTTGTAATATGCCCGCCGGTGAAATATCCAGCATCGCAGATATTGCTCGGCAAACGCAACAGGCGCGTCAAGCGATGGATGCGCAACCGCAAAACACGGGTAATTCTCAGTCGGGCAGTCAGCCAACATTTAGCAGCAGTAGCAATGATCTCGTAATCACGGATGTGCAAGTAGACACGCGTACCTTTTACTATGCGAGCGATGCTTGCGGGCCAAGAGAAGTGACTGTTACCGCTAAAGTAACCAGCAGCGCGGCTATTACTCATGTAGGCGTTCAGCGATTGTCCACCGGCGATCAGATAGGGCCAAACGGTGGCGAAGCTGATAATATGTCCCCGATCGGCAATGATCGCTATGCTTTTGTTATTGACTCCAGCAAAATTAACACAACAACGCAGGATAATTATTCGATTGCACTTACCATATACGCTGAAGATGCTGATGGAAATCAGGTTGCAACGGGGGAATGGGGCGACGGCGTTGGTGATGGGCATCTTTGGCCGCTCAATTCGCTCCAATTGCAAATTCCCGCATTGCGCCTTGAGCGGTGTATTGGGAGTGCCAATGAGGTGCCCACCACGCAACCGCAGGTAGAGATGCCAACATCAACGCCTGTCCCGGTTATAGAATTACCCACGAATACACCTGTGCCGCAGGTACAAACTAAGTCAGGCTATGTCGAACTTAGAGATTGGTACGCAACAGAAGATGTAGCCGATATAGACTTCGACGGTGTCCCCCAACTGGCTTATACGGCCGCTACATCCGATTATCCAAATCATGGTTTGGGTGAATATGTAGCTCAAGGAAATGTTACGAACATGACGCTTACAGCAGGCGCTAGTTATGATTCCTGCCGCGCCACTCAGGTATGGAACACATCCGTTGCGCCCGTATCCGCCGGACAAACTTACTGTTTTGTGGCAGATAATAAGAATGGAACTTCTTATGGCTACTTCCACATTGACAAGATCGAAAATCAAGGGAGTGAAATAGACTACTGGGTTATTGGAATATCCTACACTGTCTGGATTCCCGGCAATGCTAATTAGCGCAAAACACTCAAGAAGATTACTCATGAAAGTAAAAAATATCGTATGTTTATTTGTGTTACTCATGCTGGCAACTGCTTGTTCGCCTGCATTGACCCCCGCAGCAGAAGTTAGCATCAGCGTGCCAACACCGTCAACATCTAATGTGGAAAGTGCGCCAACACAACCACCTCCGCCACCCACGGTCATACCCCTGCCCACCGTTTTTATGGATGCATTAACGGCAGCGATCTTTGATCCAGCCAACAGCGGATCGCTCTGTCCCAAGCGTTCTCCCGAGTTGGAATTGGGTGGTGCTCCACCGATCATTGGTGAAATCGACGACACTTGGCGCTGTGAGGGCTATTGGTCATTCACATTGCCTGAACTTCCTGATAATTTTCAAATTAACTCGGCAACTTTCACACCAGGAAGTTGCAGCCGCGTGGGGAATCCCTTTGCCTTTGGACCTATGAGCTTTAGGCAAAGAGCTGTTGGGTCGCTTGATATAACCGATTACGGTGGGAGACCCAATGGGTTAACGTCGCATCAGGCTTGCCCTGAAAGCCTCGATGTGACGTCATTTGTTCGCGGTGGTTACAAGAGTGGTTCTGTGCAATTTGTTGCTTCATTCGAAAATAGTGATTACGGGAATGGCACCGGCGATTATCTTTCATATCGCGGTGTAGAACCGACTCTGGTCATAGAATATTCCTATCCTCAATAAAGTGGTGAGGGATGCAGCATCCCTGATGCTGTAATTCTGTAGCCAAAACAAGAAAAGGACATAACCGATCAAGTTTTATGTCCTTTTTGATTTAAACCTCAAGTCCCAGATTAGATTGGAAAGCAAGCCCATTAGCCTGCCTGCCAGGAACCTATCAAAATGCCATCAGGATGAATGCAATAGTGAGATTTTTTAAAATTATTCCTTGAATGACATGCTGTTATTCATTTTTGGATATTACGCTCGTGATTTGGGCTTGGCCGGAAATAAACGAACGAATCTCGGTGAGATGGCAAAACCCGTTTCCCCGTTCATCTAGGTTTCTGCTTCCCGATCGTAGACGTCTATCATCGTTGCCACTTTATTCTGCTGTCTCAGGCCCCAACTCCTCTTCCAGATTTGAAATCTGCTTCAAAAGGTCGAGCGTTTCCATCGCTTGAGCTTCGCTCAATAAGCTGATCGCAAACCCAACATGGATCACACAATACTCGCCTACCTGCGCCTCGGGCACATGATCCAAACAGGCTTCGCGGAAGATGCCCCCAAAATCCATTTTTGCCATTTTTAACCCGCTTTTTTCATAAATCTCAACGATTTTCCCTGGTACGGCTAAACACATCTCAACCTCTCAATCTGGATGTCGAAGTCTTTTGAATTGGACTCTCGCCATCACATCCTTGATCAACGCCTCTTCCCTGGACTTGATCTTGATTCAGTCCGAAAGAATATTTTTCCGCCTCAGCATCATCTGCCAACGCTTCAGACTCGATTACTGCCTGCCCTCATAATTGACTTTTCACGCCCGCTAACGCCGAAACGCATCAAACAGAGACACCGATCGAAGATGTCATGCGAGTTCTCCGACTGTACTCGCAATAAAACATATTTATTCTACATCAATTGATTCTAATGAAAACTCTTCACCAGCAATTATTTTCGCTTCCACCCCGCTGCACTTGGGACAGATCAAATCCTGATAAGTAGGATGATATTTCTCGAGGCAGGCCAGACACTGCAATTCAGCAGGCACGCGTCGGAAGTGCAATGTTGCACCTTCTGCAATAGTGTCCTGGGCAATGATATCCCAATAGAACTGGATAGAGTCGTCCACGATGCTGGAGAGTTCGCCCATCACAATATTCAGATCAGTGATGCGTTTGGCTTCCGCCTTTTCGGCATACTGTAAACCAATTTTCAAAATAGATTGTGCGACAGATAACTCATGCATAGATTATTAGAGCTTCTCTTTTTGTTTTCGTTCTAGTTTTCGTGGAAGCAGCGGATGTGATTTGTTGCAGGAAGGGTGTTTCGCCCCAAAAATCATATACAAAATTTCAGGCCGCAGACTTGAGCGCAAAACATGCGTTGCATATTTCATCCACAATTTCAGCAACTGCCCGCGACACTTCTGCACAGACGATCTCACCAACATCGTTGGATTTGGGCTGAATGCCAATTAGTGCCACCACACAATTAAGCTCCAGAGTCAGGTAGCGCGCGAGCATGGACAGAGGCAGGCTATGTGTGGATGCACTCATTCCATCAATGGCTTGGATTGGAACCCAACAGACCGCGCCGGGGACATCACGCATTTCAGCGGCGTCAATTAACAGAATCAAGTTAGGGCTGAATTTGCGTAATTCGCCGGTCACGTTTTCGGGGGCATGTCCTGCCTGAATAACAAGCAAATGAGTTGCGTTCGCCGCACATTCACGACGAAGCAACTCACTTGCCACAAGCATTCCCGCGGCATCATCATTACGCAGTTGATTCCCAATGCCTAGAATGGCGATGCGCGGCGGTCCGCCGAGTTCACTTGTCAGTTGATTCAATGACTGGCTGAGTGAAATTTGCCAAGAATTCTTCGATGTCTTCATCTTTTCCATAATACACTGTAAACTCTTCCTTATTCAGTGACGCATGTTCCCAATCTGTGTTCGACATGCCCATACATTTGAACCTGCAGTTAATGGCGCACTGCCCGCAATAGATGCATCGATCCATATGATATTTCAGGACGAAGCGTTTTGCGGCACGGTCAAGCGTGATAAGTTCAATGGCTTTGGATGGGCAGTCTTTGACGCACAGATTGCAACCTACACAAGTAGCAGGGTTGTATTGCAGGTTGCCACGAAATCTTTCAGGCGTGGGGGTTCTTTCGATCGGATACAGTTGAGTGGCATCCTTTTTGAAAAAAGACTCAACTACATCCCTGAGCATGGTTCCAATTTTCATAGTGCAAATCCTTTCAATAGGATTATGACCAGAAGCTGGGCCAAAACAAGAATTGCACCGAAGCGCCACCAGAGCCCGACAGTCTGGTCAATGCGCAAGCGGGTCAGCAAGACCTGAAGCACGGACATTAGCAAAAGCAAGGCAAGTGACTTGAACAAGAATGATGGGATACCGCTCAATCCGCCGAGGTAAAAGGAAGAAACCAGTGACAGCCCGATGATCAATTCCACAGACCTGCTTATTTTAAACATGGCCAGGCCGCGTCCGCTGTATTCTGTCAGAGCACCCGCAACAATTTCTGTTTCCGCTTCAGGAGCGTCGAAGGGGGGCAGTTCCAGTTTCCCCATGAGACCGATCAATGAAACGATGAAGCCAATTGGCTGCGTTAAGATTAACCAATGATTTTGAGCGTAGCCGTTAATGGTGTTGATTTGCCAACTTCCTGCAACCAGAGCAGGTCCGAGCATCGCCAACAGAAAAGGCGCTTCATAGGCAAATAGCTGAGTCAGCGTGCGCGTGGCGCCGATCAATGAATAACGTCCGCTGGTGTTCCAGCCTGCCAGGCCAACACACATTGTCGGGAGGCTGAGTAGATAAATGGTCACGATCAAATCACCGGGAAAACTAGAAGCGGGGTTTAATCCCATTAGTGGAACGTACAGAGCCGCGGTCAATGCGCCTGAGAATGCGGCAATAGGCAATCCAAAAAACAAATATGGATTGACGATTGCAGGCTTGATTTGTTCCTTTGCAAAAAGTTTGACAGTGTCCGCAAAAGGCTGAAACCAGCGCGGACCGACGCGATTCTGAAAACGGGCGACTAGTTTTCGGTCAATCCATTCGTAGAACATGCCGACGAGAACAAGTGTCAGACCTGCGGGAAATATCAGAAGCGTGACAAGAGATGTGAATGTGCTCATTGTTTGTAATACTCAATTCCATATTCGCGCAACTGCTCCCATGACCAGGTATCGCGGCTGTCGGCGCGAGCTACGGTGACAAGGCGGTCGTTACATGAGAAGCATGGATCCATACCGGCGATCAACATGGGCACGTCCGCCAACTGACGACCAACCGCCTTCTCAAGGACGGAGACCCAATTACACAGACTGGGTGTGCGGATGTGAACACGCGCGGGAGTCTCTCCACCGCTACTCTTTATAAAATAAAGCAATTCTCCACGCGGTGCTTCGATGCGGGAAATTGTTTCACCTGCAGGAATCTTGCGCGGCATTCGAACCGTTAGCGCGCCCTCGGGCAGGTTGTCAACGATCGTTCGGATGGCAAAGCAAGAGACCAGTAATTCCTTCAAACGAACTACACAGCGGGCTTCCAGGTCACCGTTGGTTTCCGTTACTGCACTGACAGGGAAATGAGTGTATGCGCCATAAGGAGCCTCGATACGCACATCCCGCACTAACCCGGATGCACGAGCAGTTGGGCCGAGTAAACCAAATCTCACAGCTTCATCAAATGAGATTGTGCCGATGCCGCGCGTACGGTTGAGGAACATTACATCCGTAGTTACAACTTCCAGATAATGGCGAATGCGGGTTTCAAGATAAGTTATTCCTTCTTTGATGGCTTTCGTTTGTTCGAGCCCAATATCGCATTTAACCCCGCCCAATAGATTAGCAGAGTAATTGACACGGTTGCCGGTGATCTGTTCCAGTAGATTCATAACCGTCTCACGGTCGCGCCATGAATACATAAATAAGGTGTCAAAGCCTGCTTCGTGAGCAGCGACGCCCAACCACAGCAGATGACTATGAATACGTTCAAGCCCCGCAACTATTTCTCGAATGGCCTGTGCGCGCGGCGGGGCCTCCACCTGTGCAAGTTTTTCAACACCAAGGCTGTATGCCATGGCATGTGTGTGTGAACAGATCCCACAAACGCGCTCGAAGAGATACAGGTTCTGGGTCCAGTTGCGGCTCTCAGCGACTTTCTCGATGCCGCGATGGGCGTAGCCGAGCCGCATACGCGCAGCAGTGACAATTTCTCCATCGACAGTGAATTCGAAGTGTCCCGGTTCTTTTAGGGCAGGGTGCTGGGGGCCGATGGGAATGACGAATTTGTTTCCGTTGACAATCCCTTGCTCGGGCAATTCATCAACGCTGCAATTAGCTACTGGTGTAGCTTGATCGAGGGAGAAATCTGCACGCATCGGAAAAACTTTCTCAGGCCAGTCATCAGGCAGAAAGAGCCGTTCACTGATATTCAACCCGCTAAATTTGAAGCCTAACATTTCCTGCATTTCGCGTTCAAAAAACGAGGCGGGCGGAAGAATATCTGCAATGCTCGGCAGGCTGGCATTTTCGTGTGGCAAACGAACTCGCAGGGATGTAATGGCGGGTCCGTTGCAAAAATGGTAGAGCGCTTCCAGTTGAGCGGAATCAGGCCCAAGGTCAAGGCCGGTGATCGCGGATAAATATCCCCAATGCGCATCGTCTAAGGCAGTAATCGCCGCGCGCAAATCATCAGCAATGATAACGACATCCAGACGATTCGATTCAGGATGAAGCGTTTCCTTGTTCCAGGGCGCGAGAAGCTGCTCGGCCTGTGCTAAAAGTTCTTCGATGTTCATGCGAGAATCTCCTCGGGGATATTTTGTTTCTGCGGTGTGCGAGCCTTGCCGCCTTTTAGTTCTGTCAGCAATTGAACGATGCCGTCAATAATGGCTTCGGGGCGCGGCGGGCAGCCGGGGATAAACACGTCAACAGGAATGACTGAGTCGACCGCGCCGATGCAGTTGTAGCAGCCTTCGAACACGCCGCCAGAAATACTGCACGCGCCAACCGAGATGACAAATTTAGGCTCGGGCATTTGCTCGTAGGTGCGGACCAAACGCTCGCGGGCCTGACGGGTAACGGGTCCGGTCACGATCAGCACATCTGCGTGACGGGGGCTGCCCTGAAGTTTGATGCCGAAACGTTCCACATCGTAACGTGGCGTTAGGGTGGCAAGAATTTCGATATCACAGCCGTTGCAGGAGCCACTGTTAAAATGCACTGCCCAAATGGAATTTATCCGTGCCCAGGTGCGTACTTGATTGATAACCTTTGTCCAAGGTTGAGCATTGTTGTTCATGGTTTCACCATTTCTATCCGAGGATTAAAGCGACCAGCGCCAGCATCAGCCCTAGCAAATAAACGACTGTGACGGAAGACATGTCACTGCTGCCGACCATAATTACGCCGAGATGCAGGACTGCAAAAAATAAAGCGATCACGAAAAACTGGCGATAACCCGGCGCAGCAGGGATCGGGTCGAAGTCTTCTCCGCTCGCATAGGGCTCTGATTTAAATTCAGATTGATGTCCTTTGGCGGCGAATAATCGTCCGAGTCCAGAGACAGCGGAAGCGGCAAGCCCGTAAACAAGGAAGGCAATCAAGGGTGTGAGAAGAAAATTTGTCATAAATTTATTTTCCAAACATTGCAATTAAAGTTTGTGCAGCGGGAACCGTTACCCAATCCATCAATTGCGGCATAAAGCCCAGCACTATTACAGCAATCATCATAATCAACAGAGGCAGGACAATTGCATTCGACAATGGTTTGCCTGCCAGCACCTGTGGAGACGGCGAGTTGCGATACATCATATTCACGAGCGGGGCATAATAGGCAAGTGAGAGCACGCTGTTGAGTGCCATGAAAATCATCAAAGAGACGATCCAAGTATTTTGAGTTTGAAAGCCAGCCACAAAAATCTGCCACTTGGACATGAAGCCAGCCAAGGGTGGCAAACCGCCGAGTCCCAACACGGCAATACTCAATGTAAGCGCAACCAGCGGATATTTTTGCGCGGTCCCTGCCAGATCATTGATCGTCAATGGTTCATGTGAAGCGTTTTGTAGGAATAATCCATAGATCAATGCGCCGACAGACAGAAACGCGAGTCCCTTCATGAGCATGTGGTTGAACAGGTGAAAGAATGCGCCTTGTGCACCAAGCGCCATGCCGGAGTAAAGCGCCACGCCAAGACCCAAAAGAATATAGCCAATATGACTCAGGCTTGAATACGCCAACATGCGCTTGACCCCCGTTTGGCGCAAAGCCAGTAAGTTCCCATATAGAAGGTTCAACGCGCCGAAGGCCATGAACAGGATACCCCACGAAGCCGAAAAGCCCGGCAAGACGGAAAGCGCACGCAACATTGCGACCAAACCAACTTCGAGAACTACACCTGAAAGCATGGCGCTGATTCCGCTTGGGGCTTGTGAATGCGCATCGGGAAGCCAGGTATGAAGCGGGACAATCGCAACTTTGACTCCGAAACCGATGACGAATAACGCGCCTGCTCCAAGCAAAGCAAAACGGTTCACATCGGACCCGCTGATTGTTTCTCGAATCCCAAGCAGATCCAACGTCCCGGCATTAGCCAAAACCAGCGCGATGCCCATCAGCACCATGATTGAACCTGTTGCGCTCTGTACAAGATATTTCATGCCTGCTTCCAGCGAAGCGGCTTGCTCACGATAAAAAGCGACTAACAAGTAAGATGAGATCGCCATGCCTTCAAACCAGACCCATAGATTGAACAAGTCAGCGGCGCAGGCAAGGCCGATCATCAGACCGATCATCGCCAATAGCATGGCATAATATTTTTCTTCGCCAACTTCGCCAGCCATGTAGGGGCCAGAGAATAAAATCACACAAGTGCCAAGCGTGAGTATCATGGCGGCTGCCAATAAAGCGATGCCGTCCACGCGCAGCCAGATAGTTTCGATGTTGAATTGTTGTGTTCCGCTCGCGAGGAAAGTTTGCACGGAAAGCACAAATGGAATCCACGCGAGCAAAATGGCGAGCAGAGCCAATCTGCGCACGAGGAAGGAGCGGCGATGCAAAGTTGTTTCTTGTGTGCCGAGTCTGCCCGATAAATAGACCAACGGCGAAGCGACCAGCGGAATTACGATCATGCCAACGAAAGTCATTAATAGGGTCATTTATGCACCGCCCCATAAGAGTATTGCCAGCACAATGAACAGTGCGCTGATGATGCCGAGAATATTCCAATTCAATTGTCCCGTTTGGGTGGCGCGTAAACTCTCAGCAAATTTGCTTATAGTGTTCACAACAAAATGATTCACTGATTCAAATCCGAAAGATGATTCGGTCAATGTATTGAGCCAGCGTGGATTTTCTCTCAGCGCAACCTTTCGTCCTAAAGTGAAGAAGAATATCAAACCGAGAGCAACCACCAGTAAAGCGAACCAAGTTGCGGGTGCGAAGCTGATCGCTTTGACCATCTGCAGGGTAGATTCCTCTTCGATTGCATGAAAAGGCAGGGATGCAGACAAGAGCTTAGTTAATCCACCAAAGAATAACCAGGTTGTAAATGAGCCGACGGATAAGAAGGCGAGCGAAACTTTCATTGCCATGCCAGTTTCGTGAACATGCAGTTCTTCACGCTGTGCGCCGAAGAAAACCATCCATGTCATGCGGAAGGTATAGAAGGCGGTGAGGCCTGCGCCGATGAGCATGAGGATGTATGCCCAGAGCGGCGTGCCTTCGAGCCCGACTTCGAGAATAAGTTCCTTGCTCCAGAAACCGTTGAGAATTGGAAGTCCCATCAACGCGAGTGCCCCGATGATGAAAACATTTCTGGTAAATGGCATTTTTGTGCTCAGTCCGCCCATACGGCGCATGTCACGCGTGCCGACGGCGTGAATGACCGATCCAGCTGTGAGAAATAGTAATGCTTTGAAAACAGCATGACTCAGCAAATGGAATTGACTCGCAAGCACGCCGCCCGCGCCAATGGCATAAACCATATAACCAAGTTGACTGACGGTTGAATAAGCCAACGTACGTTTAAGATCAGTGGCAGTCAATGCCATGAAGGCTGTGATCAGAGCCGAGATGACGCCGACTGAAATGACCGCGGTTCTCCATCCAGGCACAGATGCGAATGCAGGATAAAAGCGCGCCAGTAAATAAATGCCCGCATTGACCATCGTTGCAGCGTGAATGAGAGCGCTGATTGGGGTGGGGGCTTCCATCGCATCGGGTAGCCACGTGTGAAATGGGAATTGCGCTGACTTCGCGGCTGCGGCAATCAAGAAACTAAATGCCATGAAAGATAAAGCGCCTGCTGGTATTGTGCTGCCGTTTGCAAGCATATCGGAAATTTGGAAGCTTCCAAGATTTGCATAGGCGATCAAAGTGCCAGCCAATAATCCTACCCCGCCAACTTGTGTGATGATGAGGGCTTTAATGCCACCCGCTACAGCTTTTGGATCGTCATTGTAGAAAGAGATCAATCCATAAGAACAAAATGCAGTGATCTCCCAGAAGAAAAACATGAATAGTAAATTGCCGCTTAAAACCAACCCTGCCATTGCGCCGATGAAGAAGAGTACCATGAAGTAGTAGCGTCCAAGCTGTGCTTCTCCGTGCATATAATCCACTGAGAACAAAACCGCCAATGAACCTATGACGGTTGCAATGACTGTCAATGTGACGGCTAGTCCATCAGGGACAAAAGTTAAGTTGCCAAAGGCAGGGCCAAGGGCGATATTAATGGCAGGGTGTGCATCTACAAAAGCCAAAAGGATCAGCGAAGTGATTCCTGAAAGCAAACTAAAAACCACCGCCAGTGTATGCTGAACCTTTGCGCGTTGGTCATCAATGAACCAAACAACAAGTGCGCCCAACCAGGGAATTCCGATGATGAGAAGAATTAACATGCCTGCCATATCAACCTTTCAACGTGGAAATCTGCGGAACATCCAGCGTGCCAAAGCGACGACGCACTTGTACTGCCAGCGCCAAACCGACAACGGCCACGATAGTATCTGCCACAATAACCGTAGCAGCTATGGATTGTCCCAGACCTAAGTTGCCGCTGACTTTTCCCGCAAAGACCAAAGCCAGCACAACCGCTTTGATGAGAATTTGCAGCATCATCACGATCTTGAATAAGTTGCGCGTAATCAATAGTCCATAAAAACCGACGCCGAGTAGCCCAGCGATTCCGAACAGAATAATATTTAGCGGGGAAAAACTCATTTGTGCACCTCTTCGCTATGTCCGGGCGTTCGTTCTGATAGCAAGCCCAAAACACCCATCACGCCAGAAAAAATCAACACGATTTGGATCCAGACATCCAGTACGCGGCTTTGCCAGAGAACGCTGGCGAGGTCAATATCGCCTGTGACGACGTTTACTTGAATTACTGGGTACACCATCCAACCTAAGATGATCGTTACCACGCCGACAAGTCCTAGTGCCAGCGGTTTTGGGATAACGGAGCTTGGATCCAGTGCATCTTCACCGACCACGCTTAATGCATACACCATCAAAACAGTGACCAATCCCGCTCCCACTGAGAGTTCCATCACTGCTACCTGGGTTGCACCCAGCATGAACATAACGACCGAGGTTAGGGCGCTGATACATGCCAAATATAAAGTTGACGAAAGGATCCGTTTGGATACAGTAGCACGATATGCACAAAAGATAGCCCCCGCAAGAAGTAGAAAAATTTCCATTCTTATAACTCCAATTATTTCCGTATGGTCATTTACGGCACCAATACGTCTCACCTCCTTGGGCGAAAAACACATTGTGAATTATAACACAATGTATCCAGTGTCATAGTATTTAATACAAAACTTGTAAAGGGAAAGTTGGCATTCGACTAAACTCAGCACTTCACGATTCTATGAAAATAATCTCAGACCGTGATCTACTGAAACTTGTTGGCTCAACTATTGAAAGTGTGAACTTCAACAAGGGACACAGGAAATTGCTGTGGGTGTCTTTCAAGGGCTCGTAAGAATGATCCGCCAATTTTGGAATCATTACACTTATTTTTCTTGCCCCCTTTGCTTTCCCGCTTTCATCTCTGTGCAAACTGATTCAATGCCTAAGTTCTTGCATTTTTTTATAGTGGCAGCTTTAGCCGTTCAGAGCGACTAAAGTCGCTGCTACAGGTGTTTTTAGGGTAGATATGAATTACCCCGTCCTCTTGCGACGGGGTAATTCATATCTATTTCACACTCACCAACACGGCTCGTACGGCTCTTCTAAAGAGATACTCACCATTGAAGGGGTTGTAGAATTCGCAAGTTACAAGGGTTAGCCAATCATATTCTTCGGATTGGAGGACCGTGTTCACATTGCTGGATTTGACCAGTTTGCTTTCGCGCACTTCGTAGGTGTAGGTCTCGCCCCAAGCCTGGATTTGAACTTGGTCGCCGTACTTCAGCGTTTTCAGCTCTGCGAAGATGCCGGGATTATTGTAGGCATCCCAAACATGGCCGGTGATAACGGTATTGCCCGCCCAAGTGGGGAAGGCGGAACCTGCCAAGTAGCCTGCGCTGTTACCGAGCCAGGTCACATCCCAGGCGTCTTTAGCTTGCGGTACGCCGACAATGGTTGTGCTCAGGCCGAGTTTGGGGATTTCGAGCAGCATCGCTGTTTCGGCATAGGCTTTGGCGGCAGGCTGTTTGGGGAGCTGGGTGACTTCGCCATGCCGGAAGCCAGTTTCGGGCAAGGACGCAGGCGAGCTGACGGTGAAACTGACTTGTGTATCGCTCAATCCATTATTAAGTTCATTCCCAAATAAATCTTCAATGGATGTTGTGCCACATACAAAGAGACGATAGCTACCGCTTGGCAGGGCAGCTCCGCCGTTGATGTTCAATGTGGCTGTAAAGGTTGCGTTGTTATAGCTGATGCTGTCAACTGTAATATTGGTATCATCGCCAAGTACGCCGCCTAGGCAGGAGATGGTGTCAAAAGTATTGTTTAGACCAGCCTCTACGAGCAGATAGTTGGCTGTGTTTTCGCCAGAGCCTGCTCCTGCCCCTGTTAGAATTTCTTTGCTAAATTGGACATTTAGCATATTTGGCCCAGCGCTCAATATGTCGCCATTCAGAGGGGAGGTGTTGCCTCCCGGCACGACAACCAAATCAGCAGCAGTGCCTGTTATTTGAATATCATAGTTGGCTTCATCTGGATCATTGTTGAGAATATCCAGATCAAAGCTAAATGCGCCTGCGGCATCGACGGTATATGAGATTCCAAAGGTGCCGGTCGATCCGGCTGCGACATTGACGGGCGTGGCTGTGTTCAAGGTGAAGCCGCTGACATTTGTTAGATTGGCGGCTGTAACATCGGTGATGCTGAGTTGTTCTGTGCCGCCTGAATTATCAATTGTGTAGCTAAGCGTGACAGGGCCTACGCCCGGGCTGCCTACATTGTCGCTGCCCCCATCGGCAATAGATGTGCCTGCCGGTCTTTGGATATCAATTTCAGGCGCTCCGCCAGTGCCCGTACCAGAGACAGTAATATCATATGTGCCTTCATCGGCGTCGTTATTGGCGATTTGCATATCGAAACCGAAGGCACCGTTGATGCCTACATCGAAGGAGATGTCGAAGGTCGCTGTTGCGCCTCCGTTGACATTGATTGGCACAGCTGTGTCTAATGAGAAATTGCTGACATTGCTCAAGCTTGATGCGGTTACACCCGTTACTGTCAGAATGTCAGCGCCTGCTGTATTGTCGATGGTGTATGTCAGGTTGACTGTGCCCAAGGCCTGGTTGCCGATGGCATCTGTACCCCCATCTGCAATGGAGGTAGCGGCAGGGCGTTGTATGTCGATCTCCGGGTTGCCATCAAAAGTGACTTGATTGTCTGTGCTGGTGGAGGCTGTATTGTTATTTCCCGCCGCATCTGTGGCAACTCCGGCTCCAATTGAAGCGATGACTGTGCCATCAGCGGTCATGCCGCTGGCGGCTACGTTGTAGGTCGTACCGCTGCCCGTAACTGTAGCAGTTGTAGCACCGGCTGTACCGCTCAATGTTACATCACCGGTTGCAAAGTTGGTGGTCGTCTCACTGAAGACTACCGTAAAGTTGATCGGAGAAGCTGATGTCGGGTCAGCCTGCGCTGTTGCTTCATTAACTGTCACTGTTGGCCCAGTATTATCGACCAGATAGGTTTCATCAGTCGCTGGCTCACCAGTGGGCAAAGCATTCCCGGTTGTATCGGTGATATTTTGCCCGCCAGCTAGATCCACGCCAACTGTGCCGTTCAATCCAGCCAAGTCTCCCCCGGAAAGAGTTAAGTCATATTCTGATGCAGAGTTCTGCGTAACCGCAATGGTTGCCGTCGTCCCGGTAGCGGTGAAGTCTGTTGCATCCACGTTCTGTACACTTTCATTGAAGGTGGCCCGGAAAGTCAGGCTATTTGCGTTTGTCGGGCTGGATGCGGGTACCTGTCGGACAAAGGAGGTCAAGCCAGGGGCAGTATTATCGAGCAGATAGGTTTCATCGGTAGCTGGTTCACCAGCGGGTAAAGCATTCCCTGTTGTATCGGTGATATTTTGCCCGCCAGCCAGATCCACGCCAACTGTGCCATTCAATCCAGCTAAGTCTCCCCCGGAAAGAGTTAGGTCATATTCTGATGCGGAGTTCTGCGTGACCGCAATGGTTGCCGTCGTCCCGGTAGCGGTGAAGTCTGTTGCATCCACGTTCTGTACACCTACATCGAAGGTGGCCCGGAAAGTCAGGCTGTTTGCGTTTGTCGGGCTGGATGCAGGTGTTTGCCGGATAAAGGAGGTCAGGCCAGGTGCAGTATTATCGAGCAGATAGGTTTCATCGGTGGCTGGTTCACCAGCGGGTAAAGCATTCCCGGCTGTATCGATGATATTTTGCCCGCCAGCCAGATCCACGCCAACTGTGCTGTTCAATCCAGCCAAGTCTCCCCCGGAAAGAGTTAGGTCATATTCTGATGCGGAGTTCTGCGTAACCGCAATGGTTGCCGTCGTCCCGGTAGCGGTGAAGTCTGTTGCATCCACGTTCTGTACATCTTCATTGAAGGTGGCCCGGAAAGTCAGGCTGTCCGCGTTCGTCGGGCTGGATACAGGTGTTTGCCGGGTGATGCTTAAGAGCGTTGGGGCAGTTCCATCCCAAGTGATTTCATTATCTATGCTGGTTGAGACTGTATTGGTGTTTCCGGCACGGTCTTCTACACCATCGGCAGGGATGGTTGCAGTGACAATTCCATCTCCGCTGACCACAACCGAGACTTTGAAGGTCGTGCCGTCGCCTGGTGGTGTAATTTCAGAAACGGTAACGGTGCCTGTTGTTGCTGTGCTACCAACAGTGCTTATATCTGCATTTGTGAATGTGCCTATGTTGATCGGTTCATCAAATACAGCAGTAAAGACTACAGGAGAGCTGTTTGTAGGATCGGACTGGCCACTGGCTTGGTTGATGGTTACGTTAGGTTTGGTTGTGTCAATATTCAACGTATAGAGGCTAGACCATGCGCTGGTATTGCCAGCATTATCGCGCGCGTAGACGTGCCAGGTGAAAATACCTTCCTGGAGCGTTGGTGTGTAGCTCGTGTTGGCTGTGTAATAGTTTTTGCTTGGAGTGCCATTGACCACGACGCGATAAGTGCTAGTGGTGCGCAGTCCGCTTCCGCCGGCATCTGTGCTTGCGTCCCATGAGAGCGTTGGTGAAGTATTGTTGGTGTAGACGTTGTCTGCTGGGGACAATCCTGTTGGGACAGATGGGGCAATATGATCAACCAGATAAGTTTCATCAGTGGTTGGTTCACCGGCTGGCAAGGCGTTACCGGCCAAGTCTTGAATATCTTGCGAGCCAGCTAAATTTAGCCCGACTGTGCCACTGAAGGTCGCTAAATCGCCGCCAGAAACGGTCACATCGTATGTGCTGGCGCTTATCGTACTTACCCCTGTTACTGTTGCTGTGCTGGTGCTATCGACTGAGAAATCCCCTGTGGTTACATTCTGAACACTTTCATCAAATGTGGCTCGGAAAACCAGCGTGCTCGTATTGGTTGGACTTGTTGCTGGCGTTTGATAGGTAAAGGAAGTTAGGCTAGGTGGGGTGGTATCAACCGTACCAGTACAGCTTACATCGAATGTATACGGATTTGCTTCCGAATTATTGGCGATGCTAAGTGTGGCTGTCTTGCTACCTGCCGTGGATGGATTGCATTGCACTGTAAAGGTATCTGAACCGCCTGAGGCTATAGGGTCGGTGGTGGGCTGGCTGGTGACAGTGATGTCTGCAGAACCTGATTTGGTTACATAAGGCGAGCTGATTAAATCCAGATTGGCGTCGCCAATACTGCGGATTGTAAAGGTTTTGCTAACAGGTACACCTACCGTAACGGAACCAAAGTCAGTGTCGTCTCCGGACGCAGGCGTGCTGTCGCCGTTAACGATGGTTGTGCCATTACCCTGAATATCCATGCCGGGAACATCAAGTTCAACATCAACATTGTCAAAATTGACATTAAAATCGGGGAAAGCTCCAATGTTTTCCATGACAACCTGAGTGACATGTTTAGCACCTCCTCCGGGACTATATGACCCTGTACTGCCTGCACCAACAGAAATGGTAAATGGTTCTGGTCCCGAACCAGTGATTTCAATAGCTTCTATCGTATCCACATAAATGCTATTGAAGTCAAAAGCCTTACCATCCCGAGATGTAATAGTGATAGAAGCATACCCTGGAAAGTTAATCGCCAAGGCGTTGACTTGGGCTGGGGCGCTGTCGTATGCAAAATCACAGTTAAAACAGCTGTACGATAATCCAGTAGCGATGGAACCAGTGTCGAAGCTGGTTGGATTCCCAGCAAAGGGAGTTGATGTAAAAGTGTCAGAGTAATTGGCTGCGAAGGCGATCGGCACTTGCATCAGACTGAGTAAGATACCAAGCAACACCAACGTAGAAACGAAGACTTGTGGTCCACGTTTGAACCAAGTTGTTTTTGAAATTAGATTTTTCATGCTATCCACCTTATTTGTTCCCCCATGCTGCTTCCAGGGAATGTTTTATGTCTACCAAGATAATGCAGAAATAAAAGTATAAGAGATTATACTAGATTTTGTCGAAATTCTGTAATTTATTGTTGTGCGATAAGCTGCTTGCTTTTTTAATTCTTGTCACTATAATGGAATTTGAGTGGATACACTTTTTGACAAACTGTCGTGCCGCTAAAAAACAGTATTTTGTGGGTAATAACGTTTTTGTCTTATAAGATGCCCCGGTTTTTACAAGATAAATAGTTTCTAAAGGAGGTGATTGTATGATGTGTTTATCCTAAAAATATACAAGGTGTGCTTTGCATCTGTTTTTGATGCATTGCACAACGGGTCTTGCAAGGGGAACCGTCTTTGGAGCCCTAACTTGCAAATATGCCCTTGTGGTACGCACTTTCAAAGCGCAGAGCAAGTTCCAAGTTAGTTTTAGGACGACACCTATGAAATGGATTAAAACCAGCTTTACCCCGTATTCGTACAGTGCTTCTTTATAAATTGATTCTGAAGAAGAGATTGGGTCAGGTTTCGTTGATAGTGGTCATCGAGAAAATATAGCGAGAATTCAGAACTTCAGATTTAAGCGCCTCTATCGATAAATCAGATTTTATACATGAGAAGGAAATACTATGCCCGAACAACTTATTAAGTCCAGTTTCGATCCTCACGTGGGCAGTAGTTTTGAGATTTACTCAGAAAGAAATGGCAAGGTAGAAGTGGTTTTGGTTGAAGTCACTGGTCGCAGTAATGATCATATTGACGGTTTTTCTGTGATCTTTCGTGGCCCTTTGGAAAATAAATTTCGCCAAGCAACTTATAAGATTGTGCATGAAAACATGGGTGAGTTTAGTCTATTTTTGGTGCCGATTCTTTATGGTAAGACTGATGCTGTCTATTATGAGGCAGTCTTTAGTCGCCTGGTCGAAAAGTAAAAACTATATTCAAGAAAAATATTTGTTCTTAATACTAACAGGAGACTTTAATTATGTCAGAACCTTTCATCGGTGAAATCAGATTATTCGCTTTTTTATATGCACCTAGGTATTGGGCCGATTGTGATGGGCAATTGCTCCCAGTTGATCAGCATACAAGCCTTTTTTCTTTGCTTGGTACTACCTATGGTGGCAATGGCAGAACCGATTTTGCTTTGCCAGATTTGAGAGGACGAGTACCTATTCATGAGGGACAAGGGGTTGGGAGCCCACTGTATCGGCAAGGTCAGACTGGCGGGTATCCCGAAGTCTCGTTAACTGCGGACCAGGTTCCTCCCCACACGCACCCCTTGAGGGGCAAGAATGATACGCCCAACGAACTTGCGCTGGGAGGGCATTCTCTGGCAAATGGCGCTCGGGCTTTGTATTCCGACCAAGCTCCTGACACTCAGTTACACCCTGATAGTGTTGGTCCATCCTCTGGCGGCGGGCAGCCCCACTACAATATGCAGCCCTACCTTACCCTCCGATTTTGTATCGCGTTGGAGGGCCTCTATCCGCCTAGAACATAGAAAATAACACATCCGATAGGGAAGCCCTTCACTCAAGACAAGCTTGTGCCTGGGGTGGAGGGTGTTTTTGCAGGACTCAATGGCAAAAGCATCCTTTTGGTACGCATTCTGACAGATGCAATGCGTATTTCCATGATTTCTCGGATAGATACGAAGGAATAAATAATATTGAAGATCACTTATCGCCCCATCCATGAAAGCGATATTGAATTCCTGCATAAGGTCTATGCATCTACACGAGAGGCCGAACTGGCCCTTACAGATTGGTCTGAGCAGCAAAAAGAAGACTTTACACGGATGCAGTTTGATTTGCAGCATAAACAGTGGATGCAGAATTATAAAAATGCATCCTTCGATATTATCTACTTGAAGGAAATTCCCATTGGGCGTTTGTATGTAGATCGCAGAGAAGATCAAATTCGGATTATTGACATTGCCCTGCTCCCTGATTTTCGGCGAAAAGGAATTGGCTCAGAGATCATGCAAAGCCTGATTGATGAAGCAGAGCAGCGCGGTTGCCCGCTTAGTTTGCATGTCGAAGCGAATAATCCTGCCTTGGGTCTGTATAAAAAACTGGGTTTTCGCGCAGTTGAAGACAAAGGCGTCTACCATCTTTTGGAATATCTTCCTACATAAATAAAGATTGACAACATAATGATTGCTTAAATAAAAAAGGCCTCCGAGTTTTTAATTCGGAGGTCTGTCTGTAAGCCTTCTTCTACTTCACACTCACCAACACGGCTCGTACGACTCTTCTAAAGAGATACTCACCATTGAAGGGGTTGTAGAACTCGCAGGTCACGAGGGTAACCCAATCATATTGTTCGGATTGGAAGACTATATTCGTGTTCTTTTGGGTGACGAGTTTAGACTCGCGCACTTCGTAGGTGTAGGTCTCGCCCCAAGCCTGGATTTGAACTTGGTCGCCGTACTTTAGGCTTTTCAGTTCGGCGAAAGCACCGGGGCGGTTATAGGCATCCCAAACATGGCCGGTGATGACCGTGTTCCCTGCCCAGGTGGGAAAAGCGGAGCCGTAGAGATAGCCTGCGCTATTGCCAAGCCAGCTCACATCCCACTCACTGCCGGTTTGTGCGACGCCGACAATTGGCATGGATACGCCGAGCTTGGGGATTTCGAGCGTCATCGCCGTGTCGGTGTAGGCTTTGGCGGTGGGCTGCTTGGCGAGCTGCGTTACCTGTCCATGACGGAAGCCTGTGGCGGGCAGGGCTGTCGCGGCAGCTGTCACTGTAAAGGCGACGGTGTGGTCTTCATCCCCGCCATTTAGTCGATTATTTGCGGCGTCCATAATAGATGTGGTCCCGCAGACGAGCAACTTATAAGAACCTTCGGGAAGTGGTGTGCCATTGTTGATAGAAACTGTGGATGTGTAGGCGCTGTCGTTGTAGCTAACGTTGTTGATTGTTATGCGTGTGTCCTGAACAAAATCAGGGCTGCTACAGTAAGTCATTTGGAAACCGGTTGGGCTGCCTTCTTCGAGCAGGATGTAGTTGTTGGGGTTTTCTGCGTCATTGGCATTGCTCCCGTTGCCTAAATTGCTGACATTCTTGTTAAATGTGACGGCGAAGGTTGATGGGCCGCTATTGGCGTAGGTCGCCTGAAGGCTGGTCGATACAACCTCCGGCCCTGAGACATCACGCTCATAAGCGCCGATGTCGCAAGTGCTGGCAATACGGGTGACGCCGCGCTGGTCGGTGGTTGGGCATGAACTTGCATCGCCAGCATCCAAGGCAGGGCTATTCCAGGCCAGTGCCATGGTCTCGGTCGGCCCGCCGTTATCGGCCAGAGCCCCAAGAGCAGGATCGCCGCTTAACGCTGCCCCGCAACTGCCATCTTCTATTAGATTATTGACATTCGTCGCAATGGTTCCTGTGCTGTTGATGCAATCTGCACCGGTTGAGTTTGCAATGATAGTGTTGCTAATATTAAGCGTGCCGTCATTATTAAGCCCGCCTCCAATGAACGTTGAGATATTACTAGAAAGGGTGCTGTTTGTGAGAGTCATTGTGGCGTCAATGCCATTTAAAATACCGCCGCCCCAACCTGAGCCTACTGAATTTTTGTAGAAGGAACTGTTGGTAATTGTTGCTGCGCTCTCAATCATGTTAAATATACCGCCGCCCCACGTTGCAGTGTTTTGTACAAACGTTGTGTTGGAGATGATTACAGCGCTGTTATTATGGATGCCACCGCCCCATTTCCCTTCATTTTGTGAAAAAGTAGAATTGGTGATCGTTGATGTGCCAGAGTTAATATAAATTCCGCCGCCAATATCATCTGTTGTATTTCCCGATAAGATGCTGCTGGTGATGCTCAGTGTACCTTTGCTATAAATTCCGCCGCCGTGACCGCCATTTGTGGCCTTGTTTTCCGAAAGGGTTGAGTCTTTGACCGTTAATGTGCCTGTGCTGTAGATTCCTGCACCATCGTTGTCGTCTGTCTTATTGCCTGTGATAATGCTATTGTTAATGGTCAGGGTTCCGGCGTTATTAATCCCGCCGCCGGGTGCGTTTACATCTTGGGCGACTCCGCCTTTGATGGTGATGTCTAGCAAGGTGACGGTTGTACCGGTGGCAATGGTCAAGGGTTTTACGCCGTTGATTAACTGCCCATCAATTATGTAGCCTTCGCCTTTAATCAATAAATCTACGCCGCTGGTCGTGTTATCAATTGTCGGCGTGGACGCAGTCAGGTTGATATTCGCAGTGAGCGTGATCGTATAGGTTAGCGAATCAATTTCACTGTTGTAGCAATTGATTGCGGCTGCCAGCTCCGCTTCGGTGCCAGCCAATGCGGGTAAACAACCGTTAGCTTGCGCATGCGATGCAGGCATGGCTGTTACAAGTAAAGTTATTATAAGAAGAATAGAAAAGAAGCGGCTTCGTTTCATTGGGAAATCCTTATTTTTCGGAAGGCTTTTTGATTGCTTATTGCACCCTGACCAAGACTGCTCTGACTGCTCTGCGGAAGAGGTACTCTCCGTTAAAGGGATTGATGAAGCGTATGAGCCAGGCAGTCAATTTTATTTAGGGTTGACCAACTTCGATGTAGTATGTGTTGCCGTTGCTGACCTGAATGGCGAGCTGCTCTGCACCGTCTAAGGTGCTGGTTGCATTGCTGCAGGCAACCAGTTCAAGTCCGCTGGTGCCATCAACCCAAACCGCGATGAAGGTGTCGTAGTCGGAGCCGAAGGTGTCGATGGCGATGGCGGTGTTTTCTGTAGATGTGTAGGAATACCAGACGGTGGCTTCGCCCGTGTCTGCGATGTCGCACTCATTTTGCAGATCGGGATCGTGAGCAGATTGGGTAGCCGTGGTAGTGTCGACGCTGCTTGTGTAATTGGGTAGAGAAATATCAAAAGCAAGGATAAAGAAGTCGTTTTCCGGTTCAGCTGAAAATTCATAGGCGCCTATATCGCAGGCGTCGCCGACGGGACGCGTCACCCCGCGTTGGTCAAGATTGTTGACAGGGGCCGCCTCGCAAACGGTATTGTCTCCGGCGTTGATGGCGGGGCTGTTCTCTTCTAGAGCATGGGTTTTGGTGGGGCCGCCATTGTCATCCAAGATATCTAAAGCAGGGTCGGTGTTTATAACAGCGCTGGTGTTCAGTACGCGGCAATCTGTCAAATCTTGTGTCAGAATATTGGGTGAATCGTGGAAATCCATATCCACGACAAGAAGATAACAATCATCGTGGACGCCACCGTGGTTGTTGGCAATGATCGAATTATAGACATGCAGTGTGCTTTCACTGTCGTCCCAGTCTGCAACACCGCCAGATCCATACCCCGTAGATTCCATCGTATTATCTGTGATAGTAACGTTATATAAGTACACATCATAACCGCCGTATATGCCCAATCCACCTGCAGCCTCGCTGTTATCGCCAACCGCATAATTACCGCTGATGGTGGTGTTGCTGATTGTAGTCGGCCCCCAGGCACCAATCCCGGCATCGCCATCTTCATTGGAGCGATTGTTATAAATAGCGCTGTGATCGATTATCATAGGCACGTTAAAGTTAACGATACCGCCGCCTTCCGACCCTGTAGCCAGATTTCCGAAGACCTCCACATCATCGAGTTCCAGAGCACCTTGCTCGGAATTGCCGCATGTTGAACTACCAGCAAAAATACCGGCCCCGTATCTGCTAGATGTGTTATTAGAAACCGCACTGGATTGAATGGTAGCGCTGCCATCACTGTCGACTGCAAAGTGGATGCCTCCACCGCAGTTGTTTTCGGCATAATTGTTATCGATTGTGCTGTTCTCGATTAAGAGAGCGCCATCGCTATAGATACCGCCGCCACTTTCAGTAGCCGTGTTGCTGGTGATGTCGGCGTTGCTGATCGTAAGCGTCCCTTGATTGTAGATACCGCCACCCTGATCGGCTGTATTCTTACTGAAAGTCACGTTCGTTAGCGTTGGGCTGCTGCTATTGTCATTATATACCCCGCCACCAGTGCCGCTGGCAGCATTGCCGCTAAAGGTGAGATTTGTCAGCGTTGGGCTGCCACTATCGTTGTATACCCCGGCTCCGGCGGTATCTACGCCTGCTGCATCGGCATAGCCTGCCGTGATCGTGAAACCGTCTAAAACCGTAGCGCTGCTCGTGCCGCTGCCGGTGACCACATGATAACTGTTATCGGTGTTACCCGTAACCGTGTCAAGGTCGGTGATAACCGGAGTCTGGCTGTCGTTGATGTCAATATCGCCGCTCAAAACGGTTAGATAGGTTGCAGCATCGCGCTCCGTTCGGCTTGATTCTGTGCCGTCGAATCCGCCGTACACTTCAACCCCATCCACCAACTGGAAGGTGGCGCTGCGGTCAGCGCCGCTGGCATCGGGCGTATATGTTCCCTCCGCAACCCAAATTTCAGTGCAGTTAGTGTCGGTGAGCGCAGATTGCAGATCTGTGTAAGCATCTGGCCAGGAATTACCCGTATTCTCGCCACTGGTGGCATCCGCATCTACAAAGCAGAGCGGGCCGGTGGCGGCCAATGCGGGCGCTGTCGTAGTCCCTGCAAAGACGAGCGCAATTAGGGCGACAGTTGAAATGAGTATTCGAGTTCTTTTTTGCATGGTGACTCCAGAGAGAAAGAAATATAAACTTGGCTCATGTATGGAACAAGCGAAAGTGACTGTCACCTGCGGGATGAGACAGAGTTTAGCCTGCCTCACTTCCCCATCAGGGCGAAAGAAGTGACAGGCTTTCAGAGGTGACAGTCACTTCTTTACACTTGTCTTGAATATGAACCATAAACTTAGCAACGAGTAAAGATACTATATTCTGTCTAAAAAATCAGTATAAAAAAAGTATAATTTTCCCTATACTGATAAAATAAGCAGAAGTTTTTGCTCTATTCAGTGGATAAACCGGCATGACACAACCCTCTTTCTACATCAACGGTCAGGTGATCAGTTTTGTTTCATTGCTGATCATGATCGCTTTCATCCTGTTCAGTTTGCGAAAGCGCCGATTGGCGGGGTTTACGCTATCGAACTGGGTGGTTTATATCTATGCTTTTCTGGCATTGGATGCGTTGGTGGCAGCTTCCCTGACCGGATTCCAATTGAATGACACGAATTTTTTCTACGCCACACGGCGTGTATTTTCCCTTTTCTCGATTCTGTTCATCTTTCTGACCATATTCGATTTTCCGGAAAAGCACCCGCCACCCGCCTTTGCGCGCCAACGCAGGTGGGTAATCGCTTTTATGGGAGGGCAGATGGCGCTCAATGCCTTCTACCTCGTTCAAATCTTGTTCTTTCCTGCCAGCGTTACGCGATTTTTGTGGCTGGAAGTATTCAGTAACCTGCTCGTACCGCTGAGTTTTTTGTGGATCGCCCTGCTCGCGCGGCATAAGCAGAGATCTGTGCTTGCTGCGGGTAAAGAGGAGGCTGCCGCGGCTCTGGGGCGTTTCAGTTGGTTTTTCTGGTTGGGGGCGGCGCTGGCTACGGTTGTCTTTCTGCGCGAATGGTTTCCCTCGGCAGCGCGCGTCCATACAACAGCCAGCTCTTATGGCTGGATGATCGTATGCGCGGGCACCGCCCTGATCTTTTTAGGCTTTAACCGTGAGAAGCGCATGTGGGTATCCCATATCACCATGCTCATCCTGTTGGCATTGCTGCTTGGATTGGGATTGATGGCAGAGATTTTCTCGGCAAACCTGAAGGGGCTTGTGCTGGCAGCGGATGTAGATCGCTTAATGCGACCGTTCCTGCTGGTGCAGGTGGGCATTGCCTTGCTGGCTTTTCTGGCGTTGCCGCGCTGGCTGGGGCACCTCTTTCCTGAACGCACTGCCGCGCCTGCCGAAAAAACAAAAGCCTTATCCGCCCGCCAACGGGATGTGATGCGTCTTTTGGCCGCGGACAAAAGCAACGCGCAGATCGCCGCCGAACTGAATATCACCGTGCAAACGGTCAAATATCATGTCTCCAAACTGATGCGTGAACAAGACAGGCGGAACCGCCGTGAACTTGGGAGATTGGCTCGCAAGATGTTGAAGGATGATATCTTGTAAGCAAAACCTATTTTTATCAGGCGCTAAAGAAAAAACTGTGAAGCATACCTTCACAGTTTTTTTCTAATTGCTGAAAGAAGCACAGCCCCGCCCCCGAAGGAAAAGATATTCGCCAAAAACTCATCGCAGCCTTCTTGACATTAACGCAACGTCATAGTTTATGATACCCCCATCGTACGAAAAACCTGCAACTTGCAACCTGAGACTTGAAAAAATGTACACCGTAAAAGAACTTTCCACCCTCGCCGGAGTCAGCGTGCGCACGCTGCACTACTACGATCAGATCGGGCTGCTCAGCCCGGCCCGCATCGCGCAGAACGGCTACCGTCAATACGACGAAGCCGCGTTGATGCGCCTGCAGCAGATCCTCTTCTATCGCGAGTTGGATTTCAAGCTCAAGGATATTAAGGACCTGCTCGATTCGCCCGCCTTTGAGCAGGTTTCCGCGCTCGAAAGCCATTGGGATGCCCTTTGGGCAAGACTCGCCCGCACCGAGCGCCTGATCAAAACGGTGGAAGATACCATTCAACATCTAAAAGGAGAAAAAGAGATGAGCAAAAAAGCCCTCTTTCAAGCATTTAGCGAAGAACAACAGGAAGAATACGCCAAACAGGCAGAAGAACAATATGATCCTGAAACCGTGCGCGAATCCAACCGCAAGTGGAAGAACTACTCTGCGGAGAAAAAGCAAGCCATTCTCGATGAAGGCAATCAAGTTTACGTGGATATGATCGCCGCCATGCCCAAAGGCGCGGATTCCCCCGAAGCACAAGCCTGTGTGGAGCGCTGGCGCACGCACATGGACTACTTCTGGACACCGAACCTCGACCAGTTGCTCGGCCTCGCCACGATGTACGGCCAAAGCCCTGACTTTAAGAAGAATTTCGACGCCATGCATCCCGATCTCGCCGACTTCATGCGCGAAGCCGTGTCGATCTATGTAGAAAATCAAAGCTAAAAAGACACCGAGTGTTGTGAAAACACTCGGTATCTCGTACTAATAAAAAAGTGGATGCCATTATTACGGCATCCACTTTCGCTTTAATGGTAGCAACTTTCTAGCGCCCCAGCAATTCCATCAAAAGGTCAGGGCGGTCGGTGATGATGCCATCCACACCGATGTCGATGAAGTGCTGTAGTTCCTCGGCGGTATTCGGCGTCCACACGTGGACTTGCATATTGCGGCGTTTAGCGCCGGATATGAACCCCGGGCGCACGATCAAGATACCGGAATCACGTTCCGGGACCTGGAGCGCATACTCGTTCGGGGCGTAGAATCCACCGAGGAAGGCATAATTCAGGATGACAAACTTCGTCACCTCGCCTTTACTGCCGGATGTCGCTACTTCGGGGCAAATGTCACGGAACTCCGCCATCCGCTCATCGTGGAAGGAGGCGATCAGCGCCTTCTCCTGCATATCGTATGCCCGCAGCAGGTCGCAAAGCGGCTGGGCGATGGAGCGCTCGGTTTTCTTGATCTCGAGATTGACGGGGAAGCCGGGAAAGGTGTCGAAAAGTTCTTCGAGGGTGGGCACAATGATGCCTTGCCCACGGTAAGGATAGGTAGTGCCGTCGTCGGGTGTCCAGCGGTAGGCGGCATCAAGCTGCTTGAGTTCGGCGAGGGTCATCTCCTCTATAAGACCACTGCCGTTCGTGGTGCGGTCAACGGTTTCGTCGTGCATTAGAACGAGTACGCCATCGGCTGTGATGTGCAGATCGCCTTCGAGAATATCGACACCAAGCCCAACGGCTTTTTCGTAGGTGTGGAGAGTTTCGTCGGGGCCGATCCGGTTGCCGCCCTGATGCGCGATGACGAGTGGATACTGGTCAAATTGCGCAAAGAAGGGATGCTTCGGTGCTGGGCGCGAGCCAAGCCGCAGCCCAAGGAGAAGCGCTGCTAATAACATGAAAAAGACAAGGATAATTTTTCTTTTTTCTTTCATGGATTTCTCATATCCTTTAAGATGATATTTTTAAATCAACTGGCGGGCATAATTTTATTTTGCCCGCCAATTGGTCATTGCTTTATTTAAATGTTGATCGTGGGTTGCTACTTAAGATTAGCGGTCGCTGATTTATACCCTACGTAGGCTGCTACTCCGTAAAAGAGTATATCCGTAAACTCGAAGCCTAGCTTGAATATCTCAATGATAGCATTGGGTTTTGAAAGAAGCGCGAACAGCACTTCGAAATAGGATGCTGACCATTCAGTTGCAAGGATGCCACTGTAGAAAAATAAATTTCCCAACGCGCAGCCTAATAAGGATAGAATGGCACCACTGACCGCAAATACTATGCTTTGGCCTTTGCCAAACTTGCTGATGGTAAAGCCAACAAAGAATCCTACGCCTATCGCCATCCAGCTAATTTGGTATTTTGTGAAGTAAGTAATGGCACCCCAGATAGCTGCACTGATCAACATGGCTACACTACCCGCGAGTAAGCCCATGACCAAGTTAGAGTCATCGTACATGTCTTGATGGCTGTTTTCAGGGATTATTGGTTGCTTCATTTTCCTCTCCTTTTCATCCTTGTCATATTGAATGATGGCTCTGATTTTACCATTCTAGCCTTCCCTTTTTGGATGAATTTACTCTGGCGAGCACTCGTGCGAACAGAGCGACACAATCTCATCTTCTTCGAAGACTGCTTACCCCTGTCGGGGCACACGTCGGCGATAAAGCTGCTTCGCAGATTCATGCTAGTTTCTCTTTTCTTCTATGAAGTTTGTTGCATTTCTGTATATCTAAGGGCGGAGTGTAACATCAATAAATGATGCGACTGTTGTTGTACTCGCGCCATCATCCATTTCCCCTGAAATATAAATGCGTATTATTTGTTTTTTGTCATAATCAGTCAAGACAGGCTTTACATAAAACCCAGGAAGTTGGTGAGCAGTTAATGACTCAAAAACAAAATCTCCTTCAGGAAGTCGAATGCGTGGTGTTTCATCAATTTCTTTCCACATACCGTTCTCATTCAGAAATAAACGCAGGTTGTAATTGTTGGGGAAAATGATCGTGTTTTGTGTATGTAGCGTGAAGTTTATGAATAATGTGTCGCGGGTTTTGTAACTGTTTTGTGGTGATATGAGTTTTAGAACAATTTGGTGATTTAGGTTTTGTTCGTCAAATTCAATCGGTGCTGGGGGCGTTGCTTGACAGCCAAAAAGCAATAATTGAGTTGCCAAGAAAACCAAAAGCAATCTTTTTATGGACATACGAAAAACCTGCTAACCTTCCAACCTTTAAACCTTCGAACGTTCTGCCACCAAACTCATCGCATACTCCGCCAGTGCCGTGATCGTCAAACTCGGGTTCACGCCGGGGTTGCCGGGCATGATCGAGCCATCCACGACGAAGATGCCGGGGTAGTTGTGCATCTCGCAGTTCAAGCCGACCACGCCTTCGTTTTCGTCTGCTCCCATCGGCACGCCGCCCATAAAATGCGCTGTGGTCGGGAAGTTGAACAGACCATCCGTAAAAGCTGCCTGCGGGATGCCGTTCATGCGCTCGGCGTAGGTTTTGACGACTTCGTTCCCGACGGGAATTTGCTTTGGGATGGGTGCATCCTTGCCCGGTTTCAAGACCAGCCCTTTCAAAAAGAGCGTAAAGAAATTACGCCCGCGGCGTACACGCGTCAGATTATCTTCGGTTTGCATCACCAAAAAGATCGTCGTCACGCGTGACCAATTGGCAAGGAATTTCTCGTAGATAAAATCAATCGGGTGCCGCAAAACCCTGCCCGCCATCTTCACAAAACGCAGCCAGATCGGATGATCGCCTTCCACAAAAGGCGCGGTCAGCACACGGATAAAGGATGCCCCTTCCGAGTATTTGACCGGCTCGATGCGCGTCACCTCGTCCGCCTGAAAGATCGACGTGATCGCAATTCCCTCCGAGTAATTCACGTCATTTTTGCGCATCGCGACCCCCATAATATTCTCAGAGTTGGTGCGCACCTGGTCACCCAAACGTTGGGAGATGTTGGGGAGGGATCGGGTCTCGTCGCGGCATTTGAACAGGAGTTCCATGCTGCCGAGCGCGCCAGCAGCGACGATCACGTTGCGCGCCTGGACTTCGGCTGGTTTCCCTTTAACGAGCCTGGTCGAGGACCGGTACAGAATCCGATAACGGGAGCCAGTTGATTTCACGTCCGTTTCCGGTTTTATATCCACAACTTTGGTTTCTGCCAGAACTTCTGCTCCATTTTTCTCGGCGAAATAGAGATAATTCTTCGTGAGCATATTTTTGGCGTTATGGCGGCATCCGACCATACAACCGCCGCAGTGGATGCAGCCAGCCCGCTCGGGGCCAGCGCCGTCAAAGAAGGGATCGGGGACGGTTTCGCCCTCCTTGTCGGGGGCGCCAAAGAAAACGCCGACATCGGTGGCGTGGAAGGATTCGCCGTAGCCCAACTCGCCCGCGATCTGCTTGAGGACGTTGTCGGCAGGCCAGAGTTTGGGGTTGCGCGTTACGCCCAACATGCGTTTGGCGGTGGTGTAGTGCGGGGCAAGGATGGGTTTCCAGTCGGCGGATTTCCAGCCCTTGAAAAGCTCGTCGCTCGGCTCCATCAGGACGTTGCCGTAGGTCAGGCTGCCGCCGCCGACGCCACTGCCGTGCAGGGCGAGCAGACCGTTCATGAAGGTCATCTCGAAGAAGCCGAAGAGACGCAGCTTGGGTAGCCAGAGATATTTGGGCAGGTTCCAATTGGATTTGGGGAAGTCGGCGTCGCGGAAGCGTTTGCCGCGCTCGATGATGAGCACGGAGTAGCCTTTTTCGGTCAGGCGCATGGCAGAGACCGAGCCGCCAAAACCGGAACCGATGATGACGTAGTCATATGTTTTGGGCATGGAGAGTCCTTTGTTATGTAATGTGTATCTCGCAGTAATCCAGTTCCTGAGCGGAGCATCGAGTGGAAACGAGATGCGTAGTCGAAGGACGGCGTTTCTGAAAAATCGCCCTTCGACTGCGCTCACTATCCCCCTGTCGGGGCACAGGTCGTTCGCTCCGCTCAGGGGCTGAGATTTTTAAATTATTTCATTTGTTACTCTTCGCGAAATGGGCAGATATCTGCGGGTTCATAGGTGTGACTTTGCCAACCATGATAATCGCTTCCCAGCGGAATGAGTATTTCAGGGTGTATTGCGGCGTAGGTGATTGCTGCGCCGCAGGCATCGGTCATGTTTTGGTTTTGCTGATATGCTTGCCAAAAGTCTCTTGCCATCTCTGCGTAGGGAGCGCCATATTGATCGTGAGAAAATTCTTTCTGTAAAGTATTGTAGACGTTTTCTGCTTCTGCTAGATTGCCTTGAACAACGTGAAGAAGCATAATCCGGTAGTAGGCGTAGGAGGCAAGTTTTGGATATTCGCTGGGGTCATTGGGGTAGGGTGTTGGGGTAGGATCGTTGACAAAATGTGCATCCCAATTTTCTTGAAGATTGTTTCTTATCTCGAGTGAATATCCTGACAGAGAGCTGTCAAAAATAGCGCGTTGATAAAAATCCAATGCCTTAGCATATTCACCTTGTAAAGTTGCCAAGTCGCCATCTTGTATGCTTTGAAAGCGAAACTCTTGAATGGTTACAAAATCAACATCAGGGATGTAATACTCTCTCCAAGCGGGCACATAGAATGCTCCATTCCATTTGTAATAGGTTTTTTCGTTTCTCCAAGGTAAGAAGTCGGGGTATGTTGACCAAACTGGGATGCCGCTATTGGTAATTAGTTCATAGACACCATCGTTATCAATGTCTTCAAAATGGAAATCTCCAGTTATTTGAAGATAAATGATTCCAGAATATGGGTATTCGGGATCATCGGGTTCTAAAAGGCTGATAAATTTATTTTTGTCCCACTCATGTATGAGATAGATACGCCCACCTTGTGACAGGGTGCCCAATAATACAACGAATTCATCAATACCGTTTTTGTTGTAATCATTAACTTCAATGATCGATGGCGGCGATAAGTATCCATCTGGAGGAAGAATTAGCAAGGTCTCGAAGAATCCGTCTCTGCATCCAAATATGTAAAATGAAGTTGCTCCTATAGCTAATTCAGGAATACCGTCATTAGTTAGGTCTCGGTAAATGTAATTAAAGTAATTTTCTTCTTCAGCGTATTCAATAATGTGAGAGGCTCCATATGTGTTCAAGAAATTTAGTATATTATTTTCTGCATTATCCCTATTTTCCTTTATTGCATCAAATGAATCAGGGTCGCTTGAATAGCGAAAGTTTAATGAGCTTAAATCTTCATCTAAAATGGGCTTTTCTTCGGGACATTGTTCCACCGGCGCAGGCGTGACCGTGACGATGCTCGAAACATCGAAGGTCGGCGTGGCGGTTGGGATGGTCGGCAAGGGGGTGATGGTGCGTGTGGGTGTATGCGATGGGGTTGATGTCGTGCTTGGGGTGAAGGTTGCCATTGTCGCTGTTTGTGTTTGGATAGGTGTGACAGGCGTACAGGCTGTCAGCAAGATAATTACGAAGAGAATGAGAAAAGATTTTTTCTTTGCCATAAAACCCTTATTCCGCAATACGAAATACGCATTTGCGATGCCGTATTATAATGGCAACATTCTTTTAGCTGTATGAGGTAATTCTATGCATATTTCCGAAGTTTTTTCGAAACCGGGCGTCCATTTTAGCTTTGAGTTTTTTCCGCCAAAAACGGAGAAAGCATCCGAAACGCTTTTTCAATCCATTGCAGAGTTGGTGCCGATTCAGCCTGCCTACGTCAGTGTCACGTATGGTGCTGGCGGCTCAACCCGTGACCTGACCCATGATCTTGTTGTGCGTTTGCGCAAGGAAACCAACCTGACTGTCGTTGCACACCTGACGACCATCGGCGCCACGCGCGATGAGATCGGCGAGATCTTACAGCGTTACTCCGAAGCCGGGATCGAAAACATCATGGCATTACGTGGTGATCCGCCGAAAGGCTCACCGGGTTTCTTCCAACCTGAAGATGGCTTCAAACATGCCGTCGATTTGGTGCGCTTTGTGAAAAAGGAATTTCCGCAGATGGGCGTGGGCGTGGCAGGGTTCCCTGAAGGACATCCCGAAACCCCCAATCGGCTCAAGGAAATGGATTATCTGAAGGAAAAGGTCGATGCTGGTGTGGACTATATCTGCACGCAGCTTTTCTTCCAGAATAGTGACTATTACGATTATCGCGAGCGCTGTGGCATAGCGGGCATCACCGTTCCGGTTATTCCCGGTATTATGCCGATCACGTCGGTGAGCGGTATGTATCGAATCTCGGAACTGTCGTTGGGGTCGCGCATTCCTGCCAAGTTGCAGCGTGCCATTTCCCGCGCCCACGATGATGAGGGCGTTTCAAAGGTCGGCGTCCAATGGGCGACCCAGCAGGTTTTCGAACTCTTTGATCGCGGCGTGAAGGGTATCCATTTTTATACGTTAAATAAATCACGCCCGACTTTGAAGATTTATGATGCGTTAGGGATTCATCCGGAAGATAAACCGAGGTAGCTATTAGCTGTCAGCTTTCAGCGATTAGTCCTTAAAAGCATAGAACGCGGATTTTCACGGATCAAGCGGATTTTCGCGGATTCCAACCTTTTGGTTTTATCCGCGAAAATTCGCAAAATCTGCGTTATCCGCGTTCTATTTTTCTTTAATATTGATAGAACCCGCGCCCGGTCTTGCGTCCGAGATAGCCTGCATCGACCATCTTGCGGAGCAGATATGCAGGGCGGTATTTATCTTCACCGAGGTCGCGTTGGAGGACTTCCATCACGAAGAGCACCACATCTAAGCCGATCAGGTCGGCGAGGAAGAGCGGGCCCATCGGGTGATTCATGCCGAGCTTCATCACTTCGTCGATGGCTTCGGGCGTGCCGACGTTTTCCTGTAAGGCGAAGACCGCTTCGTTAATCATCGGGCACAGGATGCGATTAGAGATAAATCCCGGGGAGTCGTTCGCTTCGACGGGCGTTTTTCCCATCACTTTGCAGACGTCGAGAATTTCAGTTGTCACTTCGTCACTGGTGGCGATGCCACGGATCACTTCAACCAATTTCATCAACGGGACGGGGTTCATGAAGTGCATCCCGATCACCTTGTCGGGGCGGGAGGTGGATGCGGCGATTTTGGTGATGCTGATCGAAGAGGTGTTCGATGCCAAAATGACGCCTTCACGCGCTTTCTCATCCATCTCTTTGAATATCTTGAATTTCAGTTCAGGATTTTCGGTTGCCGCTTCAATAACCAAATCTGCGTTGCCGATCGTGTCCATGTTGCTGACGTAGTTGATCGCATCGGCAGCAGCTTTCTGTTCAGGCGTAATCCGCTCTTTGGAGAGCAGTTTGGCGGTAGATTTTTCAATGGTGGCTTTTGCCTTTTCAAGGGCAGCAGGCTGGACGTCCATGCATGTGACGGTATATCCCGAAACAGCAGCGGTCTGCGCGATGCCGTTTCCCATTGTCCCGGCGCCGACGACAAAAATATGTTTGATGGTCATTTTTCTCCTAGTCTTCCAGTTCAATCGCCATCGCAACGGCTTCACCGCCGCCCAAACACAGCGACGCCAAACCGCGTTTGAGACCGCGATCTTTAAGCGCATAAATCAGTGTGGCAATCACGCGCGCGCCGGACATACCGATCGGATGACCGAGCGCAATCCCGCCGCCGTTGACGTTGACTTTATCCCAATCCCAGCCCATCTCGGCGAGTTCTTTGCCGTTGGCGAGACATTGCGCGGAGAAGGCTTCGTTCAGTTCGATCAGATCGACATCGGCGAGAGTCCAGCCAGCCAGATCAAGGATTTTCGGCATCGCCTTCGCGGGAGCAGCGAAGAGATATTTCGGCTGGACTGCAGCGTGACCGTACGCGACGATACGTGCAAGTGGCTTGATTCCGTTTGCTTCGGCGTATGCCTGGCTCGAAACAACCACCGCTGCCGCGCCATCGTTGAGTGTGGATGCGTTCCCGGCAGTGGTTTTGCCGTCCTTGTTGAAAACAGGACGCAATTTTGCCAAACCTTCTGCGGTTGTACCTGCACGCGGACCTTCATCGGTGTCGAAGATGGTCATAGCGCCTTTGCGCCCCGGCACTTCAACGGGGACGATCTCGTCCTTGAATTTGCCCGCTTCTATCGCGGCAATCGCTTTTTGCTGACTCTTGGCGGAGAAGTCATCCATCTCTTCGCGGGTGACGCCGTACTCATCGGCGATGAAATCAGCGGCGTTGCCCATCGGCCAGTTCTCGAAGGGATCCCAGAGCCCGTCATGCAGCAGGGAGTCTTTCATCGTCACATGCCCGTAGCGGATCTCGCCCGTGCGCCCGGGGACGAGGAAGGGCGCACGCGTCATTGATTCCATCCCACCGCCGACGAAGAGTTGCCCGTCGCCAGCTTTGATCGCCTGTGCGCCGAACATGATCGCTTTCAGCCCTGATCCACAGACCTTGTTGACAGTCGTTGCGCCGACCGTGTCGGGCAGACCGGCGAAGATGCTCGCCTGCCTGGCAGGTGCCTGCCCTTCACCCGCAGGGACAACATTGCCCATAAAAACTTCGTCAATATCGGCAAGATTCTTGATGCCAGCGCGCTCGACTGCGCCTTTGATGGCAACCGCGCCGAGCTTGGGTGCATCCATACTTGCTAATGCACCTTGAAAACGTGCAATCGGTGTGCGGACAGCGCTGAGAATGACAACTTCGTGTTTGGGGTCGCTCATGGTGTACTCCTCCAGAATGTTATTTTTACTATATAAGTGTAGATAAAGATTAGACGATCTTCTAGTGTCAAATCGCACTTATTCTAGCAGATGTTGGTTACAGAGAAGGTTATGCTAGTGCATAATGGGGTAATTTATTTTGCATGCATTTCATTGGGAGACGGATGATAAGGTTGCCAAAGGCCGCTTTCCATTGCTCATGCACATAATATCGTGATGTATGTTAAAAGGTGCATGTTTCGCATGAAAATTGATGCCAAAAAGCCCCGTGCACGGGGCTTTACATTTTATTAGTTGGTAATGTGAAGTAGAAGGTGCTCCCGTTCTTTTTGCTACTTTCCACCCCGACCTTGCCACCTAATTTCTCGATAATTTGCTGCGAGATCGACAGTCCAAATTCGTGCCCAACAGCTTTTGTTAGATTGAAATGCGTAAGCTGACTGAAGACTTGTGCCTGTTCTTCAGGCGTCATGCCGGGGCCTGAGTCGCGCACCCAAAAACGAATATGCCCATTTGGCTGTTTCTCGGCACCCAGTTCAATTTCAGGAGCGTTTCCGCCGTATTTGAGTGCATTGCTGATGTAATTGAGCCAGACTTGTTCAATCCATGGCCCATAGCTGTGTACGATGGGCCATACTTCAGGTGTTCTTATCTTTGCTTGTTTTTCAACGATGAGATTCTCTAATTGTTGCAGGGTCTTGGTGACAATCTCCTCCATATCCAAAGGCTGAGTTTGAATATCTTTGTTTTGGCGTAGGCTAGTGAGCAGCAATATCTCTTGGATGATTCTATCCATTTTTAGGCTGGTTTCTGTGATCTGTTCTGCAACCTCTCCAATCTTTATAGGATTTTCCTGATAATCTTTTTTCCCCAGCAAATAGCTGTTTCCCAGAATAATGCTTAAAGGGTTTTTTAGTTCGTGGGCAACAGTTTGTGCAAATGCATCTACATCTTCGTTTTGAGCTGCTATGGTTTGATTGGCTTGTTGCAAATCATACGTCATTCTTTGCAACTGGGCACTCTCTTCGTCCAAGCGTTGGGCGTGCAGCATCACGCTTGTAAGCACATAGGTCAATGCAAAGGTCACTGGGCCTGTGATCCAGATCGTGGTTCGGGTAACAGCCCTGGTGAAAACCCATTCAAGACCCAGCGATATACCTAAAGCTAGCAGGGTCATCAACATCGCAAGTTTTAGTGGGCTGTTGAATAATTTGAAGCCTGAAAAAAAACTATTCTTTATGCTCATAACGAGAAATCCTTATGTTGCATTATATAAGGTTTTTGGGGGAAAGTTATGAAATGCCATTAAACTCAGTCCTTCACGATTTTGTCCGATCTGTGCCCTAATAGGGTAAGCAATCTTCTGCCTTACATGGGGATTGCTTCACTTCGTTCAAAATGACGTTCTTTTAATAGAATTGTGAAGTACTGAAACCGTTTGGCTATTGCGGTGGTGGGTCATGCGGTTGAACAAATGTCGCCTTCCATTCCCCTGCATCAAATTCTTCGAGATAAGACATTGGCGTCATCAAATGGATCCATGTGTACCCAGGGCGTAGCGTAATCGGGTTGCCTTCGGCATCCACAAAATGGATTGGGCGGCGTATCCCGCTCGTTTTCTCCCAGGCACGGTTGCCCGTCGACCAGCGGATTCGCATTACCTGCCCATCCCGAAAAAGCCAGGCAAAACCACCTTCTCCCGCAGCTAAATTAATATCAAGTTGGTTATGGCGATACAGGTCGTGCGTCGCTTGCAAAACGATCACATTTTCAAAGGATTGCTGTCTGCCCGTTAATCGGTCGCTGGCAGGATGCAGGATGCCCGTCCCGTCCATATCGTCGGTATAGCGCAAATAGGATTGGGAGATGGGATCATATTCCCACGCAGATTGCAGATATTGATGGTAGTAAACATGCAGATGCGTTGCCGCTTCGCTCTCGACCCTGGGCAGGCTCTCGCTAAAGAAATTTCCACTGTAATTGGGCGTTTTACCGTTAACTGCCTGTGCCTCGGCAAGCTCCCGCATCTTGGCGACGGTCAGCAAGCCACTGTTGGGCGTGGTCTGATCGACGCCGAAGACGAGATAACAGGGATCAAGCTGCGCTAAAATATCAGCGGCTGCGCTGGCGAAGATCAGACAACTGTTATAAAACATCTTGTTGATGTGGTCATAGGTCAGCCGCCCGGATCGGATCGGCCCGACATACGCTTCAACGGGCAGGTACCAGGCTGGGGGCGTGCCGGTCACGACGGGCGATGGAGTTGCCACAGGAGTTTCCAGCAGCACCAAGCCTAAATCCACGTTCGTTTCGGCACCGTCTGCTTGAAAGGTGACGGATGCGCCGTCGCTGTCCAGTTCTTCATATCCCAAGTTGGATTCGGTTATCTCGTAACCGTCTGGAATATCAAACTCGATGGTGTAGGGTTGCCTGATGGGGAGATTGAAGGCGTAGTAGCCGTTGCTGTTCGTGGAGGTGCTGGCGAGCAACTCGCCGTCCATGTAGAGGTTTACGCAGATGCCGCTGATGCCAAGTTCCCAGTCATTTTGGATACCGTCTGTGTTCTCGTCGAGCCAAACGCGGTCACCAACCCAAAGGTCGTTGGGAACGAAAATCTCTTTGTTGATGGGGCAGCCGCCTGTCACGTTCGCCACACGGCGTGGATACTCGCCGTAAAAAACGCCCAAAAAGCGCGTGCTGGCTTCGCCGATGTAATACTCAAAAATCCACGAAGCGGTGCCAACGCCCGCCTGCGGACGTGCGGTATTAGGAATATTGCTGATCGAGATCAGCACAGCGGGCAGATCGAGCAGTGCCGGGTCAGAGACTTCCAACGCGGTCAGCGGATTGTAGTTTTCGGGGAAGGCTTCGAGTTCGATGCCATAATCCCGCGTAGGTAGGCGTGGTTGGGGTGTGAACGTGATCGTCGCCGTGGGGGAGGGGCTGGGAGTTTGGCTTTGGGCGGCTGACGTGGTTGTAGAGATTGCCAGCGGAGTTTCTGTTGGCGTATTTGGCGTGCAACCCAAAAGAAGGAGTACAAGAGTAAATAAAAAGAATTTCTTCTTCATCTCAATACGCTAATACTCGCCCGCTCCCTCCGGTGAGTAGATGCGTAATTTCCAAATCGCAGCGTCTTTTTCTTCAAATACGCTGTAGGGCGTGATGATGAATATCCACGTATGCCCGGGGCGCAGGGCAACGGGAGCGCCGTCCTTGTCTGTAAAGCGGATCGGGTTGCGTTTGCCGCTGCTTTGCTCGTAGTCGGTTGCGCGCGTATCCCATTGGATGTCGAATTTCTGCCCGTCACGGAAAAGGGTGGCCTTGCCTGCCAAGCCTTGCTCCAGATGCATTTCGATAATGCGCGGTGCCCAAACATCATGCTCGGCTTCGAGCAGGATCACGTTCTCGAAGAGTAGCTCGCGCCCGGTCAGACGGTCGATTTCGGGATGAAAAGTTGGGGTTTCACTGACATCATCGACATAGCGCAGGTAGCTTTGATGAAGCGGATCGTAGACCCATTTCGATTGATTCATCAGGGATGTGTAAATATCCAGTTCTGTGGCGGGCACACCGCCTTCAGGCGGAATCTCGGAGAAGAGATTGCTGGCGTAGTTGAAATTGCTGTGCAGCCCTTTGGCATTTTCTGCCGAGATACGTTTCATGCGCTCAATTTCAAGGAAACCGCCAGCCCCATCGCCGACGCCGTAGACCATCGAACAGCGTGGCAGCAGATCTTCGATTTGCCAGGTTGCGCCCGCGTAGATCAGGCAGCTATATTGGAAAAACTCGTGGATGGGGATGTAGACCAGCCGTCCCGAACGAACGGGACCAACCTGCTCGCCGAAGGTAGGTTCGACCTCGTCATTCTTCGCGAAAACGTCCTTGGACGGAAGCAGGCCCACGTCAAGATTGCGTTCGTCTGCCCTGATGCTGGATACCGTTGAGCGTCCCGTCTCAGGGTTGATGTCGCTATCCTGATCGTCAAATCCCACATCCTGAAGGGTGAAGGTCATATCTGGCGGCAGCACAACTTCGATATGTACGTCCATCCCTGCGCTGACGTTGAATCCGTAATAACCGTTCGAATCGCTGCTGGTTTCCCTAAGGATATTCCCCTTGGCATCCAAAAGTCTGACGCAAACTCCGCCCACACCACGCTCATCGACATCCTGGATGCCATTTTCGTTTTTATCGAGCCAGATGAAATTACCCAGAACGAGATCGGTTTGGACGAAAGGCTCCATACGTACTTCGCAATCGCCGACGACGGGTGTTTCCTGATAGGGGATTTGCCCATAAAAAGTTGCCAGAAAACGGGATGTGCCTTCTGCGATCAGAAACTCGAAAACCCAGGGCGCGAAGGAAATGCCCGCCTGCGGACGTGCCACGGCGGGAAAGTGGGGTATGGAGACGAGGAGCGCTGGCTCAAGCAGTTGAGCGGGGTCGGGAACAGGTAAGCCCGTTAGAGGATTGATGCCCTCTGGAAAATCTTCGGCGCTGGGGCCGTAGGTGACTGCGGGAAGTGTTGGTTGCAGAATAGGTGCGGGTGCTTCTGTCGCTGTGGGGGTGGAAACGATTTCTTCCGCCATTGCTTCTACTTGTTTTTTTTGTGCTTCGCTTGTGGGCGTAGGTGTTGGTTCCGGTAAAGCATTTTTGCAACCGGAAAGTAAAAAGACAAGTGTGCTACCAATAAGGATTATTTTTTTCATAATTTGTCAGTTTGTGTTGGTGTTACGAAGCGATGAATAATAGGCTGTCGTTTTCTCTTGTCCTAACATTTCCCCAAAGGAAGATGTTAGGATAAGGGAAAGCCCAAAGTCTGCCAAAGGCATCTTTTTCGTAACAAGAGCTAATAAATTAGACGTTTTCCCAGCCATCGCGCACCCGCCGATAGGTCTCTCCCAGCGCTTCGGGCAGAACGCGCGTTTCGCCGAGCGATGACATGAAGTTCGTGTCGCCTTCCCAGCGTGGGACGATATGTAAGTGGACATGCGGGGCGATTCCTGCCCCAGCGGCCGAGCCGATATTTGCACCGAAATTAAAGCCCTGTGGATTGTAGATGCCGCGCAAAACGGTCATCGTTTTGGTGACCAATTCCATCATCTCGGTACGCGTTGCCACATCCAGAACTTCGAGATTATTCTCATGCGCATAGGGAATAACAAGTACATGTCCGCTCGTGTAGGGGAAACGGTTCATAATCACAAAGGAAAATTCGCCACGAAAAACGATCAGATTTTCCTCGTTGTCGGGCATGTCCTGTACTTTGCAAAAGACACAGCCCTCTTCTTTTTGATTTGCTTTAATATATTTCATGCGCCAGGGAGACCAAAGATAGTTCATAATTGATAATGGGGAGTAGGTAGTTGAGAATAGAGAGTAACAGCCAGATTGTAGCAGAAAACGGGATGTAGGGGCAGACACGCGTGTCTGCCCCTTTTGTAGGAAAAATTGGGCGAACACATCGGTTCGCCCCTACACCTTGCAACATATAAAAACATCAAGTATCCTCGATAAGATGAACCAACCCTCCCTCTTTTCCTCCCCACGCTGGACAGTTACCAGCCTGACCGCCTATCTTCGTGAACTCTTTGAGTCTGACGAAATGTTGCGTGATGTCTGGGTCAAGGGCGAAATTTCCAACCTTTCGCGCCCGCGCTCCGGACATATCTACTTCACGCTCAAAGATAGCGGCGCCGCCGTCAAATCAGTGATGTGGCGCAGCAGTGCAGCCCGTCTCGCCCTCGATCTGCGCGATGGCATGGAGATCGAAGCGCACGGCTACATTAATATCTATGATGTCAGCGGGCAGTATCAGCTTTACGCCGATGAGATTCGTCCGGTTGGCGAAGGGATGCTTTATCAGGAATTTCAACGCCTGAAAGCCCTACTCGAAGCCGAAGGACTTTTTGACCCCGACGCCAAACGCCCCGTCCCGAATTTGCCGAAAAAGATCGGCATCGTCACCTCGGCGACGGGGGCAGCCTTGCGTGATATGCTCAACACCCTGCAACGTCGGATGCCGCTTGCGGAAGTTGTCCTTGCGCCGACGATGGTGCAAGGGGATGCCGCCCCGCCCAAAATTGTTGCCGCTATGGATGCGCTACGCCGTATCGCTCCCGACCTCGACGTGCTATTGCTTGGACGCGGCGGCGGCTCTATCGAAGATTTGTGGGCCTTCAACGATGAGCGTGTCGCGCGCGCGGTGGCAGCCTATCCCATCCCCGTCATCTCGGGGGTTGGACACGAAACTGACTTCACCCTCTGCGACTTCGCCGCCGATTTGCGGGCTGCGACCCCAACAGCGGCTGCCGAACTTGCCACCCCGATCACGGTTGCCGAGTTACAAGGTGCAAATAGTTACTATGCCGATCAACTCAATGTGCATATTAGCAGTATTCTTGATCGAGCCTTTATCAGCGTGGACGATCTGCATCAGCGTTTGGGCTATGTCTCGCCCCTGCGCCGCATCCAGCGCGATACGCAAACTATCGATGGGCTGAATCAGCGTCTCAATGCCGGACAAGCTCATCGTCAGGACATGTTGCGGGAGAAGTTGCTCGGGCTGAATCACCGTCTCGTTGCGCTGAACCCGGCCAAAGTCCTGGCGCGTGGCTACGCTATCGTCACCCGTCAAAGCGATGGGAGGCTAGTCGCAGGAACAGGCGATGTCGCGAAAGATGACCTCATCCATATCCGCGTAAAAGATGGTAATCTTGACGCAAAAATTTTGTAGTGGAGCAATTATGACTGAGAAAAAAATTGAAGAACTGGGCTACGAAGAAGCCTTTGCCGAATTGGAAGCGATTGTTGCGGCGCTTGAAAATGAAGAGCACACGCTTGAAAAGTCAATGGCGCTTTTCGAGCGCGGACAAGATTTGAATAAACGCTGCACGCAACTGCTCGAAGAAGCGGAGTTGCGCGTGCGCCAGCTCTCGGATGATGCACTAGAGGCGGCGGATGAATAACCCGCTTGATATTTTTCAGAACCCCGTTTTTCTGAGTTCGGTGATTGCCTGGGGGTTGGCGCAAATTTTCAAAGTGCCAATTGAATATTTTCGCACAAAGAAGGTTAACTGGACGCTACTGCTCAGCTCGGGCGGGATGCCTAGCTCACATTCTGCCTTGATGGTTGGTCTTACGTATGGCGCCGGTTTATTTATCGGCTTTGATTCTCCCATTTTTGCCGTTGCTTTTTCAATCACGATGATCGTGATCTATGATGCGACGGGGGTCCGTCGGCAGGCGGGCTTACATGCCGAAAAGATTAATATGCTGATCGGTGAATTCATCAGTGGTCACTTTGAAGCTGAGAAAAAATTGCGCGAAGTGCTTGGACATACACCCTTGGAAGCAATTGGCGGCGTTTTGCTCGGTTTGATTGTTGCTCAGGTTATGTGGTTTTTGTGGGGATGATACAATGACTTTGTTGTTTCAGGTAAGTTTCTTATAAAGGAGAAAAGATGGAAGAATTAGTTGCTTTGGTGGCTGAGAAAACCGGTTTGGATAAAGAACAGGCTGCTGTTGCAGTTGATCTGGTGCTCGATTTTGTGAAGAGCAAGTTGCCGTCTGCTGTTGGTAGTCAGATTGACGCGTTGCTTGATGGAGAAGGCGGTTCTGCTGCTGATATGCTTGGCGGGTTGTTCGGTAAGAAATAAGTATACTCATTTCAAGAAAAAAGCCTCCCATGTGGGAGGCTTTTTTCTTTATGGCTTGCGCTAGGGGGTGACGAATTTTAATTTGTCGTCTCTAATATAAAGTGTGTGCTTATCCGGGTTTAAGATGCCTGTTAGGTCTAGCCATTTGCTATAACTTGACCCGTCCTGTGCCCAGACAGATACGCTGTAATAGCCGATTGGGATCGTAAAGGTCGTGCTGCCTTTTTTGTCGATGGTTGCTGAGAGATAGCCGCAATATCCACGCGAGCTTTGGTATAAGAAAAGGGAAACGCCTACTGGGTGTTTGGTTTCATTTATGACGAGGACTTTGCTTTCTTTACCTTCCCACCCGCTGAGAATTTTGTTACACACATCTCCTTCTGGTGTTGCTGAAGGGAGTGGGGTCTGTGTTGCGAAGGGTGTCGCTGTGAAAATCGGTGTAGCGGTAAAGACGGGCGTAAAGGTCGGCGTTGGGGGAAGGGGGGTGAAAGTTTCTGTGGGCATGGCTTCTATGGTTTGTGCGGCCATTGTCCACGCCATCGCAACCGCTGTTTCCTGAATGTCTTCACCCGTTAATGCAGGGGTTGGCTCCTCTGTCGGGGCAATTGCACCGCATGCGCCTAAAAATAGGCTCAACGCAGTTAATAGCAGTAATATTTTTTTCATAGTTACTTTCTCTTCTTCTAAGAATTTATTTTTCGATTTTGATCTCATCTCGATTGATAGTGATCGAAACTTGATTGTGTCCATTTACAACCGTATAGCCGATCATAGGATCTTTGCCAACATATACGACAACCATGTAATAACCTTCGGGGACTTCAAACTTTACGGTCGCGAAACGCGCAATATCATACTCGATGATTGGCTTGTAGCCACCTTCGCTAGTTCCTTGAAGGGAAATATAAACGGGACCCTTGGTCTTATTTCTTACTTCGATTCTATGGCGTGGCACCAATGATTCCGGTGGTAGGTTGATGGCGATTGGTGAAGTCGGTGATGGATAGACGCTGGTCGCGGTGATGGCAGGGGTGCTGGTCTCTGTTGGGGTAGCCGTTGTTTCTGTCGCAGCATCAGCAGAGGCATCGTCTAGCGTTTCAGTAGCGGTTTCGTCAGCGGTAGTAGCATTCTCTGTTTCGGTGATGGTCGTGGTCACTTCCTCGGTTGGAGCAAGTGTTTCAGTAGCGGTAGCAGGTAACTCTTCTGTGGGTGTTGGCGGTTCCATTGTTGGTGTAGCAAGCGCAGCTAAGGTTTGTACGGCTTGTGTGCTGGATTCAGCGTCTACCGTCGCAGCGATATCGACTGCTTCGGCAGCGGGTGCTTCTTCTGCGCCTCCGCCCAAGAGTCCAGGAACGCAGGCGCTTATGCCAAAGAGCACGATCACTGCTACAAGGAAAAACTTTTTCATGGCGACCTCCCTCACCTCGGATTAATTACTCAGCAACTTCAAGAAATTGATTGACAGTTTGACGTAGCATCGGTTCAGGTAATGCGCCAACTTGACGGTGGACAACTTTGCCCTTTGCCACAAAGAGCATTGTCGGGATGCCCTGAACGCCAAATTTCTGCGCCCATTGTGGGTCTTCATCGGTGTTGACTTTGGCGATAAGGACTTTGCCAGCATATTCTGTTGCCAGTTTATCTAAAATGGGTGCCACCATACGGCAGGGTGCACACCACGGTGCCCAGAAATCTACAATAACTGGTAATTCAGATTGCATGACAGATTTTTCAAAAGCTGCATCGGTGACGTGAATAGGTTCTGAGATCATAAAAAGCTCCAAATTTATATATTTTTCTCGCCCAGGGCGAGGATTTGATAGTCAGAGTGGATTGTCGCGCTTGACTTAAGCATCGCGCTTACTGAGCAGTATTTCTCTTCCGAGAGTTCAATAGCCTGTTCTACATCTTTTTCTTTAATATCTTCTCCCCAGATTAAGTAAGTGACATGAATATCTGTATAGACTTTGGGGTGTGTCTCGGCGCGTTTGCCGCTCACCTTGATTTGCAGATCGCTAAAGTTGACGCGCTTTTTCTTTAGTATATTCACAACATCAACACCGCTGCAACCCGCCAAAGAGGCTAGTATCATCTGCATCGGGCGAATATGCTCACCACCCAAATAGGCTTGACCGCCATTTTCATTCTCAGCAAGAAAAAGATTGTCTTCTTGCCAGTTGACTTCTACGTTTGTAATTGAATCTGCCATTAAAATAGGCCTCAACCTTAAAGGATTGCCAGCAGTATAACATAAATCGCTATGTTATAATCGCGCGTTATGACTGACACACTTTCACGCTGGCGAGAAGGCCTCGCCAAGACCAGTAAATCTGCTTTTGGGCGCGTTGCCAGCCTACTTGGCGCAACTGAAATCACAGATGAAACCTGGGATGATTTGGAAGCCCTCCTCATCCAGGCTGATTTAGGGATTGAGACCACAGTCGATATTATTGAAGCCTTGCAACGTCACGTTCGTGAGAAGGGCTTGCTACGCTCCGATGAGCTTAAGTCTGCGCTCCGCGCGGAACTCCGCTCCCGCCTCGGCGATGGACAGGATGCGCCTTTGGCAGAATCCGTGCCGAGCGTGATTTTGCTCGTGGGCGTGAATGGTTCCGGGAAAACGACATCCGCAGCGAAGCTGGGAGCGCGTTACCAGGCTCAAGGGAAGAAGGTCATCTTTGGGGCTGCAGACACCTTTCGGGCTGCGGCAGTTGAGCAGCTACAAGTTTGGGGCGAGAGATTGTCCATTGACGTGGTAGCAGGCCCCCCGGAGAGTGATCCCGGCGCCGTGGCATATAATACGGTTCAGGCGGGAGTCGCGCGCGGCGCAGATATCATCCTGGTTGATACGGCAGGTCGTTTACATACGCGCTTCAATTTGATGGAAGAACTCAAAAAGGTGGAACGTGTGGTTGGCAAGGCGCATCCTGGTGCGCCACATGCCGTTTGGCTGGTGATGGATACGACGACCGGACAAAACGCGCTGCAACAGGCTCGCTCTTTTAAGGAAGCGGTCGGTGTGACGGGGGTGATCCTGACCAAGCTAGATTCATCCGCTCGCGGGGGAATGGTTTTTGCCATCCGCCGAGAGTTGGGATTACCGATCCTCTTTGCAGGTTTGGGCGAAACCGTGGAAGATTTGACAATATTTGACCCCGATGCCTTTATTGACGGCATTTTGGCGGCATTCTAAAAACTAAAACGTGAAACATGATGCGTGACAATGTTGTTCACGTTTTACGTTTTGCGTTTCATGGAGTAATCTCATGCAAGAAATTTTAGGACGTTTGAAAGCAGCAGAAGAACTCAGCCTACAGCTTATGGAGCGTCTTTGACTTAGCTTCAAAGGAAGTGAAGCTAAAGGAATTACAAAAAGAAGTCGCTGCGCCTGATTTTTGGAATGACTCAAATCATGCCAAAAAGGTGATGAAAACTGTTAACACCTTGCAGGAAGAAAGCGATTCATGGAAGGACTTTCAGAAACGTCTCAACGACTTGCTAGAGTTGGCAGAGATGGATGATGAGAGTTTTCTGGGGGAGCTTGAAAAAGAAACAGATGCTTTGGAGAAAGACCTTGATAAACGTGCTTTTCGCACCATGCTTTCTGGTAAGTATGATGCGGAAGATGCGCTTTTGGCGATTCATGCAGGTGCAGGCGGTACCGATTCGCAGGATTGGGCAGAGATGCTTCAACGCATGTATTTACGCTGGGCGGAACGACGCGGCTTCGATGTGGAAGTGCTTGATCTGACCGTCGGTGAAGAAGCGGGTATCAAAAGTGTGACCTTGTCTATTTCCGGGCGTTATGCTTTTGGCTACCTACGCTCTGAGAAGGGGACACATCGTCTCGTGCGTTTGTCGCCTTTTGATGCGGCGCATCGCCGCCATACCTCCTTCGCGTTGGTCGAGATCTTACCCCAGATCGGCGATGATATTGACATCGAGATTAACGCTAAAGATTTGCGTATCGATGTGTATAAATCATCCGGCGCAGGTGGACAGAGCGTGCAGAAAAACTCGACCGCCGTGCGCATGACCCACATCCCGACCGGGATCGTGGTCACCTGTCAGAATGAGCGCTCACAACTTCAAAATCGTGAGAATGCGCTCAAGGTGCTCAAGGCACGTTTGGTTGAAATGAAGGAAGCCGAGCAAAAAGAAGAGTTGGATGACTTACGCGGCGAATATACCAAAGCCGAGTGGGGTAGTCAGATCCGGTCGTATGTCTTGCATCCCTATCAGTTGGTCAAAGACCATCGCAGCGATTTTGAGATGGGCAACACCCAGGCCGTGCTGGATGGTGATCTGGATGGCTTTATGGAAGCCTATTTACGACAACAGAAAAAGTAAAAGGAGAAAGATTATGCGTCGAATTACGCTTGTTTTTGTTTTGGGGATGGCGCTATTGCTTGTGTTGAGCGCCTGCGCTTCTGCCGATCTCGCTGCGCAAAGCGTGCAGGATTATTATCAGGCTCTGGTCAGTGGTGATATGGATCGCGCTGTAGCCCTGTCTTGTGCTGATTGGGAGTTTGATGCTCAAATGGAAGTTGATTCTTTCCAGGCTGTTGATGCCTCGCTCGATGGCTTCACCTGCGAGCAAACCGGTACAGAAGGCGATATGGCGCTTGTCACCTGCACAGGTCAAATCGTGATGTCTTACGATGGTGAAGACCAGTACCTTGATCTTTCCGGCCAGACCTATCAAGTCCTCGATCAGGGCGGAGATTGGCTTTTCTGCGGCTATCGTTAATCGAAAAGACCCCCTCTAGCTTCCCATAAAAAGGGGAGAATAGTCCCCTCTACCTTTGGGAGAGGGCGGAGGGTGAGGGCAAAATGAAAGAAAAACTTCTCTCAAAAGAAAATCTGTGGGCGCTCCTTCTGACCCTTATCGCGGTCGCGGTTTTGATCGCAACAACGGATAGTACCCCAACCTGGATCTATCAGGGCTTCTAATGACGATTTCCCAGATACTGATCTTCACCGCCTTTGCCCTCTTGTTGGGCTGGTTAACACGCAAATTTCAGCGTGTTAATTTGCTTCTGGTAGCAAGCGTGCTTGCTGTTTATTGGTTACAGCCTGCGCTGCCGTTGCGCTATCTTGATTTTTTCCTGCCGACCTTTTCGGTTGGGATTACCGCTCTTGCTTGGGCATTGACGGCCGCGCCGGAGATGCGTCGTCAGCGCGAGAGCATGATCTCTGGCGGGATCATCCTTGCCCTGATCTTGCTTCTTGCTACCACACGCTATCTCGGTCTTGATCAGATTCTGCTCCCCGCCCGTCCCCCGGCATTGCCCCAAACCTTATTTGTCCTGGCCCTCTTTCTTCTTTCCTCTTTCCTCCTTATTCGCCAGAAGAAGATTTTCTCCAATGCCGCCCTGTGGACAGGCTTCGGCATTCTCCTGTTCTTTTTCATCATCCTGAAAACCCCGGTGCTATCTCTTCTGGCAAGCCGCGCTTGGCGCAGTTTTATTGGACAAAACACTGATCTTGCCTCTGCGCTGGATATTCACTGGCTCGGTTATTCTTATCTGGCCTTCCGTTTGCTGCATACTATTCGTGATCGTCAGTCCGGCCGCCTGCCAGATGTGACCCTCGGCGAATATGTCACTTATGTCATCTTCTTTCCAACATTTTCCGTCGGGCCGATTGAGCGTATTGAACGTTTTATCAAGGGGTTGCGCCAACCGAAAAACTCGTTTAACGATGATGCGCTGGTTGGCGGCCAGCGTTTGGTGATCGGTCTTTTCAAGAAGTTTGTCGTTGCCGACACATTAGCGATGATCGCGCTCAATCCCCTCAGCGCAACACAAGCGCAAACTACTTTTGGCGCGTGGATATTGCTTTACGTCTACGCCTTCCAAATCTTCTTTGACTTTAGCGGCTACACCGATATAGCAATTGGATTGGGACAATTTGTCGGCATTACCTTACCCGAAAACTTCAAACAACCTTATCGCCAATCTAATCTGACCTTGTTCTGGAATAACTGGCACATGACCCTCACGCAATGGTTCCGCGCTTATTTCTTCAATCCTTTTGCACGTGCCTTGCGTTCAAAACGTAAACTCTCCGCCGGGGTGATGGTGCTCATCTCCCAGCTTGCCACGATGACCTTGATCGGTCTGTGGCACGGCGTGACGTGGAGCTTTGTATTGTGGGGGCTGTGGCACGGTTTTGGTCTCTTTTTGCAGAATCGCTGGTCGGGCTGGATCAAACCTCGTTTGGCGGAAGCAAGCCCAAGTCCACGCGCGCAGCGGGCACTTTCCATCGGCGGCACGCTGCTGACCTTCCACTTTGTCGCGCTCGGCTGGGTCTGGTTCGTTCTGCCCGATCCTGCACTCGGTTGGCAATTTATTCTGCGTCTTGTGGGGGTGGCATAATGACTGAAAAGATCAATCTTTGGCGTCTGTTGGCAAAAGCTGCGCTACTTTTTGCGATTGTCAATTTTGTGTTTGTGGCAATTTCGCCAAATGCAGGATTTACGACTTCCGTTTATAACCATCTTGTGCCCGGACGTGAGCGCTTGCCTTTCGGCGAAAACCCGACCAAAGCCTATAATTTGAGTCTTTTTGATATTGATGCCATGTTTGCTGCGCATCGTGTTTCCAAACCCAAAGCAGATGATGAATATCGCGTGATTATTGTTGGCGATTCATCAGTTTGGGGGACTTTGCTGCGCCCCGAAGAAACCTTGTCCGGGCAACTGAACACGCTGGGTCTGAAAGCAGCCGATGGGCGTGAGATAGAAGTTTACAACCTCGGTTATCCCACGATCTCGTTGACGAAAGACCTTTTGGTTTTCGAGCAGGCATTGCAATATGAACCGGATTTGATTATCTGGATGCTGACGTTGGAATCTTTCCCGGCAGATAAGCAGTTAACCGCGCCGCTGGTTTCACATAATTCCGCTCGTGTAGAGCGACTTGCTACCGCCTACGATCTGAATCTCGACCTAAACAGCGATGCGTTAATCCGCTCCGATTTTTGGGATACCACGCTGGTAGGTCGTCGCCGTGCCCTCGCCGATTGGTATCGCTTGCAGGTTTACGGCGTGATGTGGGGGATTACAGGCGTAGACCAGTTTTACCCTGATAGCTATGAATCAGCCCAGATTGACTTTGAGCAGGATGATAATTTCCACGACTGGGCACCGCCGGAACTGCCCGTTAATCAATTATCGACGGATGTTTTAGATGCAGCTTTTCAGATGGCAGATGAGACCCCGCTTGTTTTTGTTAACGAGCCGATCTTGATCTCGAATGGTGAGAATAGCGATATTCGCTACAATTTCTTCTACCCACGTTGGGCGTATGACCAATATCGTACTCTGCTTATTGAGAAGAGTGTGGCAAACGATTGGCGCTATTACGATTTCTGGGACATTGTTCCGATGAATGAGTTCACGAATAGCGCAGTTCATTTAACCGTTACAGGTGAAACGATGCTCGTGGAGCGTATTGCCGATGTGATCCTGAGCGAGTTGGTGGAATAAGTTCCTTTTGCGATATAATCCCTGCCGCTCAAAATCCAGTTAAAGAGAGTTTTTTTATGCGTAAGAATATAATTTTATTGTTAAGCCTGTTGGTCTTTCTTTCCGCGTGTTCGCCATCTCCAGCCTCTGTGGAATCTTCACAAGTTGCGGATGCCGAAACAATCGAAGAGGTGGTCTCCGTTCAACAAGAAGAGCCTGCGAGTGAAACACCTGTCCGTGAAGAAGAAACGCCGACCGCTATCCCCACTGTTCGCCCAACCCAAGCGCCCGATGCCTGGATGGAAATGCCAATCGTCCCGGAAGTGAGCAATACAGCTCGTGCCATCTACCAACGTGGACAGGAAATGGGTAATGATCCGTATGTTTTCTCGAAAATCGGCGACTGTCAGAATGTGACCTCGCGCTTTTTGGGTGTGTTTGAGAATCCCGACGAATTTAGTCTTGGCACAGAATACGCGTATTTGCAAGAAACGATTGATTATTTTGAAGGCTCCTTCTCTCGTGAAAGCCTCGCGGTGAAGGGTGGTTTCAACGTTGCCGCCATACTCTCCCCTCTCCGCGCAGATAAGGAGGCTTGTGAGTCGAACGAATCGCCAATTGCCTGTGAGATTCGTGTGAACAATCCTAGCTTTGTGTTCATTAGCCTTGAAGAATGGTGGGCTAATAAACCTGCCGAAGAATACGAAGCCTACCTAAAAAAAATAGTTGAGCACGCTATTGATGAAGGGGTTGTCCCCATTTTGGCGACCAAAGCGGACGATCTTGAAGGTGATAATGGCATCAATCGTGCCATTGCGCACGTTGCCTACGAATATGACATTCCCTTGTGGAATTTCTGGAAGGCTGTCCAACCCTTACCCAATGCAGGTCTAACCGAAGATGGCTTCCACCTGACCTTTGCTCGCAACTTTTTTGACGACCCTGCTCGCATGGAAAACGCCTGGCCTTGGCGCAATCTGACCGCGCTTCAAGCCCTCGACGCCGTGCGACGTGGGGTGACAGAATAAACTCGTAAAATGGAGAACAAAATGACCGAAATGATTTCCACCCTCAAAGACTTCATCGCCGATGAAATTCTCAAACAGCCCGGACGCGCTATTGCTGCCGACGAAGCTCTCATCTCCAGCGGCTTGATCGACTCTTTCAGCCTGATGGATCTGGCGCTCTTTGTTGAAGATACCTTTGATGTGCGTATCGAAGATACCGAACTCAATGCTGAAACTTTCGATACCCTCGAAGCACTTGCCGGGCTCATCCAATCTCGTCAGTAATGACTACCTTCTCAAACATTCTCCAAAAATTCTACACAGAATCTCCTGAACGGATCGCTATTACGTTGCAATACGCCCGCGAAGAAGATCAAGTCTTAACCTACAAAACCCTGCTCGACGGCGCGAATGCCTACGCCCAGCATTATGCTGTGCAAGGTATTCAGCGCAACGAAGTCATCGTTTTAATTCTCCAGCATGGGCCAGACTTGCTCTTTGCCTTTTGGGGCGCTATTTTGCACGGCGCGATTCCTTCGATCATGCCCTTTCTGACCGAAAAACTTTCTCCAGAGCGTTATCGTGCGGATTTAGCCTCTTTGATTTCAGTCACCAAACCCGTCGCTATCGTTACTTATCCTGAATTCGAAGCGAATGTACGGGATGCCTTGCAGGAAGGCGACTCTGTCCACACGGTGATCGTCTCAGATGAGATTGACGACGCATCGCCCCCGGATTTCAACTTGCTCGGCGGGACTAAAGATTTACCGGAAGATATTGCTCTTTTGCAACACTCATCGGGTACGACGGGCCTGCAAAAAGGAGTCGCGCTTTCGCATCAGGCAATCTTGAATCAACTAGAAGCATACGGGACCGCCATCCAACTGGATACGGAGAAGGATGTTATCGTCTCCTGGCTGCCGCTTTATCATGACATGGGCCTCATCGCCAGCTTCCTGCTGCCCGTGCTGCGTGGCGTTCCGCTTGTGCTGATGTCACCCTTCGACTGGGTGCGCGCGCCGTACAGATTAATGCAATCTGTTTCAGAGTATAAAGGTACGCTGACCTGGCTGCCGAACTTCGCCTATGTTTTCTGCGCACGCAAAATCCGTGACCGTCATCTCGAAGGCGTGGATTTGTCATCGTGGCGTGCAATCATCAACTGCTCGGAGCCGGTGCGCTGGGAAAGCCACCAAGCTTTTTACGAAGCCTTCAAGGGCTATGGTCTGAAGCTCGAAGCCTTGCAGACCTCTTATGCGATGGCGGAAAACACTTTTGGTGTGACCCAAAGCGACTTGTCGCGTCCGCCTGCTGTCGATGAGATCGATGCCGAGCTTTTCTTGCAAAAGCGCATCGCGCAGCCCGTCGAAGATGGGGCCGTGGCGATGAAGATGATGTCCTCCGGCAAGCCGCTTTCTAACACCAGCGTGCGCGTGCTTGACCCCGACGGCAACGACGTCCCCGAACGTGTCATCGGCGAAATTGCTCTGAAAAGCGATTCTATGCTGACAGGCTATTACAACCGCCCGGGGATTACCGAAAAAGCCTTTCGGGGCGAGTGGTATCTGACCGGTGATTATGGTTACTTTGCGGATGGTGAGCTTTATGTTTCCGGTCGCAAAAAAGAGATGATTATCGTCGGCGGGAAGAATATTTACCCGCAGGATATTGAAATGCTTGTCTATGAAGTTGACGGTGTCCACGCCGGGCGGGCTGTCGCTTTCGGTATCTACGATGAGCAGGGGGGGACGGAAGAGGTAGTGGTTGTCGCCGAATCTGATCTGTCCAGCGAAGCAGACCAACTCAAATTGGCGGACGATGTCCGTAAATATGTCACCGTCAATTCGGCGGTCGCCTTGCGTTATGTCAAGATCGTGCCTGCCAAGTGGATTATTAAAACATCCAGTGGTAAACCTGCGCGCACAGCGAATAAAGAGAAATACATCAAAGAAATCGCTGGCTAATAAAAATCGCTGGAGAAAACAAAAAAGCCCTCGCTAGAGGGCTTTTTTGTTTTAGTCACAGAAGACTACTTGCGTTGTTCCAAAGTGCGGGAGAGAATATCTTCCTGCTCTTGGCTGGCTTCTTTCTTTTCTGCTTTTTTATTGCCGCGTTTTGCTGAATCAGCACGATCAAGCGCTGCTTGCCAAGCCATTTCCATTGCGGTGTGCTCAGGAGTTTTCGGCTCGTCATCAATCTCTGCCATCATGGCAGCAACACTCTTGCCTTTTTTCCTGCTGCCACCGCGACCACGGCGAGGTTTATCGAAATCCTCTTCGGGTTCAGGCAAAACGGCTTTCATGCTCAAGCGGATCTGTTTCTTGCGGCGATTAACTTCAAGGATCATTACTTCAACTTCGTCGCCAACTTTCACAACCTGCGACGGGTCTTTGATATACCCATGAGCGATTTCGCTCACATGTACCAAACCGGGGCGTTCAGCACCGATCTCAACGAAGGCGCCGTAGCTTTCCAAGCGCACAACATTGCCCTTAACAACCGTTTCGGGTTTCATTTCACGCCATTCAAGAGCCAAAGGTTCGAGCATTGTCAGTTCAATGCGGTCTTTCTTTGCGCGACGCACCCAAACGTCTACTTCTTGACCAATCTCTATTGCGTCTTCGACACGTGTTAGATGATCTTCTTGCAATTGGGAGATATGAATAACACCGGGGAGGTCCATGCCAAGATCAACAATTGCGCCACCAATTGTGATTTTAGCGATCTTTCCTTTTAATTTTGTTTTTGGTTCCAACGCGTTGGCTTGCGTCATCTCATTTTCAGCCATAGCCTACTCCTTCACTATACAATTTTACCGACCCGTGATTATACACGCAGGGATAGGGGGCGTCAACGCAAAAACGGGACTAATCTACTATTTTTAAGGAAACAAATGACGTTTTACATTGCAATCCATGTGTTTTGTGGATGAAAAGTGCGTCTCGCACGCGGATTTAGGCTTGCTTCCGCTAAATAAGTCGGATACCAGCGAATTTGATTTCCCCAGAAACTCTTCGGCTTGCTGATCTTTCGGTTTAGATTATTTATTACAACTCCTACACAAAATATAGCCTTCATTAAAACATTCCAAGGTGCCTTCTACACTTTGGCTGTCTATACTGGCAGCAGTTGGATGCTTATGGCGATCTTTGTTCCGTTGGCTGTCAGTCAAATCTGTCGGGCAAAGTTTTTCGGTCTGCATAACCTGAAACTTTTACCGTAGTTTGGCTGACAGTCAAGACTTTTTAAACAGTTTCTAAGGCATCATGCTCAAATACTGGCTCAACTCATCGGCGTTGACGTAGTCTTTGATGGCAATGTTCTGCTTCTCAACGCCATCCACGCTGCCGACGGCGTATTTGATGTCCATTGCGAGGGTCACCGCAATCGGGCAGACGGGCGAGGAGGGGCGGAAGGTGTACGAGACGTTGCCTTCGGCGTCGGCATCAAGGTCAAGGACAAGGCGCATACGGATCACGTCCACGCCTGTTTCGGGGTCGATCACGTCTTTGAGTTTTTCGGTGATCTGGTCTTTGAGGGTTTCGGGGTTTGGCATAATTTTCTCTATACAACCAGTTCCTGAGCGGAGGTGTAGCGGAGCGAAACCGTAGTCGAAGGACGGTATTTGCAAAGTCGCTCTTCGACTACGGGCTTCTCTATCGTTCAGCCCTCCGCTCAGAGACTGTATTAATTTTTATCAGGCAACGCATCTGCCAATTCTTTGACCTTCAGCCAGGCATTCACCATCGCCACGCTCACGTCGCTTTCGGGCGCAAATTGCGTGACGGGCTGTCCCTGCACCATGGCATAGGTCACGGCGGTGTTGAAAGGAATTTCGCCGACCAGCTCCAGTCCCTTTTCGTTGCAGAAAGCTTGGATCTCGGCAACTTTGTCGGGGTTGATGTCGGCTTTGTTGACGATGACTGTCGCCGGGACATGAAAATGGGTAACGGTATCCAGCGCACGGTCGAGGTCGTGTACGCCCGCCACGGTCGGTTCGACGACGATGACCGCCAAATCCGCACCTGAAGCCGCCGAGATAACGGGGCAGCCGATCCCAGGCGGGCCATCCACCAGCACATAATCCTGCCCGTGATCGAGGGCGTGCAGGCGAGCCTGCTGCTTGACGAGCGTCACCAGCCGCCCCGAGTTTTCCTGCGCCGGGCGCAGTTGGGCGTGCAGGAGTGGTCCACGGTCGGTGTCGGAGCGATACCACCAGCCTGCGTGCTGCGGCTCCATGTGGATGGCATCGACAGGACAGACATAAACGCACGCCACGCAGCCATCGCAGGCGATCTCGTCGACGAGGTAGTCGTCTTCGGGGTGGGTGATGGCGTCGAAGCGGCAGGCTTCTTCGCATAGGTTACAGTGGATGCAGGTGTCGTGATCAACGACGGCGAGTTTACCGCCCATAAAAATATTTTCTTCGAGCTGCGTGGGAGTGAGCACCAACTCCAGGTTCGAGGCGTCCACGTCCACATCGGCGAGCACCTTGTTTTCGGCAAGGTCGGCAAACGCCGCCGTGATGCTGGTTTTGCCCGTGCCGCCTTTTCCGCTCAGAACGACAATTTGCTTCATGCGACTGCCTCCTGAATGGATTGGTAGAGCGCCACGAATTTTTCTTTGTATTCGGGGATGGCTTGCACCATCGGTACACCATTGGAATAGGATTCTGCGATCCGTCTGTCGAGTGGGATTTGCATGAGGATTGGGACACCGTTATCTTGGCACCAGTGCTCGACCGATCCATCCCCGACATCAGACCTGTTGATGAGAACCCCAAGCGGGATGCCGATCTCACGGGTTACTTCGACCGCACCCTTGAGATCGTGCAGACCAAAAGGCGTGGGCTCGGTGACGAGCAGGACGAAATCTGCACCCCGCAAGGCTTCGACGACGGGGCAGGATGCTCCGGGCGGCGAGTCGATGATGACGGTGTGGTCAGGCAGTGTCCACTTTTTGAGTTGGTGGATGACAGGGACTGCCATCGCTTCACCCACGTCCATGCGCCCTTGTGCAAATTGGATCGTCCCTGCTGTGCCACGTTCGAGCGTGCCCATCGGGCGGGGGACTTCATGGATGGCATGTTCAGGGCAGTTGGTGGTACAGCTCCCGCAGCCGTGACAGAGTTCGGGGAAGACGAGCACTTTTTTGCCCAGAACGGCAATGGCGTGAAATTCGCAGACTTCCGCACATGTGCCGCAGAAGGAGCAGCTCTCTTCATCCACTTCGGGGATGAGAATATCGACGCTTTTTTGCTCGTTGAATGTTGGATGTAGGAAAAGGTGGGCGTTGGGTTCTTCCACGTCGCAGTCGATGACCTGAATGGGTTCGCCTTCAAGGGCGAGCGCCAAGTTGATCGCTACGGTGGTTTTGCCTGTGCCGCCTTTCCCGCTGGCTATGGCTATTTTCATAAGGTTTTGAATAATAATCTAGTTCCAGAGCGGAGCGACCCTTCGACCAAGCTCAGGGCAAGCTACAAGATGAGCGCAGTCGAAGGACGGCGTTCTCTGGTAATGCCGCCCTTCGACTACGGGCTTCTCTATCGTTCAGCCCTCCGCTCAGGGGCTGGATTTTTTAGTGACTGTGTCCAGATTCGCCCTTTTCGCCTTTGGGCAGTTCGCCGGCTTTGAACTTTGCCAACACGTCACGGACGGTGCCACCGTTGGCTTCGTACATTTCGATCCCTGCGGCGGTGAGGGCATCGAAGGCTTTGGGGCCAAAGTGTCCGCTGATGACGGCATCTACTTCGTTTTTGCTGGCTTGCTGGGCGGCATGAATCCCTGCGCCTGCGCTGGCTAGGGTGCCTGCATTGGCTTCGGCAGTCCATGCTTCGGTTTCGGTGTCGATAAAAACAAAGTAGCCGCCGCGCCCAAAGCGAGGATCAAATTGAGCGTCAATTGAGTCGGATGTTGCACTGATAAGGATTTTCATTGTTTTCTCCATTAAGGATGAGTATTTTGTTTGTTTAGATGCAATCGTAACAGAAAAGAGACATATTTTATTAATTCTTCACATTTAAGTGGACGTTTTGCTTGAGTGATTGTGACAAAGATAATGAGCGGGTTTTTAAGTGCATGGCACCTACTTGTTGGATGAGATGTCTTCGCAGTTTGTGAGATACAGGTGCAAGGCACTTTTTAAAGGAAAAGAGCAGATTTTTGAAAATCTGCTCTTGGAAAGTCGAAAGAAGTTTTGCCTAGATGCTCTCGTTGGTCATTTCTATGCGGCGGAAAGCTTCGAAATAGCCGAGATCAAAGAAGGCGGGCAGATGGGGATCATCGGCGAAGAAGTTTTCGGCGTAGGCATCCATGCGATGATATTGGAGGTGCAGGTAAATGAGCAGGTTGCGTGCCATTTTAGCTGGGTTTCCGCGCTCGGTGTGGAAGACGAAGTGGGTGATGGAGTGCTTTTTGTGGCGGTAAACCATCCACGCTTTAGCGCCGCTTTTCATTGCGAGAGAAAAACCTTGAAACATACTGGCATTTTCCATTGATTCGATAGCGTTTATCCATGTGAGGTGGTGAGGATAAGAGCGTAGGGCATCAAGAGCATCATTGCGGTAAAGCCAAGTGATCTCACCTTCGGGGCTGAGGGGGGGTCTTAACGGAGCACGTCGAAGGACGAGCAATTCGATTGTTTGACGGAAACCACTTTTTTTGAAGAGCGTTTGCGCGGGAGTGTTGTTTTTGATGACTTCAAGAATGACTTTTTTTGCGCCAATTCTCTGGGAGGCTTCAAGCATTGCATCCATCGCTGCGCTACCAGCGCCGGTACGCCGCGTGTTGGGGAGTACGCCGAGGCGTGTGACCCATGTTTTGTCTTCACGAACACCGAGCATGCCTAAGCCAAGAAATTGTCCTGTTTCGGCATCGTGTACTATCGGGGATAGGTTGAGATCGACATCAAAATCGTGGATATATTCCCCCATTACGTCTACGCTCATAGGCATTGGAACCAGATAATCAACGCGGGTTTGATTGTAGAAATTTGTTAGTTGGTCAACCGTAAATTTTGCTGCTGGGGTGATTTTTAATGCCATAACTGTTTTATTCTGGGATGAATTTGTTGATGATTCCCCAGAAGGCCTTCAGGTTAAATGGCTTGCCTATGTAACCATCAAGCTGATAGGCACTGATCATTTGTTGTGCGGTTGTTTCCGGCCAGGCTGTCATAACGATGATGGGAATATCCCAGATGGTTTTTTCGTCTTTGATCCATGTGGAGAGGGTTTGTCCGTCCACATCGGGGAGACCGAGATCAAGCAGGATCAGGTCTGGTCGGATCTCTAGCGCCATTTTCAACCCCTCAGTTGCGTTGGGTGCCCAGAAAAATTCAATTCCTTTCGCTTGTACCGCTTTTTTTACTAAAGTCGCATTATCGGCAATATCCTCAATGAGTAATATTGTTGCCATGTAGGGGTCCTTACCTTATCAGGTGTGTGAAGATTTTTTTGGAGGTTATGAACCACTGGTTAAGAAGCTTCATCGGGCATGAAGGCTTCTACACGTGCCCACAGTTCTCGAATATTGATCGGTTTGGACATGTAGACGTCACAACCCGCGTCCAGCGCTTTTGCAGCATCTCCTTTGAGGGTATTAGCTGTAATAGCAATGATGGGGCAGTAGCGTAAGGTGTTGCTGCGATGTTGTCGCAGTCGGCGAGCAACCTCATATCCGTCAATATCAGGGAGGTTAATGTCAAGCAAGATGAGATGGGGTTCCAGACTCTGTGCTTTTTGAATTCCTGCCAGACCATTAACTGCACCGTGAACAACATAGCCTTTTGCTTCCAATGCCCTTCTTACCAGGCGCATGTTGTCAGGATTGTCTTCAATGTATAAGATGTTGTATGCAGGCATACTTTCTCTCCAGTTGGTTTTATACGGTTATTATATCAATCTTTTTTGTTGGTGAACTTGCAATATTGTTTTTTTGTTAGGGTGAGCGCTACTCTTCAGTTTCAGGCAATATAACCGGAAGTTCAAGGGTGAAGACGGAGCCTTCGCCGTATACTCCGGTGCTCTCTGCCCAGAGACGCCCATTATGCATTTCAACAAAACGTCTGCTAATAGGCAAGCCTAAGCCCGTTCCACCAACTTTACGGGTTGTGGATGTGTCTACCTGACTGAAGGCTTCAAAGATCAGCTCCGTTTGATCAGGCGGGATGCCTATGCCTGTGTCTCGGACGACGATGCGAATAATCTCATCAACTTGTTCTGCGTGGATATGGATGCCGCCGTCTTTCGTGAATTTCATCGAGTTACCGATTAAGTTAATCATCACCTGTTGGATACGCATACCGTCAATGATGATGATTTGTTCGGGATCAAGTTTGTTTTCGAGTTCCATGCTCAACTTGTTACCACGAGCCAATGGGGCGGTGGATTTGACGACATCTTCCAAAATCTGGTAAAGGTTGGTGGGTTCGACAGTGACTGAAAGACGCCCTGCTTCGATCTTTGCCATGTCGAGTACTTCGTTGATCAGGTTGAGCAGGTGATTGGCATTCTTGTCGATTAGCCCAAGATCTTCTTCCATCTCATTGGTGAGATCACCATCCAGGCCTTCGAGCATGACTTGGGTAAAACCCGAGATTGAGTTGAGCGGGGTACGGAGTTCGTGGCTCATATTGGCGAGGAATGATGATTTCAGGTGATCAAGCTCACGCAAGCGTGATACCGTTGCAATTTGTTCATCGTAGAGCTGTGCGTTCTGCAAAGCTACCGCAGTTTGTGATGCGAGCGTGGTGTAGGTTTGCATATCTTCTTCTGTGAAATAATGGGGTTTCTCCGATTGTACGTCGAAGATGCCAATTAACTTGTCTGCAACCACCATTGGGATTGCCATCTCGCTACGGGTTTGGGGAAGTTGTGGGTGGGTAAGGAAAAAGGAATCGATTTCCGTATCAGTCACTACGATAGCTTCTAACTCACGGGCAGCTTTTGCGACGACCGATTTTTTTTGATTGAAATCTATCTTAAGACCTTGCTCCAGCAGTTTTTGCCCAATTCTTCCTGATGCGGCAAAGAGGTTGAGTATCTTTGTGTTATCTTCGAGTTCTTCGAGCAGGAAAACAGAGGTGTGGAAGAGTTTAAAGCTGTAATTTGTGAGGTCTACAACGGAGCGGAGTAGCGATTCCGGTTCACGGATGGCCGCCGCAGCAGTACTCACTTTGGCCACTGTTTCCAGCTCGGCTGCGCGTTTGTCGAGCTGTTGACGACCACGCTCAGTTTCTTCGAGGAGGCGCAAACTCTCAATATGCAGGCTGGTGCGCGAGGCAATTTCCTGGGCGAGGTTGAATGATTCTTGATTGATTTTTTCTTCACCCGCAACGGCTAGTTCACCGATCTTTGCCCCGCGTACTTCAATGGGGACAGAAAAGTTTACATTTTCCGGGAGTTTGCCGTCTTTGAGTGGGGAGACTTGTATGTTGTCGTAGATAAAGCTTAGGATTTGTTCATCTTGGTTGCGGGCGGCAAACTCTTGCCAACTTTCTTGCGTTAGGCGGCGGGTGGCCTCCTCAGCCTCGGCACGGGCACGAGCGGCATCTGCCAGGAGGCGGATGTTTTCGACTTGTTGGGCAACCTGTTCGGCAACGGATGCGACCATTTTCTTTTCGTCGTCGTTGAGAGGTTGATCGGTAGTGTGTTTAACGGCTAATTTTCCGATTTGCTCTTCCATTACTTTAACGGTAGCCTGATAAGTATCGGGGTCGGTATCGTCGAGGAAGGGGGTTACGGAGGCTTGGTCGTAGGCATATCCGATCTTTTCGTTTTGGTGGATCGCATCCAGATAATTATCCCAGTTTTCGTGCATGAAGCGACGGGTGGCTTCTTCAGCTTCAAGACGGGCGCGTTCGGCAGCAGAGAGGAGACGCAAGCTCTGGATTTGGAGAGAGGCTTGCTGGGCAACGTTCTTGAGCAGCTCTTCTTCCTCGGGTTGCCACTGCTTATCTTCATCGGCATCCAGGAGCATGTTTCCGATCGTTGTGCCAGTGGAGGTTAGCGGCGCCTGCAGGGGGTTCTTTGGTTTTCGATCAGGGTTGGTCCCTCTGATTGGATTAAGGGTGTCTTTTTCGAAAGCATAGCCGATTTTCTCGTCTTCGTAGATTATTGATGGGGCATAGCGAGTTTTAGGTTTAGCTTCGTCGTGCATTTCCAGTTCGCGGATGCGAGCGCGCAGCAAGGCTAGCTCCTGCCTGAGCTTCATCTCTTCTGTTTCTGCAGGAGATGATGCGGTTTTTTTTGAAGCCTTCTTTTGGGTTGCTTTTTTGCTTTCGGCAGGTGCTTCATTGGTTGCCAGGGTGCCAAGATCAGCGAAGAGTTTTTCGGTTCTCTTCAGCATCTCGCTGCCCTTCTGAGTTGTTTTTTTGGCATCACCGTCTTTTGGAGGCGGTGATGCTTTTGTCTTTTTCGATTTATCGGTAGCCATAAGCAAGTTCTCCTGAACCGCTGATAGTTAGTCGTTTTCTTCTTGGTCTTTGATGCTGAGTTGAGCGATAGTCATTGGAGCGCCAAGGGCTTGACCAAGTTCACGCGCGGCGATCTGAAGCACTGCTTCGACAGATGTTGCGCTTTGGATTTTCTGACCGATAGTGTTCAACATGGTCTCGCGTTCCGCTTGTTTTTGTGCATTTTCGAAGGAGTAAGCGTTTTGAAGCGCAATCGCGACCTGTGCAGCAAGTGTGAGTTGGATGTTCGCATCTTGCTCGGTGAAGGCATTAAGATGTTCTGATTGAATATCAAGCACACCCATCAATTGGTCACCAACGATCATTGGGACAGCGAGTTCTGCGCGTGTTTCGGGCAGAAATGCGTTTGGTAGCCAGCCAGGTTCGTTTTGCACATCGTTGACGATAACAGGTTTGCGAGTACGGCCTGCGCGGGCTACGAGTGATTGTCCCTGAGAAAGCGGGATTGGCGCTGTGCCATGTGTACCTTCATGTTCATCACCTTCACGGTAACCGCAGGCAACAATTTGCAAATCATCTGTGTTTTCGTGATAAGTAAATACATGCGCATGGTAGAGACCAAAACCGCGTTGTGTTAGGTGCACCAGGGTTGCCAGCATTTCTTCGGTGTCCTGGATGGTGGATGTTGCGGTACTGATATTTGCTACCGTTGAAAGTTGCTGGGCACGTTTATCAAGCTCAAGTTGGCCTTGTTTGGTTTCCTCGAAGAGGCGTAACCCCTCAATGTGCTCGCTGAGACGTTCGGCGATTGTATTAACCAATTGGATAGAATTTTCATCTTCTGGAGCTATCCCCTGAACGGCCAAACTGCCAACTTCCTCGTCACGAGCTCGCAAGGGCAGTGTGAACATTGCTTGACCATTTTCGGCATTCGCGTTTGGACGAACTTCATTGAGGTCGTATGAATATTTCAGCATTTCCTTATCGCGCGATGCGATATATCGCTGCCAGCCTTCGCGCGTTTGTCTGCGTGCCGTTTCTTCTGATTCTTGGCGATAGCGCTCAGCTTCTTCCAACAAGCGCAGGTTTTCGATTTGCTGGGCAACTTGCCGGGCAACAATCTCGACTAGTTCACTATTTTGCTCGTTTTGCTGGCCTTCATCCAACTCTACAACCAGAGAGCCGAGTTCTTCTCCAATTAATTCGATTGGCGCAGAAAGCGATTCTCCTTCAGTTGGCAGATGCTCATCTTCCAACTCAGCGAAGGATGTTACTGTGTCGTGATCAAAGAGATAGCCAATTTTTTGTGGCCTGTGAATAGAATCCAGATGAGATGCCCAATCTGAACGAATTTGACGGCGAGCCTGCGCCTCGACATCCGCCCGAGCTTGCTGCGCTTCTTCGAGCAGATTCGCGTTTTGGATAGCAACCGCTAACTGACCGGCGAGCGCTTCAAAGGCGGGGAGAATTTCGTTCGTCAAGACATCCGGTTCACGGCTCTGCATATCGAGCACGCCTACAGTTCTGCTACCCACGATAAGCGGGACTGCCATCTCGCCGCGTGTCTCAGGTAAGAGCGGGTTGCTATGGAATGTTGTGCTTTGAGCGGTATCGGGGATTACGACAGAGCTTCTTTCAAGGGCTGCGCGACCATTGATTGAAGCGGCGCTGAGTGGCAAGCTGTGGCGGCGTTCGAGCAATTGCATACCAACCTCCCCTGTGCCAGCTTCTAATTCCAGGGTGGTCAAGCTTGGGTTTGTCAAGTACACCTGCACATAGTACAGATCAAACTCATTCTGGATAAGCTCACAGGCGTCTTCTAGCATGGTGTGTAATTCACGCACTTGCGAGACCGAGCGGCCAACTTCAGCTGCCAATTCGATGTTCCGAGTACGATCTGCCACACGCTGCTCCAAACCTTGTAATGTGTTTTGGAGCTGAGAAGTCATGGCGTTGAAGGCTGTCGCCAGTGTGCCGATCTCATCGGTGGTGGTCACTTCTGCGCGACTTCCCAGATTGCCTGCAGATACTTCCTCAGCTGTCTGCGTGAGCTCGGAAATAGGTCTGACCAGATAACCTGAGACGCCGAAAGCTGCTGCTGCTGCAAGAGCAATAACAATAAGAATGATGATGAGGAAGTTTTGGATTTGTGCGTTCACTGGCTTGAAAACTTCATCTCGATCTTGGTGAAATACTACTGTCCAGTCCAGATTTTCAATATCTGCATTGTTTTCCAGCGAGGAGACTTGCGCTTGGGTAATAACGCTAAGCGAACCTTCGTAAACCAGTTCCACCTTCCCCTGACCCGCTGCTTGTAATTGCTCAAGCAAGCCCGGTTCAGCTTCTTCAAAGCCCGTCTGATTGATGTAAGTGACGGTGTCCCCTGGAATGTATAGATCCGCACGTCCGGTTTCACCTATGTTAGCCGCTAGAATTGTTCTAAGCGCAGTCATCACATAAGTTGTTCTCAGAACACCTATAAGTTCACCTGTCTCCTGATCGTGTATTGGCAAAGCAATTTGCACACCGAGCTGGCCTGTACTTTCGTCGAATGCCGGGTTACCGATGAACACAGCACCTTTTCCGTTATTGTATGCGGCCTGCCACCAATCCTCATCAGCCTGATAGTAGTCAGATGTGCGGTCGGTGCTTCCAGCCAAGCCGCCGTAAACGTCAGTAATGAAAACCTCGGCGTTGTTCGGGAAGCTTTCTTTGTACTCAAGCAAATCCAGCGCAACATCACTGGTCAAGCGTTCCTGTACCAAGGGATCGGCGTTATTATTTGCTTGATCTGCAGCGCGCCATTGTGCATCCTTTGCATCAAGTGTTGCTTGAATGGCAACTGCGTCGCTGCCTTCGTAAGTTTGATTTTCCCTTTTTACCGCTTGTTGCAAAATATTATCCAGTGATAGCGTGATGAGGGTGTTGATCTGTTCGTTGAGCAGGTCGCCGATGCTGATTGCGCGCCTAAGACTTATCGATGACAATTCACGCTCTAAATTCTGTTGAAGAATGTTGTTTGTTACGCTTGCTGCGAATACAGCCAGCACACCTGTGGAAACGACGACCACGCTAATAAAGGCAACCTGCAGTTTGTTACGCAAGCTGCCTGCCCATGCCTGACGCGCAATGAAGTAGCCTGTCAGCAATACGGCTGCGGCAAGAATTACAAGGAAAAGGTTTTGAAGTTCTGGCACCAATAAGCGGTATTCCAGTTTTATTGAACTGAGTATTACTCCCACAGTCGCTACAGTGATGCTGGCAATCAGGGCTTGCCGGATATCTTTTGGAGGCAGTGTTTTATTGACAATGATAAAAGTAAAGACGACTGTGCTAAGCCCTGCTGTCAGGCCAATATTTGATATTAGCAAGGTTACTATAAGGGCCATAATGAACAGGCCGATGATCATCATCCAAACGCCGGCCTTGATATTTCCTGTACGAATGGTACGCATGGCTGTGAATGTTGCTACTGCCATAACTACAGTCATGCCTGCCAAGAAATACATCTGCCAGGCACCTATCTGGGATGCGGTGAAAAGAGAGTAGGCTATCGTGACGATGGATGCACCAAAGATAATCATGCCTGTTCGAAAAGCACTGTTTTCTGCTTCTTTGTTCATTTTATCGACAGAAAAATCTTCGTTTGTGGGTAAGATATTGTGTTCAGTCATTTTATAACTCCTGATTGCTTACTCAGCAGGCGTATCTTCGGGTTCAATTACTTGATTGTTGTCTTGGGGTTGTTCCGAATAGGAGGCAACGGGTTCGCTAAGCGTATCAGTGGATGCCGATTGAATACTGGCTTTTACGCGTTTTGCACCAATGGCCGTGCCCAGCTCACGAATCGCTGTTTGTAATGTATCTTCAATGGATGTGGTACGTTGGATGCGTTGACCGATCACGTTGACAAGTGATTCCAATTCTGCGCGTTTTTGTGTTTCGTAGTAACGGCGAGTGTTTTGTAGCGCGGTTGCAATCTGGGATGCGAGGGTCATTTGAATATTCGCATCTTCTTCAGTGAAGGCATCAAGATATTCTGACTGTACGTCCAGCACGCCGAGGAGTTCATCGCCGACGACCATTGGGACAGCCAACTCAGCACGCGTTTTAGGAAGGAGTGGGTTGGGCAGCCAGCCAGGTTCGTTTTGTACATCGTTGACGATAACGGGTTTCCTGGTGCGAGCGGCAAGCGCTACAAGGGATTGTTCCTGTCCAATTGGGATGGTGGTTGTGTCGTGAGTACCTTCATGCTCTTCGCCTTTTTTGTAGCCACAAGCTACGATGCCTAAGATGTCGCTTTCTTTGTCATAAGTGAATACGTGAGCGTGATAGAGATTGAAGCCGCGCTGGGTTAGCTGCACCGTGTTGACGAGCATTTGGAAGGGGTCACTGATGGTTGCTGTAACGGTACTGATATCTGCAACGGTTGCGAGGTCTTTTGTGCGGGCTGCAACGCGCTCTTCCAGGCCGCCCAGGGTTTCCTCAAGTTGGGCGGTCATGGTGTTGAAGGTATTGGTTAGGGTACCGATTTCATCTTGACTATCGGTAGCAAGCCGCAGGGCAAGGTTGCCTGCGGCGACTTGAGTCGCGGTATCTGTCAGGTCGATAATAGGGGTTACAAATCCGGTTGCGAAACGTGTTCCCAGGAAAACAGCTGCGCCGCCTAGTGTAAGTACGGCCAGACTGATGATTAGTCCAAGACCCGTTGCCAGTTGATTGACTGACTGGAGCGCTTCCGTTTCGTCGATTTCTGTTAGAACGGCCCAAAGCTGACCTTGGGGGTGCTCAGCGTCTGGATCATGAATAACGATGGGTTTCCATGTGCTCAATACAGGTATGCCACGATAATCTATGATTGTGCCTTGTCCGGTTTCGCCTGCAAGCGCTGCGCGGACAGCTTCTGTATTGACTGCGAAATCCGGGTTTAGGACGGTTGTTTCTACACCGAAGTCTGCGATGAAACGTGAGTCCATGCGGCCAAGGAAATCTTCGCCGATGATATAGGATTCGCCGGTTTCTCCAAGACCATCTGCTTCATTCATGATCGCATTGATTTCAGCAACAGGAACCTGGGCTGCTACGAAGAGATCAATTTCGTTTTGATTACTTTCGTTGAGTAGGGGAATGCCGAAGAAGGCTGCTGGCACATCACCAGATGGGGCGTAGAGTTCAAAATCTACGAACTCGTATCGCTTTTCTTTTTCCATTTGGCGCACCAGATCTGCCAGGTTGGTATTGCTATACTTTCCTGTGAGGATATTTGTCTGGTAATCAGCTGCCTTTTTTGATGTGTAAAAAATGTAGCCATCTGAGCTGATCAGGAAGATGTCGTAATAATTATAAGTGTCTGCGTGAGTACCGAAATAATCTTTTTCTCGTCCAAAAACTTGTGGGGAAAAGATTTCAATCACGTTACCGGTTGTGATAATGGCCCAGTTTAAGCCATGGATATTTAAGGGGGTAAAAGAACTGATTTCGTAGTCTCCGGTACTGCCGATCTTGAACTCATGGTCTGTTTCACCTGCCAGAGCGCGGTCTGCGTCCAAGCCGATTTTTGGATCGCCAACAGCACCTTCTTTGATAATGCGATCGCTGCGCAGTTGAATGCCATCGCTAACTTTTCCAACCAGATAGGTTTCAGCTGATGCGGTTAGGCCAGTGCGCTTTTGCACGAGGGAGTCGATTTGCGCGATTGGTATTTGATAGGCCAGAACACCTGCAAAGGTGGAATTCTGGAAAATGGGCGTGCCGATGAACATGGCGTATTCCCCATCAAATAAAGCCATATCTGCCCAAGATGATTGCCCTGCCTTTTCGTTTATGAGACTTTGGTATAGCGTTGCCAGGTTGCTGTCTCGATAGGGGCCAGAAATGAGATTAGTGCCAAAAGCCTCACCTTTTTGCACGCTGTAGATCACATTCCCCGCCGCATCAATCAGGTAGACATCTTCAAATCCACGGCTATTTATGTATGTTGTAAGGAAGGTGTGTTTTTCAAAATGGGCGGCGCTATAAAGGCTCTGGTCTCTTGCATTTTCTAATTCAGCTTTTCCTAGATAGAGGTTGCGTACTTGGGTGCCACCAATCTCTTGAAAGCCGATGCTCAAGTCGCTAATACCTTCCACAACTTTGGATGTGGCAGCACTGCGAATATCATTATCCCAACCTTCAAAGGTGCGCAATATCTCATCCTTTTTCAGGGTGTTAATCGCATCAAGTTTAGCAATGGCTTCCTGTCGGAGAGCGGCTGTCGTTTCACCCAGGGCTATCATGTCGGTTTCATGCTCGGAAAAGAAGCTCACTAGTTGGGTGTGTTTGATGTTTTCTATCGCGCTCAGCTTATCGAAGGTGTCTTGCGTAAGTGCACCTTTCACCTGTGTGTAGGTGCTAAATCCGAGAATAAGACTGACTAATAGTACCGGGATGATGGCTGTAGCAGCCACGATGATTGTCAGACGGTTGCGGATAGAAGACCGCCATAACTGGGCAATCCCTTCTCTGGAATACCAGATGGCCAAAAAGATGGTCGTGACAGCGGTTAAGATTGTCATTGCTGGGGCGATGGTTTGGATTTGTGGGATGATGAGTGAGAAGTTAAACGACATCAGACTTAAGAGAGCGGTTGCGATGCCAATGAAGAAACCATAAATATTGGCACGCCTAGCCTGATCTCTATCCAGCATTTGGGCGGAATAGGTAATCGTTAAGACGATCACGGAAGCCCCGTTGATGATATTGAGACCATTTATAAAAAGAGAGCCAACGGGGAGAACGCCCCAGAGGCCGATCAATATTATCCAAATGCCCGTATCTAGTTTCCCTGCTCGGATAGTGCGCATGGCTACAATGATTGCAATAGGAAGAGCTGCGGTAATAGCGGCTGTCAGATACAGTTGCCAGATACCCTGTTGTATGCTGGTGAATAAGATAGACAGGAAGACAACTGAAGCAGCGCCAAGAGAGAGCTGAGCAATACGGTAAATTTTGTTTACATGTTCTTCGGAAGATGATGTGTCTTGTTGAGTCATTTTTCAACTCCTGTTTCTGTTAATTCAGGTGTTTCCGGGTTTTCAACATTGCTGACGACCTCATCATCACCTGTCAGCGCACTGGTGTTAAGCGCAACGAGTGTTTGGGGACTGCCCAAGGCGCGTCCGAGCTCTCGAGCTGCGATTTTCATGGCTTCTTCGATGGTATCTGTTTGTTGGATTTTTTGCGAGATCGTGTTAATCGTTGTCTGTTGTTTCGCGCGTATAGACGCTTCAATTTCCAGACTGCGGCGTTCGGTGATGTCCTGGTTCGCCCCTGACCATCGGATTATGTTCCCGTCTTGATCTCGCTCTACGGTAAAGCTGACTGTGATATAGCCTGTTGTGCCATCGGGGAAAATGCCCCGATGCTCCAAGTTGGCTGTGTAAATGCGCTCTTTCGATTCCATCGCAGCCTGAATTGATTCGCCAACCATAGGGACATCTTCGGGATGTACATATTTTTGGGCATAGTCAGCAGATGTTAATTCGTACCCGCCAGCTTCTTCTGCTGTTGTACGAAAGACTGCATAGAACTGGTCGTTGAAGGTGAAGATGTCTTGATGTACATCATATGTCCAGTTGCCCAGGCGAGATATTTTCAGCGCATCTGCTAAAAGCTTCTCGTTGATTAGACTTTCTGCGTAGGATGTGGAGTTTTTAAGAGCAACGGCGACTTGTGATGCGAGCGTTGTCTGGATATTGGCATCTTCTTTGCTAAAGGCATCCAGATGTTCCGATTGGACGTCGAGTACGCCGAGCAGTTCGTTACCAACAATCAGCGGAACGGCCATTTCAGCACGTGTTTCTGGCAGTAATGGATTGGGAAGCCAGCCTTCTTCGTTCCGTACGTCATTGATGATGATCGCTTGGCGAGATCGAGCCGCGCGCGCTACAAGGGAGCGCTCTTGCGTTAGCGGAATAACACCCGTTTCATGTGTGCCTTCATTTGGGTCCCCTTCCTGAAAGCCACATGCCACAATCTGTAGGTTTTCTGTGCTTGCATCGTATGTGAATACATGCGCGTGATACAGACCGAAGCCTCGCTGCGTTAGATGTACCATTCTTGTGAGCATTTCATCTGCATCAATAATCGTAGCCGTTGTTGTGGCAATTTCAGCAACAGTCTCCTGCGCTTTTGTGCGTTCAGCAACACGATCCTCGAGTGTTCTCACACTTTCTTCGATTTGTGCCGCCATTGAATTGAACGTTGTTGCAAGCACACCTAGCTCGTCATCGCTTTCAACCTTTGCGGTTTTCGTGAAGTCACCAGCAGCGATCGCATTTGCAGATGCAGTCAGTGTACCGATAGGGCGTAGCGTTTGATTGGCGATGAAAAAGAAGCCAGCCCCGATGACCAAGAGTGCGCCAATGAGAATGGCTAATGAGAGAATGATCTGATTGCGTTGTTGTGTAACGATTGCTGTATAATCGGAGACGATATCGAGAGTGCCTACTACTTTCCCTGAGAAGTCGACAAGAGGCACTGTGTGTACAGCATATTCGTTATTGTCAATGGTTAAGTGTGTTAGCGCATGTGTGCCCGCTAAGGCTTGAATATAATTATTTTCGTCTGCCAGAAACGGATTTGTGAGCGTGGTCGCTAGCAGGAATATTTGATCGCTTTTTATGGAAGAGAAAGCCTCGGGAGGTGAAAGAGTTGCGATCTCGGCAGCGTCCTTGCTGATGCCTAATTGGAAGTCGTAGCCATATTCATTTTTGAGCGTGTCAAGTAGTGTTTGGTCGACGTTAAGCCCGAATTCTACCGTGCCAACATGCTGTCCTTCGTAGTTGATCGGAGCGACGCCACGAATACCAACGCCGCCGCGTCCAACCTCTAGTCCTGAAACAACCCGGTTTTCGTTATTCGCTTGTAAAACAGTAAAACGAAAAGTTGATAGATCGTCACCATAGTTGTCAAGATTGTGTAATCGCAGGAAGGATGTTGCTGGCGGAAGATGGAACTGGTGTTGGGGAACACCAAAGCGAGCATCAAGCTCTTCGTAACTGGGTAATGTTAACTCGATCAGGCGCTCGCGGTCTTGTTTTGCAAATGCTTCTTGAATATCTGTGTTTTGAGCTGTTTGAAGGGCAAGTGCAACTGCGAAATCTTCATCACTCAAGACGCGAGCAATAAAAATATCATGCATGATTTCAAGGCGGCTTTCCTCATCTGCGTTAAATTGCTGAACAGTAATATAATCGTTATAGCCAATGATTGCAGCAATAAGCAGGGCGATGAAGAGCAATGTTGGTACAAGCAGCTTTGTTCGTATATTGCCGCGTGTAAGCGCTCGCTGGATAATGATAAAAAGGAGGGCTATCCCCATAATAGCCGTGATAATTGGGGCGGCCGTCAACATGAACGCAGAAACCAAGCGCCATGTCGGATCTATGATTCTGGCAGCAATGGGGATTAGCAACACGAAGGCCGTATTGATCCATGCTGTGCGCCGCGTTTCTTTGGTCATTCCCAAAGTGATAATAAAGTAGGTTGAGATCAGGATGAAGCCAATTGATACAAGGCTGAAGTCAGCGAGTACCCAGGCTGCGAATGCAGGTGCGATCCAACTCGTAGTGAAGAGAACCCAGCCACCTCTTCTTAACTGCCCGCGTTGGATTAAGTTCGTGGCTATTAGGGCTCCAATGAAAGCGCTTGAAGCTAAGAGTACGATTGCGTATGCTTGCCAGGCACCTTTGGTTTGGATCGCTAAGTAAACACCAAGCGCGACAAAGGCCAAGTGGTTCCCTGTAATCGTCCGGCTGAGGGAAGTTACCTGACGGATGGTTTTGTCTTGGGGAAGAGATGAGCGTTCTGTTTCACTCATGGTCATGACTCCATTCTTCTAACGTGATTGCAAAGATGGTAGAACGATTGTGTTTTTAATGGAACAAACAAAAAAAACAGCATAGATGGTTCTGCTGTTTTTGAATTAACGTTTTGTATGTGGAAAAAAGAAATTGGGGAGAAAAACAGTTTCTTTATTGAATAAACAACATCGATCATTTCCCCCGGTAAATGAAGTTGATAAAACTTTTCAGAAGGATGATGTTTAGGGATCGTCATTTTATCGTTGAAAGCATTCTCTCATAAGAATTCACCAAATATGTTGCACTTACATGAAAATATTATACATAGCCCCTCCACGCTTTAGGTTGCAAACACCTTACAATCACACCTTTTTTCTTGTAGCCACTTAGGTTTTAGTAGATTTTGCACATATTGACCTTAGTTGGTCAGAATAGGGTTGTTTTAAAAGAAAAACACGTGTACTTTATATTTCATTGTACATCGTGCTTTCTAAAAAACAAGTTGTCTTACTTGGCTGTTATGCGTCGAAAATATCTACCTGAGGGCGCAGATCAAGTTCGTCGATCAGGGCATTTAGTTCGGCATCGCTGAGTTGGCGCCTTTTGCCAGCGTAAGCGGTGAGGGCGGCTTCCATCATATTGGTGCCGAAGCTGCGTCCATTGTAGCGTGGGGTGGTGGTGATTACTTGTCGGGCACCACGTTCCTTGAGCAGGAGCAAGTTTTCTTCCGTGGTCGTATTCGTGATAATGGTTTTGCCGTCGATCCGTTCGGGCATATATTTCCGCATGAAGAGAAAATCCCCGGCGATCAGATCCGATTCGTTCCAATACTTCACATATTTCGGTTTCTGCTCGGCGCCGTCACTGCCGTAGAAGAGCATATTCATCGGGAAGTTTCTGACGAAGGGCATCATCACTTTGGCGATGCGCAGGAAGTTGTCCATCCCGTTCACGGGCAGCGGCAGGTTGAGTGCCACCATCAGATCCCCAAAGATGACGGATTGGCTGGTTTCACAGACGGCAGTCGCGAGACCAATCCGGTCGACCGCGACGGGAATAAATGCTTTTTGGAAGGATGGGATGCTGCCGAGCGCAGGGGCGGCGAGTTCAAAGACGCGTCTTTCCAGGGTATGCTTTAGCCCGCGACCGTCCACGACCGGGGTTTGGTGCACGTTTTCGATGAGTTTGAGCGCAGCCTTGAGTGGATGTTCCTTCCCCGCGACCCGCAGATACATATCGACCCCGCCCATGCCAAAGGCATCGACCTGACCGTCGAGGGATTCGTAGGTCTTTTTGGCTTTTGCGATGTCGCCATCCATACCCATGCGCTCGATGACAACTTTTTCCCCGTTGAAATTGACTTCGACACGTTTGTCGCGTGCTGAACTGCCCAAGCTGATGCTGACTGCGTATTTCATGGAAACTCCTTTTTTCGATGTTGGGATATTTTATCGCTGAATAACCGTCGTGGGTATAATGGGGCCTTCTGTAATGGAGATGATATGGAAACTTCTTTTACGTTGATTGCTGCGATACTTTTCCTTTCCGCCTTTACGCAGGGACTTTCTGGTTTTGGCGTGGCGCTCGTTTCGATGGCCTTGCTGCCAAATTTGATCGGTATTCAAGCCTCGATCGCGTTGGTGGCCTTGGTCGCTTTTGTGGTCGATCTGGGCGTCTTGCTGCGCTATTGGCGTTCGCTGCAATTCAAAATAATGCTGCCGTTGATCTTGGCATCCTTTGTGGGCGTGCCTTTGGGCATCTTTCTCCTGCGTCGTCTAGATGAAGCTATCACGCTGCCTTTATTGGGCATCATCATTGCGGGATACGCACTCTACGCTTTATCGGGTTTGAAGTTGCCAGCATTAAAGTCGCGCGGATGGGCGTACGGTGCAGGTTTTCTGGGGGGGCTCCTGGGTGGCGCATATAATACGCCGGGCCCGCCCGTCATCGTTTATGCGAGTTGCAAAAAATGGGAGCCGGATACCTTCAAAGGCAACTTGCAGACTTTCTTCATTCAAAACAGTATTATTGTCTTGCTGGGACATTTTCTCAGCGGGAGTTTCACGCCTGAGATTTGGTCGCTCTTTTGGCGCGGCTTGCCGTGGCTGGTTGTTGGCATCATCGCTGGCCTGAGCACAGATCGCTGGATCAACCCTGAAGTTTTTCGCAAGATCGTTTTGGTCTTGCTGGTGGTTACAGGGTTAAGATTGGTTTTCTAATAGAAAGAACGTATACATTAATAAAAAGCACAGTTCCTGAGCGGAGGGCGACAGCCGTTGAGCCTGAAGTCGAAGGACGTTTTCTCAGAGACTGTATAACAACTTTAAAATATTTGGTCTATAAGATGTTCAAAAAACTTTTCAAAAATAAAGCCTTTTGGTTCTTTGCTATATTGCTTTTTATTGTTGTCGCACCCTCGATCTACTTCTCAGGGCGGCCGCTGCCGATCGAGATGAAACGCAGCCTTGGTGATGGCATTACCTATCGACGCAAAGTACACACCGAGCCGCGTTTGTGGGTGGCACATATCATCACGATTGATTTGCACACGGCGGGCATCAGCTTTTTTGTCACCCCGCCTGACGATAAAAAGGCCGAATATCCACTGAATGCGCGTACCACTTCCCAGTTTTTACGTGAATTCAATTTGCAAATAGCCGTCAACGGCGATGGCTTCAATCCCTGGTATTCCAATTCTCTGCTGGATTATTACCCCCATGTGGGCGACCCTGTCCTCCCGATCGGGACGACCATCTCGCGTGGCGTGCGTTACTCAGAAGGCAACCGTCCGACTTTATATATTTCAAAGGATAATGTGGCGCAATTTGGCAGCCCAAGCGGAAAAGTTTTCAACGCCATCTCCGGCAGCCACATGTTGGTGGTCGAAGGCGAACCCATCGAGGGGCTTGATTCCGATATCCCGGCCCCGCGCACGGCCCTCGGCGTGGATTTTGGCCCCGACCGTCTCGTCATCGTCGTCGTGGACGGACGCCAGCCTTTTTACAGCGAAGGCGCAACCCTCACCCAACTCGCCGATCTGTTAGTCGAATATGGAGTCTACACCGCGATGGCAATGGACGGTGGCGGCTCATCGACTCTCGTCATCGAAGAAGACGGCAGAGCCAAAATACTCAACTCTCCAATAGACAGCCACATCCCCGGCAGGGAGAGACCCGTTGCCAATCATCTTGGTGTGTATGTGGATCAGTAGTTTTAACGTTGGAACGTTCTAACGTTAAAACGTTTTAAAACGCAATTTCCCCGATTTGCTCAAAGTCGAGTGTAAAGTTTTCCTCTGTATCGGCTTCCCCTTCAAATTCATCCCAATTCCCGGCTTCCTTGCCGCGATCGCAATACGAGCGGAATGTGCAAAAACGGCAAGGGTGCTCATCCTCTGCCATCGGGAAGTCTTTAGCAGCACTGAGTTCTTGTATCGCCTTTTCGACGCTATCCCAATCTCGTTGGAACTTGGCGTCGTTATATTTGAAAATCGCTGGCTCATGTGGGAAATTTGCGAACCAGTAGACCATCTCGATGTTTTCGGGCGCAATCTTCTCGTTACCGTTTAAACGGTTTCCAGCCTGCGTCAGCAGGGCGGGGTAGATTCGTGTTTGCCAACGCGTAGCAAGATACTCGTCACGCGGGCGTTTTCGGTAAGTCTTCCAGTCGTAGATGATCGCCTTCTCACCGGGCTTGAAGGCAATCAAATCGAATTTTGCCACGATCCGATGCTCATCTAGTGGCGCCGATAAAGTGTGTTCTGGATACAGCGTGTAACCACTAAAGTTTGGCGCATGTTGTTGATACGCCTCCCACCAGCGGCTAAGATTATCACTCTGCGCCAGCTTGCCGATCTTCTCAGCCGGCACGCCGATGACCTGTTGTTGCACCATGCGATGAAAGAGCGTCCCTTCCTGCTGATGTTTCTCATAGTCTTGGGTTGGTTCGCTCTCGACGGCAGGCCAAGCCAGCTGCTCGATATAGCGCAGTTGAAAACGGCGCGGACAGTCGTTATAATCTTGCAAAGATGATTGAGAAAATTTAAAAGGGGTGGGTAACTCAGTTTTAGGCATAGGGTTATTATGCCATAAGACGATAATTTGATTTGGAGAATAAATATGAAAAAGATAGGTTCACAGCTTGTTTTGGGGATATTGGTAACGACCCTCAGTATTTTTGCCACTCTTGCAAATTATATTGGCGCAGATTATGGGGGAAAAGGTGGTTCGCATACAGCCAAGGCACGCCAACATTTGGCGGATGCCAATCGTGAAGAGGGACTTGCCATGCAGCTTGTGATCCTCGATGCTTCGCTGCTTGATAATGTGCGTGTCTACGACGGTAAAGACGATGAACTTTTTGAATATTTTTACTCAAACCTTTCGCCATATTTGCTCGAGAGCATTGAGCGTAACGACCCGTTTGATGGTCAATATTATGCTGAAATGTACGCACTCGCAGACGAGTACTCGGCAAACGCAAGGGAAGAATTTGCTCTCGCCGATGCCCAATATGCCAAACAAAGCGAACTGCGCGTAATTACGCTTTTTTCGGCAATGGGGCTTTCCTTTGCTGCGTATGCTTCCTTACTCAACGAAGAAAATCGTTTACGTTCGATTTTTGCCTCTGTTGCAGCTTTGGCTTTGGGTCTTATTCTCATTCAATTTTTACGCGTTTTTATCTTTTAGGGTAAAATACCGACCATGTTTTACGCTTTCTGTTTTGGGCAACCCCCACTTTTTATCAATCCGCGTGGTTCCATTTCCGTGGGGCATCCTCGAATCACGCCTGTACGCAGAAATTAGCGCAAAATTCTCTTTAAATTCTTCGCGCCGCAGGCATCCCCTGCGGCGTTTTTTGTTGCACAAACGACACAGGATGCGACGCACCTCCAATTAGGAAAAAATAATGATCCAAATCCAACTTGCAAACCTTTCCCTTGTTTTGGGAGCCACACATATTTTTGACGACCTTAGCTGGGAGATCCAGCATGGGCAGAAGCTCGGCCTGATCGGTGCGAACGGGGCGGGGAAATCGTCGCTTTTCAAGCTTATTACGGGCGAATATCCCCCCGAGCAAGGCGGCTCGCTGACCTTTGCGCGTGGTGTGACGGTCGGATATTTGGCGCAGACGCCGGAATTAGATTTAACGCAGACCGCCCTCGAATCCGCTTTGGATGGAAATCCGCGCGTCGCGCTCGTGCGAGACGAGTTGCTTCGGGTCGAGGAAAGTTTGGGCGACCCCGAAATCTACGGCAACGAACGTCGCCTTGGGCGTGCTGTCGATAAACAGCAACATCTCATCGAAGAGTACGATGCCCTTGGCGGTGACACCTATCCGATGCGTGTCGAAGAGATGCTGCTCGGGCTGGGATTGCCTTTGGGAGACCTCAGCAAGCCTTTGTCCACGTTGAGTGGCGGGCAGAAGAAACTGGTCGGGTTGGCACGTCTGCTGCTCCTGCATCCCGATGTGCTTTTGCTCGACGAACCCGATAATCATCTCGACCTGCCTGGCAAGGTCTATCTCGAAAAGTTGATCCGCGACTACGATGGGACAGTCGTGATTGTCTCGCATGACCGCTACCTGCTGGATGCAGTCGTGACGCACATCGCCGAACTTGAAGACGGCAAAATGACCGTTTTTGAAGGCGATTATTCGAGTTACTCGCTCGATAAGGAGCATCGCTTGGCGCGGCAGGCGGAGTTGTTCAAGGTGCAGCAGCGCGAAGTGGGGCGGATGGAAGAAGCGATCAAGCGTTTTGCGATTTGGGCGAAGGTTTACGATAACGAGAAGTTTGCGATCAAGGCCAAGTCGATGCAGAAACGCCTCGACAAAATGGACAAGATTGACAAGCCGATCACCGACCGCCGCAAAATGGAGTTGAAGTTGCGTGGCTATCGCGGCTCGAACAAGGTGCTGGAGTTGGACGGTGTGAAAAAGGCTTTTGGCGCTCACCGTGTTTTTGATGGGTTGAATGAGACCATCTGGCATGGTGAACGGGTTGGCTTGATCGGTCCTAACGGGGCAGGGAAGTCGGTGCTCATCCGCATGATCTTGGGCGAAGAAATTCCTGATGTCGGTGAAATTAAGCTGGGTCCGAGTGTCACCGTCGGCTATTATGCCCAGGAGCACGAGACGCTCGACTTTGAGCAAACTTTGTTGGATGTGGTGCGCTTCACAGGCAATATGAGCGAAGCCAAAGCCATGTCGCTGCTCTCGAAATATCTCTTTACATACGAGCAGGCGCAGGGCTTGGTCAAGAATCTCTCCGGTGGCGAACGCAGCCGTTTGCAGTTGGCGCTGGTCGTCCTGTCGGGTGCGAACTTCCTGCTGCTCGACGAGCCGACCAATAATCTCGACATCGCCGCCGCACAGGTGCTCGAAGCTGCCCTCGAAGATTTCGAAGGTACGGTGCTGATTATCTCGCACGACCGCTATTTCCTTGACCAGACGGTCGAGCGTTTGTTGGAGATCAAAGATAGAGATTTGCATAATCATTTGGGTGGGTATAGTGAATATCTTGGAAAAAAGGGTTGATAAAAAAAAGAGTTGAGCGTTTAGCTTGACTCTTTTGACTTCTGGGATGTTTTTTTACGGCTCCCTCACACAACGATAACTGTGCCTTGGATTGCCGCTCGGTTTATAAGCGGTGTTGAACGAGACAAAATAGGCGTAATGCTCAGATATATCGCCCAATCGCAATTTCTGTCTCGTCGATCATGGTAAAACCAAATTCTTGATAGAGCCGTTGGGCGTTCTTGTTCGCACTCCATAATTCCAATTGAACACGTTCAATGTCCTTCTTTTGAAGATATGCCAATGCTGTATTAAGCAAATATCTGCCAATCCCTTGTCGCCGCCATCCTGGCAGAACAAATAAATCTTCGATAATGCCGATTTTGTTATTTTCAGGGCTGATGAAGACCATGATATTCCCGGCGATCTCATTATTTTGAAAGGCAGTGAAGTTTTCCCAACTTGGGTATGCCTTCAATTCATCCAGTTTTTCGGGGCTGTACGCATGTCGGGGAAAATTTTTGCGATGGGCGGTGATGAATTCTTGCTGTTCTGCATCAGTTTCCAATTTCCATGAACGTACAGCGACTTCTGCGGGTGTTTCGACTTCAGGGAGTGGAGCGCTCAATTGCCTTTCTATGATCAGCATGCCTTCATCATGTGTGAACCCCCGTTGCAGGAAGTAGTCAATCTCCTTTTCTTGATCTTTGAGATAACAGGCATAGACGCGTGTTTTTGTTTGCATCTCACCCTGCTTGATTTCTGCGGCGCGTTCAAGCGCATGTTGTAGTAACTCGTCTTTCACTGCATTGCCTAGCTCTTTGCCGGGGATGGCGTGAAAATGGAATTGGAGATTGTGGGGATGTTCTGGTTCAATATCATGATCGAAATAGGGATAAATGAGCAAGACGCCAAGTGTTTCTTCGTTTTGATCTTGGGCTATGAAAATATTCTCCTTCTGTGTTCCATATCCGTCTTCGTTGGGGTGTATAACGACAATGTTTTCCACGATCTATCTCTCCTCAGGGTTCCTTGACGCAGCGATAAGAATGGCGTGGATTACCGCCTGGTTTATAGGCAGTATTCACCCATCCGTTGAATGAGACGAAATAGGCGTTGCGTTCGTCGTATTCTTCTTCAACCCAGTAGTAAATCGGCTCAAGATCGGGGTTCCAGAGCGGGGTTTCCTTATCCGGCAGGATATCGCAATCCATTTGGTCGTGGCTTTCACCCTGCCAAATGCAGCCCGCATTCTCTCCATGCCGCATAAAGGAGCGGGCGTAGTCGTCCACGGTCGGCATCCGCCAGATATTCTGGGGTTCGTCCTCGAGCGTGAGACCGTCTTCGCTGAGATAGAGACAGAGATTGTATTTCGCCATATCATCCGCTGATGCGAAGACGCCGATATCTGTGCCATAGCCGGGTTTCTCGCCCATGCCAACCGGCGGGAGGCCGTAGAGTGCAATTCTGTTCCAGGAAGGAAATCCACCGAAGTCTTGCCGCCAGTTCCAGCCGGGACCTTCAGGCGCCCAGATGAGTGTGACGCCGTTCCCTTCGATTAAGCGTGCCCCGCGCTCTCCGTCATCGATGCGAGTCAGCATGATTGGTAGTGCATAGATCGAGTAGCCGATCAGGATCAAGAGTGGAGGCGTGATAGCTGCGAGAAGCCACCCGTTGCGCTTCCACCAAATCGGATTTGATTCCCAGCCTGTTGCCAGTCGGCGCTTCCTGTTTCGCCCCTCGACCAATAGCAGGATACCGAGAAAAACAAGTGGCCCGCTGACGAAGAATCCCGCCAAATCCCGTCCGATGGATAATTTGCCGTCGGCAAATTCGATATCCAAAAAGAAGAACGTGAACATCCCGCCCAGCACGATGATGAACCAACCGCCGACGCGCGGCCACTTAATGCCGACCAGTGTGAGCGCCAGAAATGCGGTGCCGGGGATGAGATAGAGCAAGCGGATATAAAACGGTCCCCACCAGCCCTCGTGATACATTTCGCCCACGCTCCAATAACACCAAAATGATGTGATGACGATCAGCAGTGTTTTGGCGATCCATCCAGCAGTGCGGTCGTTGAAGATTTTCTTTAACATCATATCTCCCTTTAATCCCGTGATCGGAACTTAAACCTACACTTTTATTATACGGTTTAGTGTAAGTTTTTTCTATTTCTTTTCCCACATTTGATAGTTTTATCCCCAGAAACCTATCTTGCTTTTGTCCATCAATTTAATACAATGTGATGCAACTTCAGATGAAAGAATTTCTAAACTTGAAAAAGCCTTCATTTTGTCTTCTTCGTCTAAATCTAGGGCGCTATTGATTTCAATTACTCCAAAAACACCTTCTTGACTTTTTAGCGGCAAAAAGAATTGCAGTTTCTCGTCTGGAAAAACAGGGTTTTTGAATAAAACTCCACTGTCGTCTACTGCCACTAATAATGGGCTCCCATTACGGATTGTGAGGGAGATGGGATTGGAATTTTCCAAACTAATGTTTAATCTTCTTTGATAATATTTATCTCCTGTTCCCTTATAAAATCTCACCATATGGTCCATGTCTAACAAGGCAATACCAACAAATAAAAAATCTATTTGCTTTTTAATAATTTGGATGGCTTTTTCAGCATACTCATCCAACGAATGTGAGTTGACGCTCATCATTTTTAATTCATCGAGACATTGGCTGTAAACTTGTTCCATGCTTGAATTCATATTTTGCCGCTATTGCATAATTAATTTCACATATTGACCAAACGCCCAACGATGGCACTGCCCGCCCAGAACCGAAGGCAAGTCAGCTTAACGCGGGGTTGGGCATGTCCATAATACTCACTGTTATTGTTTGTTTATGTGAAATCCCCAAATCGTATAAGGTTCTTGATCTGCTTTAGCAATTGTGATGTCTAGAGACGCGGTTCCGTTATTCGTCTCTATGATGTAGTGCAAAATAAATACTTTTCTTCCTCTTGTGGTGCCTTGATAATCATAGTGCGAATATATACCATTACTAATAGTTCCTCCAATTTGATAAAGCAGGGGCATTTGCTCATCAAAATCTTCTCGCGTGATTTCCGTTCGTACTAATGGATCTAGTAATGTATAAAGTTTATCGTCATCCATATTATTGAATGGCACTTTGAACTTTTCAAAGAGCGTTTCTTGACCTTCTGCTGAATCTAATTCCGCAGGTAGGGGCTCGCGTGAGAAAGTAGTTTCTCCGCTCGTAATTTGTTGCTGGGATTTGAAAATAAGATATCCCGTTCCAATGAGATTACAAAGTAATAACACAAGTATTATTCCAAGTAGAGCAACAAGTAAAACAGAGTTTATGCTTGAATGTGGCTTTTTCTCTTGAACAGGGTCATTTTTTATTTCATCCATGTTTGCCTCTTTTATCCTTTGAAGTGCAATGCAAAGTGTCTAACAGGGTGTTAGGCCAGATGTTCACTGTATAAAATTATGCAGGGATTTTTTTTTGTAAAACTACCACCCTGCGCTGAAATTATATCACCGAGAAAATAGGAAACAGCCCCGATGAAATTCATCAGGACTGTTCCCAAAAGTCTAAAGTCTAAAATCTGAACTCTGCAGATCAAAACGATCCGTGTTCATAACCTTGTTCCACAACGCCACGAAGTTATTCACGAACTTTTCTGCGAGCCGTCCTGACACGTAGAAAAAACTTTGTAGTAAGGATTTAGTCGTTCTGGAGGAAAGGCTAAAGTCCTTGCTACAATGCATCTTTGAAACGGATCAGGCAACACTCGATTTTAACAAGCGGGTTGTGCCGATCAATTCGATATCGTATTCGCCTTGCTCTGCGGGGACGAGCGCGGTGTCATATTCTTTCAGAGCAAGCGACTGACTGCCTGCACGAATGAGCGCCTGCCCTGCGATTACAGTTAACGCATGAAAAGAGTCACCTTTTGTGTCCAATTCAAACGAAGCATCTTCTGCGCTCAAAACTTCAAGCGTGAAATGCGGGCATGTCGCAACAACACGACGCTCTCCATTGATGAATTCTGGCATCGAAACAGTGGATGCCACTGCTTTAGGGTCAGCGACAGCCAGCGATTTATCGATATGTAGCACCCTGCCAGCTTTCATTGGGCGATCCCAATCGTAAACGCGGTACGTCAGGTCAGATGTCTGTTGCACTTCATAAATCAATAAACCGGGACCAATCGCGTGCAGCGTCCCGGGGCGGATGAAAAGTGTATCTCCCCGCCTCGCACTGATTTTGCGCGCCACCCCAGCCACGGTCCCGGAGCGGATCGCATCCTGTAGTTGCTCAGTAGAAATATCGGGCTTAAGTCCGGCGATCAGTTCGGCATCTGGCGCAGCATCCAAAATATGCCAAGCTTCAGTTTTGCCAAAATGGCCTTCGCCTTCGAGTTGGATTGCCTGCTCATCGTTGGGATGCACCTGCACCGAAAGCCAATCGGCGCAATCGAGCAATTTGATGAGCAATGGGAAGCGGTCGCCCGTGTGTTGAGTTGGCAGCCTGCCAAGCAGCGCCTGTCCGTATTGGACAGATAGTTCCGCCAACGTTTGCCCGGCTTCTTGCCCTGAAACCACCAAATTATCTTCATGCACGACCCAAGCCTCCGCCGTTAACTGCCCGGGACGCAGACGATTGCCTCCCCAAACATAATCGCGGTATTGCGGGGCTAATTGCAGGATGGGAATCTTTTTCATATCGGTCTCTTCTTTCGTTCATAAATCGATTTCGTCTTGCATAATGCAAGGGAATTATGGATGTTTTGTTATGACGGGCCTGATTATAGCGGCAAACTCGGCGATGATGGCTTGCTACTTGGCTATGCCTAATGGACAAACAAAAAACTCGGAAGTTTTCAAAACTTCCGAGTTTTTCCTCTTTGATTATATTGAACTAATTAAGCAAGATCGAAACGATCCGCGTTCATGACCTTGTTCCACGCTGCCACGAAGTCATTCACGAACTTCTCTTGCGAGTCGTCCTGAGCATAGACCTCTGCCAAAGCGCGCAGTTGTGAGTTCGAGCCAAAGACCAAGTCAACGCGCGTCGCTGTCCATTTCACTGCGCCGGTTTTGCGGTCGTGCGCTTTGAAGACGTTTTCATCATCGGCGCTTGGTGCCCATGCGACACCCATATCCACCAAATTGACGAAGAAATCATTCGTCAGTGTTTCGGGCTGCTTGGTGAAAACACCATGCTGGGATTGTTCGAAATTCGCGTTCAAGACGCGCATCCCGCCTACCAGCACCGTCATCTCCGGCGCGGTCAGCGTCAGCAATTGCGCCTTATCCACCAGCAATTCCTCGGCAGATACGCTGTAGTTGGCTTTCAGATAGTTCCTGAAACCATCCGCAACGGGTTCGAGTACGGCGAAGGATTCTTCGTCAGTTTGTTCTTGTGATGCATCCGTGCGCCCGGGCGTGAAGGGGACAGTCACATTGTGCCCGGCATCCTGCGCCGCTTTTTCGATGGCTGCATTGCCGCCGAGGACGATCAGGTCAGCCAGGGAGACAGGTTTGCCGAAATCTTTTTGGATGCCTTCAAGCGTCTCGAGTACGCTCGCCAATTTGGCAGGTTCATTGACAGCCCAACTTTTCTGCGGCTCGAGGCGGATACGTGCTCCGTTTGCCCCGCCGCGTTTGTCCGATCCCCGGAAAGTGGATGCGGAAGCCCAGGCAGTCGAAACCAATTGCGAAACCGACAAGCCGGATGCTAAAATCTTGGCTTTGAGCGCAGCAATGTCGGCTTCACCGATCAATTCATGCGTAAGAGCCGGAACAGGGTCTTGCCAAATCAACTCTTCAGCCGGAACTTCAACGCCGAGATAGCGTGAGCGCGGCCCCATATCGCGGTGGGTCAGCTTGAACCATGCGCGCGCGAAAGCCTCTTCAAATTCAGCCGGGTGTTCGAGGAAGCGCCGTGATATTTTTTCGTAGGCAGGATCAAATTTGAGCGAAAGATCGGCGGTAGTCATCATCGGGCGATGTTTTTTGCTCGGGTCAAACGCATCAACGACCATATCTTCATCATCAACATCTTTTGCTAGCCAGATATAAGCGCCAGCGGGGCTTTTCGTCAATTCCCATTCATATTTGAACAAAACTTTCAGATAGCCCATATCCCATTTTGTGGGATTGGGTTTCCAGGCCCCCTCGATGCCGCTGCCGATCGTGTCGCCAGCTATACCGCTGCCCTGGCTGTTCTTCCAGCCGAGTCCCATTTCTTCGATGGGAGCGGCTTCAGGTTCGGGACCCACTTGGGCAGGGTCGCCTGCGCCATGTGCTTTGCCGAAGGTGTGTCCACCTGCGATGAGCGCAACGGTTTCTTCGTCATTCATCGCCATGCGCGCAAAGGTCTCGCGGACATCATGCCCCGAAGCTGCCGGAACAGGTTCGCCGTTGGGCCCCTCAGGGTTGACGTAGATCAAACCCATTTGCACGGCAGCAAGCGGATTTTCAAGGTCGCGTTCGCCGGTGTAGCGTTTATCGCCGAGCCATTCGCTCTCGTTGCCCCAATAGATGTCTTCTTCAGGTTCCCAGATATCTTCACGTCCTCCCGCGAAGCCGAAGGTTTTGAATCCCATCGACTCGAGGGCGCAGTTGCCCGCGAGGATCATCAGGTCTGCCCACGAGATTTTATTGCCGTACTTCTGCTTGATCGGCCATAGTAAGCGGCGTGCCTTATCCAGGTTAACATTGTCGGGCCAACTATTGAGTGGGGCAAAACGCTGCGAACCAGAGCCTGCGCCGCCACGCCCGTCGCCGGTGCGATAGGTGCCTGCGCTGTGCCATGCCATGCGGATAAAAAGTGGTCCGTAGTGGCCATAGTCGGCGGGCCACCAATCCTGTGAGTCGGTCATCAAGGCATAGAGATCGTTCTTCAGGGCTGCCAGGTCGAGTTTTTTGAATTCATCCGCGTAACTGAATGTCTTGCCCATCGGGTCGACCAGGGAGCTATTCTGGTGAAGGATTTTGAGATTCAACTGGTTTGGCCACCAGTCTTTGTTCGATGTGCCACCGCTGGTTGCGGTGGGGTTATGGTGTACTGGACATTTGCTTTCTTCGGTCATTTTGTTTTCCCTTTCTAGAGGTAGTGGTATTAAGTTTTAATTTGGATAAATTTGAGTTTGTTTGTGTGTATTATACAACAAGTGTCTAAGCGAAAATAAATCAGAGATTAGGATTGTGTTGGAAAAGCATTAGATAAGGGAATGCCGATATAAAAAGAAGGAAAAACAATACTGTTTTTCCTTCTTGCGTTGTTCTTAGCTTTTTTTCTTTACCCCGCGTTTGATGACCCCATCTCCAAAGCGGGATTTGATCTCTGCCAGCGCATCTTCGACGTGACGTTCTTTTTCCCAATCCTGATCCCATAAGCCGATTTGCTGCTGGGCTTCTTCCAGTCCGCTGACGCCCATGCCGATCAGGCGTATGGCACGCCCCTTCGGCCAATGTTCGTCGAAGAGTTGTTCAGCGGCGCGGATGAGAATCTCGCTCTCGTTGGTATGTGCCTGTAAGGTGATCTGTCTCGTCAGGGTGGTGAAGTCCGACCAGCGCAGTTTGATCTTGATCGTACGCGTGACCAATCTCTTCTTCTGTAAACGTTCGCAAACTTTCTCAGAGAGTTTCCGTAAAACCTGACGGAGTTCATACCCGTCGCTTTTGTCGCTGTTGAAAGTTGTTTCCTGACTGATGGATTTGATCTCTCGCTCGGTGACGATGGCGCGGTTATCGATGCCGCGTGCGCGGCGTGTGATCTCGTAGCCGTTCTGCCCGAAACGTTGCAGCATCTTGAGTTCGTCTTGTTGGGCGAGTTCGCCGATGGTTGTGATGCCGATCTTGGCGAGACGGGCAGCGGTCTTGGGCCCCACGCCCCAGAGTTTGGTTACGGGTAAGGGCGCGAGAAAGGCAGCCTCCTCACCAGCGGGAACCAGCGTAAAGGCGCGCGGCGGCGTCCCATCCCGTTTTTTTGCTTTGCCGAAGTCATTGGCGATCTTGGCGACGAGCTTATTGCTGGCGATCCCGATCGAGCTGGGCAGCCGCAGGGTTTGGTAAATATCAAGCTGAAGGTCGCGGGCGATCCGTTTTGCATCCGCTTTATCAGAGAGATCGAAAAAGGCTTCGTCGATGGAGATTTGTTCCACTTGCTGGGTGATGGCGCGGATCTTGCCCATTACCTGTCTGGATGCCTGTGTATAGGCACCGCGGCGGTGTGGCACGATCTTTAAGTTTGGACAAAGGCGAATCGCTTGTGCCATCGGCATGGCGGAATGTACGCCTCGCATACGTGCGGGATAGGAGCAGGATGCCACGACGCCGCGCCCTTCAGGGCTGCCGCCAACGGCGAAGGGTTTGTCGCGCAGGGTGGGGGTGTAGAGTTCCTCCACGGCGCAGAAAAAAGCATCGAGATCGAGATGGGCGATAATTCGCATGGGGATATTGTAGCCGAAACGCATCTTTTGCAATGCTTAAAAATCCACGCATTCTGTGGCGAATTGCTTGACCGCCATCTATGATTCTGGTATCCTATATCTACCGACCGTTCGGTAGGTTTCTTATGATGACAAAAGACCAAATCCTCGATGCCGCAGCTCAAATCTTCCGCCTGAAAGGCTATCACGCCACTTCGATGAGTGATATTGCCGGGGCAGTCAACCTGCAAAAAGCCAGCCTCTATCATCACGTTTCTGGCAAGCAGGAGATTTTGCTTGAATTGCTTGATCAAGCTCTTGAACTTCTGACAGAAGAGATCAGCAGGGTCTCGAAAAATGAAGCCCTGCTGCCAGATGAGAAGCTGCGCCAGATGAGCTTGGCCTATCTCAAAGCGCTCACCGATCATGTTGATCTGGCATCCGTGCTCTTGCTGGAACACCGCTCGCTTGAGCCTGAGTTACATGCCCGGCATGTCCCTAATCGTGACCGTTTCGAAGCTCTTTGGCGAGACGTTGTTGACGAAGGGATGCAGTCGGGCGCTTTTTGTTGTACTGAAACCGACATGACCGTCCGTACCCTGCTCGGCGCGATGAACTGGACGATCACCTGGTTCAACCCCAAAGGCGAGTTGAAAATCGAAGACATCGCAGATCAGATCGCAGCCCTTTTCCTGAATGGTCTAAGCAACCACTAAATCATGACCAATATTCCCACCACCAAATCCCCGCACACCTTTACAAAATTCACCACAACAGAAGGCGCGCGCATTTATCGTCTCCCGCTCGAGGCTTTCCACAAATTTTGGGTGTACGCCTATCTTGTTTTTGTGGATGACCAGATCGTTCTGATCGACACCGGCTCGGGATCGGGAGAGAGCAATCGCTGCCTGCTGGAGGGATTTGAGCGAGTACAAACAGAGGAGGGGCTTGCTTCCGTTTTAGAGGCTTTGGACTCCATCCTCATCACCCACGGCCACATTGACCACTTTGGCGGATTACCATATCTCGTAGAGCAGACCGATGCCAAAGTAGGTATCCACGAACTTGATTTACGCAACCTGACCAATTTCGAAGAACGTATCCTTGTCTCTGAGTGGCGTCTGCGCAAGTTTCTGATCGAAGCGGGTGTGTCCGAAGAGAAACGTGAAGAGATCATTCGTGTGTATATGGTGAACAAGATGCTCTCGAAATCCGTTCCTGTTGACTTCACCTACCGCGCGATCAATATGCAGTTTGAGCGCTTTGAGTTTTTACATGTCCCCGGTCATAGCGCGGGGCATGTCGCCATTCGGCTGGATGACTACATCTTTTGCGGCGACCATGTTCTGAACGGCATATCCCCACATCAGTGGCCCGAGCGCCTGACGCTGAATATGGGCTTGGGGCATTATCTCGACTCGTTGGATAAGTTTGAAGCCTGGGCCGGGGATGATGTCACGCTCGTTTTGAGCGGGCATAATGAACCGATCAAAAACCTTTCACTGCGCATCCAGCAAATTAAAGGGATTCATGCCCAACGTCTGGAGCGTGCGCTTGGCATCCTGTCTGAGCCGCATACCGTTGCCGATGTCTCATCCCAGCTTTTTCCGAACGTCGGCGGTTATGACATCCTACTTTCAGTAGAAGAAGCGGGCGCGCATGTAGAGTATTTGTATCAGCGCGGTTTGCTGGGAATCGCCAATATTAATGAGATTGAGCAGGGCACAGTGCCTTTGCTTTATCAACGTTTAAATGATCCGATTGCGGAGCAAATGAACGTTTGTTGTTGAAGTTTTACAGTCTCTGAGCGGAAGGCTGAACGAATGTGAAGCCTGAAGTCGAAGAGCGGTTTTTGAAAATCCGTCCTTCGACTTCGCTACGCTCCGTTCGGGAACTGGTTGAGTAAAAAATAAAACCCTTGAAGGAGGAGCCATGTATTCTTTTGAACCGAATGAAGAACAACAAATGCTGATCGACGCAGTCAGCCGCTACGCGGAGAACGACTTGCGGGCAGCGGCAGAGGAAGCGGAGGAACACTCCAAGTTTCCTGATGGTCTGATCGAGAAAGGCTGGGAGATGGGTGTGCTGCAAGCCTCCATCCCCGAGGAGTACGGTGGATTTGGCGACTATTCCAGCGTGACGGGCGCTTTGGCTGCTGAGGAGCTGGCTTATGGCGATTTGCCCGGTGCAATGGCTGTAATGACCCCGAATCTTTTCGTGCTGCCGATCTTGCTGGCTGGCTCTGAAGAGCAGAAACAGGAATTTATTCCGCCCGTAATCGAGATGGAGTGGAAAGCCTTCACTGCTGCGATGATCGAGCCTGCGCTCAATTTTGATCCGAATGAGTTGAAGACAACGGCTGTCGCAGATGGCGATGAATTTGTGTTGAATGGTCATAAAACCTTCGTTCCTTACGCTGCAGATGCTGAAGCGATGATCGTTTATGCCAGCGTCGATGGCGAAACCAATGGTTTCATCGTCCCCGCAGGTGTGGCTGGTTTGAGCGTTGGCGAAGAAGCCAATAAGCTGATGAGCCTGAAAGCCGTCCCTATGTACGATGTGATGCTCGAAGACGTGCGTGTGCCAGCTGCCAATCGCCTTGAAGGTGATTTCAAAGCCGTTTTGGCTGCCAGCCATGTTGGTTTGGCGGCGATGGCGCTCGGTGTGGCAAAGGCTTCGCTTGACTATGCTGTCAATTACGCCAAAGAGCGTGAAGTTTTCGGCGTAAAAGTTGCCCAGAAGCAGGCCATCGCCTTTATGTTGGCTGAAATGGCAATGGAAATTGAAGGTATCCGCATGGTGACCTGGGAAGCTGCCTGGAAATTGGATACAGGCAAAGAAGATGCCTACAAAGCGGCCTATCTGGCAGCAACCGGCGCAATCGATATGGTGATGATGGTCACCGATCGCGGCGTGCAGGTTTTGGGCGGTCATGGCTATATTCGTGACCATCCCGTTGAGCGCTGGATGCGTAACGGACGCGGCTTCGCGACCTTCACCGGTTTGATGATTGTTTAGTGGCGAGAGGAATATCATGACTATAGAATTTGAAACCCCGAAACCTATCGCGCAGCAGCAATATGTTTTGCAGACTGTCGCAGATAATATGATGCGCCCGCACTCACGCTATTTCGACGAGAATGAGCATGAGATCCCGTGGGATTACATCAACTTCATGCACATGGCGATGAAAGCCACCGGTGCTGGTTCTTTGGCTCCCAAAGAAGAGAAGAAAGAAGAAGACGCGAATAAACCGAAACGCCCGCCGATCGGTTATCAGATGCTGGCGCATATGCTCGAGATCATCTCGTGGGGCGATGCCGGGATGTACCTCGTCACTCCTGGTGGTGGACTTGGTGCAGCAGCTGTGCAAGCTGCCGGTAGCCCTGAGCAGAAGAAGAAATTCCTTGCCCGTTTCATGGGCGAGAAACCGACCTTCGCCGCAATGTGCATGACCGAAGCTGACGCTGGCTCGGATACATCCCGTATTCGCGCGACTGCCGTTTTAGATGAAGCCACCAATGAGTGGGTGCTGAACGGTGAGAAGATTTTCGTCACCGCAGGCGACAAATCGCTGACTGAATACGAAGAGGCTGGTAAAGGCTTTATCGTTGTTTGGGCAACGATTGATCCCGAAGCTGGCCGTGCAGGGATGCGCTCCTTCGTCGTCGAAGCCGGGACGCCCGGTGCCAAAGTGACCAAGATGGAACACAAGCTTGGTATCCGTTCTTCCGATACTGTCACCATCGTTTTGCAGGATTGCCGCGTACCTTTCGAGAATATCTTGGGCAAACCGACCGTCGAAAAAACGACCAAAGGCTTCAAGGGCGCGATGTCGACTTTTGATGCGACCCGTCCGTTGGTAGCAGCCTCCGGTTTAGGTGTTGCCCGTGCTGCGCTTGATTTTGTCAAAGAGAAACTCGCTGAAGAAGGTATCGAAGTTCGCTATGGCGTGCCACGCAACAAGCTGACCAGCATGGAACGCGATGTGATCGATATGGAAGTCATGCTGCGTGCTGGCTGGTTGATGGTCTTGAAAGCGGTTTGGATGGCAGATAACAAGAAACATAATGCGCTTGAAGCTTCGATGTCCAAGGTCAAGGCTGGCGATGTTTCCACGAAAGTGACCCAGAAGGCCGTCGAGATCATGGGCCCGCTCGGTTACAGCCGTGAGTTCCTGCTCGAAAAATGGTTCCGTGACGCCAAGATCACCGACATTTACGAAGGCACTGGTCAGATTAACCGTCTGGTTGTGGCGCGTGCATTGTTGGGCTATCGCGGCAGCGAATTGCGCTAAAGACTCGTGAAACGTAAAAACGTGAAGCGTGATGATTGAAAGACTCACGTTTCACGCATCACGTTTTACGCTCCAGTTTGGCAAGGGTTGTCGGAATGCTAATACAACTCCTCAGCCAACAGAAACTTAGGAGATAAACATGAAATACCAAGTAAACAAAGCTGTCGTGGTCGGCGCTGGGACAATGGGCGCAGCATTGGCAGCCCACCTTGCGAACGCCGGTATCCCAACCACCTTGTTGGATATTGTCCCGTTCAAACTGACCGAGGCAGAAGAGAAAAAAGGCTTGACCCGCGAAGATAAAGCGGTGCGTTATCGCATCGTGGAAGCAGGTCTGACTGCGGCAAAGAAATCCCGCCCGGCATCCTTCTTCTCATCCGATCAACTTACACTCGTCAGCGCCGGCAACCTCGAAGATGACTTCGACGCCATCGCCGAAGCTGATCTCGTCATCGAAGCGATCATCGAGAATCTTGAGATCAAACAAGACCTGATGAAGCGCATTGATGCTGTCCGTAAGCCGGGCACGATCATTGCGACGAATACCTCCGGCATCCCTGTCAAAGCGATTGCCGAAGGTCTCTCGGATGGTTTCAAACAGCACTTCCTTGGGATGCACTTCTTCAACCCGCCCCGCTATCTGAAACTGCTCGAAGTCATCCCCACCGACGATACGCTGCCCGAAGTGGTTAAATTCGTGAGTTGGTTCGGCGAATATCGCCTCGGCAAGGGCATTGTGCTCTGCAAAGATACGCCCAATTTCATCGGCAACCGCCTTGCTTTTGGCACCGGCGCTTTTGCTCTCGATTACATCCTGAAGAACGACTACACCATCGAAGAAGTTGATATGGTCACCGGCCCGATCATCGGTCGCCCGAAGACTGCTACTTTCCGCCTGATCGATCTCGTCGGAATCGACGTTTGGGATCATGTCGGCCGCAACCTTGCGCCCCTCATCCAGCACGACAAATATGCTTTGCCCTATCTTGAAGCCGAAGCACCAAATAAGCTCATTGCTGAGATGGTCAAGCGCAATTGGCTGGGTAACAAAACTCGTGGCGGCTTCTACAATGTCAAAAAAGATGCCGCTGGCAAGAAAACCTTCCTGCATCTCGATTTCGAGACCATGGAATATCTTGAGCCCCAGAAACCACGTTTCGACTCGGTCGGCGCAGCCAAGAAGGCCGACGATCTCAAAGGCAGCATTCAGGCCATGCTCGACGGCGATGATAAAGCCGCCAAACTCGTCCAGGCACTTGTTTACCAAGGGTCTCAGTATGCCTCCGTCCTGATCCCCGAAGTGGCTGACACAATGAAGCCCATCGACGATGCCATGCGCTGGGGCTTTGGGCACAAAGCCGGCCCCTTTGAGATCTGGGATATGCTTGGGGTTCAGGCAACCGTTAATCAGATGACTGCTGCGGGCTTCGCACCCGCCGATTGGGTCCTCAGCATGTTGAAATCCGGGCACGAGACCTTCTATCAGTATGAAGATGGGACGATCGTCGGCGTCTACGATGTATCCAAACAGGATTACGTTCGCATCGCTCGTACCCCCGGTTTGGTTCTGCTTAAAGAACAGAAACTTATCAAAAAGAATGCCGGTGCCTCCCTCTACGACATGGGCGACGGCGTGGCATGCGTTGAGTTCCACACCAAGATGAACGCCATCGACGCCGACATTGTCGAGATCATGAATGAAGCCCTCGACCGCACCGAAAGCGAGTTTGATGCTTTGGTGGTTGGCAACGAAGCCGAACATTTCAGCGCAGGTGCCAATCTCTTTATGGTCGTCATGGCTGCCCAGCAACAGATGTGGGATCAACTTGATGAGATGATCGTGGGCTTGCAAGATATGAACATGCGCATGCGCTACTCTCCTAAACCCGTTGTCGTGGCTCCGGCTGGGATGGCGCTCGGCGGTGGTTGTGAGATCACCATGCACGGCTCGCGCGTGGTTGCACACGGCGAACTCTATATTGGTTTGGTTGAGCTTGGCGCAGGTGTGATCCCCGCTGGTGGCGGCACGAAAGAAATCATGCGCCGCGTGATCAACCCCTCGATGAAAATCCCGGATGCGATCTCGTTGCCCTTTGTGCAGCAAGCTTTCATGCACATCGGCATGGCAAAAGTTGCCACCTCCGCGCGTGAAGCTCAGCAGATGGGTATCCTCAGCGCATCCGACCGCATCGTGATGAGCCGCGATCATTTGCTCGCTGAAGCCAAAAAAGAAGCCTTGCACATGGTCAACACAGGTTATGCTCCCCCTGCCCCTGAGATGATTTACGCCGCTGGGCGCGATATGCTCGGTGCGCTCGAATTGGGCGCTTACATGTTCAAAGAAGGTAAATTCATCTCTGAATATGATAATGTGATAGCCAACAAACTCTCATATATCTTGAGTGGTGGTGGGCTGAGCAAACCGCAGTGGGTCAGTGAGCAATACGTTCTCGACCTTGAGCGTGAAGCCTTCCTGTCGCTTTGTGGTGAACAGAAGACCCAGGAACGTATGTGGGCATTGCTGAATACTGGCAAGCCTTTACGGAACTAAGGAGAAATATTATGGAAATGCGAGAAGCTGTCATCGTTGCTGCTGTTCGTACCCCTGTGGGCAAAGCCAAGCGTGGCGGTTTGGCGACCGTCCGTGCAGATGAAATGGCTGCAACAGTGATCAAAGAATTACTCAAAAGAACGCCTCAACTTGACCCCGCCGACATTGATGATGTCATCCTTGGTTGCGCTTTCCCCGAAGGTGAGCAGGGCATGAACATGGCGCGTCTAACCGCCCTCGGCGCAGGGTTGCCTTACAGCGTCCCCGCTGAGACGATCAATCGTTTCTGCTCCTCAGGTGTGCAGTCCATCGCCCACGCTGCACAGGCGATCATGTCCGGGCAGATCGACATTGCCATTGCGGGTGGTGCCGAGTCGATGACCCAAGTCCCGATGACGGGCTACAAATTTGCTCCGAATCTGGCACAAGCAGAAAGCAGCCCCGAATCCTTCACCAACATGGGCTTGACCGCTGAGAACGTCGCGGAAAAATACGATGTCAGCCGTGAAGATCAGGATGAGTTTGCGATGAAGTCGAACCTGAAAGCTGCCAAAGCGGTTGAGACCGGATTGTTTGATGCCGAGATTGTCCCCGTCGAAGTGGAAGTGACCGAAGTCGGCGCGGACGGTAAACCTGCTACCCGCAAATTTACAGTTGCCCGCGACGAAGGTCCGCGCGCTAACACCACCGTGGAAGCATTGGCAAAACTCCGAGCACCGTTCAAAACAGGCGGACGCTCCACTGCTGGGAACTCCTCCCAAATGTCGGATGGGGCAGCAGGCGTGATCATCATGTCTGCAGAAAAAGCCAAAGAACTCGGTATCAAGCCCCTCGCACGTTATGTTGCGTATGCGGTTGCAGGCGTCCCGCCCGAGGTTATGGGCATTGGTCCGATTGCTGCGATCCCGAAAGCCTTAAAGTTGGCTGGCTTGGAAAAAGACGATGTCGATCTCTTTGAGCTGAACGAAGCTTTTGCATCCCAGTCGCTGGCTGTGGTACGGGAGTTGGGTCTCGACGAAGAGAAAGTCAACGTCAACGGCGGCGCGATCGCTTTGGGGCACCCCCTCGGTGCGACTGGCGCAAAATTGACTACCCAACTCGTCTACGAGATGGGACGTCGTGGTTCGAAATACGGTATGGTAACGATGTGTATCGGCGGTGGCATGGGCGCTGCTGCGATCTTTGAGAATTTACAGTAAGAGACCAGTCTCTGAGCGGAGACGTAGCGAAGCGTAGTCGTAGTCGAAGAGCGGCTTTTCATTACCCCGTCCTTCGACTACAGGCTCAAGTACAGTCGCCCTCCGCTCAGGAACTGAAATTTTGTATAAAAACAGGAGAATATAAAATGGCACTAACAATTAAAGACCTGATGGGCAAGATGCCCGGTGCATTTCTGCCCGAAAAAGCCCCCGGCTTGGACGCGGTGATTCAATTCCATTTCACTGGCGAAGAAGCCAGCGATTGGTACGCCGTCATCAAAGACGACAAAGTCGAAACCGTCGAAGGTGTGCACGATAATCCCAAGATGACGATGACCGCAGACTCTGCGGACTATGTCGGTATTTTCACCGGCGAAGTCGATGGCATGGCTGCCTTCATGCAGGGCAAGCTCAAACTGGCTGGCGATTTGAATCTGGCGATGAAGCTCACACAGATGTTTAAGATTCGGTAGTTAGAGACTAGATAAGTAGAGAAAAGAGAAGAGACGCTTTCGTGAAGAGAGCGTCTCTTTTTACTTGACGTATAGCTTAACGTAAAGATCACCTTTTTCTGGAGCGTAAATTCAATTGAAGATATAAGGCCAGCATACCTGCTAATGTAAACATGACACTGATGATATACCAATTCCAGACTCCCCCGACAAAGTCTGATGGGCGCATGAAAGCGGCAATCACTACTAGAATGTGCCATATGCCGATTGCCTCGATCCCAACCCGCCACGAACTCCATCGAGCTTCACGGGAAATGACGAGACCACCAACTCCAAGCAAGGAAAACCACCCGCTCAGTACACGAGCGGTCAGCGGCTTGAGGTTCCAGACCCAAATTCCGATCAGCCAATTTGGAAAGAAAAATCCGACGAGGGCGAAGATTAGCATAACGATTCCCAAGATGCGTAATCCCCAACGAGGGACAGAGGAAACAACAAGATCGTTTGATTCCGGGAGTCCAGAATCAGCTTTGTGATTGTGCCACCACATCCAAGGAATCAGGAGAGGGGCGATCACATATAAACCTAGCCAGAGTTGAAAAGGTAAGTGTGAGAGATCAAATCGGCCCCAGTGAAGAATTGTAGTGAGTAGCATAGCGATGGTGAATGAGGTGACAGGGAAGAAACCCGGAGCGACGCGATGCCAATATTTGCCAAAAATAAGGTTAAGAAAGAGCCATGCGCCACCAATATAACCTGCCCCCATATACATGGCCATGACAGGTGGGTTAATTGCCCAAGCAAATCGTGCGCCGGAGAGATCAGGGAAGAAATACAGAATAATAAAAGCGAGAACAAGAAATGGAACAACTATAGCGGATATGATTTTGATAATTGGGGGAATGCGGTCGTCCTGGGACATGACTACTCCTGATTGCCAGTGGCAATTTCTAACTTGTATTTCATCAACGGCTCATTAGTATTGATAGGGCAAGGGTTTGCAATGGAGTCTGAACGAGGCAAAGGCCCTGCCAGAATTCTTATCCAAATTATTTCTGATTATGTGTTCTTGGTTGACAAAGGGTGGATTAGAAAGGATTTTTCGTCACAAGTATACGCAACCTGATTTTAGGTCACAAAACTGTATCCAGTTGGAGGCGTTGGGTGCAGCTTTGCAGGCGCTTGGGTGGTTAATGGTGCATATTATACTAAACAAGTCCAATTTATAGGAATATTTGAGCATGTGTCTTGCCCCGAGAATGCCTTTTGCTGTGGACGGCATGGTTGCCTTCATGCAAGGCAAGCTCAAACTGGCTGGCGATTTGAATCTGGCGATGAAGTTGACGCAGATGTTTAAGATTCGGTAATTAGTTAATCAGGAATTAGGAGTAAGGAAAGAGACGCTTTCGTGAAGAGAGCGTCTCTTTTTGATTCCCAAAAGTATAAATCGCATTTTCTTTCTACTGTGATTGTTCGGTAGGTTAATGTGCTTCCTGATATTTATCAACACTTAGTTCTTCTCGTTGCCGCCATGTTTTGCTCCAGCGAATTAAGACAAGGCTACCGATCATAACAAAAATGAGACCCCCGTGGACGATCAGTTCGTTAAGTTGAAATTGCGCGGCAGCCAAACTGCTTAGGTCTTCGTGTAGGGACATTTGCGCACCAATCAGTAGCATCTTTCGAACGCTGCTGATGATGCCTACAAATAAAAATGGTTCCAGCGGTATCGCGTGTTCGCGCAGGTAGGTAATGATCGTCCAGAGTAACTCCAGAACAATCATGATTAGCATGACATCATGAATGACGATTAGTGTGCCATCTAAATAATGGTCTAAAGAGAGCATGCCGGGGATGGCGATGAGCGTTTGCCATGTTAGTATTGCGGCGATAACGAGCAAAATGAAGCCGATAAAAAACTGTAAGTAGTCGTCTGCATTAGAGATTATTTTTAATAATTTTTGATGTAAGTTCATAATCTTCTCCTTGTTGTGGGCTTTGGTTTTCTTTTTAGATGCCCGCTTGTGCGAAAAGTTACAAACAGTTTGTTTTTGATGAACCTCGCTACGCAAATACTTTCTTGATTTAGTTTTTGTCCGAAAATACCTTGTAGTGGCGACTATTGTCGCTGTAACGATTAAACACCAAACTGGGCATCGCTCAGCCGTTCTACAAAAGAATTTTCGGATGGGTTAGATTTATTCAGAGCATGTCAATAATCTTTGCGATTGTCTGGTTTGTGTTGAGGGAATAAAGAACTCCATCCTTGTTTTTCGATGAGTTCAAAGAAAACATCGACAATTTCCGGGTCGAAATATTTATTCTTTTCTACTTTGATATATTCCATCACTTCATTAGGGGGGAGTGCCTTACGGTAAGGGCGATCAGAGCTAAGCGCATCCCAGACATCGATAACCGCAAAGATGCGCGCCGCTAATGGGATTTGCTGTCCTTTTAACCCTTGTGGATAGCCCGTCCCATCCCATTTTTCGTGATGGCAATACGGGATATCAAGAGCAGGGCGCAGGTATTCGACTTTCGAGAGGAAGCGTTGCGCATAAACGGGATGCTGTCTCATGATCTTCCATTCTTCCTCGGTGAGTTTCCCTGGTTTTAGAAGCACTCGATCAGGGATGCTTATCTTTCCAATATCATGAAGGAGGCCACCGCGTTTGATGTGAAGAAGCTTCTCGCCTGCAACACCTATGAACTGGGCTAATCTTACTGTGGCTTCTGTAACGCGCTGTGTATGGTCTTTGGTTTCATTATCGCGCATATCCAATGCCGCGACCCAACCTTCCAGCGTTGCATCATAGGCTTGGAGTAGCTCTAAATTAGAGCGTTGTAGATCATCAAACATCGTTGCATTGTCGATGGCGATGGCGGCTTGTCCAGCCAGAGTTTCAAGGAATGTTAACCAACTTGCATCCACTTCAAGTGGCGTGCGGTGGAAAATTTCTAAAACGCCTTTGACCTCCCCTTTGGCAATGAGCGGCACCCCATAGTAGGCGATGAAATTCTCTTTAAATAAGAGTGGTGAATTGTAAAATTCACTCGCTTCTTCGTGGATATTTTCAACGTGAATGATCCGCCTTTCCATAGCGGCTTTGCCAGCGTACCCCTCTCCGAGGCGGAGATTTGAATATTGCAGGGCAGCAGATTGAAATCCGCGTCTGTCCACGCATTGGAGGGTTTTCATATGGCGGTCAAGCAGCAGGACGCTTGCCGCATCTACAGAGAGTTGTGTCACAGTCTCCTCTAGAAATATCTGTAATATAGGGCGGAGGTCAAATGCGCCTGTAATGGCATTGTCAATATTACGTAGTGCACCAAGCTGGTGTAAGCGAGTTTGTGTTTGAACGAGCAGCCGGGTGTTTTCAAGTGCAGAAGCAGCTCGTCCGGCAAAGATGGATACCAAACGTTCATCATCTTTGTTGAACGCACCCAGTTCTGTGCTTTGCATATCAATGGCACCGATGATGCTTTCTCCAACATTGAGTGGAATCACCAACTCAGAACGAGCCGGCTCCCAGTTTTTTGCATAATCGGGGTTTTTTGATACATCTGGTTCATTGATTGTCTCTCCTATTCGAATGGCTTTGGGAACCAGGCCAAGCCCTGATATTTCTAATATATCTGTGTCTAACTCATTTTTATAAAAACCCGTGGCAGCAATGCGCTTTAGAATTGGGGTTTTTGTAGAGGCTGGCTGCTCGATTAAAAATAAACTGCAATTTGATTTCCCAAACTCCTTTAATATAGCTTCTACAATTTTTGTTGCCAAATTTTTAGTGGATGGCGTTTCGCTGAAAAAGAGCGTCTCTGAGGCCCGATAAAGACGGGATATTTCCTCGTTTCGATGTTGCAACTTCTCTTCAGCCAGTTTTTCACTTGTAATATCTTGCATGGCCCCAAAGATGCGGGTCACACGTGTGTGGTCTTGGTTCCATTCTGGACGCGCGTAATTGCGCACCCAGCGGATATCGTTATTTTTTCCGATGATGCGAAGTTCATCTTCGGTCGTTTCCCCGTTCAATAATTGCTGGGTGCGCGCTGGCGCGATCTCAGCATCTTCTGGATGCAAGATGCTCTTGAGTTGGGACACTTTCTCGAGAGGCGTATCGAAAAAATTTGAAAAAGCATCGGTTGTCCATTCAAGGCGAAATTCCCCTTGGTCTTTTACATCTAAAACATAGGCTAAATCTGAAACCAGTTCTGAAACAAGGCGATAGCGTGTTTCAGATTCTTGCACTTTTATGAGCAATTCGCTTTTTTCAGTTGCCAGCGCCATGAGCAGTTCACTATGACGTTTTTGTAAACTCAGTGTCATTGTGAGGCTGGCTGCGACAACCAGACCTTCTTGTATCCAGGTAAATGCTTCTAAAGAGTTTGTCTTTATTAGAATCCATGGTGTCAGATATCCAAAGTGAGCGGCTGCGGATATTACAACATAGGTCACTACAGAAAGCCCGAGAAAAACAAAGCCGGCATTGATGTTAATTAGTAATACAGCAATGGTGGGCACGATCATATAGTAAATACGCCCGTCACCAACCAATCCTCCCAAGATCAGAGCAATTGTTCCTGTCAGGTAGATTAAGAAGACGAGTGCCCATGCCTTGGCACGAGGAGATGGTCTGCGTGAAATAGCCAAGCCTGCAATTGTGGCATAGATGAGTGCGTAGGCAAATAGGCTATAAGAATCTTTGTTTTGACGTAGATAGTGAATTGACCATAAAGTGATTATTGGAAAGGCGATTAGTGTAGTTGTGCTGAATGTTTTGACGATAACGTTGTTGCGCCAGGCTTGTAGTTCTTCTAAGCCTTCAAATTCGAACGCCGAAAACAGTGTATAAGTATACATTTTCCGATCCCTTATTCAATCATTCTGCAATTTCAGATGACTAAATACTATTAAGAATGTCTCATTAGTATAATTAAACGATACAACAAAGTAGGAGGGGCGTCAAGATAGTGGTTATGCTGTGGAGTTTTGTTAAATCATAGGAGTTTTTAATCTTTGGCGCGCTATATGCTAAAATCTAGCATCATTTAATTTTGGAAAGAGGATATGGACCCTACAATTGGATCAGATTTACTACGTTTGGTAGCAGTTGTGCTATTGGTTTTAGCCAACGGCTTTTTTGTGGCGGCTGAGTTTTCGCTCGTTAGTGTGCGTGGTACACGCATCAAGGAACTTGTTTCGCAGGGAAATGCTGCAGCGAAATGGGCAGCCAAAGCGCTTGAGCATCCCGATCAGGTTATTGCTGCAACACAGCTTGGCATCACGCTTGCCAGTCTCGGGCTTGGTTGGGTGGGGGAGCCCGCCCTTTCACACCTGTTGACACCGCTGATCGAGCTTTTCCCTGCGGAGTTGCAGGAAGGCGCCGCTCACAGCATTGCCGCGGGATTAGCCTTTACGATCATCACCTTTTTGCATGTCGTTGTTGGTGAGCTTGCGCCTAAGTCTATTGCCCTGCAAAACCCGGAAGGGACAGCGCTTTGGGTGGCGCGTCCTACCTTGGGGACAGAATGGCTTTTCAAACCTTTCATTTGGGCATTGAACGGAACCGGCAACGCCCTGCTCAAACTCGTTGGGGTTGACCCTGCTGCGGGACACGAACTCGTCCACTCCGTTGAAGAACTCAAAATGATTGTTGCCGCCAGCGCTGAGGAGGGTGTGGTTGCTTCAGAAGAAAGCCAGATGTTGCACGCAATCTTTGATTTTGGCGAGTTACTGGTGCGCCGTGTGATGATCCCCCGCACGGAAATTTCTGCTTTTGAAGCCGATATTTGTCTGGAAGAAGCGATTGATATTGCCGTGCACTCATCGTTCACGAAATTCCCCATCTATGATGACGATTTGGATAATATTATCGGGATCGTCCATATCAAGGACTTGCTGCGTGCCCAACAGGCAACGGATAGTGCCGATTGCAAAATCCGCTCATTGGCGCGAGAAGCTTATTTCGTTCCCGAATCAGTTCCCGTTCGGACAGTTTTGCAGCAATTTCGCGCCCAGCGTCGTCATATCGCCATCGTGATGGACGAATTTGGGGGCACGGAAGGACTCGTCACGTTGGAAGATTTAATGGAAGAAATTGTGGGCGAGGTCAGCGATCCTTTTGACAATGAACAACCCGAAGTTCAGAAGCGTTCCGATGGTTCCTTTATTCTGGATGGCTTGCTCTCGATCGAAGAAGTAAATCGAGAAGTTGGGCTCAATCTGCAGGATCAAAATTATGATACGATCGCAGGTTTTGTCTTTGGACGACTTAATCGCATCCCGGAGATCGGCGATGTAGTCGAAATTGATGGTGTCCGTTTTCGTGTTGAAGAGATGGATGGACGCCGTATCGCTCGTTTGTCGGTGGAACGGCTGGCGAAAAGCTAATAGACTTTCATCTAACAAAAAAGGGATGTGCCTTGAAAGCACATCCCTTTTCTTTTATGGATTATCCTGCCTGTCCACCAGATTAACGTCGCGTCGCCTGATTTAAGGGATTTCGTAAAAAACGAGCAACGTGCTCCCATATTTACGCTCATCAAATTTGACAAGATTTTTTAGCGCCAGATTTTCATGCCCCCGAAACTCGCTCGGGTGGATTTGGACGATCACCCAGCTTTCATCGCTGAGCCAAGCCGGATTTTCATCTACGAGCTGGATGGCGCGAATCCACATCTCTTTGTATTGGGGCGGGGCGATGTAAATATAGTCGAAGGCAAAATCGGGTTTTCTCTCCAAAAAAGCGAAAGCGTCACCGCGCCGGATTTGGGCTTGGATATCGTCAAATTTACAGTGTGCCAGGTTTTCACGGATCACGTCAATTGCCTCGCGCCCCATCTCAGTGTAACGCACGAATTTCGCCCCGCGACTTAATGCTTCGATGCCGACCGCGCCCGTGCCGCCGAAGAGATCCCACCAGGTCGAATCGTCCACGTCTGAACCGAGGATATTGAAGAGATTCTCTTTCACACGGTCGGTGATCGGTCTGGTCCCTTTGCCAGGGACGGTTTTAAGTCTGTAGCCTCTTAGTTTTCCTGCAATCACTCTTAAGCTCATGGTTCGATCTCCCGAATAGCGCAAAATACAGCCCCATCCCGACCGATTTCAATGATGTTAGGGGACTTTTTCTCTATGTTGTGGACTTCATCAAGCCTTGCTGAAAGGAGCAGATACTCTCCCGGCTGAATGGGATAGGAATTGACGAATTTAATATTCTCAGATGCATAGTAAGCAGCATTGGCTGCTTCGCGATATGCGATTAGTTCGGTTTCTTTTCCGGCGCTGAAGTCATCAAAGGCTTCCATGGTTTCTTTATAACAGGTTAGCCAGTAGTCTGTTTCGAAGGTTCCCTGTGCGCCGCTGACTCCGCCAGCGAACGAATTGTAATAAGCATACTCGTAAGGATGCAGTCTGAGTGTACCGCGTATTCCAAAAGAGAGTATGCCAAGCATGACTGCGGCACTTAACCAGACTGGCTTGATCCATTCGGAGAGTTGCTCCATTGCAAAGCCTGCGACGATGAAAACCGGAGGCAGAATGAACAGAAAATGGCGATAGTTATCATACATCGGCGGACGCATGATGAGCACATAGGCAACCATAAAGGCAAACCAAAAGATGATGATTCTCAGACTTTTCCACTCCAGATTCTTTTTGAATCCCTTCACTGTGATGACGCCCAAGCCGAGCGTAAATAATATCCAGACCGGTTCTGTGAGCGTGATGCCAAGTAAAACGGGCAGGTAGCGTAGCGGTAATTCGTAGGCGCGGTATTCTTGTCCGTAAAAGAGAACTTTGAGTTTGGTTGGGTTATGGGACATCAAAGTCAATACTTCGATGAAGCGTTGGATAGGGGCATCCCATAAGTAGGGCCAAGTCACGTAGGTGATGAATAATGCGATCATCCCAATTGGTAGAAACCAGAGAAGGGTTTTCTTTTGGCCTTTCAGCAAGGCGTAGAGAAAAATCAATGCGGCGATCAATGGCGCGATGATGCGCAAGTTGGTCGCGATGCCAGTTAGGATGCCTACAAGAATAACAAGTTGTAATCTCGATTTATGGCTTTTTCCTTCATTGGCGAAGGCGTCCACCATCTTGAAGCCATAATAGATGGTGATGATGAATATGCTCGCAAAGGGTGGGTCTTTCGGGTTGATAAATGCATGCCCCCAGAGTAAAGGCTGTGTCAGATAAAGCAAGGTTGCCCAAAAGGCGCTATTGGGCTTGAGCCAGCGCAGGGCAAGTTTATAAAGGTAGAAAACACCGATCAAAAACGTGATGAAATTGAAAAGATGCCAGAGAGAGGCGATATCTATATTTGTGAGCGTATTTAAGGTTAAAACAGGGATGCGCGTGAGCAGGAGATAAACAGGCCCACGATTGCGATGGTCTGTTCCACTGGGCCCGTAAGCAAGATTAAGATCGAAATCTCCACTCAGACGTGCGGGGATGGAGTAAGCGTATCCGATTGCTTCTCCGTAACCGTAGTAAAGATATTCATCCCATGTCATGCCGTAATCTTGAAAGGTGAAGATACCAATGATGAGGCAGACGAGCAGGATGATGAGGATAGGGATGTGTTTTGTTTTTGAAAGCATGGGGATGTTAAGACGTGAAGTGTGACAATCACATTTCGCGTTTTATTTTTTCGTAGTCCGCTTTTTGCGCGCGAAGGGTTTCAGCAATGTCGAGAGTTCTTCTTCTTCCCCTTGTTGATCGTCGAAGTACTCGTCGATGAATTTTGAGCGACGCAGGCGCAGCGCCATCGGCGCGACGGCGTGCAAGTCTGCGGATTTAACGGTGGTGCGTCCACTGGCGGCGGCATAGGCGCGTGCAGCTTCGAACCAGGTGATCTCTGCACGGAGTGAATCCACGCCTAACTTTTGGATGAGGGCAATTGCTTCTTTGGCGACTTTGTCTGAGATACGCACGTTAACGAGACGTTTTCGAGTTTCTTGTAATTCTTTTCTAACGGCGGCCATTTCGGCGGCGTATGTCCCGATAATCTGGCGCGGGGCCTGGAGATAGGCTTGTACACGTCGATAGGCTTCAAGACGCTCTTTGGCATCATCCAATCCGCGCACGATCACACGTAGGCCAAAGCGATCCATAATCTGTGGGCGCAGACGCCCTTCTTCTGGATTCATCGATCCAACTAACAGAAAACGAGAACGGTAGGTGGCAGAAGCGGGGCCGCGCCGCAGCGTGTAGGAACCTTGGGCGGCGGCATCAAGAATGGCGTCGATAACGTCGTCTTTGAGCAAGTTGACTTCGTCGATGTAGAGCAGGTTGCGGTCGGCTTGCGCGAGGATGCCCGGGCGTAAGCGCATACGCTGATGTAGCGCGGCACGCTCGTCGATGCCACCGATGACATTGTCGAGCTGTGCGTTGAGTGGTAACTCGATTAGGCGGACGCGGTCGGAGATGGTCAGGGATATGCCTTCGCCGTATTTTTTTGCGCAGTCAGGGCAAACGGCATCAATGCCGCCAACTTCGATATCTTCAGGAAGGCAGCCGTAGTGGCAGGTACTCCGCTCGACTTGGGGCATGAGGTCTACCAGGCTGCGTACAGCGGTGGTTTTGGCTGTGCCGCGTGGCCCGACGAGAAGAATGCCGCCTATATTGGGGTTGATCAAGCCCAATGTGAGGGCGAGCTTCATTTCCCATTGCCCGACAATCGCAAGAAAGGGGAAAGGCAAACTCTCCGCTTTGCCGCCATCTTCCAGCGTCAGCGGGGGTAAGTCTTTACCTGAAACGTGATCCAGCAATTCTTTTAGGGTGCGAAAAGGATGTGCTTGGCGTTCTTTTTTCTCACCGGGTAATTCGGGGATGGGAGGGAGGGTTTCTTCGCTCATTTTTTCTTTTGGGAAAGACGATATTTTTGGCGGGCTTCACCGGCCTGCATGCGTTCTTTTTCGGCTTCTGTTTCCGGGATGAGGGCCGGGACTTCGACAGCCTTGCCGTGTTCGTCAATGGCAACATAAACAAGGTAGGCTGCGTTGGTGTGGACTTGTTCTCCGGTGACGGGGTTTTCAGCATGCACCTGTACTTCGGCTTCGAGGGAGGTGCGTCCAACATAGCTGACTTCGGCATTCAGGATGATTAGATCCCCAATACGGATCGGCTGCTGGAAGGTCATCTGGTCAATGGCGACGGTAACGACCTTTTGTTGGGCGTGGCGCATGGACGCCAGAGCGCCAGCCTCGTCGACAAGTTTCATGATCCAACCGCCATGGACATTGCCATGACTGTTGGCATGTTCCGGTTGCATTAATTGTGCGATGGAAATGCGCGAGGCGCTGATTGGCTTGGCGGGATTTTTTTTGCTCATTTTAGTCCATATCCTCGCGGAATTCGCCGGAATCGGCAGTGTGGAGGCGTTCCGGCTCGTTGAGAAGGACGTCGATCTCGCTGTGGTTGAGTTCTGCCATTAATGGGGCGAGCGGCAACGTAGCGGGAGGGTAGACTTTGGGTGGGCGTGGAGGTGGCCGTTTACTGGTGGTGGCGATTTCGATGGAACGTTTGCGCAGAATACGCGGCCCGTTACCTAGAAAACCGACGTAATGCCCGAGCACTGAGTAAATATCACGTTCCGGCGTGATCCAGCCAATCCAGTCGCCAATCCGATTGTAAATATAGGGATAGACGAGGAATGCTTCTGCATCACCTTTGGTGGTGTAAATTGGGATGATGGATTTTTGGTTTGCCACGTTTCTCTCCGCGAAAAAAATATAAGGAAGCCTACTCTGCAACCTGCGTTAGAACGGGTTGGTCTACATCATTATACGTCCAATAACGGTTGATGAAAAAATTCCAGAGCATTACGACACCAACTGCAAATGCCAAAGTAAAGTTCTTGGCGAGAAAATCGGCGTCAACCGGCAGGTTTAGTTGAAATCCATTGAAGAGTGTATGCAAGGGTGGTTCAAGATAATGTAAGATCGGAAGTCGAATCGCCATCCCCGCGATGTTAACGGCGAAGAACATGCCCAGTTGCTTGACGATAGGGCGTGAGCGCGATTCGGGGTAGGTCCAATAGCGGTTCCAAATGAAGTTGGAGAAGACAGCGCTGATAAAGGAGACTGTCCCTGCAAGTACGAGAGAGGCATTGAAAACCTGTGTAAGCAGATTCATGATGCCAAAGTCGATGATTGCACCGATTACACCGACAATGGCAAAACGGAAGAAGCGTACGCGCTCTTTTGGTGCGAATATCTTTGTCGCCACGCTAGATGCCCAGTTTCTCTTTGAAGTATGGCATGGTGCGGGAAATCCCTTCATCCAGGCCAATTTTCGCTTCCCATTTGAGAATTTCTTTGGCACGGGTCACGTCCGGACGGCGACGTTGGGGGTCGCGCGCGCTGCGTCCGCTGGGTACGAAGGTCACGCCAGCCTGATTTTCGGTGACACGATTGATCGCTTCAGCAAATTGCAGGATGGTAATCTCGTCGGGGTTGCCGATGTTGACGGGGAAGTTCTCGTCTGAGTAGAGTAAGCGGACAATGCCTTCGATCAGGTCGGAGACATAGCAGAAGGAGCGGGTTTGTTGTCCGTCACCGTAGACGGTCAGTTCTTGTCCGAGCAGGGCTTGTTTGAGGAAGTTCGGCAGCGCGCGCCCATCTTCCAAATCCATACGGGGGCCGTAGGTGTTGAAGATGCGTACGATGCGTGTGTCTAGACCGTGATAACGGTGGTATGCCATCGTCAGCGATTCCGCGAATCGTTTCGCCTCGTCGTAGACAGCACGTGTCCCAATCGGATCCACATTCCCGGGGTAGTCTTCGCTCTGGGGGTGGACGGTCGGGTCGCCATATATCTCACTGGTGGAGGCGAGCAGGAATTTTGCGTTATGCGCTTTTGCAACGCCGAGCGAATTATGCGTTCCCAGAGCACCGGCTTTCATCGTCTGGATGGGGAGGTTGAAGTAGGCGCGTTCAGAATCCGGATTCGGGCTGGCGGGTGATGCGAAGTGCATTACGGCATCGACTTTTTCGGGCAGGAAGATGTAGTTGGAAACATCGTGCTGATAAAAGCTGAAATTGAGATTGCCCGCTAAATGGGCGATGTTTTCGGGATTGCCCGTGATGAAGTTGTCCATGCCGACAACTTGGTGTCCGTCTGCAAGAAGATAATCGCAAAGGTGAGAGCCGAGAAATCCTGCGGCACCAGTGATAAGAATACGCATAAAAAATCCTTTTTAGTTGGAAAGACTTTTCCAGTCGATGCGACTGATGAGCCCGTCGCCGGTAATTTGGTGTGCTTGTGCTGAGCCAGAATCGATCAACCAAAGGTTGCCCTGATAGACGACTGCGAGAAAATCGCCTGTCTGACCGGGAACCGGATCAGGTGTCCAGATGGGTGTTTGGGGTTCCAGACCGGGCGCATCTTCAGGGGGGAAAATGACGCGACGGTTTGATCCATCTCTGTCCATAATCACGACTCGATAGCGGCTGGTTTCGCTTTGAGCAGGAAAAATTGCCTGTAAGTAGGCGACCTGGTACATCTTCTCTTTGCCGCTTGGGCGAATAGGCGATGCGGAAGGATAAGCAAACATGCCTGTTTGCGGCGAGAGTTGGATGCTGGTGTTATTTGTGAGCGAGACTGCGCTCAGATCAAAATAAGGCGAGTCTTCCAAACCGATCAGGTTTGATGAGGGCGCATGCGTGACAGTGTAGAGTGTACGACCGTCACCGCCCCAACTCAGACCGGGAATCCATGCCCAATCGCTGTGTGTGCTGAGCGCTGTAATATCGAGTAAAGGTTCAAAATCGCCGTTTTCGACATCGACGAGACCGATACCATCGGGGCGAGCGTAGGCGAGTTTTCGGCCGTCAGGAGACCAGGCAAAGCTCATGCCCCACCAGCCATAGATACCACCTGCATTCGCTTCGACAATTTCTTTTGGCTTGGCAGACCAACTTGCGCTGAAACTGATCATAAATAAATCATTATTTGCCTGCCAGCCCGGGGCGGCGGCACGTGGTTCTACGGTGGAGTAGTAGACGCGCGCGCCTGCATTGGGGCGCCAACCGGCGAAGTGTACCACATTGGATGCGCCAATCGCGATGGGGTCTTTGGGTACGCCCGTCGTGCTGACTACCCAAAGTGTATTGATCTCTTCTGCCGGGTCTTTCTCAGATTTTCGGGAGAAAAGCAACCAGCCTGCGTTTGGGGACAGGGCAAAAATACGACCATCCAGGTCACCGGTGGTGACGATGGCGCGCCGATTTGCAGTGGAGTCTTCCATGATCCAGGCATTGCCGCCGGAGAGATAGGCAATTACACCAGGAATGGGAATCGGGGCGAATACCGCCTGCACGCCGACCATTGTGATCTCGGGGATGGCTTCTTGTAAAACAACGGTTTTGACCAGATTGTTGCTGATCTCTTCGCCATCTTCGCGGACGCTGCGATATGTGATTTCCTGAAGCCCGTTTTGCCCAAGTTGAATCAGGCGGGTTTCGCCTTCGGGCAAGGATTCGTTGCGCACAATTTGGCGTTCGTAGGGGATGATTTCTTCCTGGGTTTCAAAGACTTCTTCCACACGCGTGAGTTGAATTCTGTCTCCATTGCTGAGGAGGGTGTAGGGGGGCGGTTCAACCCGGTCGCTTTCGTTGACGGTGATGGATGCGCTTTCCAAGGCTTGTTCCACGTTGGAGCCAGCCGGAAGCTGAAGGGCGTAGCTTTGTCCATCCGCGTTAATGCCGATCTGTATCTCGTCTTGTAAAACTTTTGGGGCTCCGCAGCCAGCCAAAAGGAGGGCGAATACGAATATCCACAAATGCCCGCTGAGATTGCGGCGTTGGGCTGAAGCCTGCCTCGCAAAACCATCCATATTTGGGATTGCTGTGTATTGACCAGAAATCATCGCAAAGAGCGCCTTGCTGGTATAATCCACTCGCTATTTGACCTTCCCTGCCATGACCATAAAACCATCGCGGATACCGATTTGCTCAATGCGAAAACCGGTTGCTACAGGCCCCACGGCACCGGTATATGCCTCTTTGATGAGTGCAGCGATTGAAGCCGTGAGTGTTTCTGGCACGGGCAGCGGGCCGAAATCGGCAGAAGTGATTTTGATATCAGGTTGTCCTTCAGCATCAATGCCGACCTGAACGGTGATCTTGACATTGGCAACGAAATAGCCCTGTGTGGCTTTACCGTAAATCTCCATTTTTCCGTCGCGCAAATAGACTTGCGGCTCGGTGATAAGCGGTGAATTTTGGCCCTGAAACTTGAGTGCTAAATAGGAAGTTAGTTGCGGCTCGGTCAGCGTCAGGATGACGTTTCCGCTGGTGGCAGCCGCTTCAAAAGCAGCCTTGAACTGCTCATTCATGTTTGTAACGTATTGTTCCGAAACGGGAATGCTCGTTTCGGGGTAATCGGGGCCGCCAATCTGCATTGTGCACGCCAGTGTGACAAAGAGTGCACCGAATAGTATTAGGAATATCTGAAATTTATTTTTTTCAAGCATTATTTCTCTCTTTTTTAGAAAAATTGAACGGAGCAATTATAGCATGAGCGAATTGAAAAGCACCCCGGAACTCTCCCTGATTGCCAAGCTGGAAGGCTTGCTTTTTGTAGCTTCAGATCCTGTTCCTCTGACGCAGTTAGGTACTGTTTTGGAATTGACGCCCGCGAAAGTGGAAGCGGCTCTCAAGGAATTGGACGAAACGCTCGTGACCCGTGGCTTGCGGATTCAGACCCATCGCGGACGTGTGCAGTTGACAACTGCCCCCGAACTTGCTCCGTTAATTGAAACCTTTCTTGGGCTGGATGCGACCAGTAAGCTTAGTCCCGCTGCCCTTGAAGCTTTATCGATCATCGCTTATCAGCAGCCCGTCACTCGTCCGCAAGTGGACGCGATCCGTGGCGTGAATAGCGATGGCGTGATGCGCTCACTCCTGACGAAAGGCCTGATCCAGGAGAGTGGGCGTGCAGAGGGCCCCGGTCGCCCGATCTTATATGGCACCACCCCCGAATTTTTACAGCATTTTGGCTTGTCTTCACTGGCTGCACTCCCGACTTTGGACTTGTCGGAAGTCACTGGCGGAGATATGGATACTCAGCTCCTGAAGGAATAAACATGGAAGATCGATTACAGAAAATTTTAGCGCATGCAGGTTTAGGCTCGCGGCGCAGTTGTGAAGACTATATCACCGCCGGACGTGTGCGTGTGAACGGCCAAATCGCTACATTGGGACAAAAGGCCAATGCCGATAAAGATAAGATCACGGTTGATGGGAAGGAGATTTCTGTTCCCAAGCGGCATATTTACATTGCCTTGAACAAGCCGCGTGGTGTCATCTCGGCCGTGACCAGTCCCGATCCGCGCCCAACGGTGCGTGACCTGATCCCGATCGAGGGACGTATTTATCCTGTTGGACGCCTGGATATCGAGAGCGAAGGCTTGATCCTGATGACGGATGACGGCGACCTTGCGAACAAACTTTCACATCCGCGTTATGGGCATGAAAAAGTCTATAAGGTTCTGGTGGCGCGCCATCCTGACGAGAAGCAGTTGAATGCCTGGCGGCGCGGGATCGTACTCGAAGATGGGTATCGCACTGCGCCTGCAAAGGTTTTTGTCGAAGGGAAATCGGGCAAGGGTGCGTGGTTGAAGGTGATCCTGAAAGAGGGGCGCAAGCGCCAGATCCGTGAGACGGGCAGTTTGCTTGGGTTGCCTGTGGTGAAGATCATCCGTACCCAGTTTGGGGGTTTACCGCTAGGCCGTCTGAAGCCGAAGGAATGGCGCTATCTGAACGAGGATGAAGTAAAAGTTTTGAAAGGGGAGAGTAGTGGGATCAGGTCGAAGCCGAGCAGTGAATCGGGTCGCCGACCCAGATCAAAACCAGGGAGTGGGACGGGGCGCAGCTACAAGCGAAAGCCGGGGAATAGTACAGATCGCAAGCCCAAGTCAAAGCCGGGCAATAGTTCGGATCGCAGAGGCCCAGCCAAAAATCCGGGCGCGAAGCGGCATGTAAATAAGAAATCCGAAAGATAATTTAAGAATCAAAAAGCCGACCTGATTAGGTCGGCTTTTTTTGTCGGTAAAGGGTAGATTAGAAGCAGCACTCACGGATATCCCAGACTTCTTTGGCAATATCCCAGATGGCTTTCTTGACATCTTCATGCGAAGCGCCGACTACTTTGAAGGTTAGCAGTTTAGTGGCGACATCTTCCCCCGTAAATTGCCCGAAGGAAATGAAGTTGCCGCCAATGGAGGTGATAGCTTCAGTAATCTTCTGAAGAATACCGGGCTCATCCTCGACTAGTGCCGTCACGCGGACGCCAACTTCACGTGCCCCCATCAGTTCGAGGAAGACCTTGAAAAGATCGGTTTCTGTAATCATGCCGACAACTTTGCCGTCGCGCAGAACGGGAAGTCCACCGATTTTGTTGTCTGCCATGATGCGAGCGGCTTGTTCGATGGGGGTATCTTCATCAATGGTGATGACATCTTTGGTCATGATGTCTTTGACAGTGATCTTGCTAAGCAGATAGTTCATTTCCCAAACGCTTAAGGTCGTCGCTTGTGATGGGGCTGCATCAATTAGGTCCTGATCTGAAACAATTCCTACCAGTTTGCCCTTTTTGATGACCGGGGCGCGCCGAATTTGTTCCTGCTTGAATAAGTTTCGTGCATCATGGATCGGCATTTCGGGATGGATTGAGATCACGGGGCGGGACATTCGTCCTTCTACTAGCATGCGTAGCTCCTTGTATTAGGTGTTAGTGATTTTTTATTCAAATACGCTTTCATTATATACCTAAATAGGCCGAACGAATTTCCTTATTTTTTATGAGTTCTCTCGCAGGGCCCTGTATTTCGTTACGTCCCTCTGCCAGCACATAGCCGTAATCACTCACAGCAAGCGCCATCTGGACGTTTTGTTCCACCAGCAGGATAGTGATGCCTTCATCTTTGAGCTTTTTTAAACTTTCAAAAAGGTCTAATACAAGTACAGGTGCCAAACCAAGCGATAACTCGTCGATGATGAGCACTTTGGGGTCTGCCATAACGCCGCGCGCCACAGCCAACATTTGCTGCTCTCCACCACTTAGTGTGCCAGATTTTTGGCTTCTGCGTTCTTTTAGCCGAGGGAACATGGTATAGACTTTTTCAAGATTATCTGACATGCGCGCACGGGCGCGTTGTGCGGTTGCGCCCATTTCAAGATTCTCGTAAATGCTCATGTCTGTAAAGAGTTGACGTCCTTCAGGTACCAGCACCAGACCCAAACTGGCTTTGGCGTGTGCGGGGAGTTTTCCTACATCCTGACCTTCAAACCAGACCGACCCTTCCCAGGGTTTGTTCAGCCCAACGATGGTGCGTAGCAGGGTGGTTTTCCCGACGCCATTCGCGCCGACAAGGGATGTCAGTTTTCCTTCTTCAAGCGAGATGCTGGCTCCCCATAAAATTTGCACTTCTCCGTAACCGGAGCTAATATTTTTTGCTTCCAGGATCGCCATATTATTCATCCTCTCCCATCAATCTCTTTGCCAGATTCGGGTCGCCCAGATACGCCTCGATCACCTGTGGGTTATTTGCGATCTCTTCAGGCGTTCCCTCAGCAATTTGCTGCCCGTAGTCCAGCACCACCATGCGATCAGAAACATTCATTACGGCCTTCATAACATGTTCGATCATGATGATGGTGATGCCGCGGTCGCGAATTTTCTTGACGATCTCAACCATGCCGCCGATTTCGCTGGGATTAAGCCCCGCAAGAACCTCGTCTAGGAGAAGTAGATAGGGGCGCGCAGCGAGTGCGCGTGCCATTTCAAGACGTTTCTTTTGTGCGACATTTAGGCTTGCTGCCAATTGATCGGAGCGGATTGCCAACCCGACAAATTCCATTACCTCATCTGCGATTTCACCTGCGTCGTGCAAGTTATGATTTTCTCGCCCGAAACAGGCTCCCGCCATTATATTCTCACGGACGGATAACTCGTTCAAGGGTTGGACGATCTGATGCGTGCGAGCCAAGCCGCGACGTGCCATGTCGTAGGTTTTGCTGCCGGTTACATCTTCGCCGTGGAAGCGAATCGTGCCGACTTCAGGAGTGTAGACACCGTTGATGCAGTTGAAAAGGGTGGTTTTCCCAGCGCCATTCGGTCCGATCAGCCCGAGAATTTGACCTTCGGGCAGATCGAATGTGACCTGTGTGAGCGCTTGCAAACCACCAAAGCGTTTGGTGACGCCTTCTACTTGTAAGATAGTTGTCATGGCAAGAACCTCCGTAGAGGAGCGAAACGGTTACGCAGCCAGCCGACTGCCCCCGCCGGAATAAAGAGAACAATGATAAGCAAGAGCGCGCCAGAGACCGAAAGTTGAATGTCTTTGAAGAAATCGCTGGTCACGAAGTAGCCGCGCATACCTTGATACGCGAAGGCACCTAGAATAGGGCCGAGCACGGTACCTTGTCCACCAAGCATAACCATCACGAGAAGTTCGATGGAAGCGTGCAAGGGAAATGCCGCATGGGGCTCTACGTTCCCGTTCTTAAAGAAGAAGAGTACGCCGACCATCCCGGGGATGATGGCCGAAAGGACGTATGCCCAAGTCTTGGCATTTGGGGCGACTATGCCCATCACTTCAGCAGCATCTTCGTTTTCGCGGATGGCCAATAGGCCCAATCCGAATTTTGAAACGCGGACAAGATAGCTCATCACAACTGCAATAAGCGCCAAGCCTGCCATGATGTAGAATGCCATATTCAGGGCATCCGCTGCACCGCCGTAAACTTTGTAGACTTTGAAATTCAGAGTCATACCAATTGGGCCACCGAAGAGATCAAAGTTATTGACGAAAGCTCGAACAGCTTCGTTGATGCCAATCGTCGCGAGCGCGAAATAGGCCCCTCTTAATCTCAAAATGGCTTTGCCGAGCAAATAAGCCAGAATACCGGAAGAAATGCCACCAATCAGCATGGATGCAAAAATATTCCAACCATGTTCATTTAGAAAGTAAAGACCAACGTAGCCGCCAAACCCGAAAAAGACGATATGCCCAAAGCTAACGTAGCCTGTATAGCCTAGCAGGATGTTTAAGCTGGATGCGAGCGCCACAGCTTTGAGAATCGTAAAGGCACTTTCTCGGTTGGAGATGCTGCCTGTCAGGGTGGGCCAAATAGCCAAGCCGGCAATCGCAAGCAAGGGGATCAGAATCCCCAGATGGTTTTTCCAGTTTTTCATTCTTTTGCTCCAAAGATGCCGTTAGGACGAACCAGAAGAATGACAACAAATAAGCCGAACTCGATTACAGGAACCCAGGATGTTTCCATAAATGCAGGTATGATGCCTTCGAGCGTGCCTAAAATGAGCCCTCCTAAAAGCGCACCGACGGGATTGCCCAGCCCACCCAGAACGCCGATGACAAAACTTTTAAGTTCATATCCGCCACCCGATAGGATGTTGAAGGGGAAAAAGGTGGCGATTAGGGCACCGGAGATTGCCGCTAACATGGTACCCAGCCCAAAACTGAGCGCGAGTATCTGTGTCGAGGGGATGCCCATCAGCTCGGCGGCGGCACGATTATTTGTGACCGCGCGGATGTGTTTCCCGGGGCGAGTCCGATATAAGAAAAGATAGAGTGCGCCTGTAACAAGAATAGCGATCAGGGCTGCGATTACGCGCGTCCACAAGACAGTGGTGAAGCCGATATTGAAGCCGCCCATGTTGAAATCAACATTATATGGGGATGTTGTGAAGGCAGCTGTCCCGATACCGATGATAATCATATTGACCGCGAAAGTTGCCAGCAATGACGAAAGGTGTGGCGCATTGATGACACGGTTGACAGCCCCAAAATAAATGATGACGCCCAAGAGTAAGCCAAGAATGGCAACGGGAATCAGACCAAGATAGGGGTTAATGCCCATGCGGATAAAGATGAAAAAGGTTCCGAACATCCCTAAGGAGATAATTGGCCCGTGAGAGAGATTGATTACATTCATCACGCCCCAGATCAGGGTCATGCCCATGGCTGCAACACCATAAACAAATCCCAGCAGGATGCCATCTGGTAGAGATGCCAGTAGCAAGCTTAATTGTTGCATTGGAACTCCTCGTAAAAGACAGTAAGGAAAAAGACATCCCCTCAGGAAGACCTGAGGGGATGTTGCTTACGAAAGATTATTGAGCGGGAATGGGGTAGATTGGGTCTGCGGTAGCAACACCGGCCGGGGCAACGATTTCAAGAACGAATTCGCCTGCATCATTTTTCTGCCACTGCGCCACGACCATCTTGTGGGCAATTTGCAAACCATGCGCTTCTTCGCTGGTATCGAATTGGATTCCACCGTAGAAGGTCATCATATTCATTGCGTTCAGCGCAGCTTTGACGGCTTCGGTGTCGGTAGAGTCAGCATCCAAAATCGCTTTCTCAAGAACAATACCGGCAGCATAACCACCAGCAGCATGGTAGGTGGGGGGATCGCCGAAAGCGGCTTCATAGGCAGCAGCAAAATCTGCGCCGTTCGGGCCGTACCAGTCGACGCCAAGGGCGCTGGCTTCTTCGGCGGTGTGGGTCGCACTAAGCTCCCATTGACTGGAGGAAACTACGCCAAGCGCAGCATCGCCCAATTCGGGGAATTTGGTGTCCGCTGGGGCAACCAGCAAGTAGACCAGCTCAAGACCAGCGTTGCGGTCATAGAGTGCGCGTGCCAGCGCTGTGCCATCGTTGTAGTGACCACCGCCGAGCAAGACCGTTGCGCCGGAGCCAGTGATTTTGTTGACGATGGGGCCAAAGTCTGCGGTATCAGAAGCATAGCCTTCTTCAAGAACGATCTCGAAGCCGTTCGCTTCCAAATAGGGGCGGATACCTTCGGCAACGCCAGTGGAGAATTTATCGCTTTCGTGAACGAGAGCAATTTTGGCGTCGGGGTTCAATTCCTTAAGCATGTCAACTGTCGATGACATGTACAGGCTGGCGGGGGTATAAAGCTGGAAGAGGCTGGTATTGCCTGTCTTGTAAGTGGAATCATCGGCTGCACCGGTTGTCAGGAGAATTTTGCCGTTCTGCTCAGCAACAATGGATGCAGCAGAGGTCAAACCGGATGAATAGGGGCTAATCATAAAATCGGCATTGTCTTCAGTTACCAGACGGGTGTAGAGTTCCTGTACGCGTTCCGCATTGGATTCATCGTCATAGGTCTGGTAGGTGAAGGTTACAGCAGTGCCGTCACTAAGGGTCAGGCCGCCAGCTTCGTTGACCTGATCCATCCATAAAGTGAAACCATTAACCTGGCGCTTTGATGAGACTTCGTATTTGCCAGTCAGGGATGAGGTGAAACCGATAACCAATTCTGCGGGAGCACCTTCCGCTGCAGCAGGCGTTTCAGGCGCTGCTTCGGGTGCTCCACAGGCTGCCAAAATCATACTTGCCAAGATCAGCAGCGACAAAAATTTGATGAACGAACGTTTCATTTGTACTCCTCCATTTGGATGTTGAAAAAGGGTGGTAAGTCTTCACAAGACTCACCTTAATAATCATTGTACGCTGTTGAATACAAAAAGAAACTAAAAAAGGCTTGTGATTACATAAATAAGGGATAAAAGGGATAACAGAAATTTAGCCCTTAAATCGATAGCCAATGCCGCGTTCGGTCAACAAATACTGCGGTTTGAGCGGGTCTTCTTCGATCTTCTGGCGCAATTTTCCCATGTAAACGCGCAGATATTCTGCTTCCTCGCCATACTCAGGACCCCAGACATTCTGCAAAATAGAACGATGTGAAAGCGCCTTCCCGGCGTTGCGCATCATATAGACCAGTAGATTAAATTCTGTGGGCGTCAGGCTAAGCATTTCATCTCGGATGCTGATCTCGTGACGCTCCAGATCCGCAGTGATATCCCCACGCACAATTCGTTCGTTAACAACGGATGTCTCTGACCAGCGCGCCCGTCGCAAAACAGCCTTGACCCGCCCTAAAAGTTCCCCTGTGCCAAAGGGCTTGGTGAGGTAATCATCCGCACCCATATCGAATGCGCGTACCTTATCTGCTTCTTCGCCCAGAGCAGTGAGAATGATGATCGGCACAAGCGAATTCTGGCGGATGCGGCGCGTTGTTTCCAGTCCGTCGAGATGCGGCATCATAATGTCCATAATGACGAGGTCAATATGCTGTGTGTTGAAAATCGCCAGTGCTTCAAGGCCATTCGACGCGGTTTCTACTCTGAAATTGCGTACTTCCAGATTGCGACGCACAAAATCACGCAGGGGTTTTTCATCATCAACGACGAGGACGTTTGGGGAATTAGTGCTCATTATGCTCACTACCTTTCTAAAAAATTAATCCAGCGAAGGAAGGTCTGATTGATATCGGAGGGGCAACGAAAAAGCGATACAGGCACCATCTTCATATGCCTCTACCCAAATCCTGCCGCCATGTGCTTGAACAAGACCTTTGCAGATTGCCAGCCCCAGACCTGCGCCGCTGGCGAAGCGCGTTAGACTGGTGTCTACACGGTAGAAGCTTTGGAAGATGCGTTCTCGCTCTGCTTCAGGGATGCCCGGCCCATCATCTTTAACACGGAAGACAATATTTTGTTCCTCTTGCTGTACTGAAATTTCGATGGTGGCTTTTACGCCCGCATATTTGACCGCGTTTTCGATCAGGTTGCGAAGTACCGTTTCAAGACGAGGGGGATCTGCAAATAACGGAGGCAGGTTTGGGGCAAGGACGAGCACGAGATTATTCTCATCCTGCAAATGGGCACTTTGGGCGGCGTGTTGAATAAGATCGGGAATCGGACATTCTGCATGTGAGATATTCAGGTTGCCCGATTCAATGCGCGAGAGATCGAGCAGGCTATCGACCAGCGTGCTTAGGCGGTCAGTTTCGCTTGAGATAATGGTCAGGAATTCGCGTTGCGAATCGCTATCCCATTCTACATCTTCTGCCAGCAGGGTGGTGGCGTAACCTTTGATGGCAGCAAGCGGCGTGCGGAGTTCATGCGAAACGGTTGAGATCAGGCTCGATTTCATGCGGTCAACTTCACTATCTACAGTGATGTCGCGCAGGATCAGCCCGCGCCCGATCGGTTTGTCGGCAATGTCAGTAACATCGAAGATTTGCAGGCGTAAGTCTATACGTCGATTGGGCAGGAAAAGTGGAATTTCAACGCCTCGCTCGCGGTTGCCAAGCAGGGCTTCGTCGATGCGTTGCCTGACGGTTCGCGGTGAACTTGTGTGGCTGAGAATCCCGTTGATGAGACTGTCGACGGTCGCATTGCTGAGTTCTTCAGCAGAAAGGTTGGCTAGCTCGCCGATGCGCCGATTAGTGTAGATGACTTTACCGCTCAGGTTGCTGAGAATGAGCCCATCGGAGAGGGAGTGTACCAGCGCTTCGATGCGACGGGTTTGCTGCTGGAGACGTGTATCACTGCGTGTGTAGAGAGTGGCGTTCTCAATTGCCATGGTGACATGGTTCGCAAAGTTGACGAGTAGCTGGGTCTCGCTATGGGTGAAGACGTGTGTGTCCGGGCGGAAAACGATCAGCGCTGCGGGCGGGGCGTGCTGCGTATGGAGCGGTACTGCCAGCAGCGAGCGGTAGCCCTCCGCTTTGGCGCGCGGGAGACGGGCAGTAAAGGTGGCGTCGGCTTCAGTGTCGCTGATCTGAATCGGTTCTTGTGAGCGCAGCGCGCGCATGGTAATTGAATTCGGGTCACTGGGCTGGATGACTAAGTGGAGCGCATACCTTTTTGATAAGCCGCGACTGGCGCGGATACGGAAGGTGTTATGCTCTTCATCCAGGGCGACGATGGCGCACATTTGTATATTGAAGAGCTTTTGTACTTGCTCGAGAATACGGTCGAGTACGATTTCAAGATCAAGCGAGGAGACGACTGCCTGGCTGGTCTGAAGCAGGGTTTCCTGTTCGTCGATGCGTGTAGCGATGGACTTCTCCATTCGCAGGATGCTTCGGATCAGGTATCCGATCTGGTCGGCACGTTTTGAGAGATGATTGACGCGTTTACGTTCCACCTTGCTGATCTCAAGATTGCTGCCGATGGCGCGGCTGAGCGAAGAAAGTTGTTCAAGGGGCATCACTACGCGACGGGCGAGCAGTACCCAGACGAGAATGCCCAGAAGGATGAATGTTCCTGCGACAATGAGGGTGATACGGTGAATGGATATTTGTGTCGCAAAGGCGGCTGCGGTGGGGCGGCTAACAAGTACCCCCCAACCAGCACTTTCGATGGGCGCGTAGGTGTATAGGCGTTCTTCCCCCTCAGCATTTTCTTCGATGCGCGTCCCGCTTTTGCCTGCGAGGAGGGGTGCGTAGATATTTGGCAGAATGCTGTCGGCGGGGTGGAGGAGCTTGGCAGGGTCGGTATAAGCGATGATTTGAGCGTTCGCATCGAGGATGACGATTTCAAAGTCTTCATCATCGCGGCGGCTGGTGATAATTCCTTCAAGGGTTTGGCTGAGACTCTCGAGTTTGATGTTGGTCGCTACGACGCCAAGGAATTCATGGTCTTTGCGAATTGGCATGACCGCGGTAGCTACTGCCTGATTGGTTGTTGGTGAGATGCGTCCTTTGGATACCAAGGCGGTTTGACTGAGCAATGCACTTTGATAATAGTCGCGGAAGGAGAAATCATCGCCGACGGTAGAGCCGGGGCCAACAGGGAAGTGGTAGAGCATCTCTCCCTGATTGTTGAGGCGATAGATCAAATTAACATCCGGGCGGGTTTGCAGGAAGATATCGAAAATTTCTTCCATTTGGGCGGTGTTCGATTCGATTACGCCCTGGTAGAGCGAAAGAGCTTCTACTGCCTGAAGGGATTTGGTGATCGAAAGGTCGGTTTCAAGGGCAATCGCGCGCGCGAGGGAGAGGTCGTTAGCGCGTACATCAGCCTGAATTTCTTGCCCGGCAAGCTGATCGAAGGCCAAGAGAATCCCCAGCGCGGGAATGATGATAATGAGGTAGAGAGCGAGAAGCTGCAACCCCAGATCGTTTAGGAAGGAAAACCAACGCCGTTTCATACGTTTAAGTGAAAAGCCAATTCAGAGAAGCTGCGCCAGCATAGGCAAAAGCGGTCATCTTAATGGTTTGACCAACCCAGCAGGCGAGCAGAAATTGAAGCAGGGGGATTTTTGTGACTCCAGCGGCAATCCCTGCAAGGTCGAAAAAAGGATTGGGTACCGCTGCCAAGATCAGGATCGCGAGCGTCCCGTACTTTTCGACCCAGGGGTGAATCCGTTCGTAGATATCCATCCGCTCGACGATGGCTTGTCCGCTAAATCCTGCCAAATAACCGGAAAGCTCACCAAGTGCGCCGCCCATCGCGGCGGCTAATCCCACCCCAAGGGGATGAAATATGCTGCCCATCGCAAAAATGACGGCCACGCCCGGGGCGGGGAGGAGCACGGTGGCGTTAGAGAGCAGAGCAATCAGGAAAACGCCCGGGTATCCGTAAGCGGCAAAGCTTTCGACTTGATTGCGGATGGAAAAAATAAACGCGCTTAGCCCCACCACTGCAAGTAAACTCAGAATGCGCAGGAGGGCTAAGCGGCGTTCTTTCGACATAAGGTATTAAGCTTCTGTGATGGTTATTGTCGAGATTTTTGTACCAACACCAACGGCCATGAGCACGTCCATGCCCTCGGTCACTTGCCCAAAGACGCTGTGGCGGTTGTCAAGATGGGGCGTGGGGACATGGGTGATGAAAAATTGCGAGCCGTTCGTGCCGGGGCCTGCATTTGCCATGGAGAGAATGCCGGGCTTATCGTGCTTCAATTCGGGATGGAATTCGTCAGCAAAGCGATAGCCGGGGCCGCCTCTGCCGGTGCCGGTGGGATCGCCACCTTGTGCCATGAAATCGCTGATTACGCGGTGGAAAGTTATATTATCGTAAAAGCCTTCGCGGGCGAGGAAGACAAAGTTGTTGACGGTCTTCGGGGTCTTGTCGGCGAAGAGTTCAATAACCATATCGCCTTTGTCGGTGGAGACAGTAGCGGTGTATTTCTTGGCGGGGTCAATCGCCATATCGGGGGCTGAGGCCCATTGTTTTGCAGACATAAATAATCCTTTCAGTTTTTTGAACATTGTGGTGTGTCTCTAAATAATAACCTTTGTAGTAACGACTTTAGTCGTTTTGTGCAATGATAAGGGCTGTGAAGCCCTTACTACAAATTTAAAGAAGCGACTCGATCCGTGCGACGACCATATCCAGCGCGGCGGTGTTGAAGCCGCCTTCGGGAATGATGACGTCGGCGTATCGTTTGGACGGCTCGACAAACTCAAGGTGCATTGGGCGCACGGTTGTCATATATTGCTTGATGACGTTTTCGGTCGTGCGTCCGCGCTCGCTGATGTCACGTTGCATACGGCGGATGAGGCGAATATCGTCATCGGTATCTACGAATATCTTCACGTCGAAAAGCTCGCGTAAATCTGGTTCGGCAAAGATCAAAATGCCTTCAACAAGAATTACGCCGCGCGGCAAGACTTCAAAACTTTTTTCTGTGCGGCGGTGGTTGGCAAAATCATAGATGGGGATGCTGACAGGCTGTTCTTCTTTTAGGCTTTGGCTCTGTTCGATCAGTAATTCTGTTTCGAGGGAGTTGGGATGATCGAAGTTGACGGCGGCTCGCTGCGCGGGGGGAAGACCACTCAGGTCTTTGTAATAGGCGTCATGCTGCAGGAATGAAATCCGTGCAGGGCCAACGCGATTTAGGATCTCTTGCGCAACTGTGGTCTTGCCGGAGCCTGAGCCGCCTGCAATGCCGATCACGAGGGGCGTTTGTCGAGAAATCATGGGCGCATTATACCCTGTATCGGTATATAATGAACGCCATGAAGCGTCCTATTATTACTATGCCTGTCATTTTGCTGCTTTTGGCGCTGCTCGTTTTTGCGCCATCAATTGTGATGGGCTACCAAAACGAACGCAATGCACGTGCTGCTCTTGCAGCAGGTAACACACTTGAAGCGGCGCAGCAATTTGAGTTGGCTGCCCAACAGCTTCCTTGGCGTCCTGAGTTATGGAATGAAGCTGGAGATTTATACATCTATGTAGATTGGGTTGATGAGGGGCTTCATGCATATGAAAAGGCCAAAGCAAGAGGCGGTCTCGGTTTATGCGGCTGGGCATATCTTGGGGCTTATAGTGATAATCCCTTGACATTTTGGGAAGAAGGGCTGTCGTATTACCCAGACCACGCCCTGCTTTATCTTGAAATAGCCTGGGAATATCGCATGTTGGGTGATTATGATCTTGAGCGAGAGCATTTATTGACAGCCTTGCTTCATAAAAATGCATCTGGATGCGATCTGCTTTCAATGGGTGATTTTTCGGATATTCATTATCGTGCTGGGCTTTTACTGATGCAGGATGACCCAACCCGCGCGTTGAATGAACTGAATACCGCGTCGCGCTTGGACGAGCAATATGCTTCCGTTGTGGAGACCTTGCGCACGACCCTGAATTTGGCATCGTTAGAAGATGACCCCGCCGAGAAGTTGATCCTGATCGGACGCGGGTTGGGGTTGGCGGAAGAATGGCAACTGGCGGCATCCGCTTTCGATAACGCCACCCAAGCCGACCCTGAGAGCGCATCCACCTGGGCATGGCTGGGGGAAGCTCAATATCAGCTTGGCGAAGATGCACTGGCATCCTTTGAGAAAGCTGCTTCGATCAATCCTGATTCTGTTCCCCTGCTTTCGCTGCGTGGTTTATATTGGCAGCGTAAAAACGATTTCGAGTCCGCTTTGCTTGATTTTGAAAAATTGGTTAAGCTTGAACCCGAAAATCCGACCTGGTATACCTCTTTGGGGGCGCTCTATGCTGAACAGGGTGACTTGCCGACCGCGCTAGCCGCTTACGAAAAAGCGGTGGAGCTTGCGCCAACAGAGCCCGTGTACCGTCAGTTATTGGCTTTGTTTTCTTTTAATTATCGTTATGATCTGGCAGAAACGGGCGTTTCAGCAGCACGGCGTGCGGTTATTTTGGCGCCTGATGAAGCCCAGTATATTGATACATTGGGTTTGGTTTACTTTGGTTTGGAGCGTGATGAAAATGCTGAACGTCAGTTTCTGCGTTCTCTGGCATTGAATGAAGATTACGCTCCTGCACACCTGCATTTGGGGATGCTCTATCTTCAGCGCGGGCATCGCGGCTTGGCGCAGGCATCGCTCCGGCGGGCGCAGCAACTGGCCCCAAATGATGCAGCCGGCGCCGACGCTACTCGTTTGCTTGACGAATATTTTCAGGAATGATGGTGATCTATGAAACGGTTTTTGATGATGTTCTTTTCGGTTTCTTTGGTTTTGGCGGCCTGCCAAACCAACCCCGTTCTTTTAACCGGAGACGTTATTTTTGCGGATGATTTCTCGACGCGCGAGAATAGTTGGACGCATCTCGTCAATGATAGTGGGGTGATGGACTATAACGCGGGTGGCTTCCGCTTTTATATCCGCGAGCCAAATCTGAATTACTGGACGACCGCCGGGCAGAATTTTGATGATGTGCGTATCGAAGTGGATGCTTTGCAATATTCTGGACCAGCAGAAAATCGCTTGGGTGTGATTTGTCGTTACCGCGATGACCTTAATTATTACTTTTTTGTAATTAGCACGGACGGTTATTATGCGATTGGGAAAATTAAAGATGGCGTTCAATCTCTGCTTGGACAGGACGCAATGAAATATGCGAGCGCGATCCAAACCGGGATTTCGATCAATCATTTGCGCGCTGAATGCCAGGGGAGCACACTGCGCTTTTATGTTAATGATGCGCCTGTCGCAATGGTTGAAGATATGGATTTTAAAGAAGGGGATGTCGGTTTCTTGGCTGGGACTTTTGAAGAGGGGGGCTTGGATGTACTTTTTGATGATTTTAAGGTTTTGCAGCCATAAGAAAAAGGGTTCGGAGATTTCTCCGAACCCTTTTTCGTACTATATTTTGCGACTGCTCTTTTAAAGGGCAGTTGTTTTTTTACGGGCGTGTGACAACCAGATTATCGAAGGAAAACTCAGCCGAGGGAATGTCGAATGTGCCGGCAACAAGACCAACATCTCCGCTGGTAAAGTCTGCGTCGCTGGCAGAGACAGCTTCTTGTCCATTTACGTAAAAGGTCAGGGTGCTGCCGATGCAGTCTGCGCGTAATTTGTTTGTTGCTGCGCCTTGGATGATGGCATCGCTGGGCTGCATCTTCTCGTCAGAGATATAAGCGTTCTCACCACCAGTTACTTTGCCGATCACGGCGAAACCATCGCTGCTGATGATGAAGTAGTAGTAATTCGGGGCGGAAGGTTCTCCGCTGTAGCGGCAGATCAAGCCATAATCATCGTCGGTTTCACCGGCGACCTTGGTTGCATCTACTTCCACGCGCACGTCGCCATCAAAGTATTGGCCGGGGTTTGCCCAAATATCGTAACTGGGCACTTTAACCAACATTTGGTAGCTACCGCTGTTGTAGTCGGTGATCCCGCTGTCCCAGTCGGCGCGATCCCAGCCACTGTTACTGTCTGAGAAATCATCCTGGAAAAGAATATTACTGGCGGGGGCCTCTGCTGCGGGTGCTTCGTTTGCGGGGGGATTTGCTGCAGGCGCATCTGCTACGGGAGCATCGTTCGGTTCGGTGGCACCAGAGAAGACACTGCACGCCAACATCAGAAACAATGCCAAAGCGAGCAGGATAATAATGCGAGTTTTCTTCATAGTTAAATCCTTTCGATTAGTGGTTAGATGCCCCAGTATACACAGAGAAGTACGAAAAAACAACGCTTTACTAGCGTAATCTTTCACCCATATTTCCTAAACGAATTTCATGTCTTTTTCATGCCGATCATCGCTTCTTTGGATTGTGAATTAAGTTATAATAAATGCTGTAAGTTGTCTGACAAATTTAAGAAACCACATTCGATTTTAAAGCAAGTTGGAGGTTCCTGTGTATAAAAAATTGTTCATCCCTGGTCCTACGCACGTTGTGGACGAAGTCCTCGAAGCAATGGCTGTTCCTATGATCGGTCATCGTGATCCGCTTTATGCAGAACTACATGGGGCAGTTGTTGAAAAACTCAAAAAACTGCTCTACACCGACGGACGCATTTACCTGTCCACATCATCCTCGACGGGCATGATGGAAGGCGCGATTCGCAACTGTGTGCAAACCAAAGCCCTCATGACCGACTGCGGCGCATTCTCCAAACGTTGGGCGCAGATTGCTACCGCAAACGGCAAAGAGACCGAGGTTATCAAGGTTGAACCCGGCGAAGCGATCACCCCCGAAATGGTGGATGAGTATCTCGCGCATGGTGGGTTTGATTCCGTTTGTATCACCTACAACGAGACCTCGACCGGTGTCACCAACCCCATCAAAGAGATCGCTGCGTTGGTCAAAGCCAAATACCCGGGTGTGCTCGTGCTTGTGGATGCGGTCAGCATCATGTCTGGTGCCGAATTACGTGTCGATGAATGGGATTTGGATGTCGTCCTCGCCGGGACACAGAAAGCCTTCGCGCTCCCGCCCGGACTTTGTGTTGTCTCCGTTAGTGATGCAGCCTATGCCCGTTCAGAAACCACCGCTAACAAAGGCTACTACTTCGACTTTGTTGCCCTCGAAGGCAAAGCCATCAAGAATCAGACGCCCGCGACTCCGGCAATTAGTCTCATCAATGCCCTCAACGTTCAAATGGACCGTATCCTTGAAGAAGGTGTTGAAAATCGCTTTGCCCGCCATCTTGAAATGGCTAAATACGTTCAGGATTGGGCGCGCAAATACTTCGAGCTTTACGCTGCCGACGAAAAATACCTTTCGCCGACCGTCACAAATATCCGCAATACGCGCGGTATCAGTGTTGCTGATTTGAACAAGGAACTCGCTAAACGCGGTGCCATGCTCTCAAATGGTTATGGCAATCTGAAAGAGAAGGCCTTCCGCATTGCTCACATGGGCGATTTGCAAGTGGAAGACCTGAAGTGGCTGACTGACCAGATCGAAGATATTCTTGGTCTTGAATAAGATCAGTCTCTGAGCGGAGATGTAGCGATGCGAAGTCGCAGTTGACGTGTGCCCTGCAGGGGCAAGAGCGGCTTTTCAACTCTGTCCTTCGACTGCGCTCCCTGTCGGTTGCCCCGCTCAGGAATTAGAGAAAAGGTAAATAAAAAATGAAAGTATTAATTTGTGACGCAACAGATCAATCTGCGCTGGATACGATTGCCGAGGCCGGGATCGAAGTTGTTAATCGTCCCGATATTACCCCCGAAGAATTGATGGAAGTCGCTGCTGAATACGATGTTTTCGTTGTGCGCAGCCGTACCAAAGTGCGCGAAGCCCTCATTGACGCTGCCACCAATCTGAAAGCCATTGTACGTGGTGGCGTCGGCTTGGATAATATTGATGTGGACTATGCCCGCTCGAATGGTATTCAGGTGCTCAATACCCCGACCGCTTCGACAGATGCTGTCGCCGAGTTAGCGATTGGCTATATCTTTGCGTTGGCGCGCCATATCCCGCAGATGACTGCCTCCATGAAAGCCGGTGAATGGGCGAAAAAATCCTTCAAGGGCAGTGAAATTGGCGGAAAGACTCTTGGTTTGATTGGCTGTGGACATATTGGACAGGGTGTTGGTCACCGTGCCAGAGCGATGGAGATGGACGTCATTGCTTACGATCCTTATGTTGAGCCATTTTATGGGATCGACCTGGTCTCTTTGGATGACCTCTTTGCACGTGCTGACTACATCAGTTTGCATGTTCCGCATACTGACACAACCCACAATATTATTGATGCAGATGCCCTTGCCAAAATGAAGGATGGTGTTTATATCGTCAATTGTGGGCGTGGTGGCACGATTGATGAAGATGCACTTTTTGCGGCAATTGAAAACGGTAAAGTTGCCGGTGTAGCTCTCGATGTTTACGCCGAAGAGCCCAGCAAGGGGCATAAACTCTACACGCTTCCACAAGTAATCGGTTCTCCGCATGTCGGCGCCGGTACCAAAGAAGCCGCAGCCCGCGTAGGTGCAGAAACCGCCCAACAGGTCATCAAGGCACTAAAATAAAATTCACTCCGCCAAGGCGCCAAGTTTTTCTCCTTATCTGAAAACTTGGCGCTCTTCGCGCTTGGCGGTTTAAAAACTGGAGAAAAAATGGCAAAGTTAAAACCCTTTAACGGCATCCGCTACAACCCCGAAAAAGTCGGCGACATCGCCAGCGTTATCAGCCAGCCCTACGACCGCGTACGGCATGGCTTGCAAGAGAAATACTACGACCTAAATGAATATAACGTCGTGCGTATGATCAAAGGCAAAGAGTTCGAAGGCGATCACGTCAACGAGAACGTCTACACCCGCGCACAAGCATTTCTGAGCAAATGGCTTGCCGAGGGTGTTTTGCAATATGAAGAAAAACCTGCCCTCTACGTTTACCATCAGGAATTTACCCTTAATGGCGAGACCGTCGTCCGCAAGGCGATGATCTCTGCGCTCGAATTAGCACGCTTTGAAGAAGGCATTGTTTTGCCGCACGAGAAAACTCACGATGGTCCCAAAATGGATCGTTTGATGCTCACGCGCGCTACTGAAGCCTATTATGGCAATATCTTCATCCTCTACCCCGATGCCGAAAATAAAATCGACGCCATTCTTGATGCCGCCATCCAGCGCGAACCGGATGTGGACGTGCGTGAACTCTTCGAGAAAGACGTGCGCCAAATGCTCTGGGTTGTCACCGATGAAGACGTGCTTGCTGCTGTACAAACCGAGATGGCGCCCAAAACCGGCCTCATCATCGCTGACGGGCATCACCGCTACGAGACTGCGATCACCTATCGTGATGAGCAACGTGCCAAATTCCCCAACGCGCCCGCTGATGCCGCCTTCAACTACCTCTTGGTTGCGCTCGTCAGTATGAGCAACCCGGGCCTCACCATTTTGCCGACTCACCGCCTGATTTTCGACTATAAACAGATGAGCGTGGATGAAGTTTTGGAGAAAGCCGCCGAATATTTTGAGATCGAAAAAGTGGCAGACCGCGCCGCGCTGGAAGCCCGCATGAATAGCAAGATCGGCGAAATGGGCAGCTTCGGCATGGTGACCAAGAGTGGCATCTACGCCCTTGACCTGAAATCTGCTGCCATTATGGAGGAGCTTGCCCCGTCCCGAACAAAGAGCTGGCAAACTCTCGATGCCAGTATTCTGCATAAACTCATTCTTGAGCACATCATGGGAATCAGCGAAGCGACGATTGACGCCAAGGAAGGTGTCGAATACCTGCGTGAGCCTGATCTTGGCTACGAGCGTGCTACCGCCGAAGAGACAGCCTTCCTCTTCATCGTCAACGCCACCCGCATGGATCAGATCACAGCCTGCACCGCCGACGACGAGAAAATGCCCCAAAAGTCAACTGATTTCTATCCGAAAATCGTCACAGGCTTGGCGATCTTGGATGTGAGTGCCGATAAAGAATTCTAAGTCAACCAAAACTGGCAGGCCTTCAAGGCCTGCCAGTTTTTTTATATAGCAGACTTTTCAATATCTTGCATGTCTGTAGTATTTTAAGTCTATGAAATCGAAATTCCTGAAATTTATCCTGAATATCTACCCGCCCTATCTCGGCGCAGGGATTCGCGTCAAGCATATCAGTGACGATTATTGCGAAGTTGTTGTGGTGATGAATCTGCGCTGGTATAACCGCAACTATGTCGGGACGCATTTTGGCGGCAGCCTGGCGTCGATGACCGATCCCTTTTTTATGTTGATGCTGATGAATATTTTGGGCAAGGAATACATCGTTTGGGATCAGGCTGCGCGGATTGAATTCATCCGCCCGGGGCGTGGGAGGGTGGCAGCACGCTTCCACTTGAGACAAGAGCAGATAGACGAGATTTACGCCAAAACGCAGGGCGGCGCGGTTTTTCGTCCAGAATATGAAGTGGAAATTTTGAATGATGACGGATTGGTTGTGGCGCGAGTGCATAAGCAGCTTTATATCCGTCAGAAGAATCGAGCCTGAGCGGGGATCTTTTTTGTAGTATTCGGCGTTCCTTTTATGTAGTTGAAAGGGAAGCTTAATGAATGCAAAATTTTTGAAAATCATGTTGGTTTTTGAAGGGCAGTATTAAACAAAAAAAGTCGCCAAAAACTTGGCGACTTTTTCGTTTAATGAGAAAAGATCAGGGCTGCCCGATTTCGATATGGTAGGTGGTTCCTTTTGTGACTTGGAAGGCTAGCTGCGATTGTTCTGTCCCACTCGTGTTGTTGTTGCAGGCAACCAAGCTGAGGTTCGGGTATGTCCCGGTCCAGACAGCGATGAAGGTGTCGTAATTTGCACTCAATGTATCCAATGAGATGGCTGTGTTGCTGGTCGCTTGATAGGAGTACCAGACGGTTGCCTGTCCACTGCCGCTAATATTGCATCCTGAAAGGTCGGGGTCATTTGCTTCTTGCGTTGCTTCACGGGTGTTTAATGGATCAGTGATGCTTGGCGACGTAATGCCTGCGGCATTGGCAAAATTATCATTATCAGGAGGTGGCGGGCAAGTTGGCGATGTGGCTCCTGTGATAATACCGGTCTGAGCAGTTTCTCCTATAGCAGAGTAAGCGCTTAATTTATACTGATAGCTGGTGTTGCAGTTGACATCCTGATCTGTATAGGTTGTTGTGTTTGCGGTGATGTCTGCGATTTTTACAAAGTTTCCGTCAACTTTGCGATAGAGGTTGTAGCCTGTTTCGCTGGCGCTGTCGTTCCATGCGAGTGAAATGCTGTATTGTCCACTGCCTGTAACGCGGAAGTTTCCTGGTGGTGGAGCGGGATCATTGGAGATACTGACCGTGAAACCCGTTGCTGTGGATGCGGTAACGCTGATCTCGATATTATTCGTTGCATCGGTAAATGTTTCGCCTACTAGCCACTGGGCTCCTGCATCGCCAGTGTCGCCATTGCCGTCAATGTCGATGACGTATGCTGGACGTAAACGATATAAGTCTACTTCGTGGATAATGACAGCTTGCCCGGGCAACTTTACGTCGTAGCCTGTTTTACGCCGGACTTCAACCGTGTAAAAATGGGTGCTTGAGCCGCCTATAGGAACTTGTGCCATTTTGTAATTGGACGTTTGTGGTAAGGCCAATTGCTCCAATGTCAGTGATGCATAAGTGTATTGGTTAACCGTATATTTTTGATTGGCGGGGATCCAGCCTAGTTTATCTTTATGATAGGAGATTGTATGCTGTCCCAAGCAGCCGTAGGTGGGGTGATTTGAGCAATTACTCCATGTATCGCTCATTACGTCCCACTCATTGTCGTAGGTTGCTCCATAATTGCCTGATGAGTGGGGCAGCCCAAATGTGTGCCCCATTTCATGCGCTATTACGGTAACATTTCTATAACCCCAGGGTGGTTCCCAAGTCAGGGACCAGTATTTGGAGACTCCGTCTAATGTCATATATCTGCCACCACCCCAGGCCCAGTTGTTGTCAAAATCGGTATTAAACATCATGTTTATGCCGGTATAGAGCGAAAAATTAACACTGGGATTTGCCGCAGCAATACAATCTGTCGCCAATAAGGTTAGATCCGTTCCCTTTCCGGTATCAGTCGGATTGTAGTATGCCTCGGTGTGAGGCAGTACAAACCAACCGGCGGCCGTGCTTCCTGAAACATTCATCATGTTGTATGAAACTTCGCGCCAATAATGATCTAGTCCGGGATATTGGGATGAATACATGTTTTGGAAGAAACTTAAGGAGTTGGGTTCAGTGCTGTAATCGGAGAATTTGCACATGATCGAAACAAAAGATCGTGCGCCAGTGACGGCTTCTGCTTGCAGGTCGTTTGCATCGATGCCTACCTGTGTGATGGAAGTGATTTCCAACGTATCCGTTTTTCCTTGCGCTGAGAGAGCAGCCGTTCCTTGTACACTGACTTGTTGATGATTGAGCGAGAGCATGCTACCGGAAGAGATGCCGGCATTTTCTTTAAGCGTCAGCCGGATATCTTCTCCGACGGTGGGCTGTAGAATATATAAAGCTTCTGTTGACAGACCGTCTTGAGAATCTCCCCAAATGATTGACAGCCAGCCTGTATAAGAAACTTCGTTTTCGGCGGCTTGTGTTGTCATGATGTTGCGCGACAATATACTGAAAACAAGCAAAATGATAGCAAAAACTACCCAGTGTAACTTTTTAATTCTTCTATAAAATGTACTCATAGGGTCATTTCCTTTTTGTCAATATAAAATCATTATATGCCAATCAACTGTTTTTTTGCTTACACTTTTGTTGGTAGTGCAAAAAAACGCTCAAATTTTGAGCGTTTTTTGATGGAGGCTGTAGGTGATTTATAAAGTCGAAAAGGTTGTTATTAATTTTATGCGTCAGCTAAAGGGAAGTGCATATTTGGGTGAGACAGACTTTCTAAAATCTATTTCACATCACTCCGCATTAAATTCTTCCAGATCGAGAAATATTCGAGTAAGTTCAGGATCGAAGTGCGTGCCGGACTGTTTCTTGATATAAGCCAGCGCTTTTTGCTGCGACCAGGCTTTGCGGTAAGGGCGATCAGAGGTCAGTGCATCAAATACATCTGATAAGGCAAAAATCCGCGCTTCCAGAGGAATGTTTTCACCGCTTAAACCATCCGGGTAACCGCTGCCATCCCATCTTTCGTGATGATGAATGGGAATAATCAATGCATCCTTTAGAAAAGGGATTTCTGATAGCATATGGCGACTGTACACCGGATGCTGACGCATCTCTTCCTTTTCATCATCTGTCAGAGCACCGGGTTTATGGAGAATTCTGTCCGGGATGCCAATCTTGCCAATATCATGAAGTAAGGCCCCCCATCTGAAATTTTGCAATTCTTTCTCTTCTAGTCCGACCTTTTCAGCCAGACGGAGCGCTAATTCTGTCACACGTTGACTATGACCTTCTGTATCATCATCGCGGTATTCCAGAGCTTTAGCCCAGCCTTCAATGGTGGCATCATAAGATTGAGCCAGTTTCTCAAATGACTGGGCGTTTTCGATAGCTGAAGCAGCTTGTCGTGCAAAAGTAAGCGCGAATTCGGCGTCAGCAGCAGTGTAAGCTCGCGGCTGTGGACTGTCGATGGTGATGATACCGATCAACTTATCTTTCATAATGATAGGGACTCCCATCCAGCCACGAGTGCTATTGGTATCGCCCCAGCCCTGAAAATGCGGTTCAGCCTGAGTGTCCGGAATGATGACAGGTTTCAATGATTGGAAAATGCGTTGAAAAAGTGGGTCAGAAACGGAAAAGGTTTTGTTGATTAACTCCTGTGGCGCTGAAAACCCTTGCCCTGCAAGCAAACGTAGATGTTCGGCTTCAGAAAGGAAGACAGCAGAACTTCTAGAGGGGATAATTACCGCTAATTCGGTGAGTAAAGTATTAAGCACTTCCTTCAGATGCAGGCTGGATGTTAATGCAAGAGCGGCTTGGTGCAGGCTTTTGACCATACGATATTGAGCGCGTTCTCTTTTTATCGAGCGCAATCTTGCGAGCGTAAGACCCAGTTGCTCTCCGACAATGGACAAGAAACGTTCATCTTCTTTTTTAAAGAAATCTAATTGGCGGCTTTCAGCATTGATCGCCCCTAATACTGTTCCGTTGCTCTTGATTGGAATGCTTAAGTTCGACTGCATCCCCGGGTTGAACGGAAGATAATAAGAGGCACTGCGCACATCGCGGATGTTATGAGGCTTACCAGTTATATAAACTTGTCCGATCACGCCGGATGAAAGCGGAACAGACTGTGGAGACTTTTTATGCTTGCCTATCTTGTACGATGGGTGTGTCCTCATCACCTGTTCATTCTCGTCCACCATCAGTATCCCAAAGTGATCCGGATAAAACGTGTCACCGACGATAGATGTGATTTGCGCAATCAAATTATCTTCATCTTCTGAGCGAGCACAGATCGCAGACACTTTTTGCAAGGTCATTAGCTCCTGTACTTGTCGTAAAAGCGTTTCTTCCACCATTTTTCGCTCGGTTATGTCCACCAGTGTGGCGCGGCATTCCTGAAGCTCGTCATCCACTCGATGGGCATCAATGCGTACCCAGCGTGACTTGCGTTCTTCCTGATTCAGCAAGATTTCCAGGCTCTTTTTTTCTTTACTTGTAAACACCGTTTCAAGAAAATCAATAAAAGATGTGCGGAACTCTTCGGCAACAAATAAAGCGAAACGTTTCTCTAGCAATCGACTTCGTTCCGAGCCTAATAGCTGTGCTCCTGTCAAATTAATCATACGGATGGCACTGTCGCGCGCCAGAGTCAGATAGCCTGTCGGAGCGAAGTCGTATAAATCGCTATAGTGATTAAGCGCCGCATCCAACTCCACCCGAGATTGCTTCAGTTCTTCGTTTTGCATCTCGAATTCGGTTTGATACACATCAAGCTCATGAACGAGATGTTGGCTATCAGCGTTCATGACAGGCAAAGTGTCCTCTGCTTTTTTGCGGTTTTCCACGCTTTCTTCTGCTTTGTGGCGCAAGTTATCAGACTCTGTTGTTTTTCGATTGTCATTTGTTTTAGGGGACATTTCTCCTCCTCTGTTTTTCAGCATACATACGCTCATCTGCCTCTATGAATACAGTCGAGAGAGACCTTGGCTCATTGGTGGTTGACACCCATTGAAAGGCTGATCGGCTCATCAGAGCAGGCTTTATTATTCTCTTTAATGGCCTGTTGCGCTCTGTTTAGCAAAGCCTTTGCTACACCTGTGTCTGTATGGGGCAGCAGCACCGCAAATTCATCGCCACTAATTCGTGCTATCACATCCGCTAAACTGGCTTCGATGGCGCTGCGCGGCATTCCGTCGAATTTGGCGGAAGCGGGTTCCTGCACAAAGACCACATGCCTAGGTCCCGATGCCTTCAATCAGAAAGGATTGTTTTGCTTGTTTGCCGGACGTGGATTTATTTGTTTTTTTCGCTGGCATGATTTTTATCTTTCTGTTTGGGTTGAGCTCCACCCTGTCCCGATTCGTTCACTGTTATATCAAAAAGAAAAGATGTGAGCTTTTGCTAATTTAGTATAGCACGGCTGGGTTGAATGAGTATTACAGATACTGTGCAGGATTTTAGTTGAATGGGAGGATATAAAGAAAAAAACCGCCAAATTTAGCGGTTTTTTAGTGCCCCTACAGAGAGGTACACTGCTATGAGCAGGGTGTAAAACTGAGAGGTATTTGGATAATTATGGTTGCCCGACCTCAATATAGTAGGTTGTCCCTCCAACGACCTGGAAAGCAAGCGCAGATTGTTTTGTCCCATTAGCATCGTCATTGCAGGCTACTAGAGTGAGGTTGTTTCGTGTCCCTGTCCAGACAGCGATGAAAGTATCATAATCTGCGGTTTCGGTATCGAGTGCAATTGCGGTGTCAGTTGAGGGGCTGTACTTGTACCAAACCGTGACCCTGCCTCCATCGTTGATGTTGCATTGCGGGGTTGCTGGATCATCCGGGTTTTGTGTGGCCCCGCGCGTCTCTTTTGTTTCTATGCTGGACAGAGCAAGAGGAATTGCGCTATCAAAATCATCGTTGTCCGGTGGGGGAGGCAGTATGGTATAGAATTCTCCACTTGTAAAATTGGCGTTCCCTGTACCAACTCCGCCAAGCGGAATGCTGTTCCCGTCTATTATGCTGTCGTCATCGATCAGGTTCAGTTGAATGGTGCCATCACCTGTGCCGGTATCCACTGTAATGGTGTAGATTTTCCCAGAGCCACTCACGTTAGACACAAGAGCGCCACTTACGCCCGTCGTTGCGAGAGAAAAATCTGTGATGTCCACACCCGTCATTGATCTGTTGAATGAGACTGTGAAATGCACAGTTGATGCATTTGTGGGGTCTGTGTCAGCACGGGTGATGCTGGAAACAATCGGTAAGGACTCGCATTGGTAGACGCTAATATCATCAATAAACCAGCCTGTAGAGCTGATGTAAGCGTCACTGCCAAGACGCCAACGGAAGCGCACATTTTTCCCGGAAAGGCTGGAAAGATCATATAAAGAGCCTACCATGCCATGGCTAACTCCGGAGAAGGCGTACCTGCCCTGCAGAGGGTTTCCCGCTCCCGTCTCTAATTGAGCATTGTAATTTTGTCCAGCGCTAAAGAGAGAGTTTGCATCCTTCCAGGTTGCACCTTGATTGGTACTGTATTCGACGATGCCTCCATCATAGGCTTCTATCAGGTTGTCGTTCTGGTCGTAATACCCTTCAAGACCAAAGAGATGCTTAAAGAAAAGCTTGTAGGATGAGTTTGCAGGCAAGCTCAGGTCTGATGTCATGGCAATATAGCTGTCGCTGATGCTGGGAATATTTTGACCAAAGATAGAGTGCCCAGGGCTTGATATTCCTATGGATGTGAGTGACCAAACATTATTGCCAGACAAGACTCCGCTGCCCCAATTAGTGGTTCCGTGCTCCAGATCATCAAAAAAGATGTAGCTCTCAGAGAGGCCGGTTGGACAGGCATCCGGCATGGCTGTATAGCTTTGGGAGGGCTTGATGTGCATTTCAACTGCTTGTGCTGCATTTCTGACCTGAGCGCAATCATTGGTTGTAATGCCTTCTGCTCCTCCGATAAGGTTGGAACAGGCCTGCTGGAGCGCGTAATAGAGATCTGTATAGTTAGCGCCTGCGCCAAGCAGATTGGTCTGTACTTCATAATAGATTGCTGCGGTTTTGTCGATGCCAATGCCTGAAATGGTTTTGCCATTGAAGCTGCCGCCTTCGACCATTAGATAAACGGCTTTGTTATTGATGCCGCTGTTGTGGTGCACACCGCCATTATCGCTCATACTGGTATGGAAAAGGGGGCTGGTCATCTTGTCCGGATCGCCATAAGCTGGGGGATTTCTCATGCTTCGACCTGCTCCGCCAGCCAGATCTTCACCTATGAGCCACTTGACGGCCTCGCTATCATTGCCTGCTCCATTGGTTTGGTCGATAAATTCGCCCCACAGATCGGAGAACGCTTCGTTGATCGCACCGGATTGGTAGAGGTAGATCAGGTTTGATTCATATTGGGTGACTCCATGGGTCATTTCGTGGGCTGCGATATCGTCTGTGACCATATTGTCGCCATATACCATTTGCTCGCTATTCCAAAAGGCATTTTCGTAATTAGTGTCGTACTGGACACTTGAAGTAATTTTCATCCCTGAGTTATCAATGCTATGCCGTCCATGTTCACTAAAATAATATAGATAGGTATCAAAAGCATATTCGTGTGCTAAATCGGCATCGGGATTTGTGCCAATTGTACACTCAGGGTGAGTTTCTCCGCACAGAAATGTTCCAGGCAGTATTGAGCTATTATGGTTCATTGTATGGGTCAATATTTTTACGCCGAGCTTGTTTTCAAATCTAAAACTTATTGTGTTTGTAAGCCCGTTGACAGTAGCGCCTACATAGTGAACGCCTAAGTTACCATTTGCGACAAACGTACTTGATGTTGCAATACCGTTTTCATCAGTGATTGCCGATGTTGTTTTTGTGCCTGTATCACTAAATGCCCCGCTGGGTGATACCGAATTACTAGGAGCTGCGGTAAATGTGACCGTAGTATCCTGCATTGGATTACCAAACTGATCAGAAACTAAAGCCTCTAATGATGCGTAGAAAGCGGTGTAAATTGTTGTACTCTGATAACCACCACTGTGATATGTAATGGTTGTTGGCGTTGGTACATAGTTTTCAAGCTGAAATTCTGTTGGGGTCCCTATGCCGGAAACAGTGGCGTCGACGATATAAGCTCCCTCGGTAGCATTTGCTGTAAAGGTTGCACTTGTTGCAATACCGTTAGCGTCAGTTATTGCTATTGTGGTTATTGTGCCGGAATCGTTGAAGAGTCCGCTTGCTCCGCTAGAAGGTGCTGTGAACATAACGGTAGCGCCTTGCATGGGCTGATCTTTTTGGTCAACTAATAAAACACTTAAGGGGTTTTGATATTCAGCATAGGTGATAGCTTCTTGATGACTACCATTATTTACAGATAAAGTTGTTGGGGACGGTGCATAATTCTCCAGTTTAAATTGAGCTGATGTTCCGGCCCCACTAACAGTTGCGTTGACAAGATATAACCCTTCCGTATTGTTTGCTGTAAGAGTTGAAGCAGTTGCCAAACCATTACTATTTGTCGTGGCAATAGTTTGTTGAGCTAATGTATCTGAGAATATGCCGCTGGCCCCATTATCGGGTGCGGTAAAAATAACATCAGCCCCCGCAAATGGAAGCCCGTATTGATCTCTTACCTTTACAATCAAAGGGTTGCCGAAGCTTGTGTTGAGTGCAGTGAATTGCGGTGAACCGTTGGATACTTCAACATATGTTGCAGTTGCGGATGTAGGTATATTGGTTTCGTAAGCACCAATATCACAGATGGCAACAGTATCGTTGTCTCCGTCGATTGGCCTTGCTCTTCCTAATTGATCGGTAGCTTCACAAGCTGTACTACCTGTACCAGGGATTGCGGGATTCCCTGCATCAATTGCGGGGCTGTCTGGCAAAAGTGGGTGATAGCCTTCGGATAATAAAGCTCCCAGTTTAGGGTCAATCCCAACCATGTCAGATAAATCAGGCGTGAATTTTGATGAGCCATAGCAGACGGGAGACGAATCAAAAATGTTATATCCATGAGATATCATGTTCTCACTTGTAACACTTACATAACAATCTCCATATCCTGTGTTATTTCCCGCTAATATGGTGTTTCTAATTTCTATAAAAGCAGAACTGTTCACAGAATAAATTGTCCAGTTGTAATTTCCATGATTGTTTGTGATGGTTGACGATCTTATGTCAACAGTTCCGCTTCCGTTCGATATTGCACTCCCTACTGTGCCAAGAGGGGTGTTACCGCTTATTGTTACATTGATCAAAAAAACATCACCATTGCCGCTATTACTCAAACCATTTCTATTATTGATCAAAGCTCCTTGAGTAAAATATAAGTTTCCGCCAACGTGTCGAATCCCATAATTGCTATTTTCGATGATGAATCGTGACAAAGAGACATTGGAATTATCGATATTAAAGCCATTGTATGTGTTGTCGATGCCGTCTATTCTGGTAAACCCTGTTTGTGAAGTGAAACTATTGTCCCAACCGCCGGAGAGCGTTAGATCTTCAGATATGGATAGAGTAGATGGTATGGTGTATATTCCTTTAGTTACATAAATCATATCATTTGCGCCAGACTTTCCAATTGTAGTAGCGAGCGTGGCGCAGGGGGCGGTTGGGGACAGACAATTATTGGAATCGTTCCCTGCAGTAGAAACATACCAAGGGATGGAGTTTTTTGTTTGAAACTCAGCGGGTGTTGCGATTTCTGTTGATGCAGCCTCAATAATATAATTTCCACCTATTGAGTTCGCCGTAAAAGTGGCTGATGTGGCAACACCATTCGCATCGGTATCAGCCGTTGAAATGTTCGTTCCAGAATCACTGAAAACGCTGCTTGCACCGCTTGCTGGGGCGGTAAAGGTAACGGTTACTCCTGAAACGGGGTCACCTAATTGATCTTTGACAAGTGCTATTAGTGGTTCTGAAAAAGAAGTGTTGATTTGCGTGTTTTGATCTGAACCACTTTGAACAATAATGGTTGTTGGGCTAGGAATAATATTTTCTAGCTGGTAGTTCGCGGTTGTTACCACGCCGGAAGCACTTGCTTCTATAAGGTAACTTCCTATAGTACCGTTAGCTGTAAAGGTAGATGCCGTTGCTAATCCGTTGCTATCTGTAGTTGCGATCATTTGATGAGTTGCTGTATCTGAAAAAGTCCCACTTGCACCGCTCGCGGGGGCTGTGAAAGTCACTGTTGCTCCAGCAGAAGGTAGTCCGTATTGATCTTTTACCAAGGCGGCCAGATGGTTTGCAAATGCCGTCGACGTAACCGCTATTTGGTCTGAGCCATTGCTTACATCGATACTTGTTGCAACTGGAGGTGCTGGTGGGTCAGTTTCATATGCGCCAATATCGCAAATAGCTATTGTGTCTTCACTGCCATCAATTGGACGGGATGTGCTTAGCTGATCCGTTGCTTCACAGGCATTTCCTCCACTGCCAGGAGTTGCAGGGTTGCCAGCATCTATTACTGGGCTCCCTGGAGTTGGTTGAAAAACACCTGAGGATGTTACAAACGCACTAAGCTTGGGGTCTACACCTGTAATGTCTCCTGTTGTTGCTGAGAAATTGCATCCTGTAACATTTTCAATTAAGTTGTATCCACTTGATGAAACAGCTATATCTTTTGTGTAACAATCGGGGCTTGTTGGTGATGAGTTGTTGGCAATGATGGTGTTTTGTATTTCCAATGAATTTGTACGGAAGGGGTTTGCTCTAAAATCAATACCTCCTCCTGCCCCGCCACTCTGATAGTTGTTTGCTATTGTAGCATTACGTAAATATATGCCATTTGTCATCCATGCCTGTAATCCTGACCCGCCATTATTCCCTATTGTACTATTTACGAGAGTAACTCTCTTACCGTAATATGAGTAAATTACCCCTGCTCCCGAAGCATCATTTTCATTGTTATGGATTGAGCTGTTTTGGATCGTAATATTTCCGTGATGATCTCCAAGTATTGCTGCCGCAGAGCCACTAAAATAACCAGATGAAGGTCCATTTCCATTGTTTATTTCAAAATGATCAATTATTGTGTTTACTGCTTGCTGGGGTGTGCAACCACAGTCTTTACCAACTGTTATGCCTCGACGGGTATTTTCACCGTTTAAAGTAGAGTATCCTGTTTGTTCGCTAAAATCTGAATTCCATCCGCCATAAAGAACAATATCCTTATCTATTTTCACAACTTCATTACCTGTGGCTATATAGCTTCCACTTGTCACATTGATAGTGTCTCCATTGACGGCTTTAGCAATAGCTCCATTGATCGTGGCACAAGGCGTAATGGCAGTGAGACAGTCATTCGCATCATCCCCTGTTGTTGAAACATACCAAGTATTGCTTGTTTGCTGTTGCTCGGTTTTGCTTTCTGTATTATTCCACGCGGTATCGATCTGATTAAAGTGCAAACTAACACCACCTGTGTGTGCATTCACCAAAACCATCTCACGGACTGGCGTGCCGATGTCAACAGCGCTAACATCCATGCGCCAGACCAGTTCCGTGGCGCGAGTACTGCTCTTGAGCAGCGATTCATCGAATATCCAGAGTTCCGGTTCGGTTGCTTCAAAAGCTGATGGCTCTTCTTGGTACTGTCTGGCCATCACCCCGAGAGCAGTTTCGTGCGCTTCTTCAGCGGAAATGACTGGGGTTGTGTCCAGAGACAGCTTCGGAGAGACTTCTCCGCTCATGGAGAGCAAGCGTCCACTGTCATCGAGATTAACGATCATCTCGCCTGCCAGAATAGGAATGCCTTGATAGGTTTGCTGGTAGCGCGTCACAGAGCGTCTAGTGCCAACGGAGCGCGTATTTATCGCCTGTAATTCACGGACTGGGTACTGTACGCCGAACTCAGGTGCGTAGATTTTGGCCACTTCCATGGCCTGCTGCTCAGGTGATAACTCTCGTAATGCCTGTCCCGATAAGCTCTCAACCACGATCGGTGTATCGCCGCCAATAAAGGCCAATCGGCCTGTCTCAGGGTTATAACCGCGCTCAGGCTCTCCCTTTTCTTGTTGGGCGAGAGAGTTGTTTTGAGCGGCCCCACTTTGGAACAGAGTCAAGCTAATAATGAGTGTAAGTAATATTGCTGATGTGACCTTGTTGAGGCGTGAATTCATATCAAAATCCTCCTGATAATACCTGAGTGCGATTGATATAAAAATATATCAATCGTAGGGCAAGATATGTCATGTACAAAACTAGTGTGTATTACTTTCCGTTTTCCCCATAGGTAATTGATTGGCGCTGTAAGCATTGCTTACGACGGGGCCTGCCTATTTTACCGCATAAATAATCAAGAATTTCATTTTTTTGAGTTTTGAAAAAACGACCTGATTATTCATCAGGTCGTTTCAGAAGGTGCCCCTACGGGGACTCGAACCCCGGTTTGAGCCTTGAGAGGGCTCCGTCCTGGGCCACTAGACGATAGGGGCGGGCTAGTGGATAGCGGAGCGATTTTATCACAGGGCTTCTTTAGCCGTCAACAAGAAAGATCACCAACTCCTTCGGCCCGTGCACGCCGAGCGTAATGGTCAATTCGATGTCCCCGGTGCGTGAGGGGCCAGAGATCAGCGATGCAGCGGGAGCATTCGTCAGGGCGGGCATGGCAAGCACTTCGTCCAAGGTACGATGGAGATCGGCAGCCTGCAAAATGGCGATGTGGACTTCCGGCAGTAGGGATGCGCTCAGCGGATTTCCCTCGCCGCCGAGGACGAGAATACTGCCTGTTTCGGCGATAGCTGCGGCAGCAGCCGTGACACCGACCGCAATATTTGGGTCTGCTTCCGTTTGTGTAGTGATGTCTGTATTTTGGAAATATCCCGTTGAAGCACCATCCGCCTGAATGTGGCTGATGCCGCGCTCGTGCAAATATGCCGTTAACTGAGCGGGGAGTTCCCGTGCCGAGAGAGCGATCACTTCTGCGTTGAGCGCTTTCGCTTCGTTTGTGAAGAGCGGGCTTAGAGATTTGGCTGCCACGCTTCTTTCTCTTGAGATAGTTTTTTCTGTTTCCTGTTTCCCTATTACCGGATGCTCTACTTCCTGAAATCCTTTTTTCTCTTGCCAACTTTCACGGAAGGATTTTTTCGCGGGGACTGGGAAATCTTTACTGTAGCCCCAGCCTGTCCAGGCGGGGATGGGCAGGAAACCCGTCGGAGCGGATTTGGTGGTCGCGGCTAATCGTCCCATCCACTTTTGGGCAGTGCCGAACAAGTTTGGGTGGAGAGCGACGCGGCGGTAGAGGCCCAATCCTGTCTTAACTGAAGAGGGTAATCCCGCCCCTTTTTCTTTGGCTTTCGGAGTCTCCCCGGCGCGCACACGCAGCAACATTTTGGGCAGGTCGATATTCATCGGGCAGGCGGCTTCGCAGGCGCCGCAGACCGTACAGGCTTGAGCAAGATGTGCGTATTCACTGCCGAAAAGCCCGGGCGAGAGCACCGATCCGATAGGGCCGGGGTAGGTGCTGTTATAAGCGTGCCCGCCGATCTCGCGATAGATGGGGCAGGTGTTGATGCACGCCCCGCAACGGATGCAAAAGAGGATGTCGTTGAGTGATGTGTTGCGCAGGGCATCGCGCCCGTTGTCGAGAATGATAAGATGGCGCGTTTGTCCATCGAGCGGGCGTTGGATAAATTGGGTGTAGGCGCTGATTTTTTGTGCCGTGGCTGCGCGGGGCAGGAGTGAGAGTACGAGAGCAAGCGCATCCATGCTGGGGACAAGGCGCTCCATGCCCATGATGGCGATGTGGGTCTTGGGCAGCGTGGTGACCATGCGCCCGTTGCCTTCATTCGTAACGATGCAGAGCGTGCCTGTTTCGGCGACGCCGAAGTTAACGCCGCTGATGCCTACGTCGGCGTTCAGGAAGACTTGGCGCAGGGCTTCGCGGGCGGCGGCTGTCAGGGCAGGGATGTCGTCGGTGTACTCGATGCCAAGTTCTTTCTGGAAGAGCTCGGCAACTTCCTGACGGCGTAAATGCACAGCCGGGGCAAGAATATGGCTCGGTTTTTCGTGGCGGAGTTGGATGATGTACTCACCGAGATCAGTCTCGACGACGCGATGACCGGCGGCTTCGAGGGCGTGGTTCAGTTCGATCTCTTCGGTGACCATTGATTTTGATTTTGCGATGAGTTTGGTTGATCCGTCAAGACGCAGCGCGTTCGAAGTTTTGTCCTTTGAATTTCGTGGTGAATTACCAATAATTTTTAGCGCGATTTGAACGACTTCATCCCCGTCTTTGGCGCGGTGGACGTGGAAGCCATTTGCTTCGGCATTCGTGATGAAATCGTTCAGGATGCTCGGAAGATCGGCGATTACATTTTCGCGCATATTGTGGGCGCGCTCACGTCGCTCGGTATGATCGGGGTGCAAGCGGATCGAGTCTACTGCGCCTTTTTCGAGCTTTTTGGTACTGGCGTCGAGGGCGGCTTGCAGGACGGGATTCTCGATGGATGTGCGGATACGTTGGCGGAATTCGTTCATAGGATTTTTCTTTTCCTCACCACAGAGACAAGAAGAAATTCTTCGTGGTGTTCTACTCTGTATTTGCTAGAATCTCGGCGATGTGCATCACTTTTTGGGATTTATTCTGCTTGTTCAGCCCGCCAGCGATGTGCATACGGCAGCCTGTATCGGCAAGGACGAGAGTCGGCGCTGCGCTCGTTTCGAGATTCGTGATCTTACGCTGGAGCATCTCGGCGCTAATTTCGGGATGTTCGACCGAGAAGACGCCCCCGAAACCGCAGCATTCTTCAGCATTGGGCAGGTCAACAAGTGTGGCTCCCTTAACTGCTGCAAGCAGGGCGCGCGGCTGATGGTCTACACCCAAATCGCGCAGGAGGTGGCAGGATGGGTGGTAGGTGAGTGTTCCATCCCAGCGCGCGCCGACGTCGGTCACGCCGAGTATATCGACAAGGTATTCGGTGAATTCGTAGGTGCGCGCGGCAAGAGCCTGGGCACGCGGATACCATTCATCGTCACCCTCGAAGAGTTCGAGATAGCCATGACGAAGCATCCCCACGCAGGAGCCGGATGGGGCTACGATGTCGTGATGGGATGCTTCAAAAACCTGAATGGCGTGTTTTGCCATTTCGCGGGCATCATCCCGAAGCCCGGCATTGAAGGCGGGTTGTCCGCAGCAAGTTTGGTTTTCGGGGAAAATGACATCGACACCGACCCTGTTCAGGACATCCACCATCGCATGGCCCGTATTCGGGAAAAAAGTATCGACTAGACAGGTGATAAAGAGTTGAATAGTTGTTGTCATGGAAAAATTGTACCCTAATCTGCTGGAAAGAGTGGTATGATAGCGACGATTTTTCCGCCCTTTTTTGTGTGAATTTATATGGGCCGAATGGAGAAAAAATATGAGTGTTTTTAAGACCCGTGTTCCGAATCATTTTGACCTTCCGCGCCGTATTAACCGTTTAGGGGAGTTGGCGTATAACCTTTGGTGGACGTGGCAGCCGCAGGCGCAGCGTCTTTTTTCTTATGTGGACGGCGAGTTATGGGAACGTTTGGCACATAATCCGATCGCCTTTTTGCGTGCGGTCAGCCGTTATTCCTTAAATGAAGCTGCGCAAAAGACCAGTTATCTTGAAAATTACGATCAGGTTTTTGCTGATTTTGATGCCTATATGGCAAAAGAGGGTACCTGGTGTGATAAGAACCACAGTGGTTTTTGCAAAAATTCGATTGCCTATTTCTCAATGGAATTTGGTTTGCACGAAATCTTACCGATCTATTCCGGTGGGTTAGGCGTTTTGGCTGGCGATCATCTCAAAGAGGCTTCTGATCTTGGTTTGCCTTTGAAAGGGATTGGTTTCTTATATGCTGAAGGCTATTTCTCGCAGCGTATCTCTGAAGATGGCTGGCAGGACGCGCTCAATAATCCATTAAATTTTAGCGAGCTGCCGCTTGTACCGATGACTGATGAAGATGGGAAGGATATTACCGTCAGCGTTGAATTCCCCGATCGGCAAGTTTCGGCGCGTTTATGGGAAGTGCGTGTCGGGCGCATCCCGCTCTATTTGATGGATTCAAATGTCCCGGAGAATGCCCCCGAAGACCGCAAATTAACCGCGCGCCTTTATTGGAGCGATATCAACCTGCGCATCTCGCAGGAAGTATTGCTCGGCGTTGGTGGTGTGCGTGCCATGCGCAAGCTGGGGCATAATCCCGGCGTTTGGCATATGAACGAAGGACATGCCGCTTTCCAGATATTGGAACGTGCCCGTGAAGTGGTTGAGACCGGCAAGACCTTTGCCGAAGCCATTGAAACCACGCGTGTCAACAACGTCTTCACTACCCATACCCCTGTTCCCGCAGGCAATGATGAATTCCCGCTTTGGATGATCGACAAATATCTTGCCGCGCTCTGGCCTCAGCTTAATCTTGACCGCGATGAGTTCGTTAATTTGGCGCGCAGCCAGCAGTCTTGGGGAGAAACTTTCAGCATGGGCGTGCTCGCGCTGCGTCACTCCGATGGGCGTAACGGCGTTTCAGAATTGCACGGACGCGTTGCGCGTAGCATGTGGAATTTCCTCTGGCCTGAAAAAGAAGAAGACGATGTGCCGATTGGTTACGTGACCAACGGTGTCCATACCTCCACCTGGCTGGCGCGTCGCATGGGCGTTTTGTACGAAAAATATCTTGGCGAAGACTGGCTCGACCGTCACGATGATCCCAAAATTTGGGAAGCGATTGACAATATCCCCGATGGAGAACTTTGGGAAGTCCGTAATCACCTCAAACGCAAACTTGTTTTCTATATGATGGAACGCACGCGCCGCCGCTGGATCAAAGGCGGATTCCATCCCGTACAGGCGCTTGCCTCCGGTGCTTTGCTTGATCCCTATGTGCTCACCATTGGATTTGCACGCCGCTTCGCTACCTATAAACGGGCAAATCTCATCCTTTCAGATTTAGACCGTGTATTGGGCTTGCTGAATCAGCCCAACCGCCCCGTGCAGATTATCTTTGCAGGGAAAGCGCATCCGGCTGACGAACCCGGCAAACAACTCATTCAGGAAGTCTATCGTGCTGTCAAGAAAGCCGAAAACGGTGGGCGCCTCGTCTTCCTCGAAGATTACGACATGAATGTTGCCCGCTATCTCGTGCAGGGTGTCGATGTTTGGCTGAACACCCCCCGCCGTCCGAATGAAGCCTCCGGTACATCCGGCATGAAAGCCGCCATGAATGGCGCGATGAACTTCTCCGTTCTCGATGGTTGGTGGCGCGAAGCCTATAACGGTCACAACGGTTGGGCAATCGGCGACGATATTGCTCCCAACTCTGAATCTCAGGATGAAAGCGATATTGCCAGCCTATACAACACCCTTGAGAATGAGATCATCCCGCTCTACTACGATCGCGATGGCGCAAATATCCCCGTCGAATGGATTCGTATGATGAAGAATAACTTGCGCACCATCACGCCGCAGTTCTCCATGCGTCGCATGGTTAAGGAGTATGTTGAGCAGCTTTATATTCCTGCAAAAGGCAAGTAAATTCATTTAAGTTTTCGAAGCGATGTGCAGCGCATCTGTATGGATGTGTTGCACATCGCTTTTATTTAAGGTAGTCTTGGGAGACAGGACAATTTTAGGAGATAAAACACATGGCTTTTGATTTCTTACTTTCCCCCGAAGCTTGGGTCGGAGCGTTTGTCATCTTTTCGCTGCGCGTGGTCAACAACACATTGGATACAATGCGCTTGCTGATGGTCATGCGTGGAAAGAAGACGCTTTCGTGGATTTTGGGGTTTTTAGTTTCAGTGATTTATGTTTTGCTCTTTACATCTGTTTTGAGCAATCTGGATAATCCGCTTTACGTAGTTGCCTACGCTGCTGGTTTTGCAACGGGCAATGTGGTCGGCATGTGGATCGAAGAGCGTATGGCGCTTGGTTATCTGCATCTGGAAGTTGTTAGCCCCGGGCATGGTACTGAGTTGGCAGAAAAGCTGCGCGAAAACGGTTTTGCTGTGACGGAGATCGCCGCGCGCGGCAAGGATGGCATGGTCAGTTTGTTGAGTATCACTGTCCTGCGCAAGCGGGTTTCGTTAGCGGAGAAGATTGTTGCTGAGGTAGATGACCGTGCTTTTATGACTTCCGAAGAGATGCGTGGGGTGCGGCGTGGCTTCTGGATGAAGTAGCAAACTTTAGCGGATATGAATATTCCGGAAATTAGTGTTCAGGATTTGAGCGAGATGCTTAAGTCGGAGAAGGAATTCATTCTTTTGGACGTTCGTGAACCCTGGGAGATTGCGCAAGCTGCATGGGACGATGCTCGTTTGCGCATAGTGCCCATGAGCCAGCTTGCTCAACAGGGCATAGCGCCATTGGAAAAAGAAGTCCCCGTTGTTGTGGTTTGTCATCATGGCATTCGCAGCTATCAAGTTACGAATTGGTTGTTATCGCAGGGCTGGAAGGATGTGGTTAGTTTGCGGGGTGGAATTGAAGCCTATGCGTTAGAAGTTGATGCTTCGGTGGGGCGTTATTAGCGGAAGTTATCAGGGGTGACAGAAAAATTGATTAAACGAGAGCAAGCCCAAATGGAGAGCGATGCGGTTTCTCATCCTTAAATAAAAAGGTTGGATTTTTAAATCCAACCTTTCAACTTTAAATCTGTAACTTTTTTACGCTAGAAAGCGAAATTGCCGTTCTTGTAGTACAGCTCGCCATCGACGAGAATTTCGGAGTCTTTGCGCATATCGCAGATCATGTCCCAGTGGATGGCGCTCTTGTTCAGGCCACCCGTTTCGGGGTAGCTGGCACCCAACGCCATGTGGAAGGAGCCGCCGATTTTTTCGTCGAAGAGAATTTGGCCGGTGAATTGGTCGATCTCGAAGTTGGTGCCGATGGCGAATTCGCCCAAATAGCGCGAACCGGCATCGGTTTCGAGCATCTTCAGCAGGTAATCTTGATTCTTTTCGGCTTTGGCGGAGGTGACTTTGCCATTGCTGAAGGTCAGTTCTGCGCCTTCGACGACGACGCCATTGTAAATGGCGGGATAGGTGAATTTGACCCAGCCGTTGACTGATTTTTCGACGGGCCCTGTGTAGATTTCGCCATCGGGCATATTGAAGAGCCCCGCCGAATTCATAAAAATGCGATCTTTAACAGACAGGCTTAATTCCACGTTTGGTCCGCGCAACTCAACCAGGTCGTGTCCCTGAATGCGATCAACCGCAGCTTGCTGTTTCTCTTTGACCATATTCCAGAAGGCGATCGGATCTTCTTCATTGGCGTGGCAGGCGCGGAAGACGAAATCTTCGTAGTCTTCCAGGCTCATTTCGGCATCTTGAGCGTAGGCTTCGGTAGGGAAGAGGGTGGTGACCCATTTTAACTCGCCAGCCGCGCCACGTCGCATTTGGGTGGAGATGAGTTCACCGAGGGCCTTGCCACGTCGTTGAAGGCGTTTGGTATCTACGCTGCCTAGAGCACGGGTATTTGTCGATGAGTGAATGCGGATGCGTGATTCAAATTCTTCGTATGCCATTTTGTGAACAGGCGGAACGAAGTCGAGTTGTTCATCCGATGCGTATTTCAGGAAGGTGGTGTCGTTTGCCGCGAAATCCCAGACCATTGGCACAGGGTAAGCGCCCTTTTCAAGAATCTGTTTGTAAAGCTCGCGCACAAGCGGCAACGCAGCCTCGGTGCCTTCGAGCAGGACACGGTCGCCTTTGACGATGCGGGCTGAGTGGTTTACCAGTATTTGAGCGAATTTTTCTACACGTTGATCTGTCAAGGGTTTGCTCCTTGTTTGGGTTTTTAGGGAGTGAAATTATACTCTTGATTTTGTTATTTCGCATACATAAATGTTGCAGAAGTAGGGTATTTTCGGCATGAGTTTTTGCGGAAATGTCATAAATTTTGCGCAAATGCTTAAAAGCGAGCATCTCTATCTTGGGGTATACTGTGGGGCGCAATTATCTCAGTTCAACGCTACAGGTAGAAGGTTGTATGTTGAAAACACCTAAACCTTCTACCATCCAACCTTAAAACTTTCAAACCTAAAAAACTATGAAACAACTCCTCCAAAATATCAAAAACGGTCAAGCCGTTGTCGAAGAAGTTCCCGTCCCCACGCCGCGCAAGGGCATGGCGCTGGTCAAAACATCTGCATCGCTCGTTTCGGCGGGCACCGAGCGCATGGTCGTCGAATTTGCCGAGAAAAATCTGGTCGGCAAGGCTCGTTCCCGCCCCGATCTTGTCAAGCAGGTCATCGACAAAGCCCTGCGCGAGGGGCTTATCAACACCGCCCAAGCCGCCTTCAACAAACTTGATGAACCGATGGCGCTTGGCTACTCTTCCGCTGGCACCATCGTTGAACTTGGCGAGAATATGGATGGTTTCCACGTTGGGCAGCGTGTTGCCTGTGCGGGCGGCGGCTACGCCTCCCATGCCGAGTATGCCGTTGTGCCGCGCAATCTGCTTGCGCCCATCCCCGACAATCTCGATTTTGAGAGCGCCGCTTTTGCCACGCTTGGTGCGATTGCCCTGCACGGATTTCGTCTGGCGGATCCTAAATTGGGTGAGACGGTTGCTGTTATCGGTGTCGGGTTATTGGGATTAATGACGATGCAGATCGCTGAAGCGGCTGGATGCCACGCTATCGGCATCGATGTGGACCCCAAACGGGTGGAGCTCGCCGAATCGTTCGGGCTTTCGGCTTGTTCCCGCGCCCAAGCAGAAGATTCTGTCCAAGCCCTTACTGCTAATCGGGGCGCGGATTCAGTCGTCATCTGCGCGGATACGCCATCGAATGATCCGGTAACGTTGGCAGGCTCAATCGCGCGCGACCGTGCCAATATCGTCGCGACAGGCGCAGTTGGTCTCGATTTCCCGCGCAAGATTTACTTCGAGAAAGAACTCTCTTTCATCAATTCCCGCTCCTATGGACCCGGACGCTACGATCCGCTTTACGAAGAGGGTGGCGTCGACTACCCGATCGGCTTCATCCGCTGGACGGAAGGACGCAACCTTGAAGCGGTGGTTGATTTGCTAGCGAGCGGTAAGATGGATGTGAAGCCGCTGATTACGCACCGTTTACCGATTGAGCAGGCTGAAGAAGCTTATGAGATTATCACGGGCAAGAGGGAAGAGCCTTTTATTGGCGTGGTGCTCACTTATGGTGACGTTGACACGTTAGAACGTTCAAACGTTATAACGTTGAAAAACTTGCAACCTTCAAACGTTCAAACCTGCAAGCTCGGCGTCATCGGCGCTGGTCTCTACGCCAATGCGACGCTGCTGCCTGTCTTGAAGAAAACTGAGATCGAATTGGTCGGCATCGCTTCAGCGGGTGGACTGAAAGCCCAGCACTCGGCACAGAAATTTGGCTTTGGCTACGCAACATCCAGCGCGGATGAGATCATCAACGACGAGAAAGTGAACACCGTTGCGATTTTGACGCGCCATGATTTACATTCCGAGCTAGTTATCAAAGCCCTTGAAGCTGGTAAACATGTTTTTGTAGAAAAACCCCTCGCAGTAAATGCGGAGCAACTCGCCCAAGTTGAAGAAGCCCTCACGCAGCACTCATCACTTGTCACGGTTGGCTTCAACCGTCGTTTTGCGCCGCTGGCTCAAGAGCTTTCTGCCTTCTACGCCGACCGCGTTGAACCGCTGCATATTCATTATCGTATCAATGCGGGCTATATCCCGCTCAAACATTGGTTGCACGATCCCGAACAGGGCGGCGGACGCATCATTGGCGAAGGCTGTCACTTCATTGATTTTGTGACCTTCCTCGTCGGCGAAGCGCCTGTCAGCGTAAGTGCCCACGCTCTGCCCGACAACGGCAAATACTGCGAAGATAACGTTTCAATGACCTTCACTTTCCCCGATGGCTCAATTGGCGTGGTGGATTACCTCGCCAACGGCGATAAATCTGTGCCGAAAGAACGTGTCGAAGTCTTCGGTGGCGGCAAAGTCGCTACGCTGAACGATTACCGTTCACTGGAAATGGTGCATAACGGCAAACGCAAAACCATCAAAAACCGCCTCGGTCAAGACAAAGGCTGGAAGGACGAAATGCTCGCTCTCGAAAAGGCTGTCAAAACTGGCGAGCCGCCCATTCCCTACGAGCAACTGATCGGCGTAACCAAAGCCAGCTTTGCGGCGGTCGAGTCGTTGCGGAGTGGGGAAAAGGTGCAAATTTAGACCGCACGGGGATAAAATCCACCGTGCTAGTTTTGCGAAGCCCGCTAAAGCGGGCTAATGAGTTGCAATGTTTTTGTCCCAAAGTAAAGGTCAATATATGACAGTGTCAACAGTGGAGAAATTCTCTAAAGGGAGTGACGATGGAGGCTTTTTACTTATTTCGTATTATCAAGCGACATTACGACTTTATAACCAAGTCCTGATTGCCAATCAGAAATTATTAAAGAAAGAAGTGGCTCTTCGTCTTGAAGCGGTTAAATATGGAACTGATGAAGCGGCTTTGATTTACTCGGGTGCAAGAAAAGAATTGATGGAATTAGATGATTTTTCTAAGGCTACTCAGATTTTTGCGTGTATGGCAGTTGAATCTTTTATGAATTATTACGGGGTGGTTCGTTTTGGAGAGAAAAAGTATAAAAAAATTGAATGGCTAGGGGCTAAGTCTAAATTAGCAAAAATCACATCTATAAATCCCATAAGACAAGATTTGCTTGAAGATATTGAGCATGTTGTTGAATACATCTTTCGTCAAAGGAACAGTTTAGTCCATCCTAAGTCTAAGCAAGACAAAAACATTAAAGATGGGAAACTGGTTTTACAAATAAGTTCTGAGTTCCCTGCTGATGATGCCAAAAAGATGGTCGATGCTATGAAGCGTTTTTTACAATGTTTGTAGAAATAGATTCTGAAACATCGGGGATAATACAATATTTATCGCAAGAAGATAGTCGGTAGTTTCTTCTATGCCTTTCTTTTCTCGTGCTCGACGTTTGTATAAAATAGTGACTCAACTCGGCTTGACCCAAGTCGGGTTGTTTGCGCTTTATAAATTTGGCTTGAAAACGGGCTACTTCAAGCGTCAATCCAACTCCAAATTTCCCAACCCCACCATCCGCTTCCTTTTTGACTTCCCTGCCAAAGAAGAAGTTTTGGCTGTGCTTGGCGAAGATGGCTTGCAAACGCTCATTACCGAAGCCGACCACATCGTTGATGGCAAGTTTCGCATTTTCGGCGGCGAGTTGGTCGATTTAAAACTTGATCTGAACCATCGCCTTTCCCATTGGGTGGATTACGAAATTGGCAAAGCCAAAATTCCTGAATTTGAATACCAATCACTGAATACTGCTCTCAACCTGCCCCCTGAAACTTGTGACTTGAAACTCATCTGGGAACCCGCTCGCTTTGGTTGGGCATTCACCCTCGGACGGGCCTATCGTATTAGCGGTGACGAAAAGTACGCCGAATCCTTCTGGCGATATTTTGAGATTTTTGACAAAGCAAATCCCGTCAATATGGGACCACACTGGATGAATGGGCAGGAAGTTGCGATTCGTTTAATGGTCTTTGTCTGGGCGGCGCAAATCTTTGCAGATTCTACCGAAACAACCGCAGGACGGCAAAACAGAATAGCGCGTTCCATTACCGAACATGCCGAGCGCATACCGCCGACCTTGCTTTACGCTCGCTCGCAGAACAACAATCATCTCACCAGCGAAGCGGCGGGACTCTATACGGCAGCTTTGGCTTTGCCCGATCATCCTGATGCCGAAAAGTGGCGCAAACTTGGTATTAAGTGGTTGAACTGGAGCTTTGAAAATCAAATTGATGAGACCGGCGAATATATTCAACGCAGTGTGAATTATCATCGTCTTGTATTGCAATTGGGATTATGGGTAAGTGCTTTATCCACGAAGGAACACGAAGTTCACGAGGGGAAAGCAAAACTTGATACCCTTGATGTATCTTCGTGGATGACTAAAAAAGCCCAACAAAATCTTGCTCTCGCCACCCGTTGGTTGGCGGAGTTGACCGATCCTATCTCAGGCAATACGCTTAACCTCGGCGCGAATGATGGGGCGTATCTCTTCCCCCTCGCCAACGGCGACTTCCGCGATGCTCGCCCTATTGTTAGCGCTGCCTCGCAAGCCTTTTTCGGCGAAACGCCGTTTGAAGCAGGCGAATGGGATGAAATGTCTCTTTGGTTTAAACGTTTAAACGTTAAAACGTTAAAACGTTCGAACGAAGTTATAAATTGTACCTTGCGACCAGCGACTGATACTTGGGCACATCTCCATATAGCGGATGGCAACCTGCGTCTCGCCCATGCCGACCAACTTCATATCGACCTTTGGTGGCAGGGAACGAACATCGCCCTTGATCCCGGCACCTATCTCTACAATGCCGAATCCCCGTGGGATAACCCCCTCGCAGCGACAGAATTCCATAATACCGTCACGGTCAACAATCTCGATCAGATGACGCGCGCTAGCCGTTTCATGTACCTTGATTGGTCACATGGGCGAATATTTGAAAAGTCTCAAAATAAAATTGTTGCCGAGCATGATGGCTATCGCAAACTCGGCATAACTCAGCGCCGCACGGTTTCTTTTGCTGAAAATATTTGGCGTATCGAAGACAACCTTCAAACTTTCAAACCTTCAAACTTGCAACCTTTTACCTATCGTTTACATTGGCTTTTGGTCGATGGAGAATGGAACGTAGAAGGTGCTAAAGAGAAAGTAGAAATGAGTTTGCAAACCCGAAACAGTCTTCTAAACATCACGCTTCACGCTTCACGCTTCACGTCATCCAGTTTCTCTATTGTGCGAGCAGGCGAACTTCTCTTTGGCAACGACACACCGTCTCCCACGCGCGGCTGGTACTCGCCGACCTACGGAGTCAAACTCCCCGCTCTCTCCCTCGCCCTCGAAGTCACTGCCACAGATACAGTACAATTCACCACCGAATTCAATCTTCAACCTTAAACATTCAACCTTTATGCACATCCTCATTATCCATCAAGCCTTTGCTGCCATCAACGAACCCGGCGGCACCCGTCATCACGAATTGGCGCGCTACCTTGTCCAACGCGGGCATCGTGTAACGATCATCGCCAGCCCTGTTAGTTATCTAACTGGCACGGGTGATAATCGTGCCCGCTACGAAACCCTTGAAGAAGGCATTGAGATCATTCGCACCTACGTCTACCGCGCCCACAATAAATCTTTTGTTCACCGCGTTTTCGCCTTTATTTCCTTCATGATTTCATCTTTTATCGCCGGTCTGCGCGTCAAAAAAGTTGACCTCGTTTGGGGTACATCGCCGCCCATCTTTCAAGCTGCGACTGCCTGGCTGTTGGCGCGGCTCAAGCGTGTTCCTTTTCTCTTGGAAATTCGGGATTTGTGGCCCTCTTTCGCTATTGCCGTCGGTGTTTTGACGAATAAACCGCTCATCGTTATTGCCGAGTGGTTGGAGAAATTTCTTTATCGACATGCGGATCGGGTGATGGTTAACAGCCCGGGATACACCGACCACGTGAAGGATTTGGGAGCGAAGCGGGTCGAACTTGTCCCCAACGGCGCAGACGTGCGGATGTTTGATTCCGTCAGTCGAGCGGATGCCCAGTCCGAGGTATCTTCCGCCAAATCTCCCTACCGAGTTTTGTACGCAGGCGCGCATGGCATGTCCAACGATCTGGGTGTTGTGCTGGATGCCGCAAAGATTTTGGAAGATGAAAATATTGAAATTGTTTTGCTTGGCGATGGGAAAGAGAAAGCCAATTTACAAGCGCGTGCTGAGAAACTGGCGTTGAAAAACGTGATCTTTTTGCCCTCCGTGCCGAAATCTGAAATGGCGACGGCGCTGGCGAATTCGGATGCCTGTCTTGCGATCCTGAAGCCGATCGAGATGTACAAGACTACCTACCCGAACAAGGTTTTTGACTATATGGCGGCCGGAAAGCCGATTGTGCTGGCGATTGATGGCGTGATCCGTGATGTGGTTAAAGACGCTATGTGTGGCATTTTTGCCGAACCGGGGAATGCAAAGGTGCTCGCCGAGGCAATCCTGACGCTGGAAAGAAACGCGGAGTATAGCCGTGAGATGGGACTGGCAGGACGCACTTATATCGAAGCACATTTTGACCGCGCTGCGTTGGCGGAAAAACTGGTGGGGATTTTGGAAGGGATGGTGAGATAGCGCCTTTTGTGCGTCGCACCAAAACGATATTTATTTGCTGTTTAAATGGAAAATGCCCGTAGATGGGCATTTTTTTGTTAAATCTGGTGCGACGCACGTTTTTTTACAGATACCGCTCACCCGCCTTACGTTGACGGATGATTTGCGCAGGCGAGCCATACGCCACGCTGAATGGGGGAATATTTTTATTGACAAGCGCATTCGCGCCAATCACCGTTTGCTCGTCAATTTGAACACCATGCAGGATGGTTGCGCCAATGCCTATGGCGCTATATGCCCCTATCTGGCAGTCGCCGCCAGTCGTGACGCCGGGAGCGAGACTGGAAAAATCTCCCAATGTGCAATCATGGTCGAGGGATGCGCGTGTGTTGATGATGCAATAACGCCCAATCTGTGACGATGGGTTGATGACAGCTCCCGCCATAACGACTGTCCCTGCGCCGATGGTCACGTCCCTGCCGAGGATGGCAGATGGGTGAATGGCGGAAAGAGCTTCAAGCTGGGGATAATTCTCTTCGAAGAACTTGGCAACTTTGGCGCGAGTGGCGTTGTCGCCAACGGCAATGACGTAGCCCTCGGCGGGATGTTTTTTTAGCAGGCTGTTTAGTTCTGCTTCTTTGCCGAGAATTTCATAGCCGTAGACGAACTCACCTGCTGCCTGATCGCGGCTGAGCAGGCCAATGATTTCGTGTTTGCCTTCCTGCTCGGTGATGTCGATGACAACTTTGGCGTGTCCGGAAGAGCCGATGACGAAGATTTTTTTCATTACTTCTTATCAATCCTTTTTACGGTAATAGAAATATCCACTAGCTATTCCTTTTCTCTTCCAAAGCTGCTTTCAATTCAGCGATCAATTCAGCGTAGTCGGGGTTGTTGATCTGATTCTCTAGTTCGTAAGGGTCTTCTTTAAGGTCGTAGAATTCAGAGATGTTTTTTTCTGTTTCTACATATTTATAACGCCCTGTATGGATCAGTTCCCAGTGCCCGCGCGAGGGATAGCACTCGATGTAGATTTTGTCGCGTTTCCAGGTATCGCCCGCTAAAAGGGGAACAAGCGATTCGCCATCGAGATTCTCGGGGATGGGAAGTTGGGCGAGATCGTATAGGGTTGATGTGATGTCCACGCTGCCGACCAAGTTCTCTTCCACGTATGGTTCGGGGACGAGCGGCGGGTAGCGTAGTGCGAAGGGGACGTGAATAGATTCCTGGTATTGCGATCCCTTTGAATCCAGTCGATGTTCGCCCCAGTGTTTGCCATTGTCGGAGAGATAGATGATGACGGTATTATCCAACTCACCTTCTTCATTCAGCTTTTTGATGATTTTTTCGACGGCGCGATCCAGTGAAACCAGAGTTAGAATTTGATCGTGTCTGAATTTGTCTAAGTACGCACTGCCGCTTTCGGTGAGCAGCTTTTTGTGGGCAATCGAATCCGGTTTGTCTGAAACATCTTCTTCGTTGTAGTTTGGCGGGCGATGTGCTGCGAGATCAGGGTAGAGGCCTTCATCTTCGATCTTGGGCGTTGCCGGGCCATGTGGGGCAGTGGGGGCAAAGAGCAAAAAGAAAGGGCGCAATTTCTTCGATGCTTCATCTACGAAATCGACCACAAGATCGCCCATGATGTCAGTGATATAGCCATCCATCTGCCAGTGCCACTCTCCGTTGATGTTGATGTCCGGGTTGTAGTATGGGCTCGCGTCTCTAAAAATAGATGCCCAATAATCATATTCGGGGCGTGGTTCGCCCTTCCATTTATTGATGTACTTGCCAACCAAGCCGGTGAAGTAGCCGTTTTCTTGCAGGTCTTCCACAAAGGTGCCGATCTTTAGTTCGCCATTATTATCCAGCACGCCATGCTTGTGTGCATGCATCCCCGTTAGGATGTTTGCGCGGCTCGGCCCGCAGAGTGGTGAGCTGACATAGCCTTGTGAAAAAGTGACACCCTGATCGAAGATTAACGCCTGTGTTTTCGGCATAAACTCCATGGTGTCGTAGCGTTGATCGTCTGAAAAAATGATGATGAAATTCGGGCGGTCATCTCCCATCCCAAACGGGTATTTCCCCTTTGCTGTGCAGGATGTCAGAAGCGCGCTCCCGAGGGTTAATCCGCCCAGGCGCAGAAAGTCTCGGCGGCTGATTTTGTCTTTTGGCATAAAGTCCTTTTAGTATCTTTTTCTATGTTTTCTGTATTGCGGCTTTTCTGTAATTATATCTTTTTGCCGACGTTTTCGCTCAATATCCTTTTCCACGAAGATCGGCTCAAGCGTGAAGGGATCCATTTCCGTCCAATACATGACGCTGGAGTAGGTGGAGGGTGTGGGCGTGAAAATTTGCACCTGTTCGGGTGCAATGCGCAGCTCGCTGCTGACAAAGCCCTTCATTTTGCGCATGTCGTGATCGTCGCAGCCCGGGTGGGCGGCGATCATGTAATAAGTCAGGAATTGTTTCTTGCCAGCTTTGCGATTGAGTTCTTCAAAGCGGTTTTTAAACTTGACCAATGATTCGGTGCCCGGTTTGCCCATATGCGCCAAAACATTATCTTCGGTGTGTTCGGGGGCAATTTTCATTTGCCCGGATGTGTGATGGTCGACAAGTTGTTTGAGATAGGCGTCGCCGTACTCTGTGTCACTTAAGATCATATCGTAGCGGATGCCTGAAGCGACGAAGACCTTTTTGACGCCCTCCAGTTTGCTGACTTTTTCGAGTACCTCGGCATGGGGACGGTGATCGATCTTGATCACGGGGCAGACTGCCGGGCTCAAACATCGCTTGGTTGGACAGTTGCCAGCCTTCAATTTTTTTCCGCACTCGTAGCCGTACATATTTGCAGTGGGGCCGCCGAGATCGGAGATATAGCCCTTAAATTGTGGATGCCGCGTAATGACTTGCGCTTCCGCAACGATAGAATCTTGGCTCCGTGAGCGGATCGTGCGCCCTTCGTGGACGGCGATGGCGCAGAAGTTACATTCTCCGTAACAGCCGCGATGGGTTGGGATCGAAAAGCCGACCGTGTCCAACGCGCGCACTTTGCCATCTTTCTCGTAGTAGGGATGCTGGGCGCGTTCGTATTCCAAGGCGTAGATGTGGTCGAGTTCTTCTTCGGTGGCATAGAGCGCGGGCGGGTTTTGGACGAGATAACGGTCGCCGTGTTTTTGGGTCAGTCCCTTGGCAGGGATGGGGTCGTTATTTTTATAGAAGATGTGGAACATCTCGATGAAGGCTTTTTTGTCTTTGGCAACGACTTCGTAGGCGGGCATTTCGAGATAGCCTTCGCGAGGCTCTTTGGCGATATAGCTCAAGCCGCGAATCTCGTGTGGATCATGTCCATCGCGCAGGGCGGCGGCGAATTCGAGTGTCGATTTTTCTGCCATGCCGTAGATGATGTAGTCGGCTTTGGCATCGAAGAGGATCGAGCGGCGGATTTTGTTGGTCCAGTAGTCGTAGTGGGGCACGCGGCGCAGGGATGCTTCGATGCCGCCGAGGACGATGGGTGGGGTTGCTTTATCGGGGCTAACTTCTTTTGAGTAGCGTCGAATTAAGCCGGTGTAGACGATGGTGGCGCGGTCAGGGCGGCGGTTATTTTCCCCGCCTGGCGTATAGTCATCGGTGCGGCGTTTTTTCTTAAGCGCCGTGTAATTTGAGACCATCGAGTCGATGCTGCCAGCCGTCACGCCCCAGAAAAGCTCGGGTTCACCGAGCCTGCCGATGTCTACGAGCGAATCGGTGCGTGGTTGGGCAATGATGCCGACGCGATAGCCTGCATCCGCGAGGACTTTGCCGATCACAGCGGTTCCCATGAAGGGGCTGTCGATATAGCTGTCACCGCTGACGATGATGATGTCGAGCGCATCCCAGCCGAGGGTTTTCATTTCTTTGCGGGTAGTGGGGAGGAACATGGAGGCGATTATAGCGCAAAAAAGGAGACCGAGTGGCAAACACTCGGTCTTTGAAGTTGAGCTAGTACACGTTGGGCCGTGTAGCTTTTCCTATGGCTGCCCGACTTCGATGTAGTAGGTGGTGTCGGTGGTGACCTGAATGGCGAGTTGTTCAGCATCGTCAGAGGCGCTGTCGTTATTGCAAGCATAGAACTCAAAGGTGTCTGCCGGTTTTGTCCAAATGGCAATAAAGGTATCGTAATTGGAACCAAGTGTATCGAGGGCAATGGCAGTATCTTCGGTTGGGGTATAGGTATACCAAACCGTTGCCAGCCCACTGCCATTCACACCACACTCAGCGGGCAAGGCAGGTAAACCTTCATCGGGAGTCGCGGTGCGTGTGTCAATCTCGCTGAAATACGCAAGCTGCAAAATGTTGAAGGCATTTGCAATCTCATCGTTATCTGGGTCGGTTGTTTCAAATTCATAAGACCCTATATCACAAGCTGCTCCCTGCGGGCGGAATATCCCACGCTGGTCTTCGGTGGCACAATTTGCGCCCTGATCAATTGCCGGGGAGCCAGTCACCAAGCCGTGGGTCAGGGTTGTTCCGCCGTTATTTGTCAGGTCGCCTAGCATGGGATCTGTCCCGATGATGTTGTTGTTGGTTCCGTTGGATAAGCTGCAGGCATTCGTAGCGTCTTCGATCAGGTTGTTTGCGGAGGCTGCTTGCACATCGTCTCCGGCACAATCGCCTCCGCGTGTTGAGTTTGCGATGATTACATTTTTAAGCGTCACACTGCCGCTAACATTGTAGTTGTAAAGCCCGCCGCCGCTGCTGCCAGAATTTTCTGAAAAGGTCACATTCTTTAGGGTGCAGGTTGCGTACTCTTTATACATGCCGCCGCCTTCGTAAGAAGAAGTGTTGCCGGAAAAAGTAACGTTGGTGAGTGTGGTTACACCATAGGCTGCCTGCAAACCGCCGCCGGTGCTTTGCGCTGTATTGCCGGAGAATGTGGTGTTTGTGATCGTGCTTGAAGAATCTGCGTGTAGTCCGCCGCCAAACCTGCCTGCGTCGTTGTCTGAAAAGGTGACTCTATTCAGCGTGCTGCTGGTGGCTGCGTACATCCCGCCACCGTCATTGCCGGTATCGTTATCGTGGAAGGTAACATCCGTGAGCGTGGCGTGGCTGCCGTTATATAGACCGCCACCTCGATCGCTGGCGCTGTTAGCGTTAAATTCGCCCCCCTGAATGGTGGTTGTGCCGGAATTGTACATGCCCCCGCCGCTGCCGCTGCTTGTGGAATTGCTCGAAAAAGTGACGTTCTTTAGCGTGAGGCTGCCCCCGTTGCTGTAAAGACCGCCGCCGTTGCCGCTTGCTGTGTTCTGCGAGAAGGTCATATCTTCCAATGTCACTGTCCCGCCGTTGTTATACATGCCGCCGCCGTCTGAGTCAAAGCTTTTGCCACTTTTTATCGTTACGCCGGATAGCGTGAAGTTTATACCGGCATTGTAGACGTAGAAAGTTCTCTCCACATTGTTGCCGCTAATGGCAAGCTGGTCGGCGCCGGGACCTTTGATGGTTAGATTCTTTTTGATGACGAGAAGTCCCTCGTTGAGGGTAATTGTGCCTGTAACGTTGAAGGTGATTGTACTTCCTGCCGGTGCAACACCGATGGCGTCGCGCAGACTGCAATGTGCATTACAAGCGCCGTCGTACACATTGTCTGCGGTGGTGTTGACGATATAATTTGCGGCATAAGTGCTTTTTAGGGGGAGAAAGTTGAATATCAGAACAAAAAGAAAAGCGGGGATAAGGGCTTTTTTGAGATGCCGGCTTGCTTTCATTTTTATGCCTCCTGCAACACGTTTTTTTGGCAAGTGAATAAGTGATGATGCCTTTGTTCTTTTTTGCTTGTTGAATAAAAGGATTATACACAAAATATAGTTTGTTTTAATCAAAAAAACCGAGACGATTTTACTCGCTCGGCTTTTTGATTTACTGAACATTGCGAACTGCTCTACTCCACCGTGACACTCTTTGCCAAGTTTCTTGACTGGTCAGATCTAGCCCACAGATTGGAAGGCGTAGCTACTCAATCGGTTTGCCTATTTCGATGGTGTAGGTGATGCCGTCTTTGACTTGAATGGCAACTTGAGATTGTGCTCCATCGCCGGTGTTGTCGTTGCAGGCGAGCAACTCATCATTGAGCCAGACGGCAATGAAAGTGTCGTAGCCGGAGCCGAAGGTGTCGATGGCGATGGCGGTGTTTGAATCGGCAGTATATTCATACCAGACGGTGCCGACACCGCTGCCGGTAATGCCGCAACTGTCAAGTGATGGGTCATCGTCGGATGCGGTGGTATAGGATGTGTTGACCTCGTCTTTTTTGCCGAATCCGCTGATCGTTTTCGGGCTGCTGCGCAAATCGTTGGTAGGGATATATGCCTCATACGCACCGATGTCACAGTGTTCGCCTTGCGGGCGAGTTTCGCCACGCTGGTCGTCGGCGGGGCAGTCAGCGTCATTTCCTGTGTTGAGGGCGGGCGAGTCGGGCAGGATCGAAATGGTTTCTGTCAAGCTGCCATGATCGCCTAGCGTTCCAAGTAGGGGATCGAGGCCGATGATGTTGCCATCCACTCCATTTGTCAAAGCGCAGGCGTTGGCGCTGTCTTCGATCAAGTTGTTGGAAGAAGAAGCATCTAGCCCTCCTCCAACAGCTTGAACGCAATCGCCTCCGCTGGTTGAGTTAGCTATTATTACATTCTTCAGGATTGGGTTACTGTTCTCGCTGTACAACCCACCCCCAAGAGTGGCTGAGTTGTCGCTAAACGTGATGTTTGTGAACGTTGGGCTGCTATTGTCTAAGTTAGCGACCCCACCACCAAGGCTATTTGCCGAGTTATTGGTAAAGGTAGTGTTTGTGAGCGTTGGGCCGCTCTCTTTGTTGTACATCCCGGCGCCAACAGCCGCTAAGTTTTTGCTAAAGGTGACATTTATGAGCATTGGGTTACTGTTATCAGTGTTGTACACTCCACCGCCGGAGTCACCTGCCGAGTTTTCGGTGAACGTAACCTGTGTTAGCGTTGGACTGCTTTGGTCGTTATGCATCCCTCCACCGCTGAAAGATGCTGAGTTTTTGTTGAATGTAATCTGTGTTAGCGTTGGATCGCTTTGGTCGTTAGACATCCCGCCACCACCTTCGTTTGCTGAATTTTCGGTGAAAGTGATGCCCCACAGTGATGGAGTGCTATTGTAATTGCTTACCCCGCCACCAAATTGTGCTGTGTTCTTGCTAAAGGTGATGTTTGTGAGTGCTGGGTTGCTGTTATCATAATTTTCCATCCCGCCGCCGCGGCTGGTAGCTGAGTTGCCGCTGAAAGCGACGTTTGCGAGCGTTGGGCTGCTGTTGCTGTTGAACATCCCGCCGCCGTACCAATCTGCCGAGTTGCCGCTGAAGGTCATGTTCGTTACCGTCGGGTTACTGCTCACATTGTACATTCCGCCGCCTAGGCTGTGAGGATATGAACTGTTGGCATTGCCTGCCGTAATCGTAAAGCCATCTAGTGTGGCACCGGTTACGCCTGTGACAACGTGGTAACTGTTGTTCCCTTGAATATCGGCTGTGGTCTCGGCGATATCATTCTCGTCCACGTTGGTGTCGTTGTTGTCAATATCGCCGCTTAGGATGGATGCTGCGCCATGTCGTTGGGGGAGCAGGATTTCATCTCCGGCAAAACCGCCGTAGATTGACAGACCATCGACAAGTTGGAAAGTGTCTGTTTGCAGTGTGCCGGGGTTGTAGACTCCTGCCGCGACCCAGATCTCTATGCAGGAATCTGCCAACGCAGATTGAAGGTCGGTATAAGCATCTGCCCACGATGTGCCGTTATTGGCTCCACCTGCATCATCGTTGACGTAACAGGTTCCCGCCGCACGGGCAGGCAGAGTTCCAGACAAACCGAAAGCCAGCATTAGCAGGAAAGCAAGGATAAGCGAAGTGTTTACGAAGATTTTCTTCATGGAAGTTTCCCTATATAAATATATTGTTTTCTTGAAAAGTGGAGATGTTTACCCTCAAAAGGTTGTCTTGATAGTGCTTATATTCACTTACTGCTTTTATTATAAAGCGACAAGAAAAAATTTCAAAGCACTCTTTCTTGTAACTTTTAGTTAAGCAAAAAGCCTTCCAAATTCTTTAAGAATTTGGAAGGCTACATTTTGCTAAAGATTGACTAGCTGAATACGGTCTATTCCACCGTCACACTCTTCGCCAAATTTCTTGGCTGGTCAACATCCAGACCGCGCAGGGTAGCGATGTGATAGGCGAGCACCTGTAGGGGGATGACGGTTACGACCGGGCTGAGCATCCACGGGGTTTCGGGGATCCACAGGACGTGGTCGGCCATGTCGGCGATAAGCTCGTCGCCATCGGTGGCGACGGCGATCACGGGACCGCCGCGCGCCTTGGCTTGCTGGATTTGCGAGATCATTTTCTCGTGCCAAGGGTCTTGCGGCGCAAGGCAAAGAACGGGCATCTCTTCATCTATCAGCGCAATGGGCCCGTGTTTCATCTCGCCAGCGGGGTAGCCTTCGGCGTGGATGTAGGAAATCTCTTTCAACTTCAGTGCGCCTTCGTAAGCGATCGGCATATTGATGCCGCGTCCCAGATAGAGACAGCCCTGTATATCTTTGAGCGCATAGGCAACTTTTTCCACATCCGCTTCGCGTTCGAGGGTTTGTCCAACCAGATCGGGCACGAGGCGCAGATCAGCGACCATTTGGCGGCGTTTGGCGGGATCCAGCGTCCCGCGCAAATCTGCCAATAAAATGGCGAGCATGTATAAATCCACGAGCGGGGCGGTGAAGGCTTTTGTCGAAGCCACGCCAATTTCCGGTCCCGTCTGCATGGAGATGAAGCCATCCGCGATGCGCATCGCCTGTGAGCCAATGGCGTTCACGATGCTCCACAAGATCGCGCCTTTGCTGCGCCCTTCTTCCATCGCGGCGAGCGTGTCGGCGGTTTCGCCCGATTGCGAGATGGCGAGCACGACCGTGTTTTCGTCCACGATTGGGTCGCGGTAGCGGAACTCGGAGCCGATATCGATCTCGACGGGGATGCGGGCGATGGCTTCGATCAGATATTTGCCGACCATGCCTGCGTAGGCGGCCGTGCCGCAGGCGACGATGTAAATTTTGTTGATGCGTTTGGCGAGTGTTTCGTCGAGATTGAGTTGCGGCAGGCGGATGCGCCCTTCGTCAAAATCGACGCGTCCGGCGAGGGTGTCTGTCAGGGAGCGGACTTGCTCGTGGATCTCTTTTTGCATGAAATGGCGATATTCGCCCTTTTCGGCAGCGACCGGATCCCAGGCGATGGTTTGCGGACGTATGTCCAGCTTGGTTCCGTCAACGGTTTCGTATGCCGCGCCCCCACGCGTGATGACCGCCATCTGCCCCGATTCGAGGAAGACGACCCGACGGGTATGCTCCAAAATGGCGGGAATGTCGGATGCGGCGAACATTTCGTCACCATCGCCGTAGCCGATGGTGACGCCGCCTGCGTTGCCAATGCGTGCCGTGACGATTTTGTCCGGCTCATCAGCGGACATCAGGACGATGACGTTGGCGCCTTCGATCTGTTTGAAGGTGGCACGCGCTGCTTCGGTTAAATCAAGCCCGCTGGCGATGTAATGCTCGACGAGATGGACAATGGTTTCCGTGTCCGTTTCGGAGGCGAAATCGACGCCTTCGGCGCTGAGTTCGTCACGCAGCTCGAGGAAGTTCTCGACGATGCCGTTATGCACGACGACGACTTTGCCGGTATGTCCGAGATGGGGATGGGCGTTCTGCTGGTTGGGTGCGCCGTGCGTTGCCCAGCGCGTATGCCCGATGCCAACCTGCCCGCTGATGGGGGAGTTTTGCACCATTTCTGCGAGACGGGCGAGTTTGCCCGCTTCGCGGCGTACTGCGATATCGCCGTTCTGTAAAACGGCGACGCCCGCCGAGTCGTAACCACGATATTCAAGACGTTTAAGTCCGCCGAGAATGATCGGGGTCGCGTCGCGGGGTCCGATATAACCTACGATTCCACACATTTTGGGTTCCTCCGTGTGATGTATCGGTGTTTAAGTTGCGAAAAGCAAGTTGCAAATGAAGTCCGCTTCGATTTCGATATGGATGACGAAAAAGCTGTCATCCTACTCAATCTCCACTACAAAACTTGCAACTTGAAACCTGTAACTTGCAACTTATAACACGCCACTCCTCTGCATTTTGTCCGCAAGGTTACCCGTGCGGCCTTGTAGCAAGGTTTATTTTGGAGGGAAAGGTGGTCGGGTGGTGGCACACCACGGAGGGCTTCCGCTGATCTTTCGATTTTCGGCTCTCGCCTCCCCCCTCTGTCCTTCGGACATCTCCCCCCATCGGGGGGAGAATCGCACCTTTGGATTTTGGGGTGGGCGAGGGCTTATTCCCATCTTGCGATGGGGAACCCTCTTCCTCGTCACCCTGTGGTTGTTGAGCTTGTCGAAACACAGGGTCATGCGCTATCTTTCCCGCTTGAGAGGGTGTCTCTCAAGCAGGCGGATTATACCGCAAGTTTTTTAGTTTGACAGGTTTGCTGAAAGGAAAACGGCAGCCTGCTGAAAGGAGCAGGCTGCCGAGATAGGGGAAGTAAAGTTCAGGTCGCGGGCGATGCGTCGTTATTCCGCCAGTTCAATGAGCGGTGGTATTGATACGTTATAGTTTTGTTCATTGTTATATTCGATCAAGCCATCGAATGTGCCGCTAAACTTAACTTGGTACCCTACGACCTGAGTTTGGAATGCGCCAGTATCTGCCGTTCCCAACATTGTGATATTGGATGCCGGGGCAAAGATTGTGCCCCTTAGGGTTTGCTGGCTGTTGCCATTGATTTTGATGGTATTTGAGTTACTCATTGGCATATATAAGAGAAGGCCTTTTGTTGCTCCAGACGTTGGCGCAGAGAGATTTAGCTCGCCATTGCCATTGAGATGAACTTCTCCTGATTCCATGACAATTGTTACTCCGGTTCCCGTTAGTACGTCATTGCCGTTCAGTCGGAAGTTGCCGTTGACGCAGTGTACGCCTGATGGCAAATTTGTTGTCCCTGTTCCACTAGGTGGGAAGTTGCCTGAGTGGGTATAGTCACAGGTATATTCCGGGAACATATAGTCTGGTGGCGGATAATCTGCTGGTGGAGCATTGTACTCGCCCACATTATTTGGACACGAACCGGATGCAACCATGGTAATGCTTGGCGTGGTGACATTTGGATTGCCGTTGACGGTGTACCCGCAATTGGTACTGGAGTTTACGAAGAAGCCGCCTCCAACGGTTGTTACGTCAGGTGTGCCGTTTAGCCAAAAAGTCTTTGTGCCGGATGGTTTTAAGGATACTACAGCATTGCCATAGTACATTTCTGTTTCTTCGGCCAGTTTGGCCCTGGCAACAGCTGAAACGGTGGCACTGGTTGAATCTATTCCGACTACGGGGGCGAAGTAGGTATCTATTTCAGATGTGATGATTACCTGAATATATTCTTCGCAGTTGATGAGATCGTCGTTAATGCCATCTCCATTCATGTCGTCATCGTTTTCGTTGTCAACGCCGTCGCCATCCATGTCGTGGTCTACATCATTATCGTGACCGTCACCATCAATGTCGTGATCTTCGTCGTTGCGAATGCCATCGCCGTCAATGTCGTCGTCGTGTTCGTTGTCGTGTCCATCGCCGTCCATATCATGATCGTGTTCATCATCAATGCCATCACCATCATCATCGTGGTCGTCGTCGCTGTCGTGGCCATCGTGGTCGAGGTCATCATGCTTGTCGTCAATGCCATCATTGTCGTCGTCTTTGTCATGATCTCTATCGCGGCGTTTGTCGCCATCATCATCATCATCGTGATCGTTGTCGTGGCCATCTCCATCGATGTCATCGTCGTGGTCATTGTCGATGCCGTCGCCGTCTATATCGTCGTCATGGTCGTTGTCAAGACAATCTCCGTCAAGGTCATTGTCTTTGTCATCTTTAACACCATCTCCGTTGTAGTCATCGTCTTCATCATCGTCGATGCCATCGCCGTCATCATCGTTATCTTCATGATCTGGAATGCCATCGCCATCATCATCATCGTCGTCGTCGCTGTCATGACCATCACCATCGATGTCATCATGTTTATCGTCGATCCCGTCGCCATCATCATCGTCGTCTTCGTCATCGTGACGCCCATCACCGTCATCGTCATCGTCGTGATCGTTGTCGTGTCCATCGCCGTCTATGTCATCGTCGTGGTCATTGTCAACGCCGTCGCCATCAACATCGTCATCGTGGCCATTTTTGTGGCCATCACCATCAACGTCGTCGTCGTGTTCGTTGTCAATGCCATCACCATCAATGTCGTCGTCGTGTTCGTTGTCAATGCCATCCTTGTCGATGTCATGATCTGTATTCCGGGCAGTACAATTGTTTCTTTCCTCGTCGGCACTGCTGTTTTGATCGTCATTATAAGCAAAACAAGCGAAGGGTCCGCTTACGGGTGGGGTGTGCACTGAGATGGAAATAGATGGATCGCTTGGGTCGTAACCGTTTGCGATTGCAATATTGTATGCGATAGCGTTTATGTCAGCATTATCACCATCTCTAATTCTGCTGAGTGCTGCGGAAAACGCGGCGGAATCTGCGGCGCCTTGTGCGCTTTGTTGATTGACGAAGGCATTGCCTCCATCAATTGCCAAGGCTGTAAAGCCGACCAAGCCAATAATGGCTAAGGCAATTAAAACGATAGCTTGCCCCGCTTCTGTCTTACGTATTTGGTTGTACATGATGCCCTCCCGGAACAAAAAGAGAAAAACAAAAAAACTAGATGGGTCTAAAAAGATATGGCACGTAGTATATCCAATTTATCAAGGTACATCATTAACAGTTTTGTAAGGATACGTGGTTTTGTGACAAAATCACTGACTTAATCGCATTGATATGTTGCTATTGGAGGGATAGACGTGGTGTCTCTTAAAAAATTTTAGGCAAATCCTGAAATTAGGAGTCAAAAGATAGTCTGGAGGAATGGGGCGTTGGTAAATAATTGGGATAGAAAAAAGCAACAGCCTGCATTAGCAGGCTGTTGGGGTATATGGGTAGCAGGTTGAATTTGCGTGCGATACGAAGAGGCGTTTTACTGAAGGAGAGAGATGGTTGGGGCCTCGACTGTTTCGGGCGAAAACAGCTTGCTGGCGTCCCATTCAATTTCAATATCTGAGTTGCCCGTTGACTCCCAAGTGTAACAAATAAACTGAACGGTGTTTTTTTCAATTTTTCCATCACCCGAATAGTTACAATCGGAGTTTTGCGCTAAAACAGTACCCGTTACTCTGAAATCACCACTTCCGTTCAGGATCATGTCGTTTGAGTTATTAGATGGAGGGGCATAAATAACCAAACCCGCGTAGTCACCATTGGTTGGGGCAGAAAGATTTACTTCTGTGTTACCAGTCCAATGAATTCCACCAGTGTTCATTACAATTGTAACCCCGTTTCCTGTAAGGCTGCCTGTCTGAACTTTAAAATCGCCGTCGATGCAGTAAGTGCCCGGGCTAAGGGTTGAAACGCCATTCGGTGGAAAGGTACCGGTGTAATTTCCCGGGCTCATTGAACTTCCACTTTTTGTTGCAGTACCTGTACATGTAATGCCAAGATCTCCTGGAAGAGGGTCAAATGTCTGGTTATAATACTTGTTTCCACATTCATCCTCGCCGTTGACGTGGTTAAACGTGCCTCCGCTGCTTGCAGCTGTAACTATATCTGAACAAGCCGGGCCAGACTCTTCTTTTTTAAGCTGTACGTCACCGCCCTTGAAGCTAAGGCAAGCCCCATTGGTAGATGCGGCTCCTATGTTGCCGCCCCAGATTTGTAATTGGGCACTACCGCTTACGCGTATGGACGCATGATTACCGCTACAATTTTCATCAGATTTTGTTGCGAAAACAGAATTACCATTAGAAAGCGGCGAGCCTCCAACGGTATGAATATCGCAAGCGCGTGAAGCTGCCATGACGTTGTTAGTTAGTTCTGATACACCTAAGACCGGGGCAAAAGTTGTCGGTACATGGGATGTGATCTCCACGGTAATATCGGTGCCTGTATCAGGGCATTCACCGTTAGGGCTGTTTGCGGTTGTGATTGTTATTATGTTTGATGTTCCGTCGTTATCGTAGCCATTTGCAGCTGCAATTGTGAGGGCGGTGTTGTTAAAATCTTCGCCGCGTAACTTGGAAAGAGCTGCTGCCATTGCTGCTGTGTCTGCTGCATTTTGGGCATGTCGTCTATCTGAAAAGGCAAGCCCTCCATCGATTGAAAGGGCAGTAAAGCCTACTAAACCAACAATGGCTATGGCGATAAAAATAATCGCTTGTCCTTTTTCAGTTTTGAGCTTTCTTTTAAACATGACGCATCCTCCATAAATGGAATCTGTAAAACTTTATGTAATCGAGGCTTAGTATATCCGAATTGTCACTATACATCAATTACAAAAATGAAAGGTTGATGAGAGGATGCCGTTTGTGTTTTTCGGGGAAGCCTGAAAAACTTGTTTGATTTGTAAATGATTTTATGGTGTAAAAGAAAAAGCAGCCTGCCGGAGAGGGCAGGCTGCTAAGATAGGGGAAGCAAGTTCAGGGTCAAGCGCGAGGCGTTATTCCGCTAGTTCGATTTGGGGAGGAACGGGGGTTTTTGCGTTGTTATCCGGGTTGTATGAAATGTTGACGCTGGAAGCATTGCTGTTGGAGCCTACTTTGTAACCAATGATCTGGCTATCCATGGCTTCTTCGCCGGAGTTGCCGCGTAAGTCGAGACATGCGGTGGGCGCTAGAATTGTTCCTGTGATGGAAATGTTCCCGTTGCCTCTTAGGGTGATAATTTGCGTATGTTGTTTGTCGTCGATGCTTTCGCAGAGTTGTGTTGCATTGCCTTCGACAATGAGATAGTAGCCTTTGTAGGGCCCTGAAGTGGATGCGTAGCCAGTGAATTCTCCTCCGCTGGCACCCTCGCCATTGAATTTGATTTCAAATTCCGGGTCTGTTACGTAGAGCGTTGCGTTCTCAAGGTGGGTGTGGAGAGAGTCGAAAGGATCAAAGTTGCTGATGCAGTAAATGCCGTTTGTGTAGGTGTCGTTGAAGCTGTCAATATTGGCTGCTGTGATGTTGTAGCCGCCTTCTGCGGTGTCGTCACAGGCGGGGCGAGGGGGCATGATGGCATCTATATCATCCTGGCTATAGTGCATTTCTGATTGATAGGATTCCACACAGGCGATATCGCTAAAACCGTCCGCCTCTCCTACGCTGGTTACGCATTTGTCATCTGGAATGGTTAGTTGCTCTTTCTGTTTTTGATGAACGCAACCATTGGAGAATAAGCCTCCGCCAGTTACAGTCCATTTAGTGTTTGAAACATCAATCGGACACTCCGCATTGTTGCCATTGCCACCTTCGAGTAGCTCGGCAAGACCAACGACTGCTGCGCCGTCAAAGGGGATGGCAGTTGTTGGTGGTTGTGCATGGGCTACCGCTTCAACTCTGCTATTTGTTGTATTGATGCCGATTACGGGCGCGAAGAAGGTTTCGACTTGGGATTCGATGATGACTTGAACGTATTCCTCATTGTCGACATAGGCACTTGTATCATCCGGGGGCCAATTGGTGGTTATGGTGACAGAGGGATCGCTGCTGTTGTAACCGTTATTAGCAGCCATGCTTACAGCCATATTTTCTGCTGCTTGGCGGATTTGGGCTTCTGAAAGATCGATATTTCTGATAATTGTCAGTGCTGCAGAGAGTGCGGCTGAATCGGCTGCGTTCTGTGCTTGACGGTTGTTGATGTAAGCTGTGCCACCGTCAATGGAAAGGGCGGTAAAGCCGACCAAGCCGACTATGGCGAAAGCAATCAACACAATGGCTTGAGCACGTTCTTTTCTGTTTTTCTTTATACTAGTAGTCATTATGCTTCTCCTAGAGAAAAAGGTACGATTTGTTTTTATTGTAATCTATTATGGTTAATATTTACAGAAGTTAACGAATGTGATAGTTTGTGCGTTGTGTATGTGTAAATAAAAAGTGCCGATCTTTTATCGAAAGATCGGCACTTAGATTTTCTTGTTTTATCCTGTTATTGCATGTGACAAAAAGAAGGGAATACTCGTTCAGGGAAATAGTATTGGTTTGAGAAAGAAGCTGCTTGGGCCTAAAACGTAATTATATCGTTCTGCAGTTTTGTGCATCATAGTCATAGTAGTTGTTTAATATTTTCTCCAGGCAACGGTGATATTATTGCGTTAGCTCAATTTGAGGGGGAATAGTGGCGTCATAATTTGTTGCATCCTCGTAGTTTATGTAAGCATCGGCAGTGCCGATAAGATTAATGGTGTATCCAATAATCTGGCTACTATATCCATCTACATCTCCAGTTCCGTTGATCTGTATTTTGGAAGCTGGTGCAAGGACGCTGCCTTCAAATTGAGATGTTGTGTTGCCATTTAGGATGACAGTTTCGTCATTATCCATTGGGAGGAAAATGAGCAAGCCTGCAAATTCTCCGTCATCAGGGGCGTCGAGCAGAAATTCGCCTGCGCCATTGATGTGCAGACCTCCATTGACAAAATATAAAGTGACGTCATGGCCTTCGAGGGTGTTGGATGAGGTGAGAACGAGATCTCCATCAATACAATAGGTGCCTGGCTCCAGGAAGACATCATCTTTCAGCCAGGAGGCATCCACATTCCCTGGAGAGAGCGTGCCGTCGCTGCGTGTTGCATCTGTTGATCCGCAATCAGGTTCTGGCATCATAAATTCAGGTGGATAAGGCATCGCTTCGGCACCTTCTGTTGGAGGGTAAGGATCAAGCAGTGCCGGGTTTTGTACAACTGCATCGCCAACAGATGTGATTCCGCCATCCTCTGCACTGAGGGTTGCTGAACCTTGTTGTTCAAAGACACCGCTATTGGCATTGGTGCATTCATCCCCGTTAGAATTAACGAATATTCCCCCGCCAGTCACTTCCGTTCTTGCTGTTCCATGTACATAATATGCTTGACAAGCAGTTGGCGCCAAGCTGACCATGGCATTTCCAAATGCCATCGGCTCTGTTATTGATGGCTTGGCTCGTGCTACGGCTTCTACACGATTTGTGATTTTTTCAATTCCTATAACGGCTGCAAAGAATGTGTCTACATAGGATGTGATGTTCACCTGAACATACTCGTCATTGCCTGCGTAGACACCATCAATAGGTGGACTGTGAACCTCTACCATATTGTTTATGCCATTATTGTCGTAGCCATTTGTGCTGGCGATGTTTAGCCCAGCATTTTCCCAATTGCTGTTTCTAATTTTTGACAAAGCCGCTGAGAGTGCTGCTGAATCGGCGGCGTTTTGAGCATGCCGATGATCAGAAAACGCGTTTCCCCCGTCGATTGCTAAAGCGGTAAAGCCGATCAACCCCACTATGGCGAGTGCGATTATTACAACTGCTTGACCACGTTCGTTTAGCATTTTTTCCTCCGATTAGGGTCCTGGACAGGTTGGTTGCAAGATTGCATTTGAAACAGATGCTGTTAATGGGATTTCAGTTACGCCCAGAATGTCCGGTAGTAAAGGCATGATAAGTTGATAATCATAGCTAACCACTACCTGGACCACAGCTCCGTACCCCTCGCAAGCTGGTGAGTCGGCGTTTACGGTTACGACGACGTTTGGACTTGTTAAGTCAACTGGCGATGAAGATGATGTGCGTACTCGTGCCTCGATGTCTGCGTTTTCCTCGGGATTGATTGATGCGAAAAGCGCACCTTCCTGTGCTGCATCTCGAATCGAGACGTAGGAGTAGAGTGCAATACCGAAATCAACTGCGCCTGCAAGCAGCATTAGGATGATAACCAAGCTGATTGCTATTTCGACGAGGCTTTGTGCGCGTTGCTTTTTAAGGGAAGATGTTTTTTTGCTTTTTTTCATGTTTATTTAGCTTGTTCAGATGCAAGCGGGCCAGAGATGCTTTCCGCTGATACAGCGGTTCCCGCCGGCCCATCGTATCGACCTACTTCGATGTAGTATGTGGTGTTTGCCTCGGTTTGAAATGCCAGTGATGATAATGATGTTCCGCCAGCGTTATCATTGCAGGAGATCAGCGTGAGGGCGCCGTTTTGGTAGTCCGTTTCATTGCCAGTCCAAACCGCGATGAAAGTGTCAAAGTTTGAGCCTGTCGTATTAAAAGAAACGGAAGCGGCAGTTATGCCTTCTGTATAGGTGTACCAAACGGTTTCTCGGCCCGCGTTCATGTTGCACTTTGTGATTTCAGGATCGTAGGCAGTGTTGAGTGATGCGTTGCAAATATTGATTTCCTGCAGGTCTGGAAGCGCGCCAACTGCTATGGCCTTGTTAAATTCATCATTCCCCGGTCTCGGGGGAACCCAGCCTGTTTCACTAGAAGCACCACTGCTATTAAAGGCTTTTAGCTTATAAAAATCACCGCTGGTCTCAACAGTTGAATTATTGCAGTTGATATTTGTGTCTGTATATGTATATGTCGTTCCGCCAACCTGAGCATAGTATGCCCAGGTCGAACCGTTATATTTGTAAACAGTGTATCCAGTTGCACCAGCGACCGGGTCCCACTCCAGTTTGATACTGGACGTTGTTCGTTCTGTTACTCGGAAGTTTGATGGTGTTGCTGGTATTGCAGCTTGCGGGCGGGCATGAACAATGAATGTGCCGCTGATGAGAAACAGGGCAATTGCCATAAAGGTCATTAATTGAAGTAGCCTTTTTGTCTTCATAAACTTTCTTTCCTTATTGATTTTAGAACTTGTCTTTTGTGAAAAGACGATACTTTTACGGCAATCCGGAGTCAAGTGCCGGGTGGGTTTTGCATAAGTTGTCGGAGAAGGTGATGACCGCACGTGCCCAATTCGTTCTATTATTGAAAGTTAGCTGCAAAGTTGGATTTCCTGGTCCTATTGTCAAATGGGTATTGGGAGAAAGAGGATCGAAACCACTGGTGCCTTGGTTTCCTGAGAAAATATTCTCACCACCCAAGACTACTGTTCTTAATCTCCTTGAAGCCCAGGTTAAATAAATGCTGTTGATTTCAACAGAAACATTTGATGCGTTGACAATGGTAAGCGACTGGGTACTTGAATTATTGTCCATCGGAATATTTGTAAGAGATACCTGACAACTATATTCTAGCTTGCATCGATTAGTTTTGATCCAATAAGGGGGATCCTCGAATCCACCAGGAACATGTCCACTTTCGCCTTCGCCAGTGGAGGGATCAGGTTCCTGATCCGCCCGCCATTCGTTACAGACACCGTCCGAACCGCAATAATAAACCTGATCAGGAGATGCGTATTTCTTGCTGCTTGTCCATTGGTCTTCGCTGCAGACTGGGACAGGAATTACATCAAGGATGAGCGTTGTTGTCGTCTGCACATTTGCTGGTCCGTTTTCTTGATTGCTGGCGGTAGCGGTTGTTGTGTTGATCAGCGTATTGTCGGCTTCAACGTCTACCACCTGGTAAAAGATCGTGCATTCGTCGAATATTATGCCACCGGGTGGTACAGCACCTGCTGCTGGGAAGCATAATCCAAAATCATGGGCTGTGAGGGCATTTGTTAATGTGTAAGTTGGATATAACGTTGTATTGCCAGTATTTTTTAGGGTATATGTGAGGATGATTTCTTCCTCAAAGTCAACCGGATTATCCCCTGATGATGATGTGATCTCCAGCGTCATTCGATCCCCATCAAAAGTATATACAGTCGAATTAACGGTGTTCGATGTTACTGAAATAGGAGTTGGGCTTGTATATGGAGGATTTGGAGGAGTGTACTGAGTATATGCTGTAACATTACTGACAATGGAACCTGCATTCCAATCATCCGGGTCTACTATATTATATGTATAGGAACAACTTGTATCAGAGTATCCAGGGGCTAAGTCAAGGAAGGTCCCAGCGCAAAGAACGGTATTATTACTGTCTCTGATCTCGTAGGTCTCTTTTAGCGTCATGTTCCCTGTATTCGTTAGCTTGTATGTGTAAGTAATTGTTGTTGTTCCATCGGGGATAACACTTTTATCTATCGGGGCTATGATTTCCAAGAGTAAATCAGGGCTTATCGTTGCTAAAATTCTTTCTTCCACCATGTTTGAGTCAATCGTTCCGCCTTCAGCGTGGCCTGTAGCATCATCATCAAGATAGCTGTTGTCCATATCGGTTTGTGAGATTGGCGTATATACCATCTTGCAAGAGACTTTGTCTCCTTTGGATGCTAATGTCGTATTAGCTAAATTCACTCCGTTATTACAAATAGTAATGTTCCCAAATAAGACACTGGTAAGAGATAAATCTGATAAAGGCACATCTCCTACATTTTCAAGCGTGTAATTGAATTCAATCTCTGTGTCGGTGGTTATGTCGTATGCAAGAGGGTCTGTTGTTATCGTCAATTTGAGGGGTTTCGTAATCACCGTTGCACTAGCGGTATCTGTACTTGAATTTGGGCCGCCATCTGTGGCTGTTGCTTTTGCTTCATTGGTTACAAGGCCGGCATCTAGGTCAGCCTGGGTGATGGTATAAGTTCCTGAGCAAAGAATTGTGTCTGTTCCTAGAGCCGGGAGAATACCGGTTTCACAAGTGAAAGTAACGGGGACGCCACTGATTGTTTCTAAGCTGAATGTTGATAGGTCCACACCCCCGGTATTGGTGATTGTGTATGTAAATGTAACTGGTCCTTCTGTTGTTTGGACCGCTGGATTGACTGCTCCGCTTAACGAAATTTGAGCAGTTGGGTCGAAGGTAATGACGACAGCTGTTAATGCCGTAGGAGTATTGGTTCCGTCTGAAGCATCAGCGTTTGCGTTTATCGTGATAGCCTCTCCATTTGTGTAGTTATCTGAAGTTATTACGTAAGTGTTTGCTGGATAACAATCTACAGAAGCTCCTATTGCTAGGTTGCCACCTGAGCAATTCCCAATATCTGTTGTGATACTGTAGCTGGTTAATTCGGTATCTCCTGTATTTGTCAGTTTGAATTTAAATTCAAATTCTTGACCTTCTAATGTGTAAGTAGGGTTATCAACAAAAATTGTTGCATCGGGGGGAGATTTTAATCCTGCAAAGCCTTCAAGCTGAATGGCTGCGGTAGGCACCCATGGGGCAGCCTCTGCCGAAATCGAGATTCCAACAAAGATGGTGCGTTTGCTGTTGGCGACAAGATCAAAATTCGCAAATCCTGCTATAGGAACAATGGGCGCATAGGGGCTTGTTGTGGTGACTTCAATGCGGTCACCATTTTCAAAGAGATCGGCTGTCGGATTCGGGTATGTGCTGCTACCTGTATCACAATCTGCAAAGGGGTTCCCGTCACGTGTGTAGATGATATCGACCGTGTCAATTGGCAAAATAAAGCCCATATCTTTAGCCGCGGTTTCGATTCCATCACAGTCGAGATACTTTCTGGTATTTGTGCCTGCGCCGTTATCGCCAGTTGCTGAGCCATAGCGGACAGCCTGACGGCTGGCTGTTGTGACAGAGCCGTAGATAAAAATCAGGCGTCCGGCTTCTAAAAGCCCGAGAACGACCAGGAGCAAAACCGGCAAAACAAGCGCAAACTCGACCATGGATTGGCCTTTGCGGCGGGGGGAAAGATTTTTACGATTCATAAGAAAAGCCTTATTCTGATAAAGTTTGTGAAGATAGAAGGTGATTCTAGTGTAGAGTATTTCAAAAATACTCTCTAGTCCAACATCTGTACTACGCTTATAAAATGGGTGTGATCCAATGCGGGAGATAAAGTAGGATGAATGCGCTCAGAATGAAGTAAGGGCCGTAAGGGATAAAGATCATCAACGCATTTTCTTGATAACGTTTTTTAAGTAGAACAAAGATCACAAGCAAGAGGCTAACAGCGCCACCACCCAGGATGCCAAGTAAAAGACCAAACCAGATGATAGGCCAACCGAGCAACAAACCCAAAATCCCGGCGAGATTGACATCGCCAAAGCCAAGTGCTTCTTCATCATCCGCTTCGATGCCTTGTGCGCGCATCCGTTTTGCACGCATCTTGGTGAAGAGAATGCCGAAGCCGTAAAAGAGATACATGATCCCGTAACCGGCGATGCCGCCGATCAGGGTTGCTTTCCAACCGTGTATTAAAATGCCTAATATGGCCGCGAGAACAACGCCAAAAATACTGACGGGATGCAGGATCAGACGGTGTTCAAGATCAATAATCAGGACAACGGCCAGGTAGACCAGTAAAAGCATTCCAAGCCAATAGCCTAATTTATTCGGCGGTGAAAACCAGGTATACAGGCTAACACTTACACCCAATACTTGCGTAAGCCATGTGCGCCAACCGCGCGGCTTTCCGCATGCGGCACAACCTTTCAGCAAAAGATAGTCTGTCCATGCAAATTTGGCGGCACAGTGCTGGCAGGTAGGGGATGTCAGTTTGCGGGTAGCAGGTAGAACGTCCGAGAGATAGTTCACGAGCAACGCGGCAAGCCATCCTGAAAAAATCGGAAATGTTATTGAGACATTCATACAACTCCATTATAACGAAAAGAACTTGCAATTACAGCACCTATATTTGAAGCGCTTAACATTTCTGTTATTTGGCTCCCCCTACTTAAGAACTATATTGCAGTCTTCTGATACAATTTCGCCAATCTAATAACTTGGAGTTTTTTATGGACAAATTCTTGATCGAAGGCGGGATTCCCCTGCGTGGTGAAGTGACCCCTGCCGGAAATAAAAATGCTGCGCTGCCCATGTTGGCAGCGACTTTGCTGTCTGAAGAGCCTGTCATTTTACGCAACGTTCCTCTCATTCGTGATGTGAAGGATATGCGGAAACTGCTCGAAAGTATGGGCGCGAATGTGCAGGATTTGGACGAAACCACCTGGCAGATCACTGCCAAAAAACTGGATCCGACTGCGCTGGATATGGAACTGAGCCGACGCATCCGTGCCTCCATCTTGCTTGCTGGCCCCGTAACAGCGCGCTGCGGTGAGTTGCATCTACCGCCTCCCGGCGGAGACGTGATCGGTCGCCGACGACTGGATACGCACTTTTTGGCGCTCGAAGCCCTCGGTGCAAAAGTGGGCTACGACCGCATTCTTGAGTTCAAAGCAAACGGCTTGAAAGGCGCCGACATCCTCTTCGACGAAGCCAGTGTGACGGCCACTGAGAACGCCGTCATGGCAGCCGTGCTCGCCGAAGGCAAGACCATTATCCGCAACGCTGCTTCCGAACCGCATGTGCAGGAGCTTTGCCATTTGTTGAATACACTTGGTGCCAATATTGAAGAAGTTGGCTCAAACACCCTCCATATTACAGGTGTCGAGCGTTTGCATGGCGGCGAGTTCACGATTGGGCCGGACTACCTCGAGGTGATCTCTTTTGTTGGTGCTGCGGTCGTTACCAAAGGTGAAATCCGTATTCGTAACGCGGGCATCCAATATCTTGATATGGTTGCCTATGTAATGAAGCGCCTCGGTGTGACTTGGGATGTTGATGGTGACGATTTAATCATCTCCAATAACCAAACCCTCAAAATTATCCCCGATTACGGCGACGCCATCCCCGAGATCAAAACCAATGTCTGGCCCGCTTTCCCCACCGACCTGATCAGCATCGTCATCACTATTGCTACCCAGGCAGAAGGCACCATTATGTTCCACGATTGGATGTACAACGGTCGTATGTACTTCACCGACAAACTTGTCAGCATGGGTGCGAAGATTATCCTCTGTGATCCCTATCGCTGTATCGTGCAGGGGCCTGCCCAGCTTTACGGCGAAAAGGTCGATAGCCCCGATATTCGCGCGGGCATGGCGCTGCTCTTGGCAGCCCTCGCCGCCGAAGGCAAATCGACCATCCGCCACATCAGCCAAATTGATCGCGGCTATGCCAATGTTGAAGAAAAGTTGAGAGCCTTGGGGGCAAAAATAGAACGGGCGACGGAGTAAAAGCAGTCCAGTCTCTGAGCGGAGACGAAGCGGAGCGTAGTCGTAGTCGAAGAGCGGTGTTCTCTGGTAACGCCGTCCTTCGACTGCGTGCTTTTCGAAGAAAAGCCCTCCGCTCAGGAACTGGGTTTATCTTTTAATTTTCCTTTGCACAAAACCTAGAACATCCCGCATTTCCGGGACTTTCAGAATCCAGACCCCCATAAAATAGACCAAACCACCGATAGCGATGCCCCCGAGCGCAACCAGCCACGTAGCGGACGTGATTTGGGCTTGTTCCCACCATACCAGCGCGATGCCCATCCCCACGGCGGCGAGCACGACCTGCCCCAGCCCGCGCAGGATATTTCGTCCCTCGATGCCACCCAAGCGTTTGCGCATCAAGATCAGCAAGCCGACCATTTCCAGCGCGGTTGCCAGCGAATTGGCGAGGGCCAAACCGCCATGTGGCATCCAGCCGATGCGCGCGAAAAGTGCCGCAAAAGCGATGCTGAAGATGATGTTCAGGCTCATTGCGATCATGCCCACAATGACAGGCGTTTTTGTATCATGCAGGGCATAGAAAGCGCGCGCTAAAATCTCCATCACCGAATGTCCTACCAAACCGACCGCGTACCAGAGCAATGCCCACGCAACGATCTCCGTTGAACGGGATGTAAATTCGCCACGCTGATAGAGCAAGGTGATGAGCGGCACACGTAAAACGATCAGCCCCACCGCAGCGGGGATTGAGAGCAGCAAAACCCCGCGAATGGTTGCCGCAAGTGAATGGCGGACATCGTCCAATTTGCCGAGCGCATATTGCGCAGCAAAAGTTGGCATCGCCGCTGTAGCGATGGATTGCGCAATCGCAACCTGTGCCATCAGCATCAGTGCAAAACCGTACTCGACCCCGACGACCGAGCCAGTTGCCATACGCGATGCCAGCCGGGTATTGACCCAAAAATTCAATTGCACGATAGCTACACCCAGTAGACGTGGTCCCATCAAACGCAGTACTTCGCCGACATTTGCATCGCCAATGCCTAGCGAAAGAGAATAGTTCCCGCGTTGTTTGATGAGCACGGGCAGCTGTAAAACCAGATGGAAGAATGCTCCGATCACTACACCCCATGCCAAACCGTAAATCCCCATTGTGGGAGCGAGCACGAGTACACCAAAGATCATCCCGATCTGGTACATGGATGGGGTCAGTGCGGGAATCAGGAAGACCTGATGCGAGTTCAAGATGCCCATCACCAGCCCGCTCAAGCCGAATAATATCGCCGAGAAGAGCTGGATGCGTAATAAAGTCACGGTCAATGCAAATTGTTCGGGATGTGCTGCGAAGCCTGGGGCGAGGGTGTGAACAATTTGGGGCGCAAATATAGCTGATAGAGCAGCCAACAAGCTCAGGACAAGAGTGACCCAGTTGGTGACCGCGCTTGCCAATCTCCACGCGGATTTTTTATCATCTTTGGCAAGCAATCCCGTAAAGGTCGGGATGAAAGCCGATCCCAATGCCCCGCCTGCGACGAGATTGAAGAGCGTCTCCGAGACGCGATTAGCTGCGCTAAATGCATCCAGGCCTGCGCCTGCGCCGAAAGCCTGCGCGACGAGAATTCGGCGCACCAGGCCAACGAGCTGCCCAAAAGCAAAGGCGAACATGACCGTGCCAGCAGCACGTGCGATTTGGCGATTAGCAGTATTTGAATTGCTCAATGGATTTTCCTTTGATGTAGAAGTGGCGAGATTATAACCCTTTCAATCGGCTATAATCTTTCGGAAATAAATTTTAGGGAGCTTTTATGTCATCTGCTATTTTTAAAGAAAATGTTGTCATCATCACCGGTGCCTCGCGTGGAATCGGGCGTGAGTTGGCACTGCGCCTTGCAGAACAAGGTGCTTGGCTTGCACTCGGCGCGCGTGATACTGATCGGTTGGCAAAAGTCGCTGAGAAATGTCGTCAGCGTGGGGGGAAGGCAATTGCTATCCAGACCGATGTCGCCGAGCAAGCTGATTGCAAGAATTTGATCGAGCGCACTGTAGAAGAATATGGACGGATCGATACGCTTGTCAATAATGCGGGCATCAGTATGTGGGCATTATTTGACCAAGTCGAAGATTTATCGGTTTTTGAAAAGATCATGCAAGTTAATTATATGGGTAGTGTTTACTGCACGCATTACGCATTGCCTTATCTCAAAGAAACGCGTGGACGTTTGGTTGCTGTTTCAAGTCTGACAGGCAAAGCCGGCGTGCCCACCCGCAGCGGATACGCCGCCAGTAAACATGCCATGGTCGGCTTTTTCGACTCTTTGCGCGTTGAATTGCTTGGCACGGGTGTCAGCGTTACGATCTCCTATCCCGATTTTGTCGCCACCGATGTGCGCAAACTCGCTCTTGGCACCGACGGCGAGCCGATTATGGATTCGCCTGTGCAGGAAGATAAGATCATGACCGTTGAAACGAGTGTCAATTATCTCCTGCGAGCAATGGAGAAGCGCAAACGCGAAGATGTGCAGACCCTGCGCGGCCACCTCGGTCAGTGGATTAAACTCATCGCGCCCAGCCTGGTCGACAAAATCGCTCAGAGCGCAATCACCAAAGGAAAATAATGAAATTACGCATCTTCCTGCTTGCTTTTGCTCTTTTCGCCTCTGCCTGCACACCCGTGCCTGTCGAAACTGTGGTCGCCGAACCGCTTACTCCCGAGCCCGTGAATGATTTTGTCTTGGAAGAAATTCCAATGGATATTGGATACGGCGTGGACGGCGGCTGGTTTGAGCTTTACTTTACTGACCCCACAGCTCCCGATGCTGAATATTATCGGGGCGGCCCAGATGTTCAGCTTGCTGCCGCTATAGATGACGCTCGCCTGAGTGTGGATGTTGCCGTTTACAGCCTCAGCCTCTGGAGCATCCGCGATGCCCTGTTGGACGCCCTCCGTCGCGGCGTGCAGGTGCGTGTCGTGATGGAAAGCTCTAATCGCGACCGTGACGTCCCGCAGGAATTGGTTGATGCCGGGATCTCCGTCATCGGTGACCGCCGTGAAGGGCTGATGCACGATAAATTCGTCATCATCGACCGTAGTGAAATTTGGGTCGGCTCGATGAACTTCACCACAGGGGGGGCTTATAAAGATAATAACAATATGCTTCGCATCCGTTCACAGAAGTTGGTTGAAAATTATCAGACCGAATTTGATGAGATGTTCGTTGGCGATCACTTTGGCCCCGATACCATTTCGGATACGCCCAACCCGACCACCTTTGTTAACGGCACAATGATCGAGACCTACTTCTCACCCGATGACGGTGTTGCGGATGTGATCGTGGAGTTGCTCGATAACGCCGAAGAGAGCATCTACTTTATGGCTTATTCGTTCACCGCGGATGATATATCGGAAGCAATTCAAGGTCGCGCGCGAGACGGGGTCACCGTCGCCGGGGTAATGGATCACTCTCAGGTCGCATCCAATCAGGGTGGCGAGTATGATGTCTTTGCGCAAGCGGGGATCGACGTCCTTGAAGATGGTATTGATGGTTTGATGCATCATAAGGTTTTTATCATTGATGAGGCGATTGTTATCACAGGCTCCTATAACTTTTCTGCCAGTGCCGAAGAGCGCAATGATGAAAATATTATTATCTTTTACAATACAGACATCGCGCAGGAATTCCTGAAAGAATTTCAACGTGTACGTGCGCAAGCACAAACAGGAGAAGAATAATGAAAAAGAATACCTGGATTACCTGCGGGGTGGTGAGTCTTGTTTTACTTTGTTTTGGTGTTATTTTCACCATCGGAGGCTTGGGTGTTTTGGGTGCCCTCGTTGGCGGTGATGAACCCGCTGCAACAACAACATCCCCCTCTGTTCAGCAGCCTGTCGTTGTTGAAGATGTGCGCCCTAATCAGCTTTATCAGGCGGTTGTGCAAATTATCGCCATGGTTGACTACGAAGGCGAAATCGTTGATGGCTGGACAGGCTCCGGCTCGGTGATCTCCTCTGATGGATTGATCCTGACCAATGCACACGTTGTTCTCTCTGATAAATTCTACGATGTTCGTGATCTAATCGTAGCCTTCACGGTTAACCCGGATTATCCCGCCGAGCCGCGTTATTATGCCGAAGTGATGCAAGTCAATGAAGGCTTGGATCTCGCCGTGATTCGCGTGACGACCGATTTGAATCGCAATCCCGTAGATCGTGCCACGCTCGGGTTGCCTGCTGTAGCCCTCGGCGATTCGGACGCACTTGAATTGGGCGGGGATCTGACCATTTTAGGTTACCCCGGTATTGGCGGGGCGACCATTACCCTCACATCCGGCAAAGTGGGTGGCTTTACCTCCGAGAGTGGGGTTGGGCAGCGTGCCTTTATCAAGACTTCTGCGACCATCTCAGGTGGCAATAGCGGCGGTTTGGCGGTCAACGAGAAAGAAGAGTTGATCGGCGTGCCGACCCAGCTCGGCTACGGCGGTGAAGACCAATATGTGGACTGCCGCGTGCTGGCCGATACTAACCGTGACGGTTATGTGGATGATAATGATAGCTGCATCCCGACGGGTGGTTTTATTAACGCGTTGCGTCCCGTCAAACTGGCACTTCCGCTGATCGAAGCCGCCAGACGCGGGGAAGTGAATTTCGTAGCCGACGAATCAGTTCCCCAAGCGGCAATCCCTGTTCAGGCCAGTGGAACGCTTCTTTTGCAGGACGATTTCTCATCTTCATCCAGTGGTTGGAGCGAGCAGAATACAACGACAGGTATTACGGAGTATCGTAACGGTCAGTTTTATATCGAAGTCAATGAGCCGAATTACGATGTTTGGAGCCATTACGATAACGAGCAGTATTCAGATATCATTATGAGCGTGGATGTGAATGTTATTCAATCTGCCAATGGCACGGGGGGATTTGGCGTCTTATGCCGCTACACAGATAATGATAATTTCTATAAACTCGAGGTTGATGAAGATGGCTACTTCATTATTTATAAGTATGTAGCGGGTGAATATTTTGCCCTCTATGATTGGGATCGCCTTGCTTGGTTAGAAGGACAGTCTTCGTTGAATATGACGGCTTCTTGTGTTGGTAGCCAGCTTACACTGGCGGTGAATGATTCGGTTATTGCAAGTGTGACCGATGATAGTTTCTCTTCTGGCTATATCGGTTTGGCTGGAGGCGTTTTTGACGATCCCGGTATTGCTGTGAGTTTTGATAACTTGACTGTCTACGCACCATAACGCTCTGACAACAAAACGAAAAGAGTATTGCGCAGGTTTCCAGCAGCGCAATACTCTTTTTTTAAAATTGCCCGTAACCTTTTTGTTCCTTCGTCGACTATATAAATAACATATCCTATTATTGTTCTGGAGGAACAAAAATGCAGAAAAAAAACTTATTGGTTACAGCCTTGGTCGTATTTGGACTGCTTGCAGGTAGAGCAACATCTGCTGCAGCTTCTGTTGTAGATAATGTTGATGTGGGAATGAGTAGCGCATCTATCGATGTTAAAGGTGTTGTTGAAGCTATTGATGGTGATCAGGTTACCGTCGATGGACAGACTGTGACAGTTGATCCCGCGTTGATCGAAAGCGCTGGCTTAGTTGTTGGTGACTTGGTCGAAGTGGAAGCTACTGTGGATGAAAACGGGGCTCTTGTTGCCCAGTCGGTTCAGTTGGAAGACAGCTCATCTGATGATAGCTCCTTCGATGACAACTCATCCGATGATAGCTACAGTGATGACAACTCGTCTGACGACAGCTATTCTGACGATAGCTCCTCCGATGACAGCTACAGTGATGACAGCTCATCTGACGACAGCTACAGTGACGACGACTCATCTGACGACAGCTCCTCCGATGACAGCTACACTGATGATAGCAACAGTGATGCTAATGATGATAGCAGCTACGATAACTCGGATGACAGCAGCAGTGATGATAGTAGCCCTGATGACGGTGATGATGACAGCAGCAACGACAATCATCACGATGAAAGTCATGATGACGATAGCCATGATGATGATAGTCACGACGATAGCAGCAGTGATGACTCATCAAGCGACAGCACAGATACCACAGTCACTCCTACTCCTGTTCCTTAAGTCTGATCTGTAGAAAAAAAGTAAGTAGATGGTTATTTCGCCCTTTCCAAAAAGAGAGATATTGATGGAGTAAAATGTACGAATTGAATCGCTCTTTTGATGGACATGGACAAAAAATGGCAGCTTTATCAGAAGCTCAACAATATAATGAATTGGATGGCCTGCGGACGCTTGATCCGCAGGCCATTACTGCAGTCTATGATCGTTGCTTCCCTGATGTCTACCGTTTCGTCCTCTACCGGCTGAATGATGAAGGGCTTGCGGAGGACATTGCCAGTGATGTTTTTGTTCGCTTACTGGAAGCATGTAAAAAGAAACGCGGTCCCAAGAAAAATATAAAAGCTTGGTTACTTTCAACGGCGTCTCATATTGTCACGGATCATCTTCGTCGTCACTATCGCCGTCCGACGACCCAGTTGCCTGAGACATTGGCCGCTGACACAGAAGCTCTTCTAAGTGAAATTGAACGAATCGATCAGGTTCGCGTTACGCGTGAAGCATTGCGACAGCTCACCGGGGATCAACAAACCGTTTTAGCTTTGCGTTTTGGGCAAGGCTACTCACTGGAAGAAACAGCAGCGTTTATGAAGAAAAGAGTAAACGCGATTAAGGCGCTTCAATTTCGCGCCCTGGCTGCACTCCGACGCTATGTCGGGGAGGTAGAGAATGAATAAGAAAAAAAATGATGCTCTTGAAATCATCTGCCAAAATGTTCTTGAGCAAGGAAGAGATCCTGAAAGTTCGTTGGCAGAATTTCCTCAATATGCCGATGAGTTGCGCCCCCTTTTGCAGGCAGCAATAGATGCCAAAGAGGCTGCCCCTGTCATCGTATCTGATGAGGTGATGCGCCGCAATCGTGCGCGTCTTTTGCAGCATGCCGCTCAAATGCGGGAAGCCGCGTCTGCACCGCGGCGCGGGGCTTTCCTGGACTTTCGGCGGGTTTTGGTTCCCCTGACATTGGCTCTGGCCTTTTTTATTGGTGGAACAACAGGCCTTGTCCGTGCTTCAACATCTGCTCTGCCAGGAGATGGCCTATATGCTGTCAAACGTGGTTGGGAAAGTGCCCGTGTCTGGTTTTCTGACAGCGTTGAAACAGCCAGGTTAGAGACAATTTATGAGAATGAGCGTCGTGAAGAGGTGCAGGCATTGTTGGGGTACGGGCGCTTTGCCGCAGTCCAGTTTGAGGGGCAGGTAATCACTCGAAACGGAAACAAGTGGAATATTGCGGGCGTGCCGGTTACTACATCCGCTGATACAGATATAGATCCGTCGATCCAGATCGGCACTGACGTTATCGTTTCTGGAGAAACAAGCGATGATGGCACAGTTTTGGCAACAAGTATTATTTTGAGCTTTTCTAAAGATATATTGATTGTGCCTACGGCGACGATGAATGAGAGTGTTGAGACCGAGGATGTGCGGAACTCTGAAGATGTCGATGATCCTGTTGTAACACTGACTCCAGAAGAAGAGCCTGATGAAACCGACGATGGCGAGGACGTGGCGGAAGATGAACAGGATACTGTGACGCCACCGGTGCCTGAAGATGGACAGGATACTACTTCAACGGATGATGAAGAAGAGCATGATAAATCTGACGATAGCGACCCTACAATAGTTCCGACCCCTGTCCCCGATGATGAAGGCGACAGTGATGATGCAACAATTACCCCAACCCCGGCTTCTGATGAAGATTCTGAATCTGATGAAGAGTTAGATTCAGAATCTGATGATGACTAGTCAGATAGTTATTAGTCGAGTGGGGTACCTCTCCCTTCTTTTTAGTCCACTCCCCTGTCGCTTGCGGCAGGGGAGTTTATTTTGTTGCGAATTTGACCAAAGTGGGGTAAATTAAGCCCCTAGCACATTTATTCTATTTTCAACCTTTTAGCGTTTTCACGGAGTCATCATGTCTAACAATCACTTTTATCTCGGTCGTCATCTTGAAAACCCGCAAGCTGAGCCTGGCGACAAACCTCTTTTCTACAATCCCGCTGATCTGACTACGCACGCCATTGTGACCGGCATGACCGGCTCTGGCAAAACGGGACTCTGCGTGACCTTGCTCGAAGAAGCTGCGCTGCAAAATGTCCCGGCGCTGATCATCGACCCCAAAGGCGACCTGACGAACTTGTTACTTCACTTCCCTGATCTCGCCCCACAGGATTTTGAACCCTGGCTCGACCCTGAATCCGCCCGCCGTGCTGGTGTGAGTGTTGAACAGACGGCCATCCAAACCGCGCAAACGTGGAAAGATGGTCTCGCCAAATGGGGCATGGATGCCAATCGTGTGCGTGCCCTCAAGAACGCCGCTGAATTCGCCGTCTACACCCCCGGCTCGGATGCGGGCATCCCTGTCAGCGTCTTGTCTTCGCTTGCAGTCCCCGATCTGGATTGGCGTGAGAATCGCGAAATACTGCGTGAGAAAATATCGAGCACGGTCACGGCTTTGCTCGGTTTGATCGGTGAAAGTGATATTGATCCTTTACGCTCTCGTGAGCATATTCTTCTCTCGCATATCTTTGAAAATGCCTGGAGCAAAGGCAAAAGCCTCGATCTGACTGAACTAATTCTCCAGACCCAAAACCCGCCTTTCGATAAACTCGGCGCGCTGCCGCTTGATACTTTCTTCCCCGCCAAGGCGCGTACTTCGCTTGTTATGCAATTGAATGCCATTCTCGCCTCGCCCTCCTTTGAGACCTGGCGCGAAGGCCAAGCCCTCGACATCCCTGACCTGCTTTACACACCGGATGGTCGTCCGCGTCACAGTGTTTTTTATCTGGCTCATCTTAGCGAGACCGAGCGCATGTTTTTCATCACACTGCTGCTCGCCTCCGTTGAAACGTGGATGCGCACGCAGGGTGGTACCAATTCCTTGCGCGCCCTGCTTTACATGGACGAGATTTTTGGTTACCTCCCGCCGCAGAAAAATCCGCCTTCCAAGCAGCCCCTTTTGCGGATGCTCAAACAGGCGCGCGCTTTTGGCGTTGGCCTCGTCCTTGCCACGCAGAATCCCGTCGATGTCGATTACAAAGCCCTCTCAAATGCGGGCTCGTGGTTTATCGGCAAGCTCCAGACCGAGCGCGATAAAGAACGCCTGCTCGAAGGTCTCGATAGTGCCACGGGCACGCTTAACCGCGCAGCCTATGCCAAGCTCATTTCCAGCCTTGGCAAGCGCGCCTTTATTTTGCACAATGTTCACAATAAGCAGCCTGCTCTCTTCCGCACGCGCTGGGCGATGAATTATCTCGCCGGGCCAATGACGCGCACGCAGATTCCGGCTTTAAACGAACTTGCCGGTGCAGGCTGGGATTTGGTGGATGATGATGTGATGGCGGCATCTGCCCCTCAAACGGTGAGCCAGCCCAAATCTGTGGATGTGCCGCAAGCATCCGCCACCGAGACGCTCGCAAGTTATCAACCTGTTTCCGTTAATGGAGCATCTCGTCGCCGCCCTGAGCGCAAGCGCGTTGCTCGTCCCCATGATGGCAGCACGAGCACTCGGCCAGCGATCCCCGCCAGTGTGGGGGAGTTCTTCCTGCCCTTTAATTTGAGCCTGATGGAAGCCTTTGAGTTGGCACGCCGCCCCATGGGCGCGGATGCCGAACAGGTTGGCATGCTCTATCGCCCGACCTTGCTGGCAGCTGCATCCGTACGTTTTCTCAACCGTAAATATGGCGTAGATAGCGAAGCCGCGCGTGCGCTGCTGGTGCAAAATCCAGACCCGCGCGGCGTGGTGCGCTGGGATGATTATGCGGGCCAAAGCGTGGATGTGGACGCACTTGCCAAAGTGCCTGCGCCGCAATCGCGCTTCGTGAGCCTGGACGCACCCTTTAGTGAGTCGAAATTGATGACCGCACTTAAACGTGATTTCAGGGATTGGATCTATCGTACCGTGAGTGTTACGGCGCGTGCGAATGATGTCTTGAAGGTTTATGCCGGACCGGATATTTCGAAATCAGAATTTATGCGTGCCTGCTCAGACGCTGCCCGCGATAAGCGCGATGCTGAGATCAACAAAGTTAGCGCGCAATACGAACGCAAACTGGATACGCTCGAAAACCGTTTGAAGAGGGAAGAGCGCGAATTACGTCAGGATGAAGACGAGTTGGCCGACCGCAAAATGGAAGAGATGGGCACGCACGCTGAAAACGTGTTGAGCCTCTTCAGCAAGCGCCGCCGCCGGATGACGACTTCTCTCACAAAACGTCGTCTGACTCAACAAGCAAAAGCCGACGTGCAGGAATCCATCGAAGCAATTGACGATCTCGAAGAGCAGATCAACGCTCTCGAAGCAGAGTTCAAATCGCGTCTCGATGAGATCAGCGACCGCTGGGGCGCGGTGGTCAATCAAACCAGCGAAGTGACCATCACCCCGACCAAGACCAATATCTTTGTCGATTACTTCGGTGTGGCGTGGATGCCCTACTATTTGGTCGAAACAGGTGGAGAGACGGTGGAAGTTCCGGCGTTTGGAAATTAGTCACGAGTAAAGAGTGACAAGTGATGCGTGTTTAAATTTCACTTGTCACTTTTTAAATTGCGGAAGCCGTTTAGGAGGTAATAAAATGGATAAAAAAGTTATGAAACCGAAATTAAAGGCATTTCTAAATAATTTAGGCTATGCTATTTTAGGAGGATTATTATCTCTTATTGTCTTTGGAGCAGTTACCACTTGGGTAATTGGAAAAGAAGAAAAGCATACAGATGTTATCATTGATAATAATTTAGAAGAGGAAATAGACTTACGATATTTTCATCAAATTCAGGGTACGTCTATCTTTGTCGGTGAGCTGACTAAAGGTGGAACACGGTCTTCGATGGGGTCTGCACGTTGGTTTAGTTTTGGCGAAGGCTCTACGATTAGGAACTTAATCTTTCTTAATGCAGACACATTAGAATCGAGAAAATTATTTGAAAGAAATGATGCTGTAATCGTCGATATTCAGCAGTATCCAGAGCAGACTATGAGTGCATCAGCAGATGAAATTGATGAATTCGTTGTTAAATGGCTGTTTTATGAAATTGCGAATAAAGATACAAATTTAGATGATGTTGTTGATCGATATGATAGTCTGACGCTTGCAATTTCTAATGCAGATGGACTGAATTATCAGGAATTTGTTAGTGGTGTAGATCGAGTTTATACTGTTGAATATTGGCGAGATAACGAATTGCTTGTTATATATTTGCAAGATAATAAGGTTTATGCAACAAAAATAAATTTAAGTACACTAACGATTCAAGAAACGAAGGAAGTTACAAACCCTTTGCCTGAAAATTAGCCCCTTATCACTTATCGCGCTTTTCTCATTACTTTTTAGAGGTAACTTTATGCTCTGGATTATCGCTTCTCTCGTTCTTTGGGGTTTTCTTCATTCATGGACAGCATCGCTTTCTTTCAAAGCTTTTTTTGAGAAAATATTTAGCGCAGGCGTCATGCGTTTTTACCGTCTGTCGTACAATATCTTTGCGCTGTTTACTTTTTTGCCAATCTTGTGGCTTGCGCGGATATTGCCTGACCGCACACTTTATAGTATCCCCGCACCATGGATGTATGCGATGCTCTTCGGACAATTACTTGCTGCGGTCGGGGAAGTGGTTGGCGTGTTGAGCACAGATGTCTGGGAGTTTGCGGGGCTACGTCAATTGGTTTCACATCCACATCTCAAAGATGGAAAGTTGATCGTTGACGGATTGTATAAATATATCCGTCACCCGCTCTACACCTTTGGTTTGCTCTTTATTTGGCTCACGCCTGTTATGACGCAGAATATACTCACGGTCTACATCGGTGCGACGATCTACATCGTCATCGGGGCGTATTTTGAAGAGCGGAAACTCTGCCGTGAATTTGGGGATGCGTATGCGGCATATCAGGCAAGAACGCCGATGTTGTTGCCGAAACTTTGGTAAAAGAATGAGAGATGAGTGATATGTGACCTCAAGAAATCACTCATCACAGGTTTTCGTTTTCAAATAAAAAACCCTAAAAGCAAACTTGCTTTTAGGGTTTTTTTCTCTTGCTGGTCTTGTATTACTTCAAAATTTCTACCGCTGCTGCCACCATCAATGCCGCCGCGCGTGGCAGTGCCTCTTCGTCAATATCAAACTTCGGGTGGTGATGATCGTAATCCAAGCCTTTTTCAGCGTTTGCCGACCCCACAAAGAAATAACAGCCCGGCACTTCTTCCATCATAAAAGCCATATCCTCCGCGCCCATCGTCAGGTAATTCCCTTCGTCAATCGCCGTTTCGGGGAAAACCTTTTGTGCTGCAGCCAGTACCTTCTCAGCGACCTCGCCAGCGTTAATTACCGCCGGAGAGATGCGCTTCAAGTCGATCTCGACCGTGCAGCCCATCGCCTGCGCCGTATTCTCAACAATTTCTTTAAAACGTTTCAGGACGATTTCTCGCACCTCCAACTCAAACGTGCGGATTGTCCCCGTCAGCTCCACTTTCGGCGGGATGACGTTGAACGCTTCGCCCCCCTTTACACTTGCTACCGTTAAAACAGCCGGTTTCAGCGGGTCGACATTTCTTGCCACTACGCTTTGCAACGCGCTGATGATCTCCGCTGAAGCCAGAATCGGGTCAACAGAAACCTGCGGCATCGCCCCGTGCCCGCCCTTGCCGTAAACCGTGATCTTGAAATACTCCGCGCCTGCCATCATCGGCCCCGAGCCAATTCCGATCCAGCCGAGCGGCTTGGAATTCCACAAATGCAACGCGAGCGTCTGGTCAACTTTCGGGTTTTCCAACACTCCCTCATGCATCATCTGGCCTGCGCCGCTTCTGCCCTCTTGATTAACAACACCTTCCTCAGCCGGTTGGAAGACGAACTTGACGGTGCCTGCCAACTCGTCGCGTATCTCGTTCAGCATCTTGGCGACAGTTAGTCCGACCGCAACATGACCATCATGGCCGCAGGCGTGCATTTTGCCTTTTGTTTGTGAGGCATACTCTGCGCCCGTCTCTTCTTCGATAGGCAGGGCATCCATATCAAAACGCAACAGGATAGTTGGCCCCGGCTTTGCGCCTTCGAGCAGTGCGACGACACCTGTCACCGCGACACCGGTTGTAGTTTCCAATCCTAGTTCACGCAACTCTTTTGCTACGATCCCAGCCGTGCGGATTTCTTCGAATCCTAATTCAGGATGCACGTGAAAGTCGCGTCGCATTGTCTGCGTATAATCAAAAAGGTCTTTGGCTTTTGCTAGAAAATCGGTCATGCTGTCCTCTCTATTTAGGCGAAAATATTGATCTCGCGGAGCGTCTTTTCAATCACAGGCAAGAGTTCGGCGCTGCTTGCAGTCCATTTCAAGCGGAAATAGAGTGACTGCAAAAAGTTTTGGATATTCGCCCGCAGGATGACGCCATCCGGCATGGCTTTGGTCTCTTTGACGGGGGAGATAAAGCCCTCAAGCCATATTTCGAGTTTGTCGTTGGGCAGTAGCTTGCGCTGGATAATTGCCAGCACCGGCGTGACCATGCGCTCATCTTCACCGTGGGCGTAGACAAAGTCGGTCATGCTCATCGTCTCGCGGATGATGGGCAGCATCTCGCGTAGTTCTGCAACACCGATCTCAGCGCATTGCGCCAGATCGTCAAGGGCATCTCCAGCATGAGCGATGACGTGTGCCCAGCCCTTTTCGGGTACGAATCCACGGCGGTCTTTTTCCTCGCGCAGAAGATGGGTGAGTTGCTTGTGTGCATTTTGAATATCTTCTTGGGACAGAAAGGCCTCTTCGCGATGTTGAATTAGAATCGGGGGCAGCCACAAAGCGGAGAAGGAGCGCGTGAAGATGCTATCGGTATCCTTTTCGCCGAGACAGAAGAGTAGATGCTGCTCGTCGAGCAGGGTGTTGAATATCTCACGCAGGGCTGCCGGTGGGAGCAATTTGTATGTCATCGACCAGCGAATGAAGGCAACGTAGATCAGGTCATCGCGCAGTTCGGGGTCTGTGGAGCCGATGTTGGCAAGCATGGCAGGGATAAGTTCATCAACGACGCTTTCATCATCGGGTTTGAATTTCTTTTCAGCAATGGATTGGAGTTTTTGTTTAAGTTCGTTTTCTGTAAGCATATTCTTTTCCTAAAACAAAAAGTGCAACGCCCCTTTAAGGTGCATTGCACTTGGTTTTATTTTCTCCAGCGTAGGACGCGGAAGTGTTCTTCATAGCGAGGCGTTTCTTCGGGGCTATCGCTACTTTGTCCACGTTGTTTCATGCGCTCTTTTAGTAATTCTGGGTCTCTAACCTGACTCTTGTGTTCGAGAATGGCTTGGATTTTTGTTTCCCATGCGTCGGTGACGTCGATGGTGGTGTTGGGTTCGCGTGTCAGGCTGACCCAGAGTTCTGCGGGTTGGTGGGGCGGAAAGCCTTCGCTGAGCAGTTCGGGGAAGAAGAGCGCACTACCTGCTGCGGGGAAGACCGCATCTATGACGACTTGACCGGCGGCACGATGATCGGGGTGGTTGACGGGGTAGGTTTCACTGGGAAAGAGATTGGTCGGGTCGCAGGTGACCAAAATGTCGGGGGCGAATTGGCGGATCGCTTTGGTTACCGCGCGCCGTGTGTCCATATCGGGAACAAGATAACCGTCCGGGCGATCGAGAAAGTGAACCTCCTTCACACCGATGATCTTGGCTGCGTTCTGTTGTTCCTGGTGGCGCAGTTGACAGAGGTCATCCCCTGAAAGCTCGGTGTTGACATTGCCTTTGTCACCGCAGGTCAGCAGGCAGTAGGTGATCTCGTGTCTCGCTTTTGCCCAGCGTGCAAGGGTTGCCCCGCAGAAAAATTCCGGATCATCGGGGTGTGCCAAGATGACAAGAATTTTTTGTGGGGTTTCCCAATTATCCGGCTGTGGCATCTTTTTTGGGAGCTTCGTGTTTGCCGCAATTGCAATTTTCTTTGCAGGGTTCGGCTGCTTTGCGCCGCAGGGCTTCGCGTTCATCCCAGGGTTCGATCTCATCGCGATGGAAGGAGTGACGTGCGCCACGAACTTCGTCATCAAGTTGGACGACGACGGTTTCTGTAAGCGGCATTAGATCGACGACACGTCCTTCACCTTTGGGCGTGACGACGCGTTTTTTGCGCTTTGGCATGGTCTTGCGGGCTGCGGCATAGGCTTCGTATTCGTAGATCAGGCAGCAGCGCAGGCGTCCGCACATGCCGGTGATTTCAGAGGGAGCCAGGGAGATGCCCTGTGCTTTTGCCATTTTGATCGAGATGGGGCTGAAGTCGGTCAGGAATTTGGTGCAGCAGCGTGTTTCGAGACCGCAGGCACCCAAGCCGCCGAGAATTTTGGCAACGTCGCGCGGGCCAATTTGGCGCATTTCGACTTTTGTATCGCCATAGACTTTTTGCATTTCGTTGCGCAGGTTGTTGAGATTAACCTTTTCGTCACCTTCACTGCTGTAGAGATAGGTGAGACGGGAGCCATCGTAATTGAATTCGGCTCTAATGATCTTGACGCCGTTGAGTTTTTGTTTACTTGCTTTTTCACGACAATCGACCATTGCTTCAATTTCTTTGGTTTGCCAGGTTTGTGCCAATAAAAGGTCGCGCGGGGTCGCACGGCGGAGTACTTTCTTCCAACCACCTTTGGGTGTTTCAGGGGCTTCGTTTAAAATTTGGACAACTTCGCCAAGATGCTTGCCTCGTGCAGTATCAACGATTACGTGATCGCCAGTTTTCAGGTCGCTCACGCCGTTGGAATCAAAGTGATAGGTTTTGCCTATTTTTGTAAAACGGATACCTATGATTTGTAGTTGCATGGGAGCTATTATACCGTAAGCAGAAAAGGGTGCGGCAGAATGCCGCACCCTTTTTTAGAGAGCAAAAACTGACGACAATGTAATGTCTTGTCGTCAGTTTTTGCTTTTAGTCGCTGATATTGATCTTCAGATTGAGCTTGTTGCCACCTTCTTCGAGAGCCGCTACGCTAACTGCCTGTGCGACAGTTTCTGCGATTTCCTGCATGGCTTTGGCTGCATTAGAGTCAGGTTGGGCGATAACGGCAGGTTGCCCCTGATCGCCAGCGAGGCGGACAAATCCGTTCATGGGGACGGAGCCAAGGAATGGCACATCGGCGGCTTTGGCGAGTTGCTCGCCGCCGCCATGACCGAATACATCGCCGACCATATTCTCGATGACACCCAGGATGGGGACTTCAAGCGTGCGGAACATTCCCAACCCGCGGCTTGCGTCTTCCAACGAGACATTTTGGGGCAGCGTGACCAGAATTGCCCCACTCAGTGGGAAGGACTGGGCGAGCGTTAACGGGGCATCACCGGTTCCCGGGGGCAGGTCGACGATCAAATAGTCGAGTTCGCCCCATTCGACATCGGTCAAAAATTGGCGGATGGCAGAGTGGAGCATAGCACCGCGCCAAATAAGCGGTTGTCCGGGTTTGACGAGGAAGCCCATCGACATGACTTTGACGCCATGTGCTTCTGCGGGCATGAGTTTTTCTTTGGTAGCAGGGGGCAGTTTGTCGATGCCCATCATGGTGGGGATATTGGGGCCGTAGATGTCCGCATCCATGAGGCCGACGCGGGCACCGCTTTTGGCGAGAGCGACGGCGAGGTTAACGGCAATCGTCGACTTGCCTACGCCACCTTTACCGGAACCCACTGCAATTGCGTTGCGAATCGGGGCATCCACTAAACCACGTAAACGTCCGTCGTTGGGGACATCCGCATCCATTTTGATGTTGATGGTTTTAACGCCGTCCACTTTGGCTACTGCCTGACGGGCGTCTTCCTGAATTTTGCCTTTGAGCGGGCAGGCCGGGGTGGTCAGGAAAACGCTGAAGTTGACCGTGTTGCCTTCGATGACGAGGTCACGGATCATGTTGAGGGAAACGAGGTCTTTGTGCAGGTCCGGGTCCATGACGGTGCTGAGGGCGGCCAGGACTGCGTCTTTGGTTGGTTGGGTCATGTGAGTTACCTTTATAGAAGTATGAAAATGATTTTATTGCGTGCGTGAAACGTAATACGTGATGTTTTTTTACGTTTCATGAATCATTCTACCAATCAAGTCTTAACATCAAGTTAGAAAAACAGGTTGGAGAATTTTCCTCCAACCTGCTATTTCAAAACTTCGGTCGAGCTTATTTCTGGGCTGCTTTCGCTGCTCTCGCTGCTGCTTTTGCCGCTTTTGCTTCTGCTTTGGCGCGGCGGGCTTCTTCTTCAATTGCGTTGTTGAGCGGACGAATCTCGGCGTAGTAGGAAGCCGGTTTCATCAGCGTTTCCTTGTTGTAGACAGTGCGCCCGTAGGATGCAATCTCATAGTCGTGATCCATCTTGATCGCGTCGAAGGGGCAGTATTCTGCGCAGAGGCCGCAGTTCATGCAGATGTCTACATCAATGTGGAACTCTGCAGGGGCGGGCACGGGACGACCTGTTTTCGGGTCGTTGGTGCGCTCGATCCAAATGCACTGCGGCGGGCAGACTTTGGCACAGATGCCGCAGGATGTGCAGCGGATCTCTTCGGCGCCGTCTTCGCCCTCGTCGTAGACCAGGAAGGGGACATAGCGGAACTCTTCCGGTACGGGCAGTTTTTCTTCAGGATACTGGACAGTGAAGATGCCGTTTGCATCTTTGCTGGAGCGATGTGCGATGCCTTCGGCGGTGTAGTAACGTTTGCCGAGCCATTTAATGTCGTCCAGATAGGTGTTGACAAAGCGTTTCAGGGTAACGCTTAAACCTTTAAGAATACCTTTTCCATACATGGTTTCTTCTCCTATCGGTCTGTTTCGCCGAGTACGATGTCAATCGAGCCAAGTACGGCGACGACGTCGGCAATTTTCAACCCTTGGCACATGGGGCCGAAGGCGGTCAGGTTGATGAAGGATGGGGCGCGGACATGGTAGCGATAGGGGTTCGCTTTCCCGTCGGAAACGACGTAGAAACCAAGCTCGCCTTTCGGGCCTTCCACACGACCATAGGATTCCCCTGCCGGGACACGTACCTGATATTGTGGTTTTCCGGTCTGAATGGGACCTTCAGGAATTTGCTCAACAGCCTGTTGGATGATCTTGAGTGATTCACGAATCTCGTCAAGGCGGATGTAGTAGCGGTCATAAATATCGCCGTTGTAGCGGACTGCGACATTGAAGTCGAAGCGGTCGTAGATGCTGTAGGGATCGGCGCGGCGAATATCGTAGGGGATGCCGGACGCACGCAGCATTGGGCCTGCTGCCGAGTAACGGATTGCATCTTCAGCCGAAAGGTAGCCCTGCCCAACTGTACGCGAGCGTAGGATTTCATTCTCGCTCAGGAAGCGATCCATTTCGTCCACTTTGCGCGGTAGACGTTCAAAGGCCAAACCTTTGATCATCTTAAGCGCACCCTCTGGGAGGTCACGGGCGAGGCCGCCAAAGCGGAAGTAGTTGCACATCATGCGCGATCCGCTGACCATCTCAAAAATATCGAGAACGAGTTCACGTTCTTCAATCGCATAGAGCGATGGGGTGAAGAAAGCGCCGATGTCGTTCAGGAACATGCCGATGGCGAAGAGGTGATTCTGGACGCGAGTTAGTTCCGCCATGATGACACGGATATATTCGGCGCGTTCGGGCACTTCGACGTTCATCAGTTTTTCGACAGCCAGGGCATACCCGAAGTTGTTGGACATCGAGGAGAGATAGTCGAGGCGGTCGGTGAAGGGCATGTTCTGAAGATAGGTGTTGCGCTCACCGATCTTCTCGTGGTTGCGGTGCAGGTAGCCCATCACAGGTTTCAGGTTCATGATGGTCTCGCCATCCAGCGTGGCCGCGATGCGGAAAACGCCGTGCGTGGAGGGATGCTGCGGGCCGAGATTGACGGTGATGTGATCGGTCTTCAGGCCGCTCTCATCGGTGGTTTGATATTTGGCGAGGGAGCCGTAGAGCGCATCTTCGCCTTCGGGCTGCCATTTTTCGGGGTCAAATTTATCGGGATACTGGACGTTTGCGCCGTAGGGGTTCTTGTCTTCGGCACGATCAAAGTTGCCTTCAGGCCAGCGGGATTTGAAGGGTTTTGCATCTTCTTCGTAATAGGGTTCTTGCCAATCCTTGCGCAGGGGATGGCCTTCAAAACCTTCCCAAAGCAGGATGCGGCGCAAATCGGGGTGGCCGACAAAATTAATTCCCATTAGATCCCAGGCTTCACGCTCCTGGAAGTCAGCGCCGGGGAAGACGTCATAAAGGGAGGGAACGTCGGCTTTGTCACGAGGCACCTGGACTTTGTAGACCAAGCCCGGGCCGCCGATGGTTTTGTAGGTGTGGTAAACCACTTCCAGCATCTCTTCGGCAACATAATCAACGCCTGTGACGGAGGAGAGATAGTCGTAGCCAAGTTCATCACGCAGAACAGTAGCGAACTCAACGAGTTTGTCGGCGGCGACGATATAGCCGGAGAAACCCTGACGTTCGTCAGCGACAACGCCTTCGGGGAAACGGGTGGTTAGGTCAAGGGTGGGGGCTTCTATTGGAGTTGCCATGATTAAGCCTCCTTGCTCGCATCTTGGATGGCAGCAATATTGCGGGGATAAATCAGATCAGGGCCAAGTACGGGAACGGGCACGGCAGCCAATTCGCCTTTTTGATACCAGCGCACCTGCTTGATGGACTGGGTATCAATTAGCTCCTGAAGTTTGATGAGCCCATTGATTAAAGCCTGCGGGGTGGGTGGGCAGCCGGGGATGTAAACATCGACCGGAATGAGCTTGTCCACACCAGAGACGACGTTATAACCCTCTTTGAAAGGACCTCCGCCAGAAGCGCAAGCGCCCATTGCTACAACGTATTTCGGTTCTGGCATCTGGTTGTAGAGACGTACGATCGTCGGTGCCATTTTCTTGGTCACGGTGCCGGAAACCAGCATTAAATCTGATTGGCGTGGGCTGGGGCGCATAACTTCCATGCCGAAGCGCGAGAAGTCGTAGCGGCTGGCAGCCGTCGCAATCATTTCAATAGCGCAGCACGCCAAGCCAAACATCATTGGCCAGACGGACGAGCGGCGTCCCCAGTTATAGATCTTGTCAATGGTTGTGATCGAAACCACACCCTTCATATCATCAGGGATCTCATAGCCGGGGGAGTTCAGTTCGTTATTTTCCATGAAAATACTCTCCTCAAAAAATATGGCTCAAAGAATTTCTTCGAACCAATCTTGATAAATTGCCATCAGGATTTCCTCGTTCGCCAGAGCGGGGTCATCCTCGAATTGCGGGAGTTCCAATGTCCACGCCTCGATCATGCCGAGCGAGACCTTTTCCAAATCCACACCGGGGTGTCTTTTTTTCAAAGCCAGCGCGATTGCATAAGTGCCTTCCCAAGTTAGTGGATCAGTCATTGTTCTCCTTATATAAAGCAGAGCGATTATAGTAGTCAATAAGCTCTCAGTCAACGCGGTTATGCAAAAATATATTTTCAAA
>JBNLFG010000008.1:0-209658 GCA_050305405.1 Anaerolineales bacterium | reverse complement strand
CATGACCCACGTGTCACAAAGCTCGGGAATTTCTTGCGAAAATTTAGTTTGGATGAATTACCCCAGCTTTGGAATGTACTGGTCGGTGAAATGAGCCTGTCTGGACCGCGCGCATATATGCCTGTTGAACTGGATGAAATGGGCAGCTATGCCCCGATTATTTTGCGCGTCACGCCCGGGATGACAGGTTGGTGGCAGGTTCTCGGGCGTCATACTACCTCCTTTGAAAAACGTCTTCAGATGGACGAGTATTACATCAGCAATTGGTCGCTTTGGATGGATATCTATATCTTCCTGAAAACGATCTTCGTCGTACTGAGTGGCAGTGGGACATAAATAATGTATTTTGAAGATTATATTATTCGTCAAATTGCACAGGCTACTGCGGTTATAGCCAAAGTTCTTGATTTAAGTAAATCGGGAAAAAATGAAGAAGCGTGTGTAACGATTGACCAAGCGATAGAAGAATTAGTTGGGCTTAATGCCAGTATCGTGAAACAAATAGATGATTTGGGTTTAATAAGCCTCCTGATGAGCGGACCAAGCGTGGACTATGGGAAGGTATATGTCTTGGCAGAACTATTCAAGTTGGAAGGGGATGTGCTTACAGGTCAGGGACGGAATGAGGAGAGCTGGAAGAGTTATCAACGCGCACTGATGCTCTATTCTGAATATGTAAGCCAATGTTCAGACGAGCACGTGGAAGAAGTCCTGGGGAAAATCGAAGAACTTGAGAAGTACGGTCTTTCTGGACGAAAAGAATAGATTATACAATCAAGTCAGTTAGCCCATCGCTTAACAGTGATGAGCTTTTTAGAACAACTACTCTTACGTTTTTTGTCTGTAGACAAACTTTCGCGCCCCCAAGACACATATCTTTGGGGCATCTTGTTCCTTTCCTATCGCGTCGTTTGCAGGACTTTTCTGGAATGTGAAAAACGCTGTCGAATGCTGAGTTGTCAATTTGCTGGCAGAAAGAAGTGCTCGCAGCGTTTGGCAAAGTTGCCGCCTAAGATGAAAATGCTTCCTCCGGTTTATGGCGTATATGATTTCCCCGCCCCGTGCCCGGCAGTGTGACATAAAACAAAGCAAGTCCCTTTTGTTCCATCCCAAATCCATGCAGTTTGACTATCGTAAATCCCCGCCCCGTTTGGATTTGCGAGCCTTGTATCAAAATTCAACAAATGTTCCTGTTCGCTGCCATGTGTATCGTGGCAAGCATAGCAGGGCGTGGCAAAACTGCCTTCTCCGCTGACGTGGAAGCCATGCAGGTTGCCCCATTTACTATCGCGGAAGTTAGTCAGGCTTGCGTTAAGGGTTGATGAACCAGCGTATACAGTATAGTCGTGGCACTGAAAGCACAACTCACCATTTTGTGGAGCGTAGGTTGCGCTGGTTGGGTCAACAACAGTTTGGTAGTTGCTATCTCCATCCAGTAGGTGCAAAAAGGCAGAGCCATGTGGGCCTTCTCCACCTGTTGCCGGGCTGGCATTGGTATGACAATCAGAACAATAGACCATGCTCGCTGTTGACCAGCCAGAGACAAATGCCCCTGCGGGGATGGTTGTGTTGCGCCCTTGTGCGACGACGGGATGGAAGCTGGCGTTATAGGGATTAAACTCTTGTGCCAGATCGCGACTGTCATTGACCTGTTCTGCGTTCGTGGACGTTAGCTTGCTGAGGCCATCACTAATATATTGCCCTCCCCCTGTAGCATCGGTGATTTGCCAGCCGTCTGGAGCATAGGTGGGGATGCTGGTAAAGCCAGTGTGGCATTTGAAGCAAACCTGATATTCTCGTTCGGCAGCATCCAGCCAACTATAGGATGTGGGCGCTCCTTCTGCCGTCCAGTTTGGATTGACGCCGCTGATCTCGTTCATCTCACGTTGCAAGAAGGGGGCACTGGCCGTGCCACGCGTGGCTTCGTGCGGATCGTGGCAATCCTCGCATTCGATATGGCGATTTGTGCCACTGAAATCTGTGCCTGCATCTTCAAACAGGGTATGGACACCGTTGGTTGCATAAATATCATGTTGAAAAATGCGTGTAGCTGTGTTTGTCTGCGCAAAGGCAGCTTCGACATCCGTGCCGCTGCCGCCCGATGCGTGGCAGGCAAAACAGGTTTCTTCTTCAGGAGTTTGTCGGCGCAGTATTGCATCTGCGGCGTTGTGTCCACGATGGCAGGCAGCGCAGCTTGCGGTGGTGGCGTTGTAGTCGACGTGCGGGTCATCTGCTGATGGGATATTGGTCGGGGCGGGAACAGGGAGGGTGGGTGTGGGAACAGGTGCAAAGGCGTAGATATCCGTTTCCCCGGAAGCAGGCGTCCCCACGGGCGTTGGCGGGAGAACTGTCGGGGTTGGCGTTGGGATTAGGGTCAGATCAAGATGCAGGGCATCATCCAACTGGATCAGTCCATACCCAAAAAATTCATCCCGCCCATTGTCACCCAAATCCCGAGCGCTGTATTGCAAAGCAATTCGTAGGTCGGCAGGGTTGGAGAAGTTGCTGTGCAGAAGGGCTGCTGCCCCGGAGACATGCGCTGCCGCCAACGATGAACCGGAGCTACGGCTGTAGCTGCCATCCAGCCCCGTTGAGATGATATTGACGCCCGGTGCGGCCAACTCGACGGTGGGGTTGAAGGTGGCGAATGAAGCCTGCCTGTAATCTTGCTCCAGCGCGGCGACCGAGATCACCTGCGGATATGCGGCCGGGTAATAGATGGTTTCGTCGCCAGAGTTGCCCGCAGCAGCCACAAGGACGATGTTGCGTGCGACGGCGTAATCGATTGCGTCCTGCAAGATTTCACTGTGGGCGGTGTTGCCGAGACTGAGATTGATGATCTGTGCGCCCTGATCGGCGGCATAAATGATCGCTGCGGCGACGTCGTTGTAGGTGCCATATCCGTTGGCATCGAGGGCTTTCAGGATCATCATCCGCGAATCGCTTGCTACACCGGCAATGCCCTCGGCATTGTTGGTCGCTGCGCCAATTACGCCCGCCACAAAGGAGCCGTGCCCATTATCGTCCTGCACGTTATTGTTCTGGTCGTTGAAGTTCCAACCTTGCCAGTCGTCAATGAAACCGTTGTTGTCATCATCAAAACCGTTGCTTTGCTTTTCATTACCGGCTTCGTCAACGCCCGTTTCGCCCGGGTTTTGCCAGATCTGCATTGCAAGGTCAGGATGCGCGGTATCCACGCCCGAATCAATGATCGCAGTAATTGTGTTTGGGTCGCCAAGTGTTAGATCCCAGACAGTAGGAATTTGCATCCCCTGCAAATAGGGTTGTTTATGCCATTCGGGGTCATCAGGCTCAAGAAAGGTTTGGACAAGATAATTTGGTTCTGCCGAGAGAACGTGCGTGTTCTGCTGTAAGGCTGCCAGAACAGCGGTCTCGCTGCCTGCGGGGACGCTGAGTAAGGTTGTGTTTAAGGCATCTACTTGTCCCGCAACGCTGATCGGGATATTAAGCGCAGCGCTCACGGTTTGTAGCAGGGTTGGGTCAAAATCTCCGTCGCTTAATTGCAGTGCTATTTCTCCGGCAGCAAAGCTGGCTGTGGGTGTTTTCGCCGGGGGCGCGGAGACAGCCGCAACTTGCACGAGGGGCGCATTGACTTGCTCCGGGTTTACATACGCAGCGCTGAATGCATTTTGCCAGCGTTCAAAGATCGAAGCTGTCTGCGTGGGGGGTAGTGTCAATGTGCCTGTATCAACATCGTTGATCTTGTTCACATAGGTGACTGCCTGCTGGCAGCCTTCCGCAAAATTTCGGGCAACATGCACCCAGTCCAGCGGATTGCGTTGCTCACGGGTTGCCTGCAAGGCCGCGCCCAAACAAGCCGAGCCGCCATTGTAATTCGCCAGCGTAAAACGCCACATATCCTCGCTATAGACCAGATCAGATGGTTTGCGTTCCGTCACGTTATAGACCAATTGCCCGGTCTGTTCGGCGTAGGCAACGAGCGTATGCGCAAAGATCGGTACACTTTTTTGTGCCAGACGTAGGTCTACATTCCACGGGCAGGTGGCGCATTCCGCCCCGACCTGTTTGAGTACGATCCCGCGCAAGATGGCGCGTTCGCCCGCATTCAGGAGGATGTAGCCATCTGCACAGGCCTCGGGACCAAGCATCTGCGAGCAAAGCGATTCGAAATAGGGCCTATTCCAGGTCAGGAGCGTGTCGGCACCCGCTTCGGTCATGTGTCCGAGTCCATACTCATCCGAAGTCGAACTGCGTTGGATACCGGGCCACATCTGGCTTTCCTGCATGAAGAGATTTTTCAACAAATGTGGTGGGATTTGGGTCTGCTCGCTGGCAAGCAGGATGTCAGCATCGAATTGATTCTGCCACTCATAGGTGATCTCCGCGGCACGCTCTTGCCCGCACGTGTTCGCTGCGCCCGTGAGCAGGATGCCGCTCCCCGAACAGCCTGCCGTTGAAACCATCCCGCTCTGGATCAGCTTCCCTGCCAAAAGTTGCAGTGGACGATTGCTTGCCAGTGAAGATTCATCGACCGCGTAGGAGAGTAACGCCATCGAGCCGACAAGGTTGGTTTTCGGCAGCCAACTGGGGCGTGTGTAGACCGTATCCTGCAGGTTGGAAGCCTGCTCAATTCGTTTTGCCAAATGTAAATACAACCCGGAGCAAGAATTTCCTGCCACGCAAACTTCGGTGTTTTTCCATTGTGCCAGGAGCCCCGCTCCACAACCGGATTCCACTTCTGATGCGTTTGGCATCCCATCATGGGCAATATTCAGCGAGCAAGCGACCTGATTATTTTCCAAACGTACCAGCCACCAAACATAAACTGTGCCATCTCCCACCTGTAGGGAAGGTGATGCCTGTGTTGGGGCGACATTACCCAGCAAGAATAAAGCCAGCACAAGCGCAGTCATCCCAATATGGATGATGCGCTTGTTTTTCGTTTTTTTCTTGTTGACGGTCAGGTTCATTACTCTCTCAATGCAGAGAAGGCTTTAGCCACCTTCTTCGCTAAGAACAAAATCAGATAGCGCTTGTTGCAGCCTGCTGATTTCCTCTCGCAGGGCTGTTGGCGCAGCATCTGTTTTTGCAAGTTCTTCCAAGTGATCGCTGCGCTTCTTGATTGTCTGAATTCGTTGGTTTAGTCCAAGCAGCATCGTTTCCGTAGCTCTTTCCATTTCTTTCATTTCATCCCCTTTACGAAATTTAATAACGTGATCCAGGTTCCCTGTGCCAATATTGCGCATGATCCGGCTTAGACGATAAAGTGGCCCTGCAATACGATGCGTAAAGAACAAGGCCAGAACGGCTCCGACGATCAATCCTGCCAGATTCAAAGCAATCAATGTCGGCAATAAAATATTCCTAAGATTGTTGATTTTTAGATGCGCCTGATAATAGCTGGCGGTTAGATCCTGATTAGCAACAAGATAAAAAATAAAGCCGGAGATAACCAGCAGGATAAAAAAGATCAACTCAATACCAAGCAATAAACGTGGCTGGGAACTATCTGGCAAAAAATATTTTCTTCGTAATTTTCGCAGAATCCTGTTCATATTCACCTCAATCTAAAAAATCTTGATGGCATGAAATACATAGTTCCCCGCTGGCGGGTAATACCAATAGATAAGGGTATGGAGCGGTGTGGTTTAGGTGACAGGTGCTGGTGCACGTCATCATTTGGCCCGTGTTCGAATCTATGATCCCTTCTCCGACAGGATGCGTGTTTCCCAGAGTGCTGTCAGGGTGACAGGTGAGACATAGCAAAATATCATGTTGCAAATAGTCATGTTGTATTTCTGCGTCGTGGTAATTTTCGTGGCATTCCAGACATTTTAGGTCTGCGTATGGACGATGTTTATATTCTTCTTCCTGTGTTAATAATTCGCTATGACATCCGCTATCGAAACAAGGGGATGTCATAACTGTGTAGGCGGTATTCGCTTCCAAAGAGGCGAACTTGGCTGACAGGTTGGTTGAGCAAGCTGTTAGAACGAGCATCAGAATGACCATGAAAGCCATTTCTGTTATCGGCTGCTTTTGGATCGCAGTGTTCAGGTCGGTTGAATGTTGAAAGCGTTTTTCCACGAATTCGCCTTTTAGCCTAGAGAAGGTCTTGCCACCGAGATGGGGTAGAATCCCCCACGACAGTGGGATAAGGGAGAGCAGCTTTCTGAAGGCATAGCCTCTCCCCTACCCTGCTGTCATTTTTTTATTTCTGGTGGCAGACTTCGCAAACACCACGATTGTCAAGTCGTAGTAATGCACTATCTGAAGCTGTTGTATCGCCTGGGATGGAGCCTGTTCCATCCGGGCCGCCATCGGTAATGCCACTCATCACAGCGGACGAACCATGTGAGAAGTGGCAGGTATTGCAGGCCACCAAGTCTCCGGTGCCTGTATCAGCCAGCGGTAAATAGTAGCCGCCATAGCCCGTTGTCTCCGGGTTGTCCACTCCGCTGTTGATGCCAGCATCGAATGCCATATCGACATTGTGGGTGTAGCTAGTGGCATCTTTGGCGAGGGTGTTGTCGTGATAACTATCATGGCAAGCAACACAGACCGCGCTCATGTCATCCGGCCAATCCTCATCATCGTAATCTTTTGCCGCTTCGTCCACTTGCGTGACCGTGACGGCTGTGCCGTTGATTGTCAGGTTCAAGATTCGATAGTTTGTTGAGCCGTGCGGATCATGGCAGGATGCGCACGTAAAGGTTGCATCCGTGATCGCTGCTCCGACACCGCGTGCCACACCATTGCCCCAGGCGACGTTGGTGTTTCCGGCGCCGGTCATTTCATGGGCGGATGTGGTGGCATTGGTTTCGTAGTTGACGAAGCCACCGCCAAGCAGATCTCCGCCATCAGTGGTATTCGCTGCGCCGACAGTCGTTGTGCTGCGGCTGGCGGTGTAAAGACCATCGTCCACGTTCGTGTCTGCACCCGTGCCGGCACTGCCGTGACAGGTCATGCACAGGGTATAGGTGTCGGTTTCAATGAGCAGGTTTGGCCCTGATGCTGTGTGCGCACGGTGACAACCGGCGCAAGCATCGGTTGTGGCGGTATATCCGCCATGCGGGCCGCCGTTTGCGCTTGTTAAGGAAGCTGTTCCGAGCGCGAGGATCACAGTAAGTACCATGATCCATAAGATTTTTTTCATTGCATTGTCCTCCGTTCAAAACGTTGGGCTGTGAGAAGTCACAACCTGATAACTGGACTCTCTAAATCTATTGTTCTCTATTTCAATAAGACCTCCTTTGGTTTATTTGGTTTAGTAAGACCATACCTGAATACGGTTATTCTCGCGGTCCGCGATATATAAACGACCGCTTGAGTCGACCGCAATATCGTTCGGATATTGGAATTGCCCATCGTTTATTCCCAGTTCGCCAAAATCAAATAAGAAATGGGGCTGCTCCCCTGAGACATCGTAGACTTTGACGTTTTGTCCAACTGCATCAACAATATAGAGACGGTCGCTATCATCTATGGCCATGCCACGCGGTAAATTAAGCGCACCATTGCTTGACCCTCGCCCAAAGTTGAACAGAAATTCGAACTCCGCACTCCAGACAGAAACACGCCCATTATTTCCATCTGAAACGTAGACCCGTCCCTGAGAATCGGTCACTGCGACATTGGGGAAGAGGAGTTCGCCGTCTCCTTCGCCTTCCGCCCCAAAGGTGATTTCAGTGGGGGAAAAACTTTGCCAGGATGTCGAAGTCATCAGGTCGGCGGGAAGTTGGCGGACGAAGTTGGCGTCTTTGCCAACTTCGGTCAGGAGCATTGCCCCATTCGGTTGGATGAAAATCCCTAGCGGGGACCAATCAGCGAATTCGGGCATTGCCAGGGTTTCCTCCTGCTCTCCGGGTCTCTGGTAGTGGATATTGACTTCAAAGGCGTTGAAGAAAAAACGGCTCCCTTCGGGCAGGACTCCCGTTTGGGTTGCGACATATTCGCTTAGGGTGGTGTCCGGAGTCAGGATGCCGTCGAGCAGGTTGCCATTGATGTCGTAAATGAAAATTACATGTTGCAGGCGGTCGCTGACAAATAACCTGTTCGCCGAATCCACTGCCATATAGACCGGCGACCGCTCTCCGGGGTGGGTGCGTGGCGGAGCGAACGCAAAAAGCGCCTCACCACCTTCACGATCAAAGGCTTTGATCAGGCGCTCACCATTTGTCTCGGAGGCGAAGATGCGTTCGCCATCCATCGAGATGGAAACGCCTATGGGATTGTCCAGCCCATAAATGGAGAAGAGATAGTGGGGCGGATAATCCATCTGATCGACAACCGGGATCATTTCAGGCAGGGGTTCCGGTTTACGCAGGTAGCGCAGAAAAAGGCAGGAAACCATAATAAAAAGGAGTGCCAACAAGAGCAGGATGAGCAATAGCCAACGTCGTCTTTTCTCATCCGCGCTGGTTGGATTGTCTTCAATGTATAGGCTCATTTAGCCCTCCTGCCCGGTGACAGTCGCCTGCAGACGCCCCAAAGTTTGCTGGGCGGCAAAGTTTTCTGGCTCAAGCTCAAGGGCATGATTGATCGCGATCAATGCGTAATCAAATTCTTCAAGCTGCTCATAGGTTAGCGCCAGCCCCAGAAAAGTGGGGCTGTGGTCTGGCAAGACTTGCGCGGCATATTCAAGATGTGTGCGAGCGGTTTCAAAGTCGCCCATAGAGAATGCCTGCATCCCGCGTGCATAGGCAATGAATTCGGGCTGCTCAAGCGTGGTGTAACTTTCGATCATGCCGCCATAGGCTTCGACAAAATCTGGCACCAAACGTACGGCTCGACTGAAAAAGACCACCGCTTGTTCCGGTTTTTCAGCCGCGTTATATGCCAGCCCAAGTTGGTAGAGTGCGTCGGCATCTGTGGCGCTGATCTGGATGGCAGCTTCAAGCGGCTCAATCGCATCCAGTGGACGATCTACTTTCAGGTAACTCTCCCCAAGGAAGTAATACGCCATTTCAAGTGCTTTATCTGAACTGGCGAGTGGCAGGTCTTTTCTCAGATAGACAAAATGCTTAAGCGGATCAATCGCCTTCTCGGGTTGTTTCTGGCGAACGAAAGCGATCCCGGAGAGGAGCAGGGCACCCTCGTTCTCCGGATAGGCTTCCAGAACCTGATCGGTTTGCTCGAGCGCTTTGGCGGGCAGGTTGGAATTCAGATAATATTCCGCCAGCATGACGCGCTTTTCCGGATCGTTCGGGTCATCGCGGATTGCTTTTTCCAGCTCAGCGATGCTTATCTCGACTTGAGATGTGTCGCCAAGATGGACATACCGATCCCAGTAGTAGTAGCCACCAAAGAGCAGCACGTTAACGGTCAGCGCCGCAGCAACAAGCCAGATTGTTCTCTGAATGCCCTGCGGGGTGGATAAGTTGAGGCTACTTAACGCTTTTTTGATTTTTGCGATCATAAGTTCCTTTTCCAAAATCAGGCGGTGGCTTCCAGCATTTTTAAAAACAGGTCGTCCGTTTTTTGTGCTTGCCACTCTTCACTGGTGAAAACACGCACATCGTCGTTGATGCAATTAACCTGGATGATGCGGGTCTTGGGGAATATCTCTAGTAACTCAATCAGTGGCAATTGCTCAAGCAAATATTTATCCTGCGCATCAACAATGATGATGGTGGGGTCCAGGCCAAGCAGTTGCAGGATCAATTCCTCCCGATCGGTAATATCGAGGAGGCTTGCGCGAAAGAGATGGTCTTTTTCCTGCAAGCGGCTGGCAATGCCTCCGGCAAGCAGGGAGTTACGCATGAGCACAGCAACAGGTACAGGTGGTTTCATCGGTTTCTTTTCAGAATTGGTCAGAAAGATATGTGAAGAATAGCACAAGGGGTTTGTTGCTTACACCCTCAAAGGCACAAACTTTTAAACCAAAAAGGGTAGTTTTCTTGTGACAGAAACTACCCTTTTTAGCAGGGAGGAGATATGTCTATTGAGTAATTACCCGTCAAGTGTATTGGTTCTGTTATCCACCAATCCTTTTCTTAACGCATAGGCCGCCACTTCTGTACGGTTTTGTAAGTTGGTTTTTTGCAGGATGTTTTTCATATGATATTTAACGGTGTTCTCGCTAATATGCAATTGTTGGGCAATCGCTTTATTGGAAAGCCCCAGTGCTACTAATTGCAATAATTCTAATTCGCGCTCGGTGAGCAACTCGAAAACTTCGGCTGAAGGACCTTTTGGGTCGGTACGATTTGGGTTAGCGAGCGCCCCCATCAATTCGGTCATTGTTGAACGTGTCATGGCAGCTTCGCCACGTTGTACGCCCGCCAAGCTGGCAAGGAAGCCTTTGGCATTCAGGCTTTTCAACAAATAACCGTGTGCTCCGCTTTGAATAGCTTCTACCAGAATATTGCTATCTTCAGAGACGGTCAGCATGACGACTTTGGTTTCATCGGGAAGTTTCTCACGAATTTCTCGCAGAGCGCGCAAGCCCCCGCCTTCAGGCATGTGGATGTCCAAGAGCACCAAGTCCGGTTTCAAACGCAAGGCTTCTTTTACTGCGGTTTTTCCGTCTCCAGCCTCTGCAACGACATTGAAGCCAGCCGCGCCCAGTAAACTGACAACACCATCCCGAAAAAGGGAATGATCGTCAGCAACCAAGACTTTTGTGTTCATACTCTTTTGTTCTCTCCTATTGGCCTTAAAACAGAAACAGTCGTACCTATCCCTTGCTTACTATTAAGACGCAATTCTCCCCCAATAGATACGGCTCGCTCCCGCATTGAACTGAGACCAAATCGGGGCAAACCCGTATTCTCAACGGAATTCAGATCAAAGCCACAGCCATTATCAACAACTTGCAAAGAAAGTATGTCATCATCGCAAGATATGGAAACAGAAACCTGAGTTGCTTTGGCGTGTTTGCGAATATTGCTTAGTGCTTCTTGCATGATGCGCAAAATTTGTAATTTTGTTTCTGTGTTCAACTCCACCTTATCAAGCTCATCACAAAAGTCAAAGCTGACATAGAGATCACTAAGACGATTGAACCGCGCGATGTAGTTTTCCAATGAATCGACCAATCGTCCCGAAAGATGACCTGAAGCGGAAGTTTTTAAATCCAAAATAGCTTTACGCACATCTACAGAAAGCCCTTGGGCAGCCTCTTCAAGCTGTGCCAGGTTCCGCTGAGCGTTCTCCAGTTCGCCGTTTTCAATGAAAAGTCGCACTGCCATCGCTTTCGTATTTACATACCCTAAAAGCTGCCCCATATTGTCATGTAATTCTCTGGCAATCCGTTCTCGTTCGGCTAAGGTTGCTTCCTGATTAAGCTGGCAAAGTTGGGCATTCTTAATCGCTAAACCGATTTGGTCGGTGACAGATTTTAGCAGGTCAATATCCGCTTCGCTGACAGGCTGACTATTTGGCAAGCGAATGCTGAGAGTGCCCACAATATCGCCATAGGCGCTGATCGGTAAGCAAATATCCCGATGGTCATTTGAGTTTGTTTGATACCAGGGACGGTCATCATCGTTAGAGTCGGTGGTGATGACAACATCTCCCTGAGCTACGACCATGCCGCAAAGGCAATCTTCCAGGTTGGGTGGTGTGATTAGACACGGATGTTCATCGGGGACGCCGCGATTCGCTACCAGACGAAAAGTCTGCTTGGCGCCATCGAGCAAACAGAGGGTCCCGCCGGTGTCGCCACCGAGCCAGTCCAATTTCAGAACAGCGCCGAGGGCCTCGTCCAGTATCTGGTCCAGATCGCCTCCACGTCCCAGAATTTCTGCAATTGTATACAGGGTTGCCAGCTCTTTGTTGCGCTGCTGGATGTTCTCTTCTGCCAGACAGCGCGCTGTAATGTCGCGTTGGATGGCTAAAAAGCCAATCAACTTCTCGTTCTCATCGAAGATCGGACTTGCAGAGCCTTCCACATTAATCATTCGTCCATCTTTGCATTTGTTGATCCATGTGCCCTTAACAATTCGATTCCGGAGAATGTTTTTCCAGAAGACTTCGTAATCTTTGGGAGATAATTTCCCACTTTTTAGGATGCGGGGCGTGACCTTGTTGATTACCTCTTCTTCTGTGTACCCATAAACTTTATAAAATTCCGGATTGACGTATGTGATCAGCCCGTTCGGATCGGTTAGGAAAATAATGTCCCCTGATCTTTCAACAGCCTTCCGCAGCTTGCTTAACTCACCCTCGGCTTGCTTCCGTTTACTGATGTTTTGCACAATTGTTTGTGTTGCCGGTTCACCCGCATAAGAGAGTGGTGCGACAGAAAGTTGGGCGGCGATTATTTGCCCGTCCAGACGAAGAAACTCCTGTTCTTCTAACTTGGTGCTTTTGCCATTCTTCTCTAACTGTAGATAATATTGCCGAATGGGTTCTTGTTCTTTTGTGTTTAGAAATGCCCAAATAGGCTTCCCTAGAATTTCTTCGATGTCGTTTGCCCCCAAGAGCGCCATGCCTGCGGAGTTGACAAAGACGATGCTTTCTTCTTTTTGTACAAAAACCGCATAGGGGGAAAGCTCCACAAGGTGGCGGTATTTTTCTTCGCTTTTTTGGAGACTGTTGGCAAATTTCTTTTGGTGTGAGACCAAGGCGTCAGCGTAAAAAGCAAAAGCGGAGATAAAGAGAATGGCAAGCAGTCGCTGCCAGATCTCATGTTTGGATGGGTGGAAGACTTGCTCTTTGAATGTGTCAGCTTGAAAAATAAAGGTCATCATTGCTGATTCGAATAGCCAAAAAAAGACCCCCAACAAAGGTGCAAGAAAGAAAAGCCTAACTTTCCGGTCAGCGAAACTCATGTAACCGCCTTTTCTATACACAAAAGAAGCTCTACTTGTATTGAGATTATATCAAAGAGATAGTAGATGTACGCTGGGCTATCAGTACGATACCCTCAAACTCCAAAATACCTACCCAATCGTATAAGCGCATCTACCCGAAAGAGTATTGTGATTTGATTTCTTGCGCACTATGATTGCACTATCTTTCACAATGCGTCTGCGTGAAATGATCTCTAATAGGAAAGGGATTTTTGATGAAACGTTTGAAGTTACGTTTTTTAGTTCCTGTGTTTACGCTGATGATGATCTGGCTTCTGGCTACGACAGCACAGGCCAGTCCCGCTGTTCAAGAAGATGCAACGCCTACGCCCTTGCCGCCCGGCGTGTCTATCCCGGGACAGGATATGCCCAGTACAGAGGGAGGTGATGCAGATTTATCTGAACTTCCTGATTGTCGTGAGTGCCATTGGGATATCTACCTGGTCTGGGAAGAAAGTTCGCATGGAAAGGGACTTTCATGCAGTGAGTGTCATATCGCTGTGAGCGAAGATAATAATCATGCGCGTGCGGGGCATGGGGCACAGGAAGGGGGCTCAGAAGAGTGTATGGGATGCCACACGACGGGGTATGATGCTGCGACCGATACGTGGAGTGAGGGGAATATCCATTGCACAGCGTGCCATACGCCGATCCCGCCTACTCATCCTGATGAGCCAGCGCCGACTAATCGTTCTCCTGATATGTGCGGACAATGTCATATTCAGGCAAATTTCGAATGGCAAATGAGCACCCATGGACTGGCGAATGTTTCCTGTGTTGATTGCCATAATCAGCATCGTGCCTCCTTGAAAACAGCATCAGAAGTGATCTCTGATCAATGTGCTACCTGCCATAATTCTTACGCAGTTGGTTTTTCTCATTCGGTGCATGCTGATGAGGGTGTCTCCTGTGCGGACTGTCACCTTGCTCCTTTGGAGAATATATCGCTTGCGGGTGGAAACGCTCGTTTAAACCATACCTTTGAAGTGGATATCAGTGCTTGTTTGCAGTGCCACGCTGAGATGTTGCACGCACCCAAAGCCGGGTACCTGGAAGATGATGTTTTAGCGGAAGCAGGTGAGGTCGACGCAATGGCTTCGGTGGTTGATGTTGAGGTCCACGCAGATGCGCCGCCATCCAATCCGAATAATTTTCTTGCCTTCGGTGCTGTATTCGGGATCGGTGCTGGAATGGGTGCGCTCTCGTGGGTTACTAATCTTTTCCGAAAAGCACGGAAACGGAAGGCCAAATGAGCAAGAAGATTGAACGACGAGATTTTCTGAAGTTGCTTGCGGCTGGCGCGGTGACGGTTATCGGCGTTCAGCAGAAATCAGCAACACAGGCGTCGGGGCCTGTAGGGGCCAGCCCCTATTCTTGGGCAATGGTGATCGACCAAGATTTGTGTACTGGTTGTGGTTATTGCACGTTAGCGTGTCAGGCGCATAATGATGCCCCACCTGAAATCCAGTGGACGCGGGTGATCTATGACCGTAAAGTGGGTGAGCGGGATGTTTTTCTGCCGCGCCCTTGCCAGCATTGCGATCATGCGCCTTGTATCAGCGTCTGTCCAGTTGGCGCCAGTTATAAGCGTGCCGATGGGATCGTGATGATGGATTATGACCTTTGTATTGGCTGCCGCTATTGCCAGATCGCATGTCCGTATCAGGCGCGCGCGTTTAACTGGGAAGAGTTCACTGGCGATAATCCGGCTGTGCCTGATTTTGGCAAACCGGAAATTGAGCGTCGTCCGCGTGGGGTAGTGGAGAAATGTTCGTTCTGCTACCACCGTGTTGATCGTGGCCTCGAACAGGGTTTTACGCCCGGTATTGATACCTTCGCATCTCCTGCTTGTGTGGTTGCTTGCCCTGTTTCTGCCCGTATGTTTGGCGATCTGAATGATCCCGATTCGAATGTGAACAAAGTGTTGGAAGAGCGAGTTTATTTTCAACTACGTCCGGATATGGGTAATCATACACGCGTTTACTATCTGCCCATGCGGGATATAAGCGAGCCAAGAGCATGACAAAAATAAAATCATTCTTTCGCTCAGTAGCCAGTTTCTTGTGGTTGGCATTCCTTTCAGCAGGTGTGATGGCCGGGTTGTGGGCTGGTTTTCAGGTGATGACGAAAGGCTTGGTTGTCACCAACCTAACCGATATTGTCCCATGGGGCTTATGGATTGGGATTGACCTGTCATCCATTGCATTGAGTGCTGGCGCTTTTTCGTTATGTGCGCTGGTCTATCTTGTCGGGCTGAAAAAATATGAACCTGTTGCGCGCACAGCTACTTTCATCGGTTTTATCGGGTACAGCATGGCAATGCTCTGTCTGCTGATGGATATTGGGCGTCCCGATCGTTTCTGGCATGGATTCGTGTTTTGGAATGTGCATTCCGTTCTTTGGGAAGTGACCATGTGCGTTGGCCTGTATTTCAGTGTGCTGATGGTCGAAGTTTTGCCCATCGTTGCCGAAATGGATTGGATACAGCGTGTCTTCCCAAAACTTGCCAAGCGGGCAAAAAGCATTCACCATATTTCTCCTTTCCTCGCCTTTCTGGGGCTGAGTTTTTCCCTGCTGCACCAATCATCGCTCGGAGCAACGTATGGTGTCTTGCAGTCTCGCCCGGCATGGTATCGCCCAACATTGGCGCTTCTTTTTATCTATTCGGCAGTGCTTGGCGGTATTTCCTTAACGGTTTTCGCATCCATGCTGTCATCGCGGCTTTCGGAAAAAGCCAAAATTGATGACAAAATCTTGAGCTCGATCACCCGTGCTCTTGGATGGGGATTGCTTGGTTACCTGTATTTCCGTTTTTGGGATACGTTTTCTCTTACCTACAATTACCAGCCGGGGCGATCGGAAAGCCTCACCATGCTGACATCAGGTGCGCTCTCGTTTAATTTCTGGATCCTCGAAATCGGACTTGGTACCGTTTTCCCCATTTTCGTTTTTTTCAAAACCAAATGGCGTGAGAATCCAGCCCTGCGCATGCTCGCCCTAGCCCTTGCTGTTGTGGGGGTGGTTGCCTACCGCTGGGATACCAATATGGTCGGGCAGATGATCCTCCTTACCTATTTGCCCCGTGAGATTCAAACACTCTACACCCAATATGCCCCATCCCTAATAGAAATATTGGCTGGCATTGGTGTTGTCTCATACGGCTTTTTAGCTTTCACGATCGGTGTTCGCTTCTTCAAAGTTGTCGATCATACACTTGGACACGCAGAGCATGATTATGTGGTGATTGAAGCTCAACAAGACCTGCAAGCTGCTCCAGTGCCAAGTGTGGCAAGTGATTAGCTGCTGTATTTCTGGAAGCAATTTGTGTAGTTTAAGAAGTGACAGTCACCTTTAAGGTGACTGTCACTTGTGTTGGAATGAAAAGAGACTGCTGTTTGAAATGGCAGTCTCTTTTTTTATTGTTGTAGGTTTACCAAAAAAATGCTTAACCACCCCAAAGGTATATCGCAACGCCCAAACCCAGGAAAAACAGCCCGTTAATGAACAAGCCAATGCCATCTGATTTGGCTTGCTTTCCTGAGATTTTCTGAATAGGTGCTGGAGCCAGGAAATCTTTGTTTTGTAGCCAAGTGGAAAAATAATGCTTTTTTACGAGAATTACAATCCCATTTATCAAACCTGCCAATCCATACAGGCTAAGGAAGAGTGCTGCTACTGTTTTATTCATCTTAAATCAAATCATAGACTAAAAGAATTTGAAAATCATGGAACACCAGTGGAACACACCGAGGAGGTCAATCCAAGCAAGATTATACAATCCCGCAAGTCAGCGGGCAAGCGGACACTTGCCCTGCTGGCGAGGCGCGCTTCGTAGTTGGGGAGCATTTTCAAGGCCGGGCAGATGTTTGTTGTACGATGAGCAAGCCCATTCTCCAGTATGTACCGCAGACGCACTTCGTTGTACGCGATATACTTATGGGAGCAGAGCGGCAATACCATGCCTCGCATCCACGACTTGTATCCGCAAAAAATGGCCATGATACAAGATAAAGAATCGCATTGATCTATCAAAAGGAGAAAAACGATGACAGTAACGCATAAAAGACTCGGGAAACACGGTGCCTTGGTCAGTAATTTGTGTTTAGGAACGATGAATTTCGGTTGGCATACTTCTGAAGAAGAGAGCTTCGCCATTATGGATCGGGCTCTAGAGCTGGGAATTAATTTTTTTGATACCGCCGATGTGTACGGTTGGGCGGTTGAACATGGTTTGACCGAGGAGATCATTGGGCGTTGGTTCGCACAAGGTGGCGGACGCCGTGATGCAGTTGTCTTGGCGACCAAAGTCTACAACCCGGTTGACCGTAAAGCGAACCTGCCTGAAGTCAACAGCGACGGACGCAGCCTAAGCGCCTATAAAATTCGCAAACATGCCGAAGGCAGCCTGAAACGTCTGCAAACTGATGTGATCGACATCTACCAGATGCACCACGTCGATCATGAATGCCCTTGGGATGAAACCTGGCAAGCCTTCGATGCCTTGGTCAAACAAGGCAAGGTCGTTTACGTTGGTTCGAGTAATTTCGCAGGTTGGGATATTGCCACCGCCAATCAGGAAGCCTCCAAACGTGGATTAATGGGATTGGTCAGCGAACAGAGCATCTACCATCTCGATAATCGAATGATCGAGTTGGAGGTGATACCGGCCTGCCGAGAATATGGACTTGGTCTCATCCCGTGGAGTCCCCTCGGTGGAGGCTTGCTCGGCGGCGCCCTCGAGAAATACGAATCCGGGCGACGAACAGATGCCAATTTTGCCAAGGAAGTGGAAGCCAAACGCCCCCAACTTGAAAAGTACGAAGCGCTCTGCAAAGAAATTGGTCACCCGCCTGGAGAAGTGGCATTAGCCTGGTTGCTGCATAACCCCGTTGTCACGGCGCCAATCATTGGGCCGCGTACAATGGAACAACTAGAGAGCGCAGCCCGTGCAGCCAGCCTTGAGCTGGACGAGGAGACCCTCAAGAAATTGGATGAAATCTTCCCCGACCCCGGTGGGGAAGCGCCGATGGCTTATTCTTGGTAGCGCTGGAAAATAAAGTTTTCAAAGCGGGCAGATGTGAACTCTGCCCGCTTTTTTAGTTCACATTATTAATAAACAGGGAGGGATAGCTCACAAAGAAAAAAATGACAAATGTCCTTTATTTTCAAAATTATGGGGAACTATGTTGACTTTGCGTTTTTTTTATGCAATAATGGCAAATGCTCCGGTAACGTTACCGGTAACGTTCTCGTAAGGTTTGGTCAATGGCAGCAAAAAAACACACCGTGACAATTCAAGATGTGGCAAAAGTAGCAGGCGTATCAGTTTCTACTGTTTCACGTGTCTTGAATGCGAAAGTTGATGTGGCCGCCGATACGCAGGAACGTGTGCTGAATGTTATTGATGAGTTGGGGTATACGACCAATTTGGCAGCAAAAAGTATGCGTAGCCTAAAGAAAAATCTCTTGGGGTTAATCATTCCAGATATTGGTGTCCCTTATTCGATTGAAATTATGAAAGGCATTGGCCGCGCGATTGGCGAATCGGAATACGACCTTTTGCTTTATACAACCGGGGGTCTCCATAAGAAGGACTTAGTCTCGCGTACGCAGTATTACGTTTCTTTGCTTAACAATTCCCTTACCGACGGCGTTCTTATCGTTGCTTCTGATGTAGCCGATATAGCGACAGATGGTTTTATCGTTTCAGTAGACCCGCATATAATTTTGCCTAATCACCCCTCAGTGCAAGGTATGAACTATGACGGGGCTTTGGATGTGATGCGATATCTTATCGGGCTTGGGCATAAACGTATTGGTTATATTGATGGCTGGGTGGGGGCTGGGACTGCTGAGCGACGTCGTAAAGGATATAAGGACGGGCTTTTAGAGGCAGGGATTGAACTCGATGAGACGCTTATCATGCCCGGCGATTATTCCATCGAGAAAGGGAAAGAGAGCGGATTGGCTTTGCTAGGGCTCGATGATCCGCCTACCGCCATCTTTGCATCGAATGATCATGCGGCATTGGGGGTATATCAAGCGGCAGAGCTTCTTGGTGTGCGCATTCCGGAAGATTTATCGCTTGTTGGGTTTGACAATATTGCAGAGTCGGACCATTTAGGGCTGACAACTGTTGATCAATCGCTTTCTGAAATGGGTTATATCGCATCTCAGATGTTGATCAAATTAGTTAATGGCGAAGTTCAGCAAAATTCCCAGGTTCATAAAGTGCCAACAAAATTAATTGCCCGCAGTTCCTGTCGCTCTATGACAGGAACTACTTAATTAAGGTGCAAATTTGGTGTTTTCTAAGAGAATATTGAAAGTACAACAAAGGAGGTGGTTCTTCATCAATATGGTTAAGAAAAACGCAGGCCTTCCATTGCCCTGATAAGACGTAGGAAGACCTGCCCTCTCGTGCGGATACACTCCTGCACGAATTAAAAAGTATAACTTAATTTCTTTTTTACAAGGAGAAGAAACATGCGTAAGTCAATTTGGCTCCTTTTGAGCCTCCTGATCGTTTTAAGTATGATGTTAGCTGCTTGTGGTGGTGGTGCTGAAGCTCCCGCAGCCGAAGAACCTGCTGCTGCCGAAGAAGCTCCTGCTGCTGAAGAAGCCCCCGCCGTTGAAGAGGCACCTGCTGCTGCTGAAGACCCCGCCGCCTGTGTACCTTCTGCTGCACCTGCCCCGGAAGTAGACCCTGATGCAGTTGCAATGGCACAATCCTTGCCCCGTAATGAGACCCTGTATTTCAACGGTCAGCAATGGGGTTCTGTTGTAGGTTGGAATCCTTACTCTAACAGTAACAATAATGCATTGGCTATCACCCAACAAGATAGCTCGCGCGTCCCGATGTTTGAAACTCCATACCTGTACAACATGCTTGACGGACAGGTTTATCCGCTTTTGGCTGATGGTCCTTACGAATGGAATGCTGATCGTACTGAGATTACATTCAAAATCAACTCGGCTGCTCACTGGAGTGACGGTACTCCCGTAACCGCTGAAGATGTTGCTTACACGTGGGCAACCCATGTTAAGTACAATACTCCGGTCGCTGCTGGTAACATGGACTATATTGAAGACATCGTCGCCGTTGATGATATGACTGTTTCTATTCAAGCGAGACTGGACGAAAATGGTGCAGCTATTAATCCGCTGCTCGTTGCTGCTTATGTGAGCACCAACTACGTCATCCAAAAAGCTTGGACTCAGACTTTAGAAGCCAGAACTTGTGGCGATTCAACCGCATTTTTAGCTGACACCGCAGAAGATGTTGTTGCCTCTGGTCCTTACGGTAAATACTTTGATGATGATAGTAAAGTTGTTTACATCCGTGATGATAATTACTGGGGTCAGGATGCTTCCATGTGGGGCAAATTACCGGCTCCCAAGTACTTGGCACACACAATCTTCAAAGATAACGCCGCCGGCACAACCGCTTTGCAAGCCGGTGAGGTCGATGTTAGCCAGCAATTCAACTCCAATGTTCAGGACTTCTGGCTTAAAGAAGGTCTGCCCATCTCGACCTATTTGCCCGAAGCACCTTATGGTATTGGAGCAAGTTTACCGACTGCCTACTACAACCTGAACTCCAATGGCTTGGATCAAGTTGCTGTTCGCAAAGCAATTGCGATGGCAGTTGACTACCCGACCATCATCTCCAACGCGATGACCAACCAATCTGCTACTTTTGATCAGGTTCCGCGCTCTTTGATGAATCCGACTCCCGGCGAACAAGCGCTCTACGATCACGATGCTGTTGCTGACCTACAGTTCGCTGGCAATGACATCGAAGGTGCGATTGCACTTCTCGACGAGGCTGGCATTGTTGATACCGATGGTGACGGCTGGCGCGAATACAATGGTGAAAATCTGAGCTATGTTGCCACCTGCCCGAATGGTTGGTCTGACTGGCAAGCCGCGATCGAAGTTGTTGCTGCTGCCGGTGCCGAAATTGGCATTGACATCACCACCAATTATCCTGAATGGTCTGTTTACCAGACTGTTGTAACCAAATCGGATGCACCTCTGCCCGAAGGCTACGACATCTTCATGATGTGGAGTGATGGCGCTGGTCCCACACAGCCGTGGTCACGTATCCGCAAAACCCTCAGCTCTGAGTTCATTGGTATGGCGAGTAACTGGAACGGTAACTATGGTCTGTATTCAAACCCTGACGCCGATGCCTTGATTAACGCGATCCCCACCGAAACCGACGAAGCTAAGTTGAAGGAAATGTACACCGAATTGGTTAAGATTTATCTGACCGATGTTCCCTCCTTCACCCTGATGTATCGCCCTCAAGCGTTCCACACCGTGAACGAGAGTGTTTGGACTAACTTCCCCTACGAAGGGGATGGTACCAATCCTCCTGTTCCCCCGTTGGATCTGACTGACGGTTGGAGCATCGCAGGTCTCTATAACCTCGAGTTAGTCAACCCGTAAGCATCCTGCACTAAAAACAGCCATGCCTCACTTTTGTGGGGCATGGCTGTCTTATTTTGATAAGGAGGCTATTTTGAAAGGGTACCAAAAATATTTTTTCAATAAGGTTCTTTGGTTCATCGTAACACTCGTTGCTGCATTTATTTTGAATTTCATTCTTCCTCGCCTAATGCCAGGCGACCCTGTCGCCGCCATTGTCTCGAGAATGGCACAAGGGATGAGTAACTCGTCTGGAGTACAGGCGATTTACGAACAATATACAGAACTCTTTGGCACAAACAAACCCATCATCGAACAATTCTTTATCTACATGCGAAACGTACTTCACGGTGACTTTGGTTTCTCAATTGCTCAGTACCCCCGAACTGTTGCAGATGTCATCCGCTCCTCCATTTTATGGACCATTGGGCTGCAATTTCCTGCCATTATTATAGGTTGGCTGATCGGTAATACACTTGGTGCCTTGGCAGCCTATCTTAAAGGAGGCTTTGATAAAGTACTCATGCCCGTTAGTATTTTTATCAGTAATTTACCTGCTTTTGGTATGGCTGTGATTTTGCTGGTCATTTTTTCCGTAACGTTGAAATGGTTTCCAACCTCGGGGGGCTATGGTTTCGACCTGATACCGAATATGAGCTGGGAATTTATTTGGTCTGTTTTTGTTCATTACCAATTACCTTTCTGGTCAATCGTTTTGATCACGATCGGTGGTCAGGCGATTGGTATGCGTTCCATGTCCATCTATGAGTTAAACGCAGATTATGTCAAATACAGCCGTTTTATGGGTATCAAAGATCGCAAGATCGTTAGTTACGTATTCCGTAACGCGATGCTGCCGCAGATTACAGGCTTGGCTTTGTCCATCGGCACTATGGTTGGTGGGGCACTGGTTGCAGAGATCATCTTTAGCTACCCTGGTCTTGGTTCCACGATCCTGACGGCAGTCTTGGGTGGAGATTATCCTTTAATCTCGGCAACCACGCTTATTATTACGATCATGGTCTTGGCTGCGAACTTTTTGATCGAAATCATTTACGGTTTCCTTGATCCGCGTATTAAAGCGGCACAGGCGGACTAGAGGAAGGTACTGCGATGAAACATATGCTTAAAAGTGTTTTCAGCTCTGGCAAATTTGTCGTTGGCTTTGCTATTTTTGCCGCGATTTTGCTGGGCGTATTTATCTATCCGATCTTTGTGCCGGATCCCCCTTTGGAGATCATTGCTCAGGGAACCTTTTTTGAACCCGGGATTTATGTCAGTGTTTACGACAGTTTAAGCGCCCCGGTACACACTCTTGATTTGGATGAAGCCGCTAACAAGCGGATTACCAGCAAAATAAGCGAAGAAGATCGTGTTGCCATCCAAAAATGGCTGGTTGGCGCTGGCGTTCCGGAAGCCGAAATTGATTTGGCAAATACCGAACAACTCCTCGATCAATGGTTTAGCAACTATGATTCGACCAAAAGAGTTCCCGGCATGACCAATGCCGACCGAAATTACTATATTCGTTTGAACACTACTCTGACGGGATTGTTAGGAAATGAGGATGACGGCTTTAGTATTGCCGCAGTAAATTCGGATACAGGTGTGCTTGAAGAAGTTGAGACAGTTCTTTCTACGGATTATGTGAATGTCGGTGAAGTCGCGAACGTCCGTGTATTGCCACTGGGTACCGATAACTTTGGCAGAGATGTCCTAACAGAATTGGTTGCCGCCACCCGTGTCTCCCTGCAGATTGGCTTCGTGGCTGGAGTCGTTGCCACACTAATCGGTTTGGTGCTTGGGCTTATATCGGGCTACGTCGGTGGATTTGTCGATGATGTAATTATGTTCATCACCAACCTCTTTACAGTTATCCCCAGCTTTGTCTTGCTCATTTTGATCTCCTTTAGCATTGGGCAGGACAAACGTGGAGCGTTCACAGTTGCTATGGTAATCGGCTTTACATCTTGGGTGTGGACGGCCAGAGCAGTCCGCTCACAGGTGATTTCGCTTCGTAATCGGGACCATGTTAACTTGTCGAAGTTGTCCGGTCACTCCATCACGCATATTATTCTCGCTGATATTTTGCCCTACATCGCTTCTTATGTGGTGATGGCACTTATCTTGCAAATTTCTTCGGGCATTCTTGCTGAAGCAGGGCTATCCATTCTCGGGTTGGGGCCGCGAACGACGGACATGCCAACGCTGGGCTTGATGATGCAATGGGCCATGATCTATCAGGCACATATCATGGGGAAATGGTGGGCATATTTCCCCGTAATTATCACCATTGCCATGATCACCTTCTCTATGAACCTGATGAATACCGGTCTCGATCAGGTATTCAATCCTGCGTTGAGAGAATAGGAGCTTGCCATGTCAGATCTACTATTAGAGGTAAGAGAGCTTACCACCAAATATATTACCCGCTTCGGAGAAGATATTTACGCTGTCGACCACGTTTCATTAAAACTGGAAGAAGGCAAATCGCTTGGCATTGCAGGCGAATCGGGCTGCGGCAAATCCACTCTGGCGCTTAGCTTGATGGGCTATTACTTCCCGCCTTTGCACTACTCAAGCGGTGAAATTCTCATCAACGGGAAAAACATCTCCAAAATGAAACCAGATGACATCCGCAAGTCGGTTCTGGGCAATGAAATTGCCTATATCCCCCAAGCTGCGATGAACGCGCTCAACCCAACGCGCAAAATCATCAACTTTATTGAAGATGTTCTAAAAGCGCACGATCTTTACATTACCAAAAAAGATATTTACGACCGTGCCAAAAAGTTATTTGAAACGGTTGGGCTTCCTGAAGAAGTGCTCCAAAAATACCCGGTTGAACTTTCCGGCGGCATGAAACAGCGCACTGTCATCGCAATTTCTGTCTTGCTTATGCCAAAAATTCTGATCGCCGATGAGCCCTCCTCCGCACTGGATGTGACCTCCCAAAAGATGGTCATTAAAATGTTGCGCGACCTGATGGACAATGGCCTCGTTAGCTCTTTGATCTTTATCACTCATGAGCTTCCGCTGCTTTACAACGTTACTGACGATATTATGGTCATGTATGCCGGTCAGATCGTGGAACGCGCTCCTGCCAAAGCGGCGGTTTTTGACCCCGTTCATCCCTATGCCAAAGGCTTAATGGGATCGATCATCGTGCCCGAGAGGGGTTTACGAGATGTAAAGTTGACCGCGATTCCTGGCGTGCCACCAAACTTGAAGAACCCACCATCGGGATGTCGGTTTGCTGAACGTTGTAAATACGCAACGGCTGAATGTCGGGGTGTTTCCGTTAATATCCGCGAAATTGAAGGGAATCGTACCTATCGCTGTATTATTCCTGAAAATGAATTAAGAGAAATGTACGCGAAGGAGGCTGAACAAAATGACTAGTGAAAAGAAACCCTGCCTAAGCGGACGTGGACTTACCAAGATATTTGGTCTTGGCAATCAGAAAACCCTTGCTGTTGATCACGTTGATTTCGACTTTTATGAAGGCGAGATTATCTCGATCGTGGGTGAGTCGGGAAGTGGAAAGACGACCTTGGCGAAAATGCTCTTGGGCTTGATTAGCACCACAGAGGGTGAGATTAGCTTCTTGGGCAAGCCGCGTGATATTCGCAGCCAGAAGAAGAAAAGAGAATACTGGCAGAATATCCAGGCGATCTTTCAGGACCCCTTTTCCTCCTATAACATCTTTAACAAAATCGACTCCGTCCTTCTGGATTGCATTCGTATGCGCGGCGGGGCAAAGTTCTCGAAAGAGAAAAAAGTTGCGATGATGACGGAAGCCTGTAGCTTTGTCAATCTGAAGTTCGAAGAATTGACCAATAAGTATCCCTTTGAGCTTTCGGGTGGGCAAATGCAACGTTTAATGATTGCCCGCATTTTCCTTTTGAAGCCAAGAATCCTCCTTGCAGACGAACCGACTTCGATGATCGATGCCAGCTCACGCGCCACGATTTTGGACTATTTACTGAAGTTGCGCGAAGAAACTGGAATGACGACCATTTTTATTACGCACGATATTGGCTTGGCATACTATGTTTCGGATACGGTTTACATCATGGAAAAAGGTCTCTTTGTCGAAAGTGGTCCGGCAGAAGATGTGATCCTGAATCCTCGCCAGCCTTATACCAAACGTCTGCTTAACGACGTCCCGAAAATCTACGAAGAATGGGATCTTTCGACCGTCTAATCGGTTACTTACCTAGTTGATTACTATCCCTTCATCACAAAGACCACAAAGATCACAAAGTTAGTTATTTTCTTTTGTGTTCGTTCGTGGCTTTGTGGTGTTTTTTTCTGCATCTAATGGTGTATGAGGGTATGACCAAAATGTCCATTTTGCCTGGTAGTAATCACTTTAGTGGTTATTTATGCGGTCTTACTACAAGTGATTTCTGAGATAAACCACAAATGCTGGTAGAACCAGTTTTTTAGGAGAAGTAATGACTACAAAACAATCCATCACTGGCGCCTGGCAATTTCGTCAGGCTAATACCGAAGAATGGCTGCCCGCCACTGTCCCGGGCGGCGTCCACACTGATTTGCTCGCCCTCGGGCGCATCCCCGATCCCTTCGTAGGCGACAATGAAAAGCACGTTGCTTGGGTCGCCGAGAGCGACTGGAAATATCGCTATGCGTTCGCTGTGGATGCCGAGTTTCTCGATCAGCCGCAAGTCTGGTTGGTTTGTGATGGGCTGGATACGTTGGCAACCGTCACGCTGAATGGTGAAGTTTTGGGCGAAACGGATAATATGTTCCGCCAATATCGCTGGGATGTGAAATCCTTGCTCAAGGATGCTGACAACGAGCTACAAATCGACTTCGCTTCTCCCGTTCAATTTGTTACCGCACAAGAAGCGGAACGCCCGATGAAAGGCGTGGCACAAGCTATCACTGGTGGGCCACATCTGCGCAAAGCGCCCTCCCAATTTGGTTGGGATTGGGGTCCCCAACTCCCGCCGATCGGTGTTTGGAAAGATATTCGGCTCGAAGGCTATCAGGGCGCGCGGATTGATGACGTTCATCTCACCCAAAAGCATGAGAATGGCAAAGTGACCGTCTCGGCACAGATCAGCCTTGAAAACTGGGGTGATGCGCCTCGTTCGGCAACCCTGCGCCTCGTCGCGCCCGATGGGCAGACCTTTGAAAAGAGCGCGGCACTTAATTTAGATAACGGAAGCAAGTTGGAGGTCGAGGTCGTCGCGCCGCAACTTTGGTGGCCGAACGGCTACGGGGAGCAGCATCTTTATCAGGTCAGTGTCGAACTGCATCAGGATGACATCCTGCTCGAAACGCGCGAATATCAACTCGGCTTGCGTACTCTTGAGTTAAGTCAGCAGCCGGATGAGTGGGGCGAGTCCTTTGTTTTTGTCGTCAATGGGATTTCGATCTTTGCGAAAGGCTCAAACTGGATTCCTGCCGATTCTTTTCCAACGCGCATCTCAGATGAGCTGCTCGAGAAGTTGATTGCCGATGCCGCAGCCGTGCATCAGAATATGCTGCGGGTGTGGGGCGGTGGTTTTTACGAGGAAGAGCGTTTTTACGATCTCTGCGATCAATACGGTATTTTGGTTTGGCAGGATTTCATCTTCTCGTGCAGTATTTACCAGCTCGATGACGCCGCATTCCTTGAGAATGTGCGCATAGAGGTCGAAGAGAATATGCAGCGTTTGCGTCACCGTGCCAGCCTTGCACTATGGTGCGGCAATAACGAGATGGAATGGGGGTGGGAAAGCTGGGGCTGGGCAGAGCATCCGATGGAAGAAGAGTTGCCTGCGATGGTGGAGCAGTTCCCCGCTTTGGGCTTCCTGCTGGAGCAAGTCGGCGAGCGCAAGCTGCTCGACGATTGGAAAGTCTTGATGGACGCTTATCTGAAATTCTTCCATACAACCTTGCCAGAATGGTGTGAGGCCCTCGATCCTGATACCCCTTACTGGCCCAGCTCACCCTCGTCGGATACGCCCTTCAACGATGTCAACGGGCAAAAACAGGGCGATGCCCATTATTGGGATGTCTGGCACGGACGCAAACCTTTTACTGCCTACCGCGACCAGTTCCCGCGCTTTATGAGCGAGTTTGGTTTCCAGGCGCTGCCCCCAATGGCGACCATTAAAACCTTCGCCGACGAAGCTGACTGGAATATGACCTCCTACATCATGGAGCAGCATCAAAAGAACGACAGCGGTAACTCGCTGATGGTTGGGCAGATGCTCGACACCTTCCGTTTGCCGAAGGATTTTGAATCTCTGGTCTATCTGAGCATGGTGCTGCAAGCCGAAGGCATCCGCTACGGCGTGGAGCATTGGCGGCGTTTCCCGCAGCGCGTGGCAGGCACACTTTACTGGCAGCTTAACGACTGCTGGCCTGTTGCTTCGTGGTCGAGCCTCGACTATTTCGGGCGCTGGAAGGCGCTCCATTATGCATCCCGTCGTTTTTATGCGCCGCTGCTACTTTCCATCGAGGATAAGCCGCCACAGCAGGATGTTTACATCACAAATGAATTGCTGGAAGATTTTAACGGGATGCTGCGCTGGTCGCTGGAGACTCTCTCTGGCGAAGTCCTGCTTTCCGGGGAAGAAGCGGTTCACGCGGAGCCTCAATCTGCTTCCCTTATCTCAGCGTTGGATTTCTCCGAGCAGGTTACCGACAACACCAGCCGTGAACTGGTTTTCGTTGCCGAACTTTTTAACGGCGACCAACTCCTTTCTCGCCAAACTGCCTACTTCACGCCGACCAAGCATCTTTCCTTGAGCGATCCGCAGATTTCCACATCCCTGAGTGTGGATGGTGAAGAACTCAATATTGAACTGAGCGCCAAATCCCTCGCCCGTCTCGTCGAGCTGTCTTTTGACGAAACCGACATCATCTTCAGCGACAACTACTTCGATCTCCCCGCTGGATGCCCCATCACTATCCGCTGCCCGCTCCCATCTGGTTGGGATGCGAAACAAGCAGAAGCAAAATTACGCGTGCGCTCGGTCTACGATTCCTTTGCCACACGTTAAGCCATAAGTAAAAAACTTTCACAAGGAGATAAACATGAAAGACATCCAAACCATTATGTCAGAAATGACTCTCGAAGAAAAAGCGGCGCTGTGTACTGGCGCCAGTGCATGGACAACGACACCCATTGAACGACTGGATGTGCCTGAATTGACCTGTTCGGATGGCCCGCACGGTGTGCGGCGTATCCCTGATGTCCACGTGATGGGCGGAGGAAGTCTGCCCGCAACCTGCTTCCCGACCGCATCCAGCCTCGCATCAAGCTGGGACGTCAACCTGCTTCGCCAAGTGGGCGAGGCGCTCGGCGAGGAAAGTGTTGCCCTGAACGTTGACGTTTTGTTGGGCCCTGGCGTGAATATGAAACGCTCCCCCCTCGGTGGACGCAACTTTGAGTATTTCTCCGAAGATCCCTATTTGGCGGGTGAGTTGGCAGCCAACTTCATCAACGGCGTTCAGAGCAAGGGCGTGGGTACCTCGCTCAAACATTATGCCGCCAACAATCAGGAATACCAGCGTTTCAGCATCAGTGCCGAAATCGATGAGCGCACTCTGCGCGAAATTTATCTGCCCGCTTTCGAAAAAGCTGTCAAAGAAGCCCAACCCTGGTCGGTGATGTGTGCCTACAACAAGGTCAACGGCACCTTTGCCTCCGAGCATGATAAATTGCTCAACAAAATTCTGAAAGATGAATGGGGTTTCAAAGGCTTGGTTGTCTCTGATTGGGGTGCTGTCCGTGACCGTGTCGCCGCTCTGAAAGGTGGCTTGGATTGGGAAATGCCCGGGCCGCAAGAACGCCGTGTCAAGGAAGTGGTTGCTGCCGTCGAAAGCGGCGAACTCGACTTGGCCGTCCTTGATGAATCCGTGCGCCGCATTTTGCGCATCGTCATGATGGCAGCCGAAACACCCAAAGGCGGTAAATTTGACATCGACGCCCATCACATGCTTGCTGCTCAGGCAGCATCTGAGGGGATGGTGCTGCTCAAGAACAACGGCTTGCTCCCGCTCAAGGAGCAGCAGCAAATCGCGGTCATCGGTCGCTCCGCCGAGAACGCCCATTTCCAGGGCGGTGGCAGCTCGCACATCAACCCGACCAAAGTTTCCGTGCCTTTCAAGGAACTCCAGACTCAAGCAAGCAATGCCGAACTAACCTACGCCACAGGCTACCCAGAAGACGATACCTTCCGCCAAGACCTGATCGACGAAGCTGTTGGCCTTTCCAAAGAGGCTGATGTTGCCCTGCTCTACATCGCTCTGCCGACCTTCAAAGAATCCGAAGGCTACGATCGCACCGACCTCGACCTGACCGACCAGCAGACCGCCCTTATCAAAGCCGTCGCGGCCGTGCAGCCCAACACCGTCGTCATCCTGAACAACGGCGCCGCCGTTGCCGTGAGCGCCTGGATCGACGATGTCGCCGCCGTGCTCGAGGGCTGGATGATGGGACAGGCTGGCGGTATTGCCATCGCCGATATTCTCTTCGGCAAGGTCAACCCCTCCGGCAAACTGGCCGAAACCTTTCCGCTCAAACTTAGCGACACGCCCGCCCATCTAAACTGGCCCGGTGAAGCGGGCGCAGTCCGCTATGGTGAAGGTCTTTTCATCGGCTACCGTTACTATGACAGCAAAGAAATGCCCGTCCAATTCCCCTTTGGCTACGGCTTGAGCTACACCACTTTCTCGTATAGCAATGCCAAAATTTCAGCCGAAAATTTCAAAGATGTGGATGGATGTACCGTCTCGGTCGATGTCACCAATACAGGCGACGTGGCAGGCAAAGAGATTGTTCAATTCTACGTGCACGACCGTGTATCTGGCTTGGTACGCCCCGAAAAAGAGTTGAAGGGCTTCGTAAAAGTGGATCTGCTACCCGGCGAAACCAAAACCGTTTCCGTTAACCTGGACTTCCGTGCTTTCGCTTTCTACCACCCCGAACATAACCAATGGATCACCGAAGACGGCGAATTCGACATCCTGATTGCCGCCAATGCCGCTGACATCCGCGAAACCCTCACCGTAACGCTCGAATCGACTGTCGAATTACCCTGCATCCTCGATAACGAATCGACCATCAACGAATGGATGGCAGACCCGCGCGGTGCAGCCATCGTCGGCCCCCTCTTGTCACAGGTCGAAGCTGCTGCCCAACAAATGTTCGGCGGCGATAGCGACAACGAACGCTACGATACTGGCAACAGCACTGACAGCGCCCTCGGTCTGGACATTATGGTCATGTTCGGCGATATGCCGCTCGTCAGTGTGCTGATGTTTATGCCGGATGCGCTCCCCAAACATCCCGAAGACCTCGTCGTCGAGATGCTGGAACAGGCGCATAGCGCTTAAGAAAAAACAGCAGTTCCTGAGCGGAGTGAACGATAAAGAGCGCAGTTGAACATCTCCGCTCAGGGACTGGACGTGTAACTATGAATAATTGGACTTCAATATATTTCACCGGGCATCCTGCTTTGGGAGCAATTATCAAAGATGAGGACACGAGCGATCTCGCTACGGGACATGGCATCCGCGGCAAGTAATATCCCAAGTGTCTGGCTGCACTCAACACTTTTCTAAAGGACATTAAATAGCGTGACGAAAAACATAAAACTCCGCAACACGCTCAGCTACTATCTCGTCTTTATCGGTATGGGATTTGGCTTGGGCATCACAGGCCCCGCTCTGCCTTCGTTGGCAGAGCAGACGGGCAGCACTCTCGGTGCGATTGGCGCGCTCTTTTTATTGAGCTCAGTCGGCGGGATACTCGGTACCGTCTTGAGCGGACGCGTTTATGATCGCGTCAAGAACGGGCATCTCGTCCTCGGGTTGGCGCAACTGACCAGTGCCATCACCCTGATCCTGATGCCACTGACGAGTAGTTTACCGCTTCTGCTAACCATCGCCTTCTTCAGCGGCTTGCCCACAGGCATCATCAATAACGGCTCCAATACGCTGCTGATGTGGACGCATAAAAAGGATGCTGGCCCCTACATCAACGGCTTGCATTTTTCCTTTGGTGTCGGCGCTTTCCTCGCGCCAACGATCTTTGCCCAAATCCTGAAATTGGGCGGCACCTATCAACACGCCTACTGGGTGCTTGGAGGCATCGCGCTCCCAATCGCCTTGTGGATGCTCCTCCTGCCGAATAGCCCCAAACTTCCCGAAGAAACCGAGAGCACAGCCGAAGCAAAAAGCAATCTGCGCAAGCTCCTGCCGATGATCGTCATCGCGATGCTCTTCCTTTTCTTCTATGTCGGCTCGGAAATCGCTTTTGGCAACTGGATCTACACCTACGCCCTGACCCTCAACCTGGCAGACGCCACCCAAGCCGCCTATCTCTCTTCAGGCTTTTGGCTTTCCTTTACCATCGGGCGCGCCATCTCTATTGTGGCTGCCGCACGCCTCAAAGCGGAGCATATGCTTTCGGTCGCCTTTGTGGGTGGGCTGAGTGCGCTGGCATTGGCAATTGCCGTACCGCAGTCCATCAACCTGCTTTGGGCAGCCACCATCGGCATTGGCTTTTTCATGGCACCTGTCTGGGCAACAGGCTACAACCTAGCAGGACAATCCATTAAACTGACCGCCACGATCAGCAGCATCATCATTCTCGGTGATAGTCTTGGTGGCGTTGTCCTGCCCTGGCTAACCGGCTTGGCAATCGAACGCTTCGGCGCAGAGAGCATGCCGCTGCTTGTCTTTGCCAGCTTTGCTATCAACGGGCTGGTCTTCCTCGTCATGCTCCAGCAGCGCAGGAAAACCTTGGAACCTGCGTTGGCGCAATAATATTAGGAGCTTATTTTTTAGCTTTGTAGTAACGGATGTATGAGGCTCACTTTAGAACTAGCCCATATATGGTGATAAAGACTATGAACACTGAACTTCTTAAAAACAAACCCTTTTTCCTGTCCGCTCAGGATATTCAATGGGTTGAGCAAACCTTGTCTGGCATGGATCTGGAAACAAAAATTGGACAGCTTTTTTGCCTGGTCATCACCAATCCTGATCCGAACGATACGCTGGAAAAGAATCGTGATGTTGGCATCAAACCGGGCGGTTATATGTCACGCCCATTCCCCGGCGCTGACGTGCAGAATCTTCACCGCACCTTGCAAGATCAGGCCGAAATCCCGCTCTTGTTGGCAGCCAATCTGGAACGTGGCGGCGATGGTATCGCGCTGGATGGCACATCCTTTGGCACACAGCTACAAATCGCGGCAGCTGATGACCAAAATATGGCTTACCGATTGGGTTTGATCGCAGGTCGGGAAGCGCAGGCCGTAGGTTGTAATTGGGCATTTGCTCCGGTTATTGATATCGACTACAACCACCATAATCCCATTACTAACACGCGCACCTATGGCTCTGATCCAGAGCGGGTGCTGCGCATGGGACAGGCCTACATGAACGGACTCAACGAAAGCGGTCTGGCCGTTTCGATTAAGCACTGGCCTGGCGATGGTGTGGATGGGCGTGACCAGCATCTCGTCACCAGCGTGAACACGCTTTCTGTCGCAGAATGGGATGCTACCTATGGGATGGTCTACAAAGGCATGATTGACGCGGGAGCCAAAACTGTCATGGCGGCTCATATTATGCAGCCCGCGTATTCCCGTAAACTGAGACCCGGTATCCTGGACGCAGAAATTATGCCAGCCTCATTGGCTCCAGAGTTGAATGAACAGTTATTGCGTGAACAACTTGGTTTTAACGGTCTGATTGTTACTGATGCGACCTCGATGGCCGGCATGACAGCCGTCATGCCGCGTGAGAAAGCCGTTCCATCTTCAATTGCTGCCGGGTGCGATATTTTCCTGTTTGCAATGAATCTGGAACAAGATTACCAATTTATGCTCAAAGGTGTTCAAGATGGCACTCTTTCAATGGAGCGATTGGACGAAGCCGTGATGCGAATTCTGGCGCTTAAGGCTTCTTTGAAACTGCACCAGAAGCAGCGAGGCGACTTGGTTCCTGAAGAATCCGCCCTTTCGGTGTTGAATAATGCTGAACATCAGGAGTGGGCTAGAGAATGTGCTGATAAAGCGGTCACCTTGGTTAAAGATACCCAGCATATCTTGCCCCTATCAGTGGAAAAGCACAAACGAATTTTACTCTATGTCCTCGGCGACAAAGGCGGTTATATGGATGAAGGCGGGGGCATCCATCCGAAATTTATCGACTTGCTCACAGAAAATGGCTTTGAAGTCAACAAATTCGATTATGAAGAATTCGCTGGCAGTGATATGTGGAACAGCGACTTGATGAGAAAACCATTGGGGATGCTGAATGATTATGATTTGGTCTTGTATTTTGCCAGCCTGAAAACTGCCAGCAATCAGACCACCGTGCGGATCAATTGGGCACAACCTATGGGAGCAGATGTCCCTAAATTCGTTCAGGACATCCCGACTGTCTTTGTTTCGGTGGATAACCCCTACCATTTACAGGATGTTCCCATGGTGAAGACCTTTATCAATGGATACACATCCAGCGAATATATTGTTGAAGCGGTGGTGGAAAAACTACTGGGAAAATCTCCCTTCAAGGGCATCAACCCGGTTGACCCATTCTGTGGTTATTGGGATGCCACGCTGTAAATGGCTCAATACAGCGCTTCACCCACAATGCTGTATTGAACAGAAGTAATGACTAAAAAGGATCATCAATGAGTAATAGAAAAGAATTTCCACAAGATTTTATTTGGGGCGCGGCAACGGCCTCGTATCAGATTGAAGGGGCATGGGACGAAGATGGCAAAGGCGAGAGCATCTGGGATCGTTTCAGTCACACCCCTGGCAAGGTTCAAGATGGCGACACCGGCGATGTAGGTTGTGATCATTACCACCACTGGCGCGAAGATGTTGCCTTGATGCAAGAACTTGGGCTGAAAGCCTACCGCTTCTCAATTGCCTGGCCTCGCATTCTGCCCAAAGGGCGCGGCGAGATCAATCAGGCCGGGATCGATTTTTATAGTAATTTAGTCGATGCCCTTCTCGAAGCTGGCATCGAACCTTGGGTCACGCTCTATCACTGGGACTTGCCACAGGTTTTAGAAGACGAAGGCGGCTGGACTGTTCGCTCCACGGTCGATGCCTTTCTTGAGTACACCGAAGCTATCTCACATGCTTTGGGCGACCGCGTCAAAAATTGGATCACCCTCAATGAACCCTGGGTGAGCGCATTCATCGGTTACAAGGAGGGCGAGCATGCCCCTGGTCTCACCGATATGAACGCAGCCGTTGCCGCATCCCATCACCTTTTGCTCGCGCACGGCAAAGCTGTCCCAATCACCCGCGCCAATGCTGCGGATGCAAAAGTCGGCATCACCCTGAATCTAGGGGTGCATCAACCCGCTTCTCCCAGCATTGCCGATCGCAAGCTAACAACCTGGGTGGATGGATATATCAACCGCTTCTTCCTTGATCCGCTGGTGGGACGCGGCTATCCACAAGATATATTGGATAGCTACGGCACGCCCCTGGACTTTGTCTTGTCCGGCGATATGGAAACGATCGCTGTGCCGATCGACTTTTTGGGCATTAACTACTACACCCGCGGCATTGTCCGTGACGAAAAAGCGGAAGAGAATCTCCCCATCACCCTGCGGCGTGGCAGCGAAATCACCGAAATGGATTGGGAAGTCTACCCTCAAGGTCTCTATAAGCTCTTAGGGCGTCTGCACTTTGACTACGAGTTTCCTGCTATCTATGTGACCGAGAATGGTGCCGCCTTCCCCGACGAGGTCATTGATGGTCAGGTGGATGATCCTGAACGCCTGTCCTATATCAAACGTCATCTTGCCGTAGCGCATGATGCTATTAAAATCGGCGTCCCTCTCAAGGGATATTTTGCCTGGTCTTTGATGGATAATTTTGAATGGGCCTATGGCTACTCCAAACGCTTTGGCATGGTCTATGTGGATTATGAAACGCTGGAACGCATCCCGAAATCCAGCGCGAAATGGTATAAGCAAGTCATACAAGAGAATGGGTTGTCGTAAAGGCATCACATTGCACGGTTCTGAAATACTTGTTCATTAGACAGGAGAAAAAAATGACATACACGCGCAAACTTGGACGTTCTAATATCGAAATCAGCGCCCTCGGCATGGGCTGCTGGGCGATCGGCGGCCCCTTCTGGGATGGTAACACTCCGCTGGGCTGGGGCGTCGTGGACGATAATGAATCGATCCGCGCGATTCACCGTGCTCTCGATTTAGGTGTCAATTTCTTTGATACAGCCAATGTCTATGGCGCGGGGCACAGCGAACGTGTGCTGGCAAAAGCTTTTGCGGGGATGCGCGAGCAGATCGTCATAGCCACAAAGTTCAACGCCATCTTCGATGAAGAAACCCGTCAGGTGACTGGCGCAAGTTGCGCACCTGACGATATCCGCTCCGCCTGTGAAGATTCCCTGCGCCGTCTGAAGACCGACTATATTGACCTCTACCAATTCCACGACAATGGCTATCCTGCCGATCAGGCCGAGCCCGTCCGCGAAACACTGGAAGAACTCGTCAGAGAGGGCAAAATTCGTGCCTATGGCTGGAGCACCGACTTCTCCGACCGTGCTGAAGTCTTCGCCCAAGGTGAAAACTGTACATCTATCCAGCTCGAATTGAACGTGCTCGATGATAATCCCGCCGTGATCGATATCTGCGAGAAATACAATCTCGCCGCCATCAATCGTGGCCCGCTTGCAATGGGTTTGCTGACCGGCAAATACACAGCCAGTACCCAGCCCTCTACAGACGATGTGCGTGGCGAAAAAAGCCCCGAATGGATGAAATACTTCAAAGATGGAAAACCCAGCCCTGAGTATTTCAAAAAGGTCGAAGGCATCCGCGAAATCCTGACCAGCGGCGGACGCAGTCTCCCGCAAGGCGCACTTGCCTGGCTCTGGGCGCGCAGCAAACAGACCATTCCGATCCCCGGCTTCCGCACGGTCAGGCAAGTCGAAGAGAATTGTGGGGCACTGGAGTTAGGTCCGCTAGACGCTGACCAACTACAGGAAATCAATTCACTTCTGGGTAGGTAATCCATCAAGTTTTACTGAAGCCCTAATCGTTTTCAATCAGGGATTCAGTGTGTGTTTATAAGGAAGTAATTGAAACTTTTCAAGATCAATGAAATCGTGCATCATGGCTGTTGAGACAACCCACAGCAAAGGAGTTCAGCCATGAGCACGATACCAACGAGTCTAACAGAAAAGGCATTTGACGATCATATTCGTCCTTACATTTCAGTAGCGAAACGAGGTTATGAGTGTAGCATTCCCCTATATAAAGTCTTCAACTACATTCTCTACAAGCTTCACACAGGCTGCCAATGGGAGATGCTCCCGATCATGCCATCAGAAGATGGTTCCAGACAAAAAGAAATCAGTCATTACGCAGTTTATTACCATTATCGCAAGTGGAGCAGAGACGGTAGCCTTGAAAAAGTCTGGCAAGGCAGCATTTTGACAATAAAAGACGACTTGAATTTATCTGAACTAAATTTGGACGGCACTCATTCTATCGCCAAGAAAGGCGGCGAATCCGTTGCTTATCAGGGACGCAAGAAAGCCAAGACGACTAACGTATTACCAGTGACAGATGGAAATGGTTTCATCGTTGCCTCAACAGGGTTGCTTGCGGGCAATCACAACGATGCTTACAATCTCAAGCCGCATTTACAAGAGATATTCAAATCGCTGAAAGGGCTTTCTCTTCAATTTCAAGGTGCTTTTTTCAATGCTGACAAAGCATTTTACACCAAAGATACCCGTAAAACTTGCTTCAATCACGGCGTCCTACCAAATATCGACGAGAACAAACGCAACCGTAAAGCAACAAAGCGAGGACGTAAACGCTTTTTCGATGCTGAAGTCTATAAACGCCGTTTTACTTGTGAAAGAACGTTTGCCTGGATCGATAAATTCAAGGCGCTGTTGATAAGGTTTGATCGGAAAGACGCTTACTTTATGGGCGCATACTTCATCGCTTTTGCGATGGTCAACCTGCGCCACGTTATCCAACAATAAGTTTCAATTAGTTCAAGGAGAGAATATGCAAACCTATCGTTTGGGAAAATCCGATCTGAATGTTTCGAGAATTGGATATGGCACAATGCTGATCGGTGGCTCATGGGATGATGCCCCGCTTACAGATTCTGTGCGTCAATCTGCGATGAATGTTGTCCATGCTGCACTTGATGCAGGCATCAACTTCTTTGATCACGCAGATATTTACAGCAAGGGGAAGTCAGAAGAAGTTTTTGCCGATCTCTGGAAAGATTCCCCGAGCCTGCGCGAGCAGATTTATCTGCAAAGCAAATGCGGTATCCGTTTTGCCCCGCCATTGCATCGTTTCGATTTTTCCTATGAGCACATCGTTGCATCCGTAGAGGGTAGCTTGAAACGATTGCAGACCGATTACATCGATGTTCTTTTGCTGCATCGCCCCGATCCGCTTGTGGAACCTGAAGAAGTTGCTCGCGCCTTTGATGAACTGAAACAGGCCGGCAAGGTGCGCTGGTTTGGGGTCAGTAATCACACAGCCGGGCAAATTGAGCTTTTGCAAAAATATCTCGACCAGCCACTCGTCACAAATCAGATGGAGTTCAATCTGCTCCACACCCATCTGCTGGACGCAGGTATTATTTCAAATCAGAATAATCCCCTTCTGGTGCGCAATAACGATTTGATAGAATATTGTCGTTTGCATGACATCACGATCCAGGCATGGTCTCCGCTTGCTCGCGGCAGACTCTCAGGCAACCCTGATCCCAATGATGGTGAAAAAGTACAAAAGGCAGCGCGTGTAGTCGCTGAAATGGCAGTAGAAAAAGGTGTCAGCCCTGAAGCGATCGTTATCGCTTGGATACTTCGCCACCCCGCTGGAATTCAGCCCTTGCCAGGCACAACCAACCCGAAACGCTTGCTGGCTGCATGCGAAGCAGATACGGTCAGCTTAACTCGTGAAGATTGGTATCGCTTGTTTCTGGCTGGACGTGGCGAAAGCCTTCCTTAACGTGCATAGTATCCCTTATTAAAACCGACTTTTGTGGAGTAGGACATGAAATATAGAGAATTTGGACGAACAGGCTGGCAGGTTTCGGCCGTCAGTTTTGGGGCATGGGCTATTGGTGCGGATTGGGGGCAGGTGGAGCAGAGTGATGCCATCGCCGCGCTGCACACCGCGCTGGACGAAGGCATTAATCTCTTTGATACTGCGGATGCCTACGGTGATGGACGCAGCGAAAAGCTGCTTGCGCAATTGAAACGTGAACGCAGCGAAGAATTTCACATCATCACTAAGGCGGGACGCCGTCTGAACCCGCATGTGGCTGATGGCTACAATCGCGAAAACCTGACCGCTTTTATCGAACGTAGCTTGAAAAATCTTGAGACGGATTGCCTTGATCTTGTGCAGCTTCATTGCCCGCCAACCGAAGTCTTTTATCGCCCCGAAGTTTTCGGCGTGCTTGACGACTTGGTTCAGGCTGGCAAAATTCAGTATTATGGGGTTAGCGTGGAGAAGGTCGAAGAAGCCCTTAAAGCTATTGAATATCCCAACGTACAATCTGTGCAGATCATTTTCAATATTTTCCGCCAGCGCCCTAGTGAACTTTTCTTCCGCGAAGCACAACGCCGTAAGATCGCCATTTTGGCGCGCGTGCCGCTCTCTTCAGGTATGCTGACTGGAAAATTCAGCAAAAAATCGACTTTTAGCAACGACGATCACCGTCAATACAACCGCCACGGCGAAGCCTTCGATATGGGCGAAACCTTCTCCGGCGTCGATTATGACCTGAGTCTTGAAGCGGTTGAGAAGCTGCGCGCCCTTGTCCCCGAAGGGATGAGTATGGCGCAGTTTGCCTTACGCTGGATTTTGATGTTTGATGCCGTTAGTTGCACCATCCCCGGCGCGAAGAACTCCCAGCAGGCGCACGACAACGCCCAGGCTGCTGACCTACCCGCCTTCTCTACTGAAACGATGGCAGCAGTTCAGCAAATTTACGACTCAATGATTAAAGAACAGGTACATCATCTCTGGTAAAAACTTATGAAATACGGACATTTTGACGACGAACGGCGCGAATACGTCATCACGCGCCCCGATACTCCGCTGCCTTGGATCAACTATCTCGGCAGCGAAGAATATTTTGGACTGATTTCGAACACAGCAGGCGGCTATTCCTTCTACAAGGATGCCCGCCTGCGCCGCCTGACACGTTACCGATATAACAACGCGCCGCTGGATATGGGTGGGCGCTACATCTACCTGCGGGATGAAGATCCGAGCCGCTCAGGAATTTCGGCTTGGTCGCCCTCATGGATGCCGATGCGCGTCCCGCTCGATTCCTACACCTGCCGTCATGGGATGGGTTATACGGTTATCGAATCCCAGCGCGAGGGCATTCAATCCAGCACCCGCTACTTCGTGCCCCTTGGCGAAAATCTCGAAATTTGGGAAGTCACACTCACTAACAATCGTGACAAAGCTGCCGATCTGTCCCTCTTCGCCGCGGTCGAATTCGCCCTTTGGGATGCGATGGATGATTCAACCAATTTCCAGCGCAACTACTCAATTGGCGAAGTCGAGATCATCAACGATGTCATCTATCACAAAACCGAATATCGTGAACGACGCGACCACTTTGCTTACTTCGCCTGTTCCGAACCCGTAGCCGGATTCGATACCCAGCGCGACGCCTTTCTCGGTCCCTATCGGGGCTGGGATTCGCCCTCGGCAGTGGAAGCAGGCCAAATGTCCGATTCGGTGGCGCACGGTTGGCAGCCGATTGCCGCGCAACAGGTCAAGGTGCACCTGGAAGCCGGAGAGCAGAAGAAAATCATCTTCCTGTTGGGCTACCACGAAAACCCGCGCGATGAGAAATTCGATCCGCCCAATTCACAGACGGTCAATAAAAAAAATGTCACCCCAACGATCGAACGCTATTTGAAAGCCGATCAAGTTGATGCTGCCTTTGAAGCCTTGCGCGCGCATTGGGATAACCTGCTCGGCAAGTTCACCGTCTCCACGCCCGATGAACACACCAACCGCATGGTCAATATTTGGAACGCCTACCAGACCATGATCACCTTCAACATGAGCCGCTCGGCGTCCTATTTTGAAAGCGGGATGGGGCGCGGGATGGGCTTCCGTGACTCGAGCCAGGATTTGCTTGGCTTCGTGCATCTCATCCCCGAACGCGCGCGCGAACGGATTTTGGATTTGGCTGCCACGCAGCTCTCAACGGGTGGCGCCTATCACCAATACCAACCGCTGACCAAACGCGGCAACGACGCCGTTGGCGGCGGCTTCAACGACGACCCGCTTTGGCTCGTGCTGGCAGTCACCGCCTACGTCAAGGAGAGCGGCGATTGGAGCATTCTCTCCGAACCTGTTCAATACGAAAACAAAGAGGGCAGTGAAGCACCGCTGATAGACCATCTCCAACGCGCGTTGCAATATACACTCGACAGGCGCGGCCCACATGGGTTGCCGCTAATCGGGCGCGCCGACTGGAACGACTGCCTGAACCTGAACTGCTTTTCGGCAGAACCCGGGCAATCCTTTCAGACCACCACCAGCAAAGATGGCAAGATCGCTGAGAGTGTCTTTATTGCGGGATTATTTGTGCTGGCGGCAAAGGAGATGACAGAACTGTCCAAGCAGATGCAGGATCAAGGCGGTTCGTCCTCCTTTGAACTTGCTCCCGCTACATATGCAGCCCACGCCGCCGAAATGGAATCCGCCATCTGGGCGCACGGCTGGGATGGCGACTGGTTCCGGCGTGCCTACGACGATTTTGGGAATCCGCTCGGCTCACGCGAGAACGACGAAGGCCAGATCTTCATCGAACCGCAAGGGATCTGCGTTATGGCAGATATGGGGCTTGACGATGGGCGCGCTGAAAAGACACTGAACGCTGTAGCAGAGAATCTCGCTACCCCGCATGGCATCGTTTTGCTGCAACCTGCTTTCTCGGAATATTATCTCCACTTGGGTGAGATTTCATCCTATCCGCCCGGCTACAAGGAAAATGCGGGCATCTTCTGTCACACCAACCCCTGGATCATGATTGCCGAAGCGAAGCTCGGGCGTGGGGAGCAGGCGTATGATTACTACTCGCGCATCAACCCCTCGGCGCGCGAAGCAATCAGTGATACGCATCGCTGCGAACCTTACGTTTATGCCCAGATGATCGCGGGCAAGGATGCGCCCACGCACGGCGAAGCCAAGAACTCATGGCTGACCGGTACGGCCGCATGGAATTACGTCGCCATCACGCAGTGGATTCTGGGCATCCGACCGACATATTCGGGCTTGCAGGTAGCACCTGTTCTGCCAAATGGCTGGGATGCTTTTCGGGCAACACGCAACTATCGGGGCGTGCGATACGATATCCACGTCCAACGAAAAGGTGCGGGTAACCATACCCGGTTGGAAGTAGATGGTAAGCCTGTAGACGGGAATATTATTCCACTACCTGTTGAAGGTGTTGAACAGGTTCAGGTGACAGTATTTTTAGGTGAATAAGCGTTTTTAGATGAGTTTTGGTAGTGGTGCATTTATCGTTTCGCTTGCACCACTACCAATCTTTTAACGCAGTAGGGTTGCGTAGTAGATCGCGGCTGCTATATGAACAAATGCGGATACAAAGAGCGCAACGCCTATGGGGACGTGAACTGCATGCCATAGCGAGAGCAATTGTCGGGTGAGGGCGAGAGACGCTACTTGACGGCGCAGAAGACGACGTTTTTGAAACATTTTTTCAAGTTGTGAGATGAGGGGGCGGAGGGAACGATCCAATTTGTTTTTTTGTATCCACCATAACCAGCGTTGTTCCCACTCATAGAAAACATAGCCAAAGGTGAGAAAGAAAGCTGTGTGTCGAGTATTATTTGCAGTGACGAGATTTTTGGGCAAAGCGTTCACTGTAGAAGCTCTGGCATTGACCAAATGCTGTAGTTTTGCTTCGCTGGCGGCGATTCGGTTTTCCAATTCGGAGGCTGCCATGGCTACACCATCGGCGGTGCGGGGGATAGCGGTGTAAATATAGCGCCCGATAAAACCACTACCAACAATAATGACGGTAAAGAGCATCACGACTCCGGCAAGCCCATTGAATTTCCAGGATGAATGCAGCAGAACCATATAGGGCCCCACCAGCCCTGTAACGATATGGAATTTCAACCAGGCAGACATGCGCCCCCAGCGGGCACTGCGACTGCGTTTGCGCAAGGTGTAGAGGAATTCTGTCATAAGCATGAGCAGAAAACCGGCAATACCTAGCGAGTGCCCGAAGAATTCTCCCGCAGCCGGGATCGAGCCTGTGCTAATCACAACGAATACATAGATGAGTGTGAGCAGCAAAATAGCAAAAAATGAAAGCCAAAGTTCGCCATTACCAGATTTCATATTTTTTTCTCCATTTTTTTTGATTGACGAAAAAGGCCTAGTGTTTTTCTATCCTAATCGTCATCATCATCGTGCTTCTTCCCTCCGCCGCCGCCATTATGATCGTCATCAGCGTCATCCCAGTCGCTTGTGTTGTGGCAATTTGAGCATTGTTGGGTTGTGTGTCCACGGTGACAAGCCTTACAGTTTGCGCCAGCGAAATGACCGGATACCTTCTTCCACGAAGATGTTTGGTGGCACTGTGAACATTGTCCGCTGTAGTGGCCGGATTTACTATGACAAGCTTTGCAGTTCGCTCCGGCAAAATGGCTTGATACCTTCTTCCACGAAGATGTTTGATGACACTGTGAACACTGTCCGCTATAGTGACTGGATTTACTATGACAGGCTTTACAGTTTGCGCCGGCAAAATGGCCTGATGCATTCTTCCAGGATGATGTTTGATGACACTGTGAACATTGTCCGCTGTAATGTCCGGATTTACTATGACAAGCTTTGCAGTTCGCGCCAGCAAAATGGCCTGATGCGTTCTTCCAAGATGATGTTTGATGGCACTGCGAACATTGTCCGCTATAGTGGCCGGATTTACTATGACAGGCTTTACAGTTTGCACCAGTAAAATGGCCTGATGCATTCTTCCACGAAGATGTTTGGTGGCACTGCGAACATTGTCCGCTGTAATGACCGGAAGGTTTGCTATGGCAAGATTGACAGTTTGCTCCTGCGAAATGACCTGATGCGTTCTTCCAGGAGGATGTTTGATGACATTGTGAACATTGTCCGTCATAATGTCCGGATGGTTTGTTATGGCAGGATTGACAATTCGCTCCTGCGAAATGCCCGGATACATTCTTCCACGAAGATGTTTGGTGACATTGTGAGCATTGCCCATCATAATGTCCGGATGGTTTGCTGTGACAAGATTGGCAATTCGCTCCGGCGAAATGCCCAGATACCTTCTTCCACGAGGATGTTTGATGACACTGTGAGCATTGCCCGTCATAATGTCCGGATGGTTTGGTGTGACAAGATTGACAATTCGCTCCGGCGAAATGTCCCGATACCTTCTTCCATGAAGATGTTTGGTGACATTGCGAGCACTGGCCATCATAATGTCCGGATGGTTTGTTGTGGCAGGATTGACAGTTTGCTCCAGCAAAATGGCCTGATACATTCTTCCACGAGGATGTTTGGTGACATTGCGAGCATTGCCCGCTGTAATGACCGGAAGGTTTGCTATGGCAAGATTGACAGTTTGCTCCTGTAAAATGTCCTGATACCTTCTTCCATGAGGATGTTTGGTGACATTGTGAGCATTGGCCATCATAGTGTCCAGAGGGTTTGCTATGGCAGGATTGACAGTTCGCTCCGGCAAAATGCCCCGATACCTTCTTCCATGAGGATGTTTGGTGACATTGTGAGCATTGCCCATCATAATGTCCGGATGGTTTGTTATGGCAAGATTGACAGTTTGCTCCGGCAAAATGTCCCGATACCTTCTTCCACGAAGATGTTTGGTGGCACTGCGAGCATTGTCCGTCATAGTGGTTGGATGGTTTTTCCTGGTTATGGCAAGACGTACAATTTGTTTGCCCTGCATGATCAAAACTGGCCGGAAGCCAGGCGGATGTAAGATGGCATTGCGAACACTGTCCGCTTGAGTGATTAGCAGGCTTTTTCTGATTGTGGCAAGACTGACAGTCGACTTGTTCGGCGTGATTGAATTTTGCCGGTAACCAGGCGGATGTACTCTGATGGCAAAGCGCACACGTCCCGACATAATGTTTTGCGGGCGGATTGTGACAGAGCTGACAATTTGCACTGGCAAAATGTCCAGCCGAAACAGCCCATGAAGAGGTTAGGTGGCATTGAGAACATTGATTCGAAGAATGGTTGGGCGGTTTTTTCCCGCTATGACAAGCGATGCAATCTGTCTGCCCAGCGTGGTTAAATGTAGCCGGTCGCCAAGAAGATGTGTTATGGCATTGTGAGCATTGTCCGGCGGGATGATTTGCTGGTTTATTAACACTGTGACAAGACTGGCAATCTGTAGCTGCCGTATGCTCAAAACTAGCTGGTAGCCAGCCTGATGTGCTGTGACATTGAGAACACTGCCCGCTAAAATGATTGGAGGGCTTAGCTTTCGTATGACAACTTTGACAGTCTGTTTGCCCAAAATGATTAAAGTTGGCAGGTTGCCAGGCAGATGTCTTATGGCACAGAGAACATTGCCCATCATAGTGGTTGGACGGTTTTTTCTGGCTATGACAAGAAGTACAATTTGTTTGCCCTGCATGATCAAAACTGGCCGGAAGCCAGGCGGATGTAAGATGGCATTGCGAACACTGTCCGCTTGAATGACCAGCAGGCTTTTTCTGACTGTGGCAAGACTGACAGTCAACTTGTTCGGCGTGATTGAATTTTGCCGGTAACCAGGCGGATGTACTCTGATGGCAAAGCGCACACGTCCCGACATAATGTTTTGCGGGTGGATTGTGACAAAGTTGACAATTTGCACTAGCAAAATGTCCAGCCGAAACAGCCCATGAAGAGGTTAGGTGGCATTGAGAACATTGCTTGGTAGAGTGGTTGGGCGGTTTTTTCCCGCTATGACAAGCGATGCAATCTGTCTGCCCGGCGTGGTTAAATGTAGCTGGTTGCCAGGCAGATGTGCTATGGCATTGTGAGCATTGCCCGGCGGGATGATTTGCTGGTTTATTGACACTGTGACAAGACTGGCAATCTGTAGCACCAGCCAAGAGATGGTCAAAACGAATATCAGACCAGGATGTTGCGCTATGACAGGCGGCGCAATCACCCTGATAGTGTCCGACCGGTTTATTCGTCGCGTGGCAAGCTTCACACACGTTCGCTGTCCCTATGTATTGACCAGTAGAATGACAACTTTCGCATCCGATCAGAGCATGTTGGCCTTCCAGAGGGAAAAATCCATGCCGTGCCCCGGGGCTGTTTATAGGGAAAGGTATCGATTGTGGGCCGTCAGAAATAAGACTGTCTACATCATTTGTTTTAACGAACTTGGGGATATTAATATTTCTGGATATCATTGCAGACAAATTAGAGTTGCCAGCAATGGATGCAAAATCGCTCGGGGGAGTTTCTGGATTTAAAATCAAATTTTGCAAGCTATCTATTTTGGCAATAAAGGCTTCCCAGATTTCAACTTCTTCTTGTGGCGCAACGCTAAGGATGGCAAGAGACTCTCGAGTTTTTAGAAGAAGCCCCACTAAACTGGTGCGTAGCTTTTCGGCTTCTTCCCCTTCTGTTTTGGAAACAGCCAGGGCGGCCTGATCTAAAGATTGGTTTAAATAATAGATGGAAATTAGTTCGTTCTGGGTGCCAGCAGACTCTCGTAAATCATCTGCTCGACGCTGTGCGATTGCGATAGAATGTTGTGCTTTTTCTGAATTTGTTGCTAGAAAATACCCATGGCTTTCTTCAGCAAAATACTGCCAAGCAAAGAGGGAATCGCCCGGTTGGAGCACTCCTGCGATGTCGCAGGCGAGGGTAGTGACTACACCAGAGAGTACAATCAAGATGCTGATGATGCTTGTCTTAATAAGAAAAGAGCGCATAGGATTTCGTTTTGGGTTGAAGTGCGATAAAAAAGTATCCCGCAGGTTCTTCAAAGGAAACTCTCATTGAAGAACCTGCGGGTAGGTGCGTACAGTTAGTTATTTTTAATCATCATCGTCATCATGGTCGTCATCGTGATCGCCACCACCATCATGGTCGCCGCCACCATCATGATCGTCGTCATCGGCATCATCCCAATCGCTTGTATTGTGGCAATTTGAGCATTGTTTGCTTGTGTGTCCGCTATGGCAAGCTACACAATTTGCTCCAGCAGTATGGACGTTTGCCCCTGACCAGTTAGATGTGGAATGACACTGCGAACATTGTCCGCCATAGTGACCGGAGGGACGGCTATGGCAAGCCTGGCAATCTGCTCCAGCAGTATGAACTGCTGCGCCTTGCCAGTTAGATGTGGAGTGGCACTGCGAACATTGTCCGCCATAGTGACCGGAGGGACGGCTGTGGCAAGCCTGGCAATCTGCTCCGGCAGTATGGATTGCTGCGCCTTGCCAGTTAGATGTGGAATGGCACTGCGAACATTGTCCACCGTAGTGACCGGAAGGACGGCTGTGGCAAGATTGACAATCGGTCGCACCGGCTACAGTATGGTTAAAGCTTGCTGACTGCCAAGATGTGGGCGAATGGCAGGCGGCACAATCACCTTGATAATGGTTGGCCGGTTTCATATTTGCATGGCAGCCTTCGCAGGTGCTTGCTGTGCCTTCATATTGACCGTTTGTATGGCAACTTTCGCAAGCGACTGTAGCGTGTTCTCCAACTAAGGGGAAAAAAGCATGTTGTGCGCCGGGGCTATTCGCGGGGAAGGGAATTGATTGACCACTAGCCATAAGATCGTTGTTTGTACTCACAAAGTTTGGCACATCAACATTAAGCATTGCACCAAAATTATTGCTGCTTACGATAGAAACAAAATCGCTGGCCAGGGCATCAGGGTTAACAACCAGATTTTGTAAGCTCTCGATCTTTGCGACAAAAGCATTATAAGCAGTCGGATCTTCTACTGGCAGAACACTCAATTTTGCCGTTGAATCTTTGATCTGAAGAAGCAGCTTGGCTAAATCCAGACGAAGATTTTCAATTTCTGTTTTCTCTGTTTTCGCAATAGAGAGTGCTGCCTGATCTAGTGCCTGATTCAGATAATAAACTGAAAGGATTTCGTCGGAAGTCCCGGCTGCATTTCCCAGATCAACAGCACGACGCCCGGCAATGCTAATATGATATTGGGCTTCTCCAAAATTTGACGTAGTCCATTTCCCTTGGCTTTGCTCAGCAAAATACTGAAGGGGAAAGAGGGTGTCGCCAGGTTGCAAAGGTCCTGCCGAAGCTAAGGCAACGGTTGTCCCGATGCCTGCAACGATGAGCAGGATAGAAATTATGGTTGCTCCAAATAAAAAGCGGCGCATATTAGCCTTCCTTTCTTTGTGGCCAGCTTTCTGAAAAGCTGGTGAATAATGAAAAACAAGCAGAGACTTTTTTTAACCGTCGCTGAATGGCCAAAAAAGTTACGGATAAAATTTATTCAATCTTTCCCGATAAATGGCATTCAACGCAATTTTGTAACTCATCCACCGATATGCCTGCCTGAATATGATTCAATTCAACAGAAGCTTTTTCGTGATCGTGGCATCCATAACAGGTGTAGACTGTATATTTATCAACGTGGCAAGTTGTGCAGCTTTGTGGATCGCCATCGCCATGCTCCAGAGGAAATCCATGCCTTAACATTGCTGCAGGAATCCAGGCATCATTGGTATGACAATTTTGGCATTTCAAACCAAACCAATTGGCGTGGATAGCAGGTTCTGCATGACATTCGACGCAAAGGGATGGTGTTCCCTGAAAAACATGGTCATGATGACAACTCTCACAGGTAGTTGTAGCGTGCTTGCCATCCAGTAAAAAGACATCCTCATGTTTGAAATCGCTATACCGGTCAAGCCCATCGTGACAACCGAGGCAATCTGCCCCATAAACAACTTGGTGCTGCCCCATAAATTCGGCATCGTAGTCACGGTGACAGGTGATACAGGTTTGCACTTCAAATTCCTTAAGATCATTCTGGTGGCAGCTTATACAGGTTAATGCCTGGGTCTCGTAATCTTTGGTGTGGCGTATCAAGCTAAATCCAGCTTGGCTACTATGCTCAAATATCTGGTTTTCCAAAAGCGCAGGAGACCAGCCATCCGCACTATGGCAGGTATCACATGATTCCAGAAATAATCCAGTGTGCATTTCAGGTTCTGTGTGACATTCTGAGCAAGTTGTCGAAAGCCCTTCAAATTGACCATCGATATGGCATTCCGCGCATTGCGCCTCTGTATGAAGGCCTTCCAACAAGAAACTTGTTTCTGAATGATCAAAGCGAGCCATGCTATCTTCACCATCATGACAAGCCAGACAATCTCTGCCAAAATCAAAGATATGTTGCGTCATAAAGTCTTTTTCTTCGTTTAATAAATGACACGCTTCACAGGCTTGATTACTGGCATCGAACTCAGGGGAAAGATGACACTCTGAGCAAACCAGTGGTGTAGCGTCAAAATCAAATTGATGTCGTATTAAACGAAAATTTGTAATATCATGATCGAAAAATGCCAGTGCTGCCTGTGCCGGATCAAAATCTGCGCCGCGATGGTCAGGATGGCATCTTTCACATCGCATCACATGATCCAATTGACCGTGAACGCCATCCTGCAAATCGATTTCGTCGGTAATATTGCTGTGGCAATCGGCACATAGAAAAGCCTGTTGCGTTTTTAACGATTGATGGCAGCGTTTGCACTCTTTTTCAAATTCCGCATGAGAATTAAATCCTTGCAGGGTCACGCCGGGTTGTTCTTTTGCGCTTAGGCGCCCAGGGCTAAAAAGCATGCCTTTTTGTTTCCAGCCCCAAATACCCAAAGCGAGCAGCAATAAAATGGTAGATGCTCGGCTGAAAAGAACAGCCGCAGAATTAGCTCTGTGCATAAAAAATTCCACTCACCAAGCGTAGATTTCTCCACATTGTGAATCTCTGATCTAAAAGTTGGTAACCCGTTTTCTCATTCATAGCCCCCAAAGTTTAGTGTTCTTAGATAAGTAAGCAGTTAACAATCAAGCACGACAAGTTTAAGATTCGGTTAAGAGAAATCCTAAAACACCCAATTATAGGAGAAATGGGCTACACTAAATAGAAGAGCCTAATTAGTATCAGAAACACCTAAAGGAAAGCCCTATGCCACGAATCCTTGTCGTAGATGACGAACGCCTTATCGTTGACTCACTAACCTACAGCCTCCGTCAGGAAGGCTTTGAAGTCAAAGCTGTGGAAGATGGAGAGTCAGCGCTGGCGATTGTGCCTGAATTTCAGCCCGATGTTATCGTGCTGGATGTAATGCTTCCGGATCTTAACGGAAGAGAAGTTTGCCACCGCTTAAGAAGCTTTAGTACCACCCCAGTCATTATGCTCACTGCCCGCAGCGACGAAATCGACCGTGTCCTGGGTCTGGAAGTGGGTGCCGACGACTATCTCGTTAAACCTTTCTCCTTCCGCGAGCTTCTTGCGCGCATTCAGGCTGTTTTGCGCCGCGTAGCGCTGGATCAAAAAGCAGATATTTCCAAACTTATCCAGGCAGGCCCCCTACGTTTGGATATCGTTGCTCGGCGATTATTCAAAAACGATCAGGAAATTCAGGTCTCTTCCCGAGAGTTTGACCTTCTCACTATGCTAATGACCAATATGGGGCAAGCGATCAGCCGCAGCAACTTGATTAATGAAGTTTGGGGCATAGACTGGGTTGGTGAGACCCGCACTTTAGATGTTCATATTCGCTGGCTTCGGCTAAAAATCGAAACGGATCCGGCCAGCCCTAGGTATATTCAAACCGTGCGTGGATATGGCTATCGCTTTGCCGGAGCCGAGGAGTTGGAATGAAACTCCCGATGCCCTATAACCTGTATACCCGATTAACACTCTCTCACCTTTTGGTTGCAATTGTTAGCATTGGGGCAATCTCTATCTTTGCGGGCCGCTCCATCATTAAGGCATCACAGGAACAGGTCGAACACCATCTGGAAGATTTGGCCTTTGCGGCCAGCAATACATTGGAAGACCCTCTGAATGAACTTATCGAAGGTCGTATGTCTTATGCCGATGTGTATAACACGATCGATCATTTATTAATCGATGAAAGAAATATTGTGTACACAGTCTATTTAGTCGACGGTACGCCAATATATAAAAGTGATGGCAGTCTTGCTCATCAAGCCGATATGGAGACAACCCCCGAATTTTTCATCGCTTTGCAGGATGAGATTGGGGATGGAGATTTTATCCGTAAAAGCGAAGCCGGTATTGATACACTCTATGTGGCTGTTCGTATTGAGCATGAAGATGAAGTCTTTGGCGTTTTGCGCTTAGAAACGCCACTTGCGTTGGCAATGACATTTACATCCCAGCAACGTTTATTAAGTTTACTTGTATTGAGTGCCCTGCTGGTTACTTTGGGCGTTAGTGTTGTTGGCTGGCTTTTAGCGCGAAACCTGGCCCACCCTATTGAAGAATTAACATCGATATCAGAGCGTCTGCGCCGAGGAGATATGGCCGCTCGCGCCACCCCAACCGGGCCGCAGGAATTACGCCTTTTGGCAGAGACCTTTAACAGTATGGCTAGCCGCGTAGAAGGGCATATGGCCGAGTTGCGTGTTTTCGTAGCAAATGCGAGCCATGAATTACGCACGCCACTTACGTCAGTCAAATTACGGGTAGAAGCTTTGCGTACAGGTGCTGTAAATGACCCTGAGGTTTCAGAACGCTTTCTGACGGAGATTGAACAGGAAATAGACCGTCTAGGAAAAATGGTTAATGATTTGCTCGATCTATCTCGGCTCGAGGCAGGGATGGAATCTGGTAAACAGGATCAGGTTGACTTGGGCTTGCTTGCAGAAGAAGTTTGCGCTACTTTTCGTGTGCGGGCAGAGAGAAAAAAGGTTCAGCTCAGTCTTGTATCCACTTCAAATTTGCCAACAACCCTGGCAAATGAAGAACAACTTCGACGTGTCCTGACAAACTTGCTTGATAACGCATTGAAACATTCAAATCAGGGGGATGAAGTTAGCCTAACATTGCAGCATGATAAAACAGGTAATTCTTTGAGCGTTGCTGTAACAGACACAGGATCGGGGATTGCAGACAAATATTTACCCCATATATTTGAACGGTTTTATCGTGTCGAATCAACCTTGCCGCGTGAACATCGCTTGCCAGGAAGCGGATTGGGATTGGCAATCTCCAAATCAATCGTAGAGCTTCATGGGGGCGAAATATCCGTTAGCAGCAAACTGGGTAAAGGTACGACCTTTCATATAAAACTACCCGTTCTTTAGGATCAGAAAAAAATATACCTTCTGAGAAGGAAAAGAAAACGGCAGCCTGCTGAATGGCGCAGACTGCCGATATAGGGGAAGCAGGTTTAGGGCGGGGCGAGGCGTTATTCCGCTAGTTCTATAGTAGGGGGGGCAGCTGCCTGATAGTTGTCTACATCGTTAAAGTCAACATAAATATTTGAGCCGCCATTGAATTGAAGCGTATAAGCAACAATTTGCGTTTGGATAGCATCCAGTTGGTTTCCGCCATGGAATTGAAGCTCGGTGTGAGGTAAGAGAAAGCTGCCTCTTAAGTTAATGTCACTACCGCCATGGAAGTCCATGTCTACAGTGTTTTCCCAAGGCTTGTACATCAGCAGCCCGCCAAACCCATTAGGGTCATTTTGGGGAGGAGCTTGCATTGTGATAATTGAGCCACCGTTCCATTCAGCCTTTCCTTCAGGAAGGTAGAAGTAAGTATCATTGCTGACAAAAACAGCACCGCCATGCATTCGAAAATTCGCATCGCCAGTAACAAAAAAACGAAAGCGGTCTGTGTGTAGTTCATTGCCGCCGTGTATTATTAAATCACCGTCTTCAGCGTAATATTCGAGGTTCGTGAAGTTTAAGATCGTCCCTCCGTTAAAAACGAGGTCGTAATTGTCTTGCGGTACAAGTTTTACGTTGCCGCCATCAACCGTCATGCCACCATTGAACTGGAAGTGGTCGTGGACGCAGTAGATGCCGCTTTCCATTGTGACGTGTGTGACGCCACCAAGCATTGTGATCCCATTTGGGTAAATGCCGGGGGAGATGGTGACATCTGTCCCATCAGGATAATTGTTCCAAGAATTTTTTGTAATGGTGGGAAGGCCCGCACAGCTAGGTGGTGCTGGAGGCATAGGTATAAAGGAGTAATCAGGCGGAAGCGGGATTTGAGATAGACCCGTGGAGACTGGTGGATTGTTTGCGTTCCACTCTACGGTATATCCATCTATCTCGACACTATTGGCAATTTGTGTCCCCCCCACGACGCCAATGCCTGTGTCTGTTTTAATGACAGTGCCTCCGCCAATTTTTAAGGCTTTGCTGCCGCTGCTATTGACAAACATGCCGCTGCCTTCAACAGTTACATGGTTTCCACCGTTGATGATAAAGGTTTTATCGCCTGTGTCTTTAAGTGCAACTAAAGCACTTCCATTGTATAGGGGGCTCACTTCACTGGTTTTTGCTCTTACGACAGCTTCAACAGTGCTTCTTGTTTCGTTGATGCCAATAACCGGGGCAAAAAAAGTTTCGGCTTGTGTCTCGATAATGATTTGGATATACTCGTCGTTCCCTGCGTATGGACCGCTTTCAGGCGGATTGTTAACCTGGACAGTCACTGATCCATCATCGGGGTCAAACCCATTCTTCACCATGATGTTCTCGGCGGCGAGGGCAAGATCGTTCTCCGTGGCTTCTGAATTACGGATTGCCGATAATGCTGCCGCGAATGCGGCGTTATCCGCTGCATTTTGTGCCTGACGCTTGTTAGAAAAAGCGATACCAGCATCAACGGCTAGGCCAGTAAAGCTGACTAAGCCAATAATTGCTAATGCGATTAGGACAATTGCTTGTCCACGTTCTGTTGTCTTTCTTTTTTCGAACATGATTTTTCTCCTAGAGATGAAATAAAAAATATAAATAGTAACTAAAGATAAGTGACAAAAAACGCTGTGATGACACAGAATTATTTGTCCGAGCGATACTGTATGACTTTTTTCACTATCACACAGCATATTTTTTTCACCCAAGAAATAACAGAAATGATAGTTTCTTGGATGAAAACTGCTTGTGTTGCAATAAAAAAAGGAGATGAAATCGTTTCATCTCCTTTTTACCTTGTTCTAGCTACGTAACAGTTTTTTCAAAAAAGCATCCGTTGGTTGAGTAGATGATTCTTCCCGCCCTACATTCTTTTAGTAGAGCACCATATTGCCTAGACTCCTTACATTCAGGAGTGAAACCAACAGGTTGGTAAAAAAAACTGTCTCGGGTATGGGCAACATGCTTTTGCTACGCCCTAAAAAACAAGAGTATCGCTAGTTTTTAGTTTGCTAATTCAATTGCTTGCCCACGTTCCTTTTGTGAGAGATATTATTGTCTCTTATTTCCAGAATGTGTAAATAAAATGATGAAACGTGAGTATTGTACATTTTTTAAGTACAATATGTGATTGTTTGTATCTTTTTTTCTTTGCAATATTGAAAGGTGATAGAAAACAGCCTGCACAAGGTGCAGGCTGCCAAAATTCAGGAACCAAAAGATATGTGTTGCTGATGATGTAAAAATGGATGGCTTGCTGTTAGCGTAAAGGGATAAAAAAAGAGCCAGATTTCTCTGACTCTTTTTTTGTTATTTGAACTGGAAATTAGTCAACCTCTGCTACTGCTTCAGCAGCTTTATCGTTCAAGTCTGAGAGCAGGGTGGGGATTTCTTCCGGGGTACCTTGGAGAATGGCATAGAAGGAATCACCAACATCGCGGCGGACGGTTGTCCAGGAAGCCCATGCAGGTTCTGCTGCACCGCTATCCAGGAAGGACAGACCGTATGACCAGATTTCGTTCTCAGCACCGAAGGCTTCGATGAGCGGCAGGGTGTCGGTGCGAGTGGGATAGTAGGCGCTGCCTTCGATCCATTTTGCCTGTCCTTCGGGGGAAGTCAGGTATTTGACAAAGACCCAGGTTGCCATCATGCGTTCGGGGTTGGTGTTGGCAATTGCCACGTATTGACCGAAGAGGTCAACCGCTTCGCCGCCGTCTTTGCCGGGGAAGGTAGCAATTGTCCACTCGTCCTGGATTGCGCCTTCAGCTTCAAAAGCGGAGAACTGGTAGGGCAAGCCAGCGGTAGAGCTCATGGTGAAGAGGGCTTTGCGGCTGGCAAATTCAGGATTCGGGTAAGACTCGGTCGGGAAACCACAGCCTTCGTCCCAAAGTTCTTTCATGAATTCAGCAGCGTCGACAACGGTCTGGTCGGTGAAATCGTAACCATCACCAGCAGCGTTGAGCATGTTGCCGCCGTTGGCGAAAACGAAAGAGGCAACGTTGGATGCGCCAGCATAAAGTACCAAACCGCCGGTGCCGTCGTTGTCGGGATCGTCGTCAGTCGCGTTGGCTTCCATAGCAGCGCAAGCCTGTTCTTTGAATTCTGCGTAGTTTGCAGGGGGAGCGTCAAAGCCAAGCTCTTTTGCCCAACCGGAGTTGTAGAAGAGCACGTTTGCAGACTGGCTGATGGGGAAGGCAAAGAAGGTGCCATCGGGAGCCTTACCGCCTTCGATGGATCCGGGGAAGAAGGCAGCCTGTTCTTCGACTGTTAAGCCAAAGTCAGCGTCGTTGAGGTAGGGATCCAAATCGACAACAGCGTCTACGGCGTACCAGTTTGCCATCGCATTGGTATAGCCAGTGACCAGATCAGGCAGATCACCAGATTGAACGGCAGCGTTGAAGGAATCTTCCAGATCGTTATATTTGCCCTGGTCAACTGCTTCGACGGTGATGCCCCACTCGTTGGTGGCATTGAATTCATCCACAATGGCGAGCATGGCTTCATTTGGTCCGCCAGTGCCCCAAACGTGCCAGAAAGTTACGGTCTGGCCAGTGGGGTCAATTGCGGGGCCCATCGGCTCGGCTTCTTCAGCAGGAGCGGCGGGTTCTTCGGCAGCGGGAGCTTCTTCTGCGGGGGCAGCGGGTTCCTCTGCTGGAGCGGGGGTGGCTGCCGGGGTGCAGGCACCCAAGACGAGCGCCATAACAACGGCGAACATAACGAGGCTTTTGAAAATCTTGCTAGACATAGTTCTCTTTCTCCTTAACATGTTTTGAAAGTTTTACAAACTTGAACAAACGAGGTTATTTAATCTTGTTTTATGAGAAATATCACCTCCTTATGTTGGGATTAGGCTATCCCTTCAACCCACTGCGCGCAATGCTTTCAGTGAATTGTTTTTGCGTAAAGAAGTAAAGCACCAGAATAGGGATGATGGCAATGAATGCGCCTGCCATCATCAAGTTGAGCTTCTGGCCTGCTTCATCAATAAAGCCATATAAGCCGACCGCGATCGGACGCCAGTCTGGTGAGTTGGTCACCAGCATTGGCCAGGCGAGAGAATTCCACGTGCCGATAAAGGACAGAATAATGATGACCATCAACGGCGCTTTGGAGAGAGGCAGGACGACGCTCCAAAGAAAACGCAGATGTCCAGCGCCGTCCACTTGCGCAGAGTCGAAGAGTTCATCAGGAATCTGAGCAAAGAATTGTCGTAACAGGAAGATGGCGAAGACGCTGCCCATAAAGGGGATTGTGAGTGCAGGCCAGTTATTCATCCACTTGATTGGGCCGATGCGCCCCAGCCAGGTAACGGTCAGGAAGTTGGGGATGATGGTGACCATCGCTGGAACCATCATCGTGCTGAGCATCACGGTAAAGATCAGATCGCGCCCGGGGAATTTTATACGGGCAAATGCGTACGCCGCGAGGATGCTGAAGGTCAGCTCCCCAGCCAAGGTCAGGAGCGTGATGCGGACACTATTCCACATATAAAGGGAGAAGTTAGCTTCCTTCCACGCGTCGACATAATTTTCCCAATGAATCGCGGAGGGAATCAGGCGTGTGCCCTGCGCTTCGCCGAGAGACATCAGCGAAGTGGAGATCATCCAGAAGAAGGGAAAAATTGCTATGATCACGCCGATAATCAACATAAGATACGTTAGGGTATTGCGTACAATTATCCATGAGGGGGTGCGGTAGTGTCTTGCTTTTGGGGAGGTGGTCAAGTTTTTATCCATAGAAAACTCGCGATCCCTGAACTTTGTTATTGAGATAGGTAAGCCCCAAAATAATGGCAAAGAGGATAAATGCCATCGCCGAGGCGTAACCGTAGCGCAACTTCAGGAAGAATTCCGTGAAGATGACCACACTGAAAGTGTCGGTGGTGCCAAGCGCGGCTTCAAGCCGCATCACCCAAATGTGGTTGAAGGCCTTGAATGTGCCGATCACCGAAATCAAGGTCAGGAAATAGGTGGTTGGGGAAAGGAGCGGGAAGGTAATATAACGGAATACCTGCCAGCGGGTAGCGCCATCCACTTCGGCAGCTTCGCTGGTTTCTTTGGGGATGTTGCCTAGTCCCGCTAAATAGATGACCGTATCGTAACCAACAAAGACCCAGATGGAAAAGATCATGATAACGACTAATGCCAAGCTAGGGCCATCTGCCCAGGCAGGCCAATTCTCGATGCCGGAATTCAGCGCGATCAGGCGGAAGATGCCCTTCGGTTCCCAGAGCCATTGAAGCGGCTCCAGCCCGAGAAAACGAAAACTCGCGTTGACCGGGGCTTGCAACCGGTTCGAGAACAATTGCCTGAAAACCGCTGCGCTGGCGACGGTCGGTGTAACGTAGGGCAAGAAGAACATCATGCGGAAGAATTGCGAGCCCTTCAGGTTTTGGAAAAGCAGCACAGCGAGAAAGATGGAGATGCTCAATTGGAAGGGAATCGTGCCCAGCGAGTAGAAGAGCGTGGCTTTCAATCCGACCCACAAATCTTCATCCCCGGATGCAACCATGATGGGTAATTCGCCGACCATGATCCAACCGCCAACGATGAAAATCATCGCACCAAATAACTGCATGACGAAAAGCGTGTTGCTGGTTTGATCGCTGGCTTTTTGCCAAATCTTCCAACCAATAAAGAGCAAAATCAAACCGCTGGAAATGCTGATGAGTTGCGGCAGGATACCGGGGTCTTCACCTGTTTGGACGGCTGTGTTATACGCCAGCATCATTTCGCTATAAACGTATTTCAATACGATTGCGCCAATACCTGCCATCGCCCAAGTGGCGGCAAGCTCAAATTGTTTTTGAAAAGTTTCCGGTGTGCGCCACAAATACATGGTGACGCTGACGACGATCAATGCGCCAAGCGCGAACCAGAGCATCATGCCGCGTGCGGCTAAAACTTCGGGGACGCTGAAGGCTACATCCAAAAGTTGGATGAAGAGTTCACGCGTTTTTTCTACGCCGCGAATTTTATCGGCAATGTCAAGGATATTGGGAAGCAGAACGACTGTCCAGTTGACGAAGCCCAAGCCTGTGCCTGCCAGCAATATGGCGGGCAAGTTGAGCAACCAAAAGCGAGATGGGTTTTCGGGAAGAGTTTTGCGAAGCTTGTTGAATTGGCGGTAAGCGAAGAAGAGTAAGCCTATGCCGATTGCGAAGACCAATAAATACGCCAGCGGGCCGACAGCGTTGGTGTAATTGACCAGCCCGATAATGTCTCCACGTTTGAGACGCCATTTGTGCAAGCTGACGAAGAGGGCAAAACCGACAGGGAAGATGCCGAAGAGAAAAATTAAACTCACGGCAGGGGCGATCATCAAATAAGCGGTGATGTTTTCGCGCCATTTGCGCAAACGGCGCGGAGTGAGCCATTCAGCCAGTCGGGATTTCGTGGTGGGTGGGGCGTCAGATAAACTCACGGACAAACTCCTACTTTTGCTCGGTTTTCCAATTCACTTTTGCGCCGGGCGGGAAAGGTGTTGCGCTGCGCGGGAAGGAGAATCCTGCCGCACCAGCGTGTCCACCGCCACCATAACGCTTGGCGATCACAGAAACATCTATCTTGTTCGAGTACAAGGTTACGACGGTGGTTAACCCGTCGAGCTGCATCTTGTCTGCATAAGTATAGACGATTTCGTATCCGCGGTCACGTCCATAATTGCCAATATCGCCGGTGCCGCGCCGATTAACCGCAAGTGTCTGATAGCCTTCAAATTCGACTTCAAAGCTGCGTGCTTCCATCAGGTTGTCGATATCACGCAAGGTGATCTCGCGCAACCAGGCACCTTCTTTAATCATTTTTTCAAGCGTTGGCGCGTCATCTTCCAGGAGTGGTTTCCAGAAGGTCGCGTTACTGGCAAGGTGATCTTGATTGAATAAACTCGAGCCAAAAGCGCCCGTATCTTTCTCTGCCCAGCGCCAGATGTCACGGTCGCCGATCAGGACGATGGCGCGTGGAACGGGGCGTTCGGGGAAGAAATATTGCCAGGTCAGTACACAGGCAGCTTCGGAGATGTCGCGGATACCGGGCCATTCGTCGGCGATGCCTTCGAATTCTGCCAGCGCGCTTTTGTGGTGGTCGATCCAGACCAGTTCGCGCCCATCGGCGAGACGTTGCATTTGGTCTACGGAAAAGGAAAAATCGGTCACGATAACTTGTTCAGCCTGCTCAACCAAATCCCAGGGGATTGGCGTGCCGTCGTAGTCGCTTTCGACGAGACTGACTTTGTCACCGAGGGCATATTTGACGATCGCGCCGCTGGCGTGACCGTCGGGGTCGTTGTGGTGAAAACAAATCGATTGGGTCATTTTTGTACCAGTATTGGGATGAGTTTCCCGTCCACAGTGGGGGCGGGATCAAAGCCGAAGATATTTGCGATGGTTGGTGCATAGTCGACGATGCGGACAGGGGCGATAAAACCGTCCTGTTGGGGGACGCCTGCACCCGCCGCAATGAAGATGGTCTGTACTTCGGGCAAGGTGCTGTCATAGCCGTGTTGCCCGTAAAAATCAGCTTGCTCAAAAACTTCGTCGTTGCCACGCCAGCCGTCGAGGTGGTAGCCGGGAATTGCTTGGGCAAAAATATCGCCAGAGTTAGGGGAATCAAGCCCAAGGTCCGCAAGCGCTTCGCGTGCCAGTACGCGCTGAAAAACAGCTTCGCCGCTTACGGGATCTGTCAAACCTGAAAGCAGTCCCATAATCTGCTCTCGCAGCGCTTCGTATTCATCGGCAGAAACCGTGCCGCCGCCCTTCTCGCGTCCCTCCAGATTGATATAGACGTGCACCGCGCCGCCAGAGCAAATCGCGAAGGCTTTGGTCTCGTCGAGCACGACGTAGTTTTGGCTGTCGAGCGTTAGCAGACCGGCGTTCTCCAAAATGGTGTTGACATAAACGCGCGAATGGATGGGCGCCATGCCGTGATCGCCGACCATCATCAGGGTTGTTTTCTCAAGGTCGAAGGCATCCAACATGATACCAAGAGCGTTATCGGCGATCTGTGCTGCCTGCTCGTAATGGGTGCGGGCGATTTCAGCGTTTTCAGGTGTATAGTTGAGTTGGCGCGGGTCAGTCATCAGGAATTGATGTCCGGCAGAATCAAAGGGGTCTTGCCAAGTGAAGAGCAGGTCAGGTTGGTAGGTTTCGTAAACCCACGCGGCGACCTCCGCCATGAAGGTGGATTGGCGTTCGAGCAGGTACAGGTCATCCTCTTCGGTGATCCAGCCGTGCTCTAGGGCATACGAATCGGCACCGGCAGAGAAGAAACCGAATTTCTCATTGAGCGCATCCAGCAATTCTTTGGGCGAAGCGGTATTGTGCTCCACGCCGGTGTGATAGAGCGTTACGCTTTCGGGCGTGATCTCCTGGATGAGAAAATCAGCCCCGGCATATGAGCGCGGCAGCAAGATCAGCGGCCCCCACTCGTTTTCTTTAAGCGAGATGGCATCTGTGCTGCTGCGTTCGGTGTTGAGCATCACGGTATCGTAATTCTCGCTGCTGTCATCGGTTGAATCGGTGACGTAGAGATAGACCTTTTTTACGTTCTGGATGCTGAAACTGCCACTCAGTGCCGGACTATAGGATGCGGGCGCATCGCCCCAGTCTTCAGCTTGGTCGAGGGAAACAGACCATTGTTTGGAGTAAGCATCTTCGATCCCGTACCCGATCGTGTAATCCGCCATTTGGGTGGAGATACTTGGCGTACCACCAACAAAGAAAACGGAGGCAGTCGTCAGTCCATTTTTCGACGCAGTCACCCAGATTGGCTCGGCGTCGGTCATTCCTTCGTCATAGCCGACGCGATACCAGTAGAAATCATCCCCGGTAACATGAAAACTGTTTGATGTGATTCCGGTATGTGTTGGGAAGGAACCCGACGAAATGCTGTTGTGCGCAGCAGCGGTCAACGAGGGATCAATACTTTGGGCATATTCCGCCTGTACACCTGCCTGCGCGATGGATGCGAAATTGGGCAATCGGCCTTCGTCCATCAGCCCGTAAACCAGATCCGTGCGCGAACCATCCCAAGAAATCAAAACCACCGAGGGCTTGTCCTCAGGGATTTCTGTAGGTGGCACATCGGTGGGGGATTCGGTTGTATTGGTTGGGGTAATGGGGGAAGATGTTGCGGTAGGAGGAACAGGCTGCGCAGGTTGGCAAGCCTGAACTAGAAAGACGAAAAGCAAAAGCAAAATAAAGTTTTTTTTCATGCGGCGTCCTTTTTAAAGCGACCTGTATTATACAGGACAATTATCTTGATGCAGAGTTTTTCGGTTAAAGGTGAGTTAATGTTTTTGTAAGTAGGTTTATTAAAACGAAATAATGGATGCAAGTTCTGGTAACGTATGACGCTATTCAATCATCGGTATTGATCAATACCTTTGTTTCATATAATTTCATAAGATTGGCATGAGCAGGAACATTTTCAAGAAAGCTTTTGCGCAGATCACTATCTTTAATCAGCATGGCCCAACCATTAAGTAGATCATAGCTTGCCTGGATAAATGCTTTCGCGCGCGGATCAGCACTCTCAGATAAAACTTGCGCACAAATAAGTCGAATTTGGAATGGATCATCTGTCCCTGCAAGGTTCTTCTCTTGAAGATGCAGCAGTATTTCTTCTGTTAGCGCGAGTGCGCCAGTCAAATCCTTCTTTGCCAATAGCGCTGCTGCCAACCCCGCTTGAGATTCGACGATGAGATTTATCTCTCCAAGTTCATCTCTTAATTTGAGAGTATTCTGAAAAATCTTAAGGGCGTCATCTATGTTGCCCAGCCCCAAAAGGGCTTGACCGGCCCAATGATTTGCGTGACCGATAAGAGAGCGGTACTGATATTTTTTGGCCAAGGCAAGTGTCTGGCGGTAATATTCTGAAGCCTCTTTGTATTCCATTGCTTGATTTCTAATAATCCCTGAAATTGCCAAAGCTTGTGCCTCATAAAAAGGGGAATTCATATCGCGAGCAATCTGGAGAGACTTGTCCAATAAATATTTAGCTTTATCATGCCGTCCCAAGCAACTATGGACACGACCAATATTCATATCCATGAAGCCTTCGCCTTTCCTGTTCCCTAACTGGCTGCGCAGTCGACGACTTTTTTCAAAATAATCTTTTGCTTCAAGATAATATCCCCTCCCCAAGGCGATGATGCCTAGATTGCTAAGCGACATACTTTCTCCATTTATATCGCCCAACTCTTTTTTTATTTGCAAGGAACGTTGATGATAGCGTTTGGCCTGCGCGAAATCCCCGATTTCTGTATATATCACTCCTAAATTATTTACCATTTTGGCTTCTTGCTCATTATTATCTGTTTCTTTTGCAATAAGATAGGCTTCCTCATAATACGCCTTTGCCGATATGTAATCTGCTTGTTGTATATGAATATCTCCCAAGGTACCCAGCGTAAGAGAGGCAATCTCTTGATATCCATGCTCTTTGCTAATCGAAAGCGCAATTTGAGATCGTTCTTTAGCCAGGTCGTGTTTGCTTTGCCAGCGAAAAATTCTCCCGATTTCCAGTTGGAAAAGTGCACTGTTTTTAGGATTATCTTTTGTATGAAGCTGATTTTCGGTTTCCTGTAAAATAGTTAGACTCTCATCATGTGATCCAGCATAATTTAACAAGTTTGCTTGATTGATACAAAGTTGAGCTATAAGCTGCGAATGAAGATCTTCCTTACAGCTTTGTGTTTTTTCAAAAGACTGGAATCTTCTTTGAGCGATCTGAAGGAGTTGAATGCCCTCAGCAAAAGGTCCGCGTTTTTTATAAAAATCGGTTAGCGCAAAACTACTCATTTCAAGTAGTTCTGCGTTCTCTTGCTCTACTGCCCAAACCCACGCAGCATGGATATTTTCTCTCTCGTACCCGATGATTTGCAATGCTTTCGCTTGAGCTCGTCCATTGAAGTGCGAGCTTTCTTCTACTAAAAGATTAAGATAATACTCACTATGACGCTGACGAGCAACATGGTTCTTCTGATTTTCCGGATCAAGTTTTGATGCGCTGTAAAGCCGTAAAAGTTCGACAAGGTAAAAAAAACCGGATTCATCTTTTTGCAAGAATGATTTTTCGACCAATGAAGCGATTGTCCAGGCAGATGCTTCAGTAACTGTTTGAAAAGCGGATAAAGTAAACGTGCCATGAAAAACGCTTAATTGAGCGAAAACGCGTTTTTCTGTTTCACTGAGCAATGCCCAAACAGAATCAAAGACCGCAGTTAAGTTCCGTTGGCGTTCCGGGACATCCTGTACATCCGTTTTTAGAAGTTCCAGACTTTTTTCAATTTCCTGAACAATTTCTTTGGGTGAGAGAACACGGATCCAGGCGGCTGCCATTTCAATCCCCAAAGGCATTCCGTGTACGATCTGGCAGATTCGGTTGACATGCTGAAGATTATCTGGAGTTAGCTGAAAATCAGGAGAGATAACTCTGGCACGTTCTTCAAATAACAGGAGGGCAGAAAAATCATCTTTCCCTGAAGCTATCTTTTTTGCATATTCCAGTCCCGATAGCTCAAAGAGCCATTCGGCCCGCAAATTAAGCGGAAGGCGTGATGTAGCTAAAAATTTTACAGAGGGAGCATATTCCAAGAGTGCTGCTACTTCTTTTGCTGCGGGCAGCAGATGTTCGAAATTATCCAGCACGAGCAACATCTCTTTTTCGCGCAGATAATTTTTCAGAGCTTCCTGAAGATTTGTTGTGCCCTGTATGGGAGCTTCTATGGCTTCAGCAATGACCGTTGCCAGAGAATCCGGGTTTTCAACAGCCGCCAGCGATACGAAATGCACGCCGTTCATAAAATCCAATCGCATGGCTGCGACAATTTGTAATGCCAGTCTAGTTTTGCCAATGCCCCCCAAGCCGACTAAGGTCAGTAAGCGGCAATCGGGATTTCGTAGCTTTTCGAGAGAATTGGCTAGTTCCCGCTCTCGTCCAACAAAAGAAGTAGCTATCGAGGGTAATTTGGCAGATGTAGACGAAGCAGAGTTTTTAATTCGCTCGAATAAAGCCACCGTCTCTGCCTCAGGGGAAACACCGATTTCTTCTTCTAAAATCCTGACAAAATTCTCATAATGATCCACAGCCTGTTGGCGCTGCCCGTTTCGCACGAGTAGCTGCATCATCTGACGCTGAAATGCTTCATTCCAGACATCGCTTTCCAACAATATTGTGGTATGTCGGAGCGCATCGTTATAAGTTCCTTGCTGTGCGTAATATGTAGAAAGTTCTTTTCGGATAAGGAGTGCTTTTTGTTGTAAAAGATCACGAGTAAGAAAAGACCACTCATCCAGTTCTGCGCTGCCATGGGCGTGGACCCCTTCTAAAAAATCGCCTTTATAAATGCCTAAACTTTTTTCCAAGGTTTGCGCTGATGTATAGCTGGGGAAGTTATTGAGAGCGGTCTCAATTTTTTCAAGAAAAAGGGTCGTGTCAACACTCACATCTGCTTTTATGCTTAGTGTTTGGCGTTCAATATTTACAAAGTCGGGGACATGTTTACGAAAGCTGGAGAGCAATGTGCGCAAATTCGATAATGCCTGCTTTTGTGTGCGATCTTCCCAGAACAGCGTCGCCAGTTTTTCCCTACTGTGTTGGCGCGCATCATATGCCAGGTATGCCAAAAGCATATCGGCTTTGCGTGAGACTAGTTTTTCAGCGGGGATGCCATCTCTCTCGATGCTTAATCCCCCTAAAAGGGAAATTCGTTTTTCAATGGGCATATTTTAAGCGTTTCTTAAGCGTTTAGTTTTGTATGATACCACCATCATAATAACTTAGCGCCCATTTATTTGGGATGCTGAAAAGGAAGGCAGCGCACGTGATTTGAGCTTGAGAGCTGCCCCCGAGCATCTCGGGACCGTAAGCAGGATGCTTCTCTCGTCGAGAAGATGTTGACAAACGGGAGCAAGTTTCGGGCACGTGCGATACGGTTCAAATCGAAAAGAGAGAATTGTATGAAGAAATGGGAATATTGCATTTTTACAGCACTGGAGACAACCGAGAAAGTCCAGTTTACGATCTCGTACGATAGGCATGTCGAAAGGCCGAATGTCAATTCTCGCCTGACTGTTCTGGCAGAAATGGGGCGGAATGGTTGGGAGTTGGTTGCTGTTTTTCCTGTTGAACTCGGTATCAATGAGTTTTATTTTAAGCGCTTTGTTGACTTAAATACATGATATCCACAAGACGAAAAGTTTAACGCGCTATCAGATCAAGGCAGAATAAGTACAAAATATTTTGAATTTGCATACATATTGGTTCCTCAATATCAACGAAAAATAATTCTAAGGAAATCACCATGACAACAGAAACACAACTCGAAGAAAAAGCCTTTGGGCTAAAAGACCTCCTGAAAATACAGGATTATCGTTATCTCTGGTTTGGACAGATTGTTTCAGATTTTGGGGACAGTATGACCAATCTGGCCTTGTTGCTGCTCGTCAACCATCTGACGGGATCGACCGCCGCATTGGCAACGATGGCAATTATGCTCGCGTTACCGAGCCTGACCTTTGGCTTGTTTGCCGGAGTGATCGTTGATCGCGCTGACAGGAAGCGCGTCATGATCTTGTCGGATATTTTGCGCGGCATCTTTGTTTTGGGATTCATTCTGGTAGATAGTTCACAAAAGATTTGGATGCTCTACAGCATCGGTTTCATCCAGGCTGCTATCGCGACCTTCTTCAACCCGGCACGTGGTGCGCTGATCCCGAATATTGTGCCAAAAGAGGGGCTGCTTTCCGCTAACTCGATATCCCAAACTAGCCGGATCATCTTTGGGTTATTAGGTACAGCTTTCGCAGGATTTATCATCGGGCAATTTGAAAAATATTGGTTGATTTTTTCCCTTGACGCGTTGACCTTCTTTATCTCCATGCTCCTGGTCTCGCGAATCAGATATACCAACCAAACTGGAGCAGAAAAAGAAGCCATTAGCATAAAGCATATTTTTAGCGAATTGGGTGAAGGGCTAAAGTTGACTTTCTCCAACCGTATTCTAGCGGGTGCGATTATTGCCTTTGCCGTCACCATGCTGGGACTTGGTGCTGTGAATATCCTACTCGTGCCCTTGCTGATCGACGACCTAATGGTCTCTGAGACCTGGTTCGCAGCGATCGAGTTCTCACAAACTGCAGGGTTGATTCTGGCTGGCGCGTTGGTGGCGATATTAGCATCCAAGCTGAAGCCGACCAATATTTTGGCGGGTGGCTTGGTATTGCTTGGCATTTCAGTTGCTTTCATGTCCATGCCCACACAAGTTTGGCACATCATGGTTATTCTCTTTTTTGCCGGGTTGTTCATTACGCCTATTCAGGCATCCGGTTCGACCATTATTCAAACATCTGTCCCTGATGATGTACGCGGGCGTACTGGCTCTGCTAACAATGCCCTTATCACAACCGCTCAACTGGTCTCCATGGGATTAGCAGGTGTCCTCGCCGATATGCTAGGCGCACGAACAGTGTTTGTTTTGGGTGGTGCTTTAGTATCTCTGGCCGGGTTCGCGGCGATGCTCATTTTCCGGGGTACGGAACTCGGAACTCTCTGTCCCACAGATGAAACCCGTTATTGCCAACACACAAGTTGAAGGGTAGCGCGTTCCGAAAAAAATCTCACCGGTTCTCTTTGATAGGAGGACATTGTCCAAAAGTACACTCTTATTTGTCCATTCGACCGATGTCGAAAGAAAAAGAATATTCTAGAATAAAAAAGTAAAAGAAATACAGAAAATAATAAACTTTTATAACGAGGAGAATCTCATGAAACTTAGAAAACCACTTTTGCCCTTGCTCTTTTTTATCGGCATCTTTCTGCTTGTCTCGATTGCCTGTAGCAGCAGTACCCCAGACCCGGATGCACCTACGTCCACACCGAGACCGACAGATGTGCCCAAGGTCAATGTTAGTCTCAAGGTTATCAACGAGACCCAGTCATCTCTTTGCTATCTGCTCGTAGCCCCTTCTGACGAAGAATTTAAGAAGGAATATTTGAATGGTGAAACCATTGATCCGGGCGAATCGCATACCTTTAGCGGATTTGAAGTCGGCGAATACAATGTCAAAGTGCATAACTGCGACAAGAATATGGTCAACGCCCTCTATTATGTAGATATGGATCAGGAATTGATGACCTGGACGATCGTGGACGCAACGCTTCAGATCGTCAACGAAAGCTCACAGTCCATGTGCGAGATCTATGTTTCGCCAAGCAGCGCCCCGGAATCTGCATGGGGACCCAGCCAACTGGACAGGGAAGCTGGCGAAGTCCTTGAGCAGGGTATGTATGTCGATTTTTCTCTTGCTAAAGGGAAATGGGACATCCGCCTCGTCCCCTGCGATGAAAGCGTAGACAGCATCACAGAGATCGGTCTAAAAGTGGAAGGTGAACTTACTTACACAATCACAGACAAAGAATAATCAATGAAAAGCCAGATGGTTGAATTGAAACTCAACCATCTGGCTGCTCCCAAAATTATCCTGCAAGTACAAATTTTCAACTGAACAGCCGATTAAAAAATCATCGAAGATTGCTATCCTATAGCATGAATTAACCTTAAGGAGAAAAATCATGGCAAAGATCAAAGGCATCGAAAATATGAGTGGTGCGGATCTATCCGCAGAGATGGCAAAAGGTGGACGCTTTGTCGTTTACGAATACGCAATCTCTGTTCTTGTAATGACTTTTTATCGCTCATCCAATATCACCTTCATCAAAGCCGATGAAAATGCTGTTGGCAAAGGATTGGGTTTCACCTTCCTGACACTGTTCTTAGGCTGGTGGGGCATCCCTTGGGGACCGATCCGTTCCGTTCAGGCACTCATCACTAACTTCAAAGGCGGCAAGGATGTTACAGAGCGTGTTCTTTCCGCGATGAGGCAAACTGCTCAGTCGAATGCTCAGGTGCAGTGAAAAAAACATTATTCTGGGCTTCATTCCTGTTTGGCTTATTCATTGCCGTTTCTGTGGTTAGGCTAACAATAGAAGACCCGATCAGCGATCCAATTAACACAATTGGCATCGGAGCGATATTAATTCTCTTTGGTTTTTACCCTTTCAATTTTTTGCTCCTCACTCAGCATAAGAAAGGCCTAATATCTACGCTCGAAAAAGTTCTACAATGGCCCTTTTCGGCAGAAAAGATAAAGTGCCTACGAATCTCGGGCCCTGGTGGGCTAACCGCCTGGAAAACGCAATTCTGCTCACAACATTCGTTCCCTTTTTGCTAATACTCTGCCTGATGTGGCTCGCAAAATTTCTTGAAAACCTGACTTTATGATTACCTGCAAATATTGTCACACTTCCTACGAGAAATTCCAGTCTACTTGCTCCGGTTGTGGTGCCATACTGAAAGGTGCCAGCGCTGAAGGTGATTTTGACGACCCAAATTTACCAACGCTTGAGCGGATTCAACTTCTTTGCAAAAGTTATGGCAAACGTTCTCCTGCCCTTTTTTCAAACGAAGTCTCCAGCGACAAAATTGGACAAGCGGAAATGTCTTTTGAAAATTTCCCTACAGGAAAAGAAATCTTTCTCTTTTGCGATACAACCCCAATGGGAAGTGGAATCTGGGGCTTTCTGATCGCAGAAGATGGTCTGTATTGGAAGAATGAAGAGTCCACGCCCACCAATAGATCCTATTTATCGTGGGATGAATATGCAAAAGAGAATTTTCAACCCCAACGCATGGCAATTGAGCTTGGCAAAGGGAATGTAATCAGTCTGGCTGGAATCAAAAGATATGAAGATAGAGAGATAGTTTTTCGTTTATTCAAAGAATTCAAAAAACTTCTAGAGAAATAATCAGGACAAAAACCATGTTTAGATGTCAATATTGCGGAGCCCTTTATAAAGAGATTCAATCATCCTGTTCTTCGTGTGGAGCTGCCTTGACTCGAAAAAGTGAAGAGGCGCCTCGGCTACCCAATGATGAGATGATCGAGTCAATCTGTAAGAGTTATGAAGATGCAAAAGAATTCCGTCCCTTTAGCGCAATCTCTGCGAAAAAACTACGCACAGCAAAAAAGCATTTTGAGATTTTCCCAAGCGAAGAAAATATTCTCCTTTTTTGCGACACAACCCCGCTAGACAAAGGGAAACGCGGATTTATTATTTGCAAAGATGGGCTTTATTGGCACAACAACTGGGCGAATGAAACCAATCGCAATTATTTGGCATGGGAAGATTTTGCAAAACGAGACCTTAAACTCAGAGTTTTCGCCCTTGATTTAGGCAGAGGCGATACTATCGGTTTGGCGGGCTTGGGCAGTGACGTAAAACGCGAAAAAGCGCTACGGTTGCTGGTTGAGATCAAGGAAACACTAAACAAGTAGGTATATTCCATGCAAAAAACATACGCTCAACCTCGGATGATAAAAGTCGCTGCCTGGCTTTTTCTCGCACTCACCACACCTGTTTTTATCGTCCTTTTTTGCGAATTCTCGCAAGGCAGGGTCGCAGATAAATCGGCCGTTATCCTGATCCCCTTGCTATTCATGCCCTTTTACATCGGTGCGTTATGGATACTCTGGCATCTTCGCGGGAAATTCATCCTCACAAATGAAGGCATAACGCTCTCTCAACTTGGCAGAGAAACTTTTCTGCGCTATAGCGATATTTACGCTCTCGAAGAGCGGGATAGCCAATTATTCATGCCCTACTTGCTTTTACTTACGGATGATGCCCGCCTAACGATCTCCTTCCAGACGGATAACTTCTCTCATCTATATGCTACGCTTCGACAACACATCCCTGTGATGGGAATTGCGGAACGCGCCCGGCTTCCACTTGTTTTGCGTTTCCGAGCAGAATACAAGAAACAAAATGTAGTGGGGTTTGCTATCTACGCTATCTTCAGCGGAATCCTGTCTACAGGCGTAGCTCACGATAAACCCTGGTCTATCTTGTATTGGCTGGGAATGTGGAGCTTCTTCATCTTTCTCGCTCTTTTTCTTCTTGCCCTGAACGAATGGGCATCCCCTTATAGCGTCACTTTTGATAGAGCGCAAATCGAGGCTAAGTATCTCTTTAGAAAAACGCGTGTTTTCAGCACCCAAACCATTCTCAAGATCGAACGCGAACGTCAGGTTCGGCGCATCCGCTATGGGGCAAAAATAGTTGTCCATCCTCTTGTTATCACTTTTGAAAATGATGAACGTTTTCAACTTGAAGAAAGACGGATCTGGTCTTTCGGCTATTCACCGGATCGACTTTTGGCTATTTTGTCGCAAGTATTTTTAAAAAAGTAAAAGAAAGGGAGTGCATCATGTCCAAATGGGAATACTGCATCTTCACCGCTTATGAAACCAGCCAGCAGGCACAATATACAATCTCTTACACCAAACGCGTCGATGACCTAACGAATCGAGGAGAGACTAGGCTAACGATCCTGGAAAAATTGGGCTACGAAGGCTGGGAATTGGTCTCGATTCTTCCCCTTGCATCTGGGCTAAATGAATTCTATTTCAAACGAGAAGTCTTATGAAAACAACAGGTAAAGAAATACTTGGCGGCGTGACTTTGGCAGGTGGTTGGTTATCTATATTGATTTCCGCCTTTGTCTATGCGTTCTTCTGGCGCGTGGATAATGAACCTGGCGCAAAAGCTATCCCAGGTTTGCTTTGGGCTGCGATCTCCTTTTGCTCTATTGGAGGGTTGGCTTTTCTTGGGAGCCATATCTATCTGATTATCAAAAAGGCATGGTTGCTGATTTTGATCGCTTGGGCTGTTTGTATTGCCTTGCTAGTGGGTGCAATTTCGCTTTCCCCGATCCTTTTACTTTTCATGGTTTAAAGAAAAATGAAAAAACTAAGAGTGATCGCTGCTTTTCTAATTGCCCCATTAGCAGCGCCAGTTTTGGCTGGTGTTGCGATCATGCTTCCATACCTTGACGACCTATCAGGGATTTTTATGGTGCAATGGATCATCTTTGTATTGTTGACGCCCTTTAGCTATCTGGCAACCTTCTTCTTTGGGATTCTCGCATCTACCGTTCTAAAAGAGATCGTCCTGAAAAACAGACGCAGCTTGTTTTTATCCGGCGCTATCTACGGTATGCTGACCATGTTTATTCTCTGTTATCTCACCCCCTTCTTTAGTAGGAACTTCCTCTTTGTTCTTGGAGGGGCGGGGATGGGATTAGCGGTTACTTATCTTTTTAGTTTGATCGCGGGCGTGCCCAAAGCGAGAAGTACGAAGATAGTCTCTTTATAGGAAACCAAATGATGACAAAAGATATTGAGAAAACAAAGATACAACGTTTGTGGATTGGGCGAGTTCTTAGTCTATGGGGCATTGGTATTAGCATCTTCGTAGGTCTGTGGGAAGCTTGGTTACTCCCTATCTACAATTCCTACGATGAAGGCGATCCGGACGGCTGTTTCTATGGCATGTTAATGGCACCGACTTATTTTTTAGTTCCCGGTCTGATATTGATTGTGTTTATTTTTGGCCTTATCGGCTTTCGTTTTCGTGCCCGCACGTTGGCAATCATTGCATGGATATTAGCAATTTTGACAATGATCCCGATAACACCCGGTTTAATAGATTTCTTTGGAAGCTAAATTTACAAAATGTATGCATGGCATAGCCCCAAGAGGATAAGAAATGATAGAAGCACAAGAAGATATTGAGAAAAAAGAAAAGAAACGCTTGTTAACAGGGCGAATCTTGAGTGGGATTTCGCTCCTGATGAGTGCCCTGCTGGGGCTTTGGCAGGCATACCTGCTTCCGATCACGGATTCTCTCTCCGCGCAGGGGCGCATGAACGAAGGAGATTCGGATGGCTGCTTTTACGGGATGCTCTTTGTGCTGACTGTTTTTATCTCCCCGCTGGTAACAATTGCTGCTGCTATTCTAGGTGGCATAGGCTTTAAGCTCAGAGCGCGCACACTTGCCATCATTGCATGGATCGCGGCACTGGCAACCCTGATCCCTATCTGGCCTGCATTGGTTGGCTTCTTTGGGAGCTAAAGTTGAATCTTAATCTTAAGGGAACTTCCCATGTTTAAAAAAGCGCTCAAATACATTCTCCTAAGCCTAATCTTTCTGATTGGCTTTGCTCTTCTCTATGCTTATATTGCCTACCCGGCGGAATATGTCAACCGAGTATTGCGTTGGGGTGATGCGGATGTCTATGATTACCAGAAATTCCCTGAACGTACACTAGCAGCATCGGATTCACCCCTTCAGTTTTCTTATCGTTTGGATGAAGACCGCGTACGCACGCAATTTGAACTTGATTCCGCCATAGATAATTTTGACACCTTTCTGGCAGCGAACCGCACCCAAGCCTTCATTGTCATTCAGAATGACGAGATCATCTACGAGCAATATTTCAACGGCGCTGACCGAGAGACGATTGTAACCTCTTTCTCGACTGCTAAATCTTTTGTCTCCACGCTGATCGGCATCGCTATTGACGAGGGCCACATCCACAGCGTGGACGACCCCATCACCGACTATCTCCCCGAATTAGCCGAGCGTGACCCTGCTTTTGAAAAGATCACCATCCGTAACTTGCTGATGATGTCATCGGGAATTAAGTATGAAGAGTTTCCCTTTGTCAACGGAGATGATGCAAAAACCTATTACTACCCCGACCTTCGCCAATTAGCGCTGGAAGACACATCGATTGTGGGCACTCCAGGGGAGAAGTTCCACTATAACAACTATCACCCCTTGTTGCTGGGCATGATTCTTGAGCGTGCTACGGGCACATCGGTTGCGAACTATTTACAGGAAAAAATCTGGCAGCCGATGGGTGCAGAGTATGGCACTTCGTGGAGTTTAGATGAGAATGGCTTCGAGAAGATGGAAAGCGGCATCAACGGGCGAGCGATTGACTTTGCCAAATTCGGGCAGCTCTTTCTCCATAACGGAAGCAGGCAGGAGGTCGCGGTCGTTCCGCCGGCTTGGGTTGCGGAAGCCACTCAGGCTGATCCATCCGTCGATTATGAAAATTATTATTACGACGATTTCATCTTCGCAAATGGGCAGGGCTACTATAAATATATGTGGTGGGGTATCCAGCACGATGCGGAGAATTATGATTTCATGGCATTGGGAAATCACGGGCAGTTTATCTACATATCGCCCCAAACTAATTTGGTGATTGTCCGTTTTGGCGAAAGCTATGGGGAGTTCGGCGGCGCAGAAGGCTGGGTGAATCTTTTTTATGATTTTGCGAGTGCTGCTCAGAGCAACGAGGTTCGCTTTGCACCTTTTATCTCGCTGGCAAAAGAGGCAAGCTGTGCCGAGACCCGCAATCAACTTTACCTGATTGATGGGCAATACATCTTTCACTCAACGGAGGGGTGGTGTATGGATGCGAGTTATTCTCATACCCTTTATGGGGCATCGTCTCAGGAGAGACTTTGTTATCAGGAAGATTCTTTTGCCGGGCCGCTTTCATCTTGTGCACCTGCATACGAGGAGCTTTTTAGCACACTATTAGAAAATTTGGATCAGCCAAATTTAGGCTTGGATGCCTCGCACTCTGTAATTAATCTGGGTTTTTAGCATGCCAGGGAACCTATCAATGATAAAAAATTTAAAACGCTCACAATGGTTAGACTATTTGCTGCTTCTCCTGATCCCTGTTATTGGCATGGCTTTAGGTTTTGCGACAACGATTTTTTTTGGCATAAGCAAGACAGAATATGGTAACTTGGTTATTAACCTGTTCTTTCTAGGGGCTTGCTTGATTTTGTTGAGCATCTTCAAGTTTACACGCCGAGATTTGGGCTTGGAAATTATCAAAGAACAAACAAAAAAGCATATTTTCCTTTCTCTTGCAATTTTCATTCTCTACATCTTCTTTTATGTTTTTGTCATTCGCGTCTCGGTGCTCAAACCATTCTCATCCAGCGTTGCTTGGGGGTTGCTAACCTATCTTGTGGTGGTTATCACCGAGGAGCTTTACTTTCGCGGTATCTTGTATGGGTTCTTCCAGAAACGTTTTTCAGCCCAGACGGCTTTGATCGTTTCGTCCATTATCTTTGGCTTTTTTCACGCTAGCCAAGGCTTGCGCGGAATCGTGTCTAGAGCTTTAACCGGCTGGCTGTGGGGCAGTGTTCGCTACTCATCGGGAATGATCTTTCTGCTTATTTTCCCAGTCCACTTTGCCTATAACTCGATTTGGTTGCTCTTTGAAGGTAATTGGAATAATCCACCTGTTTGGGCAATTTATGCTTTGCCCGTAACTGAGTTTTTACTTGGCTACGTTATTCTTCTTTATGCAAACCAAAGAAATCAAGGAGACAATCATGTCTACACACGTTGAAGAACGTTCTCCTATTAAATTCTTTGCCCTAACCTACCTTTTCTCTTGGGTCTTTGCTGTTGCCAGCGCTTTCGCAAGTTTGATCGCCGCTTATCTCATCAAAAAGCAGAAGAAATATTCCTGATGGTTTCCGTGAGTATAAAATGAACAAAAAGCTTCTCCTTATCCCGCTTGGCCTGTTCATTGTTGCGCTGCTTTTGCGCAGTCTGGATATTTTCGTTTTTCATCTGGATCATCGCTGGGGTCAACGCAAACAACCCCTGGTTCAATCCTGTTATTGGGTATTCATTCCCCGTTTTTCTAACTGTTATCTTGGCGATTTCGGGACTGTGGGTTTGGTTCCGCTTGCAAAATACACAAAAAATATAGGAGTATAAAAATGTCTACAAGAAAACGTTTCACAATTATTTCAGCGCTACTTTTCGTTCTGCTTTCTACACTGGCCTGTTCTCTAACGTCAACATCATCAGAGCCCGATGCCCCGCCTACACCGCGGCCTCTCGCCGGCTACGATTTTGAAGATGTCTGTCGACGAGGAACAATCGATGGAGTCCCTGCCTATGTTGCCGAACCCGGCTCAGGGAAAGTTCATCCGGTTTTGGTTTTTGAAAACAGATTTTCGTCTGAAAACAACTCTTTTTCACAAATTTATCCCAGCACGCTGAAATTCCCCGTCCCGTGGATGGTGGATTATGAAGGCGATTTTTCAACGGTTGAAGTGGTTGCCTGTCTTGAAAAGGAAGAAACCACCTTTCTCGCGACATGCGATTACCAGGACGACGAAAGCGATAAGGTCTTTTTGCTTGATCTCTATAACGTTAACTATAAGGTCACTGTTTACGCTGCCCAATCTGGAGAAGTTTTGGCAAACACAAACATACAAGCCAGCGTGGACGATTGCCCCATGTTCCACATGTTTTCGGATGACGAAGAAAAGGAAGATTATTTTGCTTCTGTAACAGTTTCAGAATTACAGGATTTCCTTGCCCCGATAGTCGAGCCTTAACGAAACATCCGTGATTTAGGCTTGGGTACAGCACCCAAACATCTTCTCGGCGTGAGCAGGATATTCTCCACGCCGAGAAGATGTTGACCAGCGGCACCGAGCGAAAACCACGCGCGAATCGCATTATCCCAAGCAACAGGATTTAAGCTTTGGACGGAAGTAGAGGAGTAGAGATGAAACCATCAAAATTTGCATTATTATTTTTCCTTTTTTTAGGTGTTATCTTGGCGTGTCAGAGCACCAGCGTCAGCCCATCTTCTGCCCCGAATGCTGCTACATCCACTCCTGAAATTGAGCCCGTTGAGCTTGAAGATACTGTGCCGGTAACAGGCATTGTGATCTCTGAAAAAAATATAGATTCACTCATTCCGTTAGGGTTTTTGGAACAAGATAATAGTGTGCGGGATATAGCTTGGACGAGCCAGAATAGTAGCCCCGGCCAGCAGTGGTTAGCGGTTTCAACGAATGATGTCTTCTTGTATGACCCACTTGAACTTTTAAATCCTATTCAGGTTTCAAAATATGCCCCCAATACCATTGCGTTTTCCTGGGATGGGGAGATGCTGCTTTATGCAGAAAAATATGATGTTTATGTATGGGGGATGGCAGCACAGAAAAGCTTGGGCGCACGGGGCGAAACCAGAGACCTGCGCGGCAACTTTCGGGGAATGACCATGCTGGCTGACAATAATAGCATTGTCGCGATCCACACAGGCATCTCCATGTGGCACCTGGACGGGGGCAGGTATGAAGATGAAAGGATAGAACCCGCTTGGGTAGATGGCTCCAGTGCGAACGTTGTGGCTTCTTCATCCGCGGGGCATCTGGCGGTTGGAGCGCGAGATCATGGCACGGTTACGGTCTGGCAATTGGAAGGCGATTTCCTGCGCCTATTGTATGATTTCACACGTTTGGGCGAATTTATGACTGAACTCGCTTTTTCAGCCGATGGGCATTTCCTTGCGGCGGTGTCAGAAAGTGAAGAGATTCATTTGTGGGATATGGAAACAGGTGAGCATTTGCGTTTCTCTGCGAAGGAAAATATCGCTGATATCGCTTTTTCTCCTGATGGCAAGATACTGGCGACATCAGCAATCAGTGGCACGATTGAATTATGGGATGTCAGCGAAGGAAAGCTCCTGCACGAGATCGTTGATGAAAGGAATGGCCAACATATTCTTTTTTCTCCTGATGGAACGCTGCTTGTTTCGGCAGGTGGTGAAAAGCGGCTTACTTTCTGGGGTATCTCTGAGTAAATATGATGATTCTCTTATTGGAGCGCAGAATATGTCAAAAAAGAAAAAGATTTTCAGTTTCGTGGTCATAGGTGTGCTATTCTTGGCGTTTTTCGCTTATTATGTTCCTCGCCAGATCATGCCGGGCGCGGAAAGAAAAGACTCTGTTACAGCCAAAATCGTCGTATTTGAAGACCTAAACGGCAATGGTAAGCAAGATAAAGGCGAAGCCCCGATTCCGAATACGCTGATTGTATCAACATCGAATATTCATGGGAGTTTCTCTCAATATACGGCCTACACTGACAAATATGGAAAGGCCGAGATTAGCACGACCTACACACATATTTTTGAAATTACAGCGCTCACTCCTTGTGGATATGTCCGCACAACGCCTGAAATCTTATCTGCGAGTGAAGGGTCGCTTTTCACCAAATATCACTTTGGGTTTCAGTCTGTTGAAGGGGGGGAAGCACAGCTTGCTGAAAATTCACTTCATTTTCAACTATGGCAAGACATCAACAAAGACGGTCTTCGTCAAGAGGGCGAGCCTCCTCTCAGGGGAGCCATATTAACCTTTGCGCCAGCTTTGGATATTCTTCCCCCACCTTTTGATCTGGATCAAGTGGCGGCTTTTTACAATAATGATCTATTGATTGACACAGACGAAGCAGGTAATGCGATTTTGAATGTCGGGAATGCCTGTGGCACGATGCGCGTTGCCTCTATAGATGGTTGGGAGACAACGGTCTTTAGGCCAACGGAACAAGAAATCGAAAGTGGTGAGTTTACTATTGACTATAATGCAGATCACTCTGATTTTAATTGGGGTCTTTCGCAATATGAATCCCTCTCTCTTTATAGCGGCAACGCTGACCATCCCGAAGGGATGGGAGAGTGGGTTTTCTTCCTACATTCGCCCGACGCACTCAGTATTCGGCATAATCTTTTTGATGAAAGCACAGAATATGGTCCTTATACGCTGACGGATGATGAGCAGCAAGCGATTTGGGTATTAATTTCTAGTGCCAAAATCGAGACTTTGCCAAGAACCTTTGAGCGTCCGGGCATCCCCGATGAAACGGCATATTCTTTCAGTCTGCACACAGTCAATGATGTTTATCTCATCGATATGTGGGCGGATGATGCTGAGTTATATCCGGGCGTTGCCCCTTTGGTAGAAGAATTATTTGCGCTGCTTGAGAAATATACGGGCGAGAAATACTAGTTTTTACTGGAGTACACCTAATGACAACGTATCAACAAAATGAATGGTTCGAGCAAGATAGCTACAGAGTCCGCGTTGGCAATTTGAAAGATGAAATGATCTCTGAGAAAAAGACGCAGCAGAGATCCGTCAGGATCGAAGTTCAATATGAGAATCGATCACAACGTACGCTCAAATATGTGACCTTACAATGGTTGCTTTATGACACGGATGGATATAGCTACAGCAGCACTATTTTACGCAAAATGTATGGGGGCGATGCCATCCGCAAATTGCCGGAAGGGCGCTTGAACCCTGGTAAATCGGTGCGTGGTTGGGTTGCTTTCGAAGTTCCCAAAGATGCAAAACTGGCGTATGTGCAGTTCCGCGCTAATTTTATGGCGGATGCTGTGGCCGATGTGTATTTGGGTGAATACAAAAATGCTGCACCCAAAAAAGAAGCCGATACAAGCAATATCATTACCTGTCCTTATTGCGGTGTTTCTCACCCTGAGTTTCAGTCCTTCTGTGCTGGCTGTGGATCGGCCTTATCCAAGAATACATCGAAAGCGAGTATTTCAAACTTTCTAGGGGCAGTTAAGAAGGTCTTTAAAGAAAGTGATTCGAAATGAGCTGGGCGAGAAATACTAGTTTTCTTCACATGAAGATCAGTTTATGTATGTATTAAAGAAAATTCTTATCGGTGTTTTTTCATTATCGCAGCCGTGCTGCTTTACGCATATCTCGCGTATCCGGCAGAATATGTCAACCGCGTGCTGCGCTGGAGTTAAAACATAAATGTACTGGCAATCCCCTTGACGCATTCCGTAATGTTGCATACAATACCGCCCAACATAAACAAAAACGTCGACAAGGACGAGTACGCTTCAAAGCGATTTTCAGAGAGTCAGGTAAAAGTGGTGTGAGCCTGATAAAAGCGCAGTAGCCGAATGGCCCTTCGAGTTGAAAAGGCGAAATCACACGAAAGTAGCCTGCTTCGGGAACTCCCGTTATAGAGTAAGGGTATAAATCTCATTCGAGACCGTACCTGAAAAGAGTGACGCTGGTTCTTGGTTCCCTGTTGCATCACAACAGGGATTTTTCTTTAACACAGTGTAACTTGGGTGGCACCACGGGAGTCTGCTCTCGTCCCTAGGACGAATGCAGACTTTTTAATTTAACACAAGGAAACCCAATGAAAAAAAATCTTGCTCAAACCGCTATCCCCATTGTTCGCGAACTTCCCGCTGACCTTGAAACCCCCATATCGGTCTATCTGAAATTAGCAGGCAAATCTCCCTCCTTCTTGCTTGAAAGTGTCACTGGAGGGGAACATGTTGCCCGTTACTCCTTTATCGGTACCGATCTTCAGGATGCCTTTGTCCTGAAAGGAAATGAATGGCAGATGCATTCGCGCCAGAATATGGGCTTGCTTCCGATCAATGAAGGGCAGACGCCTTTAGACGTGCTCCGCGACTACCTCGGCTTGGAAGCGACACCGAAAGCTTCTGGCTTACCCCGTTTCTCAGGCGGACTGGTTGGCTATATGGGCTTCGAGACCGTGCAGTATTTTGAACCCACATTACCTCTTACGCCTCATGCAGATCTGCCCGAAGCGATCTTTTTACTGGCAGACACGATTATTGCCTTTGACCATGCCTATGGTAAGCTGCTCCTCATAGCAACTGCGCATAGCGAAGATGAGATACCGGAAGCTGAAGCGCGTTTGGATGAATTGGCGCGCTCGCTGGATGCCCCCCTTCCTGAAATGGAGAAATCCGGTGAAAGAGGCGAAGCCAGTGAGTTGCAATCCAATTTCACTTTTGATGAGTTTTGCCAAAATGTTGAAGAAGCCAAAGAGCATATTGCTGCTGGCGACATCTTTCAGGTTGTTCTTTCACAGCGCCTGAGCCGAAAAACTTCTGCCAGCCCGCTGGAGATTTACCGCTCCCTGCGCCGGATCAATCCTTCCCCCTATATGTTCTTCTTCGACTTTGCCCATTTGACTGGAGATGAGCCGCTCTATCTGATCGGCGCATCGCCAGAAATCCATGTTCGCTTGGAAGATGGGATGGCCTCCCTGCGCCCGATTGCCGGAACACGTCCACGTGGCGCTACCCCTGAAGAAGATAACCGTTTGGCCGACGAATTGCTCTCTGACCCCAAAGAGCGTGCCGAGCATGTTATGCTCGTGGACTTGGGGCGCAATGATCTGGGGCGGGTTTGTGAATATGGGACGGTCAAAGTACCCGAGCAATTAATTATTGAGCGCTACTCGCATGTCATGCACATTGTCTCGCATGTGGAGGGGCAGATTCGTCCTGAGTTTGATGCCTTTGATTTATTGGAAGCAACTTTCCCGGCAGGGACAGTCAGTGGTGCCCCGAAAGTACGCGCTATGGAGATCATTAAAGAACTCGAAAAGCAACCTCGCGGTGTTTATGCCGGTGCTGTCGGTTACATCTCTTACGATGGTTCATCCGATACTTGTATTGCGATCCGAACGATGGTCATGCAAGGACAGGAGATCAGTGTTCAGGCGGGAGCGGGCATCGTCGCGGATTCTGTCCCTGCTACCGAATATCAGGAATCGATCAATAAGGCCAAAGCGCTTTTTGCCGCAGTTGAAAAAGCGGAAGAAGGGAAGGCGTAATGATGAAAAGCCAAAATTCTACAACCAACAACAATTTGCTCGTCCTGATCGATAATTATGATTCGTTTACCTATAATCTGGCCCAATATTTTGGGGAGTTGGGCGCAGATGTACGGGTTTTTCGGAATGACAAAATAAGCGTCGAAGAGATCCAGGCGCTGAATCCCTCGCATATTGTTATTTCTCCGGGACCGGGCGACCCTTCTGATGCCGGGATTTCCCGAGATGTGATCCGTGAGTTGGGGCCGAAAATCCCTCTTTTGGGTGTTTGTCTCGGGCATCAATGTATCGGGGAAGTATTTGGCGGTAAAGTGGTTCGGGCCCCGCAGCTAATGCACGGGAAAACATCCCCTGTTCATCACACGGGCGATGCGCTTTTTTCCAATGTCCCGGAACCTTTCCACGCGACACGCTATCACTCATTGATCGTGGAGCAGGAAACGTTTCCAGAGTCACTCGAGGTGACCGCTCGAACGGCTGATGGCGAAGTGATGGCGCTGCGCCACACCGAATATCCAATTGTCGGCGTTCAATTCCATCCTGAATCTATTTTCACGCCACATGGTAAAAAAATCCTGAAAAACTTTTTGTCGAATGGTAATGGGGAGCAGAAAGTTGCGCCACTGAGCGTGGAAAGTGCAACAACAGCCGTCGATGTAGGGAAAGGCGTGAAAGTTGGTGGCGATGACGTTGTTTTGATGGCGGGGCCTTGCTCCGTGGAAAGTTATGAGCAAACGCGAGCAGCGGCAGAAGCGCTGCATGCGCAGGGATTGAAAATTTTACGCGGCGGGGCTTATAAACCGCGCACATCACCGCACAGTTTTCAGGGGTTGGGTCTGGAAGGACTGGAAATTCTGCGCGCCGTCGCTGATGAGTTTGACCTGCTCGTGGTGACTGAAGCGATGTCTGTTGATCAAGTGCCGTTGGTCGCCGAGTACGCGGATATTATCCAGATCGGCAGCCGGAATATGCAAAATTATCCGCTGCTCTGGGAAGTGGGCGATTGCGGAATGCCGGTGCTGCTCAAACGCGGCTTTATGTCCACAATTGCGGAGTGGATGGCTTCTGTGGAGCATATTACCAGCCGTGGTAATGAAAAGATCATTCTCTGCGAGCGCGGTATCCGCACCTTTGAAACCGCCACACGCAACACGCTTGACACGAACGCGATTGCATTGCTCAAGCAGACGACGCCATTCCCCGTGATCGGTGATCCCAGCCACGCGACGGGAATTGCAAATTTAGTGCTTCCGGCAGCACGCTCGTCTCTCGCTGCTGGCGCGGACGGTCTGATCGTGGAATTCCATCCTAACCCTGTTGAAGCGCTCTCAGATGCCGACCAGGCTCTGCCGCTGGACACTTTTGGATATTTCACAGATGAAATTCGCAAACTGGCAAAAGTCTTTGGCAGAGACGTAATCTAAAAATCACTCTAAAGCGGAGAATAAATATCATGTTGAAACCTTATATCCAGAAAGTCATTAATAACGAAAACCTGATTGCAGAAGAAGCTGAGCGGGCGATGCAGATCATCATGACGGGCGAAGCCACGCAGGCACAGATCGGCGCTTATTTGGTTGCCCTGCGCATGAAAGGCGAAACCGTCCCTGAGATCACGGGCAGCGCACGCGCGATGCGCTGCGTGGTCAGTCGAGTGGACGTTGACACCGAAGGCGCTCCGTTAGTTGACATTGTCGGCACAGGCGGCGACGGTGCGCATACCTTCAATATCTCCACCGCGGCAGCCTTCGTCACCGCAGGTGCAGGACGCATGGTCGCCAAACACGGCAACCGCAGTGTCTCGTCCCTGTGTGGCAGCGCTGACGTGCTCGAAGAACTCGGCGTCAACCTGAATCTGACGCCCGAACAGGTCGGCGAGTGTATCGAAGAAGTCGGTATCGGTTTTATGTTCGCCCCAAAGTTCCACCCTGCGATGAAGCACGCTATCGGTCCGCGTCGAGAGTTGGGGCAGCGTACCATCTTCAATATTCTCGGCCCGCTCACCAATCCTGCTGGCGCAACCCACCTGATGATGGGCGTCTTCGATCCCGCTCTGACTGAACCGCTCGCCGAAGTGCTCGGCAAACTCGGTAGTCACGCCTATGTCGTTCACAGTAGTGACGGTCTTGATGAATTGACCACTGGCTCCGTCAACCGCATCAGCCACGTCAACGGACAGGTCAAAACCTTCGATCTTGACCCCGCCGAACTCGGTTTGCAAAAAGCCACCCGTGATGACCTGCAGGGTGGCGATGCTACGGCAAACGCTGAAATCCTGCGAGCGATTTTGGCTGGCGAAGATACTGGTCCACGCCGAGATGTGGTGCTGTTGAATGCAGCGGCGGCACTCTCCACCGAAAGCGGCGATCTTGAAGCCGGGCTTACCGAAGCGAAGAAATCGCTTGAGAGCGGAGCGGCGTTGGCGAAGTTGGATGCGTTGGTGGAGAAGAGCCAATCTTTTACGTAAAAACACAGCCCCTGAGCGGAGCGAACGATAGAGAGCGCAGTCGAAGGGCGATTGTCCTGAAAACGCCATTCGACTACGTCCTTCACATTCGTGAAGTTCTCCGCTCAGGAACTGGAGTATTATGAATATTCTTGAAAAAATCTTTGCGCACAAACGGGAAGAAGTTGCCGCAGCAAAAGAAGCTCGCCCATTAAAAGACGTTGAGCGAGAAGCCTTAAGCGCGCCTATCCCACCCGACTTCATTGTTGCTTTGCGCAACCTTGCCAAGCCCGCCCCGCGCCTGATCGCCGAGGTCAAGCATCGTTCGCCGAGTAAGGGGCTGCTGCGCCCCAATTTCGATCCCTGTGATCTGGCGCGCACATATGCAGAGAATGGCGCCGCCGCTATCTCCGTGCTCACCGACGAGCATTTCTTTGGCGGCTCGCTTGATTATCTGCGCCAAATTGCGGATTTAAATCTCAGCACACCGTTGCTGCGTAAGGATTTCATCTTCGATGAGTATCAGTTATTGGAAGCCCGTGCCTCGGGCGCCAGCGCTGCCTTGTTGATTGTTGCCATGTTGGACGATTCGCTGCTTAAGGACTTGCTCCGCTTCGCCCGTGATTTGGGCTTGGCTCCGTTGGTCGAGGTGCATTCGCGCCCCGAACTGGATCGGGCAATCGACGCTGGCGCAACCCTGATCGGCATCAATAACCGAGACCTGAAAACCTTCAACGTCAGTCTGGAAACCACACTTAATTTGCGCCAGCACATCCCCGCCGAGGTGACGGTCGTTGCCGAGAGCGGCATCCACACGCTGAACGATGTTACTCGTTTGGCAGACGCTGGTATCCATGCGATGCTGGTGGGCGAGAGTATCGTTGTGGCGGATGATGTTGGGGTGAAGGTGAGAGAGTTGGCGAGAGTATGATCCAGTCTCTGAGCGGAGCGAACGATGGAGAGCGCAGTCGAAGAGCGGATTTTGCAAAGCCCGTCCTTCGACTACGCATCTCACATTCGTTCGATACTCCGCTCAGGAACTTTTTTGAGGACAAAATATGAAAATAAAGATCTGCGGAATTACCAATCTCAACGATGCAATCGCCGCTATTGATGCTGGCGCTGATATGCTGGGATACAACTTTTACTCCAAGAGCAAGCGTTATATCTCGATTAACGAATGTGTTGAAATTCAAACCGAGTTGGTCGAGCGTGGCTTAGACGCCATCACGGTAGGCGTTTTTGTGAATGCGTCTTATGAAACAATTCTCAACACGCTCGAAATCTGTGCGCTGGATTTGGTGCAACTGCACGGTGATGAGCCGCCCGAATTGTTGGAAGAACTGGGTGAGTTTGCCTTCAAAGCTGTTCGTCCGCAGAATGTAGATGAAGCATTGAAGGCGCTGGAAAAATATTCGCAACAGGATCGTGCGCCTGCGCTGCTTGTGGATGCGTATCATCCGTCCGAGTATGGGGGTAGCGGAACGCTTGGGGATTGGTCGCTGGCGAAAGAATTAGTGGAAAAAGCGCCGATTTTGCTGGCGGGCGGCTTGACCTCCGAAAATGTTGGGGAGGCCGTGCAGCAGGTACATCCTTGGGGCGTGGATGTTGCCTCCGGCGTGGAAGCAAGCCCGGGCAAGAAAGATGCGGCGAAGATGAAGGCTTTCGTACAGGCTGTCCGTTCGGCAGCAGAATCAGCGTAGAGCCGGGAGAATATCCCGATCCAAATGGAGAGAAGATGATGAGTACAACAACTACCTTACCCCACAAATTTGGCCCTTACGGCGGGCAGTTTGTGCCAGAGACCTTGATGCCGGCGCTGATTGAGTTGGAAGAAGCCTTTATTGCCGCAACGCATGATACTGATTTTCAGGCAGAATACAATGGCTTGATGGCGACCTTTGTTGGACGCCCGACACCGATCACGCATGCCAAGCGGCTTTCAGAGAAGCTCGGCGGTGCTCAAATTTATTTGAAGCGTGAAGATTTGGCGCATACCGGCGCGCACAAGATCAATAATGCGCTTGGACAGGCTTTGCTGGCGAAGCGCATGGGCAAAAAACGTATCGTGGCAGAGACAGGCGCCGGGCAGCACGGTGTTGCCTCGGCAACTGCGGCGGCACTCTTGGGTCTAGAGTGTGTGGTCTATATGGGCGCGGTGGATATTGCGCGGCAGGAGCCGAATGTTTTTCGGATGCAGCTTTTGGGTGCGGAAGTGCGTCCGGTAAAATCCGGAACGCAGACGTTAAAAGATGCGATCAACGAGGCGATCCGCGATTGGGTCACGAATGTGCGCGATACGCATTATTTGCTTGGCTCGGCATTAGGCCCACACCCTTATCCGACGATGGTGCGCGAGTTTCAGTCGGTGATCGGGCAGGAGGCACGCGAGCAAATACTGACGGGCGCTGGACAGTTACCTGATACGATCATTGCCTGTGTGGGTGGTGGTTCGAATGCGATCGGTATCTTCAGCGCCTTTGTGGATGATGAGAACGTGGGCTTGATCGGTGTCGAAGCAGCCGGAGATGGTATCGCCTCCGGAATGCATGCAGCGCGCTTTGGCGACCCCGCCAAGGGGCGCGTGGGTGTTATTCATGGCACGCGCACCTATGTGCTGCAAGATGAAGATGGGCAGATCGCGGAGACGCATTCTGTTTCTGCTGGATTGGACTACGCTGCTGTTGGCCCGGAGCACGCCCTGCTGCGTGATAACGAACGCGCCTTTTACACATCCGCCACAGACGAAGAAGCATTGGATGCATTTTCGTTATTGTGTCAGACAGAGGGGATTATTCCTGCGCTAGAGTCATCCCATGCGGTCGCGGAAGTGATGAAGCTCGCACCGAAGATGCGCAAAGATCAGGTGATTTTGGTTAATTTGTCGGGGCGCGGTGATAAGGATTTGAATACGGTCATCAAAGAGATGGGAGCGAAAAACAATGAATAGAATAGCAAAAGCCTTTGAAAAGAAACCCATTTTCATGCCCTATTTCCCCTTGGGCTACCCTGATCTTGAAACCTCCATCGATGTGATTGAAGCGCTGGCAAAGAATGGCGCTGATCTGATGGAGATTGGGCTTTCCTTCTCCGATCCATTAGCAGATGGCCCTGTCATCCAAAAAGCAACCCAGATCGCGCTCGAAAAGGGCATCACGGTCAAAAAGTCCCTGCAAGCGGTTGCAGAGTTGCGTAAGCGCGGCGTGAGCATCCCGCTGGTGCTGATGGGGTATTACAACCCGATGCTGGCGTATGGTCTCGAAGATTTTGTCCGCGCTGCCGAAGCCGCCGGCGTGGATGGATTTATTATCCCTGATTTGCCGCCCGAAGAAGCCAAAGAATTTACATCGCTGACGAGCGATCTGCCCCTCATTCAGATGCTCGCCCCGACCACGCCGCCCGAGCGGATGGCAAAGATCGCACGCGATGCAAAAGGATTTATCTATCTGGTGAGCGTCACGGGTGTGACCGGAGCGCGGCAGTCGTTATCCGATGGATTGGGAGCGCTCGTCTCGCGCGTGCGTGAAGATGCTTCCGTGCCCGTGTGTGTGGGATTCGGCATCGGCACCCCGGAACAAGCCCGCGCCGTCGGCGCGCTCGCGGATGGCGTCATCGTTGGCTCAGCCTGTGTGCGAACGATCGGCAAAAGCAAAACACCCGTCGAAACAGCACGGGCATTTGCGAGAAGTTTTTCGGATGCGCTTTGATGCTTCTTCTTGCGTGTAGCGACATTGTTGTGTTCATATAAGCTCACAGAGTCAACCCAGAGCTTGCGTTGCTCGTGCGGCAAAGTAGCAAAACGAGAGTCTGCCACCGCATCCTGTGATCGGGGTGCGGTGGCAAGTTCAATGTCACGGTCGTTTCCCCTTTCTATTCCTTGGCGTTCAATATCTCGCGCGGAAATATCATTGGTGCACCCGTCACGGGGTGTGTAACCACGTCAATGGGGGTTTGGTAGGCTTCGCTGATCGGTTCTGTTTGGATAACCTCTTGTGGGGCCCCAATTTTTTTTAGTTTTCCATCGACGAGCAAGGCGACTTTATCTGCAAAAAACGAAACGAGATTGAGATCATGGATCGCCATCATCACAGCCAATTGCTTCTCTTTTGCCAGCTTTTTGACCAACGACAATAAATTTGCCTGATGCTGTAAATCGAGATGATTGGTCGGCTCATCCAATAATAAAACGGGGGTAGATTGTGCCAATGCCCGCGCCAGCAAAACGCGCTGCTGCTCACCGCCCGATAACTGCGCAATCGATCTCTCGGCAAAATCTTCCAGATGAGTTTGACGCAGCGCAAGCTGAACAGCAGTGCGATCCGCTTCGCTTTCCTGCCCGAGCCAGCCCATATAGGCTGTGCGTCCCATCATAACCGCTTGCTGGACGGAATATGCCCCGCCCATTTGACGTGCCTGTGGGACGACGGCTAACAACCGCGCCCGCTGCGCAACCGTGAGATTTGCCACGTCTCGCCCCTTGACCTGAACTTGCCCGGCTTCGAGAGGCAGGGTGCCGCTCACCGCACGGATGAGCGTGGTCTTCCCCGCCCCATTCGGACCGATCACTGCCAAAATTTCACCGGGGGCAACCGCCAGAGAAATATCTTTTATGACCACTTTTTTGCCATAAGCCACGGAGAGAGAATTGATGCTCAACCTATCGGAGACTTTTAACTCCATGTTTATCTCTACCAAAATACTTCCTTCTTTGCTCGACGGAGTATCCATAAAAAGAAAGGCGCTCCAAGCATGGCGGTCACGATCCCGACTGGCAGTGTGGATGGTGCCAACAAGATGCGTGCGAGCATATCCGCCAGCAGGAGCAGGGTTGCTCCCGCAATGATCGAGAGCGGAATTAAACGACGATAATCCGGCCCCCACACCAGTCGAATGATGTGGGGAACAATTAGCCCCACAAACCCGATCACGCCGGAAAAGGCAACCGCGACGGCTGTTGTCAGCGATGCGGTCAGGATGACAAAAATCTTGGCACGCGAGACGGCTAAGCCCATTTGTTTGGCTTCTTCTTCCCCAAATTGGAGCACATTCAGGATATGGCCGGAGAATGATAAGAGGCCCATGCCAATAATCATGTAAGGGAGAGACGCCAAAACCGGGTCCCAGCCCATCATGGGAGAGCCGCCCAGTAGGAAGGAGATCGCGCGATGGATTTGCAGATCGGTGCGCAGCATCAGGGCAGATGTTAGGGCTGAGGCAAATGCGCCCACGGCCACCCCAGCCAAAATCAGGGTCGTTAACGGCACCATCCCATTGACGCGCGCCAAATTGTAGACGAGCAGAACTGTTGCTATTGCCCCGATAAATGCGCCAATGGGAATCAGATAAAATCCAAATAAATTTGTGGGCCAATGCAGGGACATGGCGATCACGGCACCTAATCCCGCCCCTGCCGCAACACCGATTAGATATGGGTCTGCGAGTGGGTTGCGAAACAAGCCCTGATAGGCTGCGCCGCTGCTTGCCAGTGCGGCACCTGTGAGGGCAATCAAAACAGTGTGGGGCAGACGGACGGCAAGAATAATGGCAGCAAATGATTGCGGCCAATTAGGGGTGATTTCTATCCCGGGAAACTGTGTTGCTAATATCCGCAAAACGGTCTCCGGGGGGATAAAAACCGCTCCCAGCGCGACACTGAAGATAAAGGCGATCAGCAGGAATAAGATATTAAGCAGATAAGGTCTTTTGCGCAGCATAATTTGTGCAGAGGCTCAATGTGTTCTTTACACATTGAGCCTCTGCTTATATTGATTTACTCAATGACGTCGGAATGTAATAGTTTTGCTGTTTCTTCGAGCGCATCTACGAGGCGTGGCCCTGGAACACTCATAATATTCGGATCAATGGGATAGATCGCATTCTCGGCTACTGCTGTGATTGCGTCCCAGCCCGGGCGTTCCGCTACGATTTCAGGGGTTGCGCCATACAGTGCATCTGCGAGCAGAATGATCTGCGGGTTGATCGCGATCAATTCTTCGGTGCTGATCTGGGTATAGTCACCTTGCAGCTCCGACGCGGCGTTAAATCCGCCTGCCATCGTAATGATGTAATCAATAAAGGTACCTGAACCGGCTGTCCAGGGTGCGGATGGGTCTGTGGCGTCCAGTTCATAAAAAACAGAGGGACTATAGGACAAGGGCATGATCTTTTCTTGTACGGCTTTTACGCGTGCATCTAGATCGGCGATCAGAATTTCAGTCTCTTCTTCGTGACCAGTTAGCACGGCAAAGTCACGCAAGTTTTCCCACAACTCCTCATAGGTTGTTGGATTTGCCTGCCAGTAGACATTTAAGCCGAGATCGCGCAAGGCCTGTGCTTGATCTTCCGAGATGATTTCTGCGGCTACGATCAAGTCGGGTTCCATCGCCAGAATCGCTTCGGTGGGTAGGTCGCCCCACAAAGCGCCAACACTGGGAATATCCAGCGCTTCTTCAGGATACAAAGACATATCCTCGCGCCCGACAAGCTGTTCTCCCGCGCCAATCGCAAAGAGAATCTCTGTTGTTGAGGGGGAGATGGAAATAATAGCTTGAGGGTAGCCGTCCAATTCGATTGTCTGCCCCAAATCGTCCGTAACCGTCATGGTTACGAGAGCAGGTTCTTCGGTAGATTCTGCTACGGGGACTTCTTCAGTGGCGACAACTTCAGGAGCGGCCGGGACATCCGTTACGGGAGCGGCAGGTGCGCAGGCCCCAAGTAGCAAGCTCAGGGCAAGTAGAGAAGTAAAAAACAGGCTGAGTTTTTTGTGGTTCATGTTGTACATATCTCCAATAATTTTTTAGTTTAGACCATTGTCACTGTGATATGAAGAATTCAGACGTTCATATTTGTAGTGATGATGGGGAATCAAAATCCCCTGCTTTTTGGGCAGGGGAGGCGTGTGAGATCGTGAATGTGATCTGAAACGTTCCACCTCCTTTCCGCGAGGCTTGTGGAAACCAATCAAGGCGGGCGACCTGGCTTTCCAGCTATTTGCTGGACTACAGTTGCGCGACAGCACCGGACTTCACTTCATAGAAGTGTTACCGGTATCGCCATTAAACCTTCCCATCCGGGGGTGGAGGTACCTTGAGAGTGGATAAATTAATAAAGTTCTATGTCACATTCATATTCTACAGCACTTTCGAAAAAGATGTCAGGATGGTGGGCATAATTTGTAAGCAATTTTCTAGCAAGCTCCTGATGGAATATCCTTAAAATCAATGGATACTCTCATCAGGGTGATGCTAGGGCGATGTCCAGGTTACGTAGTCAATCGTTATCGCGCCAGAATTAAAATCTGTAACCCTAAAATTCCCTATCTTCCCTTGATCGGTTTTATAACAAAAATATTGATTTACCGTATAACTATTCACAGGAATAGCCGCGGTGCTCAATGCAGTGCCTGAACATTCGGCCTTACTAGGCGCTGCATTTCCCCAAAGTACCAGCGTCGCCCCGTTTTGAGAGCCAAGCGCGGATACAAGGTGGAACTCAATATCAGTCGCGCCATCATCTAAATCAGCTTGGGATGACGCATTTATTTTGGCAGTTCCTGATGAATAAACAAGCGCGGATGTTGTTGTCGGGGAGGGTGGATTCGGAACCACAATCTTGACCCAAAATGGGCTCTGTCCATCAGCATTAATCCCGAAAACAACATTATCCGATGAACGGAGCTTGAACATCCCCTGATAAGTGCCCGGGCTGGCAGGTGCACTCAGCGCGACTGAAATATCTACCGTTGAACCGGGCGTAACCGTACCGGCCGTCATGGATACCGTTGCTGATGCACCCATTTGATCTCCGCTATCAAAGAGCAAAACATAATCCGATGTCCACGTACACGAGCCATTATTTTTGATGCGCCAGGTTTTGGTGAAAGTTGTCCCTGCGGCGACTTCTGAACCGTCTGCATAAGTCACATCCTTAACGAAACTGGCTCTGTTGCAGGGAACCGGGGTATTGGTTGCTGTCGCTGCGGGCGCAGTTGGGGAAAGTGTATTTGTTGCCGTTGGCAAAATCACGACTGTTGGTGAAGTCGACGCAACGGTCTCGGCTGCTTGCGTAAAAGCAGCCGCAGTGGTTGCTGCAACAGAGGTTGCGGCTGTATCTTCAGCGCTCTTTCCTGCCGGGAGACTACAGGCTCCCAAAAGGATTGCGTTTAAGATCAAGACAGAAAGTAAAAGATATTTAGATTTTTTCATCGTGAACCTCCTTTTACTTTCCCGTCAATGCGAAGTTTTCGAAGACTTTCAGCATCGAATCTATTTGGGCGTTAGAAATACCATCGCCATCGGTGCTCGACAAGCTGATGACAAACTTGAGATGAGAAGCCTCTTCTAACTCCATGCCGGGTATGCCCAGATATACAAACTTGGTCAGGCCATCGTGGATGTCCGAGACAACATCAACAGGTTGCCCGAGAAACTGTATTTCACCGTATCGAACTAATTCTTCTGGAACCTCGCTTATTCCTGAAATATTGATGCTTTCATAGTCACTTCGGTAGGCAATTGTCAATCGCATCTTCCCGTCATAGGTGATGATTATTTGGTTTTGTTTTTCTGCCAGAGACATAAAGGATGGGTAACTGAATGAAAATCCGTAATCTTTGTTCTCGTAAACGGACATATTTTCCGGAAGAGTAGATGCTGATTCTTGCACAGGAGCAACTGTCGGGTTCGACCCGGTTGCAGCGATACGCTCAAAGGAGCCCAAAATAAGGGATGCCTCAGCAATAATCGTTTCAGGTAAGTCCAGAGTCATATAATCTGTTTCCAAGTCTTCCAGGACGAGCGTAAAGACCAGATCATCAATGGGGATTGCGTCCTCTTCACTGTAAAGAACATACTTGGCCTTATGGTCAAGTTCAACGATATAGACCGGGACAACCTGTCCCATGAAGCTGATCTTGTCACTATAGATTGGGGTGCCAGCCGCCATGCCTGTCCGAAAGGGAGCGACAGCTTCGTTCGCCCAACGGAAGTTGATCGTCAAACGGTTGCTGCCTTGTATCAGGACAATACCGTGGTCAGTTTCGGTGATAAGCCAGGTTCTCGGGTAGTCAAACTTAAAGCCGTAAATATCATTGATGTATGAAAGCGTCTCTGGTGCTGGTGTCGGTTCAATTCCGATTTTAATGCCCGTGCCCAGCGCTTCTTCTGTATCGACAGGTGAAGTGCCAACTTCCAGGGTTCCACACCCTGTCAATCCCATTGTCACCAGGATCAGCAAAGACAGCGCCAAATATACTTTTGTGGAAAGAATTTTGATATTCATTTGAGCCTCCAATTTATGAATTTGTCTTACATTCATATTAATCCCCGCTTGTTACCCTGGTGTATGCACAATGTTACGGTCTACGCATACAGTGTTACCTACATGTAACATCCAAAATGAAAAACCGTTTTTAGCTTGTAGGTAAACGCACGCTGAAGATCGTGCCTTGATCTGTTTTACTGCGTACAGCAATATTGCCCCCATGTTTTTCAATAATCGCTTGCACTAAAGATAGCCCCAAACCGGAACCCGGCACGCCGCGTGCTTGTTCGCCTCGATAAAGCTCTTCCCACACTCGTGAAACCTCGTTTTCAGGAATGCCTGGTCCCGTATCTGCTACTTCGATCACAATATCGTTGCCGTCATCGAAAGCTCGAGCTTCAATGGTGTCACCTGGCCCTGTAAACTTAATCGCATTATCCAATAGATTGTGCACTGCTAAAAGCAACAAATCTGGGTCACCACTGATCTCTGGTAAAGGCCAAGGAGCGGTTGGTATGATCAGAGAGAGGCGACGATCTTCTGTACTTGCCTGATCTTCTAGAAGATTGACAACATCCGAGAGAAGTTCTGCCATATTGACATTTGTTGTTTCTAGGGGTGTGATCTCCAAAGCGGCTAATTTGCGCAGGTCAGCAACCAACCTGCTGATTCGCAGCACTTGAGCTTGAACGGCGGTTAATTCGTTTCTGGCATATTCTTCCAATGGCTGTTGAGTAATATTGGTAAGGCCAGCGCGGATGGCCGTCAAAGGATTTTTAAGTTCATGGTCTAACCGCTGCAGAAAACGTCGTCGGTCTTCGCTGGCGCCTTTTTGTAGTTCAAGGATTATGTTTTTATGTCTCTTCTGGTTGCGATTCCAAATCAAAAATAGCACGATTGCAAAAAGAGAGATCGCCAGCCCTATTCGACTTACCACTGCTGCCATGCTCCCCCGCAAGTAAAGAACCGGGTTGTTAATGATTTCGTTGGAAGCCAAAAAAGAAATAAGAATCCCTAACCCCGCTGGCAGCAGCGATAGAATCCATCCCCACCATTTCATGTTGCTTTTTCCACCTTTCCAATGAAACGATAGCCTTGTCCGGGAACCGTTTCGATATATCGAGGAGCACCTGGGTCATCACCCAAAACGCGACGTAGTTCGGCAATTCGAGTATCAATGGTTCGTGTCCCTATGGGGTAATCCCAACCCCAAACCGCATCAAGGATACGCTCTCTACTAAGCAGTTCGTCGGGGCGCGTAATCATGTATTCCAATAAAGACATCGCTTTCGGTGACAAGGTAATTTCTTCACTGTTCAGATACGCACGCCGTTTTGTGCGATCCACAACCAGTTCACCACATCTCAGACGCTCGGCAACGCTTAGGGGAGGCTGACCAGGGTTCGCCCTCCGTAAGATTGACTTGATCCGGGCAACCAATTCTTGGGAATCGAAAGGTTTGTTGATGTAATCATCCGCACCTTCCATCAGAGCCATAGCCCGTTCTGCTGATTCGCCAACTTGGGTAAGAAGGATAACCGGAGTCCAATCTCCTTTTTGACGGAGCTGACGAAGCACCTCTCGACCATCAAGCTTCGGCATCAATACATCTAAAACAACCAAATCGGGCAAAAATGAAACGGTTTCCCTGAGCGCCGCTTCCCCATCAGCGACAACTTTCACTTCAAATCCTGCGCGAGAAAGAAATGGTGCCAGTCTATCTGTTATAGCAGTCTCATCATCGACCAAAAGGAGTTTTGCTTTGGCGTTCATTGTCATGATAATTTCTGGCTGGCGGCCTTGTCGACCAGCCAGATAGGATGCGCGCTCTGAGGGCGGATAAGTTGAGCGGGATATTCCTGTGGGTTATATGCGCCTGCAAGCACAGTTTGCAGAGCAGATGCTTTATTAGCCCCACTGACAAGGAAGACTATATCGCGGGCTTGGTTGATGAAAGACGCGGTTAAGCTGATGCGGAACATCTCCACTTCAGCGACGTAAACGTCCGCGACCCAGCGCGTGTTCTCGTTTAAGATGGATGTGTGCGGGAAGAGAGAAGCGGTATGCGCGTTATCCCCCATGCCAAGCAGGATCAAGTCGATAGCAGGTGTTTCTTCGCCAAAGAATGTACGTAACTCGTTTTGATATGCCTCGGCAGCCTCGGCAGGTGGCTCTTCCCCGTGCATGCGATGGATATTCTCAGCGGGCAGGGGCACATGATCGAGCAATGTTTCGCGTGCCATACAGAAATTACTGCGTGGATCATCGGGGGGAACACAACGCTCGTCACCCCAAAAGATATGAACAGACGCCCATTTAATTTTCTTTCGGAAGGGTTTACTTGCCAAGATTTCGTGTAGACGGCGCGGCGTGCTCCCGCCAGAGAGTGCCACGCTGAAACGTCCGCGTTTGGCAATAGCTTGCTCGGCGGCATCGACGAATATCTCAGCAGCAGCTTGGCTTAAGGCTTCCAGATCGTTGAGTACTCGGATCATGGCACTCTCCTTTTTCAAAATAACTCCGTAGACTCGAAAGGTTTCCAATGAACGTACGTTGAAAAAGTTTTCATCCAGAAAAACCATCTTTTGATGTCAGATTCCGGAGAAAACCTTTCGGGTCTAAAATTTACTCCGTAATCAGCGGCTCCAGCCAACTGCGCCCGTCTTGGGCGATGAGCATTTCAGCGTTTTCAGGCCCCCAACTGCCGCTGGCATAATTGGGAAAATCGGATGGCGGAACGGAACTCCAGGTATCCAATACGGGGGCGACAACCTGCCAGGCGCTTTCGACCTGATCGCCACGCATGAAGAGCGTTGCATCGCCGCGCATGGCGTCTCGCAGGAGGGTTTCGTAAGCTTCGGGAGGGTCGTTGTGGAAGGCTTCGGCGTAACGAAAGTGCATCTCTTGTGGGCTAAGACGCAGGTTGACGCCGGGCTGTTTGGCCTGGAAGCGCAGGGCAATGCCTTCGTCCGGGTAAATGTCGATCTCAAGACGGTTGGACTGCCAGTCGGAACTGACCGAAGCGGGGAAGGCACTGTGCGGTACCGGACGGAATTGAATAATTGCTCGTGAGACTTTTTGCGGCAGACGTTTGCCTGTGCGCAGATAAAAGGGGACGCCCTGCCAGCGCCAGTTATCGACGAAAAGTTTGAGGGCGGCAAATGTTTCGGTAGCGGAAGCAGGTGCAACGTCGGGTTCGTTACGGTAGCCGGACACCCGCTGCCCCTCCAGCCAGCCTGCGCCGTACTGTCCGCGCACGGCGTAGTGCCGCAGGTCATCCACAGGAATAGGACGAATGGCGCGTAAAACATCCACTTTGCGGGCGCGAATCTCATCCGCATTGAAGGCGATTGGCGGTTCCATGGCGATCAGCGACATAATCTGTAAAAGGTGATTTTGGAGCATGTCACGCAGCGCGCCGAAATGATCGTAGTAGCCGCCGCGATGCTCAACCCCGACCTGCTCCGCGACGGTGATCTGGACGTGGTCGATGTAGCGACGGTTCCAGAGCGGTTCAAAAAGGGCGTTGGCGAAACGGAACGCCAAAATATTTTGGACGGTTTCTTTGCCGAGATAATGATCGATGCGATAGATTTGGGTTTCGTCGAGATTTTTTAGGAGGGATTTGTCAAGCGCGCGTGCCGAAGCAAGATCGTGTCCGAAGGGTTTTTCGATGACCAGACGGGAACGCTCGAGATCGTCCGTGAGATGGGCCTGGTGCAGATTGTCGGCAATAGTTTCGAAGACGGTTGGAGGTGTGGATAAGTAGAAGATGCGTGTTGATTTCTCTCCCCAATTTTTATCTTGTGCGTCGAGGCTTTTTGCCAGATTATCATAGGTGATAGCATCGTCGAAGTTACCCGGTTCGCTCAGGTGCAGATGTTCGACAAATTGCGTCCACTGTGCTAAATCAGCTTGGCCGCGCCGTGAGAATTGGTCGATGCCAGCCTGCATGTGGCTGCGCCAGTGCTCGAGTGTGATGGTCTTGCGGTTCATGCCGAAGACGGCAAATTTCTCAGGGAGTTGTTCATCGAGGTAGAGGTTGTAGAGCGCAGGAACGAGTTTGCGCCAGGCAAGGTCGCCTGTTGCGCCAAAGATGACGATACTGATGGGGGGGAGCTTTGATTGCTTGGGCATGGTTTTATTTCTCACGATGTCCGCCAAATTCGTAGCGCATGGCAGACAGAATCTTGTTGGCGAACTCATCTTCGTTGCGTGAGCTAAAGCGCGAGAAAAGCGCCGCGCTGATGACCGGCACTGGCACCGATTCTTCGACCGCTGCCTGCACGGTCCAGCGACCTTCGCCGGAATCAGAAACACGTCCTGCAAAATTATCGAGCTGCGGGTCTTCGGTTAGGGCAGCGGCTGTTAAGTCAAGCAGCCACGAGCCGATCACGCTGCCGCGCCGCCAGACTTCGGAGACTTCTTTCAGGTCGAAGTCATATTGGTAATGCTCGGGGTGACGAAGCGGAGTGGTTTCGGCATCGATGCTGCGATCAGCTTTGCCTTCGTTGGCGTGATGCAGGATGTTCATGCCTTCGGCGAGGGCTGCCATCATGCCGTATTCGATGCCATTATGCACCATTTTGACGAAGTGTCCGGCACCGTGTGAGCCGCAATGCAGGTAGCCCTGTTCGGCGGTGGAGATGTCCGCATTTCGCCCGGGAGTGCGTGGTTCAGAGTCGACGCCGGGTGCCAACGCTGAAAAAACAGGATCAAGATGTTTGACGATCTCAGCTTCCCCGCCGATCATTTGGCTGTAGCCACGTTCCAATCCCCAAACGCCGCCGCTGACGCCCACATCCACATAATGGATACCAAGTTTTTCGAGTTCTGCCGCACGACGAATATCATCGTGATAGTAGGAGTTGCCGCCGTCTATGACGATGTCGCCGGGTTGCAGGAGGGGGGTGAGTTCCGTCAGCACGTTGTCGACAACAGCGGCAGGGAGCATGAGCCAGATGGCACGCGGGGCATCCAATTTTGTGACCAGATCGTCCAGCGAGGTGGCAGGGGTGGCGCCCTGTTTTTCGAGTTCTGTAACCGCTTTGGGGGAATTGTCAAAGACTACGCAATCCTGTTCGGCGCGTAGCAGGCGCAGGGTCATGTTTGCGCCCATGCGTCCTAATCCGATTAGTCCAATTTGCATTTTTTCTCCTCGTGTTTCAGTCCCCATACGTTATCAGGGATGTGATTATGTAAATAGTATGAAGCTTCTGAGCATTTCTTTCTTACTATACTCCAAGATATTTAGCTTATCCTTAAAGAGACAGGCCAGACCCATTTTATAGGTCTGGCCTGTCCTGGAGGAAACACTCTGAAGATAAACTAAACGCTGCCACTGCCTCGCAAACGTGGATCAAGGATGTCGCGTAATGCATCACCTACCAAGTTCCAGGCCAAGACGAAGAGAACGATCGCCACGCCAGGGTAAACGACGATGTACCAATGTTCAATCAATGATGGTACCCAATTTCTGGCGAAACTGATCATTTGGCCCCAATCTGCATACCCTTGTTGTGCGCCCAAGCCTAAAAAGCTCAGGGCGGCAAAGGTTAATACATAGGAGCCAATATTCATGGATGCGATTACCAGAATGGGGAATACGGCATTGGGCAGGAGGTGGCGGAAAAGGATGCGCATATCGTTGGCGCCAATGATGCGTGCTGCTGATGCGTATTCAGCTTCTTTGACGGCGAGGATGTTACCACGCATGACGCGCGCAATGCCCATCCAACCGAAGAAGATGATTGCCAACATACCTGTGAGAATTTGTAGTTGAATAGGGTCTAAAGGTTCAGCGGGGTTTTGTCCAAAGGTAAGGAAGGCTACAAGCTTCGCCATAAATATTAGCCCGCCAGCTTCGCCGCGCCCATAGACAGTCTGCAAAACTGATGTCATGGTGATGGCTGCCAATAAAAATGGGAAAGCTTGGAATATTTCCGTTAAGCGCATCAATAATTCGTCAATCCAACCGCCATAGAAGCCTGAGATGGCTCCAATAAAGATACCGATGAGCGTTGTAATGAATGTGATGACAACACCGATGCGGAAAGCGGTACGCGAACCCCAGACCACGCCATAAAAGATATCATACTGGCCTTCTGTGGTGCCGAAGATATGTTCTTCGCTGGGAGCGCTTGGGGTCGTGCTAAAGCCGTCACGCGGGATCATATAAGGGTCGCGTGATCTTTCGGGTACCGGTGCAAACCAAGGCGCGCCTACTGCCATGATGACATAGAGCAAGAGGATGATGAGACCAATTAGGGATGTGGGGTTTTTGATTAATTTTTTAATGATAGTCATTAGTGCACCTTCTAGTCCAAACGGATGCGAGGATCAACGATACCGTATAAAACATCGACGACCAGATTTCCAAATACCAGTATGAAGCTGCTAAAGAGGGTCATGCCTAAAACAGAGACCACATCCAGCGAAGCGGCTGATGTTGCCATAAATTTTCCAAGCCCGGGGTAATTGAAAATTGATTCCGTGATCACGACACCGTTGAATAAACCGATCAAAGTCATACCACCGACCGTAATCACCGGGATCAGGGCATTCGGGACGGCATGTTCTTTAATCACTGTTTTCTCAGCCAGACCCTTTGCACGGGCGGTGGTCATATAGTCTTGCCGTAAGGTGTCCAGCATGGAGGAGCGTGTCACGCGCAGCAGGAAAGCCCAGCTAACAACGGAGAGTGTGATTACCGGTAAGATTAGATGGCGGAGTGCATCCAGAAAGATGTCAAAACGTAAATTCAGCAATGCATCGACAGTGTTCATCTGGGTATATTGTGTGAACTCTCCAGATTGAACAACTTGTGAGGCCCAGGTGGAAAGACGCTCCGGCGGGAACCAACCAAGTTGGGCATAAAAGACCATCAAGAGCACAAGTCCTAGTACGAAGACGGGCAGAGACCAGCCGATAATGGCAAGTACGCGGATAACCTGATCGGGAAGTTTGTTGTGATTCACCGCCGACTGGACGCCCATCCAAATTGCCAAACCGATCAATGGAAGAGCAGAGAGCAGCGCCAATTCAGCGGTAGCAGGCAGTCTATGCTTGATGACATCAACCACAGGTTGGTGTCCGACTGTTGAAAAACCCATATCACCACGTAAGATGCCGCCCTCGATCTCGCCGGTGTCTACATCTTTCCGTCCGACCATCCAGTGCCAATATTGGACGTAAACAGGGTCGTTCAGACCATATTTTTCGATGATATCGTCAATCGCTCCCTGGCGCTTGGGAATATCGGAAACATAGAGCGAGGCACGCTCATAGGGTGTCAGCATGGAGAGCATCGCAAAGACGAGCATGGTTACGCCGATTAAGATAAATGGCAAAATCAACAAGCGGCGAATGATGTAATTTAGCATAGATTACCTTCCTCTATGTTTGAAATAAGTACACTGATAAGTGGTTACTAAGTAAGGATATGGAACCGCTTCATACGTGATTTGAGCTTGGGTATTACACCCGGCTTATTGTGCGGCCTTGAACAGGATCACGCTAAAGGCGGTGAAGATGTTGATAAATGCCACGCAAGTTGAAGCCACGAGCGGCACGAGAGTTACTATCCAAAAGAGTGTTTTCTCAAAAAAGTTTAGGTGAAGCTGGCAGACCTGATGGCCTGCCAGCTTTCTGTCTATTTACTCTAGCGAGTATCTAAGGTTATTCTCCCTTAGACAAAGCATAGATGTATGAGTAGGTTGTGTTTGAATAAGCAGGGTTGTAGTAGTAGTCGTGAATCCAGCGCTGGAAGTGAGCGCGGCCAACGGGCTGGTACAGCCAAATGCTGGTGGCTTCTTCTTGTGCCTTGAGCTGGATGGTTTCGTATACAGCGCGGCGTTCTTCAGGATCGGTCAGGGCGGCACCTTCTTCGACCAAGGCATCAAATTCTGCTGCAAGGTCAGGTTTCATGTTAATCACGCGGCCATAGGTGCCTTGTGAGTGCAAGAAGGGTTGTGCCCAGTTGTGGGGATCATGGAAGTCTTCAGCCCAACCACCAACGTAGATCGGGATTTTGCCAGCGCGGCGGGCATTCAGGAGTACAGGCCACGGCATACCAACAATAGTGATGCTGAATTTGGGGTTGACGGCTTCAATACCAGCTTTGAGAATTTCGGAAGCTAGGCGGCGGGTGTCATTACCCGTGTTATAAGCCATCTGGAAGTAGAAGCCAGTTTCCCAGACATCGCCATCAGCCAATTTGAATTCTTCTTCACATTTGGCGGGGTCGTATGAATAAATAGGATCTTCGCCTTCGCGATAGCCTAACATGCCAGCGATGATCGGGCCTTGCGATTGGATACCTTCGCCGTTCAGCGCATCGTCAATCATGGCCTGATAGTCAAAGCAGTAGCTGAACGCCTTACGGACGTGTACGTCCTGGAAGAAGGTAGCGGGGATGCCGTTACCGTCCAGTGCACCGCTGCCAGCGAAGGGGTTGCCACCTTCAATATTGATGTTCTGGTTGAATTGGGCAGGGGTCATGGCAAGCTGTGGCAGATCAGTCCAGGCCTGGATGTAGGCACCAGAGCCATTGTCTTCGCAGTTACCTACTTGGTCACAGACTACACCGTAGTCAGGTTCGAGCTGCGGACGATATTGCGAGGGGACGGTAATAAAATCTGCATCGCCAGCTTCAAACATGGCTTGGCGTGTGCCCCACTCATCAACGATCTTCCAGATCACGTTTTTGATGCGAGCAACGCCGCTGGGGCCGCCTTCCCAAATGGGATCGTCATCGGCGCGCCAGTAGTTTTCGTTGGCGGTCAATGCAATTTCTTCACCGGGAGTCCAGTGATCGAATTTGTAGGGGCCAGTGCCGTTCATCTGGTCAAAAAGAACAGTGTTTTCTGCTTCGGGATCGTGCCACTGTACCCAGTTATCACAAGAGCCATCCCAAGCGCCTTGCTCAACCATCCACTCCATATCGTAAGTGGCAGCCAAGAAGCTGTTTGTGAGCATGGCAAGGAACCAGGGGGTGCTTGTGGCTAAGTTATAGGTAACTGTGCCGGCTTCATCGTCAGCAACGACAGCGCCTTTTACCTTTTCACAGGCAGCAACTAATTCGGCATCAGAGAGGTCAGCAAATTCTTTGCCGCTATCGCCAATCGCCAGGTCTTCAATGGTATAGAGACCGAAGAAGGCTTCAAGGGTCATCCAGTGGGGACCATCAAGACGATCTTGTAACAAAGCGCGTTGGACAGAGTAAGCAACATCATGGGGTTCCAATGTGCCGCCTTCGTGGAAGGTAACGCCATCACGGATATTGAATGTCCAGACGTCGCCTGTTTCATTCACGGACCAGTCTGTGGCAAGGATGCCAACGAAAGAATCAGTGCTGTCTTTGTCGAACCAAACCATACCTTCGTAAACATTATTCTGCTGTGCAGAACCAGATGTTTCGTAAGTCCAGGCAGGATCAAGGGTCTGCGGTTCACCAAATGTGACGTATACATAGGTGTCAGGATTCTTCATCGCAGGGCCCGAAGCTGCAGGAGCGGCAGGTTCATCCGCTGCAGGGGCGGCGGGTTCTTCAGCTGCGGGAGCGGCGGGTTCTTCAGCTGCAGGAGCGGCAGGTTCATCTGCGGGAACTGCGGCAGGAGCACAAGCTGCCAAAACCATGCTGGCAACAATCAATAGGCTCATAGCAAGTAAAATTTTAGAACGCATTTCTTCTCCTCCTCGAAAGGATTTTTTAGGGTTTATACGGATATTTAGAACGATCTAACCAATAAGCTTTTCTCAGACAACCACCTCCTTCTGTACATCTACCAAGTGGCAAGCAACAAAATGCTTGGGTTTTACTTCTTTCCACTCAGGTCTTTTTTCAGAACAAACAGATTCTGCAATTGGACAACGAGTGTGAAAGCGGCATCCTGAAGGCGGATTTACGGGAGAGGGAACATCGCCTTCCAGCAGGATGCGTCTGCGATTTTCTTCTTCTACAGGGTCAGGGATAGGCACTGCTGAAAGCAATGCTTGCGAATAGGGGTGCAGAGGTGATTCATAAAGTTCGTTGCGCTCTGCCAATTCAACAATAACGCCAAGATACATCACCGCTACACGGTCGCTGATGTGACGCACCATGGAAAGATCATGTGCGATAAATAAATAAGTTAGGCCAAATTGTTTTTGCAGGTCTTCCAATAAATTGATAACTTGCGCCTGAATCGAAACATCTAACGCAGAAATAGGTTCGTCACAAATAATTAGTTCCGGTTGCAACGATAGAGCACGTGCAATACCAATACGCTGACGTTGCCCGCCGGAAAATTCATGCGGATATCGATTTGCAAAAGCGGGGTCCAAGCCGACCAGGTTGAGTAATTCATCAACACGCGCTTTAACTTCTTTGCCGTTTGCCTGATTGTGAACAACCAAAGGCTCGCCGACAATATCTGACACTCTCATGCGCGGATTTAAACTCGCGTAAGGGTCTTGAAAGATGAATTGCAATTTGCGGCGCATCCTGCGCATTTCTCTCTCGCCTAAAGAAGCCAAATCCTCGCCGTCATAAATGACCTTGCCGGCAGTTGGTTTATAGAGCCGCAAAATGGTGCGACCTGTTGTCGATTTGCCACAACCTGATTCGCCAACCAGCCCCAAGGTCTCCCCTTTATTAATCTCAAAGCTGACACCATCAACAGCATGAACTGCGCCGGTCTGTCTGCGGATGACACCTTTGTAGATAGGAAAGTGCTTTTTCAGGTTATCAACACGAAGTAAGGTTTCTGTGGTCATTAGCGAGCTCTCCCGGTACTAATATCGACCCAACATGCAATACGATGCTTCGGTGCAATCTCTTCCAATGTGGGGTTCTCTTCTAAACATCGATCAATCACAAATTTACAGCGTGGCGCGAAGGGACAGGATGAAGGTGGCGCATACAAAACAGGTGGCAAGCCCTCAATTGACTCCAAGCGTTCCGAATGCTTACCGTCCAAGCGTGGCAGACTACCGAGCAAGCCCACTGTATAAGGGTGCTGCGGATTAGCATATAATTCTTTGACATCCGCTTCTTCTATAAAACAGCCCCCGTACATCACCATCATGCGTTGTGCAAGCCCAGCAATAACACCCAGATCATGCGTGATCCAGATAATGGCTAAGCCAAAATTCTTTTGCAAACGTTTCACTAAATCAATAAACTGGGCCTGGATGGTCACATCCAGCGCCGTGGTCGGCTCATCTGCTATCAAAACTTTTGGATTGCAAGAAAGAGCCATTGCGATCATCACTCTCTGACGCATTCCGCCAGAAAATTGATGAGGATAATGGGTAAGGTGTTCAGCAGCTCCCGAAATACCGACCATTTCCAAAAGTTCGGTCGCACGCTTATTCGCCTCTTCCTGTGTTATGTTTAGGTGCAGCAACATTGGTTCTGTAAGTTGCTTCCCGATGGTCAGTACCGGGTTAAGAGATGTCATCGGATCTTGAAAGATCATGCTGATCTGCGCCCCTCGAACATGTCGCATCTCTTCTTCTTTTAACTTAAGCAGATCTTGACCATAGAAATTAACGCTTCCGGCGCTAATCTCTCCGGGTGGCATAGCAACCAGGCGCAACACAGAAAGCATTGTTACACTTTTGCCACACCCACTCTCGCCTACAATCCCGATCGTTTCCCCCTCGTCTACTTTAAAAGAAACGCCATTAACAGCGTGTACGATTCCGTTATCTGTGTGGAACCGAGTTTCCAAACCTTGTACATTTAGAATTTCATTGAGCATTGGATAACCTCTAAAAAGATTTTGAGAACTTCGAAGCCACAATCATTTGGATGGATGAGGGTGATGCTTTTCCATGTGGCTGATGACGCGCTTTCATCCACTGCTAATGTTCGCTCCGGAAAGATGCCTCGCACACGACCTTTAGCTTGCTACCCTTTACAGACAGTTTTTTCGCGAAAGAGTTGGTGAGCCCCACTCACCGCTTCACGAAAGAAACTCTTCCTTTATGGCTAGATAGCTCCCAATAATTCATCAAGAAGGAGAAGAAAATAGGGGGCATACGGGCATCTATTCGGAACAGAACGGAAAGCAAATTTGCATGCTGAATATTATGTAATCTTGGCTGGTTTGGCACGAGACCACGGCTTTGTTTTTTACCCCTCACAAGGACGGTTGCCTTTCCCCTCTGATACCCAGCGCTAAATCCCCTCTTCAGAGTTGTGCGTGCGCCACTAGAGGACAGGGTGAAATATCTAAAAACCCCTCTGGAGAGGGGTGATAAAATCATTCTAATAATGTAATACTGAGCGGCTATTTCATTTATACTAATGAGCTATGGAGAAGCCTTCTATAATTGTGTTTTAACATTTCCGCTACATCCTACTACTACTACAGGAACAATGCTACATCGTGTTTTTCGGCTATCCACCAAATTTGGAAAAAGATGAGTTGTCGCGATATAAAAATGAGAAAAATATTGATAAAGAAAGCACATCTGATTCTAATTATTTCTGCTTTTAGCTTGCTTTTAGCGGCATGTGGCGGTGGTATGGTATATGCCGCTGCGCCGGAACCGACCCCAACACCTCCCGCACCAGAAGTTCTCTCAGAAGGTGAAGTGGATCCCCCTTTCTCCCCCTTAAACACCTCTTTACGCTTTGAGCAGCTAGGCCTTGAAGATGGACTTTCTCAAAGTGTTATCCATACAATTCTGCAAGATCAATTTGGTTTTCTATGGATTGGCACGCAAGATGGCCTTAATCGTTATGATGGGCGTTCATTTACCATTTTTCGCCCTGACCCCGATGACCCCACAAGCATCAACGATCGTTGGATATCCAGCCTTTACGAAGATAGCCAAGGCTATCTTTGGATAGGAACCCACTTTGGTGGTTTAAATCGCTATGATCCTAAAAATGGCACATTCACGTATTTTATGAATGACCCTGATAATCCAAAAAGTTTGAGCAGCAACCGTATAAGCGCCATTCTGGAAGATAGCCACGGTGATTTTTGGGTTGGTACAAACAACGGTTTAGATCGTTTAAATCGCGAGACAGGTGATTTTGAACATTTTCGGAGTGATACAAACCTTGCTACGAGTATCTCCAGTAATAATATTACAGTGCTATACGAGGATAGCCGTGGCGTTCTATGGATTGGCACCAGTGACGGTGGGTTGAATCGCTATAATGCGTTTAACTCGACATTTACCACCTTTAAATTTAATCCTTGGGATTCTATTGGGCATAATAATATTAGGGCCCTTGTAGAAGACTCATCTGGAAGTTTATGGATTGCTACATATAGAGGGTTGATGCTTTTCAATACAGAGAACGGCACCTTTGTCCACTTTGAGCATAGAGATGAGAATTTTTCTAGCTTGGCAGATAATACTGTCATGAGTCTTTATAAGGATAAATCTGGCACTCTTTGGGTGGGGACCAGTAATGGCTTAGACCTATACCAACCAGATACCAGGAGCTTTGTACATTATCGGCATAATAGCAGTAACCCAACCAGTCTTAGTAATGATAATATTCAGACCATTTATGAAGATCGGGGAGGTATATTATGGCTTGGTACTTCAGGAAGTGGGCTTAATCGATATAATAGTCAGCAAGGAAATTTTACCTACTATCGAGCGGAAGAAGGGAATCCCAACAGCCTTAGTTCCAATAATATCTTCCCTATTTATGCTGATAAATCCGGGGTAATTTGGATAGGTGCGGAAGGCGGCGGATTAGATCGGCTTGATCCCGCATTAGGCGAATTCACCCACTATCAGCACGATCCGGAAAATCCTGATAGCTTACCAAGCAACACTGTTACTGCTATTCATGTTGATATTATTAATACTCTGTGGGTTGGAACATCCGAAGGACTTTCCCGTTTGAGTATGGGATCGGATAAATTTACCCACTATTTGCCTGAAAAAGACACGCCAAACAGCCTTATAAGCAAGAAAGTCTCCGTAATTTATGAAGATAGATGGCATACTTTGTGGATTGGTACAAATAAAGGAGTGGATCGCTTTAGCCCTTTTACAGAAACCTTTGTTCATTATCAAGCAAATCCGGCAGACCCTAATAGTTTAAGCGACAATGGTGTTTCCACTATTTTTCAGGATCACTTTGGAACAATATGGATAGGCACATATTCTGACGGCTTAAATCGTTATGATGCAGAGAGTGATGGTTTTAGCCATTATCGGCATGATCCAAAAGACTCTGAAAGTTTAACTCATGATCTCATTATGGCCATTTACGAGGATGATGAGAACCGACTGTGGATCGCTACTGGTGGTGGGGGATTAAACCTTTATGATCGGGAAAAGGACAGCTTTACTCATTATTTGGAAAAAGATGGGCTTCCCAATGATTTTGTTTATGGAATCGTAGGTGATCAGGAAGGTGATTTGTGGTTGAGTACTAATTTCGGGCTTTCGCGCTTTACCCCTGAAACTGAAACCTTTCGCAATTACACTGCTCGTGACGGCTTGCAAAGCAATGAGTTCAACATGTATGCCTATGCAAGTGATAAAGATGGAAACTTGTATTTTGGCGGGATCAACGGTTTAAACACTTTTTCTCCTGCTGAAATCAAAGATAATACTTATCTCCCCCCGGTTGTTTTGACAAGCTTTTTAGTGGACGGTCTCCCTGTCTCCGATCAACCACAAGCGGAACTTATACAAGAAGTCAGTTTGGTGTGGCCTCAGAATGATTTTGCTTTTGAGTTTGCAGCTTTGGATTATGCCCAACCTGCGCGGAACCAACATGCCTATATTCTTGAAAATTTTGATAGTGACTGGAATTATATTGGGGCGCGTCGAGATGGGCGGTATACCAATCTTCCTGGTGGGACGTATACCTTGCGAATTAAGGGAACCAATAGTGATGGTGTTTGGAATGAAAACGGACAAAGCATTCTAATTACAGTTGTGCCTCCTTTTTGGCAAACAATTTATTTTAGAAGCTTTGCCATATTCGCTGTTCTTGCTCTAGGGATCGTTGCTTATCGCCTACGAGTTGAGGGCGTGCAAGCGCAAAACCAGAATTTGGAAATGCTCGTGTCTGAGCGAACAAGTGCGTTGCAAAAACGCACCGAAGAAATTGAAGCGCTTTATTCCGGTAACGAGAAGATCATACGTGCCATAACGCTTGAGCAAATATTCCAAGCTCTTGTAGAGGTCGCTGTTAATACATTGCACGCTGATCGTAGCGTTGTCTTTGCCTGGGATGAGCAAAAGAAACAAGTTGTACCGCGTGTTAGCCATGGCTTTAACACCGAGACTTTGGATGTTTTGGCATTTGTCAGGGGGGAGGGGCTTATTGGGAAGGTTTTGGAAACGGGAGATGCTCTTATCATATCTGAAGTTGATTTAATGACACTCAAGCCCAAAGCTCGGGAAGCGGTTGCGGCCGAAGGCATCCGATCTTTGCTTCATTTGCCGATTAAGGTTGATGGGCAGCTTATTGGCGTTTTTAATATCAGTTTTACTCGTCCCGATGCGGTTACTGAGGATAGTGTGCGACTCTTTACTACTTTGGTACAGCGGGCTGAGCTGTCGATTGAAAATATGCAGTTGTTTGAGAAGACCAAAGAGGTGGCTGTTATCGAGGAGCGTAATCGTGTAGCGCGTGAATTGCATGATAGTGCAAAGCAAAAAGCTTTTGCTGCGATGGCACAGCTTGGCGCGGTGAATGGGATATTGGATCATAATGTTGAGGGTGCGCGAACGCACTTGCTCGAAGCTGAGAATCTGGTTTATGATGTTCTGCAGGAGCTAACTTTCCTGATTCAGGAAATGTATCCGATGGCTTTGAAAGAGAAGGGCTTGGCAACCACGTTGCGAGAGTATGTTTTTGAATGGAAAAACAGAAATGAAATGATGGTTAACCTTAATATTGAAAATGAAATTTCTATGTCGTTGGAGGCAGAGCAAGCTATTTATCGTATGATTCAGGAGTCTTTGGCGAATATTGCGCGCCATAGCAAAGCGACGCAAGTTGATATTTCGGTAATTTTTAATGCGACAGCCCTTGCTGTGAAAGTAGAAGATAACGGGCAAGGATTTGATCTTGAGCATAAGCCTAATGGAATCGGTTTGCGTACCATAATAGAGCGAGCTGAGGAAATTGGCGGGCAGGCTCAGGTTAAGAGTGTGTTGGGTAAAGGGACTGCGATTTGTATTGATTTGCCACTTGATGGGAATAGGTAGAATATTCTTGTCTTTAGGAGGTGTGATGATGAACGAACCAATTACTATTTTGATTATTGACGATCATGAAGTTGTGCGAAATGGTGTTCGCTCTTACCTTGAAACACAGCCGGATATTCACGTAGTTGGCGAGGCTGGTTCAGGGGAGGAGGGGATTAAGCTGGTTGCAGAGACCATCCCCGATATTGTTTTGCTTGATCTCATTATGCCGGGAATGGATGGCGTGGAAACAACGCGTCATATTAAGGAAATTAGTCCGCGCACACAAGTGGTTGTGCTGACTTCTTATCACAAAGATGTGCATATTTTCCCTGCTCTGAGAGCGGGAGCGATTTCGTATATTTTGAAAGATATAAAGATGGATCAGCTCGCTGACACTTTGCGACGCACTGTACAGGGAGAGGTGGTTTTGCATCCACGTGTTGCTTCGCGCGTGCTGCAAAATATTCGTGGTGACCACGATGAAGATCGGGCTCTTTTTGCCAATCTGACCGAACGTGAGCAGGAAGTGCTGAGGGTGATTGCAAATGGCTTAACGAATAGTCAGATCGCTGAAAAGTTGGTTATTAGCGAGAATACCGTCAAGGGACATGTGAGCAATATTTTGAGCAAGTTGCATGTTGCGGATCGTACGCAGGTTGCAGTATATGCTTGGCAGCGTGGGTTAGTGGAACGAGATTCTCCAAGAGAAGATTGAGAAAAAACGCTTTAAGAGAAACACTCCCGTTTGTAGAGGGAGTGTTTTCGTTTAATTGACAGTGACTATGATTCAAAATTTATATTTTTCAATATCCCCTTTTGTGCCGCGATTGCGATCGCTACAGCGCGTGAATCAACTCCAAATTTACTATAAATATTCCCCAAATGCGCTTTGACCGTTCGCTCGGAGATGCCGAGTTGGACGGCAACTTCCTTGCTGCGTTCGCCCCGTGCAACGGCTTTGAGCACTTCCAGCTCGCGCTCTGTGAGCGAGCTGGTGGCATCCGTATCGGGTGTGGATGCTTGTGATGCGCCCGCTTTTGAGAGCACGCGTGCCATGAATTCCGGTTTAAGCAGGGTTTCGCCGCGTGCTGCCGCGCGAATGGTGTTGAAAAGGGTGGCACGGCCGGTGTCTTTGAGCAAGTAGCCGCGTGCGCCAGCCTGTAAGCCGCGCAGCATCAGGTCGTCTTCATTGAAGGTGGTCAGGATGACAACGGCGATCTCGGGCTGGGTTTCACGCAGCTTTTCGATGGCGGTCAGCCCGTCCATGCCAGGCATGCGTAAATCCATCAGAACCACATCGGGATTGTGTTTTGCGCATAGCAGTATGGCTTCGGCGCCATCGGATGCTTCGGCGACGATCTCGAATTCTTCTTCGATTTCAAGGATTAGGCGCAGTCCCTGACGGATGATAAGGTGGTCGTCGGCGATGAGAATTTTAGTCATGGGGGATATTCACCTTTATTGTTGTTCCCTGACCAGATTTGCTTTGGATGTCGACTTTGCCGTTGATGAGACGTACTCGTTCACGAATGCCGAGGATGCCATAATGTCCCGTTGGGATCGTTTGCGGATCGAACCCCTGACCATTGTCTTGGATGCTGACCAAAAGACTTTTTTCCGCCTGTGAAAGTTTTACCGCCACTTCGCTCGCCTGAGCATGGCGGGCAACGTTGGTGAGGGCTTCCGCCACACTGCGGATAACCGTCTCTTTTGCGGTATCAGGTAGAGGGGGCGTTTGTTCCGCGTGGTAGCTGATAGGAATGCCGGTCGCATCGGTAAAACGGGAAATCTCAAGGCGTAGTGTAGCGTCCAGATCATCCAAAGAGGGCTGACGCAGGTCGTCGATGGCGTTGCGGGCGTCGGCTAAGGTCGCACGGGCTTGGATCATCGCGTTTGCGACGATGGTTTTGGCTTTCTCATTTCGTCCACCGTCGAGATGGGCTTCGGTGGCTTCAAGTTGAAGAATGATGCCCGCCAGCCCTTGCGAGAGGGTGTCGTGGAGTTCACGCGCCATGCGCTGCCGTTCATTGGCAATGCTCAGGTCTTCAACCTGTGCGGCGTATTCGGCAAGTTGGCGGTTGGCAGCTTCCAATTCGTTGGCAAGTTTTTCTGCTTCTTCGCGGGCATCGGTCTGGCGCATGTAAAGCGTGACGTAGATGATGACAAAGACAGCCATGGGAACGATGCTAAGGAAAAGCATGCCCGAAAACTCCCACCCATCAAGCTGCACCAGGCTGATGACCAGCAAGGCCAGATAATAGAGGCTCGCTGCGATCCCGCGGCGGGTGATGCCATATAAGCCGACGGCTTCGCCTAGCAATGCCATAAAGAGAGCGAAGGTCATGCCCATATTGGCGGCGATCAGCGCGGTGCCCAGCGCGAGCAGTCCTTGGATAATGACATACCAAACCGCTTGAATGGGGTTCTTGGCAACCTTTTCGATGAACCAATGCAGCACGATGTGCCCCGTCATTAATATGGTAAAGATGGTGAACATGACTGGCTGGCGAACACTTGGAACGTCGATCAGGGTCACGGCATACATGGCGATCAGGACCAGGGTCATAAACCACATAAAAAGACGTGGGTCGCGTTCAACCTTGGATATTGAGGGTGATTGTTTGTTTTGCATCGTGCCTACATTGTATATTAAAACGAAGTCTTTGCCATTGTTCGTACGTACAGTGGACGTTCGTACAGTGTACTTTTCCCGAAGGCACAATTGTGGGTGGAAAGGTCTATCCGTATACTGGGAGCAGTTGAATGAACAACGAACCGAAAAGATAAAAAAAATGAATAAGAATTTGGTCGAAACCGTTTTGAAAGCCGTTGCTCTTGGGATGGGCGTTGTTGTCTTGGTGATGAATACGTTGGGAAATCTTGAAGTAAACAGTGCGATGACCTTTCTGGGCATCGGTTTGAGTGCACTGGCATTGGCAGGGTTGCAGAAGAGTTAGCATTATAGGAATTTCCAGCGGAGATTGAGTAGCGGAAGCACAGCTTTATCGTGCTGGAGCGTATCAAAATCGAAGCGACGTAGGAAGAAAAAACGCTCTGGTTTCGATACGGCTGATGAAACTGCTGTCAGCCTACTCAACCACCGCTCATCGTAAGGAGAAAATATGAACGCAATCGAAGTAAAAGAACTCAAAAAATCATTTGGTGACCTGCAAGCCGTTCAGGGCGTCGACTTTGCCGCAGTACAGGGCGAAATTCTTAGCCTGTTGGGACCAAATGGCGCAGGCAAATCGACGACGATTTCCATGCTCTCAGGCTTGCTCGAAGCTGATGCCGGTCAGTTGAGCATCATGGGACATGCTGTCACCGAAGATCCGCAAGCGGCCAAAGCCTCGCTCGGTGTCGTCCCGCAGGATATCGCCCTCTACCCCGATCTCTCGGCCCGCGAAAATCTGGTTTTTTGGGGCAAGATGTACGGCTTGCGCGGTGCGGCACTTCAGGGGCGCGTGGATGAAGTTCTCGAGATCATCGGATTAACCGAGCGCCAAAAGGATCGCGTCGGCAAGTTTTCGGGTGGTATGAAACGGCGTGTCAACATCGGCGCTGCCCTGCTCCATAAACCCGACGTGGTCATCATGGATGAGCCGACCGTTGGCATCGATCCCCAATCCCGCCGCCACATTCTTGACAACGTCAAAGACCTCAATCAGCAGGGCATGACTGTGCTCTACACCACGCACTACATGGAGGAAGCCGCCGAGCTTTCCGACCACATTGCCATCATGGATCAGGGCAAGATCATCGCCTTTGGCACGCACGCCGAACTCATCAAACTGGTCGGTGAGCAGACCCGCATCGATCTCACCATCAACAACGAGGCATCTGCCGTTTTGGAACAGTGGCGCACGGTCGAGGGCGTTTCGCAGATCGACGCCGACAACGGCACCATCACGCTCCTTGTCGATGACTCCAATCTCGTCCTGCCGCGTCTCTTCGATGCGGCAGCGCGGGCGGATGTGCGCATCACCTCAGTCGATATTCAGGAGCCAAACCTGGAGACCGTTTTCCTGCATCTGACCGGACGAGCCTTAAGAGATTGATTCAGTTCCTGAGCGGAACGAGCGAAAGCGAGTGTAGTCGAAGGACGGCGCTATCAAACAACTCGCTCTTCGACTACGCAACTCACATTCGTTCAATGCTCCGCTCAGAGACTGTATGACAGTTTTTTAGAAAAAACAGAACAGGTATGAAATGACTATTCTAACCATTGCCTTCAAAGACTTGATCCGTTCCTTCAGGAGCGCCTTCGCCGTGGGGATGATGATCATTGCACCGCTCGTGCTGGTCGGATTGATCTACTTCTCCATCGGCAGCGGATCAGACTCGACATCCGGCTTGCCAGCCATTAACGTGGGTGTGGTCAATGCCGATACAGTATCCGCTAACACGCCCCTCGAACATCCACTCGGCAACGACATCCGCAGCATCTTCTTCGACGAGAGTGTCGCCTCGTGGATCACGGCTTTCGACTATGCTGACGAAGCATCTGCTCGCACCGCCCTCGATGCACAGGAGATCGGCGTGGCAGTCATCATCCCCCCTGCCTTCAGCGACAACTTTTTTGCTGGCGACGATGCTGCCCAAATCCTGATCGTCTCTGACCCAACCCTGACCTTCGCCCCACAGATCACAGAAGACATGATCCAAGCCACCCTCGACGGTGTTGCTGGCGCAGGCATCTCCGTCCAAACGCTGATTGAACGCCAAACAGCGAATGGCATTGCGCCCGATCCTGACCAGATCAAGCAAGTTGCGAATGCCTATGGTGATTGGTTTATCGAATTCCAGCGCAAGCTCTTCCACGATCCCGACAACGCCGCTCTTGTGATGGTCGCTCCCTCGGCAGGGACAGAAACCGAAGACCCGCTGCAAAAAATGCTCGGTTTGATGACCGCAGGGCAAATGACCTTCTTCGCCTTTTTCACTGGCGCTTACTCAATGATGTCGATCCTGCGTGAGAATGAAGAAGGTACGCTGGCGCGCATGTTCACGATGCCAATCCAACGCACATCCATTTTGGCGGGTAAATTTCTGGCGGTCTTTCTCTCTGTCCTCGTGCAGGGCATCGTCTTGGTCATCGCCGCGCATTATGCCTTTGGGGTCAATTGGGGCGCACCGCTCCCCGTGCTCGTGGCGCTGCTCGGACAGGTCATCGCCGCAACGGGATTGGGCATCTTCCTGATCTCTTTCGTCAGAACCACACAGCAAGCTGGCCCCATATTGGGCGGCGGATTGACCGCACTCGGCATGTTGGGCGGCTTATTTACGGCCAACATCGCCTCCATGCCCGAAGCCTTCACAATGATCGCAAACTTCACCCCGCAGGGCTGGGTCATCAAAAGCTGGAAGCTCGTTCTGGCAGGCTCGCCCCTCGCTGAACTCTGGCTGCCCTTCATCGTGATCCTGCTGGCAAGCGTACTCATGTTCGCTTTTGGCGCACGCAATTTTGGCAAACGTTTTGCTTAACCCGAGATGGTGCGTCGCACCAGAACGAGTCAGAACCTGCTGCTAAAGAGGTAGAAAGCCTCTCGATAGACATCTGTTTGTCAAAGATGGTGCGACGCACTTCTACTCGAATATTTTCTCTAAAACAGGAAAAGATAATGAGAATTCTAGATTTAGCCACAAAAGACCTTTTACAAATTTTCCGCGACAAAAAATCCTTCCTCTTTTTGGCCGCCATGCCGATCATCTTCACACTTTTCATGGGCTTCGCTTATAACAGCGGCGAAGATAGCGCAACGGAAGATACTCGCATGCCCCTCGCATGGGTGGATGAAGCCGATAATCAGTTCAGCGAATTGCTATATGAACGGCTGGATGAAAATGCCGCGCTCTCGCTCGTGGATATGGAAGAGGCTTCCGCTATGGACGCTTTGGCGCGCGGCGAGATGCTTGGGGTGCTGGTCATCCCTTCGGCGTTCGGCGAGCAAGCCGAGGGCACGTCCGCACTCGGGCAGATCACCTTGGTGACCGATACCGTATCCACAGAAGGACAATCTCTCTATCAGTTGCTGCGTGTTCCTGTATCCCAATTGGCGAGTGCGCTCGAAATCGGAACCCTCACCGCAGATTTGATCGGCGATTCCGCTGAGTTTGCACCGGCCTACACGTTGGCATGGGAAGAATGGGACGCGCATCAATCCCGCTCGCTGGTGCGGACAGAAAAAGCCGTTGCACCGGATGTGGAGAACTGGTTTGGCGATAATCCCTATAATCAGGCATCCCCCGGGATTTTGGTGCAGTTTGCGATCATTGGCTTGATCACCTCGGCGCAGATTTTGGTCGAAGAGCGCAAAAATCGCACCCTGCAACGCCTGATGAGTTCCGCCATGCGCACATGGGAGATCGTGGCCGGACATATGCTGGCGATGTTCGTGTTGGTCTTTTTTCAGACGGTGTTGCTGGTTGTCTTTGGACAGTGGGTTCTGGATGTGAACTATCTGCATGCCCCGCTGGCGACCTTGTTGGTCACCGTTGCGTTAGGGATTTGGGTAGCGAGCATGGGCTTGTTGATCGGCGTGGTCGCCAAAACGGACGATCAGGTGATCTTGTTTTCGATGATCGCGATGTTTTTCTTCTCAGCCTTGGGTGGAACATGGTTCCCGCTGGATGTCAGCGCCGGTGGCTTTGCTGCCTTCGGCAGCCTGATGCCCTCCTATGCCGCGATGACCGGCTTGCAGAATATTCTCATTCGCGGACTGGGTTTGGCCTCCATTTGGCAGCCGGTGGGTGTGTTGCTGGTGTATGCATTGGGGTTTTTCCTGCTGGCGATCTGGCGCTTTCGAAAGATAGAGAATTGATTCTGGTTTCGTTGTTTTTATACTGAGTATCTGCCTTCGTCAATGTTGTGAATTGGCGAAGGAAGATTGGTTTAAGCATGAATTGGGGGATTTTCTTGACTTCCGAAACGTTTTGGAATAGAATGTAAGAGCCTTCCAAAACGTTTCGGAAGATTTTTGACTCTCTGGGAGACTACGTGGTTGTTACGCTGAAAGATATTTCTAAAGCAACAGGAAAGTCAATTACTACTGTTTCGCGCGCATTAAATGATTATGACGATGTGAGCGCAGAAACAAAGGCTTTGGTTGCGCGCGTGGCTAAAGAGTTGGGGTATACACCAAATACTTGGGCACAACGCCTGCAAAAACAACATACTGACACCATTGGGTTAATTATTCCGACCTTTGGGCCGCGATTCTCCGATCCGTTTTTCAGTGAACTTCTGGCAGGGATCGGAAATCGGGCAGCGCAACTTGGCTACGACATGCTGGTTTCGACACGTGCTCCCGGGGAAGAGGAGCGCGCTGCTTATCGTGCTGCGATTCAGGGACGCCGTGTAGATGGGTTTATTCTTGTGCGCACGCGCAGACAAGATGAGCGCATTACTACGTTGCAAGAATCTAAATTCCCCTTTGTGGCTTTTGGGCGTGCAGAGGAGCAGTTGGATTTCCCCTTTGTTGATGAAGATAGCACTTATGGCATGAAGCTGGTTGTGAAGCATCTGGTTTCTTTGGGGCATGAACGGATCGCTTGTTTGGCGCCTCCTTCGGAGTTAATGTTTGCACACTACCGTTTACAGGGGTTTAGAGAAGGTTTGGCGGAAGCAGGTTTACAGGCGGACGATTCGCTCATCCTGATTGGCGATTTGACACAGCGTGGTGGGTATGAGCAAGCGAGCAAGTTGCTTGATCTTCCATCCCCTCCTACAGCGATTGCTGCTTGTAATGATCTGATGGCTTTTGGCGCGATGAGTGCTGCGCAAGATCGCGGCCTTGTTGTGGGGAAAGATATAGCGATTACCGGTTTTGATGATATTCCGATGTCGGAATATGCACACCCTTCTCTGACAACCCTGCATCAGCCCCTTTATGAGATTGGGGGCATGGTTTGTACAATGCTTATCCAGCTTATTCGTGGAGAGCAATTTGACGAGAAGAATATTCTTCTCAAGCCCGAACTTATGATACGGCAGTCTAGTGGGATGCCGTCTAAGTAGCAAGGAGGTAGAGCCTCGGTATTTTTACAGAATCCCCCCCTATAAAAATTAACTATCTAATCACGAAAGGAATAGAGAAAATGAAGAAGAAACTTAGCGTTATTTTTGCTCTGCTGATCGTAGCGAGCATGGTCTTGGCAGCTTGCCAGCCCGAGGTTGTTACGGAAACCGTTGAGGTTGTCGTAACCCAGGAAGTGGAAGTTATTAAAGAAGTTGAGGTTCCTGCTGAACCGACCGACAAAACCGTCATTGAGTTCTGGACGACAGACAACGAAGAAGACCGAATCAACGTCTACGAAACTCTGGCTGCCGCCTATATGGCAGAAAATCCTGATGTTGAGTTGCGCATCGTCCCGATTGATGAAGCCAGCATTGCTCAGCGTATTGCTACTGCACAGGCTGCCAACCGCCTCCCGGACATCGTCCGCATGGGTGTTGAGCGTGTCTCGACTTTTGCTGCTGACGGCATTTTGGATGAAGCTGCTGCCGCCGCCACCATCGCCGCCATCGGTGAAGATGACTTCCGCGCTGGTCCTTTGGCGATGGTCACCAACCCGACCTCTGGCGCTTACTCCGCCGTTCCTTTTGACGGCTGGGTACAGGCGATTTGGTACCGCTCCGATTCCTTCGCTGACGCTGGTTTGGATGCTCCTCTTAGCTGGGATGCGATTAACGCTGCCTGCGATGCCCTCCCCGGCACCGGAAACCTGCTCTACGGTTTGACCCTCGGTACCGACCCTGGTCAGAACTACCCGCACCAGGTTTTTGAACAGGTTGCGATTTCCAACAATGCCTGGCCTTTCGATGCTGAAGGCAACGTAACCATGAACACCCCCGAAATGGTCGAAGCCCTTGCTTTCTACACCGATCTGCAACGCTGTGCCGTCCCCGGTCCGCAATACTGGCGTGGCGCTCGTGAAGCCTACGAGCTTGACCAGTCCGGGATGCTTTTCTACAGCACCTACATCATGGACGACCTTGTTGATGGCTCCGGCTTAGAGGCTGGCGGCAATGTTGAGATCGCCGTTGATAACCTGGCTGCCAACACTGGCTTCGCCTATGAAATGGCTGGCCCCAATGGCTCCGCCTCCTATGGTCAACTCGTAACCCTTGGCATCATGCAGGGCGCTGACCCGATGGCGCAGGATGTTGTCAAATTCTTCATGAATGGCGACAATTACCTTCAGGTTTTGGCTTTGGCTCCCTTTGGTAAGGTTCCGGTACTTGAAAGCGCCGTTGAAGGTTGGGGTAGCCTGAGTGATTACTTCGCCAACTACTCTCCTGAAACCATCGCCCAGATCGGCAACGGTTTCGATACCATGCAGCGCTGGCTCTTCCGTCCTGAGTACGACGCCACCCAACGCGCCGTCGTCGGTGATATCGAAGGTCGCTTACTCATTTCACAAGCAATCAGCAACATCGCACTCGAAGGCACCATGACCCCTGAAACTGCCGCCGTTTGGCTGCAGGAGCAGGTTGAAGCGCTCTACGCAGAACGTCAAGCTGAGTAATTCGTCCCACCTTGGGGAGGCAGGTTTATCCTGCCTCCCTTTTTTCTACCATCAGCAATTATTTTTGAACCACTTATTTTTTACGCCAAGAGGTGAACGATGACAACTTTCACGAGGCAAAAGAAACACAGAAGCTGGCAGGCACAAGAAGCACGCCTTGCCTGGACACTTATTTCCCCCACAGCCCTAATCGTTTTTAGCATCGTGATCTTCCCCGCGATCTTCAGTATTTGGGTCAGCTTCCACGATATTGGGTTGCACAACCTGAATGATGTTTTCCATGCACCATTTGTTGGATGGGAAAACTACCAAAAAGTTTTCAATGACTTTGCTTTCAAGTTTCAGCCCGGACAAAGCTGGGGAGCAGCGGTCACAAGCGTCGTCTACTCCTTTGCGGGAACCGCGCTCACTCTTGTGGTAGGCTTGGCTGCTGCCCTTTTGCTTAATCAGCCATTTCGCGGACGTGGGTTAACGCGCGCGATCTTCCTCTTCCCCTATGTTGCACCGGTTGTCAGCATTGCCTTTGTTTGGCGTTGGTTGCTTGACCCGCGCCCCTCAGGTGTACTCAACGACATCCTGATGAACTTAAATATCATCGACTTGCCGATGGCATATCTCTCGCAGCGTGGCTTAGCACTCGTCCTTGTCATCGTTTTTGAAGCTTGGCGCTATTTTCCCTTTGCCATGTTGATGATCCTTGCTCGTTTACAGGCAATTGATAGCACCCTTTATGAAGCAGCAGAAGTCGATGGCGCAAACGTTATCCAAAAATTCTGGAATATCACTGTCCCCGAATTACGCTATGTACTTGGCTCTATTTTCCTCCTGCGTCTTATGTGGACGTTTAACAAATTCGACGATATCTTCCTGCTCACTGGCGGTGGATTTGGCACGAAAGTGCTTCCCGTCCTGACTTACGAATTCAGCTTTCGCCTCTTTGACTTTGGGCGCGGTGCGGCCACAGCGATGATCTTGCTCGTTATTTTGGTGATTTTTATCGCTTTTTATGTTGGCATCGTCATGCGGAATGTAGAGGATTAATCATGAAAAAGAAAAGTTTTATCGGACATTTGGCAGCCTGGATGAGTTGGAAGCGTTTTATTTTCTCCATCACACTCTTTTTCTTCCTGACAGGTATTCTCTTCCCCTTCTACTGGATGATCAGTTCATCCTTCAAAAGCCGTGCAGAAATTGGCGGGCGGGAACCAGTTTACATCCCTTCTGAATTAAATTTGGATGCTTATAGAGAACTATTTGATCCTCAGAGTGAAAGTTTTCAGAACTTTGGACAGAATATCGCTAACACCTTTATGGTTGCGCTACCCACAACCCTCATCGCCGTGATTCTTTCCACGCTGGGCGCCTATGCAATTGCTCGTCTAAAATTCAAAGGGAAAGAAGCCTTGCTCAATAGTATTCTGATGATCTATCTTTTCCCCGGCGTATTGCTGATTATTCCGCTTTTTGCGATGTTGGCACAGGTAGGGGAGAAGATTGGTTTCAACGTGCAAGATAACCTTGGTGTGCTCATCTTCACCTATCTTGCCCAGACCTTGCCCGTCGCACTCTACATGCTCACCAACTACTTCCGCACCATCCCTGACGAAATCGAGCAAGCTGGTTTGATCGATGGTTGCAGTCGCTTCGAGATCATTTGGCGCATTACCTTACCTTTGGCAATCCCCGCTCTTGTCTCGGTTAGCATCTACACCTTTATGATCGCCTGGAACGAATTCCTCTACGCCCTCGTCTTCCTGAACGACCACGCCATGTTCACCATGCCGATCAAAATTAATACCATTTTCAACGATCCCACCCCACGTCCGCATGTCGTTATGGCAGCTTCGACCATCATGACCATTCCCATTGTTACGCTTTTCCTCGCAATGGAACGCTTCCTTACTGAAGGTCTCACCGCAGGCGGTGTGAAAGGCTAAAACACGTTCTCCTTCAATGATGCGCCGCATCTTAAGTCGATTTTCTTCTTGGGATGCGGCGCATCGTTTATAACACTATGAAACCAAAAAATATCGGCATCATTCACTATCAGGTTGGACATACGGATGGCGTCTCGCTGGAGATCGAAAAATGGCAGCGCATCCTCGAGGAGATGGGACACCACGTCTCGCTCTGTGCTGGAGATTTGGGTACCGCCAAAGGGACATTGATCCCGGAGATTTACCATCACCGCCAAGATGTGGAACGATTAGCCTATAACACCTTCAAGGAATTACACGACTTCGACGAAGCGGGCTACCAAACCGAACTCGAGCGGCAAGTTGCCGTTTTGACGGAAAAGCTTCGGGCGTTCATCGTTGAGCGGCAGATCGAACTTCTCGTCGTGCAAAATGTCTGGTGCGTGGGAGCAAGCCCAAGTCTCGCGGTCGCGCTCGAAAAAATCCGTCAGGAGTTTGACCTTCCCGCCATCGCCCATCATCATGATTTTTACTGGGAGCGGGGTGACGACAAGACGCTCACCTGTAAAGCTGCCAAAGATGTTGCTGAGAATTATTTGCCGCCGACCAATCCGCAGATTCGTCATGTTGTCATCAATTCTTTGGCGCAACGTGAACTCGAAGAACGCAAGGGTGTGCGAGCGAGAGTTGTCCCGAATATCTTCGATTTTGATGCCCCTGCCTGGACAAAAGACGACTTCAACAGCGACTTTCGCGCCGCTATCGGGTTAGAAGATAATGACCTGCTGATCTTGCAGGCGACTCGCATTGTAGCGCGCAAGGGCATTGAATTGGCGATTGATCTGACGCATGACATTCAGGCACAGCGGACGATTTTGGAAGAAAAAGGGCTTTTTGACGGGCGTTCGTTTTCATCGGAAAACCGCATTGCGCTCGTATTGGCAGGCTACGCCCGTGACGATGCAACCGGCGAATACGTTCGCAAGCTGAAAGAGAAGGCTGCCGCTGATGGCGTGGAGTTGCTCTTTATCGAAGAGATGATTGCCAGCGAGCGTGGCGAGCAGAACGGGCATAAAGTCTACTCACTCTGGGATGCCTACGTTTTCGCCGATTTGATCACCTATCCTAGCTTGTGGGAGGGGTGGGGCAATCAATTCCTTGAAGCGCTGCGTGCCGAACTGCCTGTTGTGATTTTCGAATACCCTGTTTACCGAGCCGATATTGCCAAAAACAACTTCAACGTCATCTCGCTTGGCGCAGAGTTGAGCGGATATTCTGACGAGGGCTTGGTACAAGTGCCAGCAGAGATCATGGCTCGGGCAACTGAAGAATCCCTTAACGCCTTGACGGATGCGGCATTACGTCAGAGAATTGTGCGGAAAAATCTTACATTGGCAAAAGAACATTATTCATTGCAAACCTTACGAAAAATTTTAGTAGAAGAAATTATTTATGACTGATCTTAAACAGAAAATTATGGCGCATCTGGCCTTTATCTACAATGAAAAAGATGCGCCCGCGTTGACAGACATCTTACTCAAACAATTAGCGGCTTACAAAGCGCAGCATCCTGAACTTGCCCAGCCCTCTACAGAACGACGAGTCAGTGAAAAGGATGCTATTCTCATCACTTATGGGGATATGGTTAAACAGACGGGGGAAGCCCCGCTCCAGACCCTGACAGGCTTCCTGCAAAAATACTTCGGAGATGTGATTAGCTCTGTACACGTTCTCCCTTTTTATCCCTACTCATCTGACGATGGGTTTTCGGTCATCGACTATCGCCAAGTCGATCCTGCTCTTGGCACATGGGACGACATCGCCGAACTTGGTAAGCATTTTCGCCTGATGTTCGATGCGGTTGTCAATCATATTTCGGCTTCCAGCGCAGAGTTTCAAGGCTTTCTCAAGGGTGAAAAGAAATACGAAAACTTTTTCACCGTCACTGATCCCAAAGCAGATACTTCCAAAGTTTTTCGTCCCCGCTCCTCGCCTCTCCTGACCTCCTTTGAAACATCCGAAGGCGAAAAGCACATCTGGACGACCTTCAGTGCCGACCAGATCGACCTGAACTACGCCAACCCCGCTGTCCTTTTTGAAGTCATCGACATTTTGCTCTTTTACGTTGCACAGGGCGCAGAGTTCATCCGTCTTGATGCCGTCACCTATCTCTGGAAAAATATCGAGACCTCATCCGCCAATCTGTCCGAAACGCATCGCATCATCCAACTCGTGCGTACCGTCCTCGATGAAGTTGCCCCGAATGTTGCCTTGATCACCGAGACCAATGTCCCGCATAAGGACAACATCGCCTACTTCGGCGATGGCCTCAACGAAGCACAGATGGTCTACAACTTCGCCCTGCCCACGCTTGTCTTGCACACTTTCCACAGTGGAGACGCTCAAAAGCTTACAAGTTGGGCGCAAACTCTCGAGCTTCCTTCCGAGCGGGCGACCTTCTTCAATTTTCTCGCCAGCCATGATGGCATCGGCGTTACGCCAGCTCGTGACCTGCTTACGCCTGCAGAGATCAATGCCGCTGTTGAGCGCACCCAGCGTCTCGGCGGCAACGTTGCCTACAAAGACAACGGCGATGGTACCCAAAGCCCTTACGAACTCAACATCAATTACCTCGATGCCCTCGGCGACCCCGATCAAGTCAACGAAGCCCCCGCAACCATTGCCAAACGTTTCCTCGCTGCTCAAGCTATCATGCTTTCTCTGCGCGGCGTGCCGGGCATCTACTTCCACAGCCTCGTCGGTTCACAAAACTGGTCAGAAGGCGTCGCACAAAGCGGACGCTATCGTGCGATCAACCGCCAAAAGTTGCCCCTCGAAACCCTTGTGTCAGAACTTTCTGATACCAATTCTCTTCGTGAGCAGATCTATCAAGGCTATCGCCAACTCCTCGATGTCCGTCAGGCGCACCCTGCATTCCATCCCTTTGGCGGACAAGAAGTTTTGGATTTGGATGCTGCTATTTTTGCCCTCACCCGAACTCCATTGGATGGCTCCGAGCGTCTTCTCTGCCTCCACAATATCACCGCCAAAGCGCAGCGCATCGTCCTTAACTTGAACTTGCTTCCATTCCCCAAGCAGGATGCTTTTCTTGATTTGTTGACCAATACCCGTATCCCCGTCACTAACAATACCCTCGAACTGGATTTACTCCCTTATACTGTTTTTTGGCTAGGGAGTTCAGAGTAGGGGCGTTTATCTAAAGACGTTGAACCATTCTCCCCCGCTTGCAGGGGGCATTTCTAAAAAACTTAGCAAATTTACAAAAACACCCTCGACGGGGTGTTTTTTTGTTGAAAGAATGTCACTATGGCAAAATGTAATAATTCATGCCTAAAACATGCTTAACTTCCTAAATCTACATGAATAGCATGAAGCTTCTTGACTTTCATGATTCGTTCTGCTAATATGTTATCGATAACATGTTACCGATAACATATTAATCTAGGTGCTTCCCTTGAATTTTCCAGACCATAATAAAAAACGCATTACTATGAAAGATGTAGCTCACGCTGCTGGCGTGTCTACACAAACTGTGTCGCGTGTTATCAATAATGTGTCGTATGTCTCAGATGTAACGCGGAATAAAGTTGAAGCTGTGATTGATGAAATGGGGTATCGTCCCAGCACTCTCGCTCGCAGTCTTAGTCAACAACGCAGCTACACCTTGGGTGTGGTTCTTTTTGGATTGAAACACGTTGGGCCATCACGCACGCTAAATGGAATTGCTGATGCTGCAGAAAAGCTGGACTATGTGCTGCTAATGAAAGAGCTTGATGATTCTTACGATACAGAGAGTGTCAAGAACATTATAGACTCTTTACTCTCGCGTCAAGTAGATGGCATTATTTGGGCGGCTCCCGAGATCGGCGAAAGCCATGCCTGGATCAAAGACCACCTTGAAAATATCCCCGTACCGCTCATCTTTTCGGCAATGGAGCCGCGTGCAGGTGTTCCGAGCGTGACAACAGATAATTACGAGGGCGCAACCTTGGCTGTCCAGCATTTATTGGATACTGGACGGAAGAAGATCGCACATCTTGCCGGACCTATGCTCTGGTGGGAAGCTGCCGAACGCAAACGCGGCTGGCGTGACACACTCAAGAAAGCAGGTTTGGATGCCCCCGAGCATGCCTGCGCAGCAGGAAATTGGTCGGCCAAAAGTGGAGAAGTGGCTTTTTTGCAACTCCTTGAAAGCTACCCTGATATGGACGGAATCTTCGTTGGGAATGACCAAATGGCATTGAGTGTGCTGCGTGAAGCGCACCGTTTAAATATCAAAATCCCTGAACAGTTGGCTGTGATTGGTTTTGACAACATGCCTGAATCTGCATTTTTTAGTCCTGCTCTTACGACTATTTCACAAGACCTCCAACTTATTGGTGAAACTGCAGTTAAAGTTATAGTAGAGATGATTCAGGCACGTCAGGAAAATCTCCCCGTTACAGCCCATGCCAGTTTCCTTACACCGACCCTGATCGTTCGCGAGAGCTCAGGGTCTTTAGTTAAAGCATAAAGGGTGTGCGCGCTGAAATTGGCGTCTGATGCGCATTCCCTTAAGCAGGTAGTAGTACGCTATGCTGAACGATCCATACCTGCACAAATGAATTTTTACGCCAATAAATTTCACTCTTCATACAGAAGGAGAAACAAATGTCTAAGAAATTGCTTTACAACCTGTTAGCTGTTTTGATGTTGGCTAGCCTCGTGCTTACAGCCTGTGGTGGTGCAACCCCTGCTGAAGAAGCCCCTGCTGCCGACGCACCTGCTGCTGCTGACGCCCCCGCCGCGGAAGGCAAGCTCGTTGGTATTTCGATGCCGACCAAAACTTCAACCCGCTGGATTTCTGACGGTGAGAGTATGGTTAAAGTATTCGAAGATCTAGGATACGATACCGACCTGCAATTCGCTGATGACGATATCCCGAATCAGCTTGCCCAGATCGAGAACATGATCACCAAAGGCGCAGACGTTTTGGTTATTGCCGCTATTGACGGCAGCACCCTCACCGATGCTCTTTCTCAGGCCAAAGAAAATGGCGTTCTCGTCATTGCTTATGACCGCTTGCTTGTCAACTCCGAAAATGTTGACTACTACGCAACCTTCGATAACTTCGGCGTCGGCGTTATCATGGGCTCCCAGATCGAAGAAGGCCTGGATCTCAAGAACGCTGAAGGTCCCTTCAACATCGAACTTTTTGGTGGCTCCCCCGACGACACCAACGCTTTCTATTTCTATGATGGCGCTATGTCTGTTCTGCAGCCCTACATCGACAGCGGCAAACTTGTTGTTCAATCCGGTCAGACCGGCATGGACAAAGTCTCCACCCTTCGCTGGGATGGCATCGTTGCTCAGGCTCGCATGGAAAACCTCATCAGCGCTCACTATACCGACAAGCGTGTAGATGCAGTTCTTTCCCCGTATGATGGTCTTTCTATCGGTATCATCTCCGCTCTGAAGAGCGTTGGCTATGGCTCCGATGATCAGCCCATGCCCGTTGTTACTGGCCAAGACGCAGAAATCGCTTCCATCAAAGCCATGATCGCTGGCGAGCAGACCTACACCGTTTTCAAAGACACCCGCGAACTTGCCAAGCAGACCGCAGCTATGGTTGACGCAGCCCTCAAAGGCGAAGAAGTCCCCGTCAATGATATGGAAACCTATGACAACGGCGTCAAGATCGTTCCTTCCTACTTGTTGACCCCCTTCAGTGTCGACGTCACCAACTACGAGAAATACCTGATCGACAGCGGTTACTACACCCCTGATCAACTTCAGTAATCCGTAACAGTACCTTGGTTGAGGAAAGGCATATGCCTTTCCTCAACCATCTTTTGAACGCTATTATTTTTTATTTTTTTGTTTGACCGCACCTTCTTTATTATAGAGGTGTATACCTAACGTAAAATCAAATCGGTAATCAATCTGATCAAGGATAGGAAACCATGTCCGATGTAATTCTGGAAATGCGCAATATCACGAAAACATTCCCCGGAGTAAAGGCACTAGATAACGTCAACTTTAGTGTCAAAGCAGGCGAGATCCATGCTCTGGTTGGTGAAAATGGCGCTGGAAAATCTACTTTGATGAAAGTGCTTAGCGGCGTTCACCCACACGACACTTATGAAGGTGAAGTCTATTTTATGGGGGAAGAATGTAAGTTCCGTGACATTACCCAATCTGAAGATGTTGGCCTGGTTATTATCCATCAGGAGTTGGCGCTAATTCCTTTCCTCTCCATTACTGAAAACCTTTTTTTGGGGAATGAACAAGCTAAAAACGGTATCATTAACTGGAATGAAGCGATTGATAAGACCAGCGCTTTATTGGAGCAAGTAGGTTTGCATGCATCTCCAGATACATTGATCACTGATTTGGGTGTGGGCATGCAGCAACTGGTCGAGATTGCCAAAGCGCTTGCCAAGGATGTTAAGCTTCTTATCCTGGACGAACCGACCGCATCGCTTAGCGAGAGTGATAGCGAGAAACTGCTTGAGTTGTTGCTCCAATTCAAAAAACAGGGAATGACTTCGATCTTGATCTCCCACAAGCTCAACGAAGTCGCAAAGGTAGCGGACTCGATTACGATTTTGCGCGATGGACTGACTGTAGAAACGATCGATACGCACGCTGAAGAACTAACTGAAGATCGCATTATTCGTGGTATGGTCGGCCGCGATCTGACGCACCGCTTCCCGCCACGAGAATCCAATATTGGCGATGTGATCTTTGAAGTACGCGATTGGAATGTATATCACCCTATTCATCCTGATCGTAAGGTCAGCACTGATATCAATTTTCATGTACGCGCGGGAGAAGTTGTCGGATTTGCGGGCTTGATCGGTGCTGGCCGCACGGAGCTTGCCATGAGTATTTTTGGGCAGGCTTATGGAAAAGATATTACGGGGACAGTTTTAAAACACGGCGAAGAGATTGACATTAGCTCCATTGATAAGGCGATTGCGAATGGGATTGCCTATGCCACCGAAGATCGTAAAGCTTATGGCTTGGTTTTGATTAACGAAATCAAAAACAATATTGCTCTTACGAATCTGCCGAAGATCGCAGATTTTGGTGTTGTAAACGAGCCAAAAGAAATTACTGTAACCCGCAAGTATCGTGATGACTTGAATATCAAGTGCTCCAGTATTCGACAATTGGCGGTGAATCTTTCTGGTGGGAACCAACAAAAAGTTGTTCTGAGTAAATGGCTCTTTGCTAATCCTGACATTCTCATTTTGGATGAACCTACACGTGGTATCGACGTGGGCGCTAAATATGAGATCTATTCTATTGTCAATAAACTAGCAAGCGAAGGACATGCTATCATCCTTATCTCGTCAGAACTGCCTGAAATTTTAGGCGTCTGCGATCGAATTTATGTGATGAACGAAGGGAAAATTGTGGGCGAACTTGCTGCACAAGACGCTTCCCAAGAGATCATCATGAAACGTATTATGTCTCGAGAAGAAGTAAAAGAGGTTATCGAATAATGAAAACATTAGCCACCCTTTTTAGGAATAACGTCCGTCAATATGGTATGTTGATCGCGTTAATCGCGATCATGGCATTCTTCCAATATACGACGGAAGGCATCTTAATGAAGCCGATCAATATTACCAACCTGGTGCTTCAAAATAGTTATATTATCGCTATGGCGTTAGGCATGCTGTTGATCATTGTTTCGGGAGCCATTGATCTCTCTGTTGGCTCAATTGCGGCCTTTATTGGCGCGATTGCTGCTGTGCTGATGGTAAAACTGCATGTCCACTGGAGTATTACCATGTTAATCTCATTGGTGATCGGTGCACTCGCAGGTGTTTTTCAGGGATATTGGATCGCGTATCTAAAGATACCCTCCTTTATTGTGACGCTGGCTGGCATGTTGATCTTCCGTGGTTTGACGCTGCTCACTCTGCAAGGTGAAGCAGTCGGTCCTTTCCCCGTTGAGTTCCAGCGTTTGAGCACGGGCTTTATCCCCGATTTTTTTCATTACGAAGGGCTTCATATCACAACGATTGTGTTGGGCGCTCTCCTTTCTCTGATTTTGATCGGTATTGATGTTCGTGCACGCAAGAATCAGCAAAAATACAACTTTGAAGTTACCCCCTTCTACTTTTTTCTTGCCAAAAACGTTTTTGTTACAGTAGCCATTATGTGGCTTTTCTCTTTGATGGCTTCCTACAAAGGGTTGCCAAACGTGCTCATCGTTCTCTTTGTGCTGGTTACAGCTTACGCTTTTATGACCAGTCAAACCGTGATCGGACGTCGTATTTACGCGATGGGTGGCAACGAAAAAGCTGCCCGCCTTTCGGGTGTCAACACGAAGCGCCTGCTCTTCGGTACCTTCGTAAATATGGGCGTTCTCGCAGCACTGGCTGGCTTGATCGTGGCTGCCCGTTTGAACACGGCTACACCAAAAGCCGGTGATGGTTTTGAGCTTGATGTTATTGCGGCTTGTTTCATCGGCGGGGCCTCGGCAACAGGTGGTATTGGTACTGTCATTGGTGCAGTTGTCGGTGCTTTCCTGATCGGTGTGATGAACAACGGTATGTCCATTATGGGCATCGGTATCGACTGGCAGCAGGCTATCAAAGGCTTCGTGCTCTTGCTCGCAGTATTCTTCGATGTTTATAACAAAAATAAGGGCACATCATCCTAAATAACTAGATAGACCCTGAAAAGCTGAATAGCGAGAGTGTGACGCGAATTAAGTTTTCGTTCTGTTTCGCTTTGCTAGAAATAAGGATAAAAAATGGAAGAATTGCTGGCGAGCTTGTTGCAAGAAGAGCAAGAGCTTCAATTTAAGCATTTCGACGAGCAAAAAGCTTGGGAAATCGGCAGCAAGCTGAGGGCAAGAGCAATTCAAGATAATCTTCCCATAACGGTGGATATCACTCGTGGCGCACATCAGCTTTTTCACGCCAGCCTGCCGGGGACATCCGCAGATAACGACGAATGGATTAAGCGCAAAGTCCGCCTTGTCTATCGTTTTGGGCACAGCTCTTTTTACATGGGGCAGTTGCTCAAGCAGATGGGCAAAAGCATCGAAGAAGCTTTTCTGATTTCTGAAAGCGAATTTGCGCCGCATGGGGGTTCTTTTCCTGTCATCATTAAGGGGACGGGCATGGTTGGCACGATCACCGTATCGGGGCTGCCGCAGGAAGAGGACCATAAGCTGGTTGTCGAGACGATCCGCGCTTTTCTAACCGAGGAGAAATAAGATGGCATTGAATCCAGTGATTGATTTGTTGGGACGCAGGCTGCGGCTTGCCGTGATCGGTGGCGGGACAGGGTCCTTCATCGGTGCGATGCATCGTCAGGCAGCGCGCCTGGATGACCGTTTTGAGATCGTGACCGGCATCTTTTCTTCCGACCCGGAAAAATCTCGGCGCGACGCTCGTGAATTGGGCTTGGTTGCAGACCGTATACACCCTAGCGTAGAAGAAATGCTGGATGCCGAAGCCGCCCGTCCCGATGGGATTGACGCAGTTGCCATCATGACCCCGAACGACAGCCATTTTGATTACTCGATGAGGGCGCTCGAACGCGGCTTCGACGTGATCTGCGACAAGCCGATGACCAACACCCTCGAAGAAGCCAAAGTCCTGCACGCAAAAGTGCAAGAGACGGGTTTGGTCTTTTGTCTGACCCATAACTACACGGGCTACCCGATGGTGCGCCAAGCGAAGGCGATGGTCATGGACGGGCAGCTTGGTACAATTCGGCTTGTGCAGGTCGAATATGTGCAGGGCGGCAAAGCGGACGAATCGCTCATTTTCTCCCCCAACGATTGGAAATTTGACCCCATGCGCGGCGGTCCCTCACGCGTGATGGGCGACATTGGCACGCACGCCCACAACCTGACACGTTTCATCACCGGCTTGGAAGTCGACGAAGTCGCCGCCGAGATTGGCGCAATTGTGCCCAACCGCCCCATCCACGATTACGGCGGTGCGATGCTGCGTTTCGATAATGGCGCTCGTGGCAGTTTTTGGGTCACCCAAGCCGCCGCAGGTGTAGAGAACAGTTTAAAAATTCGCGTCAGCGGCACAAAAGGCACCCTCGAATGGTGGCAGGAATTCCCGCAAGCGCTGACCTTCAAACCCTTGCAAGGACCTTCACAAAACCGCACCCCCAATGGACCCGGCACACTCCCTCTTTCGGGACGTTGCACACGCTTGGTTGCGGGGCATCCTGAAGGCTTCCCCGATGGATTTGCCAACATCTACTCAGACGCCGCCGAAGCCATCGCCGCCCGCCGTGCAGGCAAAACGCCCGATCCGCTCGCGCTCTATTTCCCGAATGCCTTTGATGGCTTGATGGGCGTGCGCTTTGTGGATAGCGTCATCGCTTCCAGCAATGCCAACGGGCAATGGACAAAATGTTAATGATTCGCACCACAAAGACACAGAGCGCACAAAGAGATTCTTTGTGTCCACAGAGAAAGCTTTGTGAACTTCGTGCCTTTGTGGTGAAAAAGGATTCACATGTCTAAATGGATCTTGGCTACAGGGGCAACGGGGAAAGTCGGCACAAATTTCATTCGCCGCCTACTCAGCGATTCGCGCTTCAACGACTTCAAAGTCCGCGCCCTCTGCCATAACCGTGAATATCCCCCTCATCCCCGCGTTGAAAATATCTTCGGCTCTATCGAAGACCAAACCCTCGTCGAAAAGGCGATGGACGGCGTTACGCACGTCCTCCATCTCGCCACCGTCAAAGAAACCCCCGAGCAGATCATGGATGTCGCCGTCAAAGGTCTCTTCTGGCTGCTCGAAGCCTGCCGCACCAGCCCCACTTTTCAGCAGTTCATCATGGTCGGCGGCGACGCGGGCATCGGTCATTTCGTCTACCCGCACCCCATCCCCGTCACTGAGACCCAAAAACACTCCGCCTACGAAGGCTGCTACGCCCTCTCCAAAGTGCTCGAAGAAACCATGCTCGAGCAGTATTACATCCAGTACGACCTGAACGGATGCTGTCTGCGCGCGCCCTGGATCATGGAGAAGGATGATTTCAAATATCAGCTTTCTTTTGGGGATGATGTCTTTGGGGGACCCCGCTGGCGGGATTTGGTCGGTCAAGAAAAAGCGGATGAATACCGCCGAACTGGGACAGTGCCTGTCATGCTTGACCCTGAACTTGCTCCCGTCAAACGGAACTTTGTGCACGTAGAAGACTTGGTCTCTGCACTTCTACTCGCCATCAACCATCCCAACGCCAAACAGCAGCTCTTCAATATCTGCATGGACGAACCCGTCGACTATGGCGAGATGGGCACCTACTTACAGAATACCCGAAACCTGCCCAACGTCCGCGTGCGCACCGAATATCATTCCACCTGGCTTGACAATGCCAAAGCAAAATTCCTGCTCGGCTGGCGTCCCGAATACGATCTTAAAAAACTGATCGACGATGCCTTTGACTACGAACGAGCCGAAGACGACCCACGCAAAATCTGGTATCCAGGCTAAATAATGAGAACCCCGCCCCTCGTCCGATTCTCCCCCCACCGGGGGGGAGGTGTCCGAAGGACAGAGGGGGGCTGAGATAAACGGAGAAAAAATGGACAAACCCACCATCCAAAACGCAATCAAAACCGGCAAAACCGCCCTCGGCATTGAGTTCGGCTCGACCCGCATCAAAGCCGTGCTGATCGGCGACGATCACACCCCGCTTGCCTCAGGCGACCACGCCTGGGAAAACCAACTCAAAAACGGCTTGTGGACCTACTCGCTCGACGCTGTTTGGGCGGGTTTGCAAGATGCTTATCGTGCCCTCGCCGAAGACGTTGCCAAGAAATACGATGTGACATTGACGACCGTTGGCTCGCTCGGTTTCAGCGGCATGATGCACGGCTACATGGCATTCGATAAAAATGGTAATCTGCTCGTCCCCTTCCGCACTTGGCGCAACACCAACACAGGTGACGCCTCCGCTGAATTGACCGAACTCTTTCAATTCAATATCCCCTTGCGTTGGAGCATTGCCCACCTGCACCAAGCCATTCTGAATAAAGAACCCCACGTTGGCCAAATCGCCTTCCAAACCACGCTGGTAGGCTACGTCCACTGGAAGCTGACAGGCGAAAAAGTTTTGGGCGTTGGCGAAGCCTCCGGTATGTTCCCGATTGATAGCAATATCAACGATTTCGACGCCGCGTGTGTGGCTCAATACAACGAACGTTTGGCTGCCGAAAATCTCCCTTACACCCTCGAAGACATCTTCCCTACCGTCCTTGTCGCTGGCGATGCCGCAGGGACATTGACCGCCGAAGGTGCAAAACTGCTCGATCCCAGCGGCACACTCCAAGCTGGCATCCCGCTCTGCCCGCCCGAAGGCGACGCAGGCACAGGCATGGTCGCCACCAATGCCGTCGCCGCACGCACGGGCAACGTCTCGGCAGGGACATCGGTCTTCGCCATGATCGTGCTCGAAAAAGCGCTCTCCAAGCTCTATTCCGAAATCGACATGGTCACCACGCCCAACGGCAGCCCTGTTGCGATGGTACACGCCAACAACTGTACATCCGACATCAATGCATGGGTCGGTCTCTTTGGCGAAACGCTTCAGACTTTTGGTGTTGACGTGGACCAAAATACCCTCTTTGAAACCCTCTACAAAGTAGCGCTTGCTGGCGATGCCGATGCAGGCGGCCTGCTCTCCTACAACTATTTCTCCGGCGAGCCAATTACGCATCTTGAAGAAGGGCGTCCTCTTTTTGTGCGTATGCCCGATAGCAACTTCACCCTCGCCAACTTCATGCGCACGCATCTCTTCTCGGCGCTCGCTGCCTTGAACATCGGCATGGACATCCTCTTCGTCAAAGAAAAAGTCGAGATAGATAAAGTGCTCGGTCATGGCGGATTTTTCAAGACCGAAGGTGTCGGGCAGGCGATCATGGCAGCCGCCCTGAACGTCCCCGTCTCTGTGATGGATACCGCCGGTGAAGGTGGTGCCTGGGGCATCGCGCTGCTGGCAGCCTACATGCAACAAAAACAGGATGGCGAAACCCTCGACACCTACCTCGACGAAAAAGTCTTCGCCGGTGAAAAAGGCTCAACCCTCGCCCCCACGCAAGAAGATTTAGACGGTTTCGCAGCCTTCATGGCACGCTACAAAGCGGGCTTACAAATTGAAAAGATAGCAGTCGATGCACTGAAATAAAAAGAAAAAATCCAGTTCCTGAGGGGAGGGTTGAGTAGCTTTGATGTTTTTCGAAGCATATCGAAACCCGCAGACGAAGGACGGCGGCTGTAAAAAGCGCTCTTCGACTATCGCTTCGATACGCCCTTCACTTCGTTCAGGGCTACTCAGCGTCCGCTCAAGAACTTATAGGTTATAACCATGCTCAAAAAACTAAAAGAACAAGTCTTCCAAGCCAACCTCCTGCTCCCCGAGCACGGATTAGTGACCTTCACCTGGGGCAATGTCTCAGGCATCAACCGTGAGAAGGGCTTGGTCGTCATCAAACCATCGGGGGTTTCCTATGATGAGATGCAAGTCGATGATATGGTCGTCGTGGAACTCGAAACGGGCAAGGTTGTCGAAGGGGATTTAAAACCCTCCTCCGATACTGCCACCCATCTCGAACTCTACAAAGCCTTCCCCAACATCGGCGGGATCGTGCATACGCACAGCCGTTGGGCGACCACCTTTGCGCAGGCAGGACGTGGCATTGCAGCGCTTGGCACCACCCACGCCGACTATTTCTACGGCGAAATCCCTTGCACCCGCAAAATGACCCCCGCCGAGATCGCAGGCGAATACGAAAAAGAAACCGGCACGGTTATCATCGAGACCTTCAAAGACAAAGACCCCGATGCCATCCCCTCAGTGGTTGTGTACAGCCACGGTCCCTTCTCGTGGGGCACGGACGCGCTGAACGCTGTCCACAATGCCGTCGTTCTGGAAGAGATCGCTTTTATGAACTTTCATGCCATGCAGCTGGAGCCAAAACTCCCGCCCATGCAGCAGGAATTATTGGATAAACATTATCTACGCAAGCACGGTGCCAATGCCTATTATGGGCAGGCAAAAACTCAAAAGGAGTCAAAAAATGATTGATCTGAAGCAAAATGAAGTCTGGTTCGTTACGGGGAGCCAGCATCTCTACGGACCCAAAACCCTGGAAACGGTAACAAGCCACTCACAAGAGATCGTTGCGGCATTGAACGCTTCCGCCCACATGCCTGTCAAGGTCGTCTTCAAACCCGTCCTAACCACCCCGGATTCCATCCGCCGTCTCTGCATTGACGCCAACTCGGACGATAACTGTATCGGTCTCATCACCTGGATGCACACCTTCTCCCCCGCAAAAATGTGGATCACTGGCCTAACCCAGCTCAAGAAACCCTTCGCGCACCTGCATACGCAGTACAACCGCGAAATTCCGTGGTCAGAAATTGATATGGATTTTATGAATCTGAATCAGGCGGCGCATGGTGACCGTGAGTTCGGATTTATCGGCAGCCGCCTGCGGATCGAACGCAAGGTTGTGGTTGGTCATTGGCAAGATGACGATGTCCAGTCCCAATTGGGAGTCTGGGCACGCGCCGCCTCGGCATGGGCAGACTGGCAAGGGGCGAAGCTTGCCCGCTTTGGCGATAATATGCGCGATGTTGCCGTGACCGAAGGCGACAAGGTTGAAGCCCAAATTCAATTTGGCTACGATGTTTACGGCTATGGTGTTGGCGATCTGGTCAAAGCCGTCAACGAAGCCAGCGATAGCGATGTTGAAAAAATGATGCAAGCCTACCTCGACGAGTACGATGTCGCCGCAGTGCTGCGCCCCGGTGGCGAGCAGAATGCTTCCCTGCGTGAAGGCGCCCGCATCGAAGTCGGGATGCGCAACTTCCTCGAGGCTGGCGATTTTATGGCCTTTACCACCACCTTTGAAAACCTGCACGGCTTGACACAGTTGCCCGGTTTGGCTGTCCAACGTCTGATGCGTGATGGCTACGGCTTCGGCGCCGAAGGCGACTGGAAGACCTCTGCTCTCGTGCGTGCAATGAAGGTCATGGCGGCGGGTTTGCCCGGCGGCGTCTCCTTCATGGAAGACTACACCTATCATTTCAGCGCCAGCGGCGATAAAGTTCTCGGCGCCCACATGCTCGAAGTCTGCGAATCCATCGCCTCCAGCAAACCCAAACTCGACATTTTCCCCCTAGGTATTGGTGGAAAGGCTGATCCCGTACGTCTGATCTTTGACACAAATACCGGCCCCGCCATTGGTGCCTCCATGATGCATATGGGCGACCGCTTCCGCATGGTTGCTAATGTGGTCGATGGCATACCGACCGATGAGCCATTGCCCAATCTACCCGTTGCGCGTGCTTTCTGGTCACCGCGCCCGAATCTAAAAGTCGCCGCAGCCGCATGGATTTACGCTGGTGGCGCACACCACACCAGCTTCAGCTACGCCGTCACAGCCGAGCACCTGCAAGACTTCGCCGATATGGCAGGCATCGAATTCCTGGTGATCGACGAGAACACCCGCATCCCCGAATTCCGCGACAAACTGCGCTGGAATGATCTGTATTACCATCTGAAGTAAGGAGATGAGAAAATGGCCGTAATAACAATTTCCAGAGAATATTTTGCGCTTCGTTCACTCACTGCCAAAGAAATAGCAGACGAACTTGGTTATCGTCTGGTGACCAAAGACACACTCGAAAAAGTCTTGCGTCAATATGGTCATGTCCAACTTCAGGAACTCTATGACGCGCCTAATTTTTGGGCAAGTGTCGAGCCTGAAAATATAGAACTGATTTCGCTCCTCAATCAGACCATTCAGGGATTTGCCAAACAGGATAATGTGCTCATTTTGGGGCGGGGTGGCTATCTGGTGTTGCAAGATTACGCCAATGTGTTAAACATCCGCGTCAAGGCGCCTTTCGATGTGCGCGTCCAAAGGGTAATGGAACAGGAAAGCCTCGGAAAAGGCGAAGCCGAAGAATTGGTCAAGCAAAACGACCAAGCCAGAACGAAATTCGTCAAAGATTTTTACGAGCAGGATTTTCACAACACCCGCTCCTTCCGCCTGATGCTGGATACTGGTGTGATCTCATCCGAAACCGCCGTCGAATGGATTCTGAAAGCAGCCCGCTCCCTGGATGCCCAATCCTTCGAGAACGCCAAAACAACCCAAAGCATCGAACTTGATCCCGTTTTGGAACGAACCATCCAGCAGGTTTTAGCATTTTCTTAGCTCAATCCTGAAATTTCAATTCCAAAGAGCCTCTTCTGAAAGAGGCTCTTTTTCAAGGACATTATGAATAAACGCACTCTCTCCAACGATTTCCTGAAACTCGAATATCTCACCGATTCCTTGCGCATTACCGGATTGACACCAAAAGGGAAAAGCAATCTCTTTGCCGATCTCAGCCATATGCCCCCCATTTCAACGGATTATGGCGATTTTTACTTTCATGGCGGGCACCGCCTTTGGCATTCGCCCGAAGCGATGCCGCGTACTTATATCCCGGATGTTGGTGAATTGACGATCACAGATGTTCCAGATGGGATTATGCTCGAAACGCAAACCACATCCCAAACAGGAATCCGGAAACGCATTGAAATTCAACTTGCCACCGATACCCCGTCTGTTACTTTAACCCATACATTATTCAATGACGGCCTATGGACAGTTGAACTTGCTCCGTGGGCAATCACGCAGTTCCGCTTAGGAGGAACCGTGATCCTCCCGATGCCAACTGGAAATGTTGATTCTGCAGGTCTCCTCCCCAATCGTCAGTTTTCGCTCTGGCCTTATACCCGTATCAATGATCCTCGCCTGATTTTGGACGATCGTTTCGTTCTCTTCAAGGCGGACGCTCTCTCGGCAGCTTTCAAGCTAGGTTACTTTAACCCATCCGGTTGGATGGCATATTGGTTGGACGGAGTCTTGTTCCGTAAAAGATTTGACGCACTTAACGGAGTAACGTATCCGGATAATAATTGCAACTCAGAAATCTATTGCAACGATCAATTCTTGGAGCTCGAAAGCCTTGCTCCGCTTGGGATGCTGAAGCCCGGAGCATCGGTGCAACACACAGAAACTTGGGATATATTCGACGGAAACGATTCTCTCCCCGAAGAGGTGCAACAAGCATTAACTCTTTTATGAGTTAGCTTTCAATAAAACACGAAGCTGTGCATTGCATCTGTTTTTGATGCATTGCACAGCGGGTCTTGCAAGGGGAAAGCAGGCGTTGAGACTAGAGAAATTTGGAGTACGTGCCCCGAACGGGATGGTAAGTGCTTAGTTAAATTGCCCCGCAAAATCTTTCATTAAATCATCTAATGCGGCGGTGTTATTTTTCGCCAACAATTCGATGGGGTTATCCGTTCTGCCGACCATTTCTGTTTCAAAGCTATCACCTGTTTGGTGCAGAATATATTTTCCTCGGCAGGAGCGGCAAAAAACAACATCTCCTGTACGGGCTGTACGCTGCACCGCGATAACTGGCCCACATACAGGACAAGTAACCAGCGGGATTTCCTCAGCGCTGTGCCCGATGATATGAGACAAATCTCCATCGCGGCCCAATTCGCGAATATGACCGATCATAGCGCTGTCAAACTGTGTATCCATCCCATCTTCCATGATCTGCATAGCCTGATCCAAATCCATCTCCTGTCTATAAGGGCGAGTACTGGTTAATGCATCCAGCACGTCTACAACGCCGACAATTTTGGCTGAAAACGAGATTTCATCCTCATGCAAACCTTGCGGATAACCATTTCCGTCCAGGCGTTCATGGTGCTCTTCGATCGGACGGCAAACCATTTTTGAAAGAGGGTGCGCATTGATAAGATTCTTCCCAATGGTGGGATGTGTCTTAATAACAGCATATTCTTCTTCAGTTAAACGGCCTTTTTTCAACAATATCCCGTCAGGGATGGCAACTTTTCCGAGATCATGTAAATAGCCGCCTAGGCTGATTTGCACCGCTTCCTTTTCAGAAAGCCCCATTTTTATAGCCAGTAATTTTGAAAATTGCGAAACACGCCATATATGACCGCCCGTATAGGGGTCACGTGCTTCAACTACATCCGCGAGGATAAGCAGCGATTTAACTAAGGCGTCTGTCATCAATGGGCTCCATATCCCTGTTTTTCGGCATTGCCCCCTGTTGCAACATTATAAACTTTCTTCAAAAGCCAACGCAGCCATCAAGGCTTCATATTCTTCAAAGCAATCACGACAAATATCAAGATGGTGTTTGACCAAAGGCATTAACGCCTCAACATTTTCACCGCGCTGTTTTAGCTCAACAAATTGATCGAGCAACTCATGCACATCTTCACAAGAAAACTCTTGCTCCTCGGTCATATCAAGCATGTGCAGGAATTGAACAGTCATCGCGGCATCTTCTTTCATTTTTTCCTGTTTAGGTTTAAACCAACGAAATAATTTCTTCATCATCATATTCTCACTCACCAAAGACAGCCAAAAGATCAGCGGGCGAAAGCCCCTCACGCTCCAAACGACGTTTCAAACGTAGACGAGCATCGTGCATTAATTTATAAAGCGCGTTCTTATTACTGCCAAGCCGTTCCGCAACCACACCTAGCGGGACACCCTGTACAGCGACAGACATCATCACCTGATGTTGGTGCGGGGTAAGTTCTTCTTTCATCACCTGCTGCACCATGTCGATTACATTTTTGCGCTCCAGCATCCCCTCAGGGCTGGGCATCTCGGAAGCAAAGCGCTCAGAAGGCATCTCATCGGGGTGGTTGCTTTCTTCTAGTCCATCGAGCGAAACCTCTTTCCACTTGCGCAGACGTAATTCGCCCAATCCAATGTTCACGCCGATTTTGTAGACCCAGGTCGTAAACTTGCTGCGTCCCTGAAAGCTATCCAATCGATCCACCACACGCAAGAGCGTTTCCTGCGCCATGTCTTCTATAAAGCTTTCAAAGTGACTGGATGTAGATGGCAGCCAACGGGATAAAGCTGCAGGTAATATTCGCAAAAGGATGGCGTGTAAATCATCCAATGCAGCTTCTTTTTGAGCGCCTTCTGCACGTAAATCAGTTAACCAGGTTTTATTATCGCGGGTATTTTGCATGGCGCATATTATAGCGTATTCAATAGAAGATTAAAGCCTTCTAATTCTTACCAAAGTAAGAGAAATCAGCGCAGAAACATCTTTTGAGCAAAAGGAGTTTCTATGGTTTCTTTAAGATGGATTGTTATTTTGCTCACCCTAAGTGTAGGGCTTGCGGCCTGTTCTTCTGTAGCAGCCCCAGCGGATTCCCCTACGGAGACGAACGTGCCCAAACCCGCTCCCGTTGTGGAGACTCCTTCCGCGCCCCCAGCGGACGAACCGCCTCCCTCCGGTGCTGAAGCACAGTTCTCCACCAACTTCTCCAAACACAGCGTTTCCTACGATGATATTCTCTCTGGTGGGCCGCCCAAGGATGGCATCCCTGCTATTGATCAGCCGAGCTACGTATCCATCTCCGAAGCGGATGCGTGGCTCAACGACCGCGAGCCGATCATCTTTGTCGAAGTGGGTGATGCCGCTCGCGCCTATCCCCTTCAAATTCTAATGTGGCATGAGATTATCAACGATACCCTTAACGGGAAACCGCTCGTTGTTTCCTTTTGCCCGCTCTGTAATACCGCCATTGCCTTCGAGCGCGAATTCGACGGGCAAATTCTCGACTTCGGCACGACCGGACGTTTGCGTTACAGCAACCTGATTATGTACGACCGCCAAACGGAAACATGGTGGCAGCAAGCTACAGGCGAAGGGATTGTTGGAGAATACACCGGAGAGCAACTGACCTACTATCCTGCTGCGATCATCTCGTGGGCAGATTTCAAAGCGCAGTATCCCGCTGGGGATGTGCTCTCCAAAGAGACCGGCTACAACCGCGACTATGGACGTAACCCCTACGCAGGCTATGATGACATCAACCAAACACCCTTCCTCTTTGACGGTGTCTACGTCGACAAGCTGCCTGCCATGGCGCGTGTTTTGACCGTTGAGTTGAACGGTGAAACCGTTGCTTATCCGTACACCACGCTTCAGGAGTTGGGTGTGGTTAACGACGCCGTTGGGGGTGAGGAGATCGTTGTTTTCTGGGTAGCAGGTACGGCATCCGCGTTGGACGCATCCCAGATTGAAGCCGGGCAGGATGTTGGGGCAGCGGTAGTCTATTCACGTCAGGAGCGTACCTTCTTCGTCAAAGATGGCGTCGCCCACGATGAAGAAACTGATAGCATCTGGAATATCTTCGGCGAAGCTGTCCAAGGTGAATTGAGGGGCGAAATGCTCACGCCAATCGTCTCAGTGAATCATTTTTGGTTTTCATGGGCAGCTTTCAAGCCGGAAACGCGCATTTATCAACCTTAGCCTCTCCTGTCCTAGGGGAGAAAATTAATTGATTGTGAAAGTAGCGAGTACCTCTTCAAATTTTTGCAACAGGGCAGCCCGATTAAATTCGACAACGGTGCCTGAAGGGTAATTGCCAATATTGCCGGAGTGCATGAAAAATACAATCTCATAGCAAGTATTGTCGAGCAAGGCGCGATAAAAGAGTTGCTCGTAAATATTTCCGGCACCCACACCTGTGAACTGACTTTCTGTGAAGGTATACCCGTTGAAGGTCTTTTCTCCCAGAAGGGTTTCGCCGGGATTGTTCACCTGCGTGCAGGTTGCCAGATTATTGACTGTGTTAACCAGAAAATTGGCTCTGACCAGGTTCGTGTGTGGCCCATAAAAATCTGAATTGATGAAGTTCAAAACCAGGCCTGGTGCGCCTTTAAATTCACCGACGGGGATATAGGTTGTTGGACTGAATTCGTCCGAGTAGCGCAATTTGAAAAGGGGCTGCTGGTGATTTTCATTGAAATATTGATGCGTCTGATTTGGGGGATTGATCGTGACGCGTAGCGTAAAGTCGCCCGACATTTGTGTTTTTACGGTGATGATGTAATCTCCTGTCGCGGGCAACGTGCCTCGCCAGAAGGGATGCTCTTGCTCAGCATTGCCGATGACATCTCCCGCATATGCGACATCCATGAAAAAAGGCCATGATTCGATGATTGAAAGGCCCATCTCCTGTCCTTTCATGGCAGAAAGTACATAGCGGACAGTTTGATTGCTATCGTCAAGATTGCCAGAAAATTGCGCCCAAGTACCTCCTGCACCGAATTCAATTTTATAGGCGTTGGCTGCAGAATCAAAGAGTAGTGTGGGATTGGGCGGTCGCGTAGTCGGGATGGGAGAAGGCACCGTCGTGGATGTGGCAGGCAGGGCTGTCGGCGGAAGCGGGGTGTTGGTGGCTGGCAAGGTCGGGGTTGCAGCCGGAGATTGCGCATCGGTCAACGCTTGGGGTGTTATCGTCGAAAAAGCGAGTGTTGAGATCGGCGTGGGGCTGACATTCGTTAGAGAGCAAGCCATCAGCAAAGCTACGGCAAATACAAGGCCACTTATTTTTAAAGATTGTGAACGAAACATAGTGAAGCCTCCTTTGTTTTTTGTATTGTAGTCCAAATTTCTGCCTGCGTAAAAAAGTAAGAATTCAGGCCAAGTCATCGTCGTAAAGGAGTGGAGAAACAACTATGACAGAAATTACATCACAACCTTCAGAAAAGAATTTTATAGAAAAGCACGGCAGCAAGCTCCCCGCCCTGCTCTTTTGGCTGGGATTGATCCTCGCCTATAACTGGTATGCAAACTCACAAGGATTATCCGCCTTGCAGGTTGTTCAAGAATTATTGGGCTTCATGCAAACAGGAGTGGGGGGCGTGCTGATATTTATCCTGCTCTACGCCATTCGACCTTTAATCCTTTTCCCGGCAACTTTCCTGACCCTTGCAGGAGGATTCGTTTTCGGACCTGTTTTGGGCGTGCTATACACGATCATTGCCAGCAATATTTCATCGACCATTGCCTTCTATATTGGACGCTATTTCGGTGAGGGCTTGTTACAGGAACAGGATGATGAGCCCGACGGCTGGATTCAACGCTACACGCGTCGTATGCGTGAGAACAGTTTCGAGACAGTAATGACAATGCGCTTCATTTTCCTGCCCTACGATGCAGTCAGCTATTTGGCAGGGTTTCTACGCATCAAATTCTGGCCCTTTATTCTGGCGACTGCCCTCGGCTCGATCCCCGGGACGATTGCTTTCGTTGGCTTTGGCGCATCGGTGGAGAGTTTCAACGGGGGTATTCCATCGCTCAACCCCGTCACACTTGGGGTTTCTGTCGTGATTTTTATCGTCAGCATTGCGCTATCACGCTTGTTTAAGAAGAAAGAAGTAACCAGTTCCTGAGAGGAGAGCTTTGCGAAGCAAGGCACGTAGTCGAAGGGCGATGTTTGCAAGAACCGCTCTTCGACTGCGTATCTCGCTTCACTCGATATTCCGCTCAGAGACTGGAACGTAAGTAAAAAGGACACCACATGAAAACACATTTTCAAACCATCGTCATCGGCGCAGGCTCAGGTGGGATGACCGTTGCAGTCGGCTTGGCTGCGCTCGGCAAAGATGTCGCCATGATCGAAGGGCATCACGTTGGGGGCGACTGCACCAACGTTGGTTGCGTGCCGTCGAAGACACTCATCCACGAAGCCAAGAATTTCAAACCCGGCATGGACCCGGATAACGCGCTCAAAGAAACCATTCGCAAGCGCGATGCGTTGCGCGATCTTGAAACTGAAGAAGTTAAAGAAATTGAAAATCTAACCTTTATCGAGGAAATGGCGAAATTCATTGCACCAAAAACCCTTGCTGTGACGAACGACGCGGGCGAAACCATAGCGTATAGCGCAGACAATATCGTTATTTCAACAGGTGCGCGTCCACGCCAGTTGAAGATCGACGGATTGCCCGACGAACGCTACATGACCAATATCGAGCTTTTCGATCTCGAAAATGCCCCCCAACATCTCGTCATTGTTGGGGCAGGCGTCATCGCGCTTGAAATGGCATTCGCTTTTGAGAAGCTTGGCACGAAGGTCACGCTCTTTGCGCTCGACGACCGCGCGTTGATGACCGCCATCCCTGAAGCGGCAGAGGCAATCCAAGCTAGCCTTGATCGTAAGGGCATCACCAGTCATTATGGCGCAACGGCGAAATCTTACGACAAAGCCACGCGCACGCTAATGCTCGATCAGGACGGCACCGACATAGCAGTAGAAAACGTGGATAAGGTGTTAGTGGCAATCGGTCGGGTGCGCAATATCGACTCGCTCGGACTGGAGCAAGCTAGGGTCACGTTCGACATGCGGACGGGGATCGCGGTCAACTCCTATGGCGAGACCAATGTCAAGGGCGTCTACGCCATCGGGGATGTGACACCCACGTCCGCCTTCACCCATTCTGCCAATGCACAGGGACGACGCGTCGTGCAGCGGATCGCTTTCTCGCATCTGCCGATGGCGAAAAAAGAGCCGCTCTTCCCAAACGCGACTTTCTCGGACCCGGAAGTTGCTACCGTTGGTTTGACGGCTACCGAACTCGAAGCACAATGCCACCCCGAAGCGATCAAGCGCATCCGCGTGGATCTAAAAGGCAACACCGATCGCGCTTACACCGATGGCATCGAAGAAGGTTTCATCATCGTGGACGCGGTGCGTCTGACGGGGCGGATTTTGCACGCGACGATCGTTGCCCCGCACGCTTCGGAGATGATTTCATTCTTTACGCTGGCGATGAGCCAGAAGATCTCGCTGTATAAAATTTATCGGCTGGTTTATCCCTACCCGACTTTTTCAAGCGGAATTTTAAAAGTGGCCGATTTCTTTATGCGTGAAACGCTGACGAATTTGACGAAGGAAATTGGCGCATATCTACGTTACCGCTTCGCACGATCTGAAAAGAAATAAGCCAGTTCCTGAACGGAGAGTTTTTCGGAGAAAAACGCGCAGCCGAAGGACGGATTTTGTAGAGCCGCTCTTCAACTACGCCTTTGCTACCGCTACGTCTCCGCTCAGAGACTGGATGACTAAAAAACAGGAGAATATTTATGAAACGTCTTATCTTTGCACTACTTGTCTTGTCCATGCTACTGGCAGCCTGCGCCCCAAAAAGCGATATGGCTTCTGCCGACTTCGATCTCGCCGATTGGGAAAGTGTCCTCGCGGCGGCCGACGGCCAAACCGTCAACTGGTATATGTGGGGCGGCTCGGATGCGATCAATGCCTACGTTGATAATTTCTACGGCGTAGCCTTGAAAGAGCGCTACAACATCACGCTCAACCGCGTCCCTGTTGCTGATGCGGCAGACTATATCAATCAGGTTTTAAGTGAGAAGGAAGCTGGTGTCGAAAATGGCGCTGTCGATCTGATGTGGATCAACGGCGAGAATTTCTACACCCTGAAACAAGCCGAGATGCTCTACGCGGATTGGGCGCAAGCCATCCCAAACAGCGCCCTCGTTGATTGGGATAATCCCGCTATCAATCGTGATTTCGGTGAACCTGTCGAAGGTTTAGAAAGCCCCTGGTCTTCTGCGCAATTCCAATTCATTTATGACTCTGCTCGAATGAACGAAGATGAATTACCCCGCTCCTACGCTGATTTGGCAACATGGGCATGTGACCATCCCGGTCGTTTCACCTATATCGCACCCGGTCCCGGCGCATTTCAGGGGACACGCTTTGTGAAAGGCGCACTCTTTGAGATCAGCGACGATGCCGCGCAGTGGGGCACAGTCGATCAAGCGCTCTGGGATGAGTGGTCACCCAAGGTCTGGGATTATTTCAACGAATTCAAATCCTGCCTGTGGCGTGAAGGCGAAACCTATCCCAAAGATGAATATGAATTACACAGTCTCTTCGCCAATAACGAAGTTGATTTCTCGATCACCCAGGCCATTGTTGGCGCAGGCGCACTCATCGACGAAGGTTTGGTTCCCGAAACTTCGCGTGCCTTTGTCTTTGACGACTACATGATCGGCGACTTCAACTACGTTGCCATCCCATCAAATGCAAGCAATAAAGCCGCTGCGCTGGTTCTCGCAAACCTGATTCTTGATCCCGAATTTCAGGCTGCCCAAGTTTTGCCCGAAAACGGATTTGGTCTCGGCTTCGGCATCAATGTGACTCGCGTCAGCGATCCCGATCAGGTCGCCGTACTCGAAGATGCCCTCGCCAACCTCGGCGAAGCTGCCACTCCCGCCGAAGATATGGCAAAATCGCTCGTTGGCGATGCCGCCTCGCCCTACCAAGCGATGGTCGAAGAAGGCTGGCGTGAGAATGTGCTGATCGGAAAGTAGAATATAGAGCGTAGATTGAGTAGGCGATGTTCTTCGCCGTATCGAAATCGGAGCGGATACGTTTCAACAATGCCGCTTGGTTTCGATACGCTTCTCTGCAAGCTCCGAAGCTACTCAACCTGCGCTAAGATTTTAGCTTTCACTTATCACTCATCAAACATCAATTTAAACCTTGAAACCTTCAAACCCCACCATTTCCGTCTACCTGCGTCTCTCCCCGACCTTGGGGGTCTTGGCGATTCTGTTGGGCGCCAGCCTCCTTTATGGAATGGCACAGAGCTTTGGCTATCTGACGATCATCGGCGAAAAAGAACTCAATCTGTCTGCCTACCAGAATCTCGTCACCGCGCAAGGCACAGCCGGAAGAGAATTCTGGGCATCGCTCGCCTTTTCACTGTGGATTAGCCTCGCAGCCACATTTCTCTCCGCAATCGGCGCTCTCTTTCTCGCTACCTTGCTCAACCGCCGCCCTTCCCGTATCGATACCTTTGCACTCAACTGGAATCTCGCTTTCCCGCATCTTGTTTGGGGCGTGCTCATACTCCTGCTTCTCGCCCAAAGTGGATTATTTGCGCGCTGGGCAGGCGCGCTCGGTCTTATCGAAACACCTGCTGATTTCCCCGTCCTCGTGCGCGACCGTTTTGGCTTCGGCATTATTCTGACCTATGTCGGCAAAGAAATTCCCTTCCTAACGCTCGTCATTCTCGCTCTCCTGCGCACCCAATCCGAAGGTTATCTGCTCGTCGCCGAAAATCTTGGTGCCAATGCCTGGCAGCGTTTTCGCCTCGTCACCCTGCCCCTCGTCCGCCCCGCGCTTATCTCCGGCTCGCTGCTCGTCTTCGCCTACATCTTCGGGGCATACGAAGTACCAGCTTTACTCGGCGTCCGTTATCCCCGCACGCTGCCCGTCCTCGCCCTCGAAGCCTTCACCAATCCAGATTTACACGCCCGCGCTGAAGGCATGGCGATCAGTCTTATCATCGCTTTTATTGTTTTGATGATTGCAGGATTCGCCCGTGCCAAAGAGGAGATTCAGGGATGAAGAAACTTCTCATCTGGCTTGCCTTACTCGCGCCGCTCTTGACCCTCGGCTTGGTTGCCTTTTCCAGAAGTTGGTTCTATCCCGAACCTTTTCCCGTTGAATGGACAATCCAGGCATTCTCCCGTCTCCTGAGTGATTCCCGCACCCTCAAGGCGATCTCCGATAGTCTCCTGCTCGCCTTCGTCGTCAGTCTACTTTCACTTATCATCGGCTACCCGGCTGCCCGCACCATCGGCACTCGCGACTTCCCCGGTAAGAAATGGGTCTGGCTCGCCATCTTCCTCCCCACCGTTGTGCCCCCCCTCGCCATTGGGATGGGCCTCAGCATCCTCGCCCTTCAAACGGGACTCGCTGGTACACGCTTCGGCATTGTCTTGGCGCATATTGTCCCCACCTTGCCCTATACTGTTTTCACGCTGGCTGGTGTTTTTGCCCGTTATGACGAGAATTTCGAATACCAAGCTCTCGCCCTCGGTGCCAGCCCCACGCGGATATTTTTCACCGTCACACTGCGTTTGGTCGCGCCCGGCCTGGCGGTGGCGGGACTCTTCGCCTTCCTGATCTCATGGAGCCAATACCTACTAACCTTGCTCGTTGGCGGTGGAAGAGTTCTGACTTTGCCCGTATTACTCTTCTCCGCAGTCTCCGGCGGCAACCCGACAACGATTTCGGCATTATCATTATTGTTCCTGGCCCCACCCGTCATCATCATCGCCGCCACCGCAATATTTTTGATCGAAAACCCGAACGGTGTGCAAGAAAGAATCTAAATGCAATGCTCATTCAACAAATCTCAAGGTGCTAAAAAATGACTAAAGTAATAGTAGTTGGAGCAGGTATCGCGGGGCTTACTGCCGCATATACTCTGGAAAAGTATGGCTTTGATGTGCAAGTTATTGAATCAGCTTCACGCGTTGGGGGGCGGATGACAACGGATAAGATAGACGGTTATGTGATTGATAGGGGAGCACAATTTCTTTCAACAGGGTATTCTGTTTTAGAAAATCTTATATTTGAGCTAGGTTTAGAAGATGAGTACACAGCAACATCCCCCTGGACAGCAATACAACGTGATGGAGTTATTCGCAAGTTTCGTTATGATGATTTCTTTTCCCCCGTAAAAAGTGGTCTTCTTAATTGGCGTGAGTGGTTCAAGTTTGGATTTGGGGCTATAAAATCTGCTCCTGATCTCATCAATTTACCTGTCAGCGACTATTCAAAATGGGCAAAGTTTGACACAGAAAATGCAACGAGTTGGTATAACAGGCAATATGGTGAATGGATGACTGAATATATTATAGAGCCTATGCTTGAAGGTTTCTATTTTCAATCACCGGATAAAACTTCATCTGCTCTGCCAATAGCCATTAGCGGATTCCTGACACGCGGCGCAAAAACGATGACCCTAAAACAGGGAATTAGTTCTTTACCTCTAGCCTTGGCTGATAAGCTGCAAGTTAGTTTGAATGAGAAAGTAGAAAAAATATCGGTAGAAAAAGAAAAAGTTATTGTTCATACCAACCGGCAAGAAATTGAAACGGATAAGGTCATTCTTGCTCTTCCGGCTCATATTGCTAAGTCAATTTATACAAGTGAGAGCGAAATTGAAAAAGCGTTGTTGAACACATCTTATTCTTCTACGTTAAATTTAGTGCTTAGCACAAGAAAAGATTGGCAACTACCAGAATCCGTAGAAGATGTATATGGCTTATTGATTCCGCGTAGAGAGCGTAAACGTATTGTGGCAATTGCTTTTGAAAGAGCCAAAGATGTTGAACGTGTAAGAGAAGGGCAACTTTTAAATATCATGCTTGATAGTATATCTGGAGCAGAAATGGTTGACTGGGATGAGCAAAAAATTATCACAGAGCTGTTACCCGAATTAGATCACATTCTTGCAGGTATTTCTGATAATATCGTTTTCCATAAACTCTATCGATGGAAATACGCTGAACCAAAATCTCCTGTAGGGCGATCAAGGAAGATTGATAAATACAGAAAGACACTTTCCAAAGAAGCTAAGATTTTACTTGCAGGTGATTATATTGGCATGCCTTTTACGGATGGTGCTGCAGAAACAGGTTTGTGGGCTGCTTCGCATATATTAAAAAATATTTAATCCTTCCCGCCATATCCTATACATAAAACTATGACAACAGTAACCTTCACAAATATCACCAAGACCTACCCCAAAGCGAATGCTCCCGTCCTGAACGATTTCTCGCTGGATGTCAAAAGTGGCGAGCTTGTCTCTCTGCTTGGTCCTTCTGGCATCGGTAAATCGACTTTGCTAAAGCTCATCACGGGCATCGAAAAGCCTGATGCAGGCGAGATTCTATTTGATGGCGAGAGCATTCTGCCAATTGCTCCAAACGAGCGGGAGGCGGTTTTTATGTTCCAAAAAGCCTATCTTTTCCCCTTTTTGAGCGTGGGCGAGAATATCGCTTTTGGGCTGAAGGTCAAGAATATCCCTGCCGAGGAGCAGCGCAAACGCATCGCCGAGATGCTGGAATTGATCGGCTTGCCCGGCATCGAGAGCCGCAAACCGAACGAACTTTCTGGTGGGGAGCAGCAGCGCGTGGCGTTGGCGCGTTCTCTCGTCATCCGACCAAAGGTGCTGCTTTTGGATGAACCCTTCAACAGCCTTGATCGCCCCGTCCGCTTGGGGTTGCAGGAGGCAGTGCGAAATATCCAGCGCGAGTTGGGAATCACGACGATTCTCGTGACGCACGATCTCGATGAAGCGATGGCAATGTCTGACCGGATGGCGTTGTTGATGGGCGGTAAGGTTGCTGCGGTGGACCGACCGAATCGTCTCTTTCAAAGACCGCCCTGTGTGGAGACGGCAAAATTCGTCGGGGTGGAGACTTTTATCGAAGGCGTAGCAAGTTCGGGCACGCTCGTTTCGGCGGAATGGGGGGAACTAAAGATTGAAGATGAGAATAAAGCTGGTCGGGCAGTTTATGCCATTCGTCCGGAACATATCCGCATCCAAAAAGAAAAAACTGAAAATTCACTGCCGGGTGTACTGCAAAATTGCGTTTATCGCGGCACACAGGCGGAGGTCAAAATTGCACTCGAGCGCGAGATGATCAAGGCGCATATTTCTTCCGAAGCCGAGATGGCGGCGACGGGGGCGGACGTGTATGTAAAGCTGCCGAAGGAGTATTTATTTTCTGTGGGGTAGTTCGGGTACAATGTTGATCTATGGATATGCATTTAGAATTGGCTTCTCTGGTAGCACCAAAAGGACTGGCTGCGTTGCTTGATGATTTGGGGAGCGGGGAAAATGGTTTTGGTGGGACGGCTGTAGCAAGGGGAGGCTTGACGCTGGATGAGTATCTCCGCTTCTGTAATGAGACAAATAGTCAAATAAATTTAATTGAGGGTGATATTCCGCGAAGTTTTTTCTGGTTATTGGATGAGACGGGTGAGGCTGTCGGGATCGTGCGGATGTGGCATTATCTCAACGATAGCCTGAGAGAGCGGACGGGGCATATCAGCTACTATATCCGCCGAGATCAACGGGGCAAAGGCTATGGGCGCGAAGCATTGCGCCAAGCGCTGATCGCGCTGGGGAAACTTGGTGAAAAAAGGGGCTTGGTGGTTGCTGATTTGGATAATCTGCCTTCGACAAGGGTTATTCTTGCCAATGACGGGAAACTTGAGAGTATTGGTCGAGGCGGTAATGGGAAGAAATATGGTCGTTATTGGATTAAGTTGGGTCTATAACAAGAATATGTTAAACTGGTTTTAATCTGACACCGTACATAAGCAGTTATGAAGTGCCATCAAGATATGCAACCCATATAAATAATAATTGAGCAATTCCTTGTATAAAAATATTTGGTGGATAAATCATCATGGAAGAACAATCAATATTTGAAAAATACCAAATTCAAGCCAAAGAGATGTTTGAGAAAGAGACTTTTAAAGAATTTTTTGGCAATTACTTGTTTGAACTTAAAGAACAAAGCTATTATCTATTTGCGTCAAACGAACCTGGCAATGCCGTATGGCTCAATCCAAATCTTGAGCCGATGCAAGTTGATGAGGCGAGAAAATCTAGCCAACAAATAATACCGCAAGTATGTTCTTTTAACCATTGTGAACCTATTGACCTTACTTTATTTGAAGACAAGCAATTCAGTGAGATAGACTCTAGGATAAGACATGGCGGTAAGTCGCTGGGAGAGAAAGCAAACAAAGCTTTCACCGATGTTTTAAATGCCTCCATTTCTGATGAAAACAGGATTAAGGCAGGCCGACAAAAACTTGATGAATTATTAGCTGATGTGTTTTCTCGACAAGTCAATGCTGGATTTCGTCCTGACAGGTTCATGTTCCCACAACATCTTGAAGCAAAGTTTGTTCAGTTGGGGATTATCACTCGTGACAAGGAAATTCCTAATTCGCACTATGTTGGGCAAACTATATCTGGTCAAAAGGCCTTTTGGTCAGAAAACTTATCACCTGAAACGATTTTGGTATTTGATAGCAAGAGCGGCATTACACTTACAAAAAAGGCACGATTCGATACAATAGACAGGCTGCGCGCGTTTACACCTGGTGTATGTGGTTATCTCAGCCTAAACCCCATTATAAAAAACACACAGGGTATTATTGCAATTACTAATATTGATGAAATACTTGCAAAACGAACAGTCAAAACACAAACAACAATGGAAATAACTTACGTAGAAATAAGTAGAATAAACGAATTAGAAGCACTTACTAATTCAAAGTTTGACTTTTCAAAGCTTGTCAGGCTATGTGAAGAACTAAATAATTGTTATGTAAGTGAAAGTTATTTAGCAGTCACAATGCTAACTCGCGCTATCCTAGATCATGTACCTCCTATTTTTGGTTACAACACCTTTGCGGAAGTGTCCAATAATTATGGAGGCAAGTCTCTCAAAAAATCTCTTCAGAACCTACAGAATTCATCCCGCAATATTTCTGACGCATATCTTCATCTACCTGTTAGAAACAAAGAATCTTTACCCACTAGGACGCAGGTAAACTTCTCAAATGACATGGACGTATTACTTGCCGAAATCATCAGAATTTTAAAATAGAAGTTGGCTGTAAAAAAACACGTCTATCCATCTGCCTGTCTCCTCTACGGCAACTAAGTAACCCGTTGGGCAAAAAAAGCACCCTTTTGCAAAGGTGCTTTTGCTTATATCGAAGCTTTCGATTCGAGAGGAAGATTTTTTACTTCACTTCAACTAATTCAACATCGAAGATCAAAGTCGCGTTTGGCGGGATCACGCCACCTGCGCCGCGTGCGCCGTATCCTAGCTCGGGGGGAATCGTAAGCGTGGCTTTGCCGCCAACTTTCATCAGGGCGATGCCCTCGTCCCAGCCTTGGATCACTTGACCGACACCTAATTTGAAATCAATTGGTTTGCCGCGTTTAAAAGAGCTATCGAAAACTGTCCCGTCGAGAAGTTTTCCTTCATAATGCACGCTGACCATTTTTCCGGCTTTGGCTTCTGCGCCTGTACCTGCTTCTTTTTCTGTGTATTCCAAACCACTTTCTGTTTTCATATTTTCTCCTTTTTAATGATAAAGTCCGCGCTATTTTACCCGTTTTAGTGCTGATCTAAAACCTTAAGTAAATCTTCAACCGGGGGGCGGTCGGTCGGGTCATGGCTGGGATAGACCAGCTTGAACTTGCCATCTTTGCCGATGATGAAATCACCGCCGAGTTGAGTGGTATCGTCGCCGTGTGAGTCGTGCATTTTTTGCCCGGCAAGGATGGCTTTGGCATAGAGCCAGAGTATGCGAGGATGATAGGCTCGCCAAAGGGAGGCTTCGAGCCCATAGGCGTTGTAGACTTCTCGTTCACGGTCGAGCAGGACAGTGAAATGATCGCAGTTCTCGCGCATCCACCCCTGGACGGCGGGCAGTGTTCCGAAAGATATAACGATGACGCGTGTGTCGCGTTTTTTGAATTCATCCTGGTGTTGGCACAACTGTGCCACATGCTCGCGGCAGGGTATTCAGCCAAGATGACGTAAAAAGACGAGCAGAACGTTATTTGCGGGCTGGATCAGGTTTTGGAGAGAGATTTCTTCTCCTTCTGTTGAATAGAGCGTGAAGTCAGGAGCGAGTTGGTTCTTTTTGATGGTTGACATGAGATACCTATAAAATATGTGCAGGTGACTGTCACCTATTCGATGGATTTGCGATTGGCGCATATCCCTGTATGGGTTACATGATAGTCTTATGTGGTTTTGGAGGTGACAGTCACCTCTGCTATAAGTTTTTCTTTGCCCAAGTCAAACGTTGTATGATCGTAATAAAGATCAGGGCGCTGAAAATAATAAAGATTTGCAAAATATGTTGCGGTAAAAGGAAAAAGAGCGAGTAAACAACAATGGTTTCAAAGCCGCCGATTAAACCAGCGGGCATGACGATGGTGGTTGCCGTTTCGGGATCACGGGCAGCGCGTTTTTCAAGGATGGCAGCCAGGTACATCCACGAGGCGCTATTGACGTAGAAGTTAGAAAGCAAAATTGCTAACGCCACGTACACACTTTGGGAGGCTGCACCCAGCCCAAATCCGAGCGGGACGGCGGCGTAAGCCACAAAATCCAAAATGATGTCGAAATATCCGCCAAAGTCCGTTTGTTTATTATGAAGGCGCGCGAGCAAGCCATCCAAACCGTCAAAGGCGCGGCTGATGAGCCAGAATGCTAATCCCCACAGATAAAGTTGGCGGACGGCAAAAAAGGCGCTGAGGAGAGCCAGCAGCGCACCGAGCACAGACGCCGTATTTGGCGAGAGAAATTTCATGCGGCGTGCGAGCGGCTCGGCGAGGCGGTCTTTTGCGTTGCGAAGGTAGGTATCGAACATTATTTACGCCAAGCCAAGCGCGCGTCTTTCTTTCGCCGCCAGCGCAAATAGGCACGTGCATAAAAGAGTTTGTCCTCTGCACCTTTGATACCCAGATTAAGCAGCGACATCTTGCCAAAGAAATGTTCTTTATACGCCCCGCCCCCCATGAAGCCGTCCTCTTTGTTGAAGAGTGTCAGGCGGAATTTGTTTTTGGGTAGGTGATTTTTGCCATCGAGAATGGCAGTAAAAGGCATGGGCAGCCATTCAAACCCGCGCAAAAGTTCATTCGCTTCGATGACCATACGGTCGACATCGGCTTCATCGTGCGGGTCAACGGCGTCGAAAAGCGCATCCACTTTACCCTGCACTTCAAAGAAGCCCTCAAACCCGCCACCTGCCAACCGATTATCTTTGAGCAGGGCAATATACTCGTCGCGGTCTTTGGAGCGCATACGCGTGATGCTCAGCATCAGATATTCTAGATAGGCGCCCAGCAACCACTGCACCGAATAGACGCGCCAAAGCTTGTAATTTGACCACGATTTGATCGAGTTCGCCGTCAGGCGGTCGTGCATTTGGATATACCCCAGCGTGATTTCTTCCAGCGGCTCAAAAGCCGCGTATGAATAATCGCCCGTCTCTTTTGCTTTCAGCAGCAGGTCGGCGAGCAGCATGATCGTCATATGTGTGACGTAAAGACCCTTTGAGTAAAGCGGATCGATGAACCCCGCCGCATGGCCGAGCAGGGCGAAACGATCCCCGACAACGTGCTTGGACGAATACTGAAGACGCTCGGCACGCACCCAGCCTCGAATTGGTTTGGCGTTTTCGAAGTGTCGCTTCAAAGCCGGGTATTGACCGATAAATGCGTTAAATTCAGCTTCAGGCGAAAGATCAGTGCGCGGTGCGTGGACACGTGGATCCAGCAGCAGCCCCACGCTCACAACGGGGTTGGTTGCCTCGGGGTGATTGTTGAAAGGAATGACCCACAACCAGCCGCCCTCGAAGAGATGATGCAGCGTTCCCTCCGACCAGCGGAAGGGGACACCATTCTCTTTCTTCGAAAAACTGACATCGTGAAAACAGGGCACATCGACCATGTGCGTGAACATGCCACGTGTATAAGTTTGTAGGTCAAAATCGCGCAGACTGAACTTCTCAGCAATCAGCGAGCGGAAACCACCCGCATCGACAACATAATTCGCTTCATAAGTCGCGCCTTTTGCGGTCATGATCGTGACACCGTCATCGCTGAAATCCACATCGGCAACGGGAGTGTTTTGCAAAATTATTGCGCCGTACGAGATCGCCACCGAAGTCAAAAATGAGTCGCTGTCTTGGCGGTAAATATGCAGTTCATGTCCATACGGTTCTTTGGGGATGATCGCTTGCAGCGTGTGGTCGGGCGTGGGTTCCTTACCCACTTCGTGATGCACGAAACCAAAATGGCGCTTCACACCGTGTGTGGTTCCGGCGTAGTCAAAATAATTCTCCGAGCTGAAATAGGCCAACTCAGGCACGTCGTAAAACTTTGCCAAAGCGCGCATCATCTCAGACGTTTCGAGAATGGTCGATTCACCGATCGCGAATTTAGGGTGTTGCCCGGCTTCAAAGACAATTACATCCAAGCCCTGGCGCGCCAAAATCGCAGCCAGCGTCGAGCCGCCCATCCCCGAGCCAATGATGGCTACGTCGTATTTTTTAGTCATGCAGATCCTTTGGCGTTCTACTTTCCTGATTACGCCGCTTTCTCGAAGAGAAAGTCGATAATCTCTTGATGATGTTCCGATAAACTCGGGTTTGCTTCAAAGCCAAGCTGACCATCAAGAACCTGACAAGCCTTTCGCATATCCTGTGCGCTTGCATAAGACGGGGTTACATTATTTTCAGCAAATACTTGCGCCACCAATTCGCGCGTTGTCGCATCTATCTCGTCGGTAGGTGTAGTTTTTCCCATGCGTTGTTGCAAAAAGTTGCGGTTGGTAATGACAAAGCATTCGGTGATTCCATCTTGTAGCTGTGCCAAAGAGATTTTTTCGAGTTTTAGTTTCATCTCAAGAGATTTTTCTATAGCGTTATTTTTCATTGTTCGTCTCCTACTAATTTGTTATTGATGTGCCCAACAACATGAGCGACAACATTTGGTGATTCACTTGATTTATCGACAATATGAGCGTTAATCATTTTTGCTCACTTCAAAGCCCTCACCAGAATTCTTTTCGAGATCAATGATGATCTCCTTTCCGCCGAAGCCGTCCACAATGTCATGGGCACGAACGATGACTTGCGTTACATTTTCCGGGATGATGATGCCGCTCTGGCTGCGCGTGAAGGGTTGCTCGTCCACATGCGGATGTGCCAGTAGACGGGTGAACACGTCACTTTCGTGGACTTTGAGCTGGGTTCCGTCCAAAAGAAGAATATCCCAGCCATCGGCATAATCGTCCCAACCCGTGTCTGGATGAGATACCGTTACATGGAACGTCCAACTTCCGTCGGCAGCCTGGACCGCGCGGACGTAGGTTACGTCGGCGTTGGCGGTGGATGATTCGGGCTGTGGCTGTGGCGTCTCTGTTAGAACCGGGCTGGATGTTGAGATAACGGTAGCAGGTTTCAGGCTGGGAGCGATCCGCTCTGATGGGGTGAGGGAAAGAGTCGGAGATGCGTTTCCCTGCCCACAAGCGGAAAGCAGCAGGAGTAGGAAAATCCCCGAAAAGAATTTTGCCATGCTAGACCGTTTTGAGATATTCGCGAATTAGCAGGGCTGCCGTCGCGCCTTCACCCGCTGCCGAAGCGACCTGTTTGGTGCTGGTGGCACGCACGTCGCCCGCTGCAAAAATGCCGGGGATGCTGGTTTCGAGCAGCATCGGGTCACGCGATTCGTACCCATCCGGGCGCGGTGCATCGTGGACGAGATCGTGTCCGCTGACGATGAAGCCCCATTCATTCGTTTCCACGCCAGCGTTGGCGAGAAAGCCTGTGTTGGGGTTTTGGCCAATAAAGGTGAAAACACCTGCGGGGTGAATTTCTTCGATCTTTCTCTTTTGCCTGTCTTTGATAACCACAGTTTTGAGTTTACTTTCTACGCCCTTAAATTCGAGGGGCTCGGTATTGAAGCGCACATCAATTTGGGGGTGTGAAAGGAGTTTTTCTTGCAGCACCTGGCTGGCACTGAGTTTGTCGCCGCGTACCAGTAAGGTGACGTGCTCGACAAATTTTGTCAGAAAGATGCTTTCTTCGGTAGCGCTGTTGCCGCCGCCAATGACGGCGACGGCCTGCCCTTTGTAGAAGGGGCCGTCACAGGTGGCGCAGAAGTGGATGCCCGCGCCGATATAGTCATCTTCGCCGGGAATGTTGAGATGTTTATAGCGACTGCCGGTAGCGATGAGTACGGTTTTGGCGGTGTATTTGCTGCCGTCGCCAGTGGTGATGTGACGGTAATTTTCATGGCTGTGGACATCGGTTACATCCTGCGCCTGAAGGAATTCAACACCGAAACGCTCGGCTTGCAGGCGCAATTGATGCGAGAAAGCTGCGCCTGAAATGCCTTCCGAGAAGCCGGGGACGTTATCCAGCCATTGGGTTGTGGCAGCCTGCCCACCGAGGGCAGCACGTTCGATGACGAGTGTGTCGATCCCTTCGCGGGCGGTGTAGAGGGCGGCGGTCAATCCGGCTGGCCCGCCGCCGATCACGATCAGGTCATAGTGACTGCGTTCGGCGGTTGTCTTCAAGCCGAGCTTGGTAGCGAGTTCTGCATTGGAGGGTTCGACCAAAATCGAGCCATCTTCAAATTCAATGGTTGGGATAATGCGCTTGCCGTCATTCTTCTGGATGACGTATTGCTCGCCATCTTTATCTTCTTCGATGTCTATCCAATTGTAGGGGATTTGATGTTCGCCTAAAAATTGCTTTGCGCGACGGCAATCCGGGCACCAATAGGCACCGTATACGGTGATTTGCGGGGTTGTGGTCATGTCTCTCCTCGAGTACGCTGGTTATTTTCCTGTAGTAAGACATCGTTCGGTTGGATTTTCTTACCCTTCAATTGGGCTAATTGCCAGAAAAGAGCACGGATAGCTTTATAATGGTCTTTTGAAATTAAGTTGGCTGGATTTGAGCTGGTCACGTTGGTTATTTTGCAAGTCTTTGTTAAAAAAACACGCATTCTCGAAGCGTGAGCTTGAAAAGGGAGTTTCATGGCATTAATCAGTCTTCAAGATGTCTCGTTGGGATTTGGCGGTCCGCCCCTTCTCGACCAGATCAATCTCCAAATTGAAGCGGGGCAGTCCATAGGTTTGCTCGGTTTGAACGGGATGGGCAAAACCACCTTGCTCAAACTCATTCATGGCGACCTGAATCCTGATAGCGGCGAGATCGCCCGTCATGTCGATTTACGCGTTGCCTATCTGCCGCAGGGGGTTCCGCATGGCTTGGAAGGAAATATCCGCCAAGTCGTCGCAGCAGGGTTGGGCGATCCGCCTGCTGGCAGTGAAGCTCAATGGCAGAGCCAACTTCAAGTGGATCAGGTCATCTCACGAATGAAGCTCGATGCGGACGCCTCCTTCGACTTGCTTTCTGCGGGGATGAAACGCCGCGTCTTACTTGCCCGTGGCTTGGTGCGTGACCCCAATCTTCTCCTGCTCGACGAGCCAACCAACCACCTCGATATTGCATCCATTGATTGGCTGGAAACCTTTCTCAAACGTTTTCGCGGCACCCTGCTTTTTGTCACGCATGATCGCACCTTTTTGCAAAACCTGAGCAATCGCATCATCGAATTGGATCGTGGTCAACTTTTCGACTGGGACTGCGACTATCCCACTTTCCTTAAACGCAAAGAAGCGATGTTGGCTTCCGAAGAAAAAGAAAATATCCTCTTCGACAAAAAACTGGCGCAGGAAGAAGCCTGGATCCGACGCGGGCTTGAAGCGCGCCGTACCCGCAACGAGGGGCGTGTCCGCGCCCTGATCCGCCTGCGCAACCAGCGTGCTCAACGTCGGGAGCAGCCCGGCAAAGTGCGTATGCAGGTTGACGATGAACAGCGTTCCGGACGCTTGGTCATCAAAACCGAAGGATTGAGCTATGCCTTTGAGAATCAACCGATTGTCACTGATTTGGATTTGTCCGTTCAGCGTGGTGACCGTCTCGGTATCATCGGCCCGAATGGTTCCGGCAAGACCACCTTACTGCGTCTCTTGCTTGGTGAATTGGCGCCGCAGAGCGGCAACCTGCGGCATGGCACTAATCTGGAAATTGCCTATTTCGACCAGTTACGCTCCCAACTCGATGAGAGCAAATCCATCCTCGAAAATGTCGGACAAGGACGGGATACGATCACCATCAACGGGCGTGACCGAAATATTGTCGGCTATCTCGAAGGTTTTTTGTTCAGCCGTGAACGTGTCCACGCGCCGATCAGCGCCCTTTCAGGCGGCGAACGCAATCGTTTACTCCTCGCTCGCTTATTCGCCCGTCCGGCAAACCTGCTCGTGCTCGACGAGCCGACCAATGATCTCGATATTGAGACCCTCGAAATATTGGAAAATATGCTTCTCGAATATTCAGGGACGCTGATTATGGTCAGCCATGACCGCACCTTTCTCAATAATCTGGTTACCAGCACCCTGGTGTTATCAGGAAATGGTCGTGTGAATGAATTTATCGGTGGCTATGATGATTGGCAAAGCCAAAAAGATGCAGCCGAGGAAGCTCGCCAGCGCAAGAAAGCGGTCAAGCCAGCCTCCCCAATACGAGATGAGCGCCCATCGCCCCGTAAACTTACCTACAAAGAACAGCGTGAATTGGAAGAACTCCCAGCTCAGATCGAAGCCCTCGAAGCGGAACAGGCGCAACTCAACGCATCCCTGACAGACCCTGCTTTTTATCAGAATAACGACACTGAAGTTAGCCGGACGGTTGAAAGGCTCAAGGTGATCGAGGAAGAACTGCTGAAAATCTATCAGCGTTGGGAAGAGTTGGAGCAATAACGCTGGAAAATTTTCTGATGCTACAATAACACAACAAAAGACTTTGTGTCTCATTAGTCTTTTAACATAGTGGTTTGAAAAGGAGCAAAATGGAGCAGAAGTTTGGTGTCTACTCTGAAGTAGGCAAATTGCGCAAAGTCATCGTCCATCGTCCCGGTTTGGAAATGCGACGCCTGACACCCGCAAATTGTAAGGAATTCCTCTTTGAAGATGTGATCTGGATGCGCAAGGCACGCCAGGATCACCATATCTTTGTTGATCTCATGGAAGAAGATTTTGGCGTGCATGTCATGCATGTCCACGAACTTCTGGCGGATGTACTTGCTGATCCGGAAGGTCGCGCCTATATTTTGGATCGCAAGCTAACGCCCTATGACGTGGGCGTGGGCGGCGCGATTGAGCTGCGTGCCTGGATGGACGAAATGGACCCGATCACGCTGGCAACGCACCTGATCGGGGGATTGATGATGAGCGAATTACCCGCCGATCTCAGCCATGTATCTCAAATAGCCTATGGCGAATACGAGTTTGTCCTGCCCCCTTTGCCAAATCAGATGTTTACCCGTGATAGCTCCAGTTGGATTTATAACGGAGTCACCGTTAACCCCATGTTCTGGTCGCCACGCCGCAAAGAGAGTTTACATTTGAGTGCCATTTACAAATATCACCCTGAATTCAAAGACGGCGACTTCAATATTTGGTGGGGAGATCCTGATGTTGACTACGGCAATGCCATGATGGAAGGTGGCGATGTTATGCCGGTCGGCAATGGCGTCGTGCTGATCGGGATGGGGGAGCGCACCACCTATCAGGCGGTTAGCTTGATCGCGCAGGAACTTTTCAAGCATGAAGCAGCCACGCACGTTTTAGCCGCGAAGATGCCGCGAGATCGCGCCAGTATGCATCTTGACACAATCTTCACCTTCTGTGATCGTGATCTGGTCACGATTTATGAGCAAGTAGTAAATCGCATCCACCCGATCAGCTATCGCCCGGGCAAAAACGGTACATTGGATGTCAGCGTCGAAAACAGGGGCTGGCTCGAAGCCGTTCAGGAGGCAATGGGCCTGAAGGAACTGCGTGTTATCCCCACAGGTGGTGATGATTTTCAACAGGCACGCGAACAATGGGACGATGGCAATAACGTCGTTGCGCTCGAACCGGGTGTGGTTGTCGCCTATGATCGCAACGAATGGACCAATGCTCGCCTGCGAAAAGCCGGTGTCACCGTGCTGACGATCCCCGGCTCCGAACTCGGACGTGGGCGCGGTGGCGGTCATTGCATGACATGCCCCGTTTTGCGCGACCCAATTTAGCCTCCCTCCAACACTATTTAGACAAAATACTGACATATCTCATACACCGCAGTCCTAGAATTAGAACAGTTATCTTATTCGTTTGGAGGGTTCCATGAACCTTGAAAAATACACAAAAAAATCACAAGAAGCTATTCTGGCTGCCCAAAACCTGGCACGAACCTACGATCATCAGGCAATTGAGCCTGCGCATCTCTTATTGGCATTATTAGAACAGGAGCAAGGTGTTGTCCCTGCGATTGTGACCAAGATCGCAGGATCCCCTTTGGGGTTAAAAGAAGACCTGGAAAAAGACCTTGCACAGCGACCAAAGATCAGCGGAACAAACGTGGACGTCAGCTTGTCCCGCTCCGCCGCAGACGTGTTCCAGGCCGGAGAGCGGTACGCCAAAGGCATGCAGGACGATTATGTCTCGACCGAACATATTCTGCTCGGATTGATTGATTCCGCCGAAAAGAAACGTCTCTCGCAATATGGCCTAACCAAAGACGCGATCTTATCTGCGCTCAAAGATGTGCGTGGTTCACAACGCGTCACCTCTGAAAACCCTGAAGGCACGTATCAATCGCTTGAAAAATACGGGCGCGACCTGACTGCTTTGGCGCGTCAGGGGAAACTTGACCCCGTTATCGGGCGCGATGAAGAAATTCGACGTGTTACGCAAATCCTGTCTCGGCGCACGAAAAACAATCCGGCCCTGATCGGTGAACCGGGGGTGGGGAAAACGGCAATCGCCGAGGGCCTGGCACAACGCATCGTTAACGGAGACATACCGGATGGTCTGAAAAAGAAGCGTCTTATCCAATTGGATATGGCGGCGCTCATTGCTGGCGCAAAATTTCGTGGCGAGTTCGAAGAACGTCTCAAAGCTGTCCTGCAGGAGATCACAGATGCTGCGGGTGAGATATTGCTCTTTGTCGATGAGATGCATACGGTCGTCGGCGCAGGCAAAGCGGATGGCGCAATGGATGCGGGGAATATGCTCAAGCCGATGTTGGCGCGCGGGGAGCTGCATCTGATTGGTGCAACTACCTTGGACGAATATCGCAAATATATCGAGAAAGACCCTGCGCTGGAACGGCGTTTTCAGCCCGTCTTGGTGGAAGAGCCGAGCGTTGAAGATACGATCAGTATCCTGCGCGGCTTGAAAGAACGCTATGAAATCCATCATGGTGTGCGCATCACAGACCCGGCCGTCATCGCTGCGGCTACGCTCTCCAATCGTTATATTGTTGATCGACATCTGCCGGATAAAGCCATTGACCTGATCGACGAAGCGGCCGCCCGATTGCGCACCGAGATTGACTCCAAACCGCAAGCCTTGGACGAAGTTGACCGGGCCATCATGCAGCTCGAAATCGAGCGCGAAGCACTGAAAAAGGAAAAAGATAAAGCCTCGAAAGAACGTTTGGCGCGCCTTGAGAAAGACTTGGCCGATTTAAGTGAAAACGCCAAAGAACTACATACACGCTGGGAGACCGAAAAAACTGCTATTCAGGCATTGCAAGCGACCAAAGAGCAGCTTGAACAAACCCGCGTCGAGATTGAGCGCGCCGAACGTGCGAACGATCTCGAAAAGGTCGCGCGTTTGCGATACGGTTCATTGCCTGAACTCGAAAAGAAATTAGCGCAGGGCGAAGCACGCATCAAAGCTTTGCAAGGCGCCGATGCCTTGCTAAAAGAAGAAGTGGATGCGGAGGAGATTGCCAGCATCGTTGGACGCTGGACAGGCATCCCTGTTTCGCGCCTGCTCGAAGGTGAGACCGAGAAACTGATCCACATGGAAGACCGCCTGCATCAGCGCGTTATCGGTCAGGATGATGCTGTGACCGTTGTCTCGAATGCGGTACGCCGCTCTCGGGCCGGTTTGCAAGACCCTGATCGCCCGTTGGGTTCCTTTATCTTTTTGGGGCCGACCGGGGTTGGCAAGACCGAATTAGCGCGTTCGTTGGCGCACTTCCTTTTTGATGATGCGCGTGCCATGATCCGCATTGATATGAGTGAATATCAGGAGAAACATACGGTTAGTCGTCTGCTTGGCGCGCCTCCCGGGTATGTTGGCTACGATGAAGGTGGTCAGCTAACCGAAGCCGTGCGCCGCCGCCCCTACAGTGTGGTGCTCTTCGACGAGATTGAGAAGGCGCACCCCGAAGTTTTCAATGTGCTGCTGCAATTGCTCGATGATGGCCGCCTGACCGATGGGCAGGGACGCACAATTGATTTTCGCAATACGGTTGTGATTATGACCTCCAACTTGGGGAACCAACTCTGGGAGGGAGGACATACGGTCACACGCGACGAGATCGTGCGGGTCTTGCAAGGACATTTTCGCCCCGAATTTTTGAACCGCATCGACGAGATTGTCGTTTTTCACCCCCTGCGCAAGGAGCATCTACGCGGCATCGTCGATATCCAGTTACAACGCGTCGAACAGCTCTTGGCCGAAAAAGGCTACCATCTCGAAGTCAGCGAACCCGCCCGTGAATATCTTGCCGAAGTCGGCTACGACGCAGATTTTGGCGCCCGTCCGCTCAAACGCATGATCCAGCGTGAGTTGCAAGACCCGCTGGCGCTCAAGCTCCTCTCTGGTGAATTCCACGAAGGAGAAATCATTCAGGTTGAGCACGGTGAGGCAGGCTTGGTCTTTACAGCAAAGCAACCCTAAAAAACTTTAAACGAGAGCGCTCCTCTTGCAAATATCCTTGCAGAGGGGCGCTTTTTATATATCCATTTATGATATTAAGGAGAGTAGAACAAAAGTAAAGTGGTATTATCTCTGCTTGTGGAAACCAAAGAAAACTTTGCCTACACTGAAAAATGAATCATGGAGAGGAAAACCATATGCTTACTCAATATCTCATAGCGATTCTGATCGGCTATGCCTTTGGCTGTATTCAATCCGCTTATCTTGTCAGCACCATTTATGGAAAGATCGACATCCGCGAACACGGCACGGGCAATGCAGGCGCATCCAATATCACTGCCATCATGGGCTGGAAGTATGGCGTCGCGGTTGCGTTTACTGATGCGCTCAAAGGCGCAGTCGCAGTTTGGGTGGCGCAAGCGATCTTTCCAGATACCCCGTTCTTACCCTACCTCGCCGGGATCGCTGCGATCCTCGGGCATATTTTCCCCTTCTATCTGAAATTCCGGGGTGGGAAAGGGGTTGCCACTCTTGTGGGAATGGTGTTCGGACTCAAATTTGGCTTGGGATTCGTTTTTATTCTCTTGGTGCTCATCCCCGGGCTGCTCGCCGATTACATCGTCGTCGGCTCCTTCGCGGCTTTTATCGCCTTGCCGATTTTGACCTGGTTGCTCGGCTACGAAACTTCACTCATCGTGCTCGCATCCCTAATGACTTTGCTCATCTTCTACCTGCATCGTGGCAATATTCAGCGTATTCTGGCAAAAGAAGAGACCAAGATCAGCGATGTACTGAAAAAGAAAAAGGCTTAAACAAAGGAAAATCTCGTTGTTCTTCGTGAACCCTCGTGACCTTTGTGTTTAATAAAACCATGCCCAACCCCATTACCTACCTTCTCACCAATATCTCATGGTACGCCCCCATGTATAACCTAGCGTGGGTGCTCTTCATGTTATACGCCTTGACGCTGCCACCCCTGCTCCTGTGGATATTCAAACTTCCCGTCCTGCGGGATGTGCAACCCTCCCGCCCGTGGAGGGAACAGCGCCAGTCCTACGGTTATCTTCTCGGCGCAGCCTTCGTGATCTTTTCCTTTCGCCTGATCCCCTATTGGATTTTCAACGACAAAATTCTGCACTTCCTCGGCGGCGGGATCGCGATCGCATTGGTCTACGAATATTTGGCGATCAATTTCAACGTCGTTGATGGGAAGGGCATCTTCACCTTCCGACACTTGGCTGAGAAAAGCGGTCTAACCACAGAGCGCACGGAGCGCACAGAGTTTGGAGAGAAAACTGAAAAAAACTCCGTGGTCTCTGTGAACTCTGTGGTGAGCTTGCTCGCAAACCTGACGCTGCTCTTTTTCTTCGCCTCCGCCTTCAGCGTTTTCTCGGAACTCTATGAATTTGTTTCAAAATATATGATGGGCTACCAATTCGATAGCAGCGGCTTCGACACCTGGCTCGACATCATGGCGAATATGGGTGGGGCGTTAATGGGGTGTTTTCTCTTGTGGATGTGGAAGAGTGGGAGAACGAGGCTCCATAGATGACAGGATAACTAATTATCTGTATCTGCCGGCAGGGCGCAGCGAAACCCCACAGCAGGTCCTGAGCCAGTGGGCAGAACATTAGCTCGCCGAGCTGTACGAACGTTGACTTCGTGCATGAAGAACGAGCCTCCTCGGGCGACGTGATACTCCCCTGTAGAAGGACCAATGGGATTGCTGTAAGGAGATTCTTCATAATAGTCTGGCGCATAATAGTCGGCTACCACTTCCATCAAGTTTCCACTCATGTCCAAGGCGCCATAGGGGCTTTGCCCATCCGGATAAGAACCAACGGGCTTTGAGTGACGTACCCAACAAAAGAAATCGTAATTTGTCAGTTCGCAAGTGGGCCCATTATTTCCCCAAGGATATATTCTTGTATCAGTTCCTCGTGCTGCCTTTTCCCATTCTGCTTCAGTTGGTAAACGACGTCCAGCCCATTCGCAATACGCCTCTGCTGCATACCAGGTCACCTCTGCGACTGGGTAGTTTTCGAAGCCGGACTTGGGTACCCATACATTTTCAATCAGTATAAGTTGAGGGTCTGTTCTGGGTAAATTTAACCAGGTTCTGCCCCCTGCTTCCTGATTGCCAACCTCATTGAGAAATTGGGCAAACATGGCGTTAGTGACTTCTGTTTGGTCGATCCAAAAGGCGTCGAGATAGACCTGATGTTGCGGAAATTCATGCTCTTTCGCCATCACTTCATCTTCGGTGCTGCCCATTGTAAACTCTCCGGCAGGCACGTAAAGTGTAATCATGCCATCTTTTGGCGAGGTCATGGCTTCGCCAGCAGTTGGGGGCGGTTGTGTTTCTGTCCGTTGAAATGAAGAGAGTGAAAACACCAATAAAAGCATCAAGGTATAGGCCAATAGCGGGATATTTCTCTTGTTGGATTCATCAAAAGAAGTTCGTTTCATGTTCGATCTCCTTGTTTTAGGTGAGTGCCACGCTTCTTATGTTGAAAGCATGAAACATGGCTTAGAAAACGCTTGTGATATTTTTTGAATAGTCTATCATTTTTGTGTTTCCAAATATGTCATGGACTACCAATGCGACAACAGCAGCTTCTATACCTGGTTTAATTTTCTGCCGAGAGAGCACAGCGAAATCCAACAGCAGCCCCTGAGCCGGTGGGCAGAACCTTGGATCGCCGGGTTGTACGAACATCATACTCGTGAATATGGAATGAGCCTCCCCGTACGACGCGAGAATCTCCTGTGGTGGGCCCCGTGGGATTTGATTGTGGGGAATTCATATAATAATCAGCCGCATAATAGTCAGCTACCATCTCCCAGGCGTTGCCACTCATGTCCAATGCCCCATAAGGACTTTGGCCGTTCGGGTAAGAACCAACTGGTTTTGAGTGGCGCACCCAGCAATAGTAATCATAATTTGTAATTTCACAGGTGGGTTCGTCATTCCCCCAAGGATATATGTTTCCATCAGTTCCTCGCGCTGCCTTTTCCCACTCAGCCTCAGTCGGCAAACGGCGCCCGGCCCACTCGCAATATGCCTCCGCCGCGTACCATGTGATATTTGCGACCGGGTGATTTTCATACCCATCTTCGGGTATCCATAGCGTTTCTTCTTGTCGGATTGTTGAATAATGTCCTATTGTGTTTATCCAGGCGCTGCCATCTTCATTCTGATTGCCAACTTCATTGAGAAAATTGCTGAACATGGCGTTGGTGACCTCTGTCTGGTCAATCCAAAAGGCGTCGAGATAGACTTGATGTTGCGGAAATTCATGGTCTTTGGCCATGGAGTCATCTTCAGTGCTGCCCATTGTGAACTCTCCGGCGGGCACGTAAAGTGTAATCATGCCATCTTTAGGCGAAGTCATGGCTTCGCCAGATGCTGGGGTGGGCTGTTGCTGACAGGAAGAGAGTGAAAATCCCAATAAAAGAATAAAGATAGCCGCCACTATCAATGGACTGTTTTTTTTCTTGCCCTCATCGAAAAAAGTTTGAACCATTTTTGATCTCCTTATTGATGCGAGTGTTCATTTCTCTTATTTTAAATGCCAGCTACCCTACTCGGTAAGAGAATGTGAAATCTGTCGAGCATTTTATCACTTTGTTTTTAGGTGTGATCTGCCTGAAAGTGATGCGTTTGGGGAATGTTTTTCTTGTGGAACTGGAAATGCGGGGTGAAGAGATAGGATGAACCCGAGGCGATTGCTTGATAATGGCAACCGCCTCGGATTTGAATAGCTGCGTAATTTACATTTTTTCTTTGCTATTTTTGTTCTTCTGTATTTACTTTCGCATGCACCACTTTTAGCTTTTTCAACGTGTCATACCAAAAAGATGAACCTTGGGATATGGCCACCCAGGAAATCAACAAACCGAAAAGCCTTGACCAAAAATTTCCTTTGGGCGTTGAAGCCCCCCACCAAAACATTGGAATTTTCAGCGCGGTCAGATCGTCAATTTGCGTCTGATAGCTATCCGGAACTTTAATCTCGCCGGTTGTCGCGTCCACATCTGCTTCTTCGTAAATTTTATCCATGATGCGAACAGCTTTTTCCCGAGCAGCTGGCTCGTTGTAAAAATACCTGCCTATAGCGATCGTATCTAAATTCAACACCATTATGACAACAAATGCCCAGAAAATGACGACACGTCGAACGTTTTTTGAATATAGATCAGAAGCCTTATTCATAACGCCATCTAGCCAGTTTTCCAGCTTCTTTTGGGCAGCTTCTTCCCAATAACGTAATTGCTCATCACCTTCCTTGGCGATTTCATCCAGTTGATTGAATGCCGGGTCGATCAGGGTTCCGATGGCGGCGGTTTTGGCATCCTTTTCTGTAACCTTATCGCCGCTCAATTCTCGATATTTATTCAGTATCTGGCTGGCTAGGGTTGGCATGGGCATATCTTCCACATATTTAATGGTTTCGTTGCGCCGCTGCCGCACCCAATTGGTCAAGAGAGAGTAGCGATAAGGTGCCAATCCCTTGATGATATCTTCATCCAGCACTGCGCCCAGTTGTGTGCCGAGAGAATCCTTAAGCACCTTGTAGAGGTCTTTCCCCTTCATCTCCAAAGCGGCTTTCGTTTGGGCAACAACAAAAGATACGATCAGCCCTACAATATAGTATACGACTGCTAATCCAATTGCGATTTCAATAATGATCGGGAAAGACATTTTTGTACCTCCTGTATAGAAAAAATCACCATATCCATTTTGTGGATGTTTCCAGAATAGCAAAATTGGCGTGGCGAGTCAATAATTTCAATTGCGAATATGGCTGGGGCGTTGGTGGGGTATGTGGTTTTGTGGGTTGTGAAGGCGAAAATTGATGTTACTAAGCATAAAGAAATTCAGTAGGAGGCAGGGAGTTTTTATGCGAAAGGTTTTCAGTTGTAAAAGTCTTTTTGACAACTGTATGTTTAAATCTTGTAAAGCCAATATTGGTATGATAAACTGAATATGTAGTGGACGATTAGGAAAAGGAGCTTGTGATGGAAAAGAAACAGAAAGAATTGCAAGAACTATGGGATAAAGTTGTAGAAGATGTCCGTTCTGAATTAGTTGACATGAATTTTAGCCCGAGTACGATCTCTAATGAAGAAAAAGATGAAATTGAAATTTATGAGAGATTACAAAAACAGGTCATGATGGGCGGCTGTGGTACTTGTGAGGTACCAAGCTAATTCGATTAGTTTTTTCTTGCTGTAAATGATAAGCATTGGTATTCCTAATGCTTATTTTTTATGTATTTGAAGTAGGAAAAACTTTTCCCCAAATCTCTAGTGACTTGTTTTTTTCGTGAACTTCTCCCAAGCATTTTGGTTTTGAAAGACCAATTAATTTTTTGTTTAGTTTTTCTATCTCAGGGAAATTAAGATTTTGCCATTCATTGACAACCCCTGCTTGTTTACAAATTTTTAAAAGGCTGTTCTTTCTAAGATTTCCAAGCTTAAACCTTTCATCTGTTAAAACATGGCAGGGGTATATATCGCCATTAGACATTATATTCAGGTAACTTCCAACACCACAATTCATATATGCTTTTTTGTGAGCATTCTTTGTCGGCAAGTTAGGTTTTTTAGTGTTTGAATAAACACGGAGCCACCCTCTTTCAACAGCTTCCCATGCTGTGTCTATATCTGCGATCCATCTGGTTTGATCTTGACCGCGACCTATTGGACGAAAAAAATTTAGATTAAGGTTAGAAAAACCATTTCTAAGCAAAAAAGTAACTAGATCTTCCAAATCTGGTACGGTGTAAGATGTAACTGTAATAAGGATTTTCGGGTCAAATCCCACAGATTTATAAAGAGCTGCGCTTCTGAGAGCGGATGCAAAATTTCCTTTGCCTCTTAAATAGTCATTTTTTTCTTGTAGTGCATCTAAGCTTATTCTGACTTCGTCTGCAAGACCTACTAATTCTTGTGCAAGTTGGGCAGTTACAAAGCTTCCATTACTGTTAATGCATCGCAAAATATGATGCTCTTTATCAGCTTCACGTAAACTATCCAATAGCTCAAGAATGTCATCTCTCAATAGTGGCTCCCCTCCCGTGAAAACGACTTTCTCTGGCCGTAATGAAACAATATCTTTCCAAATTGGAGGAAATTCTTCAGTTCTAAGTTCATTGGCTAGTGGCTTGTTAGCTGAGAAATAACAATATTTACATCGAAGGTTACAGGCTTTTGTTACATGAAAAAAAATGGTTTTGATTTTTACTGTCTTCATTTGATTTTATAAGTGTTTTTCCATTAGAATTTTTGCTGTATTTTTGATTTTTCCATGTCCAGTATTTGATAAAGATTTTACTTCATTTATTATTTCATTATCCTGAAAAAAAATGTACGATAAACATTTAAGTGCATTTCGAACAATGTTTGTTGATGAAGATTTTAAGTCAAGTAAAAGATACTTGCGAGATTCATCTAAGAAGTTGTTTTCAATTACAAGAATATTTTTGCAATAAAAAGATATTTTTTTTCTGTCAGTGTAATTTTCTGGTATTTCATAGTGATGTTTAATTACGCATATATCATATAAATCTATTAGAAGGTTTGACCATTGATTATTAATGAACTCTTTATGTAGGGTAAAACTTTCCCGTTTATTTAAAGGGGCTTTTTGTATTTTCATCGTGATCATACTTGTTGACATCATTGAAGCCATACTAATAAGTGTTCTAAATCCAGAACTGAAGGACGAGTCTTTTTTTAAAATGCCCATTTTTTCATACCCAAAAAATTCACCATGAGGTGTTGGATAGGATAATGGAAAGGATAAAAGAGGGTTATTTCTTCGTAGTATCTTCTGTAGAAAAAAAGTTTGGCGAATGGAACCACGTCTAGTATTCTCTATTGACTGAACGGGGATATCCTTCAACATATCTTGGCCATATAAAAGTTTGCCAGCTTTTATGTTAGGTGGGATGCTAAGTAGATGATTGTCAATATATAATATCCTTATATCGATTCGTAAACTTTCAGTCTGGTTGATGCTGCTTAGAACTTTACGAACGAGATTCTCTTCCTCTTTCCCCACTTTGGTTTTGAACGTAATTACAATATCCACATCACTTTGTCTAGTCCGTGTGTTTTCAATAGAGCTACCGACTAAATAATAACTATGATTGAATTCGGTAAAAATTTTTTGAAAAACAGATACCACGTTAGTTATTATTCTGTTAATATCTTTATTATTTGTTGAGTACTTTAATTGAACCCTTGTAATCATCGTTTATATAAATAGTGTGTTCTGAATACCAACAGTACGATCTCTAATTAGTTTAGCAGATATTTTGTCTATTGCCTTTTTTGCATCGCTATCTACTAGTGATGAGCCTCAAAAGACACAGTGTTTTCTGTGAAATCCGTATCAAAAAACTCTTCCCCTTAGTGGTCAATTAATCATCCCCCCGCCGCTCCCGCTTCCTCTTCAACAAACTCGACACCGTCGAAGCCTCTTCTGTGGGGGCTTCTTCTTTTTTAGAAGGCTCACCCTTCTTCTCAATGATAATCGGCTCTTTCCGCTCAACAACTTCCTGCTTCTCCTGCGCCCGTTCCTTCGCTTTTTGCAGCGACGAGAGCCTCGTAGGTGTTTCAATGACTTCAGTTTCTTTCGGCTCAATCGCAAACCGTGCCTTCACCCAACTCCACGCCTGCACAAAATCACGCTGGGAGAGCAGCAAGCGTCTCGAGGCAATATCCAGCACGAGCAGGAAGGCGGCGAGGGTCAGCAACTCCTGCCAGAGTTCGTTTAAAGCGCTTTGCGCCCGCAGGTTGTGGGCGTAGATTTCTTCGGACGTGGTGCTTGGCGGGGTAATAAAAGAAATCTCAGGCAGCACGCTTTGGCGCTCGTCGCTGGGCTGGTATTCGGGGGAATAGGACTGCGCCCAGCCGTATCTCTCGACAAACTCGCCCGCTTCACCCGTCCCTGAAACGCCGATGGCATAAGCGCCAGCGGGCAGGGCATCCAGCTTTGCTTGGTATAAGCCCGCGCCGACCTGCGTTAGCTCAACTTGCGTCGTCTGATTGCCTTGCGCGACCACGTTCACGACCACGTCCATGCCGTTCAGGGCGTTGCCTGCCTCGTCACGGGCGTCCAGCGAGAGCGTGGTTGTCCCTTTGGCGGTATCCACGTTCAGGGTCACGTTCGAGGGCGTCGGCGGCGGCGTCACATAGCTGACCACCTGCCCCCAAAACTGCGCAAAACCGTCCCAGCGCACCCAGCTCCCAGCCCAGCCGCCGCTCGCATCCGACGTAAACGCCACCGCACGCCCCAGCCCATATTGCCAGTGCGCCAGCAGCGGGTCGCCGTAATGCGTCAGGAGCGGGATGTTAGCGGCACTTTTCGCTTTGGTGGTGATATATCCATTTAGCGGTGGCAAGCCCGTGATGCCAGAGAGAATCGGCGAAGCTGTCCCCAAAAGCGGCGTGAAGGTCTCATCCACCAAATAGGATTGGATCGCCAGCGTGGTTTCTTCCGTGAAGATGCTGGGGATGGATTGCGGGTCGCTGACAAAATGATAGCGACCGCCGCCGACGGCTGCCAGTTCCTGCAGGAAGGCTGCCGCATCGCTCCCGACACCGATGCTGGTGAGCGTTATATTATTTTCCTGATACAGTGAAGTAGCCAGTTCCGCCAAGCCCGTTTCATCCGCACCGCCATCCGTCAACAGGATGATGTGCCGCACCTGGGCATCGTCTGCCACGAGTTGATCTGCGGCGGTTTGCAGCCCGATCAAAATGTCGGTGCCGCCGCCATCTTGCAGGGTGCTGACCGTGTTGCTGATCGCTGCGCCGTCTGCGACCTCCTGAATAGGGACAACCCACTCAGCAGCAGCATCGAAAGCGACTACACCGACCTTGTCTTTGGGCAGGAGCAGCTCCACCGAGCGGATGACCGCTTCACGGGCGAGGGCGAGCTTTGTGGGACCGCCTGCGCTGTCGGACATCGAGCCTGAGCGGTCGATGACGAAGACCAGCGTGAGCGTGCTACGGCGGACTTCGTCGTCGTTGCGCATGTCTACGGGCAGGGTTTCTTCGAGCGGGGTGCGGTAGTAGCCGCCCAAACCGAAGCTGGTCGGGCCACCGATGGCGACCAGCCCGCCGCCCAGATCACGGACATAGGATTGCAGCGAGCGCATTTGGGCGGGATTGAGCGTGCTGGCGGGTACGTCAACGAGCACGATGCTGCTGTACTGCGCCAGTTGGGCGGGGTCGGGCGGGATCAGTTCGGGCTGGGTGATTTCGTAGTCGAAGCCGCCGCTTTCGAGGGCGTTTAGCAGAGATGTGTACTCATCGGGGCGTGGCTCGCCGTTTGGCAGGATTGTTCCTGCGGGGACAGCGGCGACGAGCACTTTTGGTGGTCCGCTCACGAAGGTGATGCCCGAAAGCTGGTTGTTCTGTACCACGCTGTCGACGGGACTCTCGATCTGAATACTGAACTCCTGCAATCCAACTTGATTGGCGACCAGCGGGAGGGTGTAGGCGCTTTCACCTGCATCGAGTTGCAGGGTCTCTTCGGAGATCACTTCCCCGCCCGAAAGCAGACGGATGGTGGCGGGTGCATTTGCGGAGGCGAAGAGTTTGAAGGCCATCTCAAAACGTTCACCTTCGAAAAGCTGGGTGGGCAGGTCGAGTTCCGTGATGGCGACATCGGACGGTGTGCCTGCGGCGAGCGGGATGGTCAGGATGTCGATGCCGTTCGTAGAAGCAATCCGCACCGCTTCGGCGATATCGCCTTGGGTGTTGATGCCGTCGCTGAAAAGCACGATCCGCTTGGCGGTATTGGAGGGGAAGAGGGCTTGTGCCAGGGTCAGCGCTTCGCCAATGTCGGTTTGGCTGGTGGATGGGATCGAGCGGATGCCGTCGATGTTCGGCGATTTTGACAGGGGAATTTCAACAAGGGCGTTCCCGCCGAAGACGATCAAGCCAGCGAGATCATCGGGTGGTTTGGAGGCGATGTCTTGCTCGATGAAGTTCAGCGCTTCTTGCTGTTGGCTCTGTGAGACGGAATCAGAGACATCGAGGAGGTAGAGCACCGAAAGTTGCTCGCTTGTCGAGGTGAGGGAGAGGCCTGCGAGGGCGAGGATGAGGGTGAGGAGCAGCAGGAGGCGGAGGGTTAGGGAGAGTTTTTCTCTGCCTTTTAAACCACGAAGGACACGAAGTTCACGAAGGTTGGTTTTTGGAGCTGCGAGCCAGATGAAGTAGGGGATGACGAGCAACAAGAGTAAATATGTGGGGGATTGGAAGGTCATCGCTCATCCCCCTTCCTAGCCTTCCCCCGAGGGGGGAAGGGACTAATTCTCCCTCCTTTTGGGGGAGATGTCCGAAGGACAGAGGGGGGCATCCCCAAAGTTAAATTGCTCGTCCAGTTCCTGAGCGGAGGGCTGAACGAGAGTGAAGCCCGTAGTCGAAGGACTGTGTTTGCAAATGCTGCTCTTCGACTACGCATCTCTCTATCGTTCGATGCTCCGCTCAGAGACTGGATGTTCTTTTCAAAGGAACTTAAACCAAAAACTTCTTCGTGTTTTTTCGTGTCCTTCGTGTTTAAATATTTACCCATTCTTCGTCCCCCATGTAAAGCGCACCTTGGACTGTCGATGATAGAGCCACCACTCCCATATTAGCAAGGCGATGGCGAGGAGGGCGGCGTAGTGCCAGAGTTCTCGTAAGCCCGTCGCTTCGTTCGTTTCGTTTTCCTGCTGGGAGGTGATGATGGATAGATTTTCTTGCGGGGCAATATTTGATTCGAGCACGGAGAAGGAGTTGACTGCAAAGGTCTCTTCTGTACCGCTCGGCAGGGAGGTGATCGTATATAGCCCGACTTGATCGGTATCTAAAAACGTTGCGCCTTGTTCATCGACGGGGAGTTCAAATTCTGTGTCGTTGGGGGCGGTGATGCGGAGTTCGTCCACATCGGGGCTGGGGTGTAGGGCGACGGGGTCGCCGACGGTGTATCCTTGCGGGGCGTCGTAGATGGCGGGCGGATTGAGATAGTCGAGTAGGTTGGAAAATAAAATCGGGAAGGCGACTTGCAGCGGCAGGTCGGAATCGAGCAGGTCGAAGGCGAGGACCGCCACTCGACGGGCTTGGGTCTCGCCGACGAAGACGAGGGCGCCTGCATCGCTGTCCACGAGTACGTCCGCCCAGAGCGGGGCGGGGATGGATTTGGCTCGGAGGACGGAGACCCGCTCGAAGTTGGTGTAGTTGGTGAGCGGATGTTCGGGGACGGCCAACTCGCCGATTTGATCAGTAGCCAGCCCAACGTCCATGAGCGGATTCGGCGGCGGATTGATGAGGAGAATGCTGCCAGCGGGTAAGCTGTCGGGGAAGAATCCATCGTAAATTGTGGTGGAATATCCAGCCGCAGGTGTCCCCGCATCACTGGGCAGCATTTGGTAGGCTTCGGCGTTGGGAAGTGCGCCCAGAAATTGCTCGAGGAAAAAGTTGCCTTCGCTGACGAGCAGAATGCGCTGGCTGGCGGAGGGGTGGAAGGCGACGAACGCCTGGTCGTCGAGGATGTAGGGATCGTTGTCGCTGGTGAGCGCTGCTCGATAATTGGCGGCGGTCAGGGGCAGGTTGGGGATGATTTTGATTTCATCGCTTTGCTGGGCGAGGGTGATGCGCTCGGCTTCGAGAAGTTCGTCGTTGCGGTAAATGGAAAGAATGGCGCTGTTTTGTGTGAAGCCGTAGTTGCGGACTTTGACGAAAAGCTCGCCGCTGCCCTGATTGGCGTTCACCGAAAAAGCCGCTACGCCGAGATTAGCGTCGCTCGCGCCGATGGGCAGGTAGCGGATGTTTTCGGCGTAGAGCGGCAGGGATAGCTCGCCCAGCCCGCCGTCGGAGAGCAGGACGAGGATGTGATCGGGTTTGGTGATGGCGGAGTTGGCGAGGGCGACGGCGGTGTCCCAATCGGCTGCGCTGGTGGTGGATTGTGCGCTGGCGAGCGCACGTCGCATTTCCTGTTTGTTGGCGCTGTGCGAGAGCAAAATTCTCGGCTGGGCGCTGACTTCGATGAGGGTCAGTTCGCTTTTGGGCGGCAGGTTGGCGATGATGCGCTCAACTTCATTTTTGGCGGTGTTAAAACGGGATGGCGAAACGTCGGTCGCCTGCATGGATCCGGAGGCATCCAGCACGACGATCACTTCGGCGTTGCCAATGGTGTCGCTGGACAGGGCGGGGCGCAGCAGGGCGAAGGTCAGCGCCGCCAAAATGAGCAGTTGCACGAAAAGCAGCAGGTTGCGGCGCAGCTTTTGCCAGGGTACGTTCGCCTGACGGTCTTCGATCAGCATCTGCCAGAGCAGCGTCGACGAGACCTTGATTTCCTGCCGCCGCAGTTTGAGCATGTAGAGCAGGAGGATGGGGATGGCGAGGAGAGCGAGGAGGGCGAAGAGGGGAGTGAGGAAGGTCATGGTTTCGCCGCCCGTTTTTTAACCACGAAGGGCACGAAGGGGCACGAAGTTAAAAACTTAACCACAGAGAACACGGAGCGCACAGAGTTTTTAAAAGAAAAGAGAAATTTTGCTAAAAAGTGACTGTCACCTTTGGCGTTTTGCGGAAAGGTTGATGTTTTGCAAGGTGTTGATGAATTAATTGCTGTCTTGTCTTGCAGGTGACAGTCACTTCGAGAGAGATTAAATAAATTTTTATTTTTGGTGGTGGTTGAGTAGCTCCGCACGCTTTTGCGGGGCGTATCGAAACCACACAACAGGGCTTCTTTACCTGCCTGTTGGTTTCGATACGGCGCTCCTGCTAAAAGCAGGCGGCATCGCCTACTCAACCAACGATGACCTTTTTTAACAAAAAGCAGTTTTTTCTTCGAGACCCTTTGTGCTCTTTGTGTTAAAACCAAAATCATCATGCCAACGCCCCCGATTTACGCAGTTCATAAAGCAGGAAATGATCCCACTCGGATGCCGTGCTCAGGTCGAAGTAGCGCATCTGGCGCTGGTGGGCGAAGGCTCGCAACTCGGCTTGCCACGTTTCGAGCCGCTCGACGTAGCGCTCACGCATCCAGCGCGTCAGGCTGACCTCCTGCGCATTCCCCGTCTCGACATCCACGAGGCGCAAGTCGCCGTTCAGGTCGGGATGGCGCTCGTCTTCGGTCAGCGTATGCAGCAGGATGATCTCATGTCCCTGCGACTGGAGATGTTTCAATCCCTTTTCATAGCCATTGGGATACAGAAAATCGGATATGAGAATCAGCAGTCCTGGACGTTTGTTGACAGCCGTGAACTTCCGAGCCTGGCGTTCGAAGTCGATCTCGCCCGAACCTGCTACCGTGTCAAAAGCGGATAGCAGGCGAATCAGGTTTGCGCCCCCACGCATCGGTCCCATGCTTTGATTCGTGACCCCGTCCCCCTCTGTCCTATCGGACATCTCCCCCCGTTGGGGGGAGAATCTGCCACCCCAGATTTCTACCTTTAGCAGGTCGCCCGTAAAGAGACTGATGACGCCCAGTCCTGCCGCCAGCTTTTTGCCGAAAAGGAGTTTGTTCTTGTCACCCTCGCCCCAATCCATGGATGCGGATCCATCCAGCACAACATAGACAGCCAGGTCTTCCTCGTCCTCCATCAACTTGATGAAGGGACGTTCGTGGCGGGCGTAGATATTCCAGTCAAGGCGACGCAGGTCATCGCCCGGGACGTAGTCTCGATAATCCGCAAATTCGATGCTCTGCCCACGCCGAGACGAGCGTCGATCGCCTTTGATGGCGCCACACTTGATCTGCTGCGCCACCAGTTGCAGGCGCTTGAGACGGTTGAGGGTCAGGGAATCGAATTTCATTTTATTGGTCAAGATAGAAAAAACGAATAAGACCACTTTGATATGTGACAACTATGGTCTTTCCATCAGGGCTTATTGATGCATCAGTTGAAGGATATTGATTAGGAATCCTTTCAGACATTATTTTTTCCCATGTTTGGGTATCCCACAGAATTATTTGTATTGGATCTGCTAGGAGTAGCTTTGAGCCGTCTTTAGATAATGTCATCCGAGGAGTTTCAATTTCCCAACCATAATCTATGCAATCAGTACATGGCTTTATTGTGCGAATCACTTCTCCTGTATGGACATCCCATACTTTTATTTCGCTATTAACATTTAATCCATAAAGATAATTTCCATCTCGACTAAATAAAAGATCTAGAAAAAACGGTTCTCTTGCATCGTCAACTTTGGTGATTCCAGCCACTTTGTGTTGGATAACAATGATTTGTATGTAATCCGGGCCCCTTAATGCAAGCAACTTTCCATCAGGGCTAATTGCAGCGTGGTAACCAAGAGTTTCAAGGATAACTTGGCCGCTTCTTGTATCCCAAACTGTGACTGGTTGAAAATACCCTGACGATACCAGTAGTGAACCATCATCACTAAATTCTAACCAACTGAGAGCACTAGATTGGTATAACGTTGTTTGCATTTCTTGAATGATGACGCTGCTGTTAATATCTCTTATGGTTATCTTGCCGTATGCATCTACGGACGCTAATAAAGAGCCATCTCGGCTAACGACCATCCCGTAGGAAGGGGTGGCTTTGTGAGGGCTGAAAAAGGTTGTTTCTGCATCATGTAGATTGAGCAGATATATTCCATCTCTTTTGTTTAGGAAAATTTTTGTGCTGTCTGAAGTAAAAGCGATAGGAGGGCCTGCTGATAATTCAACTTGAGTAATTCTATCCCCCTCGTATTTTGGGATAGCTTGAAGCAATTCTTGGTTGTTATATGGAGTAACGGGTGTTGACTCTATTGTTGGTGTGCTTTTTGTTACAACAGTTGAAGTTTTTTCAGGAGTGCTAGTTAAAGTGGAATAAGGATGTACTGTTGCTGGTGAACACCCAACAGAAATAAGAACTATGAGTAAGTAAAGGACACTTTTCTTATACATTTATCTATGTTTGCAATGTTTGTTTAGCTCAGATTAGCGGTTCTTTCAAAATCCGTGTACTCCGTGTCATCCGTGTACAAACCTACTCCACCCCCGTCTCTTCCAACAACTCGGCAATGATCGTGTCGGGATTGACTTCCTCTGCCAAGCCCTCGAAATCGAGCAGGATGCGATGTCGCAGGGCGGCGGGGGCGACGGCTTTGACATCCTCGACAGCGACGTTGAAACGTCCTTCAAGCAAGGCTCGCACCTTTGCGCCGAGAATGATCGCCTGTCCGGCACGCGGGGATGCGCCGTAGTTGACGTATTTTTGCACCAGCGGCGGGACACCTTCTCGGTCGGGATGGGTGTGCATTACCAGCCGAGCGACGTATTCGTAGATATGCGACGCCAGCGCCACCTGACGGGTGATGGCGCTCATCTCGGTTACTTCAGCGGCGGTGGCAACTTTCTGCACCTCGACAGGCATCCCGCCTGTGGTCAGTTTCAAAACGTCCGCAAGAGCGGTCTCGCTGGGAAATCCGACATTGACCTTGAAGAAGAAGCGATCCAGTTGCGCTTCGGGCAGCGGATAGGTCCCATCCATTTCGAGCGGATTTTGGGTCGCCATCACGAAGAAGGGCATATCCAGTTGGTAGGTCTTCTTGGCGACCGTCACCGAATGTTCCTGCATCGCTTCGAGCAGTGCCGACTGGGTTTTGGGTGGGGCACGGTTGATCTCATCCGCCAAAACGAGATTGGCGAAGATCGGCCCGGGCTGGAACTCGAAGGAGCGTTTGCCGTCGTTGTCGGCGAGAATGTCGGTGCCGACGATGTCGGCGGGCATCAGGTCGGGCGTGAACTGGATGCGGGAGAAATGCAGATCGAGCGCCTGTCCCAGCGTGCGAATCAGCATGGTTTTGCCCAAGCCAGGCACGCCCTCCAATAGGACGTGTCCGCCTGCGAAGAGGGCGATCAGCACATGCCGAATGACGTCCTCCTGTCCGACAATGATCTTTTTGATCTCTTCTTCGGTTGAGTGGGCTTTGGCTAAGTAGCTGTTGATTAGTTGTTTGTCTGTCATGGTTTTCTCCATTTTTTTCACCACAGAGTTCACAGAGACCACAGAGATTTTTGAGTTTTTCTCTTAAACTCTGTGCGCTCCGTGTTCTCTGTGGTGAATTCTCACTCGTCACTTCTCACTTTTCACGGATTCAACGAACTAAAATAATCCCTCACCACCGACCTCAGCGCCAGCGGAACCGCATCAGATTGCAGCGATTCCCAGGCACTATTTTCATATTCGGTGTAAAAGGATTCATACGATTCGATACTCTCGCCGCTCTGCTCGAACTGGCTGGCGATCTCACCGAGCGCAGCGCCGCTTTCGCCGCTGGGGTCTAAACCAGCGGTTTCGCCTTCGGTTTCGATGCGTTCAGCGGGGGCAGAACTCGGCGCACCTTCGCCCGTTTCACTCGAACCGCTGCCAGAGTCTTCACCCTGCGGATTGCCCGCCATCGGCTGCCCCTCGCCCTGCGGCTGACCTTCGCTGCCCGACTGCATCAGCGACTCACGACTGCTTTCCAGTGCCTCGCTCGATTGCTCCGCTGCTTGCGACATCTCTACCTGCTGATTGGCTTGCTCCATCGCTTCGGCGGCTTGTTCGAGCGCTTGCTGTAATTCCTCGGCGCTCATCTCCTGTTGCAACGCCTCCGCCGCCTGCTGCATTTCCTGCGCCAGCTCGGGGTTGGTTTCCTGCATCGCCTGTGCGGCTTGCGCCATCTCCTGCGAGAGCGCCGCTTGTGTCTGCGCATCCATGCCACTGCTCATCTCCTGCAAGGCATCGGCAGCCTGTTGAAAATCGGATTCTCGCATCGCATCGCCAAAGGGCGTGGTTTCCTGCATCTCGGCGAGTTTTTCGGATGCTTCCTGGAGACCCGCAGATGCCGCTTCGCCAGCCTGACTTAACTCATCCAGCGACTCTTGTGCATCTGCCAGGATCGAGACCGCTTCTTCCATGCTTTCGGCTTGGTTCAACTCGTCGACGGCTGCCTGAAGAGGGGCAGTGACCTGCTCCCGCTCTGCCTCGGAGAGAGTCTCGTTTGTCTGAATTTCGGTGATGAGATTTTCGATCTCGTTAACCTGCGCTTCGATTTGCGCCTGCTGTTCGGCTTTGATGAAGGCTTGTTCAAAAGCGCCTTGCCCGTAGAACCACGTCCCGATTGCCAGCACAGCGACGATAAGCAAACCCGCCCAATCCCGTTTAGGAATGCGCCAGTCGAAGCCGCTGCGGGGATCAATCTCGGCGCTGGCTTGGTAGGCATCGTTGAGTTGCAGCGCTTTCCACTCTGCGGAGATGTTTTCATCGTCGTGGAGTTCGATGGCGGTGCTGATGCGTTCTTTTAGCTTGTGGTGCTGCTCGTAGTATCGAGCGGATTGAATAAGGTTAGGGCGTTTCAGCCAGAGCAGGAACAGGGCGATGCCAAAGCCGCCGACCCCGCCGAGGGCGAGTAGACGCAGATAGTTGGCGGCTTGCAGGGATTCTGTCGTGATGGCAACAAGGGATAGGGCAACGGAAGCAAATATCCCCACGAGCGTTCCGTACAGGCTGGCGAATGCGCCCCTGTGCAGAGCATCCCAACGCTGCCAAATCTTGAGCCGATCCAGAAGAATTCGATATTTTTTCATGCTAAATACGCCAGTCTCTGAGCGGAGACCGTTACGATAGTAACGGACGTAGTCGAAGAGCGGGTTGCTGGTAGCGCCGTCCTTCGACTGCGGGCTTCACTTCGTTCTGCCCTCCGCTCAGGAACTGGAAGTTGGTTAGACTTTTTCATTTCTTCTCTCGGCGAGAAATACGGCGGATCGCGCCGCGATAGAAGAGCCAGGCGATGAAAAGATTAATGATGACGAAACCCATCCAGGGGGAGGGGATGTAGATTTTGAGCGTGGGGTTGATGTCTTGCACCCAGAAAAAGATGGCACCTTCTTCGAGTAGTAGGGCTTCGCTGAAGGCGGCGGCAATGACTGGATTGGAAGATGCCAAAATCCAGAGTATGCTGGCTGCGATGATGAAGCCGACCAGATTTTTTTCGGGGTCGAAGACATCGAGGCTGTCGAAGGCATAGGGGAAAAGGGTGCCGACGATGCCTAAGAGCAGCGGCAGGATGATGATGCCGCCGTTGGCGATGATGTAAGCGAGAATGGTGGCGGGGACGGAGCGTTTGAGCAGCGTGGAGGCGTAGATGCCGACCGCGCTGAAGACGGTGGCGGTGACGACGATCATCAGGGTGGCGATGATGAGTTCACTTGGTTCGATGCCTCCGAAGAGAAAGGCCATGCTCTGCATCGGGATGGTGGCGATCAGTAGCAGCAGGGTAAAGAGCAGCCCCGAAAGCAGTTTGCCGCGCACGATGTCTTTTGCGGAGACAGGCGTGGTGCGCAGCAGATCGTAGGTCTGGTTTTCACGCTCGCTCGCGATGGAACCTGCCGTAAAAGCGGGTGTGACGAAGTTAACCGCGCCAAGTTGGAGCAGGACGACGGTCAGGAAGATGGCTTGTCCGAGCGTGCGACGCACATCGGGGTCGGGGTAGAAGTCGTTTGTCTCGGCAACGCCGAAATAGACGAGTGAGACGATGCCCGCTGAAAAGATCAGGAAGAGGGTTAGGATCAGGTAGGAGCGTTTACGGCGCATACGGCTGCGCAGTTCCTTGATGATGATCGGGTTTTGCCAGAGGGCGTTGAAGGCGCGTTTGATGATGTTGGTTTTAGGTATGTTCATTTAACACCTGATGTTCAGTCTCTGAGCGGAGGGCTGAACGAATGTAAAGCCCGTAGTCGAAGAGCGGTTTTCAGAGAACGCCGTCCTTCGACTGCGCTCCCTATCGGTCGCTCCGCTCAGGAGCTGGATGATATTCATTAACTCACAATCCCTTTCGTGGCCCGCATGAAGACACTTTCCATATTCTGCTGGTCTTCGGCAAAGCGGATGACGGGAATTTTCTCCGCAACTAGTTCCGCCAGCAGGGTGCTTTTTTCTTCTTCGCTGCCGCTGAAGTCGAAGTGGATTTCGCTTTGTGTCGTTCTTGTGCTTTCGAGCGGCGTCACGTTTGTGATGAGGTGATGCTTGTTGAGTAAATCTGCCGCTGCGCTGCCGTCGCCAAGCACGCTGATCTGCATTTTGCGGGTTGGGATGAGCTGCTTTTGCAGGTCGTCGATAGCACCGTAAGCGACGAGCTTGCCATCTTCGAGAATCGCCACGCGGGTGCAGATCTCAGTCACGTCGGCGAGGATGTGGGTGGAGAAGAAGATGGTTTTGCCCATTTTCGAGAGTTCACGCAGCAGTTCACGAATTTCCACTCTTGCACGCGGATCAAGTCCCGAGGCAGGTTCGTCGAGGATCAGCACTTCGGGGTCATGCAGTAGGGTGCGGGCGAGACTCAATCGCTGCTTCAAACCCTGTGAGAGTTGCTGGACTTTATCGTCCCGTCGATTAGTGAGATCAACCAACTCGAGCAAATCACTGATGAGTACTTTGCGCTCGCTCTCTGGGATTTTGTAGCAAGCGCCGAAAAAGTCGAGATATTCCCAGACTTGCATGTCGTTGTAGACGCCGAAAACATCGGGCATGTAGCCAATCATGTTTTGGACAGCGTTCGGGTTTGCTTTCACGCTCTCGCCGCCGATGAAAATATCGCCGATCTTTGGCTCAAGTAAAGTCGCCATGACACGGATCGTGCTGGTCTTGCCCGCCCCATTCGGACCGACAAAGCCGAAAATATCGCCTTGCTCGACGGTCAACGAAAGGTCGTCCACCGCACGGCGTCCGTTGTAGGTGATGGTCAGGTTTTGAATATCGATGATCGTGCTCATAATAATCTTCTCTTTGCGGTGAAAATGGAACGCGGATTATCGCTGATTTTGCGGATTAACACGGATAAATCTTTTGAAAAATCAGCGCAAATCCGTTGAATCCGTGAAATCCGTGTTCTGTTTTTCTTCAGGCACTAAGCCTATTGCGCAACGACCAAGCTAAAAACCACGCGCGTCACGTCGAAGGTGCCGCCGCCGTTGCCGTTCTCGTTCAGCATGATCCGTATCTCGCTCCCTTTTCCGTTCACATAGGGGTTGGCATTTTCGAGCGTGAAATCGCCCCAATCCCGTACGGCTTGCTGATCCCAATCTTCGGTCTCGAAATTCCAGAAGAAAATATCCAGCGGGAAATCGTTGCGTTCACTGCTATCGCCCTCGAGATGCAGGGTCAGCGTATCGACTTGCGCATAATCAACAGGGGTATTCAGGCTGTAAATAATTTCGGCGCTATCGAGATAGCTGAAATACAAATAGTCGGGGCTGTCGTAGCTGAACCTATTTCCTTCGGGGATATGCCAATCAAAGAAAAGCGGTGGGATCGAGAGCTGCCCATCCTGTGTCTCGATCGGCACATCCAGCGAGGTCAGGTACAGCGTCAACGACTCGGTGTCGGTCTCGTGTCCGGGCAGGCTGAGCGTGTAGGGCACTTGCGTCTCGTCCCAGCAGATCAGCATAAAGCCCACGTTGGGCATCTCGTAATCGCCAAAGACCGCCGCCAGCAGATTATATTTTTTGCTGGTCTGATAATCGTTATAGACGGGTTGCTGGAAGAGATCATCGAGATAATAGCTGGATGAAGAGCCGCTGGACGCTCTCGACGTGAAGTTGCTCGGCGCCAAATAGGCGATATGCTCGACGATGGGCCTTTCTGCCCCTACTCCGATCCGTCCGAGCTTTTTGAAGCCTCCCGGATAGAGGAGCGAACAATCCGTTAAAGCAGCCTCGGACTGGTTTTGGATGCTGCCTGTTAACAAGGCATCGTTCTTGTTAAGTTCGAGTGCCAGATCGGTTTTGATGGCGGGTGCAGGGATACTGCCCCGCAAGCCGATCGGCATGATCTCGGCATTTGATATATCCGTTTCAGCGACGAAAGAGTCGCTGTGGAGTGTGAAATCCCATTCGTTGTTGGGGGTGTCGTAATAATAGTGCGGTGCAAAAGGCATCGGGATGAAATTCCCGTCTACGTCGATCTCGTAGCGGTCACGGTGGGGCGAGAAGATGCTGGCGTAGCCGCCGAGCGAGGCTTCGTCCGTGCCTGCCCAGTGATGGACGACCGCCAGTTGATTGACTCTCGGTTTCGTGCCTCGCAAATCCCAGCCTGTGAAGATCAGCGCCAAGGTGAAAACTAGCGTGATGAGAGGGATTGTGACCCACGAAAGCTCAAGCCGTCCCATGATGCGTAGGACGATATATTGGACAGGCCCGACCAGAATAATGTAGAAAATCAGTAAGCCAAAAATTAGCCCCGTGGATGGCAATGTTAGCCCATCAAAACGGGATGTAGCGTTGATCAGGGCATCCCAATTCTGGACTTGGCTGAAATCCTGTTTTTCGCTGATGCCGATCAGGAGGTAGTCGTAAAAGTTGATGATCTGATCCCAGCTGCGGAAACTGCTGATATTCGGGTCGAAGGTCAGCAGCATGACCAGGCCTGCACCGAGTTTTTTCTGCACGACGAGCGGCTGGTCGCCTGTGCTGAAGAGGGGGGTGGCGTTCTCTGCCAAATCGCCTTGAATGAGCAAGATATTGTTGAGCGTCAGCCCTTCGGATGCGGGGTTGAGTTTGAGAGTCACATCGGCTGTATCTGCACCCGAAACGTCGAGAGGAAGGATGTCGTCAAATCCCGCCCATGTTTTTTGATACTGCGCCCCGCCGCCGAAGATGATCTGACCGCCTTTTTGGATCCATGTGCGGAGGGCGGCATGTTGCTTTTCGGTCAGTTTGGTGGCATCCACGTTCGAGACGAGCAGAATGTCCATTGCCTGCAGACCAAGCCAATTCTCCGAGAGCGATGCGGCGTCCAGATAGGCGACGTCGGTCGTATTTGCGGGTGGCAGGGCGTTCAGCGCGGTGAAAGCGGAGGGGGTATCCGTCAGCACGCCGACGAGACGGGTGGCGTTGCAATCTAGCGGGAGGCTTTCGAGGGCGATCTCTGCTCCGCTCTCGGTCAGCAGGGAGATGTCGATCTGCTGGCTTGGATTTTGCTGGTTGATGTAGAGCACGCTGGCGAAGGCTTTTTGGGCGTTGGCGGGCAGCTCGAGCGGGAATTTTTGCCTGGCTTGGGCGTAGGCGATGACCAGCTCGCCCGTGAAGTCGTCGCCCTGGTTGCTGAGCGTGACCTGGACGGGGAGCCACGCCCCGAATTTGCACTGCCCGTCCATGCCGAGCGAGACCTGCGCCTGAATGGGTGGCGTGCCCTGCGCCAGCACGGGGAGGGGCAAAAGTAATAGGAGGAGTAGACCGAGCAGGAAGTGTTTTTTCATTTGGGTGATTATATCGTAGGATTGGAATTGAAAAGAGACCGTCGGGGAGGACGGTCTCTTGTGTTTTTGTATAAATCAAACTTTTTAGATAAAAATACATACTACCAATCAGTTTTTACTTCTAATATGCGGACATATTCACCGGAAACATAAAATGAATCTCCGTTATTTATGTCCTCTAATAACGTGTAGCGTTTTTCTATTGGAACTATCATATCTTGGTCCCACCCAGTAGAAATTGTTTGCCAATAGCGACAATAGTAACCCGTATAAGTGTGTGCGTCAGATTGATAAAGATGATCTGTGGGTGTTTGTACTTCATTGATAAATAGTTCAAAAGTTATTGATTCTAGATTTTCTTCTAAGGTTTGTTGGCTTCTTGCACACCATCCCCCAGTTACGAGATATGCATCATTACGGAATTTACTCGGTATATGAATAACATTCTTGTGAACTCCTGGTTCTGGTGGCAGAAAAGGGGCTGGTGGCATAAAAGAAACCAGTGTGTAAATGCCAGAAATGAATTCTTCCGATGTTGGTGAATGAGTTGTAATTGTTTGTGTTTCTTTTCGTGTACTTGTTTTCTGGAAGATAAAGGTGGCTCCAAGAATGATTACTGTAAATAAAAAAGCGTATTTTATATTCGATTGAAATCTTGATTTCATTTTTTATGTTTCCTCCTGTAGTCATTTTTTCGGTTATGTCTAGAGCATACAGCAAGCTGAATTATATAATTCAGCGTTATCAAGGACAAGGTGTGAAATATAAAAGAGCCGAGCGAAATTTACGTCGGCTCTTTTTGGTTGTGCGGGAGTGAGTGGGGCTGCACGCTGTGCGCTTCGTAAAGCCGCCTTCTCAGTGCATGGAAGCGCTCAGCACGTCGCCTGCGGGGCTGGGCGGTTTTAGCCCTGAAAGGGCTTTCATACCCCATTCGGGGTACTTTGTCATGAGGAAGGACTTCAGTCCGCACCGAAGAAAAATCGGCGAAACTCCGTTTAATCTGTGAAATCCGTGTTCTATTGAGCCGAGCAAAATCCACTCGACTCTTTTTGATTCCCCTCCCTAAATCTGGTATCCTCACAGCATGAAACCGCTCATCCGTTTACGCTCTCTGATCAAACCCTATCTTGTGCAAATTCTGCTGAGTTTGCTGATTCTCGTTGCCCTGACGGGACTCTCGCTGGTGGTGCCGCGCATCATCCAGCAGGTCATCGACGAGGGCATCGCGCGTGCTGAGACCGATTTTCTTTTCAAGGCTGGTCTGCTTCTGCTGGGGCTGGGGCTATTGACTGCTGCATTGAGTGGTTTTCAGCGTTACGTCACGCAGTGGGTGGCGGGGCACGTCGGCTATGACCTGCGCAATCGCCTCTACAACCACATCCAGCATCTTTCTTTTTCCTTTCACGACCACGAACAAACCGGGCAACTCATTTCGCGTTGTATCGAGGATGTGCGCTCGGTACAGAACTTCATCGGCACGTCGATCGTTGATATTTTGCAGATCATTTTTGTGCTGGTCGGCGCGCTGGGCATTATGCTCTCTGAGAACTGGCGCTTGGCGCTGATCGCCATCGCGCCCGTTGTTCCGCTGATTTTTATGACATCCCGTTTCGGCACACGTATTAGCAGATTTTTCTTTCGCGTTGACCAAACCCTGGGGGCGCTCTCATCGCGCTTGCAGGAGAATGTCACGGGTGCGCAGGTTGTGCGTGCTTTTGCGCGTGAAAACTACGAAGTCGAACGCTTCGACCAATCTAACCGCGATTATTTCGACGCGCGCATTACCGTCATCAACCAGTGGTCGCGCATCATGCCCTCCACCGATTTTCTGGTCACGCTTTCCACCATTTTGCTGCTTTGGTTTGGCGGCAATATGGTCGTACAGCAGACCCTCACGGTCGGCGAATTGGTCGCCTTTAATGCCTATGTGGTCATGCTTGCCGAGCCTGCCCGCCGCCTGACCTGGCTCGTGAATGCGGCCGGTGAAGCCTCGGCAGGGGCACGGCGCGCGCTTGAAGTTCTGGATATCAAGCCGGCCATCGCTTCTCCGCAGGTTGCGGTGGATTTGGGGACGCTGCGCGGCGAAGTCGCATTCGAGAATGTCAGCCTGACTTATACGGGAGAGAATACCGCCTCGCTCGTGGACGTCAGCTTGGTTGCTGAACCCAATCAGCTAATTGCCCTGATCGGGATGACCGGTTCCGGCAAGACCAGCCTCATCAACTTGATCCCGCGCTTTTACGACGTCAGTGCAGGCATCGTCCGCGTGGACGGGCAGGATGTGCGCGACCTGAATCTGGTTGCCCTGCGCAAGCAGATCGGCATCGTGCTGCAAACATCGCTGCTCTTCTCGGACAGCATCCGCGAAAATATCGCCTACGGTCGCCCCGACGCGAGTTTGGACGAGATCGTCGCCGCTGCGAAAGCCGCGCAGGCACACGAATTTATCGAAGAAATGCCTGAAGGTTACGATACCATTGTCGGCGAACGCGGGATCACGCTCAGCGGCGGACAACGTCAGCGCGTAGCGATTGCGCGTGCCCTGCTGATGAATCCACGTATCTTGATCCTCGATGATTCGCTTTCGAGTGTCGATACCCAAACCGAAAAACTCATCCAGGAAGCCCTCGACAAATTGATGGAAGGACGCACAACCTTCGTCATCGCCCACCGCCTGAGCACCGTCCGCCGCGCCGATAAGATCATCGTGATGGATCATGGGCGCATCGTTCAGGTCGGCACGCATGATGGGTTGCTGGCGGAAGATGGGTTGTATAGAGAGATTCACGATCTTCAATTGAAAGAATGATGCACCACAAAGGCACGAAGAGCACAAAGCAAAGAAAAAAGAATGAAGAAAGTGATTTTGCGAGGAGGATGCCTTTCCGACGAAGCAATCTCCCCAGCCAGGAGACCGCTTCGTCGCAAGTGCGTGCTCCTTGCGGAATCATATAGCGTAGAACTGCATTGCACTTGCAAAGTGCGTTGCAGTTCTTGAAGAGAATGCCGAGAGAGAGTGCGTCGCACCAGAGAGTGAAGTTTTTCTCTTCGACAAGATAAAAACCCATCGACAGGCATTATCCCGTCGAAGCTGGTGCGACGCACTGCCCAAAATAAACCATGCCAAAAATAACCATTACCCCACCCCCACACGTTGTCCAGTCGGAAGAGTTTTACGACCGCCCGATCGACCCCGAAGTTGCCCGCCGTTTAACGGGATTTATCGCTCCCTACAAGTTGAAGCTGATTATTTCCACTGCGTTAATGCTTATCTCCACCTTTTCGTCGGTAGCGGGACCCTATCTCGTCAAAGTTGCCATCGACTCTGGTATCGCTGCGGGGGATATGGTCGCGCTGCAGAATACGGTGCTGCTCTATTTGGTCTTGGCTTTGGTACGTTGGGCGTTTATTTATTATCGCGTCAACATCATGGCGCGCGTCGGGCAGTCTGTGATCTACGATTTGCGCAAGGTGCTTTTTGAGCATTTGCAGCAACTCTCGCTCAGTTTTTATTCGCGTTACTCGGTGGGCCGGGTCATCACGCGCGTTGTTAATGATGTGGAGACTTTGCGCGAGTTCGTTACCTGGGCGATCCTTGGGATCTTGCGCAATCTCTTCGCGCTGATCGGCATCGTCACTGCGATGCTGAGCCTGAACCTGAAACTCTCGCTGATGGTCTTTGGGACGATCCCCTTGATGGTCTTGGCGACGATGCTTTATCGCCGCACGGCGCGCAAAGTTTATCGACGAGTGCGTTCGGCGATCTCGTGGGTGAACTCGGTGCTGGCGGAGAATATCAACGGCGTTCGCGTGGTGCAGGCTTTCAGCCGCCAGCAGCATAATTACGAGAAATTCAGCGAGTACACCAACCGCTATCATTTACAGACCTTTTTGCGTGCGGCGCAAGTCTCGGCCTCCTTCACGCCCGTCGTGGATGTGCTCGGCGCTTTCGCCACGGCGGCGGTGGTCTACTTTGGCGGGGCGGCGGTGCTGGGTGAGTCGATCACGCCCGGGATTTTGGTGGCGTTTGTGCTCTATATCTCGCGCTTTTTTGACCCGATCCGCGATCTTTCGCGCCGTTTTGATACGCTCCAGTCGGCGATGGCGGGTGGCGAAAGGCTGCTCGGGCTGTTGGATACAAGGGTCGAAGTTGAAGACCGCCCGGATGCTTTTGAAATGGAATCCATTCAAGGTCACGTGCGTTTCGATGATGTTTCCTTTGCTTATGAGACGACTGATGCAAGCCGTCCTTCGTCTGCGGACGCGTCCTCCGCTCAGGAACTTGTTCTGAATCATATTAATCTGGATGTCCGAGCAGGAGAAACCGTTGCGCTCGTGGGGGAAACGGGTGCCGGTAAAACGACGCTGATCAAGCTCCTGTCACGCTTCCACGACCCGACCAAGGGCGCGGTGCGCGTGGACGGGCATGATCTGTGTGAGGTGACGCAGGCGAGTTTGCGGCGGCAGATGGGCATTGTGCTGCAAGACCCGTTTTTGTTCAACGGCACCGTGAAGGAGAATATCCTGTTTGGGCGGCTGGATGCGAGCGATGCGGATGTGATCGCGGCGGCGGGGGCGGTGGGGGCGCATGAGTTTATCAGCGCGTTGAAGGATGGTTATGAGTCTTCGGTGCAGGAGGGCGGCGTGCTGCTGAGCGTGGGGCAGCGACAGTTGATCTCGTTTGCGCGCGCGCTGCTGGCGAACCCGCGCATCCTGATTTTGGACGAGGCGACTTCGAGCGTCGATACACAGACCGAGCAGATCATCCAGCGGGCGCTCTCGCGGCTCTTTGTGGGACGCACGTCCTTTGTGATCGCGCACCGCTTGAGTACGATCACGAACGCCGACCGCATCGTGGTGATCGACGATGGACGCATTATTGAGCAGGGTAGGCATGATGAATTGCTGGCGCAGCGGGGGATGTATTATGAGTTGTATCAGACGGGGTTTGGGGAGTAGGTTTTTATAGAGCACGGGTTTGGTGAGTTTACATTGGAAATATTGCGAATTGTCGATTAAAGTCTGAAAGCCATAATTAAGATGGAGTGTTTGATATAATTTGCAGAGTGTTGTAAGTGCAAAATAAATTATGCTCTTATTGTTCCAGATGATATTTTGCTTGGTGGGATGTATAGGGTCTCTAACTATGAATAAAATAATTAAGCGAGTTGATATTTCGGGTTTTCGTTCGGTTGATCGCGGTAAAGTATTAGCATCTGATGTGAACATCTTCAGTGGGGCTAACGATTCTGGTAAATCAAATATCCTACGAGCCTTAAATTTATTTTTTAATTCGCAGGCTGATTTTCAAAAGCCACTTAAGTTTTCGGATGATTACAACAAAGTGTCTTTTGCGAAAGCCACCATGGCTGCGAAAATGAAGCAGCAAATTAAAGTTCGAGTTTATTTTAATATTCCCCGTTCTTATAAGTCCTTAGCTTCTGAAAAAGAAGTATATTTAGAGAGAATATTTGACAGATATGGAAATCGTACCGAAAAATATTCAAACGATGAAAAACGAGCACAGATTACGAAGCTAGTTAATAAAATAAATTATATTTATATTCCAGCTCTTAAAGGGGAAGCTGTATTAGAACATTTGCTTGCATTGATTGGTGAATATCAATTAATTAATCCTAATAGTATTGAGGCTCTCAATCAACAAATCAGTACTAAAACAGGGGATTTGTCAGATTTGTTGAATACATCGAAGATTTCTATAGGAACAACATTTGGTCTCCCTGTTTTTCTTTCTGATTTTTGGCAGAAATTATCAGTTGAAACGACATTTGATAATTACGAACATGTTTCTTCTACTGTAAAAAGCAAGTCGGATCCTCAAAAGAAATTGAATCCTGCTCAATTCAAAATCCCCTTGTTATTTAGAGGAGATGGTATAAAAAGCAAATACATACCTCCCTTGTTGTTGTGGCTTAATGAGAAAAATAAATCACGAATTTATGTTTGGGGAATTGATGAACCTGAAAATTCATTAGAGTTCAAATTGGCAGATGAGTTAGCTGATTTATACTTCAATAATTATGGATTAAAAACACAGATATTTTTGACGTCTCATTCTTTGGCATTTATTAATCCCCCTGAAAACGTGCGAAGTTCCCCAGTTTTATACCGTTGTTTAAAAGACGATAATGGAGTGACTATTATCAAATCTTTTGATGATTTATTTCAGAAGGAAGAGCGATATAAATTCTATGATGAAATTGGAGCATTAGAAGTTCAGAACGAGGTAATGGACACTTATAGAAGAGTAGAAAAAGAAAGAGAAAAACTTAAAACCGAAATCGAGAAATATAGAAAACCTATCGTTCTAACTGAAGGGAAAACGGATGCAAGAATTTTGCGGGTTGCTTGGAAACATCTGTATCCTGACACAGAATTACCTTATGACTTCATCCCATCAGGTATTCAGATGGATGAAGATAAACGGAGTGGAAACGCTGATCAGGTCAAGCGAGCGCTAGAATTGTCGGCAAATATGAATAAAGGCAGTATTATTATTGGCTTGTTCGATAATGATCAAGAAGGAAATCAAAAATTCAAGGGCGTAAATAAAGAAATTTTTGAAGAATATAATATTGAGAAAAATGTTAGAAAACACCTTGAAAAGGAAATTTATGCATTGCTGTTACCATGTCCTGTAAAAAGGGAAATATTTGTTTCAACATCGTCAATGAAACAGCGATATTTTGTTATTGAACATTATTTTGATGATGAAATCTTGTCTGCTAATAATCTTAAAGGAGATAATATCCTTGGTACAGAAGTTTTTGAGATTAAGGGGAGTTCTAAAACAAAGTTTTCCAAAGAAGTTGTGCCTAGTTTGAGTTCAGATAAATTTGTTGAATTTAAACTTCTTTTCAAGAAATTAAATGAACTGATTCGTAATTAGCTAATAGTAACTGAATATATTTTGAATGCCTATAACAAAGACATCCGAAGTGCTGCGCAAAAACTTCGGATGTCTGCTTTTAAACCAATCTGCGAAAATCCGTTAAATCCGTGCAATCCGCGTTCCCCCTCTTCCTACGGTACCTCGACCGAAAAGCTGTCTCTCCCTGCGATCTGGTTGGGGCTGCGCACTTGCAACTGGGCTTCGAGATAGTCGAAACACTGGTTGACGTAGGTTTCAAACTTGACCGACTTTTCACCGTATTCACTGAAGTTGAGAGTCTCGTAATTGCCGTATTCTTCTGCGCCGGCGCCATCGCCAAACCACCAACGATACTCAACGCTCGCGGGTCCATTGGTCGTGATCGTGCCGGTAATGACGATATGGTGGTTGGCGGCATTACATTGCGTATCCGGTTCGACGGTCGTGTAAAGGTTGATGGCCGTCACTAGACCGGTGGATACAGAGACAACGGGAATATTGCTCAGGTCACCGGATGTTTGGGTGACGTTGGCGGCGACGAAACATTTCCCGTAGCCATTGCGTGGACCATCCACTTGCCACCAGCTACTATCTTTTGTTCGGCCCAAAATGGGTACCGTTTTATCCACGAAAAGGGCATCGGTGGCGAAATATTTGACGCTCGGCCCGAAACGGCAGTTCACGTTCTGGTCGATGGGCGTGACCATCGGCGCGGATGGGGTGGCCGTCACGTCCAGGGTGGCAGTTGGCGGCACATCGGTTGGGGCACTGGTGGCTGTTGCTTCAACGGAAGCAGCTTCCAGAGGGCGCATGTAGATCGTGAGGGCGTTGGCTTTATCTGCTTCGACAACGATGGGAATAGGATGACCCGATTCAGGTTCAGCGGACGCGTATTCCCAACCGTCTTTGCTGACTTCGAGCACACAGATCCCTGTTGGAACGCCGATGAACTCGAAATAACCGTTGCTATTGCTCAAGGCGATCTTCTCATCGGTGCAGCTGCTGAGTTTGACGATCACGCCCTCGAGCAGACCTTCACCAGTCTCGGCGGTGATGATGCCACCAACGCTGCCCAAGGGGGCTTGGGTAGGATGTACTGTACCAATGGTGCAAGCCAGCGTTGTGAGTGCTAATGTAAGCAGGATGATAGGAATACGGGGAAAATTCTTTTGCATAAAAGGTTTCCTTTGGGGATAAGAGGGAAAATGTTTTCCTATCATATCACTTATTTTTGACCTTTTATATCTGAATTATTTCTTCAGTTATGGTGATTGGACAAAAACAAAGCCATCCGAAGTTTTCAAAACTTCGGATGGCTTTGTTGGTGAATTTGCCTGGTATAGAAAAAGACTACAAAAGTCTTCAAGACTTTTATAGTCTGGGTGGGCAAACTATGCAGCTTGGCGTGCTCTTTCGTCATCCGCGCGTTGTGACATTTTTGCGCGCAGGGAGGCGATGTCGCCGTCGATGAAGAACATCGCGCCGAGATAGAAGACAAAGCAGGCTGCCCAGGCGACGAGCGAAATATTAAGGATGGCGTTTTGCATCGAAGATGCGTCGGCGATCATGCCTGCGATCAGTGGGGCGGAGGCTGCCCCGGCGTTCTCGATGAAGTATTCAACCGACTGCGCGGTGCTGCGTACTTCAGGGGCAGTGACGTCATAGACGGTCGAGACCACGTTCGGTGATGAGAATGGCATGAAGAGCGCGGCGATCGCCATGAAGATGAAGAAAGCAGTGCGTGCTTCAATAGGGGAGTTGATCGCCAGTGAGAGGAAGATGGCACCCATGATAACGCCTACGCTCGAGACGATGATGCGTCCCTTATGCGTGCGTTTGAAGAGCCAGTCGCCCAATGCACCGCCGACAAAATAGCCGCCAGCCAGGATGAGAATGACGGGTGCCATCGTCATCAAGACACTACCTTCATCGTAGCCGCGCTCTTTGGCGAGGTAGTCGAAGAAGAAATAGGTGATCACATTCCAGGGGAAGACGCCTGCAAACCCTTGCAGAAGTACGAACCACATGGTTTTCTTTTTGAAGACATCTTTGGCGGCATCCCATGAGAACTGGAATTGACCAATCTCATCCATGCCCTCGAACTCAGGCTCGGATTGTCCACGCGGCATTTCCTTGACGCCGAAGTAAATGGTCACAGCGAGGACAAGCCCGAGCGAGCCAGTGAAATAGAAAACGTTGCGCCAGCCGATGATCGGCGCGACCATGAGCGCCATCACCATGCCGACCAAATATCCGATCGGTTGGCTGAGCTGCAGGATGCCGTAGACCTTGCTGCGCTTCTCCGGCTCGAAATAGTCTGCGATCAGGCTGTAGAGACCGGGATACGACGAATCATCCACGCCGGTGGACGCGCGCGTGATGACGAAAGGAACGTAGGTGCGCACGACCGCGCTCAGCCAGGTCGTTGATCCCCAGATGAAGGAGGCCAGCGCGAGCAGCTTTGAGCGTGCATAGCGGTCGTAGAGATAGCCCCAAATCGGATACAAGATCGTGCTAACGACCAATGCCCCCGAAATGATAAGTCCAAACTGAGTGTTGGTGATGCCGAACTCATCGCTGATAGGACCTTTTAGAGGGCCAATGAGCAATTTGTCGGTTTGATGGAGCAGCATGAAAGTGAAGAAGATCGCAACAACGCGCCAGCGGGAGTTTTTTCCTTTTGTCATGGGGACCTCTTGTGGTTGGGGATGATTTGAATAGGGAAAGTTTACATTAGATAAAAAGGCGCGTCAAACAAAAAGAGCCTTCCATTTGGAAGGCTCTTGATCGAAAAAATAACGATTATTTAGCGAGGAAAAGGGTTACGGCTGCGCCGAGGGCAAAGACACCCATCAAGACAGCAGGGGCCGTAAATATGCCAAATGCGGCAAGTCCGGCAAACAAGAAATATAAGAGCATGAACCAAGTGGAAAGAGCTGAAGGCATTTTCATTTTTAATTCTCCTTGTGAAAGTATTGATGACATCATCAACTAGCAATTATAACCCCGCTTAAAGAAAAAAGCCTCCCGAATTGGGAAGCTTTTTGACCTAACAACTGATTATTTACCGAGGAAGAGAGTCACGGCTGCGCCTATTGCAAAAAGACCTGCGAAGACAGCGAAGAAGCTATCGTTAAAGGCTGGGATAAAGTTAGCCAAACCAACCAGCAGGAAATACAGGACCATAAACCAGGTCGAAAGTTTTTTTGGCGTGTTCATTTTTTCTCCTTGGGGGGGGGGGATGACGGCATCGTCAACTACTATGTATATAGTAGCACATCACATATTGAATCCAAAACGGGCTTCCCAATTGAGAAACCCGTTTGATCGAAAGAAGGAAAGACGATTTTACTCGCCCGTGACGAAATCGTACCCGGTAGACATCCAACCTTGAATGCCACCAGCGATACTGGTGACGTTCTCGAAGCCAGCCTCGAGCAGAATGTCGCGCCCAACCTGTGAGCGGTTGCCAGAGTTACAGATGACGATGATTTGTTGGTTGCGGGGAACTTCATCCACGCGCGCTTCCAACTCAGGGAGCGGGATCAAAGTCGCGCCATCAACGTGGTACTCAACCCATTCGTCTGGATTACGGACGTCGAGCATGAAGGCGCCCTCGTCGAATAGCTGCTTGCCCGTCTGGGTATTAATTTCGAGTGGTAGCCCGGCGGTCTCCATCGCATTTTGTGCGGGGTTGCTGCCAAAAACAATAAAGGCGATCACGGCAATAACGACCGCACCGATTGCGAAGATCAATTGTTCTTTTTTCTGCTTTGCTTCCTGTTGTTTTTGTTGTGCGCGTTTCTTGCTTGTGTTTTTTGAAGATTTCTTAGCCATTTTTTCTCCTTGGGACGTTATTTTCTTTAGATGAAAAAGTTCGTAAAAAGTTTCATTGTTGGATTTGGTTTAAAACGGAAATAAGAGTGGCAATACTACCATCGTCACTACCATTGCGATCAACATCAGCGGTGCGCCGACCTTCATATAGTCGCTGAAGCGGTAATTGCCCGCGCCCATGACGAGGGTGTTTACCGGTGATGCGACGGGCGAAGCAAAGGCCATTGAAGCCGCGACCGCGACCGACATCAGCAGGGCGTGCGGTTGGATGCCAAGATTTTGCGCAATAGCCAAAGCCAGTGGCGCGACCAGAACGGCCGTCGCGGTATTTGAGAGTACCTGTGTAAAGAGCGATGTGACCAGAAATAGCCCGCCGATGATCCAGATCGGGTTGAGGGCGCCGAGCGTGGTGGTCAGGTTTTCGGCGATGAGCGAAATCAGGCCGACCTTGTCGAGCGCGGCGCTCATCGGCAGCATTCCGGCGACGAGCACGATACTCTTCCAGTCGATCACGTTGTAGGCATCGTCGATGCTCAGGCAGCCGGTTAAGATCATTAACAACGCCGCCAGCATGGACGATGTTGTCAACGGCATGAACTCGCCGACCATACTGAGCAGCATCGCCAGCAAGATCATACCAGCCAGCGGGGCCTTGGCACGTTGCGGCGGTCCCTGCAGGGCTTCGGGATGCCCCATTACGACAAAGTCACGCCGTTTTTTGCGTAGGGAGAGAATATTCTCCCATGAGCCCTGTACGAGCAGGGTGTCGCCAAAGCGCAGCGGCGTGGTCTTCAGGTTGAGTGTTTCGTCCGTGCCGGGGCGTTGGATGCCGAGCACAGTCAATTGATGCAAGCGTCCAAAATGGAGCGATGACAGGGTTTTGCCGATCAGTGCCGAGCGTTGCGGCAGCAGCACTTCAGCGATGCCGACTTCTTCGTTGGAAATAGCGCTCTCGTCCGCAGATTCGGCGGGCTGGACGCCCAAATTCCATGAGGCGGCGAGATGGGCGATGTCGGCGGCGTTCCCCTTCACGATCAGCAAGTCGTCGGCTAGGAAATGGGTTTTGGCCGAGGGTTTGATGCCCTTTTCCTTGTCCGCTTGCCAGATCAGGCGTGTCTCGCCGAGCTTGACCATCGTGCGCGCTTCAGGCTTTCGGCGTAACTCGAGAATGGTCACATTGAAGCGCGCGCCGAACTCTCCTTCGGCAAGCGTCTTGCCAACCAGCGTAGATGCCGCTCGGACACGCAGTCGATAAAGGTTGTCGGGGAGACGATAACGCTCGGCAATCTCCTCTGGCGTCTCGAAGCGTTGCAAGCCCGTCGTCCGCGTGCGATCCGGCAGCATCCGTTTCCCCAGCGTGACCATGAATAGAATCCCGGCGGCGATGAGAATCAATCCCAATGGCGTATAGTCGAAAAACTGGAAGGGCGTCATGCCGTTCTCGCGCAGCAGGTCGCTGACGATCAGGTTGGGCGGCGTACCGATCAGGGTCGCGGAGCCGCCCAGCAGCGCGCCAAAAGAGAGCGGGATGAGAAGTTTGGATGGGCTGAGCTTGACGCTGGCGGCCATGCTGATGACGGCGGGGAGCAGCACGGCGACGGTGCCCGTATCGCTCATGAATGCAGACAGGATAGCTACCGTGAACATGACTGCCACCATCAGGCTTGTTTGCCCGCTCCCCGCCACCTTGAGAATCTGCCTGCCTATCGAGGCTGCCAGCCCCGTTTGCAGGATGGCACCCCCAATGACGAAGAGCGAGGCGATGGTCAGGACGATGGGCGAGGCGAAACCGGCGATGGCTTCGCTCGGCTCGAGCAGCCCGGTCACCATCAGCGAGACGACGACGGCGAGCGCAACCACGTCGACGCGTAACCACTCGGTGACGAAGAACAGAATCGCAAAGGCGAGGATGGTAAAGGCGATGTACATGGAAAGAGTCATGGAGTGATTATACTTTCTATGCGAGATGTGGGGCTTTGATAAGGCTGAAGCAAATAAAAACACATTCTCATTAACCGATTTGTAAACTCGGTTTGAGCGGGGTCATCGTTTTCTGATGGTATACTAAATTTTGTCTTATGATTAAGCTAAGAGGTTTATTATGGAAAAATCGATTGTTTTTCAAAACGAAACTGCTACGACAGTTTTTTATCCGGTTGTGAATGTTGTGCACAACACCTTTCGTGGGAAGCCCACAAGTGAAAATTTTCGTGAAGCCTTGATTGCTGGCGTCGACGTGATGAAAGAATATGGGGCTACCAAATGGTTGTCGGATGATCGAGAAAACGAGATAGGTTTTTCTGTTGAAGATGATGAATGGGCTGATAAAGTGTGGTTCCCCAAAATGCAAGAAGTTGGATGGACAACTTGGGCGATGGTGGTTCCAAACGTTGTAAAAGCTCGTATGAATGTTAAAGATGTTATCGATAAAATCTATGAACGCGGTGTCAGAATTGCGGTATTTACAGATCTAAATGAAGCGTTGCAGTGGCTCATCAAAACAGAATAAGAATAAAGTCCCTCTTCCGTAAACAATCTGAGATGAACAAGAAAAGCGTCCTATTTAGGACGCTTTTCTTTTATCTTATATGGAAAGAGTCATGGTTAGATTTTATTGTGAAAGGGGCGGGGCGAAAGAGTATAATAGTATTTGTGTTTCGGCTTTTGGTCAGAATAGAGCATTTTTGTCGCCAAATATCTTCTGGTGAATGAAAAGGAGACTATTGTGGGAAATCTTGGTATCAACTTCACATTCCTGTTTGTACAACTTTTGAATTTTTCTCTTTTGTTGGGCTGGCCTATTTTAAGTATCGTAGCGATATTAAGCCTGCGAAAAGAGAAGCTTTCTCAAACGGTTCAAGCGCTTTGGGTTTTAATTATTTTGGCGATCCCTTTTCTGGGGGCGATTGCGTACTGGCTGGTGCGTCCAGCAAAGAATGATGTAGGTTGAACTTCATAAAACACTAGAGGTGGGTTTATGAAAATTAGAATGTTCGCTACCCTTTTTTCGCTTTCTTTTGGCTTGATGGCTTGTATGCCCGTGATACAAGTGCCGAGTGAAACGCTTGAGGCTCTTTCTGTAAATCCAAGCACCACAGTAGATGTTGCAACGCCTGTCTCGACTTTGTTGTGGGAGCCCTACGCGAGTGAAAGATATTTGGTTTCACTGAAATATCCGTCTAAATGGTATGACAGTGGCAACGATAATTTTCGTGGCGAAGATGGTTATGTCAGCCTCACGGGTAGTTCAATGATCGCACCAACGGCGAAAGTTGCGTGCGAGGCGATTTACGAACATACGCCGAATAAGCTTGGTGAGTATCCTTATGGAACTGATCCCAGCCTAGAGTTTCTTCTGGTCGATGGGCAGCCAGCTTGTTTGATTTTTCCATCCGATGACCAGCGCGTTCACGAAAGTAAAAGGGCGTTGCTCTTTGTAGACTATCCGCCCGGCAACGGACAGTCATGGATATTGGCGGTCACCGCCGACCGGGATCATATCCGTGCGATTGCCGGCACGCTGAAATTTGTGGATGGAGAACTTGCTACGTCAGAATCTTCGGTTCAACCTACAGTATCTTCTGTGAGCACGCCAGGTACTCCAAGAGGGGGAACGATCTATGTTGAATATGGACCTATGTTGCAGCAGCGTTTTTCTCTTTCCCCTATGTTTTATGGAGCCCAGACTGTTTTTCGCCCATTAACCAATCACGATCCTTGTTTTATCAAAGTTATTTCTGAGACACCCTTTCAACTGCAATTTGATCTGGCATTTGAAGATGACGGGCAATTTACCACTTCTCTGATAGAAGAGAGCGCTCTTTGTGAAATTACGTCAATGCAGCCAACGAGCCTTGTTGCTGATGTCATTTGTCATGGGAGCGGCTCGGAGGATTTATCTTTCAGTGCCACAAATCAGGTTAGTGGGAATTCTTATCGCATTAATATTCCCATATATAGCATTTCTCAACAGAGTGCAAAGTTACCTGTAAGCCTCCCCGAAAGCCTGAGCATTGAAGAATATGCTGTTGAGACACATTTTGTCGCTGAAGCGAGGATTGAATTTACGCCCCTGGACGGAGAGTATAGCCGTCAGGAAGTTCTGGAAAAGCATGCGGCGGAACGTCAAAAGGAGCCTAACTCTGATTCGTTTATTTTAAATCCTTCATGGGATTCCGAGCTTGTATCCAGCAAATTGGCGAATGGTGATGAGATTAGTTTTTTTGTTGAAACCAAGCGTATTCCAGTCGATAGCAGGTTAGTCGATACCGATTGGGAAGAATTCCAATATGAACACGATGTGCGCATATTACATGTACTGAATAATGGTGAAGAAGTTTTGGCAGTAGAACTTGTTGTCGGTGTGTTCCCTGAACTGCCTCGCGTGTGGATATGGGAAGATCATTGGTCTCTGGAAATTGAGCGTACAAGCTATGCTTGTCGAAAAGGTGATATTTTTGTTGATGGGCAATCTTTGTCTGAATTGAATGGTTATTATGATGCTTTTTTTCAGGTATTGCATGGCAAGCCTTTCTATTTCTATGAAAGGGATGAAAAGATTGGAATCAACTATGATGGGCAGGATATTCCTTTAGGCTATGACGGTGTTCCTCATACGAATTGTTGCAGTGGTTTTGCTTACAATATCCAAGCCTATGAGAATATGGTTGCCTTTTTCCCTATGAAAGATGATGTGCAATATTATGTTGAAATTGGTGTCTTTGAATAAAAAGCTGGCTTTAACTATATAGCACGGATGTTGATGTCCGTGCAGGGAGGCATCCATGCAGATGTATTGCACTTCTCTCCTCTCGCTTCCAAGAATCAGTATAAAATAGAGCTTCACGATTCACTCTCAGGTTAAAAAGAAGGTCATCATGCGTGAAGCAAAAGAAATTTCGGCGTTTGACATCATTGGCCCAATCATGATCGGGCCGTCCAGTTCGCACACGGCAGGGGCGGTCTTTTTGGGGCAGGTGGCGCGTAAGGTTTTGGGCGAGGAGCCCGTGCGTGCGGAGATCGCCTTGCACGGCTCGTTTGCCAAGACTGCGAAAGGTCATGGCACGGATAAGGCGCTCGTCGGGGGCTTATTGGGGTTTGCCGCAGATGATGAGCAAATCAAGAATAGTTTTTCGTTGGCGGAAGCAGCCGGGTTGGCGTTTGCGTTCTCGTCCATCGAGATGGAGGATGCACACCCAAACTCGGTACTGTTTCGGTTGTGGGGGAGCAGCAAGCAAGCTGAGGTCGGGGGCGCATCGCTTGGCGGGGGCGCGATCGAGATCAATAATGTGCAGGGACGCCAAGTCCGCTTTAACGGGGACTTCGCAACCCTCCTGATCTTCGGGAAAAATCAGCCCGGCACGACCAATGATGTCACTGGCGCTTTTGTCGAGAATAATATCAATATCGCCTATCTGCGTGTGGAGCGTTTGCGGCGTGCGAAAGAAGCCGTGATGGTCTTCGAGACTGACGATCCGATCCCGCCGCGCGGGATCAAGGCGATCCGTGCGTTGCCGTGGGTGGAGTGGGTTTGCCAAGTTGATAAAGTGAGCAGGTGAGTTGATCCTGAATGAGTGTGTGTCGCACCAGTTTCGATAAGAATTTTGTCTGTCGAAAAGCAGAATCTTGTCGTTTTGGTGCGATGCACACCTATTGGAAAGTTTTCGCATAAAAAATAGGTGAGCTATGTTTGAATCATTAGAAGAATTGGTACAGGAAGCCGAGAACACCGGGCAAAGTTTGGCGGAGATTGTGATTGCTGCAGAGGTGGAAAATTCTGGTTTGGGGCGAGACGAAGTGCGTGCAAAGATGGGCAAACGTTTGCAAGTTATGCAGCAAAGCGCCCAGCAGGGATTGGATCAGCCGATTAAATCTTTGAGCGGAATCAGTGGCGGGAGTGCGCATAAGTATTGGCTTTGGCTGGATGGGAATAAGCCCGTGACAGGTTCGATTTTGAGCAGAGCCGTTGCGCGTGCACTGGCTGTAAACGAAGTCAACGCCGGAATGGGATGTATTGTGGCGACCCCAACAGCAGGTTCGGCTGGAATCTTGCCAGCCACCCTGATCACGCTCCAGGAGGAGTACCGTTTCTCGGACGATGAGATCATCGATGCGCTTTTTGTCGCATCCGGTATCGGGATGGTGGTGGTTAACCGCGCGAATGTCTCTGGCGCGATGGGCGGCTGTCAGGCCGAGACGGGCAGCGCGGCGGCGATGGCGGCCGGGGCGAGTGTCGCGCTTTTAGGCGGCAGCCCGCGTCAATCCGCGCATGCAGCGGGAATCACGTTGAAGAATATGCTCGGGCTGGTTTGTGATCCTGTAGCCGGATTGGTCGAAGTGCCTTGCGTCAAGCGCAATGCGGCAGGGGTGGCGCAATGTTTCGTGGCAATCGACTTGGCGATGGCAGGTGTCGAGAGCGTCATCCCGCCCGATGAAGTGATTGACGCGATGGCGCAGATCGGCAGGGTGATGCACAGGGATTTGAAGGAGACCGGTTTGGGTGGTTTGGCTGCAACACCGACAGGGCGCAGGCTGGCAAAATTGGTTTGGGCAGGCAGTGGGGAGTAGTCTCTCCCTTATAATACGCTAGATTTCTGCACATTATTTTCAAGGAGATATCAAGATGATCGACAATATGGTTCAACGCAAAGTGCCAAAACGCAAGAATACTTTTGCCTTTTTGAAATTCATCCCTGTTTTGATGGTCTTTGTTGTCGTCGGGATGCTTTTCTTCTTTGATTATATTGGCGCAAAGGAAGACTACGTCTTTATCATTTTTCTTCTAATCGTTATCCCGATCTCGATTGGGGTGAATTTTCTGGAAACGAAAAATTGGAAAAACACATGGCGAACCTTTGCAGAGCGTTCCGGTTTTACTTATGAGGAATATTCGCAAGCCTTGAGCAAATGGGCACGCGTAAAAGGAAGCTATCGCGGCTATCCTTTTGTGGTTGAGAAGTTTGTGCGCGGATCGGGAAAATATAAAAAATCATATACTTCGATCAAAGTTGCATTAAGAGAAAATCCTTCTGGGGCCTTGGAGATTTCCGCCCGCTCTTTCCTTTCTGGTTTTGGGAAAGTCTTTCAGGGAAATAAGAAGCTGCAATATGTGGAATTAGGTGACGTTGAGTTGGATGGAAAATTGGTCATCAAGAGTACATCCGAGCAATTTTCCCGCAATGCGCTTTCTTCCATGGGAATTCGACAGGGACTGATGGATATCCGCTCGCAGACGCCGAGTATGCAAGTTAAGCTTGGGGATGGTGAATTGTATTACCATGAATTAAATGTCATTATGGATGATGCGTATTTAATGGCAGTGATCACTTTGCTGGTTGAGCTTGCGGAGAGTGTGGGACGGTATCGGTAGCCTGAAAAGACGAGAGCAAAAAGACCGCTGAAGTTTCCAAAACTTCAGCGGTCTTCATTTAAGCTTGAGAGCTTTATATGCCTACATGAAAAGCGGCGCCAGATCCATCTTTTGAAGTGCGGTTTCGGGGTCTTCGATCTCTTCGTAGCGTTTTGCCGCTTCCAATACTTTAGGAAGTAGATAAATGTCGCCGACGGAGTTGAGAAAAAATTCCGGTTGTTGCAGGACATATGCAACGGCATTGTCAATGTCGCTCTGGCTTTCCAGTGGTTCATACCAGGTAGCGTGGGTATGCGGCTTGTCGCCCCAAGGTCCTTTGGTGATGGACTTTATAGTTTGGATGGCGATATTCTGCTCTTTGCAGTATTTGCGCAGTTCAGCAAATTCGGCGGCGTAGGCAGGGTTTTGCATCATTGGGTAGTTATAAGGAAGCAGGATGCTGTCGAAGGGAAAACGCGCCAGACTGCGCATGTGCATCTTCGCGATGGTGACGCCGTGCCCGGTCACGCCGAGGAAGCGTACCAGACCTTCTTCGCGTGCTTCGATAAAGGCCTCCAGTGCGCCACCCTCTCCCATGGCGGTTTCCCATTCTGCCGGATCGACCAGAATGTGCATTTGCCACAGGTCGACATGATCTGTGTTCATCAATTCAAGGGAGCGGTGTAATTCTTCTTTCGCTTCGGCGTGGGTACGTTTTTCCGTTTTTGTGGCAAGGAAGAATTCATCGCGATGATGTTTGAGCCAGGGACCGATTCGCTTTTCAGCCTCGCCGTAAGATGCAGCGATGTCGATATGATTGACCCCTTGTTCGGCAATGAAATCCATTGTTCGGTCGGCCTCGTCTTGTGTGACGCGGGCCAGCGCTGCTGCGCCAAAGAGGGTGCGTGTACTGATATGACCTGTGCGTCCAAACGGTGCCTTGGGAAGCATAATATTCTCCTTTATTTAGTATCTATCCTAAGCTCCCTCGTAGTAGCGACTTTAGTCGCGCTGAACGGCTAAAGCCGTTACTACAAAGGAGTTTTCGGATAGGTTGTTAGTTCTTTTCAGCAACTCAAATCTCGCCGTGAAATGCTTATGGGATAACGTAGGGGCGCCCCGTTTGGATTATAAGATAAACTTTGCTGTGAACAGCGTTTTGCCAAAAAGCGCAGCTCTTTGTGTAGAGAAAAAGTCGCCCCTGCGATCCGTGATGATTATGGGGGGGATTCCATCGAATGTCAGAACGTGACTCGTTTATGATGGTGGTAAACTTCCTTGAAAAAGGGCTTCTTTTTACATAATTTTTCAAGCGAATGACGATTAGCATAAATAAGTTCTAAGCTAATACCGTATAACATCCCAAATTAGGGTGTTATGCGGATCGTATATAAGCAGTTATGCGATCCGGTTAAACGCTAGTTGGGCGTTTCCTTTGAGAAATCAAATTATGGAAAAACAAAAACATCAGAAACTGCTCAAAAGATACGCTGCCTTTTTTGTTCTCTGCACCGTCATACTTTTGGCTGGCGTTGTGTTCAGCATTCCAATCAAAGTGAATGTTCATTCTGTTGGAGAAAAACCTCCTTTTCTTTTCGCATTACTCTTTTCAATTATGTTACTCGCAATAGCAATTGGGGGAGTTTATTTGTCTTATCTTTATTGGTTTCAAGTCATAAAGGCTCGTAAAAATCTAACGACTTCAATGGAACAACTAGCAAATCGTTCTTTCATTTTTCGTTTACCAATCTACAATCCTAAATTTTTGTTTTGGTTTATAAGGCTTACTGCTCCACTTGCAACATTTTTAGCTTTTGGGCTTTTTCTGTTAACAGTATTTAGCGCATTTTAGTAGTTTGACAGGCTAAACCTAGCAATAGACTTTGCTTCACCAAATCACTTTTACAATTTGCGCATTAGTCTTTGCCAGAAATAGAGCTACATGCAAAACCTTGTCATGTCAGCGACGGTATCTTGCTTTAGTGAACGCGTCTTGCACAACACAAAAACGCCCAGCCCCGCATTAAGACTGTCCCGCCTTCGACTCTGGGTATGCGGCGCGATTTTTGGTGTTTGAGTTTCGGGTAAAATTGGGCTGCGTTCGCAAAATCGGTGGGCAGCTTATGCAAACCGTTGGGCTGTTTGGAGTATATTCTGAACAATGAAAATTATGCTGTACAAACTCTCGACAATCTTTCTAATTTTGCTTTCTGCTTGTTCAACATCTAATCAGCAGGTCGCAATGCCCACCAGTGATATTGTTCCTACGGCTACAACTCTCTCCACAAAAGCTCCTCCCCAAGCCCAAGCAGTCAATACTGATACGCCAACAGTAACTGCAATTGTTGAGACGCCAACTCTAAATTACGATGCGCTTTTAGCAAGACTATTGCCAAATTGTGGCAATACCGAATTGTCTCCAAGTCAAACCTGGGCAACTGGTTACTGTAACGATGATGAAACTTGGATTGTTGATGTAAATCAGACAGCAAAATGGACTATTTCTTATGGGGAATATTACGGTAAAGAGTCTGACAGCGGCAACGGAGTTATTGTGCCCTTTTATTGGACTTCAGACAATAAATACTTGTATTTGACAGTTCAACGGGGAGTATCTGGTCCAATTTATTTTGTTAATGGATGGGAATTAATTAATCTGGATTTAGCGAGCGGAAAAATTGCAGAAATTCTGAGTCCTCTTCCGCGTCAATACTATTCATTTTCATTATCATCCGACGGAAAGTTATTAGCCTATATCTTACAACCAACAACACCTTTGGTAGTAAAGGTCATCAACCTTGAAAGTAAAGATGTAAAAAGCTATTCATTGAAGCCTGAATTCAATCAAGCGGGTGCTATGTTATGGTCACTTGACATGAGTAAAATCGTTTTAGGACAAGCGATTGTTGATTATGACGGAGTCAATCCTGATGTTTTTTCAGTTGTTTTGCTCGATTTGGCTAATGATTCTCGTGAAATCCTTGTTTCAGATAATTCAGTACAGATGAGACCTCAAAAATGGATTGATGAGCATACAATTGAATTATCTGATTTTGATGGTAGGCTTTGGATTTACAGCCTTATAGATAAAACTTTGAGTGAGAAAAAGCAGTGAGGCTCCAAGACTACAGCCCAACAAAGCGTTATCCTGTCCCACCCGCTAGCCGGTAACGCAACCGGTAGGCCGCTCTTATTCAAGCTCGATTTAACTAAATTCTCCTAAAAGGAATACCTAATGATTATTTTGCTTAATCTCGGCAGTCTCGTGCTTGGCTTACTTGCTTGGATCCTCCCAATTATAAATCTCATACGATATAGAAAGCACGACCGTAAGAATTGGATCGCTCTGTCCATTATGAGCATCAGTGCTGGTGCGATTTCGCTATGTTTCCAGATTTTCGAGATCAATTATCGTGTTAAGCTTGCGGATTGGTCTGCGCTTATGGATACAATGAGTGCTTTGGCATTTGCCTCAGCCGTTTTTCTCATCATTACTATCATATTAAATGTGATTACCCTGATTGTATACCGTGATAGAGCAGCAACGTAGGATGTCGAATTACAGGTCGTAAGGCTGAGCGGCGTGATTTAGGTCAATTCGACCTTTGACAAAGAATCGTCATAGTCAAACCTGCCCCGCAGCTAAGCCAAGCGTTAGGCGGCTTCCTGCTTAGAATGCAAAGGAAACCATGAATAATACTAAAAAAACGTTTATATCAGGCTTCTTCAAACTTGAATCTGCTGGCGGTATTATGCTTATGTTCGCCGCTGCTTTTGCCATGTTGCTGGCAAATACGCCCCTCCAATCTTATTACACATTGCTTCTTGATACCCCCGTTGAAATTCGAGTTGGCGCTCTTGAGATAGCAAAGCCTTTATTACTCTGGATCAACGATGGATTAATGGCGGTGTTCTTTTTTCTGATCGGTCTGGAATTGAAACGAGAGCTTATTGAAGGTGAGCTTTCAAATAAGCGAAATATTATTCTGCCCGGAATAGGAGCAATTGGCGGTATGTTGGTTCCAGCGTTAATTTACACCTATTTTAACACTGGTGATTCTGTAGCCATGAAAGGTTGGGCTATTCCAGCAGCAACTGATATTGCTTTTGCTCTAGGCATATTATCCTTGCTAGGTTCGAGAGTGCCTACCAGCATAAAGGTATTTCTTACCTCGATAGCTATTTTCGATGATATAGGCGCAATTTTAATTATTGCTCTTTTCTATACAGCCAATATTTCATTGCCCGCACTTTTAGTGGTCGCTTGTTGTATCCTGATTCTTGTTTTTCTAAATAAACGCGGTATAGAATCAAAAAGCGTATATTTGCTAGTCGGCATCATTATGTGGGTGGCAATGCTAAAGTCTGGCGTTCATGCAACACTAGCAGGCGTTATAGTAGCTATGTTTATTCCCATACAATCTAAAACAGAGCCTCATTATTCGCCCCTTAAAAGTTTAGAGCATGATCTTCATACAGTGGTCGCTTTTTTTATCTTACCCGTCTTTGCATTTGCTAATGCAGGTATAAGTTTTATAAATATTAGTTCGGAGCAGTTTTTTCATACCATTCCTGTGGGTATCGCACTTGGTTTGTTTATTGGTAAGCAATTTGGTATTTTCGGGTTGTGCTGGCTTTTCATAAAACTGAAATTTACAAACCTACCGTCTGGAATGTCTTGGAGTTCTTTGTATGGTACGGCGGCGTTGTGTGGCGTAGGCTTTACTATGAGTTTGTTTATAGGCTCACTTGCGTTTGAAGAAACAGGTATCAATTTATTATTTGATGAGAGACTGGGTATTATCTTGGGTTCACTTGCATCGGGTGTTGTTGGCTACCTCGTGCTTCGTGCAAGTTTACGTTCTACTGTGTAAAAGTTCGTTATATGGGTGATGGTAGTCTTCTGGGCAGGTAACGCACACCATAAGCCAGAAAATTAACGCTAAAGCATACCATTGTGGGAACTAAACCTTAATCCGTTAGGTTCACAACCACTATAAGAAATAAGGAACAGTATTCTCATTGGAAGCAAGGCTAAATGCGCTTGATTATGAGCGTCCAAGTAATTGTATGTTCTGAGTGAGTGGTTATCAATAAAAAGCACGGATTTCGCAAGAAAGTTGTCTGTCCGCGTACTTAAATTATAATATTCTTTAATATTCACTGATTGGCTATTGCGGGGAGTTGAAGCCAATAAATCCCCAAAAATAGTCAACACCCATATAGGAGGCTAGAAAATGAGTGTTAAATATAATATTGTAGAGCGTGGTAACCCCAGCGATACCAGCGCACCGAAGAAGTATTATCCTTCGGCGGTTGCCAGTGGCAAAACCAGCTTGCGAGCAGTCGCAAAGCGGGCAGCCGAGATGTCGACGGTCAGTATGCCGGATACGGTGGCCGTAATCGAAGCGTTGTTGGTGATCATCCCCGATGAGATGGGCAAAGGCAATATCGTTAAGCTGGGTGATTTTGGCTCATTCTGAGTCAAGGTAAAAACCGAAGCCGCCGAGACCGCTGAAGAAGTGAATAGCAGCAAGATCACGGGCGTTTTGCCGCGCTTTACCCCTGGTAAAGAATTTAAGGACGCATTGAAGACCTATACCTTTGAGAAGAAGTAAGCCGAAGCAAGGAGGTGATAGTCATCTCCATGCGGCGTTTTGGTGAAAAGGCTTCCCTTTTGGGAATGCTTGCCTGTCGCAGATATTTTTGAAGGTGACTGTCACCTTAAATGTGTCTGGATTGCTTGCAAAACGAGTCCAGACACGATGAGCAACGAGTCTAGACAGGATGATGAACGAGTCTAGACTCGTTTTGTGTCGGGACTAGACTCGTTGGAGATGGTGGTAAACTTGCTTGAAAAAGAGCTTCTTTTTACATAATTATTCAAGATAAATGACAGTTAGCATAAATAAATTCTAAGCTAATGCCGTATAACATCCCAAATTCGGGTGTTATGCGGATCGTATATAAGCAGTTATGCGATCCGGTTAAACACTAGTTGGGCTGCCAACGCTAACGAGAAAAAATAATTTCAGGTTGTCAAAAGGGTTAAAGAATCATTATGGGACCAATTTTCAACCCAGTTTATTGGGTGTTTGGGGTAGCAATTCTCGTTGGTGCGCTTCTGGTTGCAGGTGCTCTTGGGGGCATCTCTTTTGGAATTTCTACAAAACTGGCGAAAGCAAAAAAAGAGACCAGCACATCCATCGGCATCTTTGTTGTTGCGCTTGTTTTTATCATAACGTTTTGCGGCTTGTGCAATTTATCTTTGAGTGATCCATCTTTGCCAGTTAAAAAGCCGTCTACGGATAATATTGTTGGAATTTGGGAGCCAACAGAAATGTCCCTTCAAAGCATGAGCGAAGAAGGGAATTATGAAATATCAACACACACAATAGAGTTCAAGGATGATGGCACATTCAAAATGGTAAATATGCCAGACTGGTGGGTAAACTCTTTTGGCGAATCAACAGGCGGTTTTTATTCTGGCAATGGAACATGGGAGATTTCTAAAAGGCAAAGTGCTTGGGAAATCGTCCTTGACTTTAATACTTTGACGAATTACCCCAACGGATTGATAACATCTTTTCTTTTACGGGGAAGAAAACCGCCTTACAATATAACTATCTTTCTTGGAGACCCAGATTCTTTTGATGTTTTCGTCTTTGAAAGGAAGAATTAGAGAAATGCAGCCCAACAAAGCGTGCACTTGACGGGTGGGATTCTGCGGCATTTTCGGGCTTTTTCTACACCCAAGCAGAATCCTGCTCTCGAAGTTTTATCTACGCCCGCCCACCCGCAAGTAACGCACACCGTTGGCTGGCAAAATGAAAATAAGATTCC